>CAVPAX010000005.1:0-387992 GCA_963701715.1 uncultured beta proteobacterium
CGGCCCGGTTCTGAATACCGACATCAACCGTTTCCGCAAATGATACCAGCGGGGCTGCGCGCAGGCCCTTGGAAAGCTGCAGCGCGCGTTCCAGACTGGCGCGGGCGCGTTCAACAGAGCCCCCGGCCGCGCCGGCCTTCCGCCTTCGTAGACGATAAAGAAATCATAGATCGCCCCCTGTTCGTAGTCCTCATCAAGCTCTCGAGCGCGTTTCATGAGCGCTTCGACCTGGGGCCGGCCCGCGCCCAGTTCAGCGTCAGTTTTTTTGAGCGCGATCGCTGCTCCCCAGGCCATCGCCGTCCAGTAGAGCTGCGGCACGTCCGCTGCGCGAAACCCGGACAGCGCTGCCGTCGGCTCGGCTGCAAGCGCGGTGCGCACGCCGGGCCGGATTTCTTCCAGACCGCGCATACCATAACCCAGCGCCCGGCAATAGAGGCTGCACGCTTGCTCACGGAGCGCCTTAGCGCGGGCCAGGTCATGGTCCTCGGCGAAATCCGCCCTGGTCTGCACAAAGGCGTAGGAGTACTGGGTGAACCCGCTGGTTGCTGCAAGAAGCAATCCCCTGTGGTGCGGGGACTGCAGCAAAAGGCTTTCGATGGTCTTGAGACCGAAGGGCAGGGCCGCAGCGACCAGCTCCGGGTCATCGTCTGTGGCATACACCGAGGCGCCGGAAGCGAGCGCATCACCGAGCCGATTGGCGGCAAACCGCTGCAGGGAACAGCCGGGCAACAGCAGGGCTCCCAGAAGCAGGGTTGGGCACAGCAGCGCTGCCAGGCGCTGCGCGCATTGCCGAGCGTTGATCAATGATGAAAACAGAAGAAAAACTGACATGCTCCCACAGGTGGAATGAATTGCTGAGGCCACGATTGTAATTGATAAAAGCCTGTTTTTTTGACGGGGTAAGTATAGGCAGAGCAGGATTATGTGTCAATTAAAAAGTCTTCTCAGCACACGGGAATTTATAATAATTTTGAACAGTGAATAGTGAACAGGGAATAGGGAATAGTAAAAGCGAAAAGATTAATGGACGAGACGGCACCCGGATTTATTACTTTATGCCTGCTGCCTTTGTGCCTCTTCATGCTGCGCCGCCTTTTGTTACCTTGACAAAACAGGGTCTTTTCATATATTCACTTAAGCTATGGAAACCTACAAACGACTGCTTGTCTTTGTCAAGCCGTACCGGATGCGTATTACCGTCGCCATTGTCTGCATGATTTTCTTTTCCGGAATCAACGCGCTTATTGCGTATCTGGTCAAGCCGGCAATTGATGATATATTTCTCAAAAAAGACAGCACCATGCTTGCCGTTATTCCCGCTGCCCTCATCCTCGCCTACCTGCTGAAGGGCATCTTTGATTACGGCCAGGAATACCTGATGGGGTATGTGGGGAACCGCGTGGTGACGGACCTGCGGGATGCCCTGTACCGCCATACTCAGCGACTGTCGCTCTCCTTTTTTCATAAAATCACCACCGGCATGCTCATGTCCCGCATTGCCAATGACATCGGCGTTCTGCAGCGCTCGGTGTCCGATGCCATTGCCAAGGTGCTGATGAACTGCTTTCTTATCATCGGGCTGACAGCGGTCGCCTTCTATCAGAACTGGCGGCTGGCATGTATCTGCTTTCTGATTCTGCCCTGGGTCATGATCCCCATCACCCGCTTCGGGAAAAAGAGCAAGCGCTACAGCCGCCGCAGCCAGGAAAAAATCGGCCATATCAGCACGTTTCTCACGGAAACCATTTCCGGCAACCGGATTGTAAAGGCGTTCTGCATGGAGCGCTATGAAAATGAGCGCTTTGCCCGGGAGAATGACCGGCTCTTCCGCATCAAGGTAAAGACCCTGAAAGTGAATGCTCTTTCATCGCCGGTGATACAGAGCGTCGGCGGGTTAATGGCAGCGGCAACCATTTATTACGGGGGATCAGCGGTTATCAGCGGTGCTATAACGACCGGCCAGTTTTTTTCCTTTATCGCCGCCCTGGGCATGCTCTATAAGCCGGTGCAGTCAATGAACAAGGTAAATCAGCAGATACAGGAAGGCATGGCTGCCGCGGTGCGGGTGTTTGCCATATTCGATACAATGCCTGATATTGCCGATGCGCCGGAGGCAACACCCATGCCGCTGATACAGGAGTCGCTTGAATTCAGAAACGTGGTGTTCGGGTATGAAGAAAAGCCGGTACTGAGAGATGTCAGCTTCAGGGTCAATGCCGGCCAAACGGTTGCCATCGTGGGGCCCAGCGGAGCCGGCAAAACCACTATTGCCAATCTCATACTGCGCTTCTATGATGTTAAGGGCGGCGCGGTGCTGGTTGACGGCGCGGACATACGCGAGCGCACCATCAAATCGCTGCGCAGCCAGATGGCGATTGTGACCCAGGACACCATTCTCTTCAATGATACGGTGCTGAATAATATTGCCTACGGCAGCCGCAATAGATCAGAGCAGCAGATTATCGCCGCGGCCCGGGCTTCCTTTGCCCATGATTTTATCGAGCACCTGCCGCAGGGGTATCAGACCATTATCGGCGAGCAGGGGGCGCGCCTGTCCGGCGGCCAGCGGCAGAAGATAGCGATTGCCCGGGCCATACTGAGGGAAGCGCCGATACTGATTCTTGATGAGGCGACCTCATCGCTTGACAGCCGCTCGGAGAAGGAATTGCAGGCAGCGTTAGAGAACCTCATGCGGGGAAAAACCACCATTATGATTGCCCACCGGCTCTCCACGGTGCGCAATGCGCACCGCATCATCGTGATGTCAGAAGGAACCATTGCGGAAGAGGGTTCTCATGAAGAACTCCTGCAGCATAAGGGCCTCTACTATTCGATGTATACCATTCAGAGCACCCCGCCGCAGAAAAATCCGGGCCTGGCGCAGGCCGGGTAGCAGGACGCGCCGGCCGCATCGACCAGGCAGCTACTATAAACTGAACGCATTGTTGCCCCGCGCATATGAAAAACAGGAAGGAAGTTACGCAGCGGATGGAGCGTTTTGTCCGGGACACGCTCCGGGAAAAGCTTGGCTGGCCGGAGCGCCGGTTCTCGCTTGAAGCAACAGAGCTCGGCGTCCATAACCATGTATTCTTCCTGGATATTGGGGGAGCGCCGCCGCTGGTGGTGAAGGGGGTCACTAAACAACAGCGCTTCAGAACGCTGGTGGCGGCAGCTGACCATCTCCTGCACCATAACATCCCTGTTCCCCGCGTTCTTTACGCCCACGAGGACCGAAGCATGTTCAGCTGGCCGCGGCTGCATGTCATCTGCGAGGAGCGCATTACCGGCGCAACCATTTTTGAAAAAGATTCTCCCGTTGACCTGATCCCTGCACTAGCCGGCCTCTTTTCCCGGCTGCACAGCATTCGGCGTGACACGTGGGGCAAGCTTGCAGAGCGGAACACCGGCGGCCTGTATGAATCCCTGCTGATAAAGTCCCGCGGCCGGCTGAAAGAGTGGGGGCAGCTTGACCGCTCTGTTTCCGGGCGCATGGCGGAGTGCTGTATTGCGCGACTGGAAGCGGGAAAGACCGCTGTCGCCGGCATCAGCTCCTTCAGCCTTTCCCACGGCGACCCCAACCCCGGCAATATCATGGCGCGCGAGGACGGGAGCCTGTATCTTCTCGATGTGGGGCACATACGCTACCTGCCGCGGCAGATCGAGTATTATCAGCTGGTTGCGCACTTCTGTCGTGACAGCGCGGAATTGCTGCGGCTTTTTGATGCCCAGTACTTTGCCGGCATGGCAGCCGGCGAGCAAGAGGAATTCGCGGCTACGCAGGAGTTTTTTAAGCTCTATGTACTCATTGACTTTGGACATAACCTTGCCCGACGCCTTGCCGCTACCGACCCGGATCATCCATGGCACCGGGAATTTACCGACAACGGGAAAAAGATTAGGCGCGCAATAGAGGAAATAATAGGGAAGTGAATTGAGGGTTCCAGGGGTCAAGGGTTCGAGTGATCGCGTGAGATAATTTCTGACAAAACAAGAAAATAACAACATGCGTCCCATAGAAGGGTATACAGCTAAAAAATATTCAGGCATGAGGCTTGTCGTCAGGGATGATCTTGTTTCACTCTATTCAGAGCGCGAATGGCAGGACTTCTGTGCCCGCCTTTTTCAAAAAACTCCTCCGGGGCAGCTTCTCAAGCAGACGAGCACCAAGGAAATTATTACGCTGCCTTTCCCGCCGCGGGAACCTGGAGCGACCTGTCTGGTAAAAAAATATAAAAGCAGGGGTCTTGCAGGAATTCTGAAAAACGCGGCGCGCGGTTCCCGGGCCCTGCATGAATTCCGCATTGCCTGCGCCATAAACAGCAGAGGCATTGCTGCCGCAATGCCCCTGCTCGCTGCCGAACAAGTGCAGGGGGGCTTTGTTCGCGAAAGCCTGCTCGCGCTGCATTTTTTAAGCGATACCTGTGAGCTGAAAGACTTTTTTCTTGATCCGCGGAACGCCTGCAGGCGTTCATGCACCGCAGCTGAGCGCCGCAGTATCATCTCATCCTTTGGCAGGCTCACGGCCACAATCTTTCAGTCAGGCATCTACCAGAACGACTACAGCCTCAATAATTTTCTGATCAGGAAAGAGGGCTGCAGCCACCGGATTTATTTCATCGACTGTGAGCGCGCTGCGATTACCGCTCATATTGCGGAACAGAAAAAAACAGAGCTTCTCGTGAAACTGAACCGCACGGGATATGAGGTGAGTGCAAAGGACCGCCTGCGTTTTCTCCGGGGCTATCTATCGGCAAATGACAGTACGCATGACAATCTTTCGCGGTACGCCCGGGAGCTGCAAAACAAAACCCTGGCCATGATACAGCGGGACCTGCGGCGCGGCAGGCTTACCAGCATCTATACCTCGGGTGCGTATGAAAAAATCAGGTCGCCTCAGTTCCGTGGCATGTATAAAAGCGGCTACCAGCTGGAAGAAATATTAAACATGCTGGCCGCGCTGCCGCGTGAAGAGCGGCAGGCTGCCGTGACCATGAACTGCGGTGCTGATGAGCGCAGACTGATCGTTTTGAGAATGGCGCGAGGGGATGCCGAGAGAACGTGGGCGGCAATCAATGCCCTGAAGCTCTCAGGGCTGCCCCTTGAGATGCCGCACATCTATGGGGAGGGAGATAACAGCGGTTTTCTGGTTCTGGAAATTCCCGCGTCCGGGGTCTTCCCTGCGCCGGAAGCGATAGCCCGGCAGGCCGGCCCCGGTATTATGA
Organism: uncultured beta proteobacterium; assembly: GCA_963701715.1. GTDB lineage: Bacteria > Pseudomonadota > Gammaproteobacteria > Burkholderiales > Methylophilaceae > Methylotenera_A. Next base: position 5,223 of record CAVPAX010000005.1, read on the forward strand.
AGGTCATCGAAACCTGTTTTTCGGAAGAGCTTGCAAATATATTTTCCCTCTATCGCACGCTCGGGCAGCAGTGAAAAGCATAGCGCTGCCCGGTTCAGCGGGGATTTACCAGACGCAGAAAATTCTCCTGCTTCATTTCCCGGCGGAATGTATAAATCCGCGCTTTAAGCCCTGCAGGTGAAGCCTGCTCGAGATCAAACAGAAAACAGCTTGCTTCATTGAGAAGTTCTGCAGGTATTGAGACTGACTGCGCGGCGCGGGATGCAAGAACAACCGGCATGGCGTGCTGCAGCAGTTTTAAAGCGCGTGCCCGCAGCCGCGGGTTTCTCTTCAGCACGTCCCGGACTTCGCTGCCCGCTGCGTAGTACCGGGAAACCAGGTTTTTCCCTGCCACTGATTTTTTCAGCACAGCGTCCCTGAAGGCCCGAAGCACTGGAAGGTGTTTCCTGTTGGCATTGTTTTTAAGAAGCTCTGTTGCAGCACAGCCGCCGTCATCACTTCCGGCCGGAGAAAGCGTTATGTCACGGGTAACTATTTCACCGGCATTGACCGTAATTCCGGAGAGCGAAGCGCTGTCATAGCCATCGGCTGCAACCTCGATATCATGCACACCGGCAGGAATCATTAATAGATAAAAACCATCGCTGCTGGCGCATGAGCTTCCGCTGGAGGAAGCAACTGCCGCGTTGTCAATCATGCCGCCAGTGTCCTGCGCGGTAATAGCGCCGCTGAGCAGGCCGGTGCCGGACGATGAGCATTGCAATATGCCGCTGGCAGTTCCCGCAAGAATAGTGGAAGAGGGGATGTTTTGTGTCAGATCTTTTTGCCTAAACACGCTGGCAGCGCGCGCGGCCGCAGACCTGCTGTTTACATCGAAGATCATATAATCTGAAAGTCCGGCACAGGTCCAGTAATTTCCGCTGTCGAGGCTTACATATATCCCGTGACGGAACAGCGCTGCATACACGATATCCGGGTTTGTCGCGTCGATTTTTACGCTGGTAACGGCAAACGCAGGTTTCCCGTCAGCCCCTTTCGGCAGCCCTCCGGTTTTTTCCTCCCAGGTCATGCCCGCATTAGTGCTTTTATAGATTCCCGCATAGCTGTTATTACTTGCACCGCACCCGATATAGACAATGTCCGGGTTTTCAGCAGCTATGGCAATACTGTTAACGACAAGCTGGAGGGATGTCGCAGCCACCATGGTTCTGCCGCCATCAACGCTTTTATAGACAGTGCCGGGGCTGATAGGGGCATAAAAATTTCCGGTTCCCGCATAAACAAACTGCGGGTTTGCCGGACGGAGCGCCACGGCATTGACCCGCACCGGGGTTTCCCAGATCATATTGTAGGTAGCGCCGGCATTTATACTTTTTATGAGCTCCCCGCGTTTGCCTGAGGAGAAAGAAATCCCGGCAAAAATTGTGTCAAAATTTGTAGCAATTGCAATGGAACTGACTTTATGCCCGTCTGGTTTATCCGAGACATCGGTATAGGTCCAGGTGGCGCCATTGTCCGTGCTTTTCCCCAGCGCCCAGTCAAACCCGGCAAAGATGGTGGCTTCCTGCGCGGGATTGAAGCTGACCGCATAGGCAATTGAATCATTGACCTGTGCCCATGGTTCTGAGCCCTCCTGCCGGTAAACTCCTGCAAGGGTGCCGGCAACAAGGGTGCCGGGACTTTTCGGAGAAACAGCAGAGGAGAATACCTGGTTTGCCCTGACGCCGGTATTTTTCGGCTCCCAGGTTTGCGCTCCGTCAGAACTTTTAAAGATTCCCTGGTTCAAATCACCGCCAAACAGGAGGTCCGGATCAGAAGGGTCTGCAGCCAGGGTGAGAAACTCTCCCGGCCGGTCGTAATAATTCCAGGAATCACCGTCATCAGTGCTTTTTGCCACGCTGCCGCGCAGTCCGGCGTAGAGGGGGTATGGATAGAGCGGCGCTATGCAGAGGGCACGGCTGCCGGTTCTGTCGGTCACCCAGGACCACCCGGTAGCGGTGTTGGTGCCGTCCTTTTTACGCAGTACGCCATACCCGTCAACGGAAAAAACAAGATAAGGATTTTGCGGATGAACGAGAATTTCGTCAAGAAAAGAAAAAGGATAAAATGTGCCGTCAAACCATTGCGCCACATTCCACGCCCACCACTTACTTCCGCCATCCATGGTCATGAAGATTCTGCCCTCCGGAGAGAGGCCGGCCTTGCGTGATGTCATCCATATTTCATCAGGTATGGCAGGATTGACGTCGATATCCCAGATATTGAACGGCTGATAATCCTCCGGAAACGTGTTCTCCATTTTAAACCAGGTGTCGCCGCCATCGATCGTCTTGTAGAGCACCCCTAGGTCGTCAGTTCCGTCCGGCCCGCCGGTACCCACATACACGGTATTTCCGGTCACATCATGAGGATCAACCTTGACCGTATAGCAGAATCGTCCCTCGTCTTCGGCGAAAAAAAATGTTTTCCAGGTGAGCCCGAAATCATAACTCACATCCACATAGTGATTATTGGCGACCCAGATGTTCTGCGGGTTGTAAGGATCTATATCAATGTCATACACCTCAACATTACGGAACCAGCCTGAATTCTCTGCCCCGACCAGCCAGGTTTCACCGCCGTCTTCAGAGGCAAAGAAGCCGTCGCCATTCCAGCTTCCGGCATACAAAAATGTGCTGTCATAGGGATCGATGGCAATACGGTAGATCTGTCCGCCGTAGAGCCCGAGGTCCTGCCACAGGGGGTTGCCCTGTGCAGTCGTGTCTGAGGCGTACGCACAGAGTAGCAGACAAAAAAGTACGACTGATTTTAATGCTTTCATACCCATACCCTCTGCTTCAAATGCAATCTGCGGAAAAGGGTTTTTTATGCTGAACCGTAGCTGTGCAGCCCCGACAGGAGAAAATTCACGCCGAGGAACGTGAAGAGCACGGCAGCAAACCCGATGATTGAGAGAACCGCGGTCTTCCGTCCGCGCCAGCCGCGGGTCAGGCGGGCGTGGATGAATGCGGCATACATGAGCCAGGTTATGAGCGACCAGGTTTCCTTCGGGTCCCAGCTCCAGTAGCTTCCCCAGGCATAGTTGGCCCATACCGCGCCGGTGATGATGCCGATGGTCAGCAGCAGAAAGCCGATGGCTATGGTTTTGTAGATTATGTCATCAAGCGCTTCCATGGACGGAAAGAGCTCGGACATATCCGCACCTGCAGGGACTTTTTCTTTAGCCTTTTTATACTTGACGAGATAGGTGATGCTTGAGCCAAAAGAGATGGCAAATGCAGAGTAGGACAGAAAACAGGTCATCACGTGATACGTGAGCCAGTTGCTTTGCAGAGCCGGAACCAGCGGCTCGATCTCATCCTGGATGTTGGGAGAGAGCGAGGCGTAGGCCATGGCAAGGGAGACCAGGGGAAAGATGAACACCCCGAGCGCCTTGCTCTTGTAGCGGTATTCCACGATGAGGTAAAGAATAACCGTTGTCCAGGCAAGGGACATGAGGGATTCATACAGGTTGGAAAGCGGTATGTGGCCGTGTCCCAGCTGATATGATTCATACCAGCGCATGCCCAGCGCGACGGTGTGGATGGCAAGGCCCAGAATGGTGATACCGGTAACCACCTGGCCGAATTTGCGGTTTCTGAAGAACAGGTACGTGAAATAGGCCACCATGCAGATGAGATAGTTGATGGTAACAATACCTAACAGCTTTGAACTGATCATGCGTATCCCCTTTATGCTTTCAACGATTTAAACAGTGTTTCAAATTCCCTGCTGAATGCGATATGATTTTTATTGGTCGAGCCGGCAAGCACGGCCTTGAATTCGCCGTTCCTTTCTTCCACCCGCAGCCAGATGCGGCGATGAGCGGTAAAGAACGCGACATAGATGCCGCCGATAAGAAATATGCAGCCGAGCCACACCACCAGCACTCCGGGATCATAGGTGACCTGCAGGCCGGTATAGTAGCGGGGCTGGAAATTGACCAGCTGCAGTTCCAGCGGCTGGTCGCCCTTGGCGTGAAAATCAGGAAATTTTGCAAACACCCATTTGCTGTATTCTTCCTTCCCCCCTTTTACAACAGCCAATCGGACGGCGGGATTGTTGAACTCGGAAGACTTGGAAAAGGGCTTCCCGTTATTATCCATGGAAAAGTCGGAGAGGAACTCATCCGCGCGCACCGTATAGGCTGTTCCGGAAATCGGGGCGCTGCCGCCAACATCAAGGGTCAGGTCCTGCTGCTTGCCCGAGCCTTTGTGCGTAACCCGGACATTGATTTTGCCGCCGCCCGGCGTGGCGCCGTAGCTTGACTGGTAAAAATAGATGCCGCGATATACCAGCGGGTCGTTCACTTCAATAGTTTTGCTTACAACCTCCCGGTTGTTTTCAAGCACCGTGAGCAGGCTTTTATAGTCCTTGGGCCGCTGGGAACCGTCATAAAAAGTGACCTCAAACTTGTCACAGCGGATGGCAAAATCGAGTTTTTTGATCTCGTTGGAATTTTTCAGCTGCATCACCTGGGACGTCTGCCCTTCAGGGATTTGCATGTAGCCCTGAAACCCGAGCGACCCGGACATGGAGCCGAATATAATTATAATGAGTCCCAGGTGTGTCAGGTAAAACCCGAAGCGGGTGTAGCGGCCGCTCTCGGAAAACAGGTTCCAGGACCCCTGTTCCTGCATGCTGGCGGGTTTTGCGAGATAGCGCGCGATGGCGGCTTCATACTGCGCCAGTTGCTCGGAGGAAAATTTTTTCAGCGTAAATTTTCTGACATTGGACAGCCCCTGCAGCAGTTTGTCATCAAGCACCGTGTCCCCGTGAAAAATCGCGCGCCAGACCCGCGGCAGCCGGTTAAGAGAACATGCGGTAAGATTTACCGTAAAAAGGGTCATCAGGAAGAAGAACCACCATGATGCAAACAGGTTCAGGAAACCCAGCGTTGCAAAGAGCTGGTATGTTGACTGGCTGTAGAGCTGCAGGTAGTGCTGGGGTGATTCATTCTGGGGAATGAGCGTGCCAATGACGCACACGCCGGACAGAACTATGAGTAAAACTATGGTAAGCCTGACGGAAATAAAAAAATCCCATATTTTCCGTACCACACCCTTCTTCTTTTTTTCTGTCATGAAAGCCGACTCCTTCTGTGGGGGATATATGCTGCTGCGGTAGTTGCTGTATTCAATTAATAACAGAACTTGGCCTGTTTGCGCAAGGGGTTAGTATTACTTTGAGAAAAATTTTAATAAATCTTAAAAACCTATTGACAACAGTGTGCTTTTTTTGCTACTAAATCACAAATTTTTAACAACAATCACTACAGGAGTGACTGCCGTGAAAAAGTGGGTTCTATATTTAATCCTCGCGCTTCTTCTTTTTGGCCTGCCGTTCATCGCCTACACGGCAGAAGAAAACGTGGGGGCCGCGAAATGCAAACTGTGCCATATCAAAATATATAAATCATGGCAGCAGACCAAGCATGGCACGGCATTTGATGTGCTGAGCCCTGGTAACGGCGCTGAAGCGAAAAAGAAGGCCGGTCTTGACCCGCAGAAGGACTATACAACAGATGCCAAGTGTATTGAATGCCACACCACCGGCAACAATGCGCAGTTCCCCGGCGTGCAGTGCGAAGCGTGCCACGGCGCGGGCAAAGGGTATACCACTATCAAGATAATGAACAAAAAGCTGTGGAACGAGGATGCGAAGCGGCAGCAGAAACTGGCTCTGGATGCCGGCCTGATTATCAAGCCGGAAGAGGCGCTGTGCAAGAAGTGCCACAATGAAAAGAGCCCGACCTTCAAGCCGTTTAATTTCGCCGAGCGGTACAAGGAAGTGTCGCACAAAAAATAGAGCACCACTGTAAGCCCGAAGACGCAAAGGCCTGTTTTCACCGCAGGCCTTTTTTATTGATACGCTGATAAACCGCAGGATAATTGAGGGGTTCGTTGTTCGGGCTTCGGGGGAAGAACGCAAAACCCCGTGCAGAAATTATTGAATATTTAGTTTCAGGACCCGCACACCGTGCAGTTCGGGTCTTTCTGAACTGTTACCGTCTGAAACTCCATTGTTTCGCCGTCCCAGATAAGAAGCCTGCCCTTCAGGTTATTTCCGATGCCGGTGAGGTACTTGATTGCCTCTGTTGCTTCGAGCACGCCGATAACCCCGGGCGTTACTCCCGCCACAGGGAACACTGCCGCCGGCGGGGAGCCGGGGAACAGGCAGTAGAGACACGGCGTAGCAGGCGTGTGAATAAAGGTGAGCTGTCCGGACAGGCCGTAGATGCCGGCATGAATGAACGGCAGCTGTTTGTCAACCGCGTAGCGGTTCAGAATGTGGCGCGTGGGAAAGTTGTCCAGGCAGTCGATAATGATATCACTGCCGCCCGCCAGCCGGTCAACACTCTCCGCGGTGATCTTTTCCGGCAGCGCAACGACCTCCACATGGGGGTTGATTTCGCACAGTGTTTCCTTTGCCGAGAAGGTTTTATTTTTGCCGATGTCCTTCTCCGCGTGGAGGATCTGCCGGTTCAGGTTTGACAGCTCGGGCTCGCCATTGTCGCAGATGCGAATCCTGCCGATCCCGGCCGCTGCCAGGTAGATGGCGACCGGAGAGCCCAGCCCTCCCGCGCCGGCAATAAATACCGTGGCAGCGCGGAGCTTTTTCTGCCCCGCTTCCCCCCAGTCGCGGATGAGCATCTGGCGGTTATAGCGCTCGATTTCTTTCTCTGTCAGCTTCACGTCCATAGGGCTATTTTTTCCTGAAGAGCGATGTTTTTTTACCCTGGGACCCTCGAATCCTCGACCCCTTGAACCCTTTTTTTAAATAGTTCTACAATCTCATCAGCAATGCCGGTAATGGTTCTGCCCGCGGTATCAACGGTGAAGTCCTGCGCCTTGCGGTACAGCGGCAGCCGCTGCTGCAGAACTTCTTCCACTTCTTCAAGAAATGATTTTCCCGGCGTGAGTGCCGGGCGTCCGGTGTCATCCTGTATCCGGCTTATGATGGTCTCCGGGTCAGCGGTCAGCCAGAACAGGAGGCCGTTTATTTTCAGCCGGTCAATATTTTCATCTCTCAATACAACGCCGCCGCCGGTGTCAATAATGCAGGCATCCCTCTTAACGACTTCCTCCAGCAGTTTTGCTTCAAGGTCGCGAAAATAATCCCAGCCGTGCTTCTTGACAATTTCCGGGATTGAGCAGCCCGCATGCTTCTCAATGAGCGCATCTAATTGAAAAAGAGGCCGGCGCAGCTTGCGGGAAAGCTTCTTGCCGACAGCTGTCTTTCCGGTTCCGCGATAGCCGATTAAAACGATGTTCATACGGTCACGTTAAGGGACGCAGATTTACGCCGATTATCAGGATGCAAAGAAATTTTCATTAAGAAGACAATTACCTGTTTTTGAGTAGAGTAGATGATATTCTGAATGCATGGAAAATATCCACGTTCATCTGCGTATATCAGCGTCCCCTGTCATGCAAAATGTTTTTCCAGAACTGCCCGCATCACATCAACAGGGGCCGGCTGCCCGGTCCACAGGGTGAACTGGACAGCAGCCTGGTTGAGAAACATCTCTATGCCTGAAACAACCGTGCACCCCGCCTGCTCAGCGTCCCTGAGCAATCTGGTTTTGCGCGGGTTATACACGATGTCAAAAACAGCCGGCTGCTTGCGCAGCAGATTGCCGGGTATTGGCGATTCAGCGCTTTTCGGATGCATGCCGACCGGGGTGGTATTGATCAGCAGGTCGCATTCCTGCAGCGCCGCAGTTAATCCTTGAGAAGAAAGATCCGCAGTAACCGGCCGCAGGCTGCTCTTGGACGCAAGGTCAGACGCGAGTTGCGTGCGTTCCTGCTCGATGATGCCCAGCAGCGTAAGCGCCGAAGGAGTTGCCTGCAATGCCATGGTGACGGCAATGGCCCGGGCCGCGCCGCCCGAGCCGAGCATCACAACCCGTTTCCCCGCCGGATTGCAGCCGGCATCGGACAGGGCCTTAAGGGCGCCGGCGCCATCGCTGTTATAGCCGGCAAGATGCCCGCCGGTATTGACAATCGTGTTGATGCTGCCGATAGCGCGTGCGGTATCATCAATGGAGTCCAAAAGCGGTATAACGGCAACCTTATGGGGGATGGTTACGCTGACTCCCCTGATGCCCAGTCCCCTGATGCCCTCGATTGCTTTTTCGAGATGCGTCACACTGAAAGCAACATAAGCCCAGTTGATGCCGCAGGCGGCAAAGGCAGCGTTGTGAATGGCAGGTGACAGCGAATGCTCTATTGGATTGCCGATCACCGCACAGATGGTTGTCCGTCCGTCAACAGGCACTGCATTCATAGCGGTATGTACTGTATGCTATCGGTTGTAAGGATGTTACGGATTGGCGAGAAAAAAAGAAACAATTAAAAAAGGAGAGCCGGCACAGGCGGGCTCTCCTTTTTTGCAAGCAAAAATTATTCAAGAATTTCCAGGATACACCGTTTATCCTGCTTGGCGGAAGCAGCGTTCAGAATAGTGCGTATTGATTCTGCGGTTCTTCCTTTTTTTCCGATGATTTTGCCAAAATCGGTTTTGGCAACACGCAGCTCAATCACCGCTGTTCTGTCCCCATCTATTTGCGTGATGTGAACCTGTTCCGGGTTATCCACCAGAGCCGTAGTGATTTCTCTAATCAGTTCTTTCATTTCCATAGTCCCCTCCCATCGCAAGGTTAGTTATACCTCTTTCAGTTTATAAGTTCAGGTTTTGTTTGCGGGTGCTGCTGTAGATATTCCTCTATTTTGCATTGTAGTCGATCTGTAATCATTGTCAAGCATAATAAGGGCGGGTTTTCAGGCGGGATGCTGTGTCATGAGCGCGAGGAGTTCATCGGGAGACCGGCGCAAGCAAGAGAAAATCTTGTCTTCGAGCGCCCGGGTTCTTGTGTGCTGCAGCATGATGTAGTTTTGCGCTTCCCGGTTCCTGCCGTAGCGCTGCACGAGGTCTTCAAAACGCTGGCAGAGACTGACAACGCTCGAGTGCCGCACCCGTTTATCCGCATAATTTACCACTTCTTCTTCAGTCACCCTGCCGCCGGAATCCATATCCGGAATTGAGATGTGGGCACTGACTATCTGCGCTATGCGCTCATAGCCGAGGGATCCCAGCAGCTGCGCGCCGGTTTCCGCGTGGTTTTCATGGGAGTGAATGCTTTTTGTCTTGGTGATGTCATGGAGCAGCGCGGCTGCTTCGATCTCAGGCAGACTGAGCTGCGCCCCGTTTTTATTCAGTTCCTCTGCCAGCGCCAGCGCGACCCTTGCAACAATAAGGCAGTGCTCCCGGATATGGGGAAGCATCTGGTAGCGCTCCATGAGCTCAAGACAGGTATTGTTATCAGGGATTTTATTACTATTCAAGGCAGTTCCCATGCTAAAAAAATAAAACTTACCGCTGACAGCTGATATCTTTTTTATATATATTCCATTATCCCCAAAGGAGCAAGCCCGGCGTGAAAACAGCAAAAGCCCCGCTGCCGGTTAAACAGCGGGGCTTTTGCTGTGATAGAGCCCTTTAAAGGTACTTAAAGTAATTTGAATAAAACTATCCGTATAAAATCAACATGACAACGTTCGTTGAACTTAAAGTCACTCTCGGTTGGATACTCCGGCAAATACCTGGTGTCGATTGTTTAAGGGTAGGTTCATTAAGCACACATCTCTTTGTAATCTATTGCTTTTATTTCTTGCATAATCAAAGGGTCTGATATAATTTTGAGGAGACAAGGGGGAGACAACAGAACGCTATGAAAGCTCTTGTTGAAGTAAAATAGTTCTCAGTGTTCTGGTTATTGTGAAATTAGTTTTACCGGTGGTAGAGGTTTTTCATGATTCGTTATCTTAAGGGACAGCTGCTGAAAACAGATGAAGACCGCATTGTAGTGCTGACCGGCGGCGTCGGCTACGAGATACTGCTGCCGGATATCGTGCGCGGAACCTTCCATGATAAAAAAGAAGGCGAGGACACGGTTGAGCTTTTTATCTCCTTTCAGCAGACCACGCAGCAGCCAAAACCGGTTCTCATTGGTTTTACCAGCGAGATAGAACGGGAATTTTTCGAGCGTCTTATTCAGGTTAAAAATATCGGCCCGGTCATGGCCGCCCGCCTTATGACCATGCCGGTTTCAGTTATTGCCCGGGCAATTGAAGAGCGGGATGTGGCAACGGTTAAAAAATTGAAAGGCGTCGGCACCCGCAAAGCGGAGATGATAATATCGGAGCTGAACGGCAAGGTGGGCAAGTACGCGCTGATGCGGGAAGGGGAGCGCCCTGTTGTTGAAAAGATTGAGGACTTCCGGAAGCAGGTGGAGGATGTCCTGGTCAAGCAGCTTGGTCACAGCAGGACCGAGGCGGCAGTTCTAGTATCGGACGCGATAAAGAGAAGCCCGGCTGTTGCCACGCCCGAAGAACTTTTTGAGGAAGTATACCGCGGGCAGAAGGAACCTGCGAAAGAAACCACTGGGGCATAGTAAAGCACCCGCCTTCGTCCCTTTTGCGGGGCTACGGCGCGGCACAGAGGCACCCACCTTCGTTCCGTTACGCGGGACTACGGCGGGCAGGAACTGAGGTCTGGAAAATATTTCACATGAAAACTGACGATAAAAAATTTGATCTCCTGGCGCAGGATACGGACGAAGAGGAGAAACCCGCGCACTTTGATCTCCGTCCCAAGCGCTTTGCCGAGTATATCGGCCAGCAGCAGATTGTGGAGATGCTGAAAATTGCCGTTGAAGCCGCGCAGAAACGGGATGAAGTGCTTGACCATGTGCTGTTCTACGGCCCGCCGGGCCTCGGGAAAACTACCCTGGCGCACATCATAGCAAACGAGATGGGGGTCTCGGTAATCCATACATCGGGGCCGGCGCTGGAAAAGGGCGGGGACCTGCTGAGCATTCTCACCCATCTTGAGCGGGGCAATGTCCTGTTTATTGATGAAATCCACCGCCTTCCCAAAGTGGTGGAGGAATTCCTCTACCCGGCCATGGAAGACTTCGCCGTTGATATCATTTTCGACAAGGGCATGAATGCCCGGAGCTACCGCTCAAAGCTTGAACAGTTCACGCTGGTGGGAGCGACCACGCGTGCAGGCCTCCTTTCAGCGCCGCTCAGAGAGCGCTTCGGCATCTTCGGCTCCCTTGACTTCTATTCCGAGCAGGACCTTGAAAAAGTGATCGTGCGATCAGCGTCTATTCTGAATGTTTCTATTGATGAAGCAGGGGCGCAGGAAATCGCGCGCCGCGCGCGGGGCACGCCGCGCATAGCCAACCGGCTGCTGCGCAGGATACGGGACTATGCCGAGGTTCGTGCTGACGGCGTAATCACGAAAAAAGTGGCGGACAGGGCGCTTGCCCTGGAAGGAATTGATGTGCTGGGGCTTACGCCGCTGGACATCCGGTTCCTGAATGTCATTATCCAGGTCTATAAAGGCGGCCCGGTCGGCCTCGAAGCCATTGCGGCAACTCTGCAGGAGGAGCCTGATACCCTAGTTGACATGGTGGAGCCCTTCCTGCTCAAGGCAGGCCTTCTCGCGCGCACTTCTTCGGGGCGCAAGCTTACGGAGCTTGCCTACAAGCATCTGAAAATAGAGCCCCTTGTCAAAGGCGCCCGGCAGATGGAACTGCCGAAGATATAACCTATCATTTACGCATCAGGCATTTCTCCTCACCTTCTTTTACTATCCGGTATATGTTTCTCCTCCACAGCACTGTCTGAGCAATGTTTTTTTGCGCAGGTACCCACGCTGCTTTTTTAAATCTGATTGACTCTCATATGTAAATAGCTTACAAAATATTTGTTGGCAGGCCGAATTTAAAAACCGGAATGCGGCACCGGCGTTGTTACCTAAAACTTAAATTTGCTTCTCCATTTTCTCTATGAGCCTGAAAAAGCAGCTTGAGCAGATTGCGGGTTCAGGCAATGTTCTTGACGACCCCGCCCTGAAAAAACGCTACGCGGCTGACCAGAGTTTTGTCAGCGGCAGCCCCCCGGCATTCATAGTGAGACCGCACCGGGTTGAAGAAATACAGGAAATAGTGCGGGTTGCCAACCAGACCAAAACCCCGCTCACCGCCCGCAGTTCCGGGCTTAACCTGCACGGTGCCAGCGTGCCCCTGCAGGGCGGTATTATTCTTGATCTCAGCAGCATGGACCGGATCATAGAGATCAATGAGCAGGACTGGTACGCGGTTATTGAGCCGGGAGTTACCTATGAAACGCTGCAGCAGGCCCTGCAGGAAAAAGGGCTTCGCCTCATGGCGCCATTCGGCGTTCCGGCAAAACGGTCGGTCCTCACCAGTTATCTTGAGCGCGATGTGATGCTTGCTGCCGCGCATTCGGAATACGGTAATTATCTTATAATGGATACCGAGTTGGTCCTTCCCGAGGGGCAGCTCTTCCGTACCGGGTGCTGGAACCTGGACGGCAAGCCCGGGGGTTTCTACGGGCCGGGGTTGAACATGATTTACAAGCTGTGGACCGGCAGCCAGGGAACACTTGGCATATTTACCAAAATGGTTGTAAACGTTCAGCACCTTTCCCCGCAGCGAAAATTCTTTTTTTTACCGTTTGACAGCACTGCAAAGATCCCTGAGGTTGTAAAACGCATTCAGCGAAAAGAGATCGGCTGGGAATGTTTCGGCCTGAACCGGTTCAATCTGGCAGCGCTGCTGAATGATGAGTGGGACGTGCCGCAGCAGTTTCCGGCTTCTCCGAAACCATCCGTGCGGTTTGCTGAAATTCAGAAATCGCTTCCCGCGTGGACGCTCATAATCGGGTTGAGCGGCGCGCCGTATTTTGCTGATGAAAAAATCGCTTATGAAGAACAGGCACTCCTGCAGCTGTGCCGGGAGCTGAATGTTCCGGCTGCAACACATCTCCCGGGATTCCCGGACCTGCAGGAGGTTTTTCTCAGGGAAAGCCTCAGGCCGTGGGGCATCCTGAGAAAGTTTAATTTCAAGGGCTCTGTGCATGATCTCTCTTTTAAAGTGCCGCTGAGAAGTATTACCGCTGTTGAGACCGTGGTGTCGGCCTCGGCGCGGCATCACGGCTATCCGGAGCAGGACATCGGCGGTTATTTTGCTGTCATGGAGCGGGGCCGGGGTATTCATTGTGAATTTGATATTCACTGTAACCCGCATAACACGGCAGAACAGCAGCGGATAAAAGAACTGTGGCTCTCCGCGAGTGCATCCCTTATGAATGGCGGCGCGCTCTTTGACCGGCCCTACGGGGACTGGGCAGTGCTGGTATATGAGCGTGCACCGGAATACGCTGCAAAGCTGAAGCAGATAAAGAAAGAGATGGATCCGCAGGGTATCCTGAATCCGGGGAAACTGTGCTTTTGAATGCAGAAGACAGATGAGAGAGAACAGATGACTGACAATATCCTGTAGTCGGTATTCTGTCCGCTGTGCTCTGATTTTATCGTTGAAAATTATTATGGAACAGCAGAAAAAAGTTGAGCCGAACAGGCTGCCGCGGAAAGTGTATCAGGAGCTTGAAGCGATTGTCGGCAAAGAATATATTACGGAAGACCGCGCCATTGTCGAGACCTACAGCAGATTCGGCATCGATATCACCGGGTTTCTGAAAAAACATGCTAAGGATCCGTCCAACATCCCTGCCTGCGTGGTGCTCCCCGCAACTACCGCAGAGATTCAGGAGATTGTGCGCACGGCAAACAGGTTCCGGATTCCCTTCATCGCCATGACCAACGGGCAGCTTGGCATTGCGAGTATGCCCACGACGCCAGAGCCTACCATCTGCATTCACTTCAGCCGGATGAATAGCATTATTGAGCTTGACGAAGAATCCATGACCATGCGCGTTCAGCCCTATGTTGACTACGGCCAGGTTCAGGCAGAGGCAATGAAGCGCGGTCTCTGGAACGGCGGGACGCCGCTCTCCACGTCCCTGTGCAAGATTTCATCCCAGGCCATTCTTGCCGGTCTCTTTCAGACCAGCAAAAAATACGGCACCATGGGAAAAAACATTGTAGGCCTTACCATGGTGCTGCCGGACGGGGAGATTTTGAAAACAGGCTCATATGCGGTTGCCGGGGTGGATGATTTCTGGGAGCATGCGCCGGGGCCGGATCTCGTGAGCATGTTCCGCGGCAGCGCCGGCGCGTCAGGCATAATCGCGGAGCTTACCATAAAGCTTCACCCTTGGCCCGGGGAGAAATATTTGCCAGAGCCGGCATCTGGCAGGCCGTGCATCAGGACCTATGCTGATGACCGTTATGATCATGCAGAGCCGCCGGGGATGCACCGCCTCTTCTGGTTTGAATTCCCGGACATTGAATCCCAGATACAGGCACTTCGCGAGATAGGCCACGCGGGTATCGGCATCGGCCTCAATGCAGCAGGCATCTACAATGCCTATTACTGTTCCGCGACCCAGGACCTCACTATCAAGCGCGTCACGGAGAAATTTTTCCCTCCTTATAATCTGTATCTCATCAGCGCCGGGGTTACATCGGAGCGCCAGCTTGAATATGAAGAAAAGGTTGTAAAGACAATCGCGGCGAAATTCAGGGGTAGGCTCCTATCTTCGGATTATAAGGCGGAGGTGCTTGAAGCCCTGCAGCCGTGGAACCTTGACTGCATCCGGCATGTGTGCGGCTACCGGATGTCGCGCCACTTCTATCTTGACACCTGGTTCTGCAGCGGAACTCCTGACATTGGAAAAGATGCGCAGGGAATCTGGACGAGCGCCATAAATACCATCGGGCCGACCTATGTCACTGACCGGGGCGGCGTTGACGATACCCCCTTCATGTACGCAAGCGACCCCGGAGGAAGAAATTTTTTCACGGAAGCTGATGTCTATCCCAACGGGCTTGATCCCCAGTCCCTGCAGCAGGCACAGCAGCTCATGGTATTCAGCGTGTGCATGACCTTCGGCCGGAAAATAGGGCCCGGCGTGACCGGATTCGGTGCGTCATTTGAACCGTTCACCTCCCTGTTCCCGGAGATGGGCCCTGAGGTAAACCTGCTGCTGCGAAAATTCAGAAAGGTCCTTGATCCCAACGGGGTATGCGCTCCGGGGAGAACAGTCTTTACCGAAGAAGAATTGAAAAAATTCCCGCAGGAAATTGTTGCTGCGATTAACGGCCTGAGAAAGATGAATAACATGGCCCCGATAGAGAGAAAATAAGAGAAAGCTATCCTGTAAACGGTGCCATTTAAATTCTTGCCAAAACAGCATGCGCGGGGATACAATACCGGGGTATCGCATAACAACGAATTATAGGAAACCACAGAGGACACTGAGAAATTCTCTGTGTCCTCTAAAGGAATAGTTTTCAAAGCCGGGGACTGATAAATCATATCTCTGAGTCCATAGCATCTTCAGCTTTTATTTTAAAGATTCAAACCTGCCCCTCATTGCGCTGGTGCATTATGTGAATGCAGGAATGAATGAAGGCTCATTAGACAGAGAACACAAAGGGGGGGAGAACAAAAAACAGACAGCTTTCAGCTGTTTGATTTTCTCTGTGCGCTCTGTGGTTAGTTTTACCTTACGCAAAAAATACAGGAGGGTATGAAGATGAAAGAACGGTATGACGTGGTAGTGGTCGGTGCCGGACCGTCCGGGCTTCTGGCAGCAAAAGCAGTGGCGGAAAACGGTTTTGACGTGGCAGTGGTTGAGCGCAAGGAAAAGATCGAGGTTATCGGCAGAACCTGCGGCCAGACACTTTTGCCTCCCAATGATTATTTTTTCGGTGATCTGTTTCATTATAATGCGCGGGACAAAAAATTCTGCTTCGCCAAGAGCGGCCTCAGTTTCACCTACAGCGGCCCCATTAAAAATCTCTATGACTGGTATATGTATTCGCCGGGCATGAAGCGGATGCACACCGGCTACCCGGAAGGGTATACGCCGCCCGTGCCGGGCATGATGAAAGCCCCCATCGCCTTCACCTATGACAAGGAAGTGCTGACAGCGGACCTGCTGAAAGAAGCGCGCACTGCGGGAGCTGAGATATTTGAAAACTGCGAGTTCACCGATATCACCTGGGCCGGCCCCGAGACCATCGTTACTGCCGGCGGCAAGCAGTTTCGCTGCACCTATGTGATCGCGGCCGACGGCACCAACTCGCGGGTGGTGCAGAAACTCGGGTTCAACAATGACCGCCGGCACATATCCAACCTGTTCGTTAAATCATGCTTCGTCAGCGGGTTCAAGGCCCCGGTCGACGGCGATCCGATTGTAACCGGCGTCATCATATATCAGGGCAAGCCGGTCTACCTGTTTGCAGTGCCGCGGCCCGTGGGCGGAGACTGGAACCTGCTCTTCCTGACGTTGGAGCAGGATGTTGACATCAACGCAGCGGCACAGTATGTGATGAAAGAATCATCGTTTGCTCCGTACTGCAAGGCGGTAAAGATCCAGCGCGAGCTTGCGGCCATGGAAGTGATTCAGTCGCCCATTGTGAAGCCGTTCAAGAACAATGTAGTAATTGTCGGTGACGCGGGCTCCTGCCAGGAACTTGAGTGCCTGGGCGCGATGATAACCGGATGGAAGGGAGGCCTTGCCGTGGCCGCAGCCCTGAAAGAATTCCAGCTTGGCATTGCGCCACGCGCCATTGCCGATTACTGCGACTGGTGGCTCAACACCTACATCAAGCAGTATGACTATCAGGACTATCTGCAGGTGTTCGGCATTGCCTACATGTTCCCGAAGCCGGAGATTATAGATTATATTTTTAGTCTGTTAAACCAGACCTTCCCGCCGACCTTCAACCCGTACACGTCGGTAAAGCACCTCGGCCTTGCCATGCAGATGATATTCCCGAAGATCATGGCCGAGCGTCCGGACATACTGCAGGAGCTGGTGCCGAACATGCTGGCATTCCCGTCGGATGTGCTGGCAAAGACGTTGAAGGACAAATAGCAGTTGATGGGGGACGCGGATTTTCGTTGATACCGCAGATATAGAAGATGGCCACAGTCTTCATGATGCCAAGGCATCACCCGAAAACATGAAAATGGTATTTTCAGAGCAGAATTTCACAGAAGGGCACAGAAGGTTTGAACATGGTTTAAGGGGAAGAATAAAATCCTGATAATCTGCGTTCATCCGCGTCCTGCAATGCTGTGTTTTCAGTGACGGATATTTAAAGGGCAGGAGTCAGAAATGGCTTCTGTCCTTACTTTTTCCTTGAGCCTGAGTATCGGATATGGTAACACTTAAAAGAAGTGAGTACACTCGCGAAAGGGAAGGATATTCAATGGCGTATGGCTTGGCCTGAGGTTGGAATCTACGTAGGCTCCGGCGCATCACACTCCTGGACGTGGTTTGTTGACATTTTTGACCGGAAGGGCATCTACAGCGTCAGTTTTTTTGATGAAACTGCAATAGCGGCAGGTGCGCTTGATGCCATAGATGTTTTTTTTATTTCAGGTGGTGACACGTTTGCCATTGCCGAGGGACTCGGCAGCACAGGAGCGGCAAAGCTTGAGGCGTTCATTCTCAACGGCGGTGCTTATATCGGCTCATGTGCCGGCGCTTATCTGCCGCTCAAGTCATCGCTTTATCCGCTCAACCAGTTCAACCTGGTAACCTCGCGGATAACCAACCTGACCAAAAACCTTCCTGCGCCAAAACAGCTGGCGGAGAAATTTTGCACCGAGTACGGTTGCCAGTATGTATTCCACCCGGTGCGTGAAGAAGTGAGGGTGCATATAGTTGGCGGGTTTTCCTGCACCGGGAAAGAAATGCGCGCGCCGCTCTATGGCGGACCCGCCATGACCGCGTCAGATGATATTGAAGTGCTGGCGCACTATTCCGGTTTTACGGACAGGACAGAATTCCTGGTGGACCGGGAAATAGCTGAACAAACCCTGATCAATAACGTCGCCATTGCGCGGAAACGCCTGGGGCAGGGGGTCTTGTATTTATTAGGACCGCATTTTGAACACCCCCATTACCCGGAAGCAAACAGCGTGATCTTTGAAGCCATGCTTGATGGTTGTGGGAAGCATCGGCGGCGGGTGAGCAGCGCTGCACATGATTGCCGCACAGCGAAAAGCGTTACTAAAAAAACAATCCATGCGTTCAAGAGTGAAATAAGCAATGCGCGCATTATTGCCCTGGCTCTGGAGCGCATGCCCTATACCTGGCTCATCGGGAAAAAAGTCTATGACCCGGAAAAAATAAGGGTCTTTATAGAATCCATCTGGCAGCGAATTCACGTGCTTGAAAACGTGTCGTGCTCGGGAGAACAGGAACTTGAGCGTCTTCTGAAAACGGCACAGCAGGTCACCGGAACGCTTAAAATATTAAAGAATAACCCTGCCGCCGAGAACGATTCAGAGGGCGCAGCGGAAAAACTTTTTATTGATTTAAGAGAATTATCATCATGATTTCTGTCGCTCTATTTCAGGCTGAAAGCGTCAGGGAGTTCAGGAGTTGAGGGGTTCAGGAGTGCTGAACTTAATGATGCGCATGCAGAAGTTGTGTGATGCCGGAACTCTTCACCGCATAATAAAACAGGGGAGGCTACATGAAACACTATCTCTACTTTGAAGCAACAGCGCTACTCTACATTTTAACAATCGTCACCTTCATATTTTTCTTTGCCGGGGTATTTGTGACCATTTCCCTGTGGCGCCGCGGCAAGGCAAAGAGCCTGTATCACAGCGTCAGTACGCCGGCCCTCATCAAAGCGTTTATTGTCAATGTGGTGCTGCAGCTGCAGATCATTAAATTCAGCTTCATCCGCTGGTTCATGCACTTCTGCATATTCATCGGGTTCATGGGCCTGTTGGCGCTGACCGCATGGGAAGCGTTTCTTGCCGACATCATGCCGGCAGATTCATCACTGGTGAAAGTCTTCTTTAACAACGGCGGCAGGCTGATCCTTGACGTGTGGGGCGAGGTGTTCGGCACCATGCTCCTCGCCGGGCTAATCATTGCGCTCCTGCGGCGCTATGTTTTCAGGGTAGCGCAGCTTGATACCATCATCAAGGATACGCTGTCCATCACCCTGCTGCTCGTCATCAGCGTGAGCGGGTTTATCGCCGAGGCATTCAGGCTCATGACGATACCGGAATCGCCTGATCTCATCTATTCATTTACCGGCCTTATCTTTGCGAAAATGTTTACGGCCGTGGGCATTCCTGCGCTCGACTATAAACTGTTTGTCTGGCTGCACGGCCTGGCTGCGATGCTGTTTATTGCGCTCATTCCGTTCAGCAAGATGTGGCACGCGTTCGCGAGCCCCATTGAAATTATGCTTGATGCATCCGAGAAACAGGGGAAACATGAAGAAGAAGTTGCTGCCGCCCACTACACGGTGTCCCGCAGCTGATGATAAAAATGAAGCACTGAGCACGGAGAATTGCTCTGTGGTTTGTAATTGGCCAGAGATAAAGGAGACTACCCATGGATAACGAGGTAACATTAGATCAGGAAACACCGGTACGGGAAATCAAAGTTGAAAACCTGAGCATGCGCCAGCTGCTTGAGCTTGATGCCTGCATGCGCTGCGGCGAGTGCTCAAACTGGTGCCCGGCATATGAGCAGGATAAGCGTGAGCCCATCAACCCCCGCGGCAGGGCACATGAATTCAGGAAGCTGATTCGTCAGCAGTACGGCCTGTTCCGGCCTGACAGTTTTCTGGGTAAACTGTTCGGCAAAAAGCCCATCAGCGAGACTGAGATAAAGAAAATGGCCGCCGACCTGTACGAGTGCAGCACCTGCCGGCAATGCCATTTTGTGTGCCCGGCGAGTATTGATACGGTTGAGCTCTGGGAAGCTATCAGGCGCTCATTTGTGGAAGCAGGATACGGGCCGCTTGACTCCCAGAAAGACCTGGTCACCAGCGTTAAATCCTATGATAACCCGTGGCGCCAGCCGCGAAGCTCGCGCGCCCGCTGGACACGGGTGGCAAAAAAGAAAAAGAGAATTAAGGAAGAGCCGAAAGACCTGGGGAAAAACAAGGCGGAGGTGATCTACTTTGTGGGTTGTACCGGCTCCTATGATGTCAATGTTGAAGAGGTGGCAATAAACACGGTCAACATTTTAGAGCACGCACAGACTGATTTCGGCATCCTCGGCAACAAAGAGAAGTGCTGCGGCAGCGTGCTGCTGCGCATGGGAGACCATGAATCATTTGAAACCATAGCGCGGGACAACATAAAACAGTTCAACGAGCTGGGCATAAAGACGCTGGTGACCTCCTGTTCCGGCTGTTTCAAAACCATTAAGGAAGACTATGCCAAGGTGGGCGGGATGAATTTTGATGTCAAGCATACCGCAGAGTACCTGGTCGAGCTGATCAGATCGGGCAAGCTTGAGCTTAAACATGAAATAAAGATGAAGGTCACCTACCATGACCCATGCCACCTGGGCCGGCACAGCGGCGTCTATGACGCACCGCGGGAGGTGCTGCGGAGCATACCGGGCATTGAGTTTGTGGAGATGGAGCGCTCCCGCGAGTATTCCCGGTGCTGCGGGGCCGGCGGCGGGCTCAAGGCAGGCTATCCCGACATCCAGAACAAAATTTCCCAGAAGCGCATCAGCGACGCGCTTGCCACTGGCGCAACCGAGCTTGTTTCTGCCTGTCCGTTCTGCTACCAGGGGCTGCAGGTGGGAATCCAGGCCATGAACGCGCCGCTCACCATGCGGGATATCACCGAGCTGGTCTACATGTCTCTCACCGGTAAAACAGAAAAAGAAAAGCCCGCAGCGGACGGAGAGGCCGAGGCCGAATAAGACTTCAGGTCAGGGACTCATGGAAAACCGGGATCCCCTTCCGTGAGTTCCAGACTCGCATAGTACTTTTATTATTAACATCACTTTTAATGCTGTGTTTAGTTGCAGAAACCAATCAGCCTTCCTGCATAGCCGCCTCTTTCAAGCGCTGCTGCTGTGCTTAATTCTTGTCTTCAATTCAGCATGTGCGCCGTCTGACAGTGAGCGCACGAAAATCCGCCTCGGTTACATCCAGAGCGACCTGCACCATCTGCCGGCTTTTGTCGCCATGGAAAAAGGCTTTTTTCAGCAGCAGGGCCTGGATGTGGAAGTCGCAGGGGCATTCCGGGCCGGGCCCGAACTCATGAGCGCTTTTGCCGCTCAGGCGCTTGACGTCGGCTATGTCGGGCTGGCGCCTGCCATTACTGCGGCAGCAAACAGTAATACGGCCATACGCTTGATCGCCCAGGTCAACACTGAAGGGTCTGCAGTTGTAGTGGGCAGGGCACGTCCCGGCAGCTCAGCAGCTGATCTCAAGGGTGCAATGATCGCCATACCCGGTCATGCCACGATGCAGGACTTTCTGTTAAGGAAAGCGCTGAAAAATGCGGGTATACCGGTTGAACAGGTAAAGATACTGGTTTTAAAGCCGCCGGAAATGATCCCGGCCCTTACCGCGCAGGATATAGATGCGTTCATTGCCTGGGAACCCTATCCAGCCAAAGCGCTCACTGAAAACAAGGGTAAAATATTACTCTATTCGAGCCAGATTTGGCAGGATCATCCGTGCTGTGTTATTGTTGCCGGTGAGGAGTTCCTGCAGACCCGCCACACTGATGTGGAGAAATTAATTATCGCACATAACCAGGCCTGCCGGTTTATTCAGGAAAGGCGTGCAGAAGCAATCGATATTGGCGTAAAATACACCGGGATGGACCGCGCAACGATTGAGACTGCTCTCGGTCATATCACATATAATGGTCTGCTGGACAGACAGTATATGTCTGAATATGTTGAGTTTTTGAAGGTTTTACGATATATAAAGCAGGACATTTCAGATGCTTTGTTAGCAAAAATGCTGAAGCAATAAACCTCTTTTCCTTGTTATAGCTGAATGGAAAATGAGCATGGAGGCATCAGATCGCTTTCGAGAGCATGAACTATTTTAAAGAAAAAAGCAGACTACTCTTCCCGCTGCTACTTCTTCTATTATGGCAGGTATTGTCCACGCTGGGCCTGTTGCCATCCAGTAAAATTTCTTCCCCGGTGCAGATTATAGCAGGTATTAAAGAGCTTGCGCTGGTCGGGCTGCCTTCCGGCAGCAGCCTTTTTATGCATTGCTTCGAAAGCCTGCTGCGTGTCACCGCCGGTTTTGCTATGGCGGCAGCAATTGGTATTCCATTAGGAATATTAATTGGATGGCTGAGATTTCTAAGAAACATGCTTACCCCCATCATTGAGACAATACGGCCCATTCCGCCCCTGGCATGGATACCGCTTGCAATACTGTGGTTCGGCATTGGTTTCAAATCAGCCGCATTTATCATATTTTTAGGCTGCTTTTTCCCGATACTGCTGAGCACTATTTCAGGGGTGCTTTCTGTTGACAAAATTCTGATAGAAGCGGCAAAGACACTGGGGGCGAAAGAAAAAAAGATTTTTTCAAATGTGCTGGTGCCCGCTGCAACCCCTTCAATCTTTACCGGAATTCGCATAGGGCTGGGCATTGGCTGGATGACTCTGGTTGCGGCTGAGTTCACCGGCGTTAAGAGCGGTTACGGGCTGGGTTATATGATCATGGTTGCGCGTGACATTCAGCGGCCCGACCTGGTCATCGGCGGCATGGCCACCATCGGATTAATGGGGTATCTGCTTGACGTCGCGCTGCGCAAGCTGGAAGCGCGGATGCTGAAATGGAGATAAAGAATAAGCTGACAGCAATCAGCGGTCAGGTACATGTTTGCTGAAAGCTGCTGATAGCTTTCTTTCTTGAAGATTATGACCTTAGAACTGAAAAATCTCCGCAAAACATACACTGACGGCACGGGCGAAGCTTCGGTTGAAGCGCTCAGCACTATTAACCTGACCGTGCGGGAGGGGGAGTTTTTGTCTGTTGTCGGGCCCAGCGGGTGCGGTAAAAGCACCATGCTGCGGATTATCGCCGGCCTTGAACATCCCACCACCGGCACAGTGTTTATTAACGGCGAGCAGCTGGAAGAGCCCTGGGGCAGGGTCGGCTTTGTATTCCAGGAATATGCGCTGTTTCCCTGGCGCACCGTGAGCGAGAACGTGGAATTCGGTCTGGAGCTTAAAAATATACCAGGAAAAGAGCGGCGGCGCATGGCGCTTGAATATATCAATAAATTCGGCATGGGGGGATTTGAAGACACCTATCCCAGGGATCTTTCCGGGGGCATGAAACAGCGCGTGGCAATCGCGCGCACGCTTATTACCAACCCGTCGATTATTCTCATGGATGAGCCGTTCGGTTCTCTTGATTCCCAGACCCGCAATGCGCTGCAGGAATTCCTTCTGTCCGTGTGGCAGAATTCACGCAAGACCATCATTTTTGTTACCCACAACATTGACGAGGCAGTATTTTTAAGCCAGCGGGTGATCGGGTTTTCAGGCCGGCCCGGGTCCATCAAGCTCTCGCTCGAGATTGATATCCCCGCGCCGCGGGACCGGACAAGCTCTGATTTTAACCGCTACCGCAAGGAGATTCTCAGTTTCCTGCAGCAGCAGAGCGCGGCAGGTACATAAGCATTCAGCAATCAGTGGTCAGCTTTCAGCATTGTATGCTTAGTTAAGAAAGATTTTATGGACGAGCTGTTTTCCACCGTGCTTGCAAAAATTGAGGAGAAGTTCAAGCTTACGCCCGTGGCGCTTCCGGACGAGCTGAAAGAAACCCGCTTTCCCCTGGGGCTTCTCGAAATGAAGTGCTATAACTGGAAGGCGCCGGGAATCCGGAAACTATATGCCATGAGGCTGAAGATCAAGGTGCCCTCCCTGGATATCCTCGGAATGGCGATCTACCCGGAGCCTGACGTTGATGTCCCTGTTTTCTGTTTTGATCTCTCCTGCGCCAAGAAAAAAATAGTGACGTATATAAATGCTATCCCGCTGCTGCAGGAAGAAGCATTTACCAGAAAGTATCTTGACCCTTTTAAACAGGCACATGCTGCATACGGCGATTTCCCGCCGCACAAGACGCCGGAGTGGATGCTGCGCTATAAAACGCCCTATACGGTCTACTCCATGCCTGACCGCGAACGGGTGCGGGATATCAAGGCCTGTGTTTCAGCGTATCTGGACGTGTATCTTGATATCCTGACCGGGGCTCCACGGATCGATGATCCGCGATACCGGACACGCATTGAACAGGAACAGAAAAATTACATAAACGATCTGCTGACAAAAGATAATTCGCAGAAGATGCTGGCAAAGATTCTGGGAGCGCAGAAGACCCGCAGAATATTCCACGAAGTGCTGGTATAATAGTGCTATGGACTTAAAAACAGTACAGGTTGAGCTGCAGAGCCTTGGCGTCCGGGTCCCGGACAGCTGCTGCTCCGGCAGAAGAGGCGGGGCAGGGCCGGCTGAAGGCCAGGTGATCATCCTCGATGGCCGCGCCATCAGCGTGCCCACGCAGAGCGCGTATGTCGTTGCATCACCCTATGAACTACAGCCGCGGGGAAGAACCTTTGTTCTGCTGAAAGAGACCGTGGAGATCGGAGAGGTCTTTCTGCCTGAAAGGCCGCGCTATTATGACTTAAAAACCCCCCGCGGTATTTGTTTTGACAAAATCGCGCTGACCCACGGGATAGAGTGCCTGGCATCAACCGTGTACCAGGACTGCGTCTACTGGAAGACTAAGGACGGCTGCACTTTCTGCGGCATCGGGCTTTCTCTTGCCGGAAACAGCACGGTTCTTGAAAAAGATCCGGAAGACCTCGGTCTGGTCGCAAAACAGGCAGCGCGCCTTGACGGCGTGACACACGTGACCCTGACTACCGGTATGCGCGCCAGTGAAACAGCGAACATTAAGCACCTTTCCGGCTGCGTGCGGGCGATTAAACAGAGCGCCGGGCTGCCGGTTCATGTTCAGATATGCCCTCCACGGGACATGGCAGACCTGGAAGTCCTCCGGCATGCGGGCGCTGATACTGTCGGCATCCATATCGAGACGTTTGATGCAGAGGTACTCAGGCGGGTGGCCCCGGCAAAAGCTGACTGCGGGCTTGCGTTGTATACAGCCGCATGGAAGCATGCTGTCGCGGTGTTCGGAAAAAACCAGGTCAGCAGTTTTCTTATCGCCGGGCTTGGCGAAGCGCCTGAAAGCATTCTCTCTGGAGCAGAACTGCTCTGCGGGCTGGGGGTTTATCCCTATCTGCTGCCGTTTCGCCCCATACCGGGAACACCGCTTGCTGAAACAAGACCGCCGGCTCCTGAAATAATGTTTTTTCTGTATGAGCAGGTAGCAGCCATGGTGCGGAACTCCGGGCTGTCTTCAAAGGCGTGCACGGCAGGATGCGTGAAGTGCGGAGCGTGCTCGGCACTGGCGTTATTTGAGTAGTTGCGTGATTCGGTGTTCGGGATTCGTGTTTCAAGGGCACGATGCCGCTATTGTATACTATGCTTAAAATAGAATATCGTCCGGTTCAAAATAACGACGAACTGCTTGAAAGCTTTGCCCTGCGCAAAAAAGTTTTTGTCGAAGAGCAGCAGCTGTTCAAGCGGACTGACCGTGACCGGCATGACCGGCATGCTATCCATATCATCGCCCTGAGCAATAATACGGTAGTCGGCACGGTGCGGATTCATCAGCAGAAAGCCGGCATCTGGCTTGGAAGCAGGCTCGCGGTGCTGAAGCAGTTTCGCGGCCGGGCAGGGAAACAGCTCATACAGAAGGCAGTTGCCGTGGTAACGGAGAACGGGGCGCAGCACTTTCGTGCGCATATACTGCTGCGAAATGTCCCGTTATTCAAGAGGCTCGGGTGGGCGCCGGCCGGCCGGGTTTTTACCTACCGCGGCCAGCCCCACCAGATGATGGAAGCGAATCTGGGTGAAAAATAATAATCTGGAACTCATGAAATCAGGAAACGTAAAAAAGGATTTATGCGTTGCTGAATTCCAATATGCAGGAAGGGAAGTATTTGACAGTGCTGAGAGACATTATTAATGAAATCAGAACCTATCCCGGCTTAACCCGGAAGCGGAACATATACCGGATAACGAATATGCTTGCTTCGGTCGCGGATTTTGGCGCAACCATTGCCGATTTCGGCGAGGATGCGGCGGCGATCTACTATAAGGACGAGTTCCTGCTGCTTGCAGCCGACGGCATCTGGAAAGGCCTCATCGAGGCAAACCCCTACGCAGCAGGGAAAGCATCAGTCATGGCCAGCGTGAATGATATTTATGCCATGGGCGGCCGGCCGCTGGCGATGGTGAATGTCATTGGAATTTCCGACTCACGCTACTATGACGAGATCATGCAGGGCATTAAAAAGGGATGCGAAAAATTCCGCGTTCCCATGGTCGGCGGCCACCTGCACCCGGACGCGAGCGAGGTTTCGCTGTCGGTTTCTATTCTGGGTGCGGCAAAGAAGCTGCTCTTAAGCAACAATGCGCGGGAGGGACAGGACATTGTTTTTGCCGTCGACCTTGAAGGCCGCGGCTATCAGTGCAAACCGGTCATAAGCTGGGACACCAATTCAGGAAAAAATTCGCAGCAGGTGCTGGAGCGCCTGGAGGTGCTGCCGCGCATTGCCGAAGAGGGGTTGTGCCAGACGGCAAAGGATGTGAGCAACGGAGGCCTGCTGGGAACCATTGCGCTGATGCTTGAAGTTTCGGGAACAGGCGCGCTCATAGATATAGACAGAATCCCGAAACCTGATATATTTTCTACCATCGACTGGCTGAAGGCATTCTTAAGCTATGGCTTTGTTCTGAGTGTTGATACGGAACATACCGGGGCTGTTATCGCGCGCTTCCAGGAGAAAAATATTGCCGCCAACGTAATAGGAGCGGTCACCCGGGCGCAACAGATGATTTTATCATATCAGGGCGGGCAGGACCTGCTTTTTGACTTTGAGAAAGAGGCTGTTACCGGCATCACCACAGGCCTTGACGGCCCGGGATTCAGCTTCGGTTAAAGCAGTGCGGGAATCACAGCGGCCCCGGGGACGCTGTGTTGATAGTAATACTAATACTATTATGAGGAGGGGCCTTATGTACTGTACGAAATGCAGGCTGGAGATACAGGAGGGGGCGGAGACCGTGTGTCCGCTCTGTAATATGCCGCTGGAAGAAGATTCTGCAGAACAGCAGGCGGCGGTGCCGGACGTATCCGCCGAGGATTTGAAGCTCAGGGAACTGATAACTGATATTGAGGGGTCGGTAAAACAATCACTCGGTGTTGATGAAAAGAGCGCTCAAAGAAATGGGCAGGAAGTATTGTTTGACCCGGGAAGCACGACCGAAGAAGAATTGCAGGTGCCGCCGGAACCTGGCGCAGCCGCAGTTTCTCCAGCCGCGGCTGGCAGCGACAGTGATTATGAAAAAACCAGGGCTGCCATGGAGCGGGCGCTGGCCGGTATTGAGCAGCAACAGCTTCCGGCGAAGATACCTCCGCGGCGCTCTTCCTCAAAAAATGCTGCTGCCGTATTACTGGTTATCGGCGTGGTTGCTGCGGGTATCGCCGCAGGCTATTTCTTTTCAGTGAAAGAGCCGCAGCCACGTGCGACGGCAGTCCCGGAGAAAGAGACGCTGTCTCAAGTACCAATTGCCGCAACACCGCCTGCCATGTCCAGGCCGGTCACGCCGCCGCAGCCGGAAAAGCCAGTAACCGCAGAAAGCACGCCGCCAGCGCGCAACCTGCAGAACCGGTACAAGAACAGCAGGCTGCCGCAGTTGCACAACCTGCGCAGCCGGAGCCCCCTGCTGCCGTACCGGTTGAGACGGCCAATGAACAGCCGCCCGCTGCCTCCCCGGTACCGGGACCTCCGCCTCCCGCGGCTGAGCAAAAAGCTCCGGAGCCGCCGCCAAAGCCCCCTGCGCCGCTGCAGACGCCCAGTGCTGCAGGCGGTGTCTATTGCGTCAATGTGGGGTCCTTTAAACTGAAAGAAAGCACGGAGCGGGTATGCAGGGATTTAAAGAAGAACGGCTATGAGTTTGCCGTAGAAACAGTGACATTGAGTGATGGGAACACCTGGTACCGGGTAACGGTCGGCAGCTTTGCGACGCGCACTGAAGCAGCTCAGTTTGGCAGGGAGCTTGAAAGCAAAACCAACATAAAGCCGTTCGTGGTAAAAAAGAAATAATTCTGCCCGGCCAGGGATGCGCCGGATATAACGCATGCCGCGCTATCCCGGTAAACGGTTTTCCGGATAGCGGAACCCCGGGCCATTTTCACAGGTACAGGATAAGTCCCACCGTCAACCCGTAGAGCAGTATGCAGATGATGAGCGGCAGGTCATTGAGCAGGACGCGCTCAGGACTGCCGCCCTCATTTCTTTGATGAATAAGATAGAGATATCTGAAAATCCCGTACAGCACAAAGGGGATGGTATATTTCAGCCGGTCGGTGCCGAACTTGCTCACGGTGTCCTCTGAGACGGTGTAGAGCGTGTAGGTGATGACCGTCGATGCGGTAACCACCGAGATCATCTGGTCCAGCAGGTACGGGCTGTACTCGAAGAGGATCTTGCGGTGGTGGACGGCATCATCTTCAAGCAGCATGAGTTCGTGGCGGCGCTTGCTGAGCGCCAGAAAGAGCGAGAGCAGCATGGTGCAGAAGAGCAGCCAGGTAGAGAAGGGCACGTCAATTGCTTCCGCGCCGCCGATAGCGCGTAATACAAAGCCCGCTGCTATGCAGAATACGTCGAGGATAACAACATGCTTGAACAGCGTTGAATAGACAAGCTGCAATACAAAATAGATAATGGCGGTTATAATGAACGTGCGGTTTGTCAATGCTGCGGCGCCGCCAAAGGAGAGAAAGAACAGCACGATGGTGGTCATGACGGCTGTTGACGGCTTCAACCTGCCGGACGCCAGCGGGCGCTTTGATTTGATGGGGTGTATTTTATCCTGCTTGAGATCAAGCAGGTCATTGATAATATAGACGCATCCCGAGAGCAGGCAGAAGATGGCAAAGGCCGCGACCGTCTTGAACAGCAGGGGAGGGGAAAAAACATTTTGCGAGAAGATCAGTGCGGCAAAGAGTATGAGATTTTTCGTCCACTGCCGGGGCCGCATGCTGCGAAAAACAAGGAATGCAGTTGTATCACGCATAGCAGAGCTCACTTTCAGGAAGCAACCATCCATACCCCCGCGATGATTAATGAAAAGCCGGCAACCTGTATCGCGGTTATTGTTTCTTTGAGAAAAAGCCATGAGGCTATGATGACAATGACATAGCCCACACTGGTCATGATGGGGTAGGCAACACTCAGGTTCATCTTGGTCAGCACAAAACAGTATGCGGCAAGGCCCAGGGCAAAACAGACAATGCCTGCGATAAGTACCGGATTCATAATCATGCCCAGTATGAAATCCGCAAGACCCGCACCCTGCTTTTCTTTAAGCATTCCTATTTTCATTAAAATGTTCGCGACAGCGTTAAACGTGATGGCCAGAATAAGGATAAAGTAGCTCATAGCAGTCCCTTGGACGGTTGTTATTTATTTAGTAAAATTGCCAAATAGTACCTATATTATTGGGCAGTTGTCAAATAAAATAGAAATGCCTGACCGCACGCTGCAAGAATTTTAATAAGGCAGCGGGTAAAACGTGAAAAGGCAGACGGCCGCCTGAGAAGCGCTCTATGATTAACCGGCTCGGGAAATGAGGAAATGAGCGGCAGCAGCTGTTACGCTCATGCGTGTAAATGAAAATAAATTGCCGATGAAATTATTTGTAATATGCAGAAACAGGAATGCTCTCAATTCCTGAAAAAAATTGACAAGGATAGTATTTGCAAGTATAAAATATAACTGTTTAATTATTAAAAATGCTGAATATGAAAGGTTGTTAATACCTCCCGGAGCAGCCGGTGAGCTGACCGCGTTAGGTAACCCGATCAGCGTATAGGGCACTGAAAATAATGGTAAAAAAAACAAGCTACAAGGATTCAGGTGTTGATATTGATGCGGGAAATGAGTTTGCGCGCTCGGTAAAGGCCCTGGTCAAGCCGACATTCCGGCCTGAGGTTATTTCCGAGATCGGCGGATTTGCCGGCCTGTTCTCTCTCAATACAGAAAAATACCGCGCTCCGGTGCTGGTTTCATCAACGGACGGCGTGGGGACAAAGCTGCGCATCGCCACCATGATGAACAAGCATGACACCGTGGGTATAGACCTTGTTGCCATGTGTGTCAATGATATAGTCGTGCAGGGTGCTGAGCCCCTGTTCCTGCTTGATTATATTGCCACCGGGAAAATCGAGCAGGGCGTACTGCTTGATGTCATCAAGGGCATTGTCAGGGGATGCAAGGAGTCCGGCTGCGCGCTCATCGGCGGTGAGACCGCTGAAATGCCGTCATTCTATAAAGAAGGAGAATATGACCTGGCCGGTTTTGTGGTGGGCGTGGCTGATCGTGGCAATATTATCGATGGCTCCACGATTGCCGTGGGCGACAGGCTCATCGGCATAAGCTCAAGCGGCCTGCACAGCAATGGTTTTTCACTGGTGCGAAAAATACTGTTTGAAAAACACCGCATGAAGATTGACGATTATATAAAAGATTTGAAAAAGACCCTGGGAGAGGAGCTCATCACGCCCACCAGGATTTATGCTAAAACCATCAGCAATGTATTGCGGGATTTCACGATCCACGGCATGTCCCACATTACCGGCGGCGGGCTCATAGACAACATCGAACGTATTCTGCCCCCGGGCTGCACGGCGCAGCTTAAAACCGGGAGCTGGGAGGTTCCGCCCATCTTCTCCCTGCTGCAGGAGCAGGGCGGGCTGGACCAGGACGAAATGCTCAGGACCTTTAACAACGGTATCGGCATGGTGTTGCTCGTTGCCGAAAAGGACGCGGATGATATTATGCTGCGGTTAAAAGGCCTCAAGGAAAAGGCGAATGTCATCGGTGAGATTGTTGAGCAGACAGGCACAGCAGGCAGGATTGAATTTATTTAGCAGGCTGTTGAAAAACACCCGTCTGCTTTGTTGCGCTCATCCTTCGTCATTGCGACGTACGGAAAAGTACGCCTCATTCCTCAGAATTTCGCGCGCCGTGCATCCGGATGTTTTTGACCAGCCCGGGAGAAAACTATTTTTTCAACAACCGGTAGTGCTTTGATTCGCAAATACCGTGACGCAGGTGATCTAAATAAAAGCTTTGCCATGCTCACGCAGCCCTTCTATAAACTATCAGCCCTCTTTATTGCTGCCGGGTTGCGATACTCCCGGCTGCTTAAAAATGTTTTTATTCTTTCACAATACCCACCACGGTTTCTCCGGCTGTAACCGCATCCCCCTTTTTCACCGTTATTTCCGTTGACAGCGGGCAGTAGATTTCCGCGCGTGAGCCGAAGCGGATCATGCCGATACGCTCTCCGCGCCGGACCTCGTCCGGTGCTTTTTTGTAGAGCACAATCCTGCGCGCGATAAGACCGGCAATGAGCTTGACGGCAACAGCGCGGGAAGAATCCGGCCCCTGTATCCCGATGAAAATGCTTTCATTGTCAAGTGAGGCTTTTTCCTTGAATGCGGAGATGAATTTCCCCGGATTGTAGTGCACAAAATCTATCGTTCCCTGCATGGGCGCGCGATTCACATGCACGCTGAAAACTGACATGAAAATGCTCACCCGTTTGACCGGAGCCTTGAGATAGAGCGGCTCCTGCACCTCCCTGATATCAATCACCGTACCGTCGGCAGGGGAAAGCAGCGAGCGGCTGTCAGCGGCAGATATGCGCTCCGGGTCGCGGAAAAACCAGGTACAGAACAGGGCAAACACCAGAGACACTATGGCAACCGCCCGTGCAACGGTCAGCAGGGCAGGCGGCAGGGCATATGAGAGCCCATAGAGTGCGAGCGCCAAAACCACTGCGCCGGCGATAAACGGATACCCTTCACGGGCTATAATAGAAGGCATGATATATCCATCCGGGAGTTATTTTCTTTTTACGGGTTTCTTAAACAGGAGTTCAACCGCGTCCTGAATCGTCTCAATACCCACCATTTCAATATTCTCCTTACTCTGCATATTTTTCAAGTTTTTTTTGGGCACCAGGCACTGCTTGAAGCCGAGCCGGGAGGCCTCGGTGATGCGCGCCTGCGCCTGGCTTACGGCGCGCACTTCACCGGTCAGGCCGACTTCGCCGCAGGCCACGACATGCGGCGGCACGCTCTGGTCAAGCCTGCTGGAAGCAATCGAGATAATGATCCCCAGGTCAACACCAGGCTCGGTGAGGCGGAAGCCTCCGGCGATGTTGACAAAAATGTCCTGGTTGTAGAGAGGCATGCCCAGCTTTTTTTCCAGCACGGCCACCAGCAGCGAAGCCCGGTTGTAATCAACACCGATGGCTGTGCGGCGCGGCAGGGCCAGGGTGGTGGGGGCGACCAGCGCCTGGACCTCAACCAGTATGGGCCGGGTGCCTTCAATGCTCGGCACGACAACCGAGCCGGGAGAATTCTCCGGGCGCTCTGAAAGAAACAATTCCGACGGGCTCAGGACTTCCGCCAGGCCGGATTCACTCATCTCAAAAACGCCGATCTCATTAGTTGAGCCGAAGCGGTTTTTTACTGCACGCAGAATGCGGTAGGAATGGCCCCGGTCCCCTTCGAAATAGAGCACGGTATCAACCATGTGCTCAAGCACGCGCGGTCCGGCAATAGCTCCTTCTTTGGTGACATGCCCGATGAGAAAGGTCGCTATTTCCATGGTTTTAGCCAGAAGAATCAGCTTGCCGGCGCTCTGGCGGATCTGGCTGACGCTTCCCGGTGCTGACTCAAGCTCGGAGGTGTACATGGTCTGGATAGAGTCAATGACCAGGATGGCGGGGGAAAGCCGCTGCACTTCCTGCACGATGTTTTCAAGCGATGTTTCAGCAAGAATATAGAGATTGCCGGGCAGCTGCCCCAGCCGCTGGGCGCGCATGCGGGTCTGGCGCAGGGATTCTTCACCTGAGACGTACAGGACTTTCTGCCCCTGGCCGGCCAGATGGATGAGCGCCTGCAGGGCAATGGTTGATTTGCCGATGCCCGGGTCGCCGCCGATCAGCATTACCGAGCCGCGTACCAGCCCGCCGCCGAGGACTCGGTCAAGCTCATTGATGCCCGTTGAAATGCGGTCCTCGTGATTGACCTGGATCTCACGTATGAGCTGCGGATGACTGTCCGGGGATGTCACGCCGGGAATGAGCTGGGAACTGCTTTTGCTCAGCGCGATGTCCTCATAAAAGGTGTTCCACTGATCGCAATCCGGGCATTTGCCCAGCCATTTCGGCGCCTGATAGCCGCAGAAGGAGCAGGTATAAACGGTTTTTTGTTTTGACATATATATATAAAGAGAAGAGGGAAAACAGATACGATACCGCAGCCCAGAGTTACCGGATAAAAAAGTCAGCGGTCAGGAACGCTTATTCTGCAATTTGTCATTTCGGGCCTTGCATCTAATTATCCGTTGTTATTGGTAACCTTTTTTCTCCCCGCGCTGTAGGTAATAAACAGCAGGGTGGTTATGAGCAGCGGTAAATTTTCCAGAAACCCTACCTGCAGGAAATAGTAATTTATAGTTGTAACCACTATCAGCACAACGCTCAGAGACAGAATCAGATGATTCTCAAAAATTGTTATAGAAGCATCACCGGCTGATTGCGGTTTGGGTCCCTTTCGTGTCGAATACTCTTTCAGGGACATATTACGGAATTCATTCAGCTTTTGTCTTTCAAATGTGCCCAGCCATAAAACACCGCACCAGAAAAGGAACTGACTTATAATTTTCAGTATATTGTCAGCGGTCTGGCTGTTAATGGATATGGTCAGGAGAAAAAAGATAATACTCAATCCGATAAACATGAAACTTCTCAATTGCGTGGCCCAGAATATCCGCACGCAAATTATAACCATCCATAGTGCAAGAACCGTTAAAACTATTTGATCCAGATTTTTAGGCATAAAAATCCTTTCACCTGCAGTCATGGACTTGCAGGAACTGGCCATTGTGCCATGGCAGTACACGAATACCATGCAATTAGCATATTTTTGTCTATCTGCAAACAACACTTTCAGGTTTCATGAAGATGGTAAAAAGAAATATTTCCGGCAAACAATAAAAGCTTTGTGCTGAGACCGGGCTGAAAAAACTGATCAAGATGGTTGCAGCCGCTTTTTTAATGAAACGATCATAAATAAACAGCCGGGAAGCAGCCACTCTTCCCGGCCTTTAACAGAAAACAAGGATCAGACGCAATACGCATCAACACCACCCGCAAAACACAAGCGCATTTTTATGGAACTTAAGCATTCATTGAATACCATCCTGATTCGGGTGCAGAATGCAGAATAACAGCGCGCAAACCCCCTCACTGCCGCTTCATTCCTTCATAAACATCCATACCGTATTTAATGCCCCAGTAGATTCCCCAGGTAATGCCGCACACGATTCCGCTGAAAAGAAACAAGAGCGCCCATTCTTTTGGAGCCGAGTGTTTGAAATCGACTTTGACAAGAATATAAATAAAAAAAATAGCAGGGTTCACAATGGACAGCACCGCCATCACCCTGAACAGCATATCCCTGAAACTCATAAAATCTCCGCAATGCAAATATGGCGTGTGATTATAATTCATTATTATATATAAATTTATCAGAGAAACACATGCAATAAATTATCATACAGGTAAATCTGTCAATTGTAATCTTGATTAATTTTGCATGAAGAGGGCGAGGTAAATACGTAGTTATTTAGTTAGACCGGCTATAAAAAAGGGAATGACGGATAAGTTGAAACCTGGAATTTTATTGAGCAGTCAGCGACCACAACATACTGGTGCGAAAAAGGCAGTGTCATTGCTGACACTGCCTTATAACTTACAAGAAGCCGAGTGTCGCACTAATTGTGCTCAATCAGTGACAACATAGGGGTAAAAAAAGAGCGGAGCCATTGCTGACACCGCCGTACTATTTTATGCAGCGTCCTGCTTATCAGGGTGCTGTTAATGTGAAGTTCGCATCGCTGCGGTCCCCTGCGTCTGTTCCTATTTCCCGCACCTGCACTTGATAACCGGTCCCGGCTGTTGCTGTGCCACCCACATAACTTCCTGCCGTCCAGGCATAGGAACTTACTGACGAGGATATGCTGTTCACGATGTTACCCACCTTCACCCCGTTTTTAAACAGCACAATGCGTAAATTGCCGCTGATGATTTTGTTAACCCAGGTGATATTCTGCGTTGAGCCGATCTGCCAGCTCTCGCCGCCATTGGGAGCTTTTACGCTGATCTTAACGATAGAGAACGGGGTGTCGTTTGAGTCTTCAAGGGATGAACCGTTATCTGCTATTTTTATGCTGTAGCCGGTGCCCAGCGAAGCAGTGCCTCCGCTATAGGCTCCAACCGCCCAAGAGTATGATCCTGCGGACGGGTTAATGTTGTCAGCGATAATACCGATGAGGCCCCCATTCTGCAATAGGATGAGTTTTAAATTTCCCTGGCATCCGCTTGCGTTCCAGGTTATCATTCTCTGCGAGTTTCTATTCCAGCTTTCTCCGCCATTGGGTTTGTTCAAAACAAGTGTTGGGTTGCTGGTGGTGGTCGTTGTCGAGGAAACAATAGTTGTTGTGGTGGTGTTGACCTGGCCGGAATCCGGATCCACCATCAGGGAACTCTCGTCCACAGCCTCAAAATCTGAACCTTTGACCAGTTTTAACTCACCAACCAATGTATCGTCATTCCACCGGGAATCTGGCACTCCGGAGATATACCAATTACTCCCATTATCGGCCAGAATCATTCCGTATTTCCTGAGAGCCCGGAGGATGACCTGCACTTCAGGCGAGAAACCTGAAATATCAAAGCTGGCCTTTAGTCGAAAACGTTGCCCCATGGGCGGGTAATTTGTCGAAGTCAGACTGGAGGCATAATGACGGGCAGGCCATATGAACGCCTTTCGAGTATGTTGGACTGTAAATCTTAAGGCATGGGTAACTTCATCCGAGGCCACCTCATCATACCGAACGAGTCCGGGGAGAATAGGGAGACCCGCCGCATCAGCAGAGGTCCATCCGCTCGGCCTGAGGGCGTTGGAATGAAGATCATAGACCGCCCCTGAACCCGCCTGCCAGCTGCCGTCCTCTTGAGGCCAGGAGTAAAAGGTTTCGTAGAGAATGCAATTGTCCTCATCTAACACAAGAATATGCCGGTCGCCGGTAGATGCATCTCCGCCTTCAATGACTGCATCAGGAGGAATCGGGTAAGGACCAGGGTCGCTCTCATCGTCGTAATCGAAGGTAATGCTCACTTTGGGCTGGGTTCCCGGAACAATGTTGTAAGGAATGCCGATAGGCGCTCCTTCCCAGATGGTGCCAAAATCCGGATGGAGGCCGGTGGTTGCCCCGATACTGGTAATGTAGGCCGATGAATTGGAATCAACCGGCAAATGATCGATGGGCGTGTTCCATACATTGTCCGCCGGGAAAATGGGGCAACCGGCGATGGTCGGCGCCCCCTGGGCCATGGCCCACCCGGTTAAGAAAATGACCGTATACAGTATCACTGCACATAGACACGCAATAAAAGATTTCATGCCACGCTCCTTTTTAAACAAGTTGGGTTGTTGGCTCGATAGAGGGTTTTCTTGCAAATGAAATACCAAGGTACATAACTGATGTTCGTTAAATTTAGAGATAGGTAAACACAATGATTACAGGGATTTAGAGAAGAATTACCACGTACCAGACAAACAATAATTTGCTTTGAATAAGGGGGTTTTCAAAAAAATATAACTCCAGATGGGAAAAAGTGACGTGCCAGCACCTGCAGAAGTGATCGGATCAAAATTTAGTACAGTTTTTAGTGGGGGTAACGCGGCTTAAAATGGGCTAAAAAATGGTGAAAGACAGCTCTTGACGCTTCTGCGAGTGCAGGATTGCGCAGCGGTTTCAAAAGATAAAAACGGGCAGATGATTTACCATCTGCCCGTACCTTGCAATACATATTCAGCAAAGCGCGCGTGCGCGTTATTTCTTTTCCCGCAGCTTCTTTGCCTCTTCCCACATCTCGCCGAATGCTTTCTCGGTCTTCTCGCTCATGACCTGCCAGATGGCAACCGTCTTGAAATAATCGTTGTTGCCCACGTTAAACAGGACCTTTTCTTCAGGCGTCACCAGGTCACCCACATTGTTGACTACCGGGGACACTCCCTGCTGCTTGACAACCGCGGCCTGGAACGCGGGAGAGAGCTGCAGGTTGATCCACTCCTCACACAGTTTTTTCTTCATGCCTTTTGCTGCCTGGGTAATGCACCAGTAGTCGATCCAGGCAGAGCCGCCTTCTTTGGCGGTCGCGAGCTTCCAGTGGCCGCCCTTCTGGTTTGCCTTCACCACCGAAAATCCCCAGGTAGTCGCAAGAGCCAGTTGCGGAAATTCATCAGCATTTGCTTCGCCGTCCCAGAGGCTATTTGCCCCTTTTACCAGTTCATTCAGCCGGGGCTGAAGCTTGTTGCGGTCAAGCTTGTCAATGTTAAAAAGATCTGCGTATTTATAGCCCAGCACAAGGGCTGTTATCCAGATATTGACCTTATGGAAGTTGTTGTTGATGGTGTACTTGCCGGCATACTGAGGATCCCAGAAAATATTCCAGCTTGTTGGCGCTTCTTTGACCACGTCAGTATTGTAAGCCAGCCCGTAGGGGCCGCAGTTGTACGGAAGGCCGTAACGCTTATTCGCGCTGTTTAGCGATTTGTCTGCCTTGAAAAACGGCAGCATGTGTTTGGCATTGGGAATATTTTTCATGTCAAGGGGAGCCAGCAGTACGCTGCCTTTCTTGAAACAGTCGAAACGGGGTGTCTTGGCCATGTCGGCCGGCGGTGAAATCAAGTCTGCGGTGCCATTCTTGGCAGCGTTATAAAAATCCTCCTGGCCTGTGGCGTATGAGGGTTTTATCTCCACGTCCAGTTTATATTTTTCTTTTACCATGCTTTTAAACGCCTCGATAACCGCCTTATCGGCATAGCCCTCCCAGCAGGTGATGTTGATGGTTTCAGCTGCCGCCAATAGTGTCCCGGGCAGCCCGGCGAGAGCGAGCAGCGCAGCTGCCAGCAGTAAGAGAGATAATTTTTTCATAGGATCCTCCTTGGTTGTTGGTTAATAAATAAAGTATAGCCGATCTTGTGCCTAAAGCGCACCTTTTTCCCGGTCGACCGCAGAAGAGCATGCCGCCCCTGAAACCTGCAGCCATCCCGTTCCCTCATGGCTCTTGCATCACCCCCTCCCTCAAAAGTTACCAACCACTGATTTTATTGAATCAGCATACCTGTCCCCGCTGCTTTACCAGCGCCCGGCGATGACACCGCTGCCAAAAGACAGCAGCCCGATGCCGAGCAGAACCGGCGAGAGATACAGCCATGCCGGCTCCCTGGTTTTTGTGTATTCAACGGTGCGCGCATGCTGCACAATGGCTTCCACCACCTGGTCTTCGCAGTGCTCTTCACTGGCACGGAAATAGCGGCCGCCGGTTGCTGCGGCTATCATTTTCAGGGTGCCCTGTTCAAGCCTGGTCTTCAGATAGGTGCCGTCTTCGTCCGTGTAGTAGTCAGCGATAGCGGTGCCTTCCGCGTCCCGTATGGGGATGAGCACACCCCGGCCCATGCCGGTGCCGATGGTGTATATGGATATTCCCAGCTCAGCCGCGCGCCGGGCCGCCTCATCGATTGCCGACGTATCGTCGCTGATGTCCTCGCCGTCCGAGATGAGGATAAGTGCCCTGGCCCGTTTCACGGATGCAGCTGAAAGAAGCTCAATACCGGTCTTAATGGCCTGGCCCAGATCGCTTCCGGGGATGGTAATGGTTGTATCATTTAAATGTTTCAGCAGATACTGGCAGTAGCCGTAGTCGGTTGTGGAGGGAATTACCTCAACGCCCCTGCTGGCAAACATGTAGACCCCCACACGCTCGCCCCTGAGCGCTGAGAGGATATTCAGCGCGCAGTAGCGGGCGCGGTTGAGCCGGTTGCGCACGGTAAACAGCTTGTTCCCTTCCGCCGGAATCATTTCATCTTCTGCGAGCATTGATTTTGAGACATCAATGCCGAGCGCGAGGTCAATGCCGCCGCGATTGAAGACGGTCCGCAGGTACTGCAGCTTCGGCTCAGCCAGGCACAGAATCAGCGCCGTGAGGCTGATGCTTAAAAACAGGGTCGCTGCCGAAAAGGCGGCGCGGCTCTTTTTTTTACCGGCAAACCTGACCAGCCATTGTGAAGCAGTCAGGTGCGAGATAAGCGCGCAGCCCGCAAAGAGCGGCACAACCAGCAGCAGCCAGAGATATTCGGGATTGTCGAGCGCCATGGTCTAAAAACTATTTTTTTATTTTTGTCTCAACCGGCTCTCCGGGAGCATAGCCCCCCATCTCGGGGATCAGGGTTTCAAGA
Source organism: uncultured beta proteobacterium (assembly GCA_963701715.1). GTDB lineage: Bacteria > Pseudomonadota > Gammaproteobacteria > Burkholderiales > Methylophilaceae > Methylotenera_A. Next base: position 44,556 of record CAVPAX010000005.1, read on the forward strand.
TTTTCTTTCAGCGCCTGGTTTTTTTCCAGGTCGGTTTTAACCGCCTCGATTTTTTTTACATACTGCTCGCTGTTCAGGAGCTCAAAATTCCAGCGGGGTATATTTTTATGCTCAACTGGCGCTCCAATGCTGTCCACCGCATCGATTGCAGCCTTGTAGTCCGAGAGCGCATCGCGTATCATGCCCTGGACTTTGTCGGCGTTTTTTTCTTCATCGAGCATGACAAACGCTTTCAGCAGCTTGGCCGAGCCCGCGATATTGTACAGCTGCCAGACAATCTCCGGCCGCACGGATCCGGTATTTGCCAGCAGGCTGCTGCACTGGTCAAGCATGGTGTCAAGATGCTCTTTCAAGCGGGCGTTGGAAACGGGGACCTCCTGCTCCAGCGCGACATTATAGCGGCACATCTGGACCGATTTCAGCAGCGCCATGGCTATCCGCCAACGCCGCTGCAGAATCCGCAACTGCACTTCAGGCAGGGGAGGCGAGATCTTCTGGTACTGTGCCGCGGCCGCGGCGTCATCGGTTATGGCGTCGGCGGCCAGCAGCTCCTGCTGCAGCGAGCGGCTGGCGCGCTCCTGCGCCGAGAAGCTCCGGTACTGCAGGAAGCTTCTAATGCAGAATGCCAGGGACAGCGCGGCAACAAGACCTATCCCATACATCATCAGTTTTCGTGTGGCAGACATGGCGATATCAAATCCTTCTGAAATAAGGGTTTATCTGCAGGAAACAGTAGATACACAGCGCGAATAAGGCAGACGCGCCGAGAAACCAGCGGGTGTCTTTTTTGCGCTTGACGATTTTTTCCAGAAAACGGTTCTTTTCCATGGCATTGATCTCGTTGTAAACCTCGGTGATTTTCTGCCTGCTGAACGTCCGCGGCATGTAGAATATGTGCCCGGCCGTGGCTTCTCCCGCGGGCCCTTCGAGCGCGATGCGTATGTCGCTGGTGACCTCTCCTTCCACCACAATGAGGTACAGCTTGATGCCGAGCTGCTTGACGAGGGCTACCACATTTAAAAAATTGAGCAGCCCCTTTTTTGCATCGTCTTCGCCTTTGGTGGCCTCAATGCGGCCGTCGGTAAAGAGCACGATGGCCATTCCCTGACCGAAATGAATCTTTTTCAGTTTATCCGGGATGGCGATGGCTGCGCCTGATCTTCCCACCAGCGCGTAGCGCAGGTCGTTTATCTCCTCGTATGAGGGTTGGTCCTGCTCCGGCAGCAGCATGAAGAATACGCATACGGCAAGCCAGGCAGCGTAGGACGCATTGGTTGCGCCGCCGACGGTCAGCTCTCTGAAAATATAGGAATCAGCCCGCCTGCTTAACAGCTCAAGCTTTTGCTTCAGAATGTTCTTATCAAAAGCAGGGGGGGAGATGACTTTGGCGAAGCTTGAAAACGCCACAATGCCGATCAAATCGTCCCTGCTGCGCATATCGATAAAGGCGCGCGCGCCATCAAGCGCCACATCCCCGAGCGTGAGGCGGCCGCCCTCATCGCCGGGCCTGCCCATGGAGCCGGAAAGGTCCTGCACCAGCATGATCCACCGGGATTCAAGGAACGTCTTTTGCCAGTAGCTGGAGTACTGGATATTGGCCACGGCAAAAATCATGAGTACCATGGTGAGCACTGCCAGCACATCCAGGGCGTACTTTTTAACGGGCCCGGGTTCAAGGTCTTTTCCCAGCACGGCTACCCGTGAAAAGCCGGTTTTAGCGACCGATTTTTTATGCAGGTACAGCATTGCCGGAATAAGCGCTAACAGCAGCAGTGCCCAGGGGTATTGAATGCTCATAGCTGATCTACGCTTATGCTGCCGCCTGAGGAGCGGTCAGGTCAAGCAAACGCAGAATTTCCATCCGTATCTGGTCTGTCTCCGGGCAGGTTTCCTGCTCGAGGGCAACAGCATTATCAATGGCTGCGAGGACTGTTTCCAGCACGTCAAGATACTGCCCGGGAACTATGTCCTTAACGCTGCCGGCAAAATAGTGCGCGCTCCCGCCCGGCTGTTTCAGAGACCTGCCGTAGCGCGCCAGGACATACTCGCGCAGCAGCGCTCCTGCTTCGCCAAGATACGGCCAGTGCCCGTGCTGGGGTGCGGTTTGCACCAGCATTCGCAGCCGTTCAGCAAGCAGGTCTTCCCTGGTCCGGAGCGCGTGGCGCCGCAGTTCCTGCCGCTGCCGGAAAAAAAGAACGGCAAACAATGCCAGGCTCAGGATGCACACCAGTAACCCTGCCGCAGCCTGCCACAGCCTGATCTGTGCCCGGGAATGCAGGGCGCCGGCCTGATAGTCGGGCTGTACCGGAGCAGCCGGCACCAGCAGCCGGAATTCCTCCTTCACTGCCGGGACCATGGATGCGACCCGGAATGTCACGGGTTTGGTTTCGATAGCGCGGACCGTGTCTCCTGAACAGGCAGGGCAGGTATAGCTTACGGTGACCGCCGGGATGACAAATTCACCGGGCGCGAAGAATTTGATGCGGCCGGTGATAATGACCGGGCTTTTGCTTATGACTTTGGTGTAATCATAGGGATCAAAGCTGCAGTCAAACAGCTCCTTTTGCAGCGCAGCGGGCCGCAGATTGATGTTTGCGATGGAACTGGGATCGATGCTCACCCGGTCGGAAAACTCGATGGCGAACATAAAGGGGACCGTGTCGCCGATGCGCCCGCCGTTCATGGCAAGCGACAGCTGCGCTCTGATGGCGGGCTTAATCTCAACCAGGTACGGTCTGGCCCGGAGCACGCTGATATCCTCCGCCATGAGGTTGAGGGCCGTGAAAAAAGGAATTTCGAGCACATTTACCCGGCAGATGGTTTCTTTTTCATCATACACCGCATGTGCCTGCGTGAGCAGGGAGGCCCGTCGCTCCCGGCCGGCGCTTGCCTTCCACTCCAGGTCAAAGGCATTGAAATAGGCCCATATTTTATTGTCCAGGATAAGTGCCGGATGGGTATAGAGGACGGCTTCCTCCTGGTTGAGCTGGTTTATGAGCTCTTTCAGCTCATCCCGCTTCAGGCCATCGCGCAGGCGGAAAAAACAGGCGTCCTCGGCGATGTTCGCGTCATACAAATAGTCAATAAGGGTGCTGCGGCTTTTGATGAGCGTTTTTGCTTTCTCCGGGATAAACGTATCATAGGTGCCCTCAAACCCGTTGGCCGCATTGGCGTAGCGGGAGTCAAATACCACGGTGAGCCACAACATGCTGATGCCGGGAACTATTTTTTTGACGCCGTCATAAAACCAGATGTCGTCAAGGGTGAAGACGGCGGGAGGCTTCTTCTCCTGAACAGCGGAGCTGAAACGCGTCACTGCGGCGGCTTGGGAATACAGCGCCGCGATACCCAGCGCTGCGATGAGCGCGGTAAAACATTTTTTCATGTGCTTCATGGGGTGCATGGTTTTATTAATGGGTTAATGGGGCGCGTTTCAAAAACGCGCTTACCGTGTTCTTCCAGTCATCTGCCGGCGTTACGGTCACCAGATCAATGCCGGCCCGATTGAGCCGGTTGCGCGCGGTCTTCCGCAGCCGCTCCATGGTTTCATTATAGATGTTCCATTTGCTCACATCAAGGAGCCGCGCTGCCCCGGTTTCATAATCATAGAGCGGCAGGATGCCCCGGGACCCGGGGGGCAGCGCCACCTCGCTCTCTTCAAGCACCTGCACGGCCTTCACGTCGTGCTTGCTGGTGCCGTGGACCGTGTGGTGGAAGCTGTAGCTGAAGTCAAGCGGATACATGAAGTCAGACAGAATAAACGTCAGGCTTTCGGGGACTTCCGTGACCAGCTTGGTCAGCGCGATCTGGAGGCTGGTGGCGCGGCACGCGGACGGCTCCGCGCGGGCAATGGCCGCGAGAATCTCCATGAAATGGGACCTGCCCATGCGCGGCGGAATATAGGAGACAATATCATCGGCAAACAGAATCAGCCCGCAGCCGTTATTGCTCATGACCGCGCTGTAGGCGAGCGACACCGCGATGTGCGCCTGGAGAAGCTCCTTGCGGCCGAAGCTGACCGAGGCGCTGATGTCATAGAGCAGCATGACGTTGAAATAGCTTTCGGCCAGGTACTCCCGCACGTAATATTTCCCGGTTTTTGCTTTGGCCTTCCAGTCGATGTTTTTAAACGGGTCAGCCGGCTCCAGCTCCCGCAGCGCCCAGAATTCATAGCCCAGGCCCTTGAAAGTGCTTTCCCAGTCGCCGGGGAACGGCGCGTTAACCCGGTGATTGATAAATATATCAAGCAGCTCTTTTTTTGACAGCAGGCTCTGCTCTGTTTTCATGGCGCCAGTCAATACGGCTGTATGGTCTGAATAATTTCCCGGACGATCATGTCCGCGGTTATCTCCTGGGAAAGGGCAATGCTGTTGAGCAGGATGCGGTGCCTGAGGACCTGCACTGCGCAGGTGGCCACATCATCAAAGGTGACAAAATCCCGCTGCCGGCAGAAGGCATAGGCTTTGGCCAGCGCCAGCAGCGACTCTGTCGCGCGCGGCGAGGCGCCAAGCCTGATATACTGGTGCACCTCGCGGACAGCAGCCTGCTCCTTATAGGTATCGCTCGGGCCGGGTGGCAATACAGATATTTAAAATATAGTTCATAACTTCCGGCTCACCCGCACCCGGTCATGGATGAGCTGCTGGATGGCAATAATATCCTCAAGGCTGAGAACTTTTTGCACGTCTGCTTTCAGCTGGTCGAAATTGGAATTTTTTCTCTGTATGAGCTCGAACTCCTCATCTTTATGCGGATACCCGACATCATATTTCACCATAAACCGGTCAACCTGGGATTCAGCCAGCGGATAGGTGCCGATCTGCTCAATGGGGTTCTGGGTAGCCAGCACCATGAAGGGATCGGGTATCGCATAGCTCAGGCATTCGATGGTTACTTCCTTTTCCTGCATCGCCTGCAGCAGTGCGGACTGAACCTTCGGCGACGCGCGGTTTATTTCGTCAGCGAGAAAAATGTTGCAGAAAATGGGCCAAAATAAAAATCAAATTTCTTGTCCTTCTCATTCCACACCATGGTGCCGGTTATGTCGCTGGGCATCTTGTCCGGGGTGAACTGGAAGCGCTTGAAGTTGCCGCTGATCACTTTTGCAAAGGTTTCAACGGCAAGGCTTTTTGCCAGACCCGGGACTCCCTCAAGCAGAATATGGCCCTTTGAGAGCAGCGCATACAGTATGAGGTTGATCATCTCCTCCTGACCGATCACAACTTTTGCGATTTCAGCTTTTACCTGCTGGATCTTATGTGCATAACGGGTGAACTGCTCTCCCGTGCCGTCTGCCGCTGTCATTTGGTTTTGCATATATTCAGTCCCCGGTATTGTATTAGGCTGTTGAAAACACCCATTGCTTCGTTACGCTCACCCTTCGTCATTGCGACGTACGGTAAAAGTACGACTCATTCCTCAGGATTTCGCGCGCCTTGCATCTGGATATTTTTGACCAGCCTGAGAAAAGCCATTTTTAACAACCTCGTAGCCGCAGGTACTCCGGGCTACATATATTCAAACCGCTTGCGGTACTTTATAATCAGATAGAGAAAAAACGGGCCGCCGAGCATTGACGTAACAATACCGATCTTGAGGTCAACCCTGACGATAAGCCGGACAAAAAGATCTGCATAGATAATAAAGACCGCTGCCAGCAGCCCGGCGAAAAAAATAAGCTTCCGGTTGTCCGGGCCGATCAGACTGCGCATGATATGCGGCGCAACCAGCCCGACAAACCCGATAACTCCCGATACGGCAATGGCCCCGCCGGTTTCAACGGAAGAAAAGAACAGCAGCGCATTGCGGGCGCTGTTTTATGTTGACGCCCAGATTGGCCGCTGTTTCTTCTCCGAGCATGAGGATGTTTAAATCCTTGACATAGAAACAGGGTCCCCAGCCAGCGCTATCAGCGTGGTGGGAAAGACAATGTTGACATGCTCCCAGGAGCGGTTATTAAGGTCTCCCATGAGCCAGGTTACGATCACCCGCCCCACGTCAAACTCCCTGGTGCTCAGGGTGATGATAAAGGAGGTTAATGCGCCAAACACAAAATTGAGCGCAATGCCCGCAAGCAGCAGCGTTGAGATGGATGTCTGCCCCCGTGACGTCGCAATGGCAAAGACCATAACCAGGGTGAGCACGGAGAACAGTATGGCTGAAAAGGGCAGGGCCAGCAGGGACTGGGACTGCAAGCCCCAGGTATAAATGACCAGCACAGCGCCCAGCGCAGCTCCTGAGTCAATGCCCATCACCCCGGGGCTCGCCATGGGATTTTTGAATAGTCCCTGCATGATGGTGCCTGCACCCCCGAGGGAAAATCCCACCAGCAGCGCAACCAGCAAGCCGGGGCAGCCGGCCATCCCAGACAATGGTGGCATTCACCGTCCTTGATGCGCCCGAAAACAACCCGAGTTTTGATAGAACAATTTAAAGACATCAATGATGGCAATCGGCCATTCCCCGGACGTCAGGGCAAAAAAGCCGCCCGCTGCGATAAGGATACATAACAATACGAACAGCAAGAAATCCTTTTTTATCATGGCGTTACTCCGGGGCCGGTAGATAAGCCCGGCGAGCAGATCGGCGCTCAGCAGCATGAACTGGGAATCAACCCGCAGATAGACACCGGGCAATAGTAGATGGCATTTACCCTGTTTAACGGCCTGGGCATAGGCAAGCACCCTGTTTGACATGAGCAGTTCTCGCAGTTTGCTTCTCTCCGGGAACAATAATCACATCGGGATTCCACTTGAGCAGTGTTTCATAATCAATCTGCGACCAGGATTTAATTCCCTGTTCCGCGCCCACATTGACGGCGCCAATAATGCTGCATATGGAAGTAAAGTTTGATGACATGCCCGGGACATAGCCGCCCTTCATCATAGTAGAGCACCCGGACGGGCTGGTCTCTGCGGGGGATTTTATTCCTGCAGCTCCCGCGATTCTTGCATCCATAAGATTAACCAGCGCCTGCGCATTACCCTCTTCGCCAATAATTCTGCCCATAAGCAGAATCTGGTCTTTAATGGACTCAATGGTTCCGAAATAGCCCAGGTCAAAACAGGGAATGCGTGCCTGTCTGAGCTTTTCCTTGAAATCAGCGCTGGAATAGAAAACGGTGAAGACCAGGTCAGGCTGATAGCCGATCACCAGTTCGGTCTGTTTTGATTTAAAAATCGGCCCCCGCTGCTCGTATCTTATCTGCGATGAAGCTGAGTTCGGGATCAGCAGAAAATTCATTAAAGGCAACCAGCCGCTCCCGCGGGCAGATTGCCCATAAAATTTCTGCAACGCCGACCGCGTGCGGTATGATCCGCAGGGGCTTTTTTTGCATGCGGTAAGGATTTGTGTTCTTCCTGCGAAAGGCATCTGTCTTAAAATCATATACTTTGAAGGTATAGGGTATTTCCCGCGGCCAGCGGTCCATCTTTGCGCTGTGCCCCGGACAAAGCTCAGCTCTTTTTCTAATCGTCTGCCAGGGCAAGAGGAGGAGAAATCCTGTCGAGAGCGCTCATGCCCGGCGCTGAGCTGCAGCGACAGCAATAGAAACAGTATGCCAGGATTACGGTAACAGAGTATCGAATTTCTGCATAATAGCAGGGTATTGAAATTATGCATAAAAATCAAGAAAAACTGGTGATCATTTTTAAATTCCCTGACATTTACTTCAAACACCTGTCTGATATTTTCCAGGGAGAAGCATCTTCCGGAGTGCCGGAATAAAATATTTTACCCTGGTGTATGATTGACATGGTATCACAAAACTTTCTCGCCAGATTCAAATCATGCATGGTGACCAGTATGGTTTTGCCCTGCTCCTTCAATTCGATAAATATGTCAAGAATCGCCAGCGTATGCTTGATATCAAGCTCGGAAGTCGGCTCATCGAGCAGTATCAAAGAGCTGCCTCGGTGGCCAGGGCGCGGGCGATTATTGCCAGCTGGCCTTCTCCGCCGGACAATTCATTGATGTTGCGGTCCTTCAATGCATAGATATTGGTCTGCTGTAATGCCCGCTCGATTATTTCCCGGTCCTGTTGTCCCAGTCCCTCAAACCGTGCCCAGATGCGGGTTTCGGCCCATGGAAACGACATCAAACACCGAGATGGGGAAACCGACCGTTGTGTGCTGCGGCACCAGGGTAACCATGCGTGCTCAGCTCTTTTCGTGGTATTGACCGATAGTCTTTGCCCTGTATCAAAATTGTTCCGGACTGGGGCTCCCAGATCCTGCAGATATTTTTCAGCAGGGTTGATTTGCCGGAGCCGTTCGGGCCGATGATGCCGTGAATTTTACCGGGTTCAAAACGGGCGGAGATCCCATCAAGGATCTTTTTGCCTTCAATTGAAAAAGTGGATGTCCTGTATTATGCAGCATGTTCCCAGCACGCCTTACGAGCAGAGCTTGAATTTGTACGCAACCGGCAGAATAAACTTCGCTGCAGCGACGCAGCAGAAGCCGAACGCGACGGTTATGCTTATTGCCGGCGCTGTCAGGGCAGGGGAGAATTCAGCGGTTATGCCCAGTGCCGCCCAGATGAAAAGCTGCCCCAGCAGCAGCTGGAAGTTCTGGGCCAGGGTGTATATTACCCAGAAGTTCTGCGAGAGCTTAAAGTTTTCGCCCCTGCGGATTTTGATTTCAATGATTTTAAACCAGGTCCGGCCCTCAACAATCTGGGACGAGCCGTCGCACACATGGTGCAATAGATACAGCGCCACCAGCAGATGAGGGACCGAATGACAGGCCATGAAAGAAGTATTTAAAAACCGGCGGAAAGCACAGCAGCAGGCAGACCGCGCCCAGGGCCTGGCCGAGGGCGATTCCCACCTGCGCCCTGATTAAACGGGGAATCTGCAGGCGCGGCTCCCGCGCAACCTCCAGCTTGTCTATAAATTCCGAAGTGTAGGTGCTCGAAATCATGGTTATCCCCGGATACGCATATTTCACCAGCACCCCCAGGATGGCAGCGACTTTCAGCTCCTGCTCGGCCATTAAAAACATGGTATAGAGAATCACGCCGTCAAGGATGTTTTTCCCGATAGTATAGCAGATATTGCCGGCCTCGCCATAGCGGTAAAAGGGCACGGAAACAAGCGCTGAAATATATAATTTAATTTTTTGCGGTAATGCCGGGGGTGTGTAGCCGGGGTATGTTGTGGTCTGGTCTTTTTCCATCTGCAAAAAGCTCGGCAATGGCTCTGACCTGTTTTTGAAGAATGCCGGTGGTACTGTCAGTTGAGGAAGGAATAAAAAAATACACAAGGGGCATTGGGCAAATGCCCCTTGTGTATTTCATAGATTACGTTGCCTGCATCAATTCTTTGAGTAATTTAACCGTCTGCTTAGCTGCATCTTCGGGTTTAGTTGCCATCGAAGAGATGCCGCATACTACTTTTACAATGTTGTGATCGCATTTCTTTTCCGCCCAGACTGATGCCTTGGGTGCTGCGATGTACACGGAGTATGCATTCTGCCCGGTGCCCGGCCGTTCTCCAATTATATGAAGAATAGCTTTGTTCTTATTCGCGTCAGATTTTCCGAAGAGAATATCACCTGCCATATATCCTGCTCTGACACGCCCGCTGGTAACAACAATATTTTGCTCTCCAACGGTTATCCCTGCATCTTTGAGCTCTTTTCGTACCTCTTCAATATAGGGCATGAGATGTCCCTGGGCCATGATAGAGTTGGCGTTTAACCCGTCAGATATCACAATCTGCACATCAGGGTCTTTCCCTGCCCATGAATCTCTCAGCTTTTCAAGCGTTGCCACCGACTGCTCATTAAATTGTTCGCCGGTGGTAGGCCGTACTATGTAGTTTTCACGGTCCTTTGACAGGGTAGCAAGCTGTATCGAATTGGGAATGCCCTTTATAAACTCAGGGGTAAACTCCGCCCAGATAGCTTTCTTTGCATCAGCGTAGAGTTCACGTATCCTCTTGTCCAGCCCCGGATTCAGATCCCAGATATTTTTGCCATATCCGGAGGCCAGAGGTACCTTGTTTCCGGTCTCAAGCCACGTATTATAAATAGCATCAAACTTCTGTTTGCCCTCAGCATATATTTCCTGTTCAGAGCGCTTGTCGCCTTTGGCTACGCAGAACTGATAATATACCCAGACCGGGTCGCCAAAGTGCTTGGTGGGTTTGCCGTTCTTGTCAATAACCTGAATGCGCTTGAAGAACTCCCACATGGCATCATTTACCTTGTAGCCGAATTTATTGCGGATGCGCACATGGTCCTGATATGAAGTGGTCAGATAGCTCAGCATCGGGTCATTCCTGGTGGGAAGGGCCATGAGATAGGCGGGATTTGCCGGCATAATCTGATCCTGGCACCACTGGAGATCATCAAGGCTTACTGACATGTGCAGGGTGGAGCAGATATCAAGGCCGGAAGTGAGCCCCTGCAGCTTGCCCATTAATATATCTTCAAGACAGCAGCGCACCAGCTGTTCCTTGGTTCTGAACACTTCCGGGCCGATAAAACCGGCCACATCGTTAAAATGAGTATATGCGCCCTGTGGCTGGACTTCAGCAAGGGTCTTTTTCAGCCCGCGGGCAAACCCGTACTTGCGGGATTCAAGCACCACCATGTCCACGCCTTCAGCAGCGCCATTGGTGAAATCAGAGCCCTGGCCGGTCTCGTAATACAGCCCGTATCTCTGATCCTTGCGGGCTTTTGCATGATTGACCATTTTTTCGATGGTTACATCAAACACCTTGTTTGCCGCGTCAGTGCCTGCCAGGCTCTGGAAGAAAAAATCAACCAACTCCGGCTTTTCTTTAAAAAGTTCCCCCTGTACGTCAACATGGGATAGCACGCACCAGGGTACAGTCCCCTTTAATTTGAACGTATCGACAACATCCTTAAGGGCTGCTTCTATTTTTGCAGTGCTTTCTTTTGTCCCGTCCACCGGGTTAGTCCCGAGCACTAAATCGCCTACCGCATAGGAGAATCCATTAAGTGTCTGCCAGATAATTTCCTCGGGATCATCGGTGGGGGAATTGGGCTGAATGCGGGCGCTCAAATAGCCTTTAGCCCCGATTTTGGTGCCGGGTAGAGGATTGAAGATTTTTTTATCTACCGCAATCAGTTCCTGGTTGCTCATGAGTTTGGGCAGGCAGCCAACCACCTCGCTGTTCATGCCGTACATGATGGCCTTGATTTCAGCTTCAGGCTTGGCGAGAAGATAGGCCTTCATCTTGCCCATGGTCCAGTCCTTAATCTTATCGTACTGGGCTGAATCAATTGACTGGGCGATAAATTTGTACAGGTCGTCATTGAGCAGGGGATGCTCGGTTATATCCTTGATGGTGGTATTCGCTAAAAGTTTGCGTGCATTTTCTCTGCTGGCATTATCGTCGGCTCCTACGCCGATTGCCTCGTCACCCTCTTTGAAGGCATTTGCCGCACCGATTACCTGCTGATACAGCGTCTGGTCAAAGGAACCCTTAACCCGTTCAATATATTTGAAGACATCTTCACCGGGTTTGACGTCCTTAATGGCGATGGCACTGCAGTAACCCGTAAAAGCAAAAACCACGAGGGCAATCATCGCTGTGATCGCAATTGTTCGCTTCATACTTTGAGCCCTCCTATATAAAATAGATTGTTCAGGTTGGTTGTGTACCCGTTCGATAAATTCCAAGACTCATTTTTATAACTATCTGAAGCGTCTGCTTGTTCGTGCAAGTAAACAACCCCGCCTTTTCAGGCGGGGCGTTTACTATACACGTTTTTTTAAATCGCAGGTATCAGTCAGATCAGAAAGCCACTTTAAGCGTAACGCCCCCATAGACCCAGCTGGAATTGGTATTTGAGTCGGGTCCGCGTGTTATAGCATTAAAACTGCTCTGTCTGATGTTGGTCTGTGCATGGTTGCTCATCGGGAGTGAGTAGTTAATTGACGGTACAACAGTCACAAAGCTGTTGAGCGGAATGTTGTATGCCGCCCATATATTGGCGTCGTGCATGGCCTCGTAGTCAAACTCGGTGCTGTTGATGCTCATATAGCTGATCCATGCGCCAACGTCCAGAGACTGCTCTCCGCAGTAGCCGAGGATTTCCCGTTTGCCCGTGGAAAAGGAGTGGGATGCCCCTAAATTAATATACCAGCGCTCTCCGCCCAGGGCTATTTCCCGGTATATGCTGAGGGTCGGCTTGAGCAGCACATCAAGGCCCAGGGTGGTAAACAGTTCCTGGCTGGCCCTGGTGTACGTCGAAGGATCGATATCATAATAGATGTAGCCGAAGGTGTAGTTCAGTTTTTTCCAGCTGTTGCTGTAGGTGAGTATCCAGTCGGTTTCCCACCATTTATTATGGGAATCTTCCCCCGGGTTGCCCTTATATGCGGTATCAAGATCGCCCCACATATTCATGCTGAACCCCTTGTAGGAAACGGTAATGGAGGGGAACATCACCAGGCTGTCTTTGCTCAGTTCATAACCTCTCCACACATACTTTGAATAGAATGTCCAGGAGAGGTTACAGGTAGGCCGCTCCTCCTTGTCCTCCTGGGCAAGCACTGCGGTGCTGAACGAAAAAACCATAAGACTCAGCATAATTGTTAGAAGAATTTTTTTACCCATCATGTACTCCTTTCTTTGATAAACAGTTTAAACTATAATGCGCGGTTTAATTTATTCAGCGGGTTCGGCTTCAGGGGCGACGAGCAGCGTGCCGGAAAACCAGAATCCTATGGGATCATCGACGCCTGTAATCGTTGCAAACCCCAGTCCCAGCATGCTGTTGCCTTCGCTCAACGTGGTGCCTGCCAGATACATGGAAACATTACCGGTAACCTCGCCAATCGTGACCTCGAGAGCGCGATAGGTTCCGACAAAGGCCGGCGGGAAGGCAAAGTATGAGCCGATGCCGCTGCCGAAGGCAGTCAATATTAATTTACTCGTCCCGTCAAAGATCATGTCAGAGTTGATGCCGTATCCGTCAAAGGTATACATGAAGAGCCGATAGGTCGTCCCGGCAAATTCCTGTGCTCCGGCAGTTGCCGTGAACGCGCCGAAGACCAGTGCACAACAGAAAAGCATTGCGATCAGTTTTTGTTTCTTCAGCATAGTGTCCTCCTTTTTGTTTGGTGTGTTAGTGTGTTACTGTTGGTTGCCTCTTTGTTTCTTACTCCACGATTACGGTGCCCTCGAACTCCTTGGGCGATTCGATTTCACCCTTCTGCCCCGCGGCTTTCATTTTGCCGGCCCGCGTAACTTTATACTTGTAGGTTCCCCGTTCTATAAAGCAGATGCTTGCCACGGCACCGGATTTAACTTTTTTAGCGGTAAAAGCGCCCAGTGTATCTTTTTTGAAATTGACCGGGTTCTCGCAGGCGGTGGTGATTTCTTTACTGGTGAACGCGATGGAAACCGGCGCCATGGCTTCGTTAAGCCAGATTACCGTGGTTCCGATATTGACCTTCAGGGTCTCAGGGTTAACGCCATTGGGATAGTTAACCTTGATTACCTGGTGCCCGGTAACTTTCTGCTGCTGGGCTGCGCCTTCTTCCTTTGCCATGACATTGCTGTATGGCATTAACAGTAGACCGATACATGCCGCTAATGCTAAAACTTTCATTGTCCTCATAAATTGATACCCCCTATCAGTTGTGTTGAAGTTTTTACTGCGAAATTAGTACCTCACCTTATATCGTTTCTCTTAAACGCAAGAGTTATAAAAAGTTTACCGGCCGCTGAAAAAAACAAAAAGCCGCTCTATACGTTATTAGCTATCCTTCCAGCTAATAATGAAAGCGGCACCCTTAATCCCTTAATAAACTTAAACCCTGTCTCCGGATTACTATCCATAATCATTAGCATTACCTTCCCCAAACCATTGTTGCCGGAGTATGTATTTAATTAATCATCCTGTGTTTATATTGTCAAGCTTTTTCTTTAGTTTTAATATTTTAAATTTCTGTTTTATTTATAGAGCATAATGTTAAAAATTTGGAAGAATAACTAAAAATAATTTATTATACTATAATAAACTTATTTAGACTGTATTTATTGATTAAAATGATTTTCTGCTTGTGTGATTTGTGTGATATTTACGTTGACTGTCCAGGGCTTTTATTATAATGGTACCAATAAAGCATTCATCTGAATGGAAGTTTTTATGTAAAAAATCTTAACGGGGAGTCTGCATGGAGAATAAACTGAACAAAACTTGCTGTGTAGCCGCAGTACTTGCATTATGTTGTATGACCGGATGCTCAATGATTGAACTGCGTTCGCCGGTGGTTATCCACACCGGGCAGAAAGCTTCGACAGAAGCAGCAGCCCCTGTTGAGACAGGGCCGGCAGGCATGGAGCAGGCTGCCGCTGAAGAAATGAAGGGGGAGAGCACATCCCCGGCAAGCATCCCGGTTTTAACTGATCAGGAGCTCAGCGCGCGCCGGTACTCGTCACTGGGCCGCATTACTGTCACGACCCAGGAAAAAAAAGGGTTCACCAGCGAACAGGCAGAGAAGGACCTGAAGATCATGGCATTCAAGCGCTTCGGCGCCCTTGCCCAGGGGATTGCCAGAATTGAATACCAGGAGAAGTCCGGACTGTTTTCCGAAGGGAAGAATATCTACCGGGAAGCATCAGCCGAGGTTGTGACCCTGTCAGCTGCCGGGGAGTCTGTACCTGCCGGAGAGCAGGCAGCAGAAGCGCGTGACGCAGTCCCGCCCCTTGAAAAAATAGCAGTCCTCACCGCTGATGATCTGTTCAATCGCAATTTCAGGGTGCTCGGCAAGGTGACGGTACGTGATGCAACCACCGAGGGCATGAGTGAAGAACAGGCCCTTAAATCCCTGAAAATCGAGGCCTACCGCCTTTTCGGCTCCCGGGCAAAGGGCCTGAGCAGTCTCAATCTGAAAAAAGAATATCCGATCTATTTTTATAAAAAGCCTCAATTCAGCCCGCCGCCGCAAGTGGCCAAGGGCTATAATAAAGCCACCGCGGAAGTTTTGTACTGGCCGTAATGCGCTATGCATATGCAAAGCTGCTGACCGGCGTGCTCGTTATATGCCTGCTTTTCAGCTGCAGCTTTTTCAACAGACCGGCTAAAATAAAAACAGGCCCGGAAGTCATGACCTTTGAAGCTGACCTCGGGCCTGTTCTTTTTCAGCACCGCAAGCACCAGCTCTATCTGAAACAGAACTGCGTCCAGTGCCACCATGCCGGAAGCGAAAAAACCCCTGCCTGCCGCAGCTGTCATAAAAAGAAAAAAGATACGGTTGAAGGCGACCCGATCTGCTTCTTTGACGTCAAGATGAGCCTGTGCCGCGGCTGCCATCAGCGGGAGCGCGACCAGGAGACCTCCTTAAAAGCCCCCATCCACTGCAGCGAGTGCCACGATACGAAAAAAATAAAGTGGAAGAAGTGAGCAGCAAATTTCACCGCCGAATGGCGAGGTGAGGGGGTAGAGGGTCACATCTTCATATGTCATATTTTATATTTTATAAAGTTCGCCGTTTTTCGCGGCGGACTTTATTTTGTCGGGAGAAACTGGCGAGAAAATAAAATCTGGAACTCAAGAAATCAGAAAAGTTTTCTTACTCCGAACCAAGCTACTCCGAACTGTTAATTCCCCTAACCCCCAGTCCCCAGACCCTGGCTTTCAATAGGTGTTGACACCGTAAAACTAATGGAGTATTAATTTTAACATAAAGGTACCATTATGGTTTAAAAGGGAAGATGGTGAGAATCCATCATGGTCCCGCCGCTGTAACCGGGTACGAAATCCACTTGCGCCACTGTCCTGATTAATCAGGATGGGAAGGTGTGGAGAGTAGGATGATCCGGGAGTCAGAAGACCTGCCTTTATACATAGCAGTCGCGGAACTCGATCCTTGCATAAAAGGGTGAAGTAAACTGGGTGCAACCCTCAGGTAAATAAGTATAACCTGAGGGTTTTTGTTTTTTATGGCTGGACGAACACTCACACTGGTTACCGGCGGCATCAAGAGCGGAAAAAGCTCCTGGGCGCAGCAGCAGGGGGAAAAGCTCAGCGGCGCACGGGCGTTTATCGCAACCGCGCAGGCCCTTGATGATGAGATGAAAAACCGCATCGCAAAGCACCGGCAGTCGCGGGGCGACGCATGGGTAACCTTTGAAGAGCCAAAAGACCTGGTGCCATTAGTGGATGATATCACCGGCAGGTTCGATATCATTCTGATCGACTGCCTGACTATCTGGCTGTCAAACCTGCTCACCATTTACAGTATGGATGAAGAGGCGGCAGCGCAACAGATCGTTGGGCTCAGCGCGTGTCTCAGCCGGACCGCGTCCCGGGTCTATGTCATCTCCAATGAAACCGGTATGGGGATAATACCAGCTGATCCGCTCTCACGGCTGTATCAGCGGCTTCTCGGAAGGCTGAACAGCGAAGTTGCCGCGGCAGCGGACGAAGTGTATCTCATGGTATCGGGCATCCCGGTGAAGATAAAGCCGTGACTCGTGACTCGTGGCACGTGACCAGTGGCCCGGGAAAAACCGAGAGGCAAAAAAGTGCCGAGTGCCGAACAGCGAGCGATGAGTAACGAGTCACGGGGCACAAGTCACTAAAAAACTTAACACTCAAAACTAAAAACTAAAACTATGCACTGCAGCATACTGCTTCTGGATCATCCCCGGCCTTCTTCGACAGCCCATTTCAATGATGTGGCCAACACGCCATTGTCATCGGGCCTTATGAGCGGCTACATTGCTGCGCTGCTTGCGGCGCGGGGATTTTCCGCGGGACTGCATGAAGCATTTCCCGGGTCTCAATCATTTGCTGACTGCGCAACAGAGCTTGAGCGCCTGGAGTTTGACGCGCTGGGCGTCAATGCCGTGTATCTGTGGGAGCATACTGAAGAGCTGTTTTTATTCTTGAAAAATCTGAAAGCCCGGCGCCGTAACTTGCCCATCATCCTGTACGGCTTCTTCCCCACTTTTTCATATCGTGAGATCCTCTCCCTGTTCCCGTTCATTGACTGCGTTATACTGGGTGAGCCCGAGGAAACCTTTGCCGAAATCGCGGTAAGCCTGCATCGAGACGGTTGCATTGATTATTCAAAAATAGCGGGCATTGCCTTTCGCGAAAACGAAGAGATCAGGGTCTCAGGCAAGCGGGCGCTCATTGAGGCGCTCGACAGCCTGCCGTTCCCCATGCGCAGCGAGCGGTTCCTGCAGACCGTCGGCGGCAATATTCTGGCAAGCCGCGGCTGCTATGGCCAGTGCAGCTTCTGCTACATCAATAATTTTTACGGAAACAGCTGCCAGTGGCGCGGCCGCTCTCCGGATAATGTGGCGCAGGAGATTGAAGCGCTGTATCCGCGCCTGCCGGCGCCGGCAGTCTATTTTGTTGACGCGAATTTTTTCGGCCGCGGCAGCCTTGGCCGCAAACGCGCGCTCGAAATTATCGAGCGCATCAGGCAGTGGGACGGTCTTACCTTCGGTATCGAGTGCCGCAGCAATGATCTTGATGAAGAGCTGGTGGAGCGCATGGCACAGGCGGGCTTGCGGCAGGTATTCCTCGGCATTGAGAGCGCTTCAAAAGCATCCCTTGCGCGCATGAAAAAAGGAGTGCGGCTCGATGCGCAGGCAGCGGCGGTCAGGATGCTTAAAGCCCGCGGGGTGGAGATTAATCCCGGTTTTATCATGTTTGAGCCTGATGCAGGACTTGCGGATGTGCGGGCTAACTTTGACTTCCTCAAGGGAAACGGTCTTATGGACCGGTTGTCCTGCACGGTGAATGTGCTCTATCACCGGGAAATCGCGCTGCGGGGGACTGATCGCTTTAAACAGCTCCAGGCGGAAAACCGCCTGGAGCTCATCAATCCCCTGGGCTACGAGGGACGCTACCTGTTTCTCCACGAGCCGGTCTGTTTCCTGGCTGACCTGATGGAAAGCGTATGCCGGGGCGTTTTACAGAAAATGGATAACGCGAGCTCCCCGATTTTCTGGGCCAGGGAAAACAGCGCAGCAGCCTGCCGGCTGAATGATTTCCTGGTGCATCTGTTTGAAGATACGCTGCGCAGGCTGGAGCTGCAGGAGCTGCCGCTGACCCCTGCGGAGCGCATGCGCCGGGAAGAAGAGGCATCGGCTGTTGTCGACGGGCTTATCGTTTCCGAGCGGGTGTGCCAGCTGTGAAAGGCGCATCCTCAGCGGGCTTTGAGCAGCTCTATGCTTTAGGGGCCGGGTTCCAGACCTCTGAAATAATTTTCACGGCAGTCAGGCTGGGGATTTTTTCCGCGCTTGATGCAGGGCCGGTCACCGGCAAACACCTGGCGCGAAAATTACATCTCTCGCAGGATGCTCTGGCCAGGTTCATGCTCGTCTTGAAAAGCCTGGGCCTGATAGCGGAGCGAAGCGGATCATACACTAAAACCGCGCTCTCGCGGCGCTTGCTGGGAGAAGACGCAGGGCAGGGCTGCGAAGATATACTGATACATCTTGAAACGCTTAAATCTTCCTGGGCACACCTTGCCGGCAGCCTGAAAAGCGGCACCATGCGGCCGCCGCAGAAAAAAGCCCTGGCAGATTATCCGCGGCAGCTCAAACGCTTTCTCGCTGCGATGCATGCTTCAGGCACGGTGAAAAGTGCGGCCATAGCGAGAGCGCTGCCGCTGCGGAAATATTCCCGCATGCTTGATATCGGCGGCGGCCTGGGAACCTATGCTGCAGCATTCGCGCGGGAGAACAGCCGCCTGCAGGCAACCGTGTTTGATCTTGCGAGCGTGGTGCTGCACGCAAAAAAATATATCCGGCAGTGCGGGATGGCCGGACGTATCAGCGCGGTTGCTGGGGAGTGCCGGTCTGATCCGTTCCCTGAAGATGATTATGACCTGGTGCTGCTCTCAAATATTCTGCATATTTATGCAGCCGGGGACGCGCGGGCTATTATTAAAAAGGCCGCACGGGCGCTGCAGCGCGGGGGAACCCTGCTGATACATGATTATATCACTGGCCTGGGCGATCAGGTCTTTGTGTCTCTGTTTGACATGACCATGCTTACCGGTACGCCGGAAGGAAGATGCCATAGCCGGACTGAACTTTTTCAGTGGATGAAGGACAGCGGGCTTTCCCGCATCAGGACAAAAGCGGTGAATGCCGGTACGTCGATTGTGTGGGGAATGAGGGAATAGGCACAAAGGCAGAAGGCACAAAGGCACGAGGCACCCTCGACTGCGCTCGGGGCAGGTAGAAGAGAAGTGCTGAGTAACGAGTGATGAGTTTAAGGCAAAAGGCAATAGGCAATAGAAATCTCGTGGCCCGTTACCCGAGCGACGAGTCACGCATATGAGGAAGGAATATACGATGGATCTACAAACAGCGCTTGACCGGATAGCGCCGCTTGATGCGGCGTCTCTTGAAAAAGCGCAGCAGCGCCTTGACCGGCTTGCCATACCGCGCGGCAGCCTGGGAAGGCTGCTCGACATCGGCAGACAGGTTGCCGGCATCACCCGGCAGCAGAAACCGCGCATTTCCCGGAAACGGATTTTTACCCTTGCCGCGGACCATGGGGTTGTCGCGGAAGGGGTGAGCGCGTTCCCCAAAGAAGTGACCCCGCAGATGGTATTTAATTTCCTGCGCGGGGGAGCGGGCATCAATGTGCTCGGGCGCCATGCCGGGGCCGAGGTGCAGGTTGTTGACATCGGCGTTGATTTCGAGTTTCCCCCGCTTGAGGGCCTTATCGGGAGAAAAATCGCGCGCGGCTCCCGGAACATGACAAAAGAGCCGGCGCTGACCAGAGACGAGGCAGTGCAGGCCATGGAGGTCGGCATAGACCTGGTGCAGCAGGCAGCTGCAGAAGGCGTAGATATTATCGGCACCGGCGATATGGGTATCGGCAACACCACCCCGAGCAGCGCGATCATCGCGGCATTCTCCGGGCTTCCCGTGGAAAGCGTGACGAGCAGGGGCACTGGTATCGATGATGCCGGGCTCGCGGCCAAAATATCCGCCATTGAGCGCGCTCTGGCACTTAACCAGCCTGACCCGCGCGACCCGCTCGACGTACTTTCAAAAGTTGGGGGGCTTGAGATAGCAGGCATAGCCGGCCTGGTAATCGGCGCAGCAGCACTTCGGATACCGGCTGTTATCGACGGGTTCATCTCAACTGCCGGTGCCCTGATCGCCTGCGAGCTGAACCCGGTCATCGGCCAGTATTTGTTTGCCGCGCATCTTTCAGTGGAGAAGGGTCACCGGATAATGCTTGAGAGAATGAACCTGAAGCCGCTTCTTGATCTTGACCTGCGGCTTGGCGAGGGCACGGGCGCTGCGCTGGGGATGTTTCTGGTTGAGGCAGGCGTAAAAGTGCTGACAGAAATGCTCACCTTTGAGGAAGCACAGGTGACGGATGGACAGAAGGGATAAAAGGGTCAAGGGTTCGAGGGTCAAGGGTCAAAATGCGGAATGCGAAGTTTCGGAATGCGGAATAAACTGATTGCAGAGTTCGATTTGAGATTGCAGATTGAAGAAGGCACAGAGCAAAAGGCACAGAGGCAGAAAACACAGAAGCACCTCTCGACTATGCTCGAGGCAGGTGAATGGGTGCAGGGGTCAATAGTCCGGGTGGAATCACTTGAACCCTGGAATCCCTCGCGGGGTCGCTGCGCAGCGGGTGAACCCTAATTCAGGAGGAGATTCACGGCATGATAACGCAGCTTGAATACGCGCGCAAAGGCACGGTAACTGACATTATGAACGAGGTGGCTGCTAAAGAAGACATGGCGCCGGCGATGATGCGGGAACTCATCAGCCAGGGTAAAATCGTGATCATTAAGAACCATCAGAACGGCACTGCTCCGGTCGGCGTGGGCAAGGGGCTGCGCACCAAGGTCAACGCCAGCATCGGCACTTCCTCCGACATCATTGATGAGGAGCTGGAAGTGCGCAAAGCCGTGGTGGCGCAGCAGGAAGGCGCTGACACGCTCATGGACCTGAGCGTGGGCGGCGATATCGATGCCATCAGGAAGCGCGTTATTGCCGGCGTGGAAATCCCGGTGGGCAATGTGCCGCTCTACCAGGCATTCTGCGAAGCACGGAGAAGATATAATGACGTTACGAAACTGGATGAGGAGCTGCTGTTTGATCTCATCGAGCAGCAGTGCGCGGACGGCATCGCTTTCATGGCGGTCCACTGCGGGATTAACCTGATGACCGTTGAGCGGCTGCGTAAACAGGGCTACCGCTATGGCGGCCTGGTTTCAAAGGGCGGCGCCTCCATGGTCGCCTGGATGATCAAGAACAACCGGGAAAACCCGCTCTATGAAAAATTCGACCGGGTGGTGGCGATCCTGAAAAAATATGACACGGTCCTGAGCCTGGGCAATGGCATGCGCGCCGGCGCCATCCATGATTCATCGGACCGGGCCATGATCCAGGAGCTGATCATCAACTGCGAGCTGGCGGAGCTGGGCCGGGACATGGGCTGCCAGACCATGGTGGAGGGGCCGGGCCATGTGCCGCTGGATGAGATTGAAGCGAACATCCTGCTGCAGAAGCGCATGAGCGGGGACGCGCCCTACTATGTGCTGGGGCCCATCACCACTGATGTCGCGCCCGGCTATGACCATGTGACGGCGGCCATCGGCGCGGCAAACTCGGCGCGCTACGGCGCTGACCTGATTTGCTACATAACGCCGGCAGAGCATCTGGCCCTGCCCAATGCGGATGATGTGCGCGAAGGCGTGCGCACGGCCAAAATTGCCGTCTATATCGGGGACATGATTAAATACGGAAGACGTGAGCGGGACCGGGATATTTCACGGGCGCGCAGGGACCTTGACTGGGAGAAGCAGTTCGCGCTGGCCCTGTACGGCGACACGGCAGCTGCGGTGCGCGCAAGCAGAAAGCCAAGCTCTGAGCGCTCCTGCACCATGTGCGGCTCGTTCTGCTCCATGGACAACTGTAATGCATATTTTACCGAGGATCTGGCTAAAAGCCCGAAGAAGTAGCGGGGTTTCAGCCGGTTTTTATAAAAATAAATTTTCTCAGGCTGGTCAAAAACATTCAGATGCACGGCGCGCGAAATGCTGAGGAATGAGGCGTACATTACCGTACGTCGCAATGACGAAGGATGAGCGCAACGAAGCAGATGGGTGTTTTTCAACAGCCTGTCAGCGATTACAGATGAGGATACCCATCAGTGTGGTCAGCTCCGCGATAATGGCCGCAGAGCCCAGCACATCGCCGGTTATGCCGCCCAGCACGCCATGGATATAGCGGCGGTAGAGCAGGAGCACGGCAATGAGCAGCAGAAATGCGAGGTAAAAAGAGGGAAACAGCAGGCAGGGGAGCAGCCACAGGGAGGCGCGGACAAGCACCCCCTGATCAGCGCTCCGGGCGAACATGCTGCCGATACCTTCAGCGCGCAGATAGGGGCTCGCGTAAAAAAACAGAACCTGCGCCCACCTGCCGAGAGCGGGATAGATGAGGAGCGCTGCCGGGTGATGGCGGTTCAGCACCTCATCAATAAGCACGATTTTCAAGAGCAGGGCAATGATCAGGGCTGTGGCCCCCATGACGCCGATGCGGCTGTCCTTCATGATTTCAAGCTTGCGCTCAACCGTGGTTCCCGGGCTCAGGGCAGCGTCAAACGTGTCAGCCAGCCCGTCGAGGTGAAACGCGCCGGTGACAATGGTTTCCGCGGCCACAATCAGAACAGCGGGCACCAGGGTGTTGAAGGGGAAAAACCGCTGCAGCAGGTACCATACGCAAAACAGCAGGCAGCCGATGAGATAGCCTGCCAGGGGAAAACAGGCGAGCGCCTTCTGCGCGTTGATTGCGCCGGGCTCCCGGGAAGAACGCAGGGGAATCCTGGTCAGGAATTGGATGGTAAATGTGAATGCGGCAATAAACTCCATCACCTTTTATTCCTGTGCGTGAGTTGTCTGAAAAGTTCAATTTCTTGAAAATTAATAATCTGGAACTCAAGAAATCAGGAAAATATTATTTTTATTTTTTTGCGTTCCTGGGTTCCAGATGAAACTTCCGGTTTGTTCGGGTTAGGCTATTATAGGGTAAGTAAACGTACTTTACAAATTTATTTAGCTAAGTGTTTTTAAACAGTCATGAATGAACTGATAATTGCCGCAGCCTGGGGCCTTGACGCGCTGCTCGGCGACCCGGAATTTCTTCCCCATCCAATACGGGCCATCGGACGGCTCATAACAGCCCTTGAGCCTCCGGCCAGAAAGAGTTTCAACAGCGCCCGCATCGCGGGAATCGTGGTGGGTATCGTGGTGCCGCTTATTGCTTTTGCCTGCACGTTCGCACTTATCCTGGCGGCGATACTGGTTGATATCAGGCTCGGCGTGCTGGTGTCCGTATTCCTGGTCTACACCACGCTTTCAACCCGCTGCCTCGGCCAGGAGGCGCGGGCAGTGCTCAAGCTCCTTGAAGCAGGTGATACAGCGGGTGCGCGCAAGCGCCTGGCGCGCATTGTCGGGCGTGACACCAGGAATCTTTCGCAAGCTGAAATTGTCCGCGCCACAATTGAGACCGTGAGCGAAAATACCGTGGACGGCATTGTCTCGCCGCTGTTCTATGCGTTGCTGGGCGGCGCGCCGCTGGCCATGGCGTTTAAGGCGATAAGCACGCTTGACTCCATGGTGGGGTATAAAAACGAGCGCTACCGGGAGTTCGGCTGGTTCTCCGCGCGGCTTGATGATGTTGCCAATTATATCCCGGCGCGGCTCTGCCTGCTGCTCATCCCGCTTGCATCGCTTGCGCTCATGCCGGGAAGAATGGTACAGATAGTGCGGATAATGCTGCGCGACGCGCGCAAAAGCCCGAGCCCCAACGCCGGGTTTCCTGAGGCCGGTTTTGCCGCGGCTCTTGGCGTACAACTCGGCGGAGCCTGCAGCTACAAGGGCATTGTTCATCAAAAACCCGTGCTGGGCAGCAAAGAAAAAGAACTGGCTCCGGCTGATATTACGAAAAGCATCCGGCTTATGTGGGCGACATCGGTGGTGACGCTGATTCTTGTGTGCAGCCGCTTTTTTCTGCGGTAAAAAAAATAAACCACGGAGGACTAAGAGAAAAACTCTCTGTTCTCCAAAAATATGGAACGACTTTATAGAAATATAAACGGTACTCCTGAAAGGTTATGAATTACTATGGATGTTATATAATAAAAGACTGTAATTTGAAAGAACAGGGGGCTTGATTAGTGGTATGTGATAAAGAAAAGCACTGCAAATATTGAGTCCACGGAGATGCAGTGCAGGGATTTTCGCTGCATGAAGAAAATATAAATTTCTCCGTGTTCTGTGGTTAATTTTTAGGGCTGTCAGCTGATAGCTTTTTTAAGAGGCTTTTATATGAATACTTATTCACCGCAGGACATCGAGGCGGAATCAATGCGCATCATAGACCGGGAGGCCGGGGCCCATTCATTCTCCGCAGATGAATGGACGATTGTGCGGCGCATTATCCACGCTACCGCGGACTTCGAGGTGATGAAGACCATCCGCTTCCATCCGCAGGCCATCGCGGCAGGCGTGGCAGCCCTTAAAGCAGGCAGTCCGGTGTACGCGGATACGCAGATGCTGAAGGCCGCCGTCAGCAGTAAACTGCAGGAGCAGTACGGATGCCGCGCCGTGTGCCTGGTAGCGGACGGGGAGATACGGCGCGCCAGCGCGGCAGCGGGCATGACCCGGTCTGCCGCGGCCATGCAGGCTGCGGCAGCATCGCTGCATCGCGGCATTGTCGCGATCGGCAATGCGCCGACTGCGCTTTTTGAAGCGATCAAATTGAGCCGGGAAGGGGTCATGGCGCCCTCCCTCATCATCGGGATGCCGGTGGGGTTCGTGGGGGCTGCTGAGTCAAAACAGGCCCTGCTCGACGCGGAACTTGTGTCAATAACCATGCTGGGGCGAAAGGGCGGAACCCCGGCCGCGGCGGCAACCATGAACGCGCTCATGCAGCTCGCGGGAGGCAGGTGATATGGCGGGGAAACTGTACGGTATCGGCGTGGGGCCCGGTGATCCTGAACTGCTCACCATAAAGGCGGTGGAACTGCTCAAGCGCTGCGATCATATTTTCACCCCGATAGCCAAAGAGGGCGGGGCAAGCGTTGCCTTTGACATTGCGCGGCGCTTTATTCCCGCAACAACGCCGGTCACGCGGCTGCTGTTTCCCATGCTGAAAGACCGGCAGGTGCTGGAGCAGCAGTGGAGCGAAAATTACCGGGCAATGGAAGCAGTGGTGCGCGCAGGGCGCGCGTGCGCTTTCATCACCCTGGGAGATTCAGGGACCTACAGCACCTTCAGCGTGGTCATGCGCTATTTCAAGCGCTTTGCCCCTGACCTTGCGATCGAGGCTGTACCCGGCATCACGTCGTATGCCTACGCAGCGGCCCGCGCGGGTATGCCGCTTGTGGAAGGCAATGAAATAGTGTCGGTGGTTTCGGCAAACGATTCCCCGGAGCGGCTGGAGCGCATACTTGACAGCTCTGACACCGTGGTTTTCCTGAAGACCTACCGGCAGCGGGAGCGGCTGCTGAAGATGCTTGCGGACCGGGACCTGGAAGAGTGCTGCACCTATATTCAGAAATGCGGGCTGGACGGGGAACGCGTCACGCGCAATCTCGACGGCCTGGCGCAGAGCCCTGAATATTTGTCGCTCGTTGTTTTGAAAAAACCGCGCGCGGAAAACAATGACACGTCTTCGGAGCAGTCTTAGAACCGGCTATACCACCGGCACCTGTGCCGCTGCTGCTGCCAAAGGCGCGGCGCTGGTGCTTGCGGGGACGTGCGTGCGGGAAATCGAGGTGAGCCTTCCCGGCGGCGAAACAGCGCGCATCCCGGTCCAGACAAGCGGCTGTGGCGCGGACGGGGCATTCTGCGAGGTGATAAAAGACGCCGGGGATGACCCGGACATCACCAATGGCGCACGCATCCGCGCGACTGTTAGAATTCTTGAAACGGATGAAATCATCATAGCAGGCGGTGAAGGGGTCGGCAGGGTGACGCGGCCCGGGCTCGCGGTGGCGCCCGGAAAGCCGGCCATCAACCCAGTGCCGGAGCGATGATCCGCTCGAGCGTGCGCGAGGCGCTGCCGGGGGGGAAGGGAGCACACGTGACCATCAGCGTTGCCGGCGGGCAAGAGCTGGCAAAAAAGACCCTGAACCCGCGTCTCGGCATCACGGGCGGTATTTCCATACTCGGGACCACGGGCCTGGTCATTCCCTACTCGCACCAGGCATACCGTGACTCGATCGTGTGCGCTCTTGATGTGCTGCAGGCCATGGGGCTTCGAGCGCGTGGTCCTGTGCACCGGGCGCTCAAGCGAGAAAGAGGCGCGGCGCGTGTTCAGCAGTCTTCCGGAAGCAGCCTTTGTGCTCATGGCTGATTATTTTTCTTTTGCCGTGCAGGAAGCAACGCGGCACGGCATCGCGCGCATCATTATTGCCGGGTTCCCCGGCAAGCTTCTCAAAATGGCCGCGGGAGCCGAGTGCACCCATTACCGGAAAGCAGATGTGGATCTGGCCCTGCTCGCCGATATCGCGCGCCGGGCCGGTGTGGACGAGGAGGGCGCGCGCGCGGCGGGCACGGCGCATACGGCGCGCCACGCCATGGAGCTGATACCGGAGGAATTTCACGAACGAGTATGCGCCCGGCTGGCGCACATGGTACACCGGCGCGTGCAGGAACTCGGCGGCCTTTCCGCGCGCGCGGAAGTACTGCTTTTTTCCTATAACGGAGGGGTGCTGTTCCATGAAGGAAAAAATTAGTGTCGTAGGGGTCGGGCTGTCCCCGGAAGATCTTTCCGTCAGGGCGCAAAAAATTATCACTGCTGCTGATGTGCTTGCCGGCGGCAGAAGGCTTCTGGGGTATTTCCCCGGGCACACGGCGCAGAAAATTGTCCTTGACCGGAACGTTGAAGCGACGCTGCGGAAGCTCAAAACAGGCAGCAGGGGCAAAAAGATCGTGGTGCTCGCAAGCGGCGACCCGAACTTTTTCGGCGTTTCCCCGCTCGTTATTGCCGTGTTCGGCAAAGAGCGGGTTTGCGTTGTGCCGAACATTACCGCGTTCCAGGGAGCGTTCGCCCGCGCACGAGAGCGCTGGGACAATGCCGCGTTCATAAGCCTGCACGGCAGGGACATTGCCGGGCTGGAAAAAATCTTTCGCGCGGAAGGCCCGGCGGTTATTTACTGTGATGATAAAAATACCCCGGCAGCCGTGGCGCGCTGGCTCATTACAGCGGAACCGTGCGCGGCGCAATGGAAAACCAGGGTGTTTGAGAACCTGGGGCAGCGTGATGAACGCATTATTGCGGGGGCCTTGAAAATATTTCAGCGCCGCCGGTTTGCTGCGCTTACCATGATGATTATCAGCGCGCAGCAGGCGCGCGATTCCGCGGCCTCTGAAGCAGGCCTGGGCATAGGGGATGAACACTTCCATCATGACCGCGGCATGATAACGAAAAAGGATGTGCGTCTTTTGTCCCTGGCGCGGCTTGCATGCGGCAACAGCCGGGTGCTGTGGGATATCGGCGCGGGCAGCGGCTCAGTATCGATAGAGGCGGCGCGTCTCTACCCGGGCATGCAGGTATATGCGGTTGAGCAGGACGCGCGGCGCTTCACGCAGCTTCGGAAGAATATAAAAAAATTCAGAACAGTGAAGGTAACGGCGGTGCGGGGAAGCGCGCCCGGTGCGCTGAAAAACCTTCCCCGGCCGCACAGCGTTTTCATCGGCGGCTCCGGGGGCAGGCTCGCGGCCATCCTGCAGCAGGTAAAGAAAAGCATTCTGCCGCAGGGCAGCGTGGTACTGAACGGGGTGACCATGGCCACGGTAAAAGGGGCTACGGATGTGTTCAGAAAGTGGAAGTGGCGCTACAGCGTCACCGCTGTCCAACTCGGGCAGCTCGAGAGCAACAGGCAGCCGGAAATTTTCCGGGCTGAAAATCAGGTTTTCATACTGCATGGAACAAAAGCGTAAGCGCGTTTCTGAAAAAGCAGGCAGGGTCTTCTTTGTCGGCGCCGGGCCCGGAGACCCGGAGCTTTTGACCGTCAAGGGGCAGCGGCTGCTCGGCCGCGCTGATGTAATTATATATGCCGGCTCCCTGGTGAACCCCGCGGTCCTTTCCTGCGCGAAGAAAAGCGCCGGCAAGCTTGACAGCGCCTCCATGACCCTGCAGGAAATAACCGCGGAGATGGTGCGCGCGGCGCGGCAGGGAAAACTGGTTGTCCGGCTGCACAGCGGGGAGCCGTCGCTGTACGGCGCGATAGCTGAACAGATGGACATCCTGCGCCGGCAGAACGTGCCCTATGAGGTGGTTCCCGGCGTCACCGCGGCGTTTGCCGCTGCCGCGGGCCTGAAAAAAGAGTTTACTGTGCCGGGCTTTTCCCAGACGCTCATCATCACGCGCCGGGCAGGCCGGACTCCTGTCCCGGAGAAGGAAGCGCTTGCGTCCCTGGCAGCGCACCGGGCATCCATGGCGATCTATCTCAGCACCGGCATGCTTGATGATACCATGCAGGAGCTTGTTTCCGGCGGGTACCCGGAAGACACACCGGCAGCGGTTGTGTACCGGGCAAGCTGGCCTGATCAGATTGTGGTGCGCGGCACCCTCGCAACCATCGCTGCAAAAGTAACGCAGAAAAATATCAAGCGCCAGGCGCTGATACTGGTGGGAGACGCAATCGGCGAAAAAAAAGGTGAGCGCTCAAAGCTCTACGCAAAAGATTTCAGCCACGGCTATCGGCAGCAAAAAGAGCGGAAAAGAGCAGGCACGGCAGTGATTGCCGTAACAAAAGACGGCGCGAAGATCGGCAAAAAAATTGCAGGCAGCATTTCAGGCGCGCGCCTTTTCCTCCCTGCCGCCATGAAAGGCGCACGCGAGGGAAGAACTGTTATATATTATACCAGCCTGCAGGAGACAGTGCGCGAAGTCTTTTCCTCCTGCGCGCAGATCATCTGCATCATGGCCGCGGGCATTGCCGTGCGCATGATTGCTCCCTGCGTGACCTCCAAGTGGGATGACCCGGCCGTGGCGGTCATGGATGACCAGGGGAAAAACATCATCAGCCTGCTGTCGGGACACTGGGGCGGCGCCAACAGGCTGGCGCGTGATCTCGCGCACATGCTTGGCGGGCACTGCGTCATCACCACGGCAAGCGATACCAGAGACATGCCGGCGCTGGATGTTATCATTCAGCAGCTTGGCGCCGGCGAATTTTCAAAAGGGGCGCTTAAAAAAATACAGGCCGCAATGATTGCCGGGGACCCGGTCGGATTCTTCCCTGCGGAGCTGCGCCTGCTGCCGGGCATGGAAGGCCACGGCAACCTCTCTTTTTATGACTGCCCTGAAAAGCTTTTCGCCTCAGGCTGCAGGGCCGGCCTTCTGTTCTCCCATGACAGGATAGTGCCCGCGAAAAAGGCGGGACATTTTCTTTCCATCCATCCGCGGGATCTGGCAGCAGGCATCGGCTGCAACCGGGGCGTGTCGGCCCGTGACATGCAGGCGGCAGTAGAGAAACTATTCAAGAACATGAAGCTCCCGCTTGCCGCGCTCCATTCCATAGGCACGATAGCGGCGAAAAAAGACGAGCAGGGGCTTCTGCGTTTTGCCCGTGCCAACGGCCTGCCGCTGCAGTTTTATTCCGCCGCGCAGTTAAACAGCGTCACGGTCCCGTCCGCTGAATCCGTGCACGCGCGCCGCGCCCTCGGGGTGCAGGGCGTTGCGGAGCCGGCAGCGCTGCTCGCGGCGCAGGGCGGTTGTCTGCTCATGAAAAAAGAAAAACTGGGCAGCCTGACCCTGGCCCTTGCCCGCGTACCGTTTGCGCGGCTCATTGCCGAGAGAGTGCTTGCGCATGGATAAGAAACAGGGCATGATATTTCTCGTGGGCATCGGCCCGGGAAGCATTGAAGATATGACGCTTCGGGCGCGCGCGGCGCTTGAGCGCTGCGATACCGTGGTCGGCTACACCACGTATATTAAATTGATTGAGCCGCTTATAGGCAACAGGCAGATTATTGCAAGCGGCATGACCCGGGAGCAGGAGCGCTGCCGCAGGGCCCTTGATGCGGCGCGCCAGGGGAAAATTGTAGCGCTCATTTCAAGCGGTGATTCCGGGCTCTACGGCATGGCGGGCCTTATGCTTGAGCTTATGGGAGGGGACCGCGAAGCTGAAGAAATCCCGGTGGAGATAGTGCCCGGCGTGCCCGCGTTCATCGCCGCGGCAGCGGCGCTCGGCGCGCCGCTCATGAATGACTGTGCCATAGTGTCCCTGAGCGATCTTCTGACCCCGTGGGAGATGATTGAAAAGCGGCTCACAGCCGCGGCTGCGGGAGATTTTGTGACGTGTCTCTACAACCCGAAAAGCGCGACCAGAACTGAACAGATAGCACAGGCAGTTCAAATATTTCTCCGGCACCGGGGAGCGGACACACCCGCAGCCATTGTGCGAAGCGTGTCGCGGCCTGAAGAGAACATTGTCAGGACCACGCTCGCGCGCGTTCTTGATTTTGATATCGACATGCGCTGTTTAGTGATTATCGGCAACAGCGCCACCATGATGCAGGGCACCTGGATGATAACACGCCGGGGGTACAGCGTATGAACAGGGGACTTGTAATCGTCAATACCGGCAGCGGCAAGGGAAAAACGACCGCCGCGCTCGGAGCAGCCTTGCGCGCCGCAGGCACCGGGATGCAGGTCTGCATCATACAGTTTCTTAAAGGCAGCTGGAAATACGGCGAGCTTGAGTCTTTAAAAAAAATACCTGAAATCGAGATCCACCAGATGGGAACGGGCTTTACCTGGGAGAAGGAAAATCTCGACGAAGACCGCAAGCTCGCCCGCGCAGCCTGGGAAAAGTGCCGGGAAGCGGTGCTGTCAGGGCGCTACGGCATGGTTATCTTTGATGAAATAAATTACGTGCTCGGCTACGGCCTGCTGGATGAGGATGAGGTCATCGAGTTCCTCCGGCAGCGGCCGGAAGGCGTTCACCTGATACTGACCGGGCGCAACGCGCCGGAGCGCGTCCAGGAGATAGCCGACATGGTCACGGAAATGCGCGAGGTGAAGCATCACTTCAAAAAGGGCGTGAAAGCGCAGAAGGGAATAGAGTTTTAGGAAGGCTGACTGTGAACTACTCAAGACCTGACCCCGAGCTATCAGAACTATGGCTAAATCATTACTGTTTGTCGGTACATCTTCTGAGAGCGGCAAGAGCATCATGGCTGCCGCGTTCTGCAGGATATTGAAAAAGCGCGGGGTGCGCGTCGCCCCGTTCAAGGCGCAGAACATGGCGCTCAACTCCTATGTGACGCGGGACGGCAAAGAGATGGGCAGGGCCCAGGTAGTGCAGGCGGAAGCCGCGGGCATAGAGCCTGATGTTGACATGAACCCCATACTGCTCAAACCATCATCAGAGATGGGGAGCCAGGTTATTGTGCAGGGGGTTGTGCAGGGCACCATGGAGGCTGCGCGCTACTACACCATGAAAAAGCTGCTCTGGCAGAAGGTCACGGAGAGCTACGACCGGCTTGCTGCCGCTTATGACTGCGTGGTGCTTGAGGGCGCGGGAAGCCCCGTGGAGATGAACCTGAAGGAAAACGACATCGTGAACATGGCCATGGCAGACCATGCTGATGCCGGAGTGGTGCTGGTCGCAGACATTGAGCGCGGCGGCGTGTTTGCCTCGATTATCGGCACCGTGGAGCTTTTGACCCCTGATGAGCGCAAGCGGCTGATCGGCTTTATCATCAACAAATTCCGCGGCGATCCAGCGCTGCTTGGCGACGGTCTCGCATATATTGAAGAGAAAACGTCCCGGCCGGTGCTGGGCGTGGTGCCCCTGATCCGGGACCTCTACATCCCCGGTGAGGACTCGGTGTCCCTGGACCGGAAGCGCTATAACCTGATGCATAACCGGGCAGCCGGCGCAGCCATCGGCGTCATCCGGCTGCCGCATATATCAAATTATACCGACTTTGACCCGCTGGAGGCGGATGTGCGGTTTACCCTTGATTATGTCACTGCGCCGCATCGCGTGAAGGATTATGACGCGGTAATTCTTCCCGGCAGCAAGAATGTCTTTTATGACCTCGGGTTTCTTCGCGAAACCGGCTTTGAACAGGCGCTGCGTGATTATTACCGCGCGGGCGGAAGGATTGCCGGCATCTGCGGCGGCTACCAGATGCTGGGAGAGCGCATCGCCGACCCCCACGGCGTTGAGGACCGGGGCGGGGAGATTGCCGGCCTGGGGCTGCTGCCGGTTTCATCAGTCATGGAGAAGCAGAAAATAACCTCACGCACGCGCGCCCTGTTTCAGCTGCCGGGCAGCGGCGAAGCCACAGCCGTGGAAGGCTACGAGATTCACATGGGCAGGACCTGCGCTGCGGCGGGCGCTGATGTCCTGACGCTGCGGGACGGGGAGAGCGCGGATATTGCGAGCCGGGACGGCCTGGTGTGGGGGACGTATCTGCACGGCTTGTTTGAAAATGACGCCCTGCGGACAGCATTTCTCGGCTGGATACTGCCGTCTGCCGCGCTGCCCGCAGGAGATGATTTTTCCTACCGGGCCTTCAAGGAGGAAAACTATGACAAGCTTGCCGCGGTTGTCGAGCAGTATGTCAATGTGGCCTATGTGCTGGAAAAGATAGGAATAAATAGCTTAAAAGCTGTCAGCTGACAGCTATCAGCTTTTTTCATTCAAGAAAAGGAAGCAGGTTGCTATGATTTCCCGATCAAAAAGACTGTTCAGCAAAGCGCAGAAAATTATTCCCGGCGGAGTGAACAGCCCGGTCCGGGCGTTCCGCGCGGTAGGCGGCAATCCTCTTTTCATCCGCCGCGGCTCAGGAGCCTGTATTGAGGATGTTGACGGCGCGCGCTACATAGACTATGTCTGCTCCTGGGGGCCGCTGATACTGGGGCACGCGCACCCGGCCGTGGTGAAGGCTGTTCAGAAGACCGTTGCGAGCGGCACCAGCTTCGGCGCGCCGACAGAGATAGAGCTTGAGATGGCAAGCCTCATTACCAGCGCTTTCCCGTCCATCAAGATGGTGCGGATGGTGAATTCCGGCACCGAGGCGTGCATGAGCGCAATCCGCCTGGCCCGCGCTTTCACGGGCCGCGATAAAATCGTGAAATTTTCCGGCTGCTATCACGGCCACGCGGACGGTCTGCTGGTTACTGCCGGCTCAGGCGCGGCAACGCTGAACATCGCCACCAGCGCCGGAGTCCCGGCGGCGTATCTGGGCGAGACCCTGGTCCTGCCGTACAATGATATACCGGCGTGCGAAGCCCTGTTCGCGCAGCAGGGCGATGAAATTGCCGCACTGCTGGTGGAGCCTATCGCCGGCAACATGGGGGTGATTTACCCCCACAAGGGTTTTCTCTCCTGCCTGCGAAAGCTTACCCGGAAGCACGGCAGCCTGCTCATCTTTGACGAGGTGATTACCGGGTTCAGGGTTGCCTGGGGCGGCGCGCAGACCCTGTTCAACATCAGCCCCGACCTCACCTGCCTGGGAAAAATAATCGGCGGCGGGCTTCCGGTGGGAGCATACGGCGGCCGCAGGGAGATCATGGAACAGGTGGCGCCCCTGGGGGAGATGTACCAGGCCGGCACGCTCTCCGGCAATCCCGTGGCAATGGCCGCGGGCCTTGCGACACTGAAAGAACTGAAAAAGAAAAACACTTATGCGCGGCTTGACAGCATGGGGAAAATTCTCTGCGCCGGCATCCGCGACCAGGCAGAAGCCAGCGGCATTACCGTGCGGGTTGAGGAGTGCGGCTCGCTGTTCACCATTTTTTTCAGCGACACGCCGCCGGCCTGCTATGAGGATGCGCGCAACTGCAATGTCGGGCAGTTCAGGGAATTTTTTACCGGCATGCTCAAAGAGGGGATTTATCTGCCGCCCTCCCAGTTTGAAACAGCATTTATTTCTCTGGCGCACACCCGGCAGGATATAGACAAAACTATCGGAGCAGCAGGCAGGGTGTTTAATAAAATGAAGAAGGCAGAGCACAGAACAGAGAAGTCAGACTGATGACGCGTCCGTATACCATAAGCCTGAAGATTCACAACCGGCCCTGTCTTGTTGCCGGCGCTGGCGCGGTCGCGGAGCGCAAGATACGGACGCTTCTTGCCTCAGGCGCCCGGGTAACCGTGGTGGCGCGCGCGGCAGGGGAGGCAGTAAAAAAGCTCGCGGAAGAGGGCGCGATAATTCTGTTTCAGCGCAGCGTCACTGCAGATGATGTGGCGGGAACATTTCTGGTCATTGCCGCCACTGATGACCATGACACAAACCGGGAAATCGCGGGCTGGGCCCGCAGCAGCGGAGCGCTGGTTAATGTCGCGGACAGCCCCGAGGAATCGGACTTCTTTGTGCCCGCCATTGTGCAGCGGGGAGATTTGACGATTGCCATAGCAACCAGCGGCAGAATGCCGGCTCTTGCGCGGAGGCTTCGCGAAGACCTGGAAGCGCAGTTCGGCCGGGAATACGGGATATATCTGGAGCTGCTGGATGAAGCGCGCCGGCAGATTTATGCAAGCCCCGCTGTTGCGGGAGCAGCCCGGCAGCAGCTGCTTGCCGGGGCAGCCGCGCTCAATATTCTTCCGCTGCTGCGGGAGAATAAGACGGCACAGGCGCGAACAATGTTACAGGCATTTTTAAAAGAGCATGGCATTGAGCAAACATCTTAGGATCGGGACCAGAAAAAGCAGGCTGGCAATGATCCAGGCGCGCCTGGTCCAGGAAGCCCTTGGCAAAGCCTGCCCTGACCTGAAGATAGAGCTCGTGCCCATAGTCACAACCGGCGACCGATTCATTGATGTGCCGGTTGAGGCGATAGCAGGCAAGGGCATATTTCTGAAGGAACTGGAGGAGGCGCTGCTGAAGGGGAGCATTGACTGTGCCGTGCATTCGATGAAAGATGTGCCGACCGAGATCCTGCCGGAACTCATGATCGGCGCGGTACTGCAGCGGGAAGATGTGCGTGACGCGCTGGTCGCGGCATGCCCCCTTGCGGAGCTTCCCCGGGGCGCTGTCATCGGCACCGGGAGCAGCAGAAGGCGCTGTCAGCTCCTGCAATGCCGGCCGGACCTTGTGATCAGGCCGGTGCGGGGAAATGTTGATACCCGCATCAGGAAATGGCGGGAAGATCAGTTCGACGGTCTGGTGCTGGCCCTGGCAGGACTTAAAAGGACGGGGCTGGAGAACCTGGCCGCGGAAATTATCCCGGTCGCGACCATGCTGCCGGCAGCGGGACAGGGCGCGCTCGGCATTGAAATCCGGGCCGCTGATAGCGCTCTTATGGAGCGCATCGCGTTTCTTGATGACCGGCAGACCCGTGCCGCCGTAACAGCGGAGCGGGCGTTTCTGGCAGCAGCAGGCGGCGGCTGCAGCCTGCCGATCGGGGTGTACGGAGAAGTGCGGGGTGAGGAACTGCATCTGACCGGACGCATTGTCCGGGAGGAAAGCGGAACTGCCGTGGAGGGGATTGAGTCGGGCAGGACAGCGGAGGCAGCGGACATCGGACGGAGGCTGGCGAGAAAAATATTACAAGGCAACAGGCAATAGGCAACAGGCGAGAGGCAAAAGACGAGAGAAAAGTGCTGAGAATGCGGAGAAACGAGAGATGAGTCAAATACGTGATCCGTGACTCGTGGCCAGTGACTTGTGACCCGTGACCAATTTCTTATTACGCTCTATTTATACAGTCAAGCGACGAGCACTAAACCAATTAATACAGGACAGATGCATGCCTGAGAAAAAAGGAAGAGTATATTTCGTCGGCGCCGGTCCCGGTGACCGGGGACTGATGACGGTCAAGGGCAGGCGCATGC
Source organism: uncultured beta proteobacterium (assembly GCA_963701715.1). Classification (GTDB taxonomy): domain Bacteria; phylum Pseudomonadota; class Gammaproteobacteria; order Burkholderiales; family Methylophilaceae; genus Methylotenera_A. The sequence continues at coordinate 80,345 of CAVPAX010000005.1, forward strand.
TGGCGCAGGCGGAAGTGGTGCTCTACGACAGCCTGGTCAATGCCAATATCCTTGACTGCTGCAGCCCGGACGCGGAGCAGATCTGCGTGGGCAAGCGCGGGGGAGAGCCCTCCCTCACCCAGGAAGAGATAAACACGCTGCTGCTGGAAAAAGCCCTGCAGGGAAAACAGATCGTGCGGCTTAAAGGCGGAGACCCCTTTTTGTTCGGCAGGGGCGGGGAAGAGGCGCTGCTGCTCGCCCGGGCAGGTATTTCCTTTCACGTCGTGCCGGGTGTGCCGTCCGCTATCGCGGTACCGGCTTATGCCGGCATTCCGGTGACCGACCGCCGCTATGCATCCTCTGTCGCTTTTGTTACCGGGCACGAAACACCGGGGAAAGACCGGCCCATTATCGCCTGGCAGGACATTGCCAATGGTGCCGAGACACTGGTGTTCCTCATGGGCATGCGCAACCTGTCAATGATTGTTGAGCAGCTTATCCTGCACGGCAGAAACCCTGAAACGCCGGTCGCGGTGATACAGCAGGGAACCCTCGGCAGCCAGAAGGTGGTCGAAGGCACGCTTGATACCATCTGCCGGATCGTGAACCAGCATGCGCTGAAACCGCCGGGGATTGTGGTGGTCGGCGAGGTGGTGAAACTGCGGCAGGAATTGCGCTGGTTTGAAACCATGCCGCTGTTCGGCCGGCGCGTAATCATTACCCGCGAATACCAGGAGGAAGACACGTTATCGGAGGTTCTTGAGGAAAACGGCGCGGAGATCGTGCTGTTTCCGACCATCTCGTTTCAGCCTCCCGACAGCTATGAAGAAGCGGACCGGGCACTGACGCAGCTGGAGGATTTTCAGTGGATTATATTTACCAGCTCAAACGGGGTCAGGTTTTTTATGGAGCGGGCCTGGAGCCGGGGAAAAGATGTGAGGAATTTTTCTCATCTTCATTTTGCCGCTATCGGCAGCGGCACGGAGCGCACCCTCAAGAGCCAGTATCTCAGGGCGGACCTCGTGCCGGATGAATTCAGCGCTGAAGGCGTGGTGCGCGCATTTACCGAGCGCAGCATTACCGGGGCGCGCATTCTCATTCCCCGGGCGCAGAAAACGCGCGATGTGCTTGACCAGGGACTGCGGGCTTTGCCGAACGAGGTGCTGGCAGTGCCGGTTTATAAAACCGTGGTGCCGTCAGCGCTGCAGCAGGCCGAGCAGTTTGCCATGGTGCAGAATTGCGACTGTCATTGTTTTCACCAGCTCATCGACCGTGCATAATTTCTTTGAGTATGCCACGCCCGCGGTTTTACAGGAGCTTAAGGACATGGCAATCGCCTGCATCGGCCCGATAACCGAAGGGGCTCTGCGCAAGCATGGATTCACTGCGCGGATAGTGCCGCTGCAGTATGATTTCAGGTCGCTGGCTGAAGCGATAATAAACTATTATAAAGAGTTGAGGACTTGAAAGAATTGCGGAATGCAGATTGCGGCAATGCGGAATCGAGAAAACAAGGCACAAAGGCAGCCAGGGATTGCGGAATGCAGATTGCCCGCTGCGCCAAAGCGACAGCGCGGCGAGCGGAATGCGGAATTAAAGTCGTGACACGTGACCAGTGATCCGTGACGCGGGAGGCAAAATTAGAATTATTTATGGAACGGCTCAGACGTTTAAAAATGAAACCGGAGATGCGGGACATGCTGCAGGAGACGGTTCTGCGCACCTCGTCTCTCATAGCGCCATTATTTGTTGTGCACGGGACAAACGTTAAAAACCCCATAGCAAGCATGCCGGGTGTTTTTCAGCTGTCAATTGACAACCTCGTCCGGGAAGCGCGCGAGCTCACGGAGGCGGGGATACCGGCAGTGCTTTTGTTCGGCATTCCCCGCACCAAGGATGAGCGGGGCTCTGAAGCGACCAGCCCTGACGGCATCATCCAGCAGGCGGTCCGGGCGCTGAAGGACGCACTGCCGCAGATGATCGTAATCACCGACGTGTGCCTGTGCGAATATACCTCCCACGGCCACTGCGGGATCGTTGAAAAGGGGGTTATTGTCAATGATCCCACCCGGGAGCGGCTGGCGGAAATGGCGCTTTCACATGCGCGGGCAGGGGCTGACATGGCAGCGCCCTCTGACATGATGGACGGCACCGTGGCCGCGGTGCGCAGCATTCTGGACAGCTCCGGGTTTGAACAGCTTCCGGTCATGGCCTATGCCGCGAAATTTTCCTCGGCGCTCTATGCGCCGTTCCGGGATGCGGCCCAGTCCGCGCCGGAATTCGGCGACCGGAAATCACATCAGCTGAACCCTGCCAATGCCGGGAAGCCGCGCGCTCGCTCGCGCGCTGCGCTGCGGAGGGCGCCGATATCCTCATGGTAAAACCGGCGCTGCCGTACCTCGATATCCTGGCGCGGGCCCGGGAACAGTTTCTGCTGCCGCTGGCAGCGTACCAGGTGAGCGGCGAGTACGCCATGATAAAGGCGGCCGCGCAGCTGGGCTATGTGCAGGAGCAGGCGCTCATGCTGGAGACGCTCCTTTCCATACAGCGCGCAGGAGCAGACTTGATTATCACCTATTTTGCCAAGGAGATGGGGAAGCTTGCAGCCCGGCGCTGACAGCTTCCAAACGGCTATGACGTCACTCTTGTTATTCGGCATCAATCATCGCACCGCGCCTTTGTGCGTGCGCGAGCACTGCTCCTTTACCCGCGAGCAGATACGGGGCGAGCTGCAGCGCATCAGCGCCATTTCGTGCGTTGACGGGTGCGCGCTGCTGTTCACCTGCAACCGGACGGAATACTATTTTGTCTGCTGCGAACAGCCCGCATTGCCGCCGCACACCGCGCTGTTCCCCGAATCGCACATTTTCGGCAACGGGATTGCCGGGCACATCTACCGCAAGGAGAATGCTGCGGCGCTGCATCACCTGTTCCGGGTCGCGGCGGGGCTGGACTCGCAGGTGCTGGGTGAGAACGAGGTGCTGTTCCAGGTGAAAGAGGCGTGCCGGCTGTCACGGGAAACAAACGCCCTGGGCAAAAACCTCCACAGAATATTTGAGCAGACGTTCCGGGTGGGGCGCAAAGTGCGGCGCGAAACCGCTATTTCAAAGGGGAATGTTTCCATCGCGTCGCTGGCGATAAAATTTCTGGAGCGGGAGCGCGGGCTCACCGGCGCGAAGGTGATGCTTATCGGGGTGAACAAGATAACCACGCAGATAGCGCAGTATTTGCTGGAGCATGCCCTGCACACGGCATTTGTCGGCAACCGGACTTTTGAAAAGGCGGCAGCGCTGGCCCAAAGCCTCGGCGGCGAGGCGTTTCACCTGGACCATCTCGAAGACCTCATGCGCGAGGTGGATATCATCATCACCGCGACCTCAGCCCCGCATTATGTCATCAGAAGCGAAAGGGTCCGGGATGCGCTCAACGCGCGCACCCGGCCCCTGTATATCATCGACCTTGCGGTGCCGCGGGACGTTGACCCGGCGCTGCAGGAGCACCCGCTCGTGCGCCTGCATAACCTGGAGACGATCCAGCCGCTGGTGGAGCACAATGCCGCTGCCAAGCAGCAGGAGGCGCATAAAGCCGAAGAAATCGTGAGCGCGGAAGCACAGCGCTGGGCAGAACGGTTTTTTTAAAAAAGGCAAGTGAGGTTAGGAAGCAGAATCAGATGCAGAGGAAGGCGCAAAGGCACAGAGGTGAATAGGTGAAGAGGGCTATTGATTTTTTAGCCTCTTGATCTTTTATCCTTTAAAGTTTAACTCCGCAACCTCCAAACTATTTCACTACCTGAACTTGGAGAATACTTATGGATTCTATTCCGGTTATCGCAGCTGCGTTCGGCACGTCAACAACGGCACAGGATACCTACCGGTTTTTTGAAGCGCGCTTTCGCGCAGCGTACCCGGGCCGTACCTTGTTATGGGCCTATACCTCGCGCATGCTCAGGGAGAAGATGAACCAGCGCCAGGCCGGATGGAAAAGCCTTGAAGAAGTTTTAGCAGACCTGGAGCAGCAGGGGTGCGAGCGGGCCGTCATTCAATCGCTGCATGTCATCCCCGGCGTTGAATTTCACAAAATAGCTGTTGCTGCCGGCTCTTCGCGCATACGGACCGCCATAGGCAGGCCGCTGCTGTGTACCGATGAAGACTGTGCCATGGTGCTTGACGCCCTTGCCGATAGAATAGCGTGCGGGGACGGCCGGGCCACGGTGCTGGTGGGTCACGGCACCGGTCATCTGTCCGGTGCGGTCTATGCCCGGCTTGCACATAGTGTTGCCGCCCGCTATCCGGAACAGGTCTATGTCAGCGTGGTTGAGGGAGAGCCTTCGTGGGAGGCGGCGCGGGCAGCGCTGCTGCGCAGTGCCGTGAAGAAGGTGAAATTCATCCCGCTCATGTTTGTTGCCGGAGAGCACATGCTGAACGATGTTCTGGGCGCGGGATCTGATGATGAACCGTCGTGGCGGTCGCAGCTTGCGGGCCTTGACGTTGACGGCGCGGAGAAGGGGCTGGGATTTAATGAAAAGATAGTTGCCCTGTACTTTGCGCACATGAAAGCGGCACTGGAAAAGTGGAGCACAGAATAGCCGGCAGGTGCAATCAAAACAAGGGCCGGCGGGCATAGGCGGTGCATAGGGGTCAAATCTTTAACTTGACAATAGAAGGCAGGAATTATAGAAGGTACTCATGGCACGAGCACTACGAATCCAATATCCCGGTGCGTATTATCATGTAACCTGTCGAGGAAACGAGAGAAGGGAAATCTATAAAGATGCTGAAGACAGGAAACTGTTCAAGGAGAAGCTGAAAGTATCCTTGGAGGTATACGCAGTAGAAGTCCTGTCATATGTACTGATGGGCAATCATTTTCACTTGCTCATAAGCACCCCGCAGGGCAACCTTTCTGAATTCATGCGGCATTTCAATATCTGCTACACCTCAGCATATAATCGGCGATATAGACGCAGTGGTCATTTATATCAGGGCAGATACAAGGCATTTTTAATAGATGCAGACCGTTATTTAGTAGCGGTGAGCCGGTATATCCATCTCAATCCAATCAGGCTAAGGAAATATTACCATTATTCAGCGCACGAGCAGTGGGCAGAACTGCAGAAATATACCGATAGCAGCCTGGCAGGATTTATCGGTACCGGCAGGCAGGAGCCGTTTGTGAACTATTCTAAAGTATTGGACTCTATGGGGGGCGATACGAGGAAGGGACGCCAGGCATACAAGCAGGCAATTCAAGAAGCAATTACCGGAGAACTGGACAATCCGCTTGCGCTTGGTAAAGGCAGCGGCATTGTCGGAGAGAATGAATTTATCGAATGGGTAAAAGAAAAGATTTTAAACGGTAAAGGTGACAAAAGAGAACAGCCCTCGTTGCAGCGGCTGCGAAAGAGTTTGAATCCAGAATTGGTAATCGCGAAATTCACAGAGATAACAGGCAAGGGAAAAGAAGAGCTATGTCAGCGGGGGAGCCGTGCAGCAGAGCGTGCGCAACTGATGGAGTTGTTGTATCGGCACTGTGATATAACGCAACCCGAGATCGGCCGATTGGTAGGCAGGGTGGATTACAGTGCAGTAAGTCAGGCAAGAAAAAGGCTGCAGGAAAAGATGGCGGGGGACAAAGATCTGAAGCAGAAATATGATGAAATTGCCGAACAACTCACTAAATTGTTAGAAGCCCAACCAGAAGTTTGAATATACTAGCGGCACGTTATTAGCTACGCCAGTGGGATCTATGCGTGGAACGTATAAAATTGCCGCTGAAGACGGCACTATGTTTGATGCGGTAATTGAGCCATTTACCCTAGCAGTGCCAAAGATGTTAAATTAGGTAAGTATTTTGAAAAGGTTTTTGATTTTAGTCTGCTTGGCGCTAGTGGCGGTTTCTTGTACGAACCGAAATGTGAAATCTACAGTACAAAAAAATGCAAAGCCTTGTGAATGCAAGCAGCAACCTGCGCCCATTCAACTGCCTGATAATAATAAATCAAATGGTGATATCAAACCAACATCAATAATTACGCCTGATTACGCACTATTAAAACCAGCAGCTTGGAGCGATATCGATGGCTTTACTGAAGATGATTTAAGTGCTGCCTGGCCTGTCTGGTTAAAGAGTTGCGATGCTTTAAAAAACAAGCCGTCGTGGCAATCGGTATGCGCATCTGCGCAGAGCATGCTCAATCCTAGCAGTACGGCAATTCAAGCCTATTTTACCCAAAACTTTAATGTATATCGAACCAGCAACCAGGATGGCAATGATACTGGGTTGATTACCGGTTATTATGAACCGTTGCTAAAAGGCAGTCGAACCAAGTCTGTACAGTTTCCACATCCCATTTACCGCCAGCCTAATGATTTGGTGTCGGTAGAGTTGGGAGAACTTTATCCCGAACTAAAATATAAGCGCGTTCGTGGCAAGTTAGTAGGCAACAAGTTGGTGCCCTATATGACGCGTGCAGAAATTGAAACTTCACCTTCACCTATGTCCGGTGCAGAAATTATGTGGATTGACGATATTATCGACGTGTTTTTCTTGCAGATACAGGGATCTGGCCTGATTCAGCTAGAGAATGGAGAACAGGTGCATTTAGGGTATGCCGATCAAAATGGCCATCCCTATAATTCGATTGGGCGATTACTTGTTGAGCGTGGTGAACTGACGTTTGACCAAGCGTCAATGCAGGGTATTAAAAATTGGGCACGGAATAATCTAGCTAAATTGCGCGAATTACTCAATAGCAATCCCAGCTATGTATTTTTTAGAGAGCTCCCAGCAGGCTTGTCCGGACCGCTTGGTGCACTGGGCGTGCCTATTACGGCTGAACGCAGTGTAGCGATTGATCCAAAATATGTGCCATTAGGGTCGCCTATATTTTTATCAACGACTCAACCTAATAACACTAAACCATTAAAACGCATGATGATGGCACAAGATACAGGTGGAGCGATCAAGGGTGGAGTGCGTGCGGACTTTTTTTGGGGGGCTGGCAATGAAGCCGGTAAGCAGGCAGGGGCGATGAAACAGACAGGCAGAATTTGGGTACTGTTACCTAAAGACTTTACGTTCCCAAGCAAATAAAAAGAGTGTGCTTGTAAAAATGTGTTTAACAAAAAAGGCGCATATTGCGCCTTTTTTAATGACGTTAGAACTAATTATTTGTTCATTACGTACATAGTTACTTCGAAACCGAAACGCATTTCAGTAGCAGCTGGTTTTGTCCACATAATATTCTCCTTAGTTAAAATTCGTTTTGGTTTAATTCGCATAACTGCAATTACTCCATAACGTAGGAGTAATACTACGCCGCTGTAAAAAAATAGCTTTATTAAAACTGCTTAAAATAATCTCATGATTTTCATGAGATTATTGCGTGCCTCTAACCCATTTGATTAAACGTTTGATACCCTTTCTGCCAACTGTGCGTTTCATGCTCACTTTAAAGTCATATAGGTAAAATTGTAATTTGTCCTGCCATCTTAATTTCCTGCCTGTGAGTCCAAGATAGATATGCATGAAACGCTCACGTCCTGCCCAATGCAGCTTGTGACAAGCGCGTGTGAGGTCTGCTATGCGAAGTCTCAAAGCAATGGGGTGATTAAAGCTATGAAGTCGGGCAGTGTCGATCAGTGAAAATTGCAATTTATTATCGGTCAAAATATTAACTAAAATATTGCCACCTGATAAATCCCTAAAATAAATTCCACGACTATGCATGAGGTGGCAGTATTGCGCTAATTGCGGGTAAACATCTTCTGTTGTAAGGCCACAAAAAGAGCGCTCTCCTCGCGCAAACGCAGAAAACAGCTGGCCAATGGTGCAGTCAGCCTTCACAAGCTCACACAGATAAAAGTTTTGTTTAAGACTGCTATCGTTAATCTTCTCAAAGAATGCAACCGGCTTGGCAGTCGCAATACCACGCCGCAATAATTCCATTGCACCGTTCCAGCTACGTTTGGCTTTGCTAGGTTTAAATCGATCCAAAAAGGCTTTATGCGGATACATTCTGACAGGCTGTTTTATGGTGATATTGCGTGAGCTATCTCGCGGGTCATCAAGCGCCCAAATTGCGTTACGCGCATGACGTAACGCTGCATCTTTTGCAGGAGGGTGAAGTTTAGCGGGATGCAAAGTCTGCATTAGCATGTTGGCTTCATTGGCATTTTTGGCCAGCACTAATCCTTGCCAGTTACCCTCATTCACCCTGAAATACTGCAGGCTATCAATATGGGCATGTATCGCCAAGTCTTTTTTCAGTGATGGCTGTGGTTTTGTTTTAATAGCAAAGTCTGGATTCCATAACAGATAGATGGGGGACTCTGTTACTAATTCAAAATTCTTGTAAAGTAGCTCACCATCACGATGCAGTAACGTCGCAGCATTCAGCGTGGCTTCTTCGTAGATGTCACTCAAAAAAGCAGTTTTGCCGTTAATTGTCCACGCTACATGAATTTGTCTGTCATCACATTCAAAATAATGAATTTCCAAGCCTTGCGCTGATGTAATATGCTGCACATAACGCGCACCTTGAATGAGGCTGATTACTGTTTTTACAGCGTTAAAGCTAGCCCGGGGCCGATAATGGTCAAGTCTGCCATCTGCATTTTTGTAGTGGGTTACGCGCTCCAGAGGCGGATAATCCGATTCCTGAAGACCATCATTAATCAGGCCTTCACGCTGGCAGATGAGAGCGCCCCAGAAAACCTGAGCCAGACTGTTCGAAGCGGCTGTCAAAGTAATGTAGCGTGCGGCATAATCTGCCTGTTTTTGCTCGCCGTCTGGCAGCAGTCGTTGTATGCGATAGATTGCCCAAAATGCGACGGGGGAAACCAGTTTGCTTACTCCAAAATCCGTACTTATTTTTTTTAAGAGGCGCGCTTTTTTTATTAAATTGTATTTGAAAATGATTGCCCAATGATATTTGAATATACGGTGGTCAAACCGCTCTGGCTCCGATACACGCTCAGAAAATAGATTATCCGTATGAATATCCGGCAGCTGCTTTTTTTCTTTGAATATTTGAAGTAGGCCGATATTATAAACAGGCTCAAAATCGCTAATGTTTGGTCCTGCTAATGCCAGACCGTGGCTTTTAATCTCTTGGTGTGCAATATCCCAAGCTGCTAAAAAACCTGGCATGGTATAACCGGCCCAGCGTTTACGGTTAATAGTAGTCCCAACTTCGATCTGCTTGACCTTGTTGCCGAATTGATTCAACACCTGTACCAAAAACTGTCGCCAAATAGCTTGTGCAGGGGCTGATTCCATATCGCTTGCGGCCTCGAAAGGTTGCACAAGATGCAAACTGATATCAAAACTATGAGTAATTAGGGTATTTAAAAAGCGGGCATTAAAGCTAGTTAAGTCACCGTAGCTGAAATCCAGGCGAACTTGTTTAATTCCAAGCTTGTTCAGTTGAAAGATTACATAGTCATCAACAGCCGGGTCGGGTGAAGATGCAACACAGACTCCGAAAAAATCGTTTGGAATCGTGTGATTGCTCGGAGGTAAATGCCCGTTTTTGATGAGTAGGCCGCCACGTAAAATGTAACTTAATCCATTGCGCACGACTTGTTTGGTCAGCATGGAAGGCTGTTTTCTTTTGTTCGTCATTGAGGCAAGCGGTAACGTTGTTCCCTGTAAAGTAAAGCTGGGAGTAGTGAGTTTGCAAGAGCGCGTTGCTCAATTTCCTTGGCATCAACCGGTGGTGCAGACTCATTCAAATGCTTGGCTTTTGCATCATATACCGCATGCGCAGGTGGTTTGCCTTCACGCAACACGACAACATGATAGGCTTCGGCTGTTTGCTCCATCCAGGCAAAGTTGTTGTTATATTGCATCATGGCACGCCCCAACTGGCTCGCGGGTTCGCTTGATAAATCACGGCCAGTCATCGGGTGCTGGGCGTTAACCCCCATAAGAGAAAGCATGGTGACTGGCAGGTCGATTTGGCTAGCGATGGTGGTTAATTTTTGCGGTTTGATGTTTGCGCCCAAAATCAGTCCTGGGATATGAAAGTGCTCAATGGGCACTAAAGTATTGCCACGTACTCGAATATCGTGATCGGCCACGATTAAAAATAAAGTGTCTTTCCAGTAAGGGCTGGCTTGCGCCTTTTTGAAAAACTCTCCGATGGCATAATCTGCGTATTTTACTGCGTTGTTATCGGTCGCTTTTGGCTGTTCGTATAGCTCAATGCGTCCGTCGGGAAACTCAAATGGCGCATGGTTTGAAGATGAGAAAGCCAGTGTGAAAAATGGTTTGCCGCTGGCGTGGTGCGCTAAGAGTTGCTCGTGGGTTTTGTTGAGCAAGTCCTCGTCGGATGCGCCCCAACTGCCTATAAATACAGGGTTCTTGTAGTCTTTTTCTTCGATAATTTTCTGGAAGCCGTTGCCCAGAAAAAAGCTGCGCATGTTATCAAAGTGCGATTCGCCGCCATAAATAAATTCGGTGCTGTAGCCCTGTCTGCCCAATAAATCTGCAAGTGTGAAAAAGTTTTTTTGGCTGAGTGAGAGTTTGACTGTACTTTCAGACGGTGTAGGTAAAAAGCCTGCAGTCACGGCCTCAATGCCGCGCACGGAGCGTGTGCCTGTCGCATATAGCTGCTCGAGCCAGATGCCTTGCTCTTTCAGTTTTTCCAGGTTGGGTGTAACGGGCACGCCACCTAAAGATTTTACAAAAGTTGCGCCTAAGCTTTCTTGTAGGATGATGACTAAATTAAGCGGTTTTTCGCGTTTGGCAGAGGGTACGAGTGTTTTTAGTGTTGGTATATCACTATCTATCGCACCGGTGAGTTTAAATATCTCGGCTTTGGGCATTTTGCCGTAAATTTGGCTCGATTTGCTTTCATGATGCAAACTATAAACTGCATAAATGACCGAGTAGCCGGAGTTCAGTATCAAACTATTTACCATGCTGTCTTGCGTGATAGCAAACATCGCAGGGTTGGCGGGTCTGTGTCCAGTGGTAGAGCGGATGCCAAAAGCAATCAATACTAAAATCAGCGGCCAAACCAGCGCCAGTTTTTTGTTAGACCAAGTGGGTGATGCATGTAACCAAGGCTGCATAAAGCGGCGCATGGCCCAAGTTGCCAATAACGTAAAGCCGATGCCGGTGAAAACTTCTATTTTAAAGCCGCGCCAAAGCATCCCCAACACTTCATTTGGATATTTTAGATATTCGACAAATAGTCTGTTTGGGCGTACATCGTACTCGGCGATAAAGCCGGGGGTCGCTGCTTCTAAAAATACCAGTAAAACGATCGCAGAAATTACCCAGATATAAGTAAATTTGCGCCAGAAATTAAATAAGTGCCTAGTGGCTAGAATTGGAGCTAATATAACCGGGACTATACTGAGTAAACAAAGTTGAATGATATCGACGCGAATCCCTTGCAGCAAAACTTCCAGGAACTTGCCAGTGGCATTTACGCGATCTAGTTTCCACAATACTAACCCAATTCGTGAGGCGGTAAGAATTACCGCGCCTAACAATATCATGGCTAGAATCGGTGCATATGGCCCTACCTTTTTGCTGATATGCCAAAAGGCATGCTGCCATTTATTAATTACATTTGATAGAAACATGAAGTGCTTAGTCTGAAAATATCGCATCATTATAAAGCTATTGAGTAAAATAAGAGAGACAGGTTTGATTATGTCCAGTTTTGTTTGATTTGCTTAAACGCTAATATGCCAATGGCAAAAAAGATTAGACATCCGAAAATAAAAGCCGAGGATACGGCTGCTATATTAGCTTTTTCTAGAACAATAAATAATCCGACTAAAGTCATCATACTAAAGTTCTCAAAGAAATTTTGTACTGCCACAGCATTGCCAGCACCAACTGTTTCATGACCGCGCTCTTGCAACAACGCATTGAGCGGCACAATAAAAAAGCCGCCTGCAACTCCAACGAGCATGAGTAGTGCGATGGCTGAAAATAAATGCGTAGTATGCGCAAATAACATGATTAATATTCCAATCGAAAGTCCTGCAGGTAACACGCGATTAACATTTTCCAGGCTTACGAATTTAGCGGCCAAAGCTGCACCTATGGCGATGCCTATTGCGACGGCGCCGCTTAGGCTGGCTGGCATGCTCAAATCATTAATACTCAGTGCTGCGGGTACCCAAGTTATTAGTAACAAACGTAACGTCGATCCTGTGCCCCAGAATATGCTTGAGCCGATAAGTGAAAAACGCGCATCTTTATTGAATGAGAGTACCGTGAGCGCAGAAAAGAACTCTTTGGCAAGCTTTATGGGATCTAGTTTGGTGTCTGGTCTGGCAATGGGTAAGCGAGGTATAAATGTATTGATTATTGCAGCTAAAAAATAGCAGCCGCATACTGAAATTATTGCAGCTGAAACCGAGATATCAGCCAATTTTCCACCTAGCACTGCACCCAGCAAAATGGCTACTATGGTTGAGCCTTCCATTAAGCCATTGGCTTTTACTAGTTTCTCAGGGGCAACTAATTCACTTAATATGCCATATTTTGCAGGTGAATATGCTGCCGCGCCAACACCCACTATGCCGTAGGCTACAAGAGGGTCTGCGCCTGCAAACATCATGCCGGCCCCTATTAATTTAAGCATGTTTGCAATTAACATGACTTTGCCTTTAGGAAAGCCATCAGCAAATGGCCCTACAAATGGCGCCATTAATATGAATGCAACCACAAAAAATTCTTGCAGCATAGGAATTTGCCAGGCGGGTGTAACATGCAATTTTAATAATGCAATCGCTGCAAAAAGTAGTGCATTATCAGCCATGGCAGATACAAATTGCGCTATTAGTACAGCAGTTAAGTTGCGAGAGAATAGATTGTTAGTCAATTATTTTAAACTTAAGCAGCCTCGGCCATTTGTTTTAACGTGACATAATCGGTTTTGCCGGTGCCCAGTAGCGGGATTTCTTCAACAGCAACAATTTTTCTGGCGACGGCAAGTTCTGGCAGGCCAAGATTTTTGGCGACAATCTGCAAATCCTCGCGTTTTAACTTTTTATCGGTGGTAAATAATACGATGCTTTCGCCACGCTGTGCATCGCTGACTGAACTGGCCGCATGCTGATATTCGGTAGCCGCGGTGCAGGCGATGTGCTCTACCACCTCCAGCGAAACCATCTCGCCTGCTACCTTGGCGAAGCGTTTGACGCGGCCCTTGATGTGGATATAGCCTCGCGCATCAACCTCGACAATATCGCCCGTGTTATACCAGCCATCCTCAGGTGGATTAAGTACTCCTGGATTGTCAAACAGATAGTAACCTTTCATCACATTTTCACCACGTACATGCAGTAGGCCGCCCGAGTTAATGCCGGGTACAGATTCAAGCTTGTGTTCTAAACCAGGTATAAACTGGCCCACACTGCCATGGAGGTTTGCCATTGGCGTGTTGGCTGAAAGCACAGGTGCACATTCTGTAGCACCATAACCTTCGAGAATATGGATACCAAATTTTTCTGCGTAAATTTTACGTACTTCATTATTGAGTTTTTCTGCGCCCGCAACAACGATTCTAAGTTTATTAAAGTCGTAAGGATGGGCATATTTGGCATAGTTTCCTAAGAATGTACTAGTTGCAAAAAATACCGTGCAGCCACGATTATGGATTATTTCTGGAATGACCTTGTACTGTAATGGAGATGGGAAAATATGAATTTTAATGCCATTTAGGACGGGCAACATCGAGCCAGTAAATCCAAACGCATGAAAGATAGGCAGCACCATCATAAATTTATCTGCCGGGTTAAAATCTAATATCGCCATTATTTGTGCAATATTAGCCAGAATACTTTTATGCGAATGGACTACGCCTTTGGGCTTACCTTCGGAACCGGAGGTAAACAACACAACGGCTGGATCGTCCGGCGAATAGGACTCCATCACCGCCCGAGGATAGTGCAATGCATAACCCATCAGCCAGGCACGATCTATTACTCCAAATTGCGCACGCAAATCTTCCAAGTAAACCACATTCAGGTTCTTTAAATTCGCTACAACGCTTTCAAGCTCTGCTTTCTCTATGAACTTGTGCGAGGTGATGATGGTTTTTACATTGGCTGCGATACATGCGTTTTGCATGCCTGCGGTGCCAGAGGTGTAGTTGAGCATGGCCGGCACACGATTGAATGCACTCATGCCCAATATGAGCGCCAGCGTGTTGGTGATATTGGGCATCAGCACGCCGACCACTTCGTTAGGGCTGCTGACTTTGCTAGCTATTTTGCCCAGGGCGAGGCTCTTTTTCAGCAAGTCTTGGTAGGTTTCTTCAGTTTCGTTCATGTCTTCGATGAGTCTATAGCTGCCGCCAAATTTATCTACTGCATCCAAAAAGACCTCGAACAAGGTGCGGCTTTGTTTTGACTGAAGCAACATTTTTTGCATGACGCTCCGCATTCCCTCGCCTGCAATGCGGCGTCGCTGCTTGGCTGTAGGGAAGCTGCGATTGGTGGCTTTAGGCATCACAATATTAGTGGTAGGCATCACGGTCAAGATGACGCGTGGGAATAAGCGCTTAAGCTGGTGGCGAGCCACGCAGCCAAAATACGATTCTGCTGCGCCATCGATGCGAACCGGTAATACGGTGGCACCGGTTTTACCCGCAATGAATCCGGGGCCGTCATATACTTTCTGAATTTCACCGGTTGCAGTGACGCGCCCTTCCGGGAAAACCACCACATTTTCGCCGGCCTCAAGCAGTTTGATGACTTTTTTCATGGCAATCGGATTGGCAGTATCCACCTCTACATGCCGCGTTAAACGCAGCGCTTGCCTGAACCACCATTTTTTATAGGTCGAAGTGTGTACAACAAAAGTGGCTTTTTTGGGTAAAAATATGCACAGTAACAGGCCGTCTAAAAATGATTCATGATTGGCGACAATCAATAGTCCATCTTCTGCCGGCACATTCTCCAGACCTCGAACCTCAACGCGAAATAGTATTTTGCTGATAAAACGTAGGATACTGGTTAACATAAACACTCCCCGACTTCATTATTATTGAATATTATCTTTTAAATGATCTTCAATTTAACTGTTCTTTTTTTAAGTGCTAATAGTACACGCTGATGCGGCCACTCGCCTAGTGCGACGCACAAGTATGAAATGTGTTAGAAGATGCGGCCATTTAATTTTTGTTCTGAAAACATATGCATATATGAATGATATGCTCTGAAATCCAGTCTCCATGATGCTTGCAGGGCGATGATTTTTACTCGGGCGTTTTTAAGCCAAAATTTATGCTCGATTTTAGGCAAAAAAGTAGGCGCATAAAGCGCCTAAAGGGGAGGGAGAAAAACATGAAAATGATTAATTTTCATTTATAAATAGGCAAACTATATGCCAACTAAAATTGCTAATTTATGGGCAATTTGTGGCTAAATGATGTAAATTGTAGTTGAAATCTAAATTTTTAATGCTTAATATCCTGTTTTGCACAAGCATGGTGCAAAGCTACCTAATAGCAACTTCAAAATTTAATTACACACCTGGTATCCAGGTTGTACCTGCTAATGGTACTTTAGCCATTGCAGCGGCTTCTATTGTGAGTGCAACCAAATCTTCCGGTTCTAAATTATGTAAATGTGATTTCCCACAAGCACGTGCAATGACTTGTGCCTCCATGGTGAGAACAGAAAGGTAATTGGCTAGTCGGTGACCTGCTTTCACAGGATCCAGGCGCTTCATGAGCTTTGGGTCTTGCGTAGTAATGCCAGCAGGGTCACGGCCTTCGTGCCAATCATCGTAAGCGCCAGCAGTGGTGCCTAGCGCATTGTATTCAGCTTCCAAATGAGGATCGTTGTCACCTAGCGCTATTAAAGCTGCTGTACCAATGGCTACTGCATCTGCACCCAGCGCAAGTGCTTTGGCTACATCAGCCCCTGTGCGTATGCCGCCTGAAACGATGAGCTGTACGCTATCTTTGCCATTGCGATAAACACCCAAATCTTGTAGCGCTTTAACGGCTGGGCGAATCGCCGCGAGGATAGGAATGCCTACATGCTCAATAAAAACTTCTTGCGTAGCTGCAGTACCACCTTGCATGCCATCAAGTACTACAACATCAGCACCAGCTTTGACTGCAAGTGCCACATCAAAATAAGGGCGTGTGGCGCCAATTTTGACGTATATGGGCTTTTCCCAATCGGTGATTTCACGTAGTTCAGCGATTTTAATTTCCAGGTCGTCTGGGCCTGTCCAATCTGGGTGTCGGCAAGCGGAGCGTTGGTCTATGCCTTCCGGTAGGCAACGCATCTTAGCTACGCGGGCACTAATTTTTTGCCCGAGTAACATGCCTCCACCACCTGGCTTCGCACCCTGACCTATGACTACCTCAATGGCATCAGCTTTTCGTAAATCATCGGGGTTCATGCCGTAACGTGATGGCAAGTATTGGTAAACCAGCGTTTTGGATTGTCCGCGTTCTTCCGGGGTCATGCCGCCATCGCCTGTGGTGGTGCTGGTGCCTACCGCGCTTGCGCCGCGTCCCAAGGCCTCTTTAGCTGGGCCGGAGAGCGCCCCGAAACTCATGCCTGCTATGGTGATTGGGGTTTTTAAATGAATGGGTTTTTTGGCAAAGCGTGTGCCTAATACCACATCGGTACCACATTTCTCGCGGTAACCCTCTAGTGGGTAGCGGCTGACGGATGCGCCTAAAAATAATAAATCATCAAAGTGCGGTAGCTTGCGTTTAGCGCCTCCGCCACGAATGTCATAGATGCCAGACGCTGCTGCACGACGAATTTCAGAAATGGTATATGGGTCAAACGTTGCTGAAAAGCGTGGCGTGGTGTGTGGGATATGTGAAGTATCAGCCATAATGAGTTCCTTTAGTATTCACCAGCGTTATCAACGTGGAAGTTATAGAGCGTGCGGGCAGAGCCATAAAGTTTGAAACTGTTAGGATTGACATTGGCATAGCCAGATTTCGCGAGTAAGTCCGTCAATATGTTGCGCGCTTCGTCATCCATTGGTTTTTCTTCACAATCTGCGCCCAGACTTTTGACTTTTCCGCGTACGAAAATACGTGCTTCATACAGTGAGTCGCCGAGCGCTTCGCCAGCGTCGCCTAAAATAACCAGGTTACCTGCTTGCGCCATAAAAGCAGAGAAGCTGCCAACTGAGCCACCTACGACAATATCTGCACCTTTAAGCGAGATACCGCAGCGCAAACCTGCGTCGCCATCAATTACTAACAGGCCTCCTTGGGAAGTTGCTCCAGCTGCGTTTGAAGCAAAACCTTTTACATGCACTTTACCCGACATCATATTTTCAGCCACACCAGTACCCGCACTGCCTGTAATTGTGACGTTGGCCAGTTGGTTCATGCCAGCTGCGTAATAACCTGCGTGACCATCAATGGTGACATCCACATTCGCCTTTAGCCCAACCGCAATATTATGTGCACCGTTTGGATTGATGATGGTGAATTGCTTTCCAGCTAGTTTATTCGCGTCGTTGTGCAAAAACTGATTTACCTCACGCAGTGGTGCGGCCTCCAAATCAAAATTTATATGTTCCATACGTACATTTCCTTAGGGCTGGGCTCAAACACATGCGCATTTTTAACATCAGGCAAATGCGCGAGTGAGCGGAATTCTGAAGCGATAGCTACATAATCATCGTGTTCGGCCACTACTGCAGGTTTGCAAGCGAAGGGGTCGCGCACCAGTGCCAATTCATTGCGTGTGCCCATAAGCAAAGTGTAGAAGCCATCAAGCTCTTCAAATCCATGTTCCAGTGCGGTTTTAAGGTCATCACCTTCGCGCATGCGCCACTCTAAAAAGCGACACGCCGCCTCGGTGTCGTTATCGGTTTCAAAGCTAATTCCCTCTTTTTCTAATTTGCGACGCAGACTAAATGCATTGGAAAGCGAGCCATTATGTACCAAGCACCAATCTTCACCCGCAGTAAACGGGTGAGCGTGTGCGGGGGTAATAGCCGATTCGGTTGCCATGCGTGTGTGGCCTACCAAGTGCGTGCCACTCACATTAGGCAAGCTGTAGCGTGCAGCAACATCAGCAGGCAAACCGGTGTCCTTATATACATCAATGGAGTGTCCTACTGAAAGCAGATGTACATTGGGGTAGCTTTGTTTGAGCCAGCTGCGAATCTCATTGGCAGCAACTTCGGAAGTCAGAATGGCATGGTTGCCTTGCGCATACAATTGCGCATTTCTGCTAAATTTTGCTTTGTGCTCTTGTGCAAATGCTTCCCAGTTGTAGCCCATGCTAGGCGCATATAGATTGAATTTAAGCACATTGTTTGCCACGGGTGTAGTAAAAACAGCCATGCCTGCAGAGTCAGGCCCGCGTTCGGTCATGCCGATGAGCATAGGCATCATCAGTTCGCCAATATTGGCGCGCATATTTTCATTTTTTACAAGTAAACCAACAATTCCACACATATTATTTCCTTCATTTAATTCCGTACTATTTTAGAAAAATTCCACATAACGCTTTACTTCCCAATCTGAGACATGGCGAGAGTAATCCACCCACTCCATACTTTTTAATGCGATAAATTCCTTGGCAAGATTGTTCCCAAGTGCTTCGCAAATCACTTTGTCTTTCTCAAGCGCGGTGATCGCCTCACCCAAGTTTTGGGGCAAGATACCGATGCCTTGTTTGGCAATTTCTTCCAGTGAATAATCGTAGAGATTTTCGCTACGCGGTTTGCCTGGACTAAGTTCGCGTTTCACGCCATCCATGCCTGCAGCAATAACAGCCGCAGTGGCTAAGTAAGGATTGCAGCTGCCATCTGGTAAACGTAACTCCAAACGACCGTAAGGAATGCGCACCAAGGTAGAACGGTTGTTGTCGCCATAGGCAATATAGGCAGGCGCCCAAGTTGCGCCAGAGAGTGACCGGCCAACCACCAAACGTTTATATGAGTTCACCGTTGGGGCGCAAATGGCAGCAAGTGCAGGGGCATGCTCCAGAATGCCAGCTAAAAAGTGATAAGCTGTTTTTGACAGGCCAAGTCCGTTTTTATCGGTCTTATCCATAAAAATATTGCTATTTTTGCTATCACCAATCGATATATGCATGTGCATGCCATTACCTGGGCGGTTGCTAAAAGGCTTGGGCATGAACGAACAAATCATGCCCATGTGGTTGGCAATTTCACTCGCGCCCATTTTTAGAAATACATAGTTGTCAGCACTTTTCAGTGCTTCTGTGTAGGTATAATTTACTTCAAATTGACCGTTGGAATCTTCATGGTCGATTTGATAAACATCCATCCCTACAGCCAATAGTGATTCGGTGAGCTTTTCTAAGTAGGCCGATTGGCGGGTAATGCCTTTGTAGTCATAACAAGGTTTTTGCAGTAAATCAGTCTCATCAAAAGGTTGTAGCGCACCGTTTTCATCTTTTTTCAGTAAGGAAAACTCAGGTTCTAACCCGGTATAAAAGGTCCAACCCTTTTTGGCCATTTTATCAAGCTGTTTTTTGAGTGTGACGCGTGCATCATATTCATAAGGCTTGCCATTTACATACCCATCGCACACTAGGCGCGCATAGCCTGGCTGCCACGGAATGAGTTGCAGGGTCGGTAAATCGCCAACAGCCATATAATCAGGGCCGTTGGGTGCGATGCCTGTACCCCAGATTGCTCCGCCAGCAAAGCCTGCACCAGTAGTAAGAACATCTTCCAAATGTGCTGCCGGGACGGATTTCACCTTAGCGGAACCATGAATATCCACAAATTGTGCCAGCACATATTTAATCTGGTTCTGTTTGAGAAACTTCTTAGCTTCTGCCAACGATTTCATTATGCCTCTCCTGAATAATCAAAAACTTAAATAACGCCTAATGCCAATTCGCTTAAATTTTTGGCGATTGTGGTCAATGTAGTGTGCATATAGTGGTGGTAAGTGCCATCACACCACAATCTAAAAATTGCCTTGTCCTCAACGATTTGCCTGACTAAGGTCGCGGATATTCCAGCAACTTGGGTTATGTAAAGTGCTTGTTGGCCTTGATCCTCACAAAGATTCAACATACAGATTTCAGAAAATAATTCAGTTGCCTCATCGCCGGAGATGATAAAAGCAGCGTCAAAGCGCGGTACCGGGTAAACACCCAAGCTCCTTGATTTGCTGGCTTTCAGTAAATGCGAGCAAACGTTACTCTGTTCAGAGTCTTCTATTAAAAACTCACTCATTCCTAGGCGCAATACGAGGCTAGTGTCTGAAGCGATTTGCCAGCTGTTGGGGATAACAGGAGCTTCGACCCCGTGTTGTGCCAGCCATGCTGCTGTTTGCGGCCCTTTGATGCCAAACCTGGTCAAGTGGCTAATATCTGTAATGGCTATTTTTGCTGAAGTTGTCATCTTATTTGTGCTCCGTATTGAGCAGCAAAAATGGCGTGGATGACACGGCAGCCTTTACTAGCGCACCTTTATCTGTGCGAATATAGAAAACTGAGCCTGCGTTAGCCATTTCAGGTTTAATGTAAGCCAATCCTATGTTGCGCTTCAGGGTTGGGCTATAACCAATGCTGGTAATGCGACCAGCGATTTCGCCATTCTCGATGACGAGGCTGCACTCCATCGGTGTTTCTACGGCATGCGCATCCAAAATAAAGGGCACAATTTTTTTTGTAAGCGTCTTTTTTTGTAGTATTTGCAAACTACGCTGACCAACAAAAAAAGGCTTACTTATTTTGATGGCAAACTCAGTACCTGCTTCGTAAGGATTGGTCAGCCCGTCAGTATCATGGCCTGTAATGATATGCCCCATTTCCAAGCGCAACAGGCGCTGTGCTTCTGTGCCAAATGGGCGAATTTGATGCGGTGCACCTGTTTCCAGTAGTGCTTCCCATACGGTAGAAGCTTGCGTCGATGGCACATGTATCTCATAGGCAGAGTCACTCACGAAGGCAACACGCAATACTCTGGCTGTGGTGTTGGCAATTTGCATTTCGCAGATAGTTCCAAAGGAAAATGCTGCTTCTGATAAATCTGCGTTGCTGAGTTTTGCCAGAATTTCTCTGGCTACAGGCCCTGCGAGATTGAGGGTCGCGTAAGCACTCGTCACATTCACCAAGCCAATATCGAGTTGCCAGAGCTGCTGCCAGTGTTGCATTTCGCGGTAAACCACGGCTGCGTTAGTGGTGCTGGCTGTCACATAATATAAATCTTCTGCCAGTCGGCCAGCTAAGCCATCGTCAATGATGACGCCGGATTCATCCAAGGCTAGTGCGTAACGCACTTTGCCAATTTGCATACTGGCAAAACTACCGGTGTAGAATCTTTCTAAAAATACCGCAGCATCTTTGCCATGCACTTCAATTTTGCCTAAGGTGCTTGCGTCGATAAGGCCTGCCGATTGGCGCACTGCCAATATCTCTTGAGTAATGCATTCTTGTTTGCTTAAACCTTTTTGTTGGTAATAGGCTGGGCGTAACCATGCGCCTGCTTGTACAAACTCGGCATGAGCAGTCTCATGCCAATGGTGTAATGCAGTTAATCGATGCGGGTGAAAGCTACGTCCGGCCAAATGACCAATTGGGATTGGGTGAAAGAAAGGGCGTGCTGTAGTACTGCCTATTTTCTCTACAGGCAGATTGCGCACCTTGGCCAGAATGCGAATGGCATTCATGTTCGAGTGCTTGCCCTGGCTTGGCCCCATGCCTACGGTGGTAAAGCGCTTCATCAACTCAATGTTGTCAAAGCCTTCTTGCGCAGCATTGATAAAGTCTTTGAGCTGAATATCCTCATCAAAGTCAATAAAATTTTTGGCCTTGGGATGTGGCACAATCGGATATTCATGGCTTGGTGCTATTCCAGAATGGTCGCTTACATTTGTGCTTTTTAACGCCCTTCCAAGATAACTCATTGCTTCGTTTGCAGCACGCTGGCCATCAGCAATGCGTTGCTCAAGCCCAAAAATTCCATTGACTTTGCCTGCAGCAAATACGCCTTTGGGTAATTGCTGCGGTGTAAATTGATGGATATTGTAGTCATAACCCATGCGTGTGCCAGCTTGATAAAGCAATGCAGCAGCTGGTGCCCAGCCTGCACTTATGGCAATACCATTGCAGCTTACGGTGAAAGACTTGGATGTGTCAGGCGTTTGGCTGATTTCGCTGTATGGGCAGATTTTGGCGGCTTGAACGCCCATTTTTCCTGAAGTTGGAATCGCTTCATACACACAGTGTCCTGTATAGATTTGTACGCCACGCTTGCGCAGAGTGTCAATTAGCGGTTCTTCTGGCGCTTGGCGTAAATCGACCAATGTGTGCACAGCCATTCCAAAGGCAAGCAAATCCATCGCGACGCGGTAGCCATGTGCATTGGCCGTAAATATGATGCCGTTTTCAAAAGGTTTGGTGCTGAAACGATATAGCAGTCGTTGTACAGCTGTGCCTAGCATCACACCGGGTAAATCATTGTTACGGAATACTGGAGCTTGCTCAAACACGCCGCTGGCCACGATAAACGCTTTGGCGCGCATTTTGATAATGCCTTGAGCATGCACAATCGGGATTAAATGGTCGGTGTAATAGCCAGCGGCATAAGCACTGGTGATGAGTGTAATATTAACGTGTGCGCTAACTTTTGTCAGAAGCCCATGCAGTTGGGTTTGGCAGGTGAGGTCTGCTGCCATGTCATAACCCAAGCTTCCGCCAGCTTGCTGATTTTCATCTACAATCGTAACTTTAAAGCCCGCGTTTGCTGCTTCCAAGGCAGCAGAAAGGCCAGATGGACCTGCCCCTACTACTAGTATATCGCAATGCTGGTTAAGCTTACGTTTGGTCGTGCGTGGAAAGCCAAAATTAACTTCCCCTAATCCTGCTGATTTGCGAATGATTTTTTCCCAAAAAGGAAAAAACCGACGAGGTTTGTAAAAGGCTTTGTAATAAAAACCAACAGGCAGAATCGGTGATATCCAATCAAGCCAGCGCCTTTTGTCGCCTTTAACATCGCCGCCTGTATTCACGGTTTGGAGTTGCATGCCATCGCTAATGGGCGTGACATCCGCGCGGATATTGGTATCCAGGCCATCTGTTACCATGATGTTTACATCGTGGTTAGCAAGACTGAGAATGCCGCGTGGCCTGTGGTATTTAAAACTGCGACCTAATACCTGTTCACCAGACGCCCAAAGTGCACTGGTGATTGTGTCGCCTTGATACCCTGTATAGGATTTGCCTTCAAATGTAAATTGAATGGTTTTTGTGCGATTGATCCATTCGCCTATTTTTGTTGGTAAGCGTTTACTCATCACTCACCCCCTGATTTAACTTGGTTCGGCAAATAGGTGTTTAACACTTCGTCTGTTCCCGTGTTGCGTTCGGCGATAAACCAAGTCCCGCTTGGGCTGTGATACCACCATTCCTTTTTAATGCCGGGAGCGCCATTGCGATAGTGCACATAAGCAGCCCATTCTGCATCCGAACAAGTAGCCGGGTCTGGCATGACGCGGTATTCACCGCCAAAGATGAACTCAGCCAATGGGCGAGTTCCGTTAACAGGGCAGGTCAGTAATTTCATATCAGTGACCGACCGAGGCCGCGCCTTTCTCACCCGTTAATTCATAATCTTCGAAACGAGATAGACGGAAAGCGTGTATTAACTCAGGTGCCATATCTTTTGCGATGGTTTCCGCCATCGTTTTGCCGCTGACGGGTGTGGCTTTAAAGCCCCAAGTGCCCCAACCTGCATCAAGATAAAAACCTTTAATTGGCGTTTTGCCCATAATGGGAGCAAAGTCGGGCGTCATATCTGCCATGCCAGCCCACTGACGCACCACTTTAACATTCGCTAAAAATGGAAACATATCTAAAATATGGCTGCTTAAGCCTTCTACAAAATCCAAAGTTGAACGGGTCGAATGTACTTCGTATGGGTCTAGCGAGGCTCCCATCACTAATTCGCCTCGAGAGGATTGGCTGACATAGACATGCAAACTGCCGGAAACTAAAATCGTATCCAGCCATGGTTTCATCGGTTCGGTCACGCAAGCTTGTAAAGGGTGAATCACGATTGGGGTTTGCAGATTGACCATTTCGGCAATCCGTGGCGTGAAACCCGCTACGGCTGATAACACCTTATTCGTGGTAATAAACCCGCGGCTGGTGTTTACGCCAACAACCTTGCCCTTTTCGGTTTTAATGTCGATAACTTCAGTGCGTTGAAATATATCTACACCACGTTGATATGCGCCACGCGCATAGCCCCAGGCAACCGCATCATGGCGCGCTATAGAGCCAGGCGCATGGTAGAGCGCGCCTAAGATAGGTGCGTGGCCGTTGCAAGTGATATCGATTTGTGGGCAGGCTTTGAGAATCTCTTCAGTGCCGACCACATAGCTTTCTACCCCAGCATGCTTGTTGACCTCGGCACGCCAGCGCATTGTGCGCATGGCTGATTCAGTATGTGCTAGCGTGAAATGCCCACGTGTAGAATAAAATAAATTGATGTCTAAATCTTCACTCAGGTCTTGGAACAACTTAACGCTGGTGTCGTAAAATTTGACCCCTTCTGGAGTGAGGTAATTAGAGCGGACAATTGCTGTGTTGCGCCCAGTGTTGCCTCCACCCAAATAACCACGTTCCAGTACAGCAACATTAGTGATACCGTGGTCTTTTGCTAAATAATATGCAGCTGCTAAACCATGACCACCACCACCTATAATGACAACATCGTAACTTTTTTTAAGTTGCTCTGGTTGCGTAAAAAAAGCGGTATCGGGGTGCTTTTTTGTAAACGCGTATTTGAGTAATCTTAACGGCATTATTTGCAACCACTGTTTATCTACATGAATAATTAGTTCATATTGTGAATATTTTAACCCCTTCAGTCAATACTTTTGTTTAACTTTTTTTCATAATATGAAACAATTTAACTATGGATAACCAAAACATCGAACATAACCAATCTTTAGGCGCCTATTTGGGCTCTGCCATTAGGCAATTACGTAATCAACACAACTTGACGATTGCTGATGTCGCTGGCCGTGCTGGCATTAGTCGGGGCATGTTGAGTAAAATAGAAAATGCGCAAACGGCCACGAGCTTAGAAACCTTGGCACAAATTGCCAATGCACTGGGTGTAACTTTGTCAAATTTATTTAGCAATTACGACAAACCGCGAGGTGGTGCGCAATTAGTAAAACATGGCGAGGGTATGGAAGTGGTGCGTCGCGGTACGCGCAACGGTCACACTTATCACTTACTGGCGTATGACCAAGGTCCGAAAAAAACATTTGAGCCATTTTTGATTTCACTAGAAGATTCTGGTGAGCAATTTAATGCGTTTGAGCATGCGGGCACAGAGTTTATCCACATGCTTGAAGGTAAGTTGGAATATCGCGTTGGTGAGGATCTTTACGTGTTAGAGCCTGGCGACTCACTGACTTTTAGGGGTGAAATACCTCACAAACCTGAGCGTATGATAGCAATGCCCATCCGCTTTTTAGCAATTATTCATTATGACCAAGTAATCGAAGATGACTAATATCACCATTAACGATGCAAAATTACAGGATGTGCCTGCTTTAGTGCAGTTACTTAATGAACTCTTTAGCATAGAACAAGACTTTACTCCAAATGAAGAACTTCAGACGCTAGGCTTAAGATTAATAATAGAAACTCCAAATAACGCCATTATTAAAGTTGCGCGCAATCAAGAAAGCCTTGTTATTGGTATGGTTAGTGCTCAGCTCGTCATTTCAACTTCACAAGGCACAAATTCAGCTTGGGTAGAAGATATGATAGTTGCTGAACATTACCGCTCACAAGGTGTTGGTCGCCAATTACTCACGGAAGTTTTAAATTGGGCAAAAGCTAAAGGTGCTACACGAGCACAACTTTTAGTAGATTTAGACAATCAACCAGCATTGGGATATTACGATCATCTTAGTTGGCAAACCACTCGTATGGCCATGCGTAGACTTTTACTTAAATAATTTTTCTTAACTTTCATATAAAAAAAGCGGACATTTTATGTCCGCTTTTTCATTTAACTACAAATAACTATTAGTAGTGATAGGCACGTTCACCATGCTCAGTTGTATCTAAACCTTCACGTTCTACTTCTTCACTTACACGTAGACCAATGACTAAATCTATTAATTTAAGCGCGACAAAAGCAACAACCGCTGTCCACACAATGGCTGTTCCTACTGCCCAGATTTGTGCAGTCATTTGAGCAGCAAAGTCATAAGCACCTACACCGTTAGCCACGTAATCCCAAACACCTGTACCACCTAATGCTGGGTTTACAAAGACACCCGTTGCTAAAGCACCGAAGATACCTCCAACAGCATGCACGCCAAACACATCTAATGCGTCATCGTAACCGAACATGTATTTCACTTTCGCTACAAAAAAGTAGCAGATTGGTGAAACAAGCAAGCCGATTGCAATCGCACCCATTGGACCAACAAAACCGCAAGCTGGGGTAATGGCAACTAAACCTGCAACAGCACCAGAAGCAGCGCCTAACATAGATGGTTTGCCTTTGCCGAACCATTCAGCGGCTAACCAAGACATAGTAGCTGCACCAGTCGCAATCATTGTGTTTAAAAATACTAAAGCCGTTAAGCCGTTAGCTTCAAGGTTAGAACCAGCGTTGAAACCAAACCAACCCACCCATAGCAATGATGCACCTGCCATAGTTAAAGTTAAGCTGTGAGGCGTCATCGCTTCTTTACCGTAACCAATCCGTTTACCTAATAAAACTGCAGCTACTAAGCCAGCAATACCAGCGTTAATATGAACAACTGTACCACCTGCAAAATCTAATGCACCTTTAGCCCATAAGAAACCCGCGTTTGCAATAACAGTTTCTAGTGAAGCTGCATCAGTAATTGCATCAGGACCATCCCAGTACCAAACCATGTGTGCCATTGGCAAGTAGGCAAATGTGAACCACAACACCATAAATGCTAATACTGCAGAGAACTTCATACGCTCAGCAAATGCACCAATAATCAAAGCTGGGGTAATAGCAGCAAAAGTTAATTGGAACACCACAAATACATACTCAGGAATATAAACACCTTTACTGAAAGTAGCAGCTAAAGAATCCGTTGTGATGCCTGATAGGAAGGCTTTTGCAAAGCCACCTGTGAATGCGCCACCGCCTGTAAACGCAATGCTGTAGCCGTAAAGTGCCCACAGAACACCCAGTAATGAAAATATCACAAATACTTGCATCAATACTGAAAGCATATTTTTTTGGCGAACTAAACCACCATAAAATAATGCCAAACCAGGGATAGTCATTAATGTAACCAAAGCTGTTGCTACTAACATCCAAGCCGTATCTCCTTTGTTTGGAACAGGTGCTGGTGCAGCAGCTTCAGCAGAAGCAGTTTCAGCTGGCGCCGCCGCCGCTGGAGAGGCTTCGGCTGGCGCAGTAGAAGTGCTAGCAGCTTCATCAACAGCTACTGCAGCATCTGTAACAGCCTCTACAGTGGTCGCAGCAGCAGTTTCCTCGGCAAAACTTAATTGTGTAGCGCCTAAACCGACTAGCGCAACCAATGATAATATCGATAAAAATTTCTTCATGTTATGCCCCTTAAAGTGCATCAGGACCGGTTTCACCGGTACGAATGCGATAAACTTGCTCTAAATTAAACACAAAAATCTTACCATCGCCAATTTTGCCAGTTGCTGCAGATTTCTCAATCGCATCAACCACTTGGTCTAGCATATCATCTTTAATGGCTACTTCTAATTTAACTTTTGGTAAAAAATCCACTACATATTCTGCACCGCGATATAGCTCTGTGTGACCTTTTTGGCGGCCAAAGCCTTTTACCTCAGTAACCGTAATGCCTTGTACGCCAATGGCAGACAAAGCCTCACGCACTTCATCAAGCTTAAATGGCTTGATAATTGCGGATACAAATTTCATATCTAACCCCCTTTAAATTTACTTACACATTAAAATAAATACTACATTTATGCATAGCAAGGCACGTGCCAATATAAATTATTTTTATAATCAATAAGATAGTTGATACTTAAACAATTTTGCTTTTGTGAATTAGCCATTAAAATCTGCTAAACTGCTTGAAAATAATGAGGAATCACGATGTTTAATTCACAAGACATTAGCAATATATCTAATAAAATCAATGAGATAATAAAATCGAGTCCATTAGCGGATGTTGAAAAGAACATTCATGCACTAATTCAGGGCATGTTCACCAAAATGGAGCTAGTTTCGCGTGAAGAGTTTGATGTGCAGGCAGAAGTATTGCGCAATACTCGAACAAAGCTTATTCAATTGGAAGCAAAGCTAGCGGAATTAGACGTAAAAACTAAAACAAAAAAAATGAGCTTGGCTGTGTTATATAGCCGTGCTTTAAGCGGCATGGAAGCACCCGAAGTCGTGGTGGAGGTGCATCTGGCTAATGGCTTGCCGAGCTTTACTATAGTAGGGTTGCCGGAAACGGAGGTAAAGGAAAGCAAAGACCGTGTGCGTGCCGCCATACAAACTTCGCAATTTGAATTTCCCGCGCGGCGTATCACCGTTAACCTTGCCCCTGCAGATTTACCAAAAGAGAGTGGACGCTATGATCTGCCCATTGCGCTAGGCATTTTAGCTGCCAGTGGCCAGATTCCGAGGGAGCCGCTCAGTCGTTATGAAATCGCGGGTGAGTTGGCGCTCACTGGTGAGCTGCGCCCTATACGCGGAGCGTTGGCGATGGCGTATCAGATGGTGCGTTTGCATGTTAAGCAAAACAATGGTGCACAATCTAAACGGGCGTTTATTTTGCCCCAATTAAGTGCGCAAGAAGCCAGCTTGGTTAAAGACGCCATGATTTATCCCGCCAATAACCTATTGGAAGTTTGTGCGCATTTAAGTGGTCAAACAATACTCAATGAATATAAATCCAGCGAACAAAATCAGAGTATTGACTACCCTGATTTTAATGAGGTGAAAGGTCAAAGCCAAACTAAGCGGGCACTGGAAATTGCAGCGGCAGGCGGTCACAGTGTTTTGAGGAGCGGTCCACCGGGTACGGGTAAAAGTATGCTAGCTTCGCGCTTTGCAGGCATCTTGCCAAGTATGACAGAGGGTGAAGCACTCGAAAGTGCCGCGATTCTATCGCTCAATGGTAATTGCAAGCTAGAGAACTGGAAACGCAGACCTTATCGAGCTCCACATCACACGGCGTCAGGCGTGGCACTGGTTGGCGGCGGCGGTATTCCGCGTCCGGGTGAAATTTCTTTGGCGCATCATGGCGTATTATTTCTAGACGAGTTGCCAGAATTAGAACGCAAAGTGCTGGAAGTGCTGCGCGAGCCGCTAGAAAGCGGCCACATCACCATCAGCCGTGCGGCACGGCAGGCTGATTTCCCCGCTTCATTTCAATTGCTTGCTGCCATGAACCCTTGCCCATGTGGTTATTTGGGACACTTCAACAACAAATGCCGCTGTACGCCAGATCAAGTGGCTCGTTATCGCTCCAAAATTTCAGGCCCGCTTTTAGACCGCATTGACATGCACATAGAAGTGCCTGCATTGAAAGAGGATGAACTGACTGGCGCAAGTGTTGCAGAAAATAGCAACGCAATTCGCGCGCGCGTTGAAAAAGCGCGTGAATTACAATTACAGCGCCAAGGCAAAGCCAATTTTGCGCTTGGCAGTTTAGAGATTGACGAATTTTGCCAGCCCGATGAAGCAGGTTTAACGCTGCTTAAAACCGCTATTTTGCGTTTAAATCTATCTGCGCGTGCATACCATCGTATTTTAAAAGTCGCACGTACGATTGCTGACTTGGCGGGTGAACTTGCTATAGAGCCAACACATATTGCTGAAGCTGTGCAATATAGGCGCGGCGACACGCAGTAATAAGGCATCAGCATGATAAAATTAGAAAAATGCTAAAGACTATTTTTTCATGACCATGCTGCCGATTTCTGCAACTGAAACCAAACTCCGTGATTTACTCAAGCAACGTATCCTGATTTTGGATGGGGCGATGGGTACAATGATCCAGCGTTATAAGCTGACGGAGGAAGATTATCGCGGCAAGCGCTTTAAGGATTTCCAAGGCCCAGCGGGTACGCGCCAACTGTTTGTCAAAGGTAATAACGAGTTATTGAGCCTGACGCAGCCGCAAGTGATTCAAGAGATACACGAGCAATATCTGGCCGCGGGCGCGGATATTATTGAGACGAATACGTTTGGTGCGACTACTGTCGCGCAAGACGATTACCACATGGCGCATCTGGTACATGAGATGAATGTGCAAGCTGCCAAGTTAGCCCGTGCCGCTTGCGATAAATATAGCACATCAGACAAACCACGCTTTGTGGCGGGCGCGTTAGGCCCTACTCCTAAAACAGCCAGCATCTCCCCGGATGTGAATGACCCAGCAGCACGTAATATTACTTTTGACGAGTTGGTGAATGCTTACTTAGCGCAGGCGCGAGGTTTGGTAGAGGGTGGCGCAGATATCCTCATGGTGGAAACTATCTTTGATACACTTAACTGCAAAGCAGCATTGTTTGCGATCGATAGTTTTTTTGAAGAAACCGGGCAATGCTTGCCGATTATGATTTCGGGCACAGTCACGGATGCATCAGGGCGTATTTTGTCTGGCCAAACCGTGGCTGCATTTTGGCATTCCGTGCGTCATGCCAAGCCACTCACGATTGGTTTGAATTGCGCTTTGGGTGCAACACTGATGCGTCCTTATGCAGAAGAGCTCTCAAAAACTGCTGATACTTTCGTCTGCATTTACCCCAATGCAGGCTTGCCAAACCCGATGAGCGATACCGGTTTCGATGAAACGCCTGATGTCACCTCCAGCTTGGTGAAAGAGTTTGCAGAAAGCGGATTTATTAATATTGCGGGTGGCTGCTGTGGTACGACGCCGGCGCATATCAATGCAATTTACGATCAAGTTAAAAACATTGCCCCAAGACAAGTGCCCCAAGTGCCAATAGCTACAAGGCTTTCAGGGCTGGAACCATTTATTATCGATGGATGGTCACTGTTTGTAAACGTGGGTGAACGCACCAATGTAACAGGCAGTAAGGCCTTTGCGCGCATGATTATTAATGGCCAGTTCGAAGAGGCTTTGAGCGTAGCACGACAACAGGTAGAAAATGGTGCGCAGGTGATTGACATCAATATGGATGAAGGCATGCTGGATGCGGTGCAAGCCATGACACATTTCCTGAATCTGATTGCCTCGGAGCCTGATATTGCACGCGTGCCGATTATGATCGATTCTAGTAAGTGGAGCGTGATAGAGGCGGGCCTTAAATGTGTGCAGGGCAAGTCAATTGTCAATTCTATTTCCATGAAAGAAGGCGAAACGGAATTCTTGCGCCAAGCCAAGTTATGTCGCCGCTATGGTGCGGCAGTGATCGTGATGGCATTTGACGAAAAAGGCCAGGCTGATACTTATAAGCGCAAAATTGAAATTTGCAAACGCGCCTATGATTTGCTCGTTGCGCAGGGCTTTCCACCAGAAGACATTATTTTCGACCCAAATATTTTCGCAATCGCTACTGGTATTGAAGAACACAACAACTATGCGGTGGATTTTATCGAGGCCACGCGCTGGATTAAGCAAAACCTGCCGTATGCCAAAATTTCGGGCGGCGTTTCGAATGTAAGTTTCAGTTTCCGCGGCAATGACCCGGCGCGCGAGGCTATTCACACTGTGTTTCTCTATCACGCTATTAAAGCAGGTATGACTATGGGTATCGTGAATGCGGGCATGGTGGGTGTGTATGATGATCTTGCGCCAGAGTTAAAAGAACGCGTGGAAGATGTGGTGTTGAACCGTCGCCTAGATGCGACCGAGCGCATGATCGAAATCGCGAGCACTTTAGTTGCAGGCGGAAAAAAAGAAGAAGCGACACTGGTTTGGCGTGGTACGCCTGAAAATCCTGTGAGCGTGAATAAGCGCCTTGAGTACGCCATGGTTCACGGTATTACTGACTTTATTGTGGAGGATACTGAAGAAGCGCGGCTACAAGTTATGAATGCGGGAGGTAGGCCTATACACGTAATCGAAGGCCCATTGATGGATGGCATGAATGTAGTAGGTGATTTGTTTGGGCAAGGTAAAATGTTTTTGCCTCAGGTGGTGAAATCAGCCCGCGTTATGAAGCAAGCAGTGGCGCATCTCATCCCATTCATTGAAGAAGAAAAAGCAGCAGAAGAAAAACGCACGGGTGTGGTCGCTAAGCCCAAAGGGAAGGTTGTGATTGCTACGGTCAAGGGCGATGTTCACGACATAGGTAAAAATATCGTTTCAGTTGTGTTGCAATGTAATAATTTTGAAGTGGTCAACATGGGCGTAATGGTGCCGGCGGCAGAGATTCTGGCCATGGCTAAAGCCGAGAATGCCGATATTATCGGCTTGAGCGGTCTGATTACGCCCTCACTGGAAGAAATGGCGTATGTAGCCAAAGAAATGCAGCGTGACCCTCACTTTCATGGCTTGAGAACACCATTGTTAATTGGCGGTGCAACTACTTCACGTGCGCATACTGCAGTAAAAATCGCACCACATTATGAAGGCCCTGTGGTGTATGTGCCGGATGCTTCGCGCTCAGTTGCTGTGATGCAATCTTTGCTCACTCCAGAAACTAAAGACGAATACATTTTAAACATCCAAGCGGATTACGAAAAAGCACGTGCGCAGCATGCCAACAAAAAAGGCACGCCAATGCTTACTATTACCGATGCCCGTGCCAATAAAGCCAAGCTGGATTTTGCCCCTGTGAAGCCTAAATTCATTGGTCGCCGCGTATTTAAAAACATCGATTTGAACTTAATTGCGCAATATATCGATTGGTCGCCATTTTTCCAAACTTGGGACTTAGCCGGCAGTTATCCTGCGATTTTAAGTGACAAAGTGGTAGGTGAAGCTGCAACTAAAGTATTTGCGGAAGCGCAGGCTATGCTGAAAAAGATCATTGAAGGACGCTGGCTTACCGCAAATGGTGTGGTTGCGCTTATGCCAGCTAATGCAGTTAATGATGATGATATTGAAATCTACACTGATGAAGGCCGTAGTCAAGTCGCCTTTACTTGGTATGGCATGCGCCAGCAAGGCGAGAAGCCGATCATTGATGGGGTTCCAAGACCAAACCAGAGTCTGGCAGATTTCATTGCGCCAAAAGGAACGGATGATTATATCGGACTCTTTGCCGTCACCGCAGGCCTAGGTATGGAAAAACGCTTGGCGGAGTTTGAAAAAAATCATGATGACTACAACGCCATCATGTTTAAGGCGCTTGCAGACCGGCTTGCCGAAGCCTTTGCCGAATATATGCATGAGCGCGTCCGCACCGACTTGTGGGGCTATTCGGCCGGAGAAAAACTGGACGTGGACGCGCTGGTGAAGGAACAATATCAAGGCATCCGCCCTGCGCCCGGCTACCCAGCCTGCCCGGACCACATGGTCAAAGCCGATGTGTTTAACTTGCTCAAAACCGAAGAAATCGGCATGACGCTCACAGAAAGCTTTGCTATGCTGCCCGCCGCGGCGGTTTCCGGCTTTTACTTTGCGCACCCAGAAGCCAAATATTTCAGTGTAGATAAAATCGGTAATGACCAATTAGAAGATATGGCAAAACGTAGAAACTTGCCGAAAGATTATTTAGAGCGCTGGCTTGCGCCGAATTTGAGTTGATTTAATTATGCATATTCACATTCTAGGTATTTGCGGCACGTTCATGGGTGGCATTGCAGTGTTAGCCAAGCAGGCGGGGCATCGTGTCACGGGCTGCGATGCTAACGTGTATCCTCCAATGAGTACGCAACTGGAGTCACAAGGTATTGAGCTGATAGAAGGTTTTTCGCCCGAGCAGACCAAACTTAATCCCGATATTTACGTGATTGGTAATGTGGTATCACGCGGCAATCCGCTGATGGAAGAAATACTGAATCGTGGCTTGCCCTATATTTCTGGCCCACAGTGGCTAGCTGAAAACGTGCTGCAAGGTAAGTGGGTGCTGGCAGTGGCGGGTACACACGGCAAGACGACGACGAGTTCCATGCTCGCATGGATACTGGAATATGCAGGTCTGGCACCAGGCTTTCTTATCGGTGGTGTTCCTGAGAATTTTGCGGTTTCTGCGCGTTTGCCACAAACACCGAAACAGGACAGTAAAAGTATTTCGCCGTTTTTTGTGATTGAAGCAGACGAATACGATACGGCGTTTTTTGATAAACGTTCAAAGTTCGTGCATTATCGCCCGCGCACGGCTATTTTAAATAACTTGGAATATGACCATGCTGATATTTTTGAAGATTTGGCTGCCATAGAAAAACAATTTCACCATTTGGTGCGCACGGTGCCGCAACAGGGGCTGATTGTGGTGAATGGTAAAGAGGCGAGCTTGCAACATGTAATTGAAAAAGGCTGCTGGACACCTGTGGAAAAATTTGGCACGGATGCAGATTGGCAAGCCACAAATGCTCAAGGTAATGGTAGTTTTGATGTGATGTATCAAGGCAAGCTGCAAGGTCGAGTAGAATGGGATTTGTTGGGAGAACATAATCGCATGAATGCACTCGCAAGTATTGCCGCAGCACGTCATGCGGGGGTTGCCATTGAGTTAAGCATTGCAGCACTGTCTGAATTTAAAAACGTAAAACGTCGTATGGAAGTGCGTGGAGTGGTGAATGACATCACGGTGTATGATGACTTCGCCCATCATCCGACTGCTATTGAAACTACGTTAGGAGGCTTGCGAGCCAAAGTAGGTAAGGCTCGTATTCTGGCAGTTTTAGAGCCGCGTTCAAACACCATGAAACTTGGCGTGATGAAAGAAGCACTGCCAGCTAGCTTGAAAGATGCGGATTTGGTATTTTGCTACGGTGCAAATTTGGGCTGGGATGCGGCCGAGGCGCTGAAGCCGATTGCGAACAAATCACAAACTTTTGAGAATCTGGAAAAGTTGGTGCATGCCATTGCAAAAAATGCAAAATCGGGTGACCATGTTCTGGTGATGAGCAACGGCGGGTTTGGTGGTGTGCATCAGAAAATTATAGATGCGCTAACTTTATAATGTTCAATTGAGGAAAGCCTAAGTTTGAGTGCAGCTCTTAAACAAACTGAAATGGTGCCTTTGGCGACGTTCGCTGGCAAAGTAAAAACTGTCAGTGCAATAAGTATTGCGATTTGGGTTTCTATACTTATCCACGCAGTGATTTTAAGTATTAAGTTTCAGCCGGAACTTAGAAAACTCGCCGATCGTTTGCCTTCTCTGGATGTTGTTTTGGTGAATGCCAAAACCAAGCAAGCACCCGATAAAGCAGAACTGCTTGCGCAGGCTAATCTGGATCGTGGTGGCAACACCGAGGCAAACCGCAAAATGAAAACAGCGCTGCCTTCACCAAAAGAAAAGACTACCGAAGTTAAATTAAAGCCAAATTCGGAAGCGCGCAGTGCGGCTAAATCAGCTAAGCTGAAGGCGCAGGAAGCGCGTGAACAAAAGCGTGTTGATGAGCTGGAAAAACAAGCGCAGGAGCTGCTTACGCAAATCAATTCCAGTAAAGCCATAGAATCGAATCCTACGCAAAAAGCAGCTTCAGCAGAGCCAGAGCAAGGCGAGCAAAAAGCCAAGGCCAAGGCTCTGGACCGTGCAGATTTGATAGCAGCAAGCTTGGAAATGGACAGGCTGCAGGCACAAATTGCAAAACAGCAGGATGAATATCAAAAGCGTCCCAAGCGCAAGTTTATTGGGGCGCGTACCAAAGAATATCGTTTTGCCATGTATGTGGAATCCTGGCGGCAAAAAGTCGAGCGCATTGGCAATATGAATTATCCTGAAGCAGCAAAAGCGCAAAAACTGTACGGTCAGCTGCGCATGACAGTGTCGATTAAATCTGATGGCAGCCTGGAAAGTGTGGTGATTGATCAGGAATCGCCACATGCAGTATTAAATGAAGCAGCCAAGCGCATTGTAGAGCTGGCCGCACCATATGCAGTGTTTCCGGAGGATATCAAGAAAGACACCGATATTTTAAGTATCACGAGAACATGGACTTTTACGCAAGAAGACGCCTTGCAGACAGAATGACTTGAAACAAATTTATTTAAAGTTAAAAATTATTAAATGAGTAACTTCTACCAATACCACGTATTTTTTTGCTTAAATCAACGCCCGGATGGTGAACCTTGCTGTCATGACAAGGGCGCAGAGGCTGCGTTTGATCATATGAAAGCGCGCGTAAAAAAACTCGGGTTAAATGGGGAGGGCAAAGTGCGCATTAACCGCGCGGGCTGTTTTGACCGATGTGATCATGGACCACTTTTGGTAGTGTATCCGCAGGCAGTTTGGTACACTTTTGTAGATAACGAAGATCTAGATGAGATTATTGAAAGCCATTTAATTAATGGCAAAGTAGTTGAACGTTTATTAGTTTAAGAAGCCGACAAGGCGCATTCGATATGCGCTTTTATTTTATCTTGCAGACCCTTTTTTGATGCTCCAGAAAGCCCATGGATATTGGTTTCCACGGCACTGTTTCGAGCTTCTCCCCAGTGTGAATTAGGAAAATGTCTGTCATTTTCAAAGCGCGGGATGATGTGCCAATGCACATGCGGTGTTTTATTGCCCAAGCTGGCTAAATTGATTTTATCAGGCTGAATAACTTCCCGCATGGCAGTTTCCACTGCAAATACGGTTTTCATCATTCGGGCACGCTCAACCGGGGGCAAATCGGTCATTTCCTTGATGTGAGCAATCAGTTCAACGCGGCAATAGGCTGGGTAATCTGCGTCATTCAATAACACCACGCGGCAAAAATCATCCTGCCACAAGATTTCATGCGGTGTCGGCTGACAGAGAGGGCAAGCTATATTCAAATTAGCCAAATCAGGAAGCCGCAAGCATGCGGTCAAGTGTCAATTTTGCCAGTTTCGCATCATGTTCAGGCACCTTAATTCGGTTGACTACATTGCCTTCAGCTAAATTTTCCAATGTCCATGCTAAATGCTGTGGATCAATGCGTGCCATGGTGGAACACTCACATACTACGTGGCTCATAAATTGCACGAGCTTGCCTTGCGGTTTCATTTGTTTGGCAAGTCGATTGACCAAATTGAGTTCGGTACCCACCAGCCACTTGGTATTGGTTGGTGCTTCTGAAACGGTTTTTAAAATATACTCGGTAGACCCGACATAATCAGATTGCAAACATACCTCGAAGGGGCATTCCGGATGCGAAATGACCTTTCCATCAGGATGTTCACTGCGGAATTTGATAATGTTTTGCGGTCGGAACATTTGATGCACGGCGCAGTGGCCTTTCCATAACAGGATTTTGGCATTTTTAATTTGTTCTTCAGTGAGGCCGCCCAGCGGCTGGTCAGGGTCCCATACCGGCATTTGCTCTAATGGAATACCCATTTTATGTCCTGACCACCTGCCTAGGTTCTGGTCGGGGAAAAATAGTACTTTTTCACGTTGCTTAAAGGCCCATTCCAATATTTTTGGCGCATTGGTACTGGTGCATACGATACCGCCATGCTCGCCGCAAAAAGCTTTTAAATCTGCTGCGGAGTTAATGTAAGTCACCGGCGTAATTTGTTCGTCAAAATTCAGCACTTTATTCAGCTCACGGTAGCTACGCTCTACTTTGGCTAAATTGGCCATATCTGCCATTGAGCAGCCAGCAGCAAGGTCTGGCAGAATCACGATTTGTTCCGGACGGCTCAAAATATCTGCTACTTCGGCCATAAAATGTACGCCCAAAAATACAATATATTCAGCGTCTAAATTTTCGGTATAACGCGATAGCTTGAGTGAATCACCTGTGAAATCAGCATGCCGATATACACTTTCATGCTGGTAATGGTGGCCAAGAACGACTAGGCGTTTGCCCAACTTGGTACGTGCCGCAATGATGCGGCGCTGGCAGTCGGCGTCATCGGTAGTCTGAAATCTTTCAAATTTAATCGTAGCTGTTTGCATAATATTCACGTAACGCACACACTTTAAAAACGTTTATTTTATAACGTTAATTGATGTCGTTCACCTAATCTTTTTAGTGCATCGACATTCGTCCAGGAGAAAACACGCTCTGCAGCCTCGCGCCAATCCACCCACTCGTAACGCACATGTTCGTTAGGTGCTAGTTTTATTGGTAGCTGAGAGGGTAGTTCTAAACCAAATAGATGTTCGGTATTTTCAACAACACCTGGTGCATAGCGATACCGCCAATGCGGGTAAATTTCATAGATATTTGAAGCTTGCCAATCCTGCAATTTATATTTGTTGGCATCCAATCCAGTTTCTTCAAGCACCTCACGGATGGCTGCCTGCCGTGGCGTTTCATTACCTTCCACGCTACCCGTGACTGATTGCCAGAACCCTGCCTTGTCCGCACGTTCCATTATCAGCACTTGTAAATCTGGCGTGTAAATGAGCACGAGCGAGGAAATAGGCGTTTTATATTTTTTCATGAATCAAATGGTGCGGAGAAGGGAATCGAACCCCCGACCTTTTCATTACGAATGAACCGCTCTACCAACTGAGCTACACCGGCTAGTCTTAATGGCAATGTACATTTTAAGTTACTTTTTGCGCAGAAGTTAAATTCCTGGGCAACTGAAACACTACATTTTCCACTACGCCCTGTAACTCTTGCACCTGATTTGCACCAAACTGTTGCAACTTGGCGATGACTTCTTTGACCAGAATTTCTGGCGCAGAAGCGCCTGCGGATAAACCGATTTTATGTTTTCCAATTAGCCACTCAGGTTTTAAGTGACTAGCGTTATCCACCATATAGGCTTCAACACCTTGGTTTTGCGCAACTTCTCGCAAGCGATTGGAATTGGAGCTGTTGGGTGAACCAACAATAATCACCAAATCGCAGTCGCGTGCCATGATTTTAACGGCATCCTGACGGTTTTGCGTGGCATAGCAGATATCATCGCTTTTAGGGGCTTGAATATTCGGAAATCTGGTCTTAAGCGCTTGAATAACTAATTCTGCATCGTCTATCGAAAGTGTAGTTTGTGTCACAAATGCAAGCTTATTGGCATCTTTCACATTTAAATTTGATACATCCTCGGGTGTTTCTACTAAATACATCCCTTCATCGCTTTGGCCCATTGTGCCTTCTACTTCAGGGTGGCCCTTATGGCCAATCATCACAATTTCCATGCCAGCCTGGCGCATCTTGGCGACTTCGATATGGACTTTAGTTACTAATGGGCAGGTAGCGTCAAAGGCCGTTAAACCGCGTAATTCAGCTTCGTTGCGCACGGCTTTAGAGACACCGTGTGCACTGAAAATCACCGTGCTTCCCGTAGGAATTTTATCCAGATCATTAACAAAAATAGCGCCTTTGGCACGCAGTTCATCAACTACGAATTTATTATGAACCACTTCGTTACGCACATAAATGGGCGCACCAAACTTCTCTAAGGCCTGCTCTACAATAATGATAGCGCGATCAACTCCAGCGCAGAAGCCGCGCGGGTTGGCGAGTACGATGCCTGCTTTTTGTTTGTCTTTTAGTTCAATAGTATTCAAATCGTTATCTTGTTTCTAATTAGGTATAATGGCACAAATTTTAAACATATTACTTTAATGAAAAATACTGCAACCCTATTAATTACCTGCCCAGACGCCAAGGGCATTGTGGCAGCGATTGCCGATTTTTTGTATCAGCACAATGCCAACATTTTACACGCAGACCAGCACCAAGATGCAGAAAATAATCTGTTTTTAATGCGCCTAGAGTGGGATTTTGCAGGCTTTAGTTTAGATGAAAATGGTTTCAATCAATCATTTACTCCGATTGCTGCCAAATTTAATATGCGCTGGCAATTAAAACTCTCGCAGCACAAAACTCGCGTAGCGATTATGGTATCGCAATACGATCATTGCCTCGCGGATTTATTACATCGCCATAGAAGCGGTGAACTGGCTTGCGAAATACCGTTGGTCATTAGCAATCATCGTGATACCGAGGCTTTAGTAAGTTTTTATGGTATAGATTTTCACCATATCACAGTGACTAAAGACAATAAACAGCAAGCTGAGGCAGCGCAATTCAAATTGTTTGACGATTATAAAATTGATTTAATCGTGCTGGCGCGTTATATGCAGATTCTCTCGCCAGATTTTGTGGCACGTTACCCGCAACGCATCATCAATATCCATCATTCGTTCCTGCCCGCCTTTATTGGTGCACGGCCTTATCACCGTGCGTTTGAACGTGGCGTGAAACTCATCGGAGCAACCAGCCATTATGTGACTGAGGTGTTAGATGAAGGCCCGATTATCGAACAGGACATTGACAGGATTTCGCATCGTGACCAAGTGGAAGACTTGATTCAAAAAGGCCGTGATTTAGAGCGTGTGGTGTTATCGAAGGCGGTGCGTTGGCACATTGAGAATCGTATTTTGCTGTATGCAAATAAAACGGTGATATTTGATTAACTTTAAGTTCTGGGCGTAAAAAAAGCGAAGTGAGAACTTCGCTTTTTTAATTTAAACCAGTAAATCTAATTACATTTCTGCTGCAACTGTATCTGGTAAATCCTCTACAGCTTCATCATCATAAGCAGCAATCTCAGGCAAACCACCATCATCGCTAGCGCCAGCAGACGCGCCACCAGATGAAGCGCAGCCAGCCATAAAAAGCATCATTAAAGTCACTAAGGCAATTACTAATTTATTCATCCTACTTCTCCCCTTTATTTAATTAGAATTATCGTATAAGAATTCAATTATTTTGCGTCATCAGGCGCCGGTGCGTCAATTGGTGGTACTACAGGATCGTCTACAGGTGGGACTTCAGGAAGCGTATCATCCGCAAACGCGACTGGTACAGTGTTAAAAGCTAGCATTGCAATCACTACAAACAACAGTTTTCTCATATACTTCCCCTAGGTATTTATTAATGTAATTGTAAGAGTAAAACTCTCATTAACAATTTACGCCTAAGTACCGAATTCTGCAATCTTTTTTGCTAATATTGGAGATCAAACAAGTAAGGTTTCTAGCCCAAATAAATCCGTAATTTTTTCACGTTGGCGGATGACAAAAGTTTTATCGCCATCCACCATAATTTCAGCAGCGCGAGGACGCGTATTATAGTTGCTGGCCATGCTCATACCATATGCGCCAGCAGATTTAATAGCCAATAAATCACCTTCTTTTAGGTTGAAGGCACGGTCATGACCTAAAAAATCGCCGCTTTCACAGACTGGTCCGACAATTTCATAGTTTGTTGTTTCGCCTAGCCGCGGAATTACAGCCAAAATATCGTGATACGCATCATATAAAGCTGGGCGCATCAGGTCATTCATGGCGGCATCTACAATCGCAAAGTTTTTGCTTTCAGTATGTTTTAGATATTCAACTTTTGTCAGTAGTATGCCCGCATTGCCTACCAATGCCCGACCCGGTTCAAATACCAGTTTTACATTCCTACCTGCTAATTTATCAACAATTGCTTTGGCATACTGCTCAAATTCAGGCGGGGTTTCATCGCTGTATGTAATGCCGATGCCGCCACCCACGTCAATGTGCGAAATGCGGATGACTTTGTCTTCAAGCGCGTCCACTAGCCCTAACACGCGATCCAGTGCATCAATAAAAGGAGATAATTCGGTAATTTGCGAGCCAATATGACAATCTACGCCATGTACAGCAAGATTGGGCATACTGGCGGCTTGTATATATACATTCAACGCATCTTCAAATGCCACTCCAAATTTATTATTTTTTAAGCCGGTTGAAATATAGGGGTGCGTTTTAGCATCTACGTTGGGATTAACGCGCAAAGATACGGGTGCGATTTTACCCATCTCGCCAGCTACTGCATTCAAACGAGCGAGCTCACTGGCGGATTCCACATTAAAACAAAAAATACCAGCGTCTAAAGCAGCACGCATTTCATCCGCTGTTTTGCCCACGCCGGAAAACACTATTTTTTGCGGGTCGCCGCCGGCGGCGAGTACGCGTGCCAGTTCGCCACCTGATACGATGTCAAAGCCAGCACCAAGCTTGGCGAACAAGTTCAAAATCGCAATGTTTGGGTTAGCTTTTACTGCAAAACAAATCAGATGATTGGTATTAACTAAACCCGCCTGAAAGTTTTTAAATGCCTGCGTGAGCGCAGCTTTGGAATACACATAGCACGGTGTGCCAAACTCATTTGCTATTTGGTTAAGTGCTACATTTTCAGCTTGCAACACACCGTTCTTTAGTTGAAATTCATTCACAATAAATAATTATTCTTTAACTGGTGTTTGAAGAGCAGGCTTGGAATCCGCATCAATATTGGATTCTGGAGCCTTCTGAGGGTAGCGTTGCTCGGGGATATACAACGGCCCTTTTGTACCACAGCCTGAGAAAACGCCACAGCTTAAGCATATCATCACAACGCTGAAAAATAGTTTAGGCATCACAATCTCGCAACAAAACTTAAGTTCGATATTTTATCATCGAATAGCACCGAAGGCGGAATGCTGATAAACCAAAATTTGGCAGGTTTTGCCGCTTATTCTGCTAAATTATCCGATTGTCGGATACTACTAGACATCGTCATTATGGCTTTGGCATGATGCAATTAACCAAAAAAGGGTGTAAAAAATGAATACATTAAAAGTAATGCAAAAAGGATTTACGCTAATCGAGCTAATGATTGTTGTGGCCATCATTGGCATTTTGGCAGCGATTGTCGTGCCAAGTTATCATGAGTATGTTCAGCGAGCTCGGGCTACGGAGGCTACAAGTGCTTTAGCGGATATGCGTATTCGTATGGAACAGTATTTTCAAGATAATCGTACTTATGTGGGCGGCCCATGCGCCGCATCGGCAGGAACAAACACAACATATTTCGGGTTCGCGTGTTCGGCTGGGCCAACAGCAACAACTTATACGCTAGCAGCTACAGGTGTAGGTGATATGGCAGCATATACGTATAGCGTTGACCAAAACAATGCTAAAAGCTCATCTTTTAATGCAGCTTGTTGGTCGATTAAGACAGATGGCCACTGCTAATATGTTGAAAGCTAAACAGACAGGTTTTTCTTTGATAGAAGTGCTGATCGTTGTCTTCATCATCGGGATTACGGCAGCAGTCGCTATTCCCAGCTATCGCATATGGATACAGAACACCAAAGTCCGTACCGCAGCTGAATCCATACAAAATGGCATACAAAAAGCACGTTCAGAGGCGCTCATGCGGAATACACCGGTACAGTTTACTTTAGGTGCAAATTCTGCCTGGACAGTGCAATGTGTCAATGCAGCGGCTTGTCCGGATTTAACGGGTGGCGTTGTAGAAACCCGCTCAAACCAGGAAGGCGATACATCCGCAGTTACGATAGTTGCAACACCGGGCGGTGCTACAGATATCGTTTTTACTAATTTGGGAATTAAATCAACCACTGTAGCCAATCAGCTTACTCAAGTAGACGTAAGTGTTACAGATGCAAATCGCAATTTAAGCATCACAATAGGTGCTGGTGGCAATGTGCGTGTATGCGACCCAAATGCCAGCGCTACAGACCCGCGTAAGTGCTGATTAATTATTTTTGAGACAAGCATGATGAAAAATAAATCTATCACCAGAGCTAATATGCAGAAATTGCAGAAACAATCCGGCATGCATCAGCAAGGCGCTGTTTTGCTAGAGGCATTGATTGCGGTATTGATTTTTTCG
Source organism: uncultured beta proteobacterium (assembly GCA_963701715.1). GTDB lineage: Bacteria > Pseudomonadota > Gammaproteobacteria > Burkholderiales > Methylophilaceae > Methylotenera_A. The sequence continues at coordinate 123,974 of CAVPAX010000005.1, forward strand.
TTCGGCATACTTGCGATTTCCGGCTTGCAGGGCGCAATGATGAAAAATACAGCCGATGCAACCTATCGTGCTGAGGCTAGCTACATTGTGCAGCAACGTATAGGTGCAATGCTGGTAAACCCTATTGCTCTTGGTACTATAACCTATCCAGTTGCATCGCTTCCAAGTGGCAGTTTGACGATTGCTCCCCTCAGCGCTGGCCGCTTGCAATTTGTGGTGAATTGGCAGGTGCCTGGTGAAGCACAACATAAATATGAAGCAGTGACCACAATCTTTACGGCGAGATAACGATGAAAAAGAACGCACAAACATTACGTTATCAATCAGGCTTTACAATCGTAGAGCTAATGGTGGGGCTGGTAATCGGCCTGATTGCCACACTGGTGATTATGCAAACATTCTCAGCTTTTGAGGGCAGCAAGCGTAGCACTACTGGGATTGCAGATGCACAAACCAACGGCAGCATCGGGCTTTATATGCTCCAGCGCGAATTACAGTTTGCGGGCTATGGCATTCCGGTCATCAGTGGCACCATGCCGCAAATTAATGTGCGCCCTGATCAAATAGCATTTCAAAATTACTCAAGTAAAACCCAGGCACAAATAGACGCCGAATATGCGACAGCATTAGCAGCTTACAACACTAAAATTGCCGCAGAAAGTGCAACAGTATCAGCAGGCGAAGTTTATTCCGCACTTAAATGTAACCCAGCGCCAACCTTGAGTTTGGATGCAGACAATAACGCAGCCACGCCAGACATAACAATCGACGTGATTACCCCAGTGGTGATTACAGATGGCGGAACAGGTAGCGACTCCATTGCCGTACGCTATGGCACAACCACGCGCGGCGGAATGCAAACAAGAGTGACTACGACCAGCGGCGTTAATTATGTCGGGGTCGAAAATAATATGGGTTGCCGTACTGGCGATGTCGTGCTGGTGACCAGAAACTCAAACACCGGAGATACAACCTGCATGGCCACAAAGGTTACCTCTACCAACGCGCAGCTTGATGGAACAACCAACGCGATAAATGTGGTTTCTAATTCAGGTATGGGCTTAAATAATCGGCTTGCATGCTTGGGCCAGGTAAGACAAATGACATTCGCCGTGGGTACTGGCGCCAATGCCAATCAACTGCAAAAAAATGGTGATAATGTCATTAGCGATATTGTTAATTTGCAGGCGCAATATGGCGTTTCGGCCACTGCAAATAGTGAAGTTGTCACAAATTGGGTAGATGCTACAGGCGGTGCCTGGGCAGCGCCGACAGTGGCAAACCGCAACCGTATCAAAGCCGTGCGCATCGCACTGGTGGCCAGAAATAATCTCTTGGAAAAAGATGTCGTAAGTCAGGCCTGTACAGGCGCGGCAACCGGACCAGCTAGAGTATGTGTGTTCGGTGGTGATGTGAATTTAGCCGCCAGCCTAGGTGCAGATTGGAATCGCTATCGCTATCGTACTTATGAAGTGATTGTGCCGCTTAGAAACGTGTTGGCTGCCAGTCCGCAGCTATAAAGGTTAAAGAGTTGAAAGACGGTGATTTTATGTTGAATAGAGCTGATATGCATAAAGGTAATGGTTTTAAACGCTATGGCGTGGCCAAGCGGCAACAAGGTTTAGTGTTGTTTATTGCTTTAGTTGCTTTGGTGGCAATGTCGCTCGCCGCTGCCGCCCTGGTTCGATCGGTAGATAGCGGCGTATTGGTGGCAGGTAATCTGGCTTTCAAGCAATCCGCCATTATGTCGGCAGAGTCAGGCATTGCAGATGCGTATAAGTATATTAACGATAACGCAGCCAGCCTCACTGCTAATTCAGCCGGATACTTTGCCAATTTTGATGACAGTATCTCGCTTACTAGCTCTAGCACCTGGGGCTCAGGCAACTCCCGTGCGGTACTTAAAGATTTGTATGATTTAAGTGGAAACGAAACCCGCTACATCATTCAGCGTATGTGTCGTACTGACGGTGCGGTAGATCGCGATAAATGCCTAGTAGGTACGGGTAATGCGGCTGCCAACTCCAAAGGCGGAAAAAGTGAAGGCGGCGGTGCTGGCGGCGGCGGTTACGATGCTGCCACAGGCGGTTCAGATGCAGTGGTGTATCGCGTCACGGCGCGTGTAGCAGGGCCTAAAAATACCTTTAGCTATATACAGGCTTTTATATATTAATTTTATTGGTCGATATTTTTACAAGATTTATTAAGGGGTCTCAAAATGACATCCACAATTAAAAACAACATGCAAACTAAATTTATGCGAATGACTAATCTGTTGATTATTACCATAGCGTCGTTTGCGTTTTATTCAGGGTCCTCACATGCTGCGGCAACAGACCTTGGCTCTGCTCCACTGGTAAGCGCCACCACCGGCGATGTGTTGCCTAACTTAATGTATATCTTGGATAACTCAGGCAGTATGAAATCAGATTACATGCCGGATTATGTGAACGATAGTAATAAGTGTAAAGCTTCATCAGGCGCATTTAGTAATTTACTGTGTTCGTTTGGTGACCCACCTTACAACACCAAAGATTTCAATTCAATCTATTACAACCCGGCTATTACTTACACGCCAGGCATGAACGCAAATGGTACTCTAAAAACATCCATGACCAGTGCCAACACGACAGGCTGGACTGCCGTACCTATTGATGCTTACGGGGTATATAGCAGTAGCAATACCAGTTTAGTGCCTAACCTTCCTACCAGAAGTGTAGGCTACCCGGACCGGGTTTGGTGTGATTCTTCTGCTTATTCGACAGTAGCGCAATTGCTTGATACATCACATTGTAAGCAAAATAGCCAATATATTTACCCACTTCTATATTTAACAACGCTTATACCTTGCGTGGTTATCCTTACTACTACACGGTGGCCGCAGGGGAGTACTGTACCGATAAAAACTTAACAAGTTGTATTATTTCAACAGTGCCAGCTGCTGGTTATACTTTTCCTGCCAAGTTGCGCTGGTGTAAGACATCAACCGTGCAAATACAGCAACAGGACTGATGTGGCTGCCAGGCAAAATATAATGAAGTAACGAGCCATACCAATGCAAGATGGGCGGGTATCGATAACGGTACGTTATCTACAGGTAAAATCAAATTCAATGCTGACCCAGTTGGTGATACGCCAGTTACGTTAAGCGTTACAAACATTACAGTCAATGGTGTAAGCATTATCCCAGCTGTACCTAGCCCGGCTTTAACCATTACAGATACAACTAGCTCTGCGCAACGCGGCACATTAGCATCAAAATATCTGAAACTGCAATTGATACGCATCAGTGACCAGATATTTTCCGCAACTGTTTCAGGTGATGAAGTGACCATTCAGCCTTACAGTGGTGCTCCTCCATACAGGAACCATAGTGTCACTTAACAACCTCCATACTGTAGCTGCTGTGCCAGACGGCAGTTGCAGCTACGGCGCTCAAATTTCAGAACAAGTGGCTCGATAATGGAACGACCACGGTAGCATATCCGAAATGGGATCGATTATATGGGGCAATGACTGGTGCGGTATTGCATCATCTTCCAGCAGCTGGCGGCTCAGACCAGGCGTAGCAGCGCTTGCCGCGCAATCGTATAAAAATTAACAGTCAACTTAGCCCGCAATATACAGCGATTTCGTGCGCCAAGACTGGCTCACCTACCACAATGATGACTGCTCAGTCTCGCACGGTTGTGCTGCAGGCATGCCTCCGGTGGTTTTAATGGCACTCTATATCATTAACCACAACAAATTCCCAGCTTTTGGCTCCATCAGGTGGGGCGATGGTGGGGCTGGTAAAAACATATACAATTCCTAATACGATCGCACAATTTACTGGCGGTACGCCGTGCGTTAAGACCTTTAGCCGTATCGATATCGTGCCATTTACTACATTAATTATCCAAAAGACTCCTACAAGAATGATTGTGCGGGTGCAACTTGTACTTATGATGAGGAAATGACCAATTTTGCTAACTGGTACAGCTACTACCGTACCCGTATGCAAATGATGAAAACATCTACCAGCCATGCGTTTAAAACCATTGATTCACGTTATCGTGTCGGGTTTATTACGATTAATGATGAAGTACATATTACTTGCCTATTGCGCAGTTTAATACCACACAGAAAAGCGAGTTGGTATACCAAATTATTTTCAGTGAGATGGTAATAGCTACACGCCACTTAAATCTGCATTGACGACTGTTGGCCGTATTTTCGCGGGTAAAAATCCAATCTCAGGGTTTACTGCAGATCCTGTACAGTATTCATGCCAGCAAAATTTTTCAATTTTAACAACAGATGGTTATTGGAACTAGGACAGTCCGAAACGACCCTGAAAAATATTGCAGCTTCCGGTTCAGTAGGAAATATGGACGGAGGCAGAACGCCAAGACCTATGTACGAAGGCCCTACAGCTGTTTCTAATAGTTTGGCAGATGCAGCTAAATATTATTATGACACCGACTTGCGCACCTCTGCCTTAAGTAATTGTACTGGTAGCCTAGGAGTAGACGGGTCGCTCGTGATGTTTGTGCAAATAATGTGTTTGTGACCACCACAGATAACAATAGCAAACAGCACATGACAACCTTTACATTGGCTTGGGGGTTGATGCTTCACTTACTTATACCGCGGATTATAAAACTGCCGAGGAAGGTGACTTTTTCGAACTTAAACAAGGTACGCGCGATTGGCCTGTGCCTGCGGCAGACTCACAAACCGCAGTGGATGACTTGTGGCATGCCGCAGTGAATGGGCAAGGTACTTACTTTAGCGCGAAAGACCCCAACCAATTATCATCGTCTCTTAAGCGAAGCCTTGAGCTCTATTAAAGCAAAAGTAGGCGCAGGTGCGGCGGCGGCAACCAGTACGTTAAACCCGGTTTCTGGCGATAACTTTACTTATGTGGCCAGCTATACCAGCGTAAAATGGATTGGTAATCTGGAGGCAAGAACTGTTAATACCAACACAGGTAAAGTGAGTGAAGATGCGACATGGTGCTTTGGAGAACGTGATGGCTGACACCTGTGCGTCACCTAGCAGCATTCTTGCGGTTACCAGTGGCAGCAGCAGTACTTACCAGTGCGTTACGCCTGGTGCAACATCGACAACCTGTACAGCGCCAAGCATATTAGATGGTACAGATTGTAAAGCCGAAATCGCCACTTCTTGCACGGGCACTTTGCAAAGCGAAGGTGGATAGTGTGGCTGATACGCGGTAAATTTATATGAATACGGACGGTGCATTAGGTGATTTTAATGTAGCTAACTTAAGTGCTGTTGGCAAACTTACTAACTTTGAGAGCGCTCACCTGGCAACAAATCTAAGCCAGTGGAGTAGCCTTTCAACAGCACAGAAAGCATTGACCAACAGTACCAGCCTGGTTAATTACTTAAGAGGAAGCACTGGTTATGAAGACCGCGCAAGTAATGCGCCGCCTTCAACAGCTACCGATAATAGACTGTATCGTTTCCGTGAGGCCACTTTAGGAGACTTGGTTGATTCCACCCCTGTGTATGTGGGCGCACCAAAGGCTAATTTTAGTGACCCGGGTTATGGCCCAAGCACATCTGTAGGGTCATTTAAAACTGTACAGGCAAGCCGTGCTGGTACTGTATACATTGGCGCTAACGATGGCATGCTTCATGCAATCAATGCAGTGGATGGTACAGAGCGTTGGGCTTATGTGCCAACCATGGTGCTTGATAAAATGTGGAAGCTTGCAGATAAAAACTATGGAATTTCTCACTCCTATTATGTAAATGGTGACATAGTGGTGAATGATGTATGTACTGCGAATTGCACATCGGCAACTGCTGCTGTTTGGAAAACAATCCTAGTGGCAGGCTTGAATGGAGGTGGTAAAGGTTACTTTGCGTTAGATATTACCAGCCCTACTTCACCCGTATTATTGTGGGAGTTTGATACCACGGATGATGGCGATATTGGTTATTCTTACGGGAATCCGATTGTTACCAAAAAAGCCGATGGCACATGGGTTGTGTTAATCACCTCGGGTTACAACAACACAACCGGCAGCAACCCGGGTAAAGGGTTCCTGTATGTGCTTAACGCAGCCACCGGTGCAGTCATCACAAAATATGGCACGGGTGCGGGCGATGCAACGACACCTAGCGGCTTAGCCAAGATTAACACTTATGTGCCGGATGCATTAATTAATAACACGGCAGAGTTTGTGTATGGCGGCGACCTACTGGGTAATCTGTGGCGTTTTGATATCAATAGTGCACAATCAGCAACAAATCCATTTAAGGTTGCGTTGCTTAAAGACCCAAGTGGAAACACTCAACCAATTACCGTACGCCCTGAGTTGGCAGAGGTTAATGGCAAACGTGTTCTTTATGTGGGGACAGGCAGGTATCTAGGCACGAGTGATTTGACCGACACTCAACAACAGACTATCTATGCCATCAGTGATGATGCCTCTGGAACGCCCACTACATTGGACAATCCGCGCACTAGCTCATCCATGGTAAAACAAGTATTGGTGAATGACTCTGGTACTTCGACCAGAAGCATTCAGCAGCCTGCTAACTCGGTAAGTTTTACTACTGGCAGAGGATGGTATATCGACTTCCCAGACAGTGGCGAGCGTCAGAATGTGCCAGCCCAATTAGTGTTCGGTACTTTACTATTGCCGACCACTGTGCCATCCAACACAGTCTGTTCTCCTGGTGGTTACGGCTGGCTTAACTTCCTGGATTACAAAACTGGGGGTTCAGTTGCCGGCAATGTTGTTGCAAGCAAAACAAATGCACCAATTGTGGGTATCAATGTACTATACGTTAAAGGTAAACCAGTTGTTAATATTGTGACAGCAGATAATCCGACACCACAATTCCCACCGGTGCAACCTACCTTTACTGGAGGTTCTGAGTCCGGCTTTACGAATCATCGCGTAATTTGGCGTGAGTTGACTGGCGAAGATTTCGAGCAATAAATTTAAGCTGTAAAAAAAGCCACTGTTATTAATTAGCAGTGGCTTTTTTATTTGCAATGACTATTTTTGCTGAATTATTTTTGCTGTAATTAAGCCATTGATTAGCCCAAATATTAAAGCAGCTAATGCGAAAATGGGGATTAAATAAACAACCCCGGTATGTGGAATCAGCCAAAGCCTGACAATGATTAGCTGTCCTGCAATATGCGCAAACGCCGCGAATATACTAAGCGTAATGGCGCTGAAGTAACGTTTTGGCAAATTTTGGGCGAAGAGTAAAACGCTCAAACTAAAGACTGCACCAGTTAAGCTTAGTACAAATGTGGGAGATAGAAATTGCCCAAGCAATAAGCTGCTGGCAAAGACTCGCAATAAGCTTACCCATGCGGCCGTGGTAAATCCATATTCATACAATACATATAACGTAACAATATTAGCAATACCGGGTTTTACGCCGGGCAATGGTGATGGAATGACAGCTTCTAAAATGTGCAATCCAATGGCCAGAGCGGTGAGTTTGGCGATGTGATGGTCTGCCGCAGTAGTATTGATTTCAATAATTGAGTGAGTCATAGCTGTTTTTTGACCCCATTAGTTGCAGACTGATTTGGTTGGGCAGGCAAATTGCAACTTGCTCTGCATGGTTTAACCAGCCTTGATGTACGCAATATTGGTTGTGGCATGGCGATTGTTTAAACCGCACTTTACCTTGCTGGATACTGATATAAGATACTCCGATGGGCCCTTTTATTTGCAATTCGCGTGATTGATTTAAATCGAAAGTGCCAATGATTTGATTGCCCTGTCTTATTTTTAATAGGCTTGCGTGTTCAAATACCCAAAATTTTTGAAAGGCGAAAATAATGAGGGTAAAGCTGGCTAAAATAACACCCCAATCACCGATGAGTGGTTTAGGATATCGCTGCTTAATCTTGCTAAGGTTGAATTTGCGTAACATGTTTTGCCACATCTTTATCTAGCCATGTCAGTCGGTTAGCTATCCGTTGACTTACTATAATTTTATGCGCCGATTCAATGACAAGATAGTTTTCAACGCCCATTGTTTTTGCAGTCTCAGCACGCGCTTCTGGCTTGGCAATAAAAATCGGTTTAGAAACAACATCGGATAACGTTCCCGCACCGCTTTGCGGCGGGATTAATACCGTTACAGCTTGCACACCTTGTATCGGGTAGCCTGTGGCAGGATTGATAATATGGCAATAGCGCTTATCTTTAAGCTCAAAGTAGCGCTGATAATCGCCGGATGTGCCAATTGCCCAGCCGCTTTCAAGATCTAGCATGGCTATTGCATTTGGTTTGCGCGGGTGTTGGATGCCTACACGCCAAGGTTTATCTCCGTGTTTGCCCAGTGCAATAATATTGCCGCCAATATTGATGAGTGCATTTTTAACACCTTGTTTGCGCAGATAATCTACTGCTAAATCAAGCGCATAACCCTTTGCATAGCCGCCAAGATCAAGCTGTACATCTGGATTTTTACTAAAAACTTTACCATTTTCAACGATAATATCCGTCATTTGCGGATTAGCTTGCACTAGGCTTGTTATTTTATTTTTGTCTATTCTTATTGGCTTAAATTCATCATGATGAAACCCCCATGTTTCGATAAGCTTGCCAATAGCAGGGTTAAAAGCTCCCTGGGATTGAATTGATAATTTAGTTGCATCGGCAATCATCATCGCAATATCCGGCTGAATGACTGCAGGTGTTTTGCCTTGTGAGAATGCATGGTTTATTGTCTTAAGTTCACTGGGGTGCCAAGCATGCAAACGATTATGCAATGATTGGAAGTTGCGAATAATTTCATTGGAAAGTGCCTGCGCTTTTGCTTCTGACTCGCCATAAATTGTGATGTCTACCAGCGTGCCGAACACGTAACTTTGCGTGTTGTAGAGCGGTTCTTTGCTGCTGCAGCCAGCCAAAAATAAAAAGGCAAGAATGAGAAATAAGCGCATAGGCGCTACTATAACGCTAGTCAGTGTTTACGCGAATAGCTTCCAGCGCATGTACAAAAATTTGCGCGGGGTTGCAAGATGTTTGCGCGGCAATTTCTACCATGCCTGTGGGACTAGTGACGTTGATTTCTGTTAGATAATCACCAATCACATCAAGACCTACCAAAAACAAACCTTCCTGTTTAAGCGTTTCTCCAATGGCCATGGCGATTTCTAAATCTCGAGGTGTAAGCGGCTGTGCAACACCCGTTCCACCTGCCGCCAAATTGCCACGAGTTTCGCCTGTTTTAGGGATGCGTGCAAGCACATAAGGTAATGGCTCACCATTAATCACAATAATGCGTTTATCACCTTGTTTAATCTCCGGCAAGTAGCGTTGTGCCATGATGGTTTGTGTTTCGAATTTGGTAATCGTTTCCAAAATTACGTTAATATTTGGATCGCTCTGCGAGATCCTAAATACGCTACTGCCACCCATGCCGTCTAATGGTTTTACGACAATGTCTTTGTGTTTTGCTAGAAATTCACGAATTAGATCGTTATTACTTGTAACTAAAAAGTCAGGTGCGAATTGTGGAAATTTAGCAACCGAGAGTTTTTCATTCCAGCTGCGTACCGCATCAGGGTTATTTATGACGAGTGCACCTTGCTGAACGGCCACCTCAAGTAAGTAGGTGCTATACAAATATTCGCTGTCAAAAGGCGGATCTTTGCGCATTAAAATTGCGTCAAAGTCCTTTGGTAAAACTTCTTCAGGCTCATCGAGCAGATACCAATTTACGCTATTTGTAAATTGAAATTTTTTGGCATTCACTTTAACTAATGCCTCACGCAAAAAAACATCATGCTGTTCACATATATATAAACTGTGCCCTTGTGCGGCAGCTTCTCGCATAATAGCGACACTCGTATCTTTGTACGTTTTTAGACTCGCAAGTGGGTCAAGTATAAAGAGCAGCTTCATTTTTATTTATTAAGAGGATCGTTTTCTTGCAGTTCAATAGCCGCAGCCAGCAAGGCTAGGCGAGCGACTACGCCGTAAGCATAAAAACGGTTTGGCGCAGTATCCGGTGCGTCGGCACAGTCGGGTAATGTACAGGGCTTTTCAAAAGCTAATGGTACAAAATGTGATCCTGGGGCATTTAGGTTTTCATCAACTCCGCGTCCCGTATGCACGCGGTAAAAACCACCAATTACAAAGTGATCCATCATATACACTACAGGCTCGGCAACCGCATCGTTAATGCTCTCGAAAGTGTAGACTCCTTCCTGAATAATCACTTCACTAACTTGCAAACCTTCTTTCACGACGGACATTTTGTTGCGGGCTTTGCGGTTTAAATCCCGCACATCATCGGGAGATTTTACGGTCATAATGCCCATGCCGTAGGTACCAGCGTCCGCTTTCACTATTACAAATGGGTCTTGCGTTACGCCGTATTCGGCATATTTAGTTTTAATTTTTGTCAGTAATTGTTCAACCTTAAAGGCCAGACATTCTTCGCCTGTTCGTGCGTGAAAATCAATTTCACCACAGGTCTCAAAGTAAGGGTTGAGCAGCCATTCATCAATTTCTAACAGTTTGGAGAAATCAGCAACTACGCGGTTATAAGCGGCGAAATGTTGCGATTTTCGGCGTGTGCTCCAGCCTGCATGCAGCGGTGGGATTAAATTTTGCTCCAGATTTTTAAGAATATCCGGAATCCCGGCAGATAGATCGTTGTTAAGTAAAATCGCACAGCTATCAAAATCACCCAGCTCATTGTTAATGAGTTTGATGCGGTTGCCAATGCGCACTATCGGCTCAAGCAATAAGTTATGCCCATCATGTGTTTTCAGCGTTGTGGGCTGGGTAATTTCAGGAGAAATACTGCCGACACGCACATCCAGACCCGCAGCTTTCATGATGTTGACCAACTCGACCACGTTACGGAGATAATAAGTATTACGTGTATGATTTTCTGGGATGATAAGGAGGCGATGTGCTTCAGGGCATACCTTTTCAATCGCTACCATCGCAGCTTGCACGCTTAAGGTTAAAAACTCCGGGTTAAGGTTATTAAACCCCCCTGGGAACAAATTAGTATCAACAGGGGCAAGTTTAAAACCGGAGTTGCGCAGATCCACACTTGCATAGAACGGCGAGGCATACTCCAGCCATTGCGAACGAAACCAATGTTCAATCTTAGGCATCGCTTCCAGCATGCGTTTTTCTAGAGTGAGCAACGGCCCATTTAGTGCGGTTGTTAAATGCGGAACCATGGATGCCCCTTAAACAATGTGATGCGCCTGTAAATCGGCGTGGTAACTACTTCTTACCATGGGGCCGCTGGCGGCATTATTAAAGCCCATAGCATCAGCTTTTTGTTTTAAAGCATCAAAAACTACAGGCTCCACATAACGCATCACAGGTAAATGGTGTACGCTGGGCTGAAGATACTGACCTAGTGTAAGCATGCGGACATGATGAGCACGTAAATCTTGCATGACCTGTAAAATCTCATCATCTGTTTCGCCTAAGCCAAGCATAAGACCGGATTTGGTGGGAATGTGCGGATACATCTCACTGAATGCTTTAAGCAAATTAAGTGAATTCTGATAATCAGAACCAGGGCGCGCTTGCTTATAAAGGCGTGGCACAGTTTCTAAGTTATGGTTCATCACATCGGGTGGAGCTTTGCGCAAAATTTCTAGTGCGATATCTAAACGACCGCGAAAATCGGGTACTAAAATTTCAATTTTGATATCAGGTGATTGCTTACGTATGGCGTGAATGCAATCTGCAAAATGCTGTGCGCCACCGTCTTTTAAATCGTCGCGGTCTACACTGGTGATGACTACGTATTTAAGCTGCATTTGAGCGATGGTACGAGCTAAGTTTTCTGGTTCGGCAATATCTGGCGGCAATGGTTTACCATGAGCTACATCACAAAACGGGCAGCGGCGTGTGCAAATGTCGCCCAAAATCATAAATGTAGCGGTGCCTCCACTAAAACATTCACCAATGTTTGGGCAACTCGCTTCTTCACAAACAGTATGCAATTTATTATTGCGTAATATGCGTTTAATTTCTTGAAAGCGTTCTGAATCAGGCGCTTTCATACGAATCCAATCTGGCTTGCGTAATATAGGTTGCGGGACTATCTTGATAGGGATGCGCGCTGTCTTAGCGGCATCAATTTCTTTAACACCAGCTATCTTTTTTGCAGGTGAGTTATTTGGTGCAATTTCAGCCATGTGTTTAGTTTTTTTAGTTAAATTTTCCTGATAGTTTTTTTAACAAGCTATCACCTATTTGTTGTGATGTTTGGGTAATACCAAGATCTTTGGTTTGCGTCATTTCCAGCTCTGCATAACCGCATGGATCAATTGCTTGGAATGGGGATAGATCCATATCTACATTTAAACTTAGTCCATGATAACAACAATTATTTCTCAAACGCAAACCTAGCGAAGCGATCTTTTTGTCGTTGACATAAACGCCCGGCGCATCTTTTTTTGTGTCAGCTTTAACATTATATTGTGCCAATAGCTCAATGATACTTGTTTCTATCATATTAACGAATTGCCGTACACTTAATTGATGGCGTTTAAGGTCAATGAGTAAATAAATAATGACCTGTCCTAAGCCGTGGTAGGTTATTTTCCCGCCTCTATCAACCAAAACGACAGGGATGTTATTTTGCGGAAGACGTATATTCCTGCGATTCAACCCAAGCGTATATACGCTATTATGCTCCGTAAGCCAAAATTCATCAGGAGTTTCGGGGGTACGGCCGACAGTGAATGCTTGCATGGCCTGCAGAGTATTTTGATAATCGGTAAGGCCTAAATTTCGGCTAATGATTGCCATATCTTAAGATATTAAAGCACAACCTTCACCATTGGGTGGCTTGTGAGTGCACGATAAATATTGTCTAGTTGTGGTTTAGATGTTACATATACTGTGCAAGTAAGGCTAATATACTTGCCTCCCGAACTGCCGCGCATTTCAATTTGGCTTGCATCAAAATCCGGGCTAAGTGATTGAATGGTTTTAATTATCTGGCTGGAAAAATCCATATGCGTTTCGCCCATGACTTTAATGGGAAAGTCGCATGGGAACTCAATGAGTGTTTCTTGAGGCATTCCAAGTGCCTTTGGATGCGTGTTGTTAGACATTTACTGAGCGAGCAACCGAATGCTATCAAGCAATCTGCCAAAGAAACCTGCTTCACTCACTGCAACAGCTGCAACCAGTTTTTGTTCGTTGATAAGCTTGCCGTCTAACGTGAATTTTATTTTCCCAATCTCTTGACCGGCTTTTATTGGTGCGATTAAGGGTTGCTGGCTGACCATGCTGGCTTTCACGCGCGTGTAGTCACCTTTAGGTAGGGTTAAGTAAAAATCTTTATTGATGGTAGCTGCCACGGCTTTATCCCGTCCTTTGTAAACACGCAAGGTCTTGATGGTTTGCGATTGTTTGTAGACTAAAGTAGACTCATAAAATTGAAAGCCGTAATTGAGTAACTTTTGACTTTCGGATGCGCGCATAGCTTCTGAAACAGTGCCTAGCACCACAGACACCAAGCGTGAATTGCCGCGTTTTGCAGAGGCAATCAGGCAATAGCCTGCAGTCTCAGTATGACCGGTTTTCATGCCGTCTACGCTAGCATCTAACCATAACAGACGGTTGCGGTTTGGCTGTGTAATTTTGTTATAGGTATATTCTTTCACTGAGTAAAGTCGCTGATATTCCATAGGAAAATCACGGATTAAAGCACTGGCCAAAATGGCTAAATCATTCGAAGTCGTGTAGTGGTTGCTATCTGGCAGACCGGTCGAATTCATAAAGTGGGTGTTGGTTAAACCAAGCTTTACAGCTTGCTTGTTCATCATTTCAGCAAATTGTGCTTCAGAACTCGCAATACCTTCGGCTAACGCAATGGTAGCATCGTTGCCAGACTGAATAATCATCCCATGCAACAATTCATCTACTGTTACGGGCATATTAGGCTCAATAAACATTTTGGAACCCTCTATTTTCCATGCCTTTTCACTGACCGGCAGCATTTGATCGAGTTTTAAATGCCCCTGCTGTATAGCATCGAATGTGAGATAAGCCGTCATAATTTTAGTCAAAGATGCGGGCTCAATGCGCTCATCTTTTTTATATGAGGCAATGTTGCTGCTGCTATTAAAATCTCGCAATAAATAAGCTTTTACTGCGAGCGCAGGTGGGGGAGCGACTTCTGCAGCCCAGGCAAAAATGGGCAATAAAAATAAATGAAAATGGAAAGTGATTTTAAAAAATAAACGCATATATTGTTATTGGCTAGTAATGATTGTAGGTATGTTGAGTTTTTTACGAATACTCGCAGCAGCTTGGCTCGCGGCTGATTTGCTATCGTAAGGACCAAGTTTTAAGCGGTGCAAGCCATCATTATACACTTTGTTAATCCCGGCATTTTGTTCAATTTCCAGTCCCTGAATTTTTGTGATGAGTGCTTCGGCATTTACTTCATTTTTAAATGCGCCCACCTGGACAAAGTATTCGGTATATTGCATGGTTGAATTTTTATCTGTTACAGGAGGAATTGACTTCGATGTAGTTGCGGCAATCGGTGTAGAAACTGGATTGGTGGTAGTTTCTGATGTGCTGGCAGTAACAGATTGTGTGTAGCTGGCTACATAGCTTGGCGAGGTATTATTCACATCAATTGCTTCTACTTGTACCAGGGTGCTGCCCTGTGTCGAAAAACGCAGTTTATAGGCGGCTGCATAAGATAAATCAATGATTCGGTCGCTTTTAAAAGGACCTCTGTCATTCACACGCACAACCACAAAACGACCATTGGCAGGGTTTGTGACCTTGACATAGCTTGGTAAAGGTAACGTGGGATGGGCTGCCGACATGCTGTACATATCATATACTTCGCCACTAGAAGTATTTTTACCGTGATAACGTTTGCCATACCAAGAAGCAACACCGCTTTTTTTATAAGGATGATAACTCGTCATGGGTGTGTAAACGTCACCAAGTGCTTTGTAAGGTTTATTGGCTCGCTCTAATAGGGACTCTTTTTTGGGAACCGCATTGGGGATGCTGTCGATATCTTGGGGAGGGTTATCACCTGGACCATCGTCTAAATAGTAGCCGCCAGGTTTACTTGCGGCACCAGCAGGCGTTTCTGATGCAGTAGGTTTGCTGATGGTACCAGAAGGTGCAGGTATTGGTTTAACAGTGCGTTTTCCGCCACAAGCTACTAAGCATATGCAACAAAATAAAACAAAATAAGTTTTGATTTTCATTTTGAGATTCTCAACTATTAATTTTCTTTGAGCCAACTTTATCCTGAAGCAACGAGTTTTTTATGGGTTTGTATACTCATCAAAATGCCAAAGCCTAGCAATAAGGTTACCATAGACGTGCCACCGTAGCTAATCAGTGGCAAAGGTACACCGACTACCGGCAATATACCGCTGACCATGCCCATGTTTACAAATGCATAAGTAAAAAATGTGAGGGTAATGCTGCCTGCAAGTAATCTTGTAAATGTACTTTGGGCTTGCGCAGCAATCACCAAGCCACGTGCGATAATCAAACCAAATAGCACCAGCAGCATCAGATTGCCAGCCATACCAAATTCTTCACCGAATACTGCAAAAATAAAGTCAGTTGTGCGCTCAGGCAGAAAATCCAATTGAGCTTGAGAGCCATTGAGCCAGCCCTTGCCTGTCACTCCACCGGAGCCTAGTGCGATGGTTGCCTGTATGGTATGGTATCCGGCACCTAGAGGGTCTTGTGAAGGATCGATTAAAATTTCAATTCTTTTTCTTTGATAATCATGCAGCATGGACCAGAAAATTGGCATAAGCGCCCCGACTAGAACTGTGCCGCCAATTAAAAAACGCCAGCTCAAGCCTGCTAAAAAAATCACAAAGAAGCCTGATGAACTGATGAGTAACGATGTGCCTAAATCAGGTTGTTTCATGATTAAAATCACTGGAATCAATAACAGTACAGCAGCAATGACAAAATCAATAACGCGAGGACTGGCGTCATGCTTAGAAAAAAACCAGGCGAGCATCATAGGAACTGCGATGCGCATGATTTCGGAAGGCTGGATTTTGGTAAAGCCTAAATCCAACCATCTTTGCGCACCGTGACTAATATGCCCAAAGATTTCTACTGCTAATAATAATAATACACCAAGTAAATAGACAGGCACTGCAATACGCTCAAGCAATTGAGGCTGTACATTGGCTGCTAGCCACATAACACTTAATGCAATTGCGATGTTGACCAGTTGGGCACTGACACGTTCAAAACTTTGTCCAGATGCGCTATACAACACAAACAGCCCCACTAATATCGTAAATAACAAACAACCCATCAAAAATGAATCGATATGTTTGAACAATCCTTGTAACAGCTGACTAATCATGGTTGTTTCTCAGTCATAGTGTTCTTCCTCAGCCATAGTTCCAGATGGAGTCGCAAGTACATTGGTTGTATTTTCATTTGGGTTTGTTGCATTTTCCGATGCTGTAGATGGTTCGATAATCGGAAGTTTCCCGAGCAGATAATAGTCCATGACCTTGCGCGCAATAGGGCCTGCGGCAGAGCCACCGTGGCCGCCATTTTCAACTATTACTGCAAGTGCAATTTTTGGATCCTCAGCAGGAGCGTAAGCAATAAACAAAGCATGATCACGATGGCGTTCGTTGATATTCTTCTCGTCATATTTCTCATTTTGTTTTATGCCAACCACTTGCGCAGTTCCGGTTTTTGCCGCAATACTGTAGCCGGCATTAGCGCCCACGCTGGCTGCCGTGCCCCCGGGCAAGGTTACGTCTATCATGCCAAGTTTAACAATCTCCAGATTTTTTTCATCTAGTGATATTTTGTCAGTCATAATTGGTTTGGTGAGGCTGGTTGCACCTGTTTTAGTGTCTGTAATGGCTGAAACCAAGCGTGGGCGCATTGTAATACCCTTGTTTGCCAAAATAGCCGTGGCTTGCGCTAGCTGCATTGGCGTAACCAGAGTATATCCCTGACCAATGCCAGTGATGACTGTTTCGCCCATATACCAAGGTTGTTTGTAGCGGCGCATTTTCCATTCCGGTGTCGGCAGTAGACCTCCAACTTCGTTAGCGATATCAATGCCACTTTTTTGTCCAAATCCAAAATGCCGTACAAAGCTGGTTAATTTGTCAATGCCTAATTCAATTGCCAAACCATAGAAAAAAGTGTCGCAGGAAATAGTAATGGCTCGACGCATATCAACATTTCCATGTCCACCAGGTTTCCAATCTCGGTAGCGGTGCCTACTGTTTGGCAACATAAAATAACCGGGATCACTGATGCTAAAAGGCGGTTGGCGCTTACCGTTTTCTAATCCTGCCAAAGCTACAAAAGGCTTGAAAGTCGAACCTGGTGGGTAAACGCCCCGCAATGGACGATTAATGAGTGGTTTGTCCAATGAATTATTTAGTGAATTCCAGCTATCGAAATCAATACCATCGACAAATAAATTAGGATCGAATGTGGGCATGCTTGCAAAGGCAAGTACTTCACCCGTACTTGGTTTGATGGCCACCAATGCGCCTCTACGTTCTCCAAACGCAGTTTCTGCGATTTCCTGTAATTTGCTATCTATTGATAAGATCAGGTTGTTGCCGGAAATGGGTGTTTGGCTAGAAAGTATCCTTACAGCCCTGCCATCTGCATCAATTTCTACTTGCTGGAAACCTGTGGTGCCGTGTAATGTTGATTCATAGGATTGTTCTATACCACTTTTGCCAATATGATCAGAACCCTTATAGTTAGAAAGGAGATTGGCTTCTTCTAAATTTTTGAGATCTTTGTCATTGATGCGACCGATATACCCTACTATGTGTGAACCCCGCTTGCCTAATGGGTAATGTCGGAATAGGCGAGATTTGAGCTCAACGCCAGGAAACCGATAACGATTAACAGCAAATTTCGCAGCCTCGACCTCATTTAGGTGCGTACGTAGCAAAATACTCTCGAAATTGTGGCTTTCATTTTTTTGCTTATTAAAACGCTTAAGATCTGCTGGACTTACTTCTACTAGTTGCGAAATTTCAGAGATGGTCGTTTCTAGATTTGCAACTTTAGAAGGCGTAATTTCCAGCGTGTAAACAAAGAAATTGTGTGCAAACACTACGCCATTTCTATCAGAGATTAAACCGCGATTGGGTGTAATTGGCACAATTGAGATGCGATTATTTTCCGCAAGTGTTTGATAGTAATCATAACGTTTAATTTGTAAATAATAAAAACGCGTTGCCAGCAGACTAAATGCAATGAACACAAATAAACCCAGCACAGCAAGTCTTAGTTTGAAATTGTGCTGTTCGTTTTGGTAGTTTTTAAGTTCGCGGCTAGATTTCATTATTTAAGGCTGAAAAGCGCTAATTGGTTTTTGGGCGTGTTAGCCCGCCAAACATCAATATCATGAATTGCCACAACAATAATCCAGTGAGGATAGGCCAAAAATAATGCCAGCCCGGGTTGTCGTTACCTTCAAATAATTTAAGCAGCAGCATTACCACGCGCTCAATTATTAATAAAATAAACACGTAAGCGACTAGTTGTAATGTATTGAATAATACTAACCTGCGCTGATAACTCAATGCAACAAATGCAGTGATGCTAAAGCTTAATGCATGCTGACCCAACAAGCTGCCTGTGGCTAAGTCCACTAGCAAGCCTGCAAGCCAGGCGGTGCCAACATTGCAAAGATTTGGCGCACGCAGAAGCCAATATAGAAGGACTATTAGCATGAAGTCTGGGCGGAAAATAATGCCTTGGCCAATCCAAGGGAAAAGCTGGCATAGCATTGCAATTAATAAAGTCAGGTAAACAGTAAAAAGGCTAGTGTGACGCATCGGTCTTGACCTTGTTGTTGATGTTTACTGTGTCTTTATTGTGCTCAACAGTTTCTTTGACTGTTGGCTGAGAAGTTTTGTTTTCTATTGCATCAGGCAATTCCAGCAATAAAAGTTGTGAGTGGTTGCTAACACCTGCCACTGGTGTGCTGACAATTTTAGCAAATGGTGACTCAGAGTTTTGCTGTATTTTTGTAACGGTAGCGACTGCCAATCCGGCTGGATAAATACCATCAATACCTGAAGTCACTAATTTATCTCCAACTTTAATATCAACATTAGCAGGTAAGTAAGGAATATCCAGCGTATTATTACCTTCGCCAAAGGCTATTGCGCGCAATTGATTTCGCTCGATTTGAATCGGAATAGAAAGTTCTTTATCGGTGATAAGTGTGACTTCGCTGGTAAATGGGTATACGCGTGTTACTTGGCCAATGACGCCTTTAGAGTCAACCACAGCCTGTCCCGCCTTGATATGGTGCTGGCTGCCCCGATTAACAACAACAACATGTGTAAATGGATCGCGTCCCATATGGGAAATTTCACCAAGCACAGCATTATGTTGAATTGGATTGTTGCCATGTAGCAAGCTACGAAGATGTACATTTTCTGCTTGAATTGTATTTAAGCGCTGCAACATTATTTGGTGCTCAAACGCTTGTTGTTTGAGTGCATAATTTTCCTGAACTAACTGATTATGCACAGAAAAATATTTTTTTACATCACGATACCACTCACTAGGTGTATTAGCTACGACTTCTAGCGGATGCAGTGCAGCAATAAACGCCTGGCGAACATGCGATAGATAATTAAAGCGCGCATCTATGGCCATAATGCTGATAGAAAGCGCACAAAAGAACACCATGCGAGAAAATGGACTAGGTCCACGAACGAAAAATGCTGGGGTTTGTTGAGCTTCTAGTTTTTGATGAACACCCTTAAGCATGCCAACGCGATAAATTGAATTGATTGGATAAAAAAAGCTTATTCATTCGCGAATACGTTACCTAATTTATCCATTTCCTCCAAGGCGCGACCGCAACCTCTTGCGACGCAGGTAAGCGGGTCTTCGGCGACAATTACCGGCAAACCGGTTTCTTCCATTAGCAATCTGTCCAAATCACGTAATAATGCACCGCCACCTGTGAGCACCATGCCTTTTTCGGCAATATCCGCGCCCAGCTCAGGCGGTGTTTGCTCTAAGGCAGATTTCACCGCCCCTACAATAGCATTCAGCGGTTCAGTCAAAGCTTCTAAAATTTCGTTACTGGAAATGGTAAATTTACGTGGTAAGCCTTCGGCCAGATTGCGGCCGGTTACTTCCATTTCTAAAACTTCGGAACCTGGGAAAGCAGATCCGATTTTCTTTTTAATAGCTTCCGCAGTAGGTTCTGAAATTTGCATACCGTAGTTGCGACGAATGTAATCAATAATCGCTTGGTCGAATTTATCGCCGCCTACGCGTTCTGATTTAGCATACACAATACCGCCAAGTGAAATTACGCCCACTTCGGTAGTACCGCCACCAATATCTACTACCATTGAACCGGTGGCCTCTGCCACAGGCATGTCTGCGCCGATTGCTGCAGCCATAGGTTCCTCAATCAAAAATACTTGTTTTGCGCCAGCACGTTCGGCCGATTCTTTAATCGCTCGGCGTTCTACCTGCGTAGAACCAACAGGTACACAAATAATAATGCGTGGGCTGGGCGAAAACCAGCGTGAATCATGCACTTTGCGGATAAAGAATTTGAGCATTTGTTCGGTGACAGTAAAATCAGCGATTACACCATCTTTCATTGGGCGAATTGCCTGGATATTGGAAGGTGCGCGTCCTAGCATACCCTTGGCATCTGACCCTACTGCCAAGAGTACTTTTTTGCTGTTTGGGCCGCCTTCTAGACGAATGGCGACGACAGAAGGCTCGTCTAACACAATGCCCTTTCCGCGCGCATAAATAAGGGTGTTGGCTGTGCCCAAATCAATGGCTAAATCATTCGAAAAATAACTATTTATGAAACCGAACATATTGTTTTATCCTGTGCTTTGTGCAAACGTTTGTAAGTCTTATTCAGTGACCCTTAGGCCAGCCTTGAAATCAAGGTATAATAACGTATATTGCAGCTAAAATTAAGATGAATTTACACATTGTTACAAACAAAGTTACAAATGGACTAACTTGTTTTAAATAAAAAAATTGAAAATTTGTTATGGCACTCACCACCACGGATATTAAACGAATCGCGCACTTAGCGCGGCTTGAAATTAACGAACAAGAAGCTTCTGCAACACTCACAAAACTTTCTGGTATTTTAGGTTTAATCGAGCAGATGCAGGCGGTCGATACCGCTGGCATCACACCGATGTCACACTCGCAAGATGTTGTGCAGCGATTGCGTGAAGATGTAGTGACTGAATCTAATCAGCGCGAAGAGTTTCAGAAAATTGCACCTGTTCTAGGTAACGGCTCGGCCGAGCGGGCTGTAGATAGCGGCTTGTACCTTGTACCAAAAGTAATTGAATAAGAAATTTTATGATCAATAGCAGCCTAAAACAGCTCAGCCAGATGCTGGCTAAAAAAGAAGTTTCTAGCGTTGAAATGACGCAAGCCTTTTTAAATCGTATTCGTCAATTTAACCCAACGATTAATGCTTATATCACGCTAGATGAATCTAGAACACTGACACAAGCCAAAGCGGCTGATATTCGTATTGAGGCTGGAAATGCTGGGCCTTTGACGGGGATTCCAATCGCACAAAAAGATATTTTTTGTGCCAAAAGCTGGCGAACTACTTGTGGATCGAAAATGTTGGAGAGTTTTATAGCTCCGTATGATGCGCATGTGATTAGTCAGTTTGACGCGGCAGGCGCGGTGAATCTAGGCAAAACCAATATGGATGAATTCGCAATGGGCTCATCTAACGAAACTTCATATTACGGCGGTGTAAAAAATCCATGGGATTTTGATCGTGTACCTGGCGGTAGCAGCGGCGGCAGTGCCGCAGCGGTAGCCGCGAGGCTTTGTGCGGCTGCAACAGGCACAGATACTGGCGGCTCGATACGCCAGCCAGCAAGCCTTTGCGGCTTTACTGGTTTGAAACCGACTTATGGTTTGGTGTCACGCTACGGCATGATCGCGTTTGCATCTAGTCTGGATCAAGCAGGTCCAATGGCGAAAAGTGCTGAAGATTGTGCAATGATGTTAAACGTCATGGCGGGTTTTGATGAGCGAGACTCTACCAGCTTAAATCGTCCTAAAGAAGATTACACGCGCGGTTTGGCGAACATGTCTGACACACAGCCTCTCAAAGGTCTGCGTATTGGCTTGCCCAAAGAGTATTTTTCAGAAGGCCTGGAAGCTAATGTTGGTGCGGTTGTACAGGCAGCGATTTTAGAATATAAAAAGCTGGGCGCAGAAACTGTGGAAATCTCGCTGCCAAACACCAAGCTTTCTATCCCGGTTTATTATGTGCTGGCGCCTGCGGAAGCCAGCTCTAATCTGTCGCGATACGATGGCGTGCGTTATGGGCACCGCGCGGCAGAATATACCGATTTGATGGACATGTATTGCAAGAGTCGTGCTGAGGGTTTTGGGGCAGAAGTAAAACGCCGTATTCTCATTGGCACCTATGTATTAAGTGCGGGTTATTATGATGCTTACTACCTTAAGGCTCAACAAATTCGACATTTAATAGCGGATGACTTCAAGCAGGCATTCAAAAAGTGCGACATTATTATGGGGCCAACTGCCCCTTCAACTGCGTTCAAGGCTGGTGAAAAAGCCGATGATCCTGTGGCTATGTATTTGCAGGACGTGTATACCATTGCGACTAATTTAGCCGGTTTGCCAGGCATGAGTATCCCTGCCGGCTTTAGTAACGGCTTGCCTGTGGGTCTGCAATTGATGGGCAATTATTTTGATGAGGCGCGCATGTTGGATGTTGCGCATGCGTATCAACAAGTGACGGATTGGCATACGCAGATGCCCGATTTAAATGCGCCAGAAGGTTTGGAATAATATGGAATGGGAAGTGGTTATTGGGTTAGAAACCCATACTCAGCTAAAAACCAAAACAAAAATTTTTAGTGGCGCCAGTACTGAGTTTGGTGCAGAGCCTAACACGCAAGCATGTGAGGTTAGTATTGCCTTGCCGGGTGTATTGCCAGTGCTGAATAAAAAAGCAGTGGAATGCGCGATTAAATTCGGGCTTGCTATCAACGCCGAAATTGCACCACGCTCGGTGTTTGCGCGTAAAAATTATTTTTACCCGGATTTACCCAAAGGCTACCAAATTAGCCAATATGAGCTGCCTGTGGTCGGCAAAGGCGCAGTGACTATTCAAGTGCCTGCGGTAGGCAAAAATCCAGCATATGAAAAAGTCATTCATATCACGCGCGCGCACTTGGAAGAAGATGCGGGTAAATCGGTGCATGGTGCGGTGGAAGGCATGAGCGGCATCGACCTGAACCGTGCGGGTACGCCGTTGCTAGAAATTGTGACCGAGCCGGATATGCGCTCTGCAGCCGAAGCAGTGGCTTACGCTAAAAAACTGCACGAGCTGGTACAATGGATCGACATTTGCGACGGCAATATGCAGGAAGGCAGTTTCAGGTGTGACGTCAATGTTTCTGTGCGCCCAAAAGGTACGGAAAAGCTGGGCACGCGCCGTGAAATCAAGAACCTAAACTCGTTCAAATTCATGCAGCAAGCGATTGAATACGAAACACACTGGCAGATTGAAACACTGGAAGATGGCGGCACTATCCATCAGGCCACGGTGCTGTTCAACCCTGATACAGGTGAAACGCGTGCGATGCGTAGCAAAGAGGAGGCTAACGATTATCGTTACTTCCCAGACCCTGATTTGCTGCCTTTGGAAGTGACTGAAGCCGACAGGTTGCGTGTGAAGGAGACGATGCCGGAATTGCCAGAAGCGATGAAAGCACGTTTTGAAGCGGATTTTGGCCTCACCAGTTATGATGCCGCCACACTGACAGCAAGTCGGCATATCGCGGATTATTTTGTTGCTACAGTCAATGCGGGAGCAGATGCAAAACCTGCAGCCAATTGGGTGATGGGTGCCGTTTCTGCTAAGCTCAATGCCGAGGAAAAATCGATTGCCTGCAGCCCAATATCCACGCGGTCTCTGGCGGCATTGCTGAAGCGTATTCAAGACGGCACAATTTCTAACAACGCTGCTAAGCAAGTGTTTGAGGTGCTCTGGGCGGGTGAAACCGATGTGGATGCAGTGATTGAAAAGCTAGGCTTAAAACAAGTCTCTGACACTGGCGCGATTGAGGCGATTATCGACGAAGTGTTAGCGCAAAACCAAGCGATGGTAGAAGAGTTTAAAGCAGGTAAAGAAAAAGCTTTTAATGCATTAGTCGGTCAAGCCATGAAGGCTTCCAAAGGCAAAGCAAATCCTGCGCAAGTAAATGAAATTTTAAAGAGAAAACTCGGCTAATTCGCGTATTGCTTAATAGGCTGGGTAGGCGTTACTGTGCCTGCAGCGGTTGGATTTGCAGTAAGAATGGCATCCAGTGAAACTGTGCCAGAATCGGCACTAGCAGGTTGTTTTAATGCGATAAAACGCGCTTTTTCTTGTGTGAAATGTTTTCTTGTTGCTTCAATGTTCAGTTTGCGTTGCACAATTTGATTGTCTATTCGGGCAGACTCTGCCTGTGATTGCTTGATTTCATCGCTTAAATAGGGCGGTAATGGTTTATTGCGCGCGCGGATGTTTTCTGCAGTTTTTTTATTGCGTATGATGCGGGCATCAACATTTTCCTTTTGTTGAGTAAGTGCTTGTAAAGCCGCCTGATCCATTTGCATGCTGCGGTCACGTGCTAAATCAATTTCCTCAGCTTTAGTGTAGGAAGCTAATAAAATGCTGTCTTTACGTTCCTGCTCAAGTTTGTGCTGGTCCAAAGTCTCATTTTTCTTATCGGCTACATTGTTTCTTTTTAAAACAATGCCTTGCGTATTCATTTCTGCATTGCTGCGGCCAGCTTCCTGCGCAGGCAATTTGTCGCCATAGTGTGTTACCCCTTTACTATCGACCCATTTGACAATCTTTTTACTGCTTCCGGAATTTGGGGAGCTAGCTTCATTTTTATTTGCAGCATGTGCAATATTTGAAAATGCGAATATTGCCGCTACTACTATATAGAGTATTTTTTGCATTTATACTTAACCATCCAGTTATGTTACGCCATATTGTTGGCGATATTTCTGAATGTTAAGCAAGTGTTGTGCCATATCTTGTTGATTTGATACATATTCTAATAAATCACTTAAATTAGCAATGGCACATACAGGTAAATGATGCAAGGTTTCTACCTCTTGCACAGCTGAAAGATCACCTAAACCTTTTTCTTGTCTATCAAGTGCAATAGCCACCCCGCAAGGCTCGGCGCTATGTTGACGGATTAAATCAATAGATTCGCGCACGGATGTACCTGCTGAAATGACGTCATCGATGATGAGTACTCTTCCATGCAGCGGTGCCCCGACGATAACACCGCCTTCTCCATGATCTTTAGCTTCTTTGCGGTTATAAGCATATGGAAAATTGTGACCATTTTTGGCAAATGCGATGGCAATACTTGCCGCTAAAGTGATGCCTTTGTATGCGGGGCCGTACAGCATATCGAATCGAATACCTGATTTTTCGATGCTATTGGCGTAGAATTCGCCTAACTTAAGTAGGCTCTCGCCATCATTAAACAGGCCGGCATTAAAGAAATACGGGCTCAAGCGCCCTGCTTTGGTTTTGAATTCACCGAATTTTAACACCTGTTTTTTGACTGAAAACGCGATAAACTCTTGGCTAATTTGTGACATAACAGAATGAATTGAAAGTAAATAATGCGCATTATAACTGCGAATTTGAATGGAATACGCTCCGCGGCTAACAAGGGATTCTTTGCCTGGCTGCAAAAGCAGCAAGCCGATGTGGTTTGCCTACAGGAAATCAAGGCACAAGCTACAGATATGACAGCAGAAATGTTGGGTCCGGAAGGCTATTTTAGCTATTTTCATTATGCCGAGAAAAAAGGTTACAGCGGTGTAGGCATTTACTGTAAAACCAAGCCGGACGCAGTGATTGAAGGTTTTGGTATTGTAGATATTGACTCTGAAGGTCGTTATTTGGAATGCCAGTTTGGCAACTTAAGTGTAGTTTCACTTTATTTGCCAAGCGGCTCCAGCGGCGAAGAGCGGCAAGCATTTAAGTTTAGCGTGATGGCTCGTATCATGCCGCATTTGGAGGCGCTGGCCAAGAATGGTCGTGATGTTGTCATTTGTGGTGATTGGAATATCGCGCATCAGGAAATAGATTTAAAAAATTACAAAGGCAACAGAAAGAATTCTGGATTTTTGCCTGAAGAGCGTGCCTGGTTAACGGATTTGTTCAATCGTGTAAATTGGGTAGATGTTTACCGAAAGCTGCATCCCGATACTACAGATGAATGTTACACATGGTGGAGTAACCGCGGTGCTGCTTATGATAAAAATGTGGGCTGGCGGCTGGATTACCAAATTGCGACACCGGAGTTTGCAAAAAGGGCTTTTCAGTCAACTATTTACAAAGATGAGCGTTTCAGCGATCATGCTCCTTTGATTATTGATTATAAATAGCTGACATTTTGCTAAAAATTACCCCTAAAAAAACGAGATATATATCTTTGTTTGTATTTGCGATGTTGCAATTTGCGACTGATCATGCAATTGCTGGCTCTGTAGCAGTACCATCCGCCATCAGCAATGTTTATTCTGATATTGATATGCGCGTCAGGCTCTCTACAAAGGCGAGTGCACTTGCTTGTGCGGCCGAGCAATGTGCGGAAAATTCAGCTTTTGATGCGCGCGTACAGTCTTTGGGACGTTATCTGCGTAAGGCTGCCGCTATGGTGTATCCGCAGCATGAGAAAGTCATTAACAGCTTTAATTTTTCAGTGGCTGAGAAACGAGAAGCGGGCACGGCTTCTAATAATAAAGGGGCGGTGGTCGTGTTTCGAGGCGTGCAAGATTTGCAATTGAGTGATGATGCGCTGGGCTTTGTGATTGCACGCGAGATGGCACACGTGATGGCGGGACACCATGTTACAAATACCTCCACCAAGCTAATTATTTCAGCATTGGCTAGCGTGTTGTTTCCAGCCGCCGCCATCATTGGTGCTTCCAGCACTGCCGCGCAGGCAAGCACGGCCACAACGCTTATTACCAGCGCAGCATCTACTGCTACATCAATGGTAGGTAGCGAGGTGGCTATGGCAAAAATGAAACCAACACAGCTTAATCAGGCCGATGAAATTGCGTACTACATCATGGAAAAAAGTGAATGGGACATGCGTTCTGCCGAAAGTGTGCTGACACAGAGCGATCCTCCTCAAACAGCATGGATGCTTGATTTACAAGCTAGCCAGAATTATTTACAAAGCATGATAGAAAAAGAGGATGTTGCAAATTTAATGCTTGAAAAGGAGACTGCAATGGAAATAGCAGAAGTTAGCAAAAAAAATGTGAGGTTTTAAATTACGCCTGAATTGCGTATGCCTTACAAAGCATTTTCATTTTCCTTCACAGTATTCCAAGGCGCAATTTTTAGAAGTAAAAGCATGCCAGGGATAGCCAAAATAAAACATAAAATAAAGAATTTAAACCAGCCCAAGTTTTCTACCATATAGCCAGTAGCGGCATTGGCAAAGGTGCGTGGGACAGCCGCAAGGCTGGTGAATAAAGCAAATTGTGTCGCGGTGTAAAGTGGGTGCGTAGTGTGCGCGATATATGCTACAAACGCCGCTGTCCCGAGCCCGACACCGAAAGCTTCTACGCCAATTACCAAGCCAAGTACCACTAAATTATGTGATACGGTGGCAAGCCAGGCGAATCCTAGAATTGCAATCATTTGCACTATGCCAAATACCCACAGCGCACGGTTAATGCCCAACCTAAACATCCAAACACCGCCCATCAAGCCGCCAATAACACTTGGCCACAAGCCCGCATTTTTGGCGATCAGGCCGATTTCTGTTTTAGTGTAACCCATGTCTAAATAAAATGGCGTCGCGAGCGCAGTGGCCATGCTATCACCAAGTTTGTAGAGAAAAATAAACGCTAAAATTAACAAGGCTGAATTTAATCCATTGCGTCCGATAAACTCTTTAAAAGGCTCTACTACAGCAGCGTGCAATGTTTTTGGCGCACCATTTTTTAACAAAGGCTCTGTGACCAGTAGTGTCATAATAAGACCTGGCAGCATAAAGAGTGCTGTAATCAGAAAAACGCTGCTCCATGCCATATGATCGGCCAAAATCAATGAAAGCGAGCCCGGCACTAAACCTGCGATTTTGTAGGCATTGACGTGAACAGCGTTACCTAACCCCAGTTCTTCATCAATCAAAAGTTCGCGGCGGTAGGCGTCCAATACAATATCCTGACAGGCGCTAAAAAATGCGACGAGTGTAGCTAGGTAGGCGATTGTCCAGATATCCAGTTGTGGGTTAAAAGCGCCAAAAATCGGGATAGACACTAAAAGGAATAATTGTGTAATCATCAGCCAGCCTCGTCTGCGTCCTAATGGCGGTGTGTAGCGATCGAATAAGGGTGCCCACAAGAATTTCCATGTAAATGGCAAGTTGATGAGGGCAAATAATCCGATGGCTTTAAGATTAACACCCTCAGAGCGCAACCAAGCGGGCAGCAAGCTGATAAGAATATACAACGGTAAACCGGAGCTAAAACCGGTAAAAATGCAGATGAGCATTTTTTTGCTCAAAAGCGATTGCCAGATTGAGGTGTTGTTGTCCACTAACCGGCTTTTATTCTGTGCTTCTTAATCGATACATGGCTAAATTGCCTAATAAGTTCGGCATAAGGCTGACATCATTGCCATCGGTAATTACTTTACGTTCAATCACGCTAATTTTGTAATTATTACAAAAATTATCAAAATCATTGATAGTGCATAAGTGAACATTGGGCGTATCGTACCATTGGTATGGCAGGGTTTTAGAAACAGGCATGTTGCCTTTGAATATTTGTAGACGGTTGCGCCAGTAGCCAAAGTTGGGGAAAGTGACAATAACTTCCCTTCCCACGCGCAGCATTTCTAAGACAATTTTCTCAGTATGATGCATGGCTTGCAGGGTTTGCGAGAGGATGACAGTGTCAAAAGACTGGTTCTCAAAGCCGGATAAACCATCCTCCAGGTCCATTTGGATGACGTTTGTGCCGTTTTGCAAACAGGCCAGCCAATTGGCATCGTCTTTTTCTACACCGTAGCCTTTTGCTTCCAGCGAATCACGCAGATAAACAAGCAGCTGGCCGTCTCCGCAGCCTAAATCGAGCACTTTTGAGCCAAAATCTACCCATCCTGCGATAATTGCAAAATCCTGCCTATATTTTAGGCCATGATTTGTAATATTTACATTATTTGACATCGTTAAATTCTATCTTGCTTAAATAGCTGCGCAAAATGTTGTGGTAATGCGCATCAGGCATTAAAAATGCATCGTGGCCATGCAAGGCAGTAACCTCAGCGTAGCTCACCGTCAGTTCATTATCCAGCAATGCTTTCACAATCTCGCGTGAGCGTTCGGGCGAAAAGCGCCAATCGCTGGTGAACGAAACCACTAAAAATTTAGCCTTTACATTGCTTAGGACCTTGCTTAAATCTCCTCCGCATTCAAGTGCCGGGTCGTAGTAATCCAATGCACGTGTCATACGCAAATACGTGTTGGCATCGAACTCGCCGGCAAATTTATCGCCTTGGTAGCGCAGGTAAGATTCCATTTCAAATTCCACATCGAAACTGTATTTGATTTTATCTTTTAGCTTGCGGCCGAATTTTTCTCCCATCGCATCGTCGCTTAAATAGGTGATATGTCCCAACATCCTGGCAATACGCAACCCTCTGCGCGGCACAGTTTTATAAGCGTAATAATTACCATCGTAAAACTCCGGGTCGGTAATAATCGCTTGGCGCGCTACTTCGTTAAACGCCATATTCTGGGCTGTTAGGTTTGGCGCCGATGCAATTACTAATGCGTGTTTTATTCTATCCGGGAAAGCAATCGTCCATTGCAGCGCCTGCATGCCGCCCAGACTGCCACCAATCACCGCTGCTAACCGATTAATGCCTAAATAATCTAATAATTTTGACTGAGAGTTCACCCAGTCTTCCACCGTGACAATAGGAAAGCTTGCGCCGTAAGGCTTCTTGCTTCTTGGCTTAATGCTGCTTGGCCCGCTGGAGCCATGGCAGCCGCCTAAGTTGTTGACACCAATCACAAAAAATTTGTTGGTATCTAAAGGTTTATTGGGGCCAACCAGGTTATCCCACCAGCCCGGGTATTTGTCGTCCGCGCTATATTTTCCCGCCACGTGATGATTGCCAGAAAGCGCATGGCAGATAAGCACAGCGTTGCTTTTTGCTGCGTTCAGCGTACCATAAGTCTCGTACACCAAGTCAAATTGCGGCAACACTTCGCCGCTTTTCAGCGTGAGCGGCTCGCTAAAATGCGCGGTTTGCGGACTTACAATTCCAATAGAATTATTTTCAGACATAAGGTGATTATACTATGCAGATGCTACGGCAACATCATTCCGAGCGTTACACGGTCATTGCCGCCCAAATCTTTCAGTGTTTTAATCTCGCCAAAACCGGCCTGTTTTAGCAAATCTGCAACTTTTCCTGCTTGATTATAACCATGCTCCAGTATTAGCCATCCGTGCGGCTTTAGGTGTTGCTGTGCATGTTGAATAATCTGGCGAATATCATCTAAACCATCTTGCCCTGCAACCAGTGCGGATATTGGCTCCCAGGGCAGGTCGCCTTGCGTAAGATGCGCGTCACTTTGTTCAATATAGGGCGGATTGCTGACAATCAAATCAAACTTTTGATTGCTTAAAGCGCTAAACCAATCACTTAGCATAAAGCATACATTTGAGATTTTTAAATTTTTCGCATTTTCAATTGCAGCATCCAGTGCTGCTTGGCTGGCATCTACCGCAGTGACAAATGCATTTAGCCGGTATTTGGCAATCGCTAGCGCAATCGCGCCCGATCCCGTACCTAGGTCAAGGATAGAACAAGGGGCGCTATCTTGAGTTTTAGTTAAAGCCGCTTCGACTAAAGTTTCGGTATCCTGCCGTGGAATCAGCGTATCGGCCGTGACTTTGAGGTTTAAGCCGTAAAACTCACGATAACCCAAAATATACGCAATCGGTTCGCCATTCAAGCGCCTTTGTAACAAGGCCTCAAAAGCCGCATGGGCATTGGCTTCCAGAGCATCATTTTCATGTGCTATCAGCCATGCGCGATTCGCGCCAATTGCATGCTGCAGTAAAAGCTGGGCTTCTAACTTTGATTCACTGGCGCTAACTGATTTGGCAAGCGCAGTTTGGGCCTCATGCAACAGCGCATGAACATTCATGCCTGACTTTCCATCCCTTAGTTGTCTTCGCCTAAACTCGCCAACAAATCCGCCTGATGCTCGGCGGACAATGCACCAATCAGTTCATCCATATCGCCTTCGGTAATCGCGTCGATTTTGTAGAGTGTGAGGTTGATGCGGTGATCAGTAATGCGGCCTTGCGGATAATTGTAGGTGCGAATGCGCTCGCTGCGGTCGCCACTGCCAATCAGACTTTTTCGCTCGCTGGCGATTTTAGATTGTTGTTCGTTCACTTGAGCGGCTTTGATACGTGCCGCCAGCACAGCCATTGCTTGCGCTTTGTTTGCATGCTGGCTACGGCCTTCCTGGCATTCCACCACAATGCCGGTAGGGTTATGCGTAATGCGCACGGCAGAATCTGTTTTGTTAATGTGCTGACCGCCCGCGCCGCTGGCTCTAAAAGTATCAATGCGAATATCTGCGGGGTTAATCACTACATCGTTAATCTCATCGGCTTCCGGCAGCACAGCCACGGTACATGCGCTGGTATGGATGCGGCCTTGCGTTTCGGTGTCCGGCACGCGCTGCACGCGATGCCCGCCGCTCTCAAATTTAAGTTTGGAATAGGCGCCATAACCGATAATTTTGGCGATAATTTCCTTGTAGCCGCCCATTTCGCCTTCGTTGGCGGACATCACTTCCACTTTCCAGCCTTGGCGCTCGGCATAGCGCGAATACATGCGGAACAAATCGCCGGCAAATAGGCCGGACTCATCGCCACCCGTGCCGGCGCGAATCTCTAAGAATATATTTTTTTCATCGTTAGGGTCTTTAGGCAAAAGCAGCTTCTGTAACTCAAGCTCAACGGCCTCCAGCTTGGCTTTTCCCGCTTCAATTTCTTCCTGCGCGAATTCTTTCATGTCAGGGTCGCTCAACATTTTTTGTGCTTCCGCCATGTCGGCTTCGGTTTGCTCAAAAACGTGATACTGCTCGACAATCGGCGTGATTTCGGCATGCTCTTGTGTGAGTCTGCGATAAGCGTTCATGTCATTCGTGGCATTTTCGCTGCTCATCAAGCGGTTCAATTCTTCTAAACGCTCGCTCAAAGTAGCGAGCTTTCTAATCATGCTGGGTTTCATTTGCGGGCTTTATTAAATTTTAATTTTTGATTTGATAGAGATGGCGGAGTAGTGCTTCAAGTTTTACGTGCTCATCCCCGTGTGTTTGGTGCAGCGCATGGCTTGGCGCGTGCAGAAATTTATTGGTGAGTGCGTTGCTTAAGGTTTCCAGTGCTTTCTCAGGGCTCTCGCCTTTTTGAATGAGCTTGAGCGCTTTTTCAAGCTCAGTTTTGCGCATCTCTTCTGCTTGGTCACGCAGGGCTTTGATAGTGGGGACAGAATCGCGCTTTTTAAACCATTGCATAAAGGCTTCAACACGTGCCTGCACTATCATCTCGGCATTTACAGCAGCCTCCTGGCGGTTTTCCATGCCTTCATTTACTACCTGTGCTAAATCATCAACTGTGTACAAAAATACGTCATCCAGCTCTGCGACCTCAGGCTCGATATCGCGCGGAACAGCTAAATCAACCATAAAAATGGGGCGGTGGCGGCGCGCTTTAATGGCGCGTTCTACCATGCCCAAACCGACAATCGGCAATTGACTGGCGGTACTGGTAATGACAATGTCGAACTCAGACAGGCGATCAGGCAAATCTTGGAGCAAAATGGCTTGGCCGCCGATTTTTTCTGCCAAGCTTTCTCCACGCTCGATGGTGCGGTTGGCGACAGTCATGGATTTAGGTTTTTGTGCGGCAAAATGGTCTGCACAAAGCTCGATCATTTCGCCCGCGCCTATAAACAGCACACTTTGTTCGCTGATGTCGCCAAAAATACGCTGCGCCAGTTTCACGGCTGCTGCTGCCATCGAAATTGAGCTGCCTCCAATGTCAGTATTGGTCCGAACTTCTTTGGCGACTTCAAAAGTGCGCTGGAAAAGTTTATGCAGCAATGTTCCCAAAGTGCCAGCATCTTGTGCGATTTTGACTGACTGCTTGAATTGACCCAGAATCTGCGGTTCGCCCAATACCATGCTATCTAGGCCTGAGGCCACGCGGAAAGCGTGCTTCACAGCTTCCTGATTGCTGAGTGTGTAGGTGTAGGGTTGAATATTGTTTAAATCGAGGTGATGATAGTCGGCTAGCCAGTTAACAATTGGTTCAGGCGCGCGGGATTGCACGTAAATCTCTGTACGGTTGCAAGTGGACAGGATCGCTGCTTCGGTCGCGTTTTTCTTGGTTAAGTCGTTGAGCGCATCGCGGATAATTTCATTATTAAACGCAACGTGTTCGCGGATAGAAATAGGTGCGGTGTTGTGATTGACACCAATCGTATAAAGTTGCATGGATCTATCTTATCAACTTAATTGACGTTGCTTTAAACTTGAATTCGAGTATTGCATTTGCTATTTCTATCCTTAAACCATTCGCTTTTAATGCGCTTATGTAATTCTCATGCGTAATTTTCGCGTATCGGCTTATCTTAAGCAAGAAATAGCGTTAAAATAACCATTTAGCCATTCATTTAGACGGAAACTTAGCCATGAGTAAAACTTTTAGAATCGCCCCCAGTATTTTATCTGCAAATTTTGCCAAACTTGGTCAAGAAATTGATGATGTGATTACATCCGGTACAGACCTTGTGCACTTTGATGTGATGGATAATCACTACGTACCGAACCTGACTATTGGTCCATTGGTTTGTGAGGCGATTCGTGAGACCGCAAAGCGTGTGGGCGGTATTATTGATGTGCATCTTATGGTAAAGCCAGTCGATCGTATAATTCCTGACTTTGCTAAAGCTGGCGCCAACATCATTACTTTTCACCCGGAAGCATCTGAACACATCGACCGCAGCTTGGCTATGGTACGTGATTTGGGCTGTAAATCAGGTTTGGTGTTTAACCCGGCTACGCCATTAAACTACTTGGACCACGTTATGGATAAAGTGGATATGGTGTTGCTGATGAGCGTTAACCCAGGCTTTGGCGGTCAAAAATTCATTCCGGAAACGCTTAATAAGCTGAAGCTGGCGCGTGCCAAAATTGACGCTTATACCAAAGCAACCGGCCGTGAAATCTGGCTGGAGGTAGACGGTGGTGTGAATGCACAAAATATCGCTGAGATCGCTAAAGCCGGCGCGGATACGTTTGTTGCGGGTAATGCGATATTTACACAAGGCAAAGATACCGATAAAAATCGCTACAACACGATTGTGAGCGAATTGCGTGCTTCACTCGCCACAGTAAAGTAATTGAGCCAAGTAGACGACTTAAAATTTAAAGTGAAAGCCGTCATGATCGATCTTGACGGCACGCTGGTACATACGGCGCCGGAAATCGCTGCTGCGGCAAACTTGATGTTAGCTGATTTAGGCAGAGCTAAGTTGCCGTATAGCCAAGTAGAGAGCTACATTGGTGAAGGTGCGGCAAGGTTGATAAAACGCTGTCTGACGCAACAGTTAAATGCTGAGCCTGAAGTTAGCTTATTTGAGCAAGCAGAACCTATGTTTTTTGCACATTATGCAAAAAATGTGACGGAAAGCAAGCCTTACGATGGCGTAATAGATGGCTTGCAAGCCTTATGGAATAAGGGCTACAGGCTTGCCTGTGTCACTAATAAGCCGGAAGAATTTACTTTGCCTTTGTTGCAAAAAAGCGGCCTGGCGGATTATTTTGAGCTGGTGGTTTCTGGCGATACTTTGCATAAAAAGAAGCCAGACCCTATACAATTGCAGCACATTTGTGCAAAATTCGATGTGCCTGAGTATGAGGCGATGTTGGTAGGCGATTCTGCGACCGATGTTGCGGCAGCGCAAGCTGCAGGTTGTTTTATTGTGACTGTGCCTTATGGCTACAATCAGGGTCGACCGATTGATATTTCACAAGTAGATGCAACGATTAAGGATTTAACCGAATTAACAAATTTATTAATTTAGCTATTTTTCAATTTTCAAGTTAAGTAAACGTATGATTTTTTTAAACAATAATTTTCACTGCTGGCGTAGCTCTTGGCGAGGCTAGATCACGCTTGCGCGCTTAATTTATGGCTGACGCAGGCAAAATGCTGACGGCAAAATAGCCGTCAAAAAATTAGAAAATTATTAGGAATCAAGATGTTTACTACAATTAACAAAACCGAATTTAACGCGTTGGCCGCCAAGGGCTATAACCGTATTCCACTGGTGATGGAGACGTTTGCCGATCTGGATACGCCGCTATCACTCTATCTCAAGCTTGCTAACCAACCTTTTTCTTATTTGCTAGAAAGCGTGCAGGGTGGTGAACGTTTCGGGCGCTATTCCATTATTGGTTTACCAGCTAAAACCCGCATCGTTGCAAATGGCTTTACAGTACAAGTTTTGCAAGAAAACAAAGTCGTAGAAACGCATGAGAATACCAATGCGCTGGACTTTGTAAAACAATTTCAAGCGCGTTTCAAAACGCCACCTTACGAAGGCCTGCCCCGTTTTACTGGTGGTTTGGCCGGTTATTTTGGCTACGAAACCATTCGTTATATTGAAAAGCGTTTGGCTCACACAAGCAAGGCTGATGCGATTGGTACCCCTGATGTGCTGCTAATGGTGTCAGAAGAAATAGCTGTAGTGGATAATCTTAGCGGCAAGCTTTATTTCATTGTTTATGCAAATCCGTCTGATACAAATGCGTATGAAATCGCGCGTAGTCGTTTGGGTGGCCTAGTCGCACAGTTACGCATTAAAGTGGCTATTCCGGAATCGGCGCCAACGACCAAAACCCAGGCCAGTTCAGAGTTTGGTGAAGATAATTTCAAAGCTGCCGTTAAAAAGTCGCAAAGTTATATTGTCGATGGCGACATTATGCAAGTGGTACTTTCGCAACGCATGTCCCAACAGTTTTCAGCACCGCCGTTGTCGTTGTACCGTGCATTGCGTAGCCTTAATCCGTCACCTTATATGTTTTATTACGATATGGGTGATCACCACGTGGTCGGTGCATCGCCTGAGATTCTGGTGCGGCTGGATGATGGCGTTGTCACCTCGCGCCCCATTGCAGGCACCCGTCCGCGCGGCAAAACGCGCGAGCAAGACCTAGCATTGGCTGACGAATTGTTGGCTGACCCGAAAGAGCGTGCCGAGCACGTGCAGCTGATGGATTTGGGACGTAACGATGTCGGCCGCGTTGCACAGATTGGCACTGTAAAAGTTACCGATAACATGATGATTGAACGTTACTCGCATGTGATGCACATTGTGAGTAATGTAGAAGGCAAACTTAAACCGGGCCTGGATGCGATTGATGTGTTGAAGGCGACATTTCCCGCCGGTACAGTTTCTGGCGCGCCAAAGGTGCGGGCAATGGAAATTATTGATGAGCTGGAACCCAGCAAACGCGGTATTTACGCAGGTGCTGTGGGTTATTTGGGCTTTAATGGTGATATGGATGTGGCGATTGCGATTCGTACTGGTGTCATCAAAAACAATATGCTCTATGTGCAAGCAGGGGCGGGCATTGTGGCTGACTCCGTGCCGCAATCTGAATGGGATGAAACACAAAATAAAGCCAAAGCGGTGTTGCGCGCGGCGGAGCTTGTGCAAGCGGGTTTAGATAGTAGTAAAGGGGCCGAATAATGTTGTTGATGATTGATAATTATGATTCCTTTACCTACAACTTGGTGCAGTATTTTGGCGAGCTTGGACAGGATGTGCAGGTTTATAGAAACGATGAAATTGATTTAAAAAAAGTCGCCGAACTCAAGCCTAGATACATAGTTATTTCACCTGGCCCTTGCACACCTAATGAAGCGGGTATTAGCTTGGCACTGATTCATGAATTTGCAGGCAAGATACCGTTGCTGGGTGTGTGTTTGGGACACCAAAGTATTGGCCAAGCGTTTGGAGGCAAGATTGTTCATGCCAAGCAATTGATGCATGGTAAGACATCACTGATTCATCATAAGAATATCGGTGTGTTTAAAGACTTGCCTAACCCCTATACCGCTACGCGCTATCATTCGCTGGTGATTGAGCGCGAAAGTATTCCTGACTGCCTGGAAATTACGGCTTGGACCGATGACGGCGAGATTATGGGTGTGAAACATAAAACACTGGCAGTAGAAGGTGTGCAGTTTCATCCGGAATCTATTCTCACCGAACATGGACATGATTTATTGAATAACTTTTTGAAGGCCTATTAATTGGTTTTTAAAGAATCCTTAGAGCATGTATTGAGTGGCAAAGATTTGAGCCATGCCGATATGTTGGCGCTTATGCAGAAAGTCATGGGCGGCGAACTCACGCCTGCACAAATCGCAGGTTTGGTGGTTGTTTTGCGGCAAAAAGGTGAGAGTGTGGATGAAATTACCGCAGCGGCTACGGTAATGCGCCAGCTTTCTACCAAGGTGGAAATTCAAGATAGAGCGCATTTGGTTGACACCTGCGGCACCGGTGGTGACGGCATTCAAACCTTTAATGTGTCTACCGTTTCGGCTTTTGTTGCAGCAGCGGCAGGTGCAAAAGTCGCCAAACATGGCGGGCGTTCAGTGTCATCCACCTGCGGCAGCGCGGATGTTCTTGAGGCTCTGGGTGTGAATGTTAATTTAACGCCTGAACAGGTGGCTAAATGTATTAATGAAATCGGCATAGGGTTTATGTTTGCGCCCAATCATCATAGCGCTATGAAGCATGCAGCGCCTGTGCGTCGCGAGCTGGGAGTGCGTACCATTTTTAACTTGCTTGGACCGCTTACCAATCCTGCTAATGCCAAACGGCAAGTCATGGGCGTATTCAGTAAAGCACTTACGCTAAAACTGGCAAAAGTGCTGCAGAATTTGGGCTCGGAGCATGTGCTGGTGGTGCATGGTGCAGATGGTATGGATGAAATTTCGTTTACAGGCGATACGTTTGTCGCCGAGTTAAAAGATGGAAAAATCAGCGAATATACGCTCAATCCATCACAGTTTGGCATGAGTGTGCATCAACTCAATGAGATTCAGGTGCAAAACGCAGAAGAATCTAAAGCGATGATTTTGGATGTTTTAGCCGGTAATCCTCATACTTTAAATGGCCCTGCACGTGATATTGTGCTGCTCAATGCAGGTGCCGCCATTTATGTAGCTGGCCTGCAGCCCAATATTCATGAGGGTGTTGCGCATGCAGCAAAAGTAATAGATAACGGTAGTGCAGCCGGTAAATTGAAGCAGCTCATTGAGTTATCAAACCGTGCGGAATAGTTTATGTCTGACCGTAAGATTGAACAAACGCGACAATTTGCTGAAGAAAATCTCGATAAATTTTTTAACAGCGTTCCACCCGAACTCAAGGCACATGTGGTGTCGCTCCCCAAGCGCATCACGCAGTTAAGCGCGCGGCCTGTGATTAAGTTAAAAGAAGTATTAAATACGGCTGACCAGATTTTTGATCATGCGGGCAAGTTTGCTGCCTGTGCGCGTGGTTGCGGACATTGCTGCCATGTTTCCGTTCCGATTACCGAATTTGAGGCGCATTATATGGCTGAAAATTTAGGCATTAAGCCGGTAGAGCTGAAACAAAGTATTCGCCATGAGTTGAGCGAATATGGCAGCCACACGCCGTGCCCGTTTTTAGCAAATGGTGAATGTTCGATTTATGAAGTACGCCCGCTTACCTGCCGTATGCACATGAATTTTGACCGTGATAATTATTGGTGCCTTCATGAGAATTGGCTTAAGCCTGAGGCTGAAATTCCACGCCCAACCATACAGCCTTTGATTGATGCTTATCATATGGCGATAGGTAGCACTAGGCCGATTATGGCGGATATTCGTGATTTCTTTCCGCAAGGCCGTATGACTAATGCCACCCAATAAAATTTTAATATTATTTATTGTCTTGCTGAGCGTCGCTTGCAAGGCAGATTACCCAAGCGCGGTTGCAGAGCAAGTTGTCACGCAGGCGCAGGCCACGAGTCAGGCGGAAACAGCTTACCAGAAGCATTTATCAGATGTTTGGGTAGAGGGTGAAGGTGAAGTGACAAAAATTCTGGCAGATGACAACAAAGGTTCGCGACACCAGCGTTTTTTGGTCAAAATGGGCAATGGAAAAACACTGCTTTTTGCACATAATGTTGACCTTGCACCTCGGCTGGATGCGCTACAAATAGGTGATTTCGTCACTTTTCGCGGCGAATACGTTTACAATCCCAAAGGCGGCGTAATTCATTGGACGCATCGCGACCCGCAAGGTGCGCACGAAGCAGGCTGGATTAAACATAAAGGCAATTTATATCAATGAGTGATATTTTAAATAAAATTTTAGCAACAAAACGTACAGAGGTAGCTACAGCGCAAGCATCTAAGCCGCTTGCTACGATGCAGGATTTAGCTAAAAATCAGTCAAATCCACGTGATTTCGTGGGCGCTATACGCGCCAAAATTGCCGCAGGGCAAGCGGCAGTCATTGCGGAAATTAAAAAAGCCAGTCCATCCAAAGGTGTAATCCGTGCAGATTTTAAACCCGCAGAAATCGCCAAAAGCTATGAGACAGGCGGCGCAGCGTGTATGTCAGTACTTACTGACGTTGAATATTTTCAGGGCTCGGCTGACTATTTAAAACAAGCGCGTGCGGCGTGCAGCCTGCCGGTGTTGCGCAAAGATTTTATGATAGACCCGTACCAAGTCTACGAGGCACGTGCCATGGGCGCGGACTGTATTCTGCTGATTGCAGCGGCAATAGATTTAGAAAAAATGCGCGAGCTGGAAAACATTGCCCATAACTTAGGTATGGCGGTGCTGGTGGAAGTGCATAACGGCGAAGAATTAGACTTGGCATTGCAACTTAAAACGCCGCTGTTGGGCATTAACAATCGCAATCTGCGCACCTTTGATGTGACGCTGCAAACCACGCTGGATTTGCTTGGCCGTATCCCACAAGACAAAATTGTGGTCACAGAAAGTGGCATTTTCACTAGCGACGACGTTGCGCTGATGCGCAAACATAATGTGCATACTTTTCTCGTTGGCGAGGCGTTTATGCGCCAAGATGACCCCGGAGCAGAACTCAGAAAGGTTTTTTCATGACGAATCAATTTTTAGCAATCCGTCCGCGCCGTATGCGCAAAGATGAGTTTTCACGCCGTTTGATGCGTGAGCATGTACTCACTACCAACGATTTGATTTACCCCGTTTTCGTGCTGGATGGTGAAAATCGTACCGAAGATGTTGCCTCGATGCCGGGCGTGCAACGCCAGAGCATTGATGTGCTGCTTAAAGCTGCGGGTGAGTGTGTCAAGCTGGGCATTCCGGCCATGGCTCTGTTTCCAGTTGTTGAGCATCAATATAAAAGTCTGGATGCGGCTGAAGCTTACAATAAAAATGGTTTAGTGCCGCGTACGATTAAAGCGCTAAAGGCCGCTTATCCTGAACTAGGTGTGATTACCGATGTGGCGCTAGACCCATACACGACGCATGGGCAGGATGGGCTGATTGACGACACCGGTTATGTGCTAAACGACGAAACGGTGGAAGTGTTGGTAAAGCAGGCGTTATGCCATGCCGAAGCAGGCGTGGATATCGTCGCCCCGAGCGACATGATGGATGGCCGCATTGGTGCGATACGCGATGCGCTGGAGGAAGCAGGCTTTATCCATACACGTATTTTGGCCTATTCCGCCAAATATGCCTCCAGCTTTTACGGACCTTTCCGCGATGCGGTCGGCTCTTCTGCTAACTTGGGCAAAGGCAATAAATACACTTACCAGATGGATCCTGCCAATTCTGACGAGGCGATTAAAGAAGTTGCTCTGGATATTGAAGAAGGCGCAGATATGGTGATGGTCAAGCCCGGCATGCCATATTTGGACATTGTGCGACGCGTGAAAGAGGAGTTTGGCGTGCCGACCTTTGCCTACCAGGTGAGTGGCGAATATGCCATGCTGAAAGCCGCCGCGCAGAATGGCTGGCTGGATGAAAAGGCTTGTGTATTGGAGAGTTTGCTGGCGTTTAAACGTGCAGGCGCAGATGGGGTGTTGACGTATTTTGCGATGGATGTGGCGAGATGGTTGAAAGATAGTTAATTTATTAATGATGAAAAAGGTTGTTTATAAAATTACATATCCTAATGGCAAAATCTATGTGGGTAAGGATTTAACAAACACTCTTACTTATTTTGGCAGCGCAAATGATGTGTTGGTCAAAAAAGACTTTACTGAAGGGCAAATGAAGTTTTTTACCGTCACGAAAGAAATACTTTTTGAGTCAGAAGATGCTGAAGAAGTTAATAAAGTAGAAGCAAAGCTTATCGTTGAATTGCAAGCCAATAATCCAAAAATAGGCTACAACATGTGGCCAAAGTTTAAAAAAGTAATTAATTAGCTTATTTCCTTCATTCTTAGCGCCGCATCTGGGCGGCTGCGGAACTCGCGCTTTTAGCGCTTAGACAGTCCTCGCCGCTTTCCATCTGCCGCTCAAGCCTCAGTGCGGCAAAGGAGATTGAAGGTAAAGCCATGCGAATGCGATGATAAATGGATGCTTTGGAAGCCGCATGGATATTGCTTCTCAGGACATCTATTTTAAGCGTTTAAAAGTGCTTTTAAATCTCTAATATCTGCGCGCTCTGCGTTGCTGCCATCAACCGTTCTTTTAACTGCGACGCGCATATCATCCACATCAAATACGCTGATTTTCTGGATTCCGTATTCGGTTTCCAGCGTAAACACCGGTACGGTTTTGCGGACTTTTTCTTTTTTGTCTTTGCTGGGTTTGTCAGAAACTCGGTAAGATTTTTCGCTGCTTTCAAACGGAATTTGCTGGTTGAGCAGAAACATTTCCACTTCTTTTGCGCTATCGGCAAACAGGTGAATCTCGGTTTGCGCGAACTTGCCCGCCGTGCCATCCAGCACGCTGCCGGTGAGGTGTGGATTGAAGCGTTCGAATAGTTGCATGGTCATCAGCGCGGTTTTGCGCAATTTAGCAAGTTCTAGCGGTTGTTCATTGGCGTTGTAGATTTCGTGATACAGCCGGATTTCTTCTTCGATCTCGGCATTGGTGGGGAGCACGCTGTTTTCACTTACGCCTAATTGCCGCCCTGCTTTTTTCTTGGCGTAAGCATAATCATGCACGCCTTCTTCCGCCATCATGCGTGCGGCGGCTTGGGCGATCATTTGCCGGATATGGTCTAGGTTTTCACGTGCCATGGTTGTGCGGCGTTAGACTAAAATATTAAAACCCGGATGGATTCAACATACGCGCAGCAGAATCTGTGTTGTCGAAGTCGTCGTTATTAGGGCTCGGATTCGCTGGCCTGATTGGAAGTTCCGCATTATTCTGAGGCGGCTCCGGTCTTGATGGCGGACGCGGTTGCAGCGGGTTATCAATCATGCTGTCAGGAAAATCAGACTCTGTCGGCTCTTCCATAGGCGGCAGTATGGTTTCTACTGACGGCGGAGGATTTTCATGGTAGAAATACTCATACACACCCTCTTCGTCTTCATTGGTAAGCGTGCCCAGAAGCGGGTCAATTTTGACTTGCATGACGCCGTCTGGCACGCTGTAAGGGTTGTCTGGCACGCCTTTTAGTGCAGTTGACATATAACGTATCCAGATTGGTAAAGCGGCTTTACCGCCGGTTTCATCCCGTCCGAGCGTACGTGGCTGATCATATCCAATCCAGGCAACAGCTACTTGTTTTGGATTATACCCAGCGAACCAGGCATCTATCTGGTTATTGGTCGTGCCTGTTTTGCCTGCCAAATCCTGGCGACCGAGCTGTCTGGCCCTGGTAGCCGTGCCTCTGGTCACAACATCCTGCATCATAGAGGTCATGAGGAAGGCGTTACGGCCATCAATTACTCTGGGAGCATCCTGACGCGCACGAGGGTAGCGCATTTCTTCAATCACTTTACCGTTGCTATCGGTGATTTTGTTGATGATGTGCGGTGTAACGCGATAGCCGCCATTGGCAAATACCGCATAGCCGGTAGCCATTCCCCAGGGGGTGACTGCGCCGGCTCCCAGTGCCATCGTGAGGTAAGCCGGATGATCTTTACGCGAAAAGCCAAATTTTGTGACGTAATCTTGTGCGTAACGTGTACCAATTGCCTGTAATACACGGATGGACACCATATTTTTTGATTTGGTCAACGCCGTACGTAAACGGATTGGGCCTTCATATTGACCATCAAAGTTTTTCGGTGCCCAGTCCTTGTCGCTTCCTACTTCGCTGGCCGACATCAATAACGGCTCATCTTCTACAATCGTCGCGGGTGTAAAGCCCTTCTCGAGGGCGGCCGAATATACGAATGGCTTGAAGCTGGATCCGGGTTGGCGCCAGGCCTGTGTGACGTGATTAAATTTGCTTTTGTTGTAGTCAAAACCTCCTACAAGAGCTGTCACCGCCCCATTTTCCGGATCAAGTGCAATAAGTGCAGATTCCACTTGCGGCAACTGTACGATGTGCCATTCATTTTGGCTTTTAATTACACGTACCACAGAACCCGGCTTGATTTTATGATTTTTTGGATTTTTGTCGGCCAGATTTTTCTGTAATAAACTTAAGCCTGCGCCGCTAATATCCAGGCTATCACCATTTTTGTTAAACACTTTGACCAGTTTGGGTGAGATTTCGGTAACGATAGCGGGCACAAACC
Organism: uncultured beta proteobacterium; assembly: GCA_963701715.1. Classification (GTDB taxonomy): domain Bacteria; phylum Pseudomonadota; class Gammaproteobacteria; order Burkholderiales; family Methylophilaceae; genus Methylotenera_A. The sequence continues at coordinate 167,865 of CAVPAX010000005.1, forward strand.
CGTTATATACCTCAATATCCTCTAAGGCGATTTGCAAGCCTTCTGCGACGTTGGCAGATTTAAGTTGGTTTAAATCAATATTTTTTTCAGGTTTTTGATACCCTTGACGACGTTGATATTCCAGAATTCCCAGTAACACCGCGTTGTTGGCTGCTTCCTGGTTAACCTTTTTAATAGTGGTATACACCTTCATCCCGCTGCTGTAGATTGCATCCTGATAGCGTTCGTAAAGCATTTGGCGTACGATTTCTGCCACGTAGTCAGCAGTAAAGTCCCGCGATTGCTTAGAAGCCTTGAATCTCAGTTTTTGCTGCAAGGCTTCGTTATATTTTGCTTCATCAATAAAGCCGTATCGGTGCATATCACGAAGCACCTCATGTTGCCTATCCATCGCGCGCTTAAGGTTAATGTATGGATTGTAGCCAGAAGGTGCTTTCGGTAAACCTGCAAGAAGCGCACATTCAGCCAATGTAAGCTTGCCCAAGGGCTTGCCGTAATACACCTGTGACGCTGCCGCAAAACCATACGCACGTTGGCCCAGATATATCTGGTTTAAATAAAGCTCAAGAATTTGATCTTTATTTAAAGCTTTTTCAATTTTCATTGCCAGCAAAGCTTCTTTTACTTTGGTCACAATTGTTCTTTTCCCACCAGGCACCGTGAAAAAGTTTTTGGCTACCTGCATGGTAATGGTGCTGGCGCCCTCATGACTCTTGCCAGTGAGGTTGTTCTTGATTGCGCGCACAACACCTTTGGTATCTACGCCGCCATGCTGATAAAAACGACGGTCTTCAATCGCTAGGACAGCATCTTTTAAATTCTTCGGAACATCTTTAATTTTGACAAAAGCTCGGCGCTCTTCACCAAACTCGCTGATTAAATAGCCATCAGCCGAATATACGCGAAGCGGAAGTTTAGGCTGATAATTGGTCAGCGCTTCCAGAGAAGGCAGTGTAGGGTAAATGAGCGTAATTGCGAGCGCGGTGAGCGCAGTCAAGGTAAGGCTGCCAACAATCACAAATAATATGAGGAAGTGCCACCACTTTTTTGGAGTCATATAAAGAACTTTAAAGAAACTGAATCTTAGCTAACTGTGATAGTTTAACAGTATATAAGGTTCTGCCAACTAACCAAAACTAAGTAACTTAATATTAGCTATATAGAAATACTCAGATAAAAATATTGGTTATATAGACTGTGTAAAAAATGGTACATCTGCAATAAATGTTGCTTTTGTGCAAATTTAAAATAAAAATTTGCTTTACAGGGCGTAAAGTTGTTGCTAGGATTTAATGTAAATTATCACTATTGTGCATAACTAACGAATATTGAAAGAGAATTTTAATTTGAAATTCGATTTTTTTGATGAAAGTACACCACCTCTTATCGGAGTTGATATTAGTACTTCAGCTGTCAAAATGGTAGAGCTCTCGTCTGCTGGTAAGGGAGCATATCGTCTTGAGGGCTACTCAATTGCCGCAATCCCTAAAGATGCGATTGTGGATGGCAATGTATCCGGACTTGAGCAAGTGTCAGATGCTGTTAAGCTCGCATGGAAGTTACTGGGCTCGCGTGAAAAGCGTGCTGCGCTGGCATTACCATCCGCTGCGGTGATTACTAAAAAAGTATTGATGTCAGCCGGTTTGCGTGAAGAGGACATGGAGGCGCAAGTGGAAGCCGAAGCCAATCAATATATTCCATTTCCTTTGGAGGAGGTGAATATCGACTTTCAAGTGATAGGCCCGCGCCTAACAACGCAGATGAGGTGGAAGTGTTGATTGCAGCTGCGCGTAAAGAGAAAATTGAAGACCGTGTGGCGGCTGCGGAAGATGCCGGCTTAAAAGTGATCGTGATGGACGTGGATACATATGCCACCGAAGCTGCGTATAGCTTTGTGGCGAATCAGCTGCCCAATTCAGGCAAAGACCAGACAGTAATGATCGTGGATATCGGGGCAGTGATGATGCATATCAATGTGCTACACAATAACACCTCGGTTTACACGCGAGAGCAGGCATTTGGCGGCTCGCAGCTGACACAAGAAATTCAGCGCCGTTTTGGTCTGTCTGTTGAAGAGGCTGAAATTGCAAAACGTAAAGGCGGTTTGCCTGATAGCTACGAAAATGAGGTACTGCAGCCGTTTATGCAGTCACTATCAACTGAAGTGGCGCGTGCGCTGCAGTTTTTCACCAGCTCTACGCAATATAATCGCGTTGACCATATAGTGCTAGCTGGCGGATGTGCTGCGATTCCGGCAATAGATGTTATGGTGCAAGACCGTACGCAAGTCAATACTATCGTAGCTAACCCTTTCCAATCGATGTCATTAGGTTCCAGAGTGAAACAACAGCAAGCAACAGTTGATGCGCCTGCTTTGATGATTGCTTGCGGCCTTGCAATGCGCGGGGTGGATTAACATGATGCGTATTAATTTATTACCACATCGTCAAATAAAACGCGCAGAGCGACAACGCCAATTTGGGCTGATGGGGCTGATGGCCGCAGTAGCTGCAGGTGCAGTCGTGTTTATGGGCTGGACATATTTAGGCGCACAAAAAGCATCGCAACTTGAAAGAAACGGTCGCTTGGAGAAAGCTATTTCCAGTCTAGATAAAGAGATTGCAGATATTCGGAATTTAAAAGATCAAATTAATAATGTGCTGGAACGGAAGCAAATTGTTGAAAACCTGCAAACAAATCGCAGTCAGTCCGTGGTAATTTTAGATGAGTTGACACGTCAATTGCCCGAGGGCTTATATCTTAAAAGTATTAAACAACAAGGGAACTTGATTACTTTAACGGGCGTTGCCGACACAAATGCACGTGTGGCGACATTGGTAAGAAATTTAAGTGTTTCGAACTGGATGGAATTACCTAATCTGGTTGAAATTAAATCGTTCACTCTGAATGGAATTAAGCAAAATGAGTTTACCTTAACAGTAAGCCTTAAAGCTCAAAAAGCAGAGGAAGCTCCTGCGAAAAATAAAATCAAGGGCGCCCAATCATGAAATTAGAAGATTTTAATAATATAGACTTTAAAAATGCGGGCAGCTTGCCAATCCCTGTCAAGATGGTCTTGCTGGGCTTTTTGTTTTTAATTATTGTTGGCCTTGGTTACTGGTTCTTATGGAGTCCGGAGATTGATGAATATGAACAAGCGCAGGCTAAGGAACAAGAATTACGGCAAACGTTTTTAGCAAAGAAAGCACAAGCAGTAAAAATTGATGCTTACAGGCAGCAGATGATAGATATTGAAAAAACATTCGGTGCATTATTAAAGCAGTTGCCTGATAAGTCACAAATGGATGGTTTATTAACTGATATTAACCAAGCAGGTCTAGGACGTGGCCTGGAGTTTGAATTATTTAAGCCAGGTCAAGAAGTTGTTGCAGACTTTTATGCTGAAATGCCTATACAGATCAAAATTAAAGGTAATTATCACGATATAGGTGCATTCGCGACCGATATATCTAAATTATCTAGAATTGTTACCTTAAACGATTTGTCAATCGCGCCTATGAATAAAGATGTCAAGGACAGCGTGCTGGTAATGGAAGCGATAGCAAAAACTTATCGTTATTTGGATTCTTCTGAAGTTGCTGCTAAAAAAGTGGCTGAAATGAAGGATAAAAAGAAATGATCCTAACAAAATTTATGATGAAGTTTAATTCTTTGCCAAGGCATATGCTTGTGTTGGTTCTAGGCAGTTTGCTTGTTGCCTGTAGCGGCGACAAGGGTGATGATCTTGATAAGTTTATGGCAAATGCTGCAAATGATATGGGCAAAAGTGTGGAGCCTTTGCCAGAGGTGCTGCCTTACTCGCCGCTGCAATATAATGCCGATGGTATTTTAAGCGATCCGTTTAAAGCACGTAAAGCCACAAGTAAAAGTGCTTTACAACCTAATACCAACCGTCCGAAAGAAGCGCTTGAAGCTTATCCGCTAGAAAGCCTGAAATATGTGGGCTCTATGAGCAAACACAAGTTGACATATGCACTAATAAAAACGCCTGATAACACAATTCAACAGATAAAAGTGGGTAATTATATCGGTCCAAATTTTGGTTTGGTAACACAAATTAACGAGAGTGATATTGCAATTAAAGAAATTATCCAAGATGACCTGACAGGCGATTGGGTGGAACGTAATGCAAGTATTAATTTGCAAGAATAGGTGATGGGAATAAATATGATTAAAACGATGACAAAGCTATTTACATTCATGCTGGTAATATGCATGAGTTTATTAGGTAGTGCGTTTGCTGCTGAGGAGGAAAATCAATATAGCAATAAGATTGAAAATATTGACTTTTCAGCGCTTTCAGGTGGACGCGTCAGTATTCGCATTCAAATGCAAGAAGCGCTTGCAAATCCGCCAGCTGGCTTTACGCTCAATAATCCTGCGCGTATTGCATTGGACTTCCCCCAAACTGCAAATGGCTTAGCAAAAAATAACATTCTGAGTGAACAAGGTGCGCTAAAAAGCGTTTCTTTAGCACAAGCAAAAGACCGCACACGTATGGTACTTAATTTGTCAAAAAATGTTGGATATAACACTACCCTGAACGGCAAGGACGTTATCATTACTTTGCAAAGCAGTGAAGCTGCTGCTGGAACTCCTGCTGAAACGCGTTTCGCAGAAACGCGGGTTGGCGATCAAGAGCATGCAATTACCAATGTTGATTTTGCGCGAGGCAAAAACGGCGAAGGCCGCATCATGATTGATTTATCAGACCCTAATACTGGTATTAATATAAAACAAAAGGGCAAGCTCCTTATTGTTGATTTTATAAATACTGAGGTACCTTCAGAATTGCAACGTCGTCTGAATGTAATCAACTTTAATACGCCTGTGTTGTATGTAGATACGATGAAGCAAGGTAAAAATGGCCGTATGGTGATTGAGCCTAAAGGTAACTGGGAGCAATCTGCCTATCAAGCTGATAACAAATTCATCATCGATGTTCGTCAAGTGGTTGAAGACCCTAATAAACTCGTTAAGGGCTCAAAACCGGGCTATGCAGGCGAAAAACTCTCACTTAATTTCCAGAACATCGAGGTTCGTTCTGTATTGCAAGTGATAGCAGACTTTACCGGGCTAAATATTATTGCCAGTGATACCGTAACTGGCAACATTACATTGCGACTAAAAGATGTGCCATGGGATCAGGCTTTGGATATTATTATGAAAAACAAAGGCTTGGAAATGCGGAAATCCGGCAATGTAATTATGGTTGCACCTGCCGAAGAGGTTAATGCAAAAGAAAAAGCACAGCTAGAGGCAGTACTTGCGATTGAAGATTTGGAGCCATTAAGAACTGAAGTATTCACGCTTAGATACCAAAAGGCAGAAGCATTTAAAAATATTCTTACGGGCACAACTACCGGTAGCGGTTCAGGAAGCCAGAACAATAAGAGCATCCTGTCAAAACGCGGCAGTGCAGTTATGGACCCTCGTACAAACACCTTGTTTATACAAGATACGGCCAAGAAGCTTGAAGAAATCCAGGCTATCATTAACAAAACAGATGTACCTGTAAAACAGGTGATGATCGAATCACGCTTAGTACTCGCCGATGATAAGTTTGGCAAAAGCTTAGGAGCTAGATTTGGTGTTCAGAGCCAAACTACACCTGGAAATAATACACTTATGATTGGTGGTAATTTAAACCAAACATCCGCAGTTACAACGACCGGTCCGGGAGGAATTACAGCAGGAACAGGAGGTTTAAATTCAAACTTACCAGTTGCCAACGCTTTTGGTAGCGTAGCGTTTAGCTTATTCAGATTGCCTGCAGGTCTGCTACTGAATTTAGAGCTGACTGCACTTGAAAGTGACAGGCGCGGAAAAATTGTATCCAGTCCACGTGTGACAACAGCGAATCAGCAAAAGGCAAAAATCGCCCAAGGTACAGAGATTCCGTATTTACAAGCTTCCAGCAGTGGGGCAACAAACGTTGCATTTAAAGAAGCGGTTTTAAGTTTGGAAGTTACGCCGCAAATCACGCCGGATGACAAAATCATCATGGATCTGGAAGTGAAGAAAGAGAAGGTTGGGCAAGTATTTTTTGGCGTGCCTTCAATCGATACTCAGCGCGTAAATACACAGGTATTGGTGGCTAATGGTGAAACCGCTGTACTTGGCGGGATATATGAGCAGACAGAACGTAACGATGTAGACAAAGTACCTTTCTTTGGCGACTTGCCTGTTATAGGCAATGTATTTAAACGCAGAACTAAACAGGATGATAAAACAGAGTTGCTAATCTTTATCACACCTAAAATTATGGATGAAAGTTTAGGCTTAAGATAATTAAAAATTAAGCCAAGCCTGACAGAACGCTTGCTTTACCTTAAAATGCCTATCATAAACGTGATAGGCATTTTTTATTGTGGCAACAAACACAGGAAACATTTTTTTCATAGGTTTGATGGGTGCAGGCAAAACTACCATTGGTAAGTTGCTGGCTAAACATTTAGGCAAAGATTTTTATGATACCGATCATGAAATTGAAAAGCGCACGGGCGTTAAAATCCCAGTGATTTTTGAACTTGAAGGCGAGGCAGGTTTTCGTAAGCGCGAAACTGCAGTCATTCAGGATCTTACTAAATTACAAAATATCGTAATGGCCACAGGTGGCGGTGCGGTGATTGCGGAAGAGAACAGGCAATTGTTACAGGCCAATGGCACCGTGATTTATTTGCGCGCTAATGTGAATGAACTTTGGAATAGAACGCGAAATGACAAACATCGGCCATTACTGCAAAACGTGGATATCCGGGCTAAACTCGAGCAACTTTACGCAGAACGTAACCCTTTATATACACAGACAGCGACGCTGATATTCGATACAGGGAATCAACCCGTGGCAAACATACTCAACCAAATAGAGAAATCGTTAAAAGAAATATGATGCAGACATTACAAGTTGCGCTTGGCGAACGTGCTTACCCCATCCATATAGGCAGTGGTTTAATCCAAAACGCAGATTTGATATTGCCGCACTTGAAACGTAAACAGGTGGCGATAGTAACCAATACCACAGTTGCACCGCTATATCTAAATAAACTCGCTCAGCCATTGCGCGATGCGGGTGTCAGTGTCATCGAGATTGTTCTGCCAGATGGCGAAGCGTATAAAAATAGCGAAACCCTTAACCTGATTTATGATGCCTTATTACAAAATCGTTGCGAGCGAAGCACAACGCTCATTGCACTTGGCGGCGGCGTGATTGGTGACTTAACCGGCTATGCTGCTGCAACATACCTGCGCGGTGTGCCATTCATTCAGGTTCCCACCACGCTGCTTTCGCAAGTAGACTCAAGCGTGGGTGGAAAGACAGGCATTAATCATCCGCTGGGAAAAAACATGATTGGCGCGTTTTATCAGCCCAAAGTAGTGCTGGCAGATATTGATACTTTGCAAACCTTGCCGCAGCGCGAACTCTCTGCAGGTGTAGCGGAAGTCATTAAGTACGGATTGATTCGCGATGCTGATTTTTTTGACTGGCTGGAGGCCAATATCGCCAAGCTAATGGCGCTGGATAAGGCAGTCACGACCTATGCTATTTACCGGTCCTGCAAAAATAAAGCAGAAGTCGTTGCTGCGGATGAACATGAAACTGGCGAGCGTGCCCTGCTTAACTTGGGACATACTTTTGGCCATGCTATCGAAAACGCCATGGGTTACGGCGTTTGGCTGCATGGAGAAGCTGTTGCGGCAGGCACTATGCTGGCGGCTGACCTGTCTAGACGTATGGGCTGGCTAAAAGATTCTGAAATTCAGCGCATACATGCGCTGCTGACCGCATCCAGGCTGCCTCTCAGGGCACCTGATTTGGGTGTAGAGAAATACCTGGATTTAATGCAATCTGATAAAAAGGTAGCTGATGGAAAAATTCGGCTGGTACTGCAGCAAGGTATTGGCAAAGCCGTTATTACGAGCGATTACGACTCCAGCAAACTTAGAGAAACCTTACAGGCTATTGGTAAGTGAGAGCTCAGCAAATGCTTGCAATTTACGCCGCTAATCCTGAAACATCACTTGGCCGCCACCATGATGAGCTGCCTTCGCAGCTTATCAATGGCGTGCCAATCCGCAACGCCTTTCAGCGTGATCGTGACCGCATCATCCACTCCACCGCATTTCGCCGCCTGGAGTACAAAACGCAGGTATTTGTGAATCACGAAGGTGATTTGTTCCGTACACGCCTGACGCACAGTCTGGAAGTCGCACAGCTCGCACGCGGCATTGCGCGTACACTTAATCTGCATGAAGACCTAACGGAGGCGATTGCGCTTGCCCACGATCTCGGGCATACGCCTTTCGGCCATGCCGGGCAAGATGCGCTCAATGCATGCATGAAAGATTTTGGCGGCTTTGAGCACAATTTGCAATCGTTGCGTGTCGTGGATAAGCTAGAGCAGCGCTATGCAGAATTTGACGGCCTGAATCTCACTTTCGAATTGCGCGAAGGCATACTCAAGCATTGTGCGGTCAAAAATGCCAAGCAGTTGGGCGATGTAGGTTTGCGTTTTATCAATAAAACCAACCCGAGTCTGGAAGCGCAAGTGACCAACTTTGCCGATGAAATTGCCTATAACAATCATGATGTTGATGATGGTCTTCGATCAGGACTGATTACCATTGAACAATTACAACAAGTGGATTTATTTGCCTCGCAGCTTGATATTGTGAGGGCTCAATACCCAAAGCTTGAGCAGAAACGTCTGATTCACGAAACAATCCGTCGCATGATTAACGCGCTGGTGGTTGATATATGCACGCAAAGCAGCAAAAACATTATCAGCATTAACCCGCAAAACATACAAGATATTCGCCAGGCGCCTTATTTAATCAGCTTCAGCGACGAAATGAAAGTAAAGAGCCTCGCACTAAAACAGTTTTTGCGTAAAAATCTGTATCAGCATTACAAGGTCAACCGTATGAGTGCAAAAGCAGAACGTATCATTCGAGAGCTTTTTACAGTATTTTTGGATGATATTGGCCTGATGCCGCAGGAGTTTCAACAGCACGCTAAAATTGATAAACCACGCGCAGTTGCAGATTACATTGCGGGTATGACTGATAGATTCGCAATACGCGAGCATCGCAGGCTATTTGCGGTAGAAGAGTACTTATAGCGATTAGGTTCATGCAACCCTGTGGATGTTGCGCCATTACAACAATATGATAATTCTGTCGCTAAAAGCCACAAATAACTTGCCCTTAAAAGCGTCCTTTAGGCATACTTGTCATACCTTCTTAGTAAAAAAAGTAATTTAGTTTTATTGGGAGAGTTCGCGAACTTTCTCGTTTTTGTAGTATTAGTTAGTAGTGAATCAGCAATGATTTAGATATTAAGTAAAAATATAAAGATGAGGGTAATTTTAGTAGTAAATTAAGCAGTAAATTTTTGTGGTTTTAACTTTTGTAAGTTATAAAAATTGGAGATTTATATGAAAACGAAATTAAGTTTAGCAGTTGCATCAGCTTTATTAGCTGCAGCTTCAAGCGCTAACGCTGGCATCATGATTCCAGCTGGCGATTGGACATTGGACATCGGTGGCGTTGTAAACGCTTACTACACACACACAACATTCAGTGGTGAATGGTGCTGGTACTGGTCCTTTAGGTTTGGGTGATGGCGATGCAGATAGCATCAGCAAACATCACTACAGGTCTTGTTACCAAACTACCTATCAGTTTCTGGTAAAACACGTCAAAACGACTTGGATGTTGGTTTCACAATCAGCATCAACCCAGGTGCTTCTACAACAGCTTCTGGTAAACAATCAGCTACAACAAGAAAACCGTCAAGCATTCTTGACATTCGGCGACAAATCATGGGGTTCTATCAAATTAGGTAAAGACTTAGGCATCTATGCTTCTGACGCTATCTTGAACGACATGACATTGTTAGGTGTTGGTTCAGCGCTGGTTCATTGGCTGGCAATACAACAACTTTAGGCCGTATCGGTACTGGTTTCATGTATGCTGACTGGAAAGCACAAGTTGCTTACTCATCACCAAACTGGAATGGCTTCAGCTTCACAGCTGGTGTAACTCAAGCTTGGAACGCTTCACAAGTGTTCTACATCTAAAATCCTAAGCATACTCACAACGCGGTGGTAACTCACCAGCTTTCGAAGGTAAAGCTTCGTACGAATGGGCTGGCGACGTAGGTGGTAAAGTTTGGGTTTCGGTATTTCACAACGTGAAAGGCTTATCAAATCGCAACACTTATGACTACTACTTACTAGCACAACTCGTTCACGATGATGACCGTGCAAATGCATGGGACATCGGTGCTACAGTTAACGTAGCTGGTTTCGGTTTAACTGGTTACTACGGTAACGGTGATGGTATCGGCCAAACAGTTCAATTGCAATGATGGTTTTGATGCTAATGGTAAATCACGTGATTCAGATCAATGGTACGTTCAAGGTACATACACCCTTCCAGGTGTAGGTACTAAATTGGGTGCTTCATACGGTGAGTCAACATTAGACGGTAACTCAATGCGATTCATTCAGTGACAACGAAACTCAATGTGGACAATTGGTGCTTACCATCCAATCACAAAACATTTGAATTTGGTTGCTGAGTACTCAAATGCTCAGTATGAAACAAAAAACAAAGGCGCTGTAGCTGATGTCGATGTTAAAGCAAAAACTATCTCTTTAGGCGCGATCTTATTCTTCTAGGATAAGGCAGGGGTTACCCTGTAGTGTTTTAAAGCAGAAGGAAAAACGGCAACTTCGGTTGCCGTTTTTTATTGTTCAAATATCATGCATAATCTATATTTCATCAATCTAACCACCATTTTAAGAATTCAATGACTAAGCATATTTTTCGACAACATGGCCTTGTAAGCACAATGGATAGGCAACTACAGGCAGGGCATAAGCCGGTTATATTATGGTTTACAGGATTATCAGGCGCAGGTAAGTCAACCCTTGCACATACTGTAGAGAAGGCCTTGTTTGATTTGGGGTGTCGTACTTTTGTGATTGACGGCGATAATGTCAGGCATGGTTTATGTGCAGATTTAGGATTTACTGCGCTTGACAGGCAGGAAAATATTCGCCGTATCGGTGAAATGAGCAAATTGTTTTTGCAGGCTGGCGTGATCACGCTGACCGCGTTTATTTCACCGTTCAGGTCTGACCGTCAGCGTGTGCGAAGTTTAGTGGGTGAAAATGAGTTTATTGAAATCTATTGCAAGGCGGATTTGAATGTCTGTGAGCAACGTGATGTAAAAGGATTGTACGCAAAAGCAAGACGCGGCGAGATTGCAGACTTTACCGGAATATCATCCCCTTACGAAGCGCCGGAAAATCCTGAGCTAGTATTAGATACCGGGTCGGTAACAATCGAGAGTTGTGCTGATGAGGTGTTATCCTATCTTGAAATGCGTGGAATTCTGAAATCATCGAATTAGCATGATTTACGCACATTATTTAATCGTTCGCTGAGAGTAGACTGAAAGTTATTTAAGTGCTTCTATCAGGGGTTGTATGTAAGCCTTATAATTTTTCCAGCGCTGCACAGAAGTTTTGTAAATTGGCTGCCTGACCTGCCAATGTGATGCTGTTTTAACAGTAGCGTTCAAGTTTGTGGGGGGTTAAACATACATCATCCCATTCTAGTCCGATATGTAAAATCAGTTTTCTTGACCAGTATTCAGGGTCGGCAATTGTATCTTCATAGTTAATATCCAAGATTTTACCGGGCAATACCTGGTGCCAATGTTGCATGATTCGTTCATATTGTTTGTAATGCATACCCAAATTAGTTAAATTAAAAGAATAGCTATGGGTTTCATTAAAATTTTGAAAATAAATAGATAGGCAGGTGTCAATCGGATCTCTTTTAGTATGAATAATTTTTACATTGGGGAACAATAATGCAATTAGTCCAAGACTGAGGAAGTTATGTGGCATTTTATCGGTAATATGTTTAACGGGCATAGAGGCCGGACCAACCACTTTACGTAATGTTGACTCATACATATCGGCTATATCTTTGGTAAGCTTCAGGGGTTAGTTCTGCTATACATTCTGGATAGAGGGTTTCAGTATTTAATCTAAGTGGCATAGCAGTTTTTGCTCTGTTCCAGAATATGACTTCTCCAGCACCCTGAACTAATGGATGACTAGAAATGATTTGTTCTGTCAGTGAAGTGCCCGAACGTGGCATGCCGACAATGATAACTGGCAAGTCACTATCGATACCTAGGTGATGATGGTTTTTAAATAAGTTAAGATTAAATATATCAATAATTTCAGAAATTTTCTCTTTATCTAGCTGGCTATCATAGTTCAGATCACGATTCTTAAGGTCATTACCGATAGCATAATATTTGAATGCTTCATGATATTTATTCTGGTCATCAAATACTTTTCCAAGCGCAAAATTTAGAATTATCTGTGTCTTAATATCTAAATTATCATTAGCAACGTATTTAAGTAGTTCTTCAGCTAAACCATCATTAGGATTGGATTTTTTAATTCTCGCCTTAAGTAGGTGGCCAGTAGGCATGTTGGCATCTAACTTGATGATTTGATCGCAAATTTCTAAGGCTTGATCTAATTTGCCTGTTTCTTGGTAGACTTGCTCTTTACCTGTTAAAGTAGTTATACGGTCAGGTTGATTACTCAATGCCGCATCAAATCTTTCGAGTGCCGCTTCAGTATTTCCCATGCCGAGGTAGGTGTGTCCAAACTGATCAAATATATCAAGATTGTTTGGTGAAAGTTGCTCTGCACGTTTTAAACACTCTAGGGCTTCGTCGTAGCGATGGTGACGTTGCAGGTGAGAGCCATACAGTATAAAGCTATCTAAGTAATTAGGATCAGTTTCGCATGCCAAGTGATATTGAATGCCTGCTTCATAATCTAAAGAGGCTTTTTCTAAAGCGCGGGCAAAACTTGACTCTGAATGCAGCATGATTTGGTACAAGCCCTGTCGCAATTTTCTAAGCATTCCAGTGCGCGAGGATAATCATCAATCTCAGCATATGCCATACCAAGCGCATGAAAAGCCTTTGCATTTCTTCTTGTCTAAATCAAGCGCTTTTTTCAGAGATGCAATGGCAGAGTCATAATCCTTCAGCATACGGTGTGTGAAAGCACAGTGGATGTGCGAGTCAATCAGCGCCGGGTTGATTTTTAAAGCCGCCTGGTAATGCCGAAGCGCCTCGGTATAAAGTTTTTGCTCATACAGGCTGTTAGCCAGATTGTGGTATACATGTGCATCATTCGGACGTAACTTCAAGATCACCTTGAACTGGTTTGAAGCTTCACTATGCTGCTTGCTGGCAGCATATACAAACGCCAAAGCATTTTGAGCTTCGATGATTTCCGGACTAATTTTGAGTATGTCTTGAAAGCATTTCTCAGCACGAGCAAACATGCCCGTTTGCATTGCCCTTTGGCCTTGCTGAAAATTTTCATTAATGAATTTTAGTTGCTGTTGCGTGAATTGCTTCATGTTGACTTTAAGAATCGAGTGATAATGTGATTTTACCTTGAAACTTTCATAGCGCGTTAAGAATAATAATCGTTAATACTCAGGAGTAAGTCAGGTATAAACGGTTAGTTAGAATTGGACTTATAGAATCTAACTAACGTGCTAAAAATGTCCGGTATATGGGCTAAATCTAGATTTTGATAGATTGTGTGCGCTGTAATGGGAAAATGTCGTAACTTTTGGCATCAATCTTACTAATGAAGAACACTTGTGCCATCCTGCCGGTCTTTAAGCTATCCCCAAAGAACTCATTGGCTGCATGGTAGGTCTGTGCGTTAAATAGAATCATGGTGTTGTATACATTGTTGACTCTTACAGTTTCATCAAACATGCTGTGAAATTCGGTTGAAACAGGTTTATTGGCTTTGAAATTGATATCGTTCTGCTTTAAGGCAAACCGATATTTTTCTTCATCAAAACTTTTGTTTGGTTTGAACAGTGATGTGCCTGCATTAAGAGGGGCATCCGGCGTTAAATATAATATGCCTGCAAAGATTGTATTATCATCCTGATGCAGGACTCCACGTCCGAACTTAGCTTCAACTACTTGGAAGCTGGTTGTAATTGCCCAACGCATTTGGTCTTGTTGCGTATTATGAAATACAGACACAAGTTTCTTACAGACTTTTTCATATAAAGTCTTATCCAGTTCGAATAAATCCTTTGTTCTACAGCCTGGGTAAACGTAGTCGATGTTTGTTAACTCGTGGCAGTAGGTGAATTTTTGTTTTAATGCGAAATTTCTAATTTCGTCTGGATTCATGTAAAAATTCTCAATAACCGTGACGGTAGGGTATAGGTTCATGCCTTGGCTTCTTTGTCTGTAATATCTGTGAACTGCAGTTTATATTTTTTATCTAGCAATTCTGATACATATTTGAGAGCGCGTCTAGTCAGGGGTAGGTTATTCATTAATCCCCAACTCCTGAATTTTACGTGTCAGCGTATTACGCCCCATGCCCAGCTGATTCGCAGCTTCAATACGGCGACCATCGGTGTGCTGCAAAGCCTTAACAATCATCACCCGCTCAAAGTCCTTGGTGCGGGCTTCAAGCACATTTTGCTCACCGCGATTTAAGGCATCAGCCACTTCGGCAGCCAATGCCTCTTGCCAGGAGTTTGCAGATATCGATTTAGTGGTATCTTCTTTCAGTTCCGGCGGTAAATCGGCAACATCGACGTTCTGCCCCGGTGCCATGACAGTAAGCCAATGGCACACGTTTTCTAACTGGCGTACGTTGCCACTCCAATTGACGGCAGTTAGATAGCGCAACGCTGCAGCAGAAAGCTGTTTAGGTTCAACGCCGAGCTCTTGCGCGCTATGCGCAAGAAAGTGTTTTGCAAGCAGCGGGATATCTTCACGACGCTCGCGCAATGGCGGTAGTCTCAGCCGTATCACATTTAGGCGGTGGAATAAGTCTTCGCGGAATAATCCCAGTTTTACGCGCTCCTCTAAATCTTGATGGGTCGCGGCGATCACGCGTACATTTACTTTAAGCGGCTGGTGGCCGCCGACGCGATAAAACTGGCCATCACTAAGCACTCTGAGCAGTCTCGTCTGCAAATCGGCGGGCATATCACCAATTTCGTCAAGAAACAAAGTGCCGTTGTCAGCCTGCTCAAAGCGGCCTCTGCGCGCTGCAGCTGCACCGGTAAATGCGCCGCGCTCATGGCCAAATAATTCAGATTCTAATAAATCTTTGGGGATAGCGGCTGTATTGATGGCAATAAAGGGTTTATCTGCGCGCGGGCTGTGTTTATGCAGGGCGCTGGCTACCAGTTCTTTACCGCTGCCTGATTCGCCGTTAATAAGCACGGTGGCGTGCGAGCGGCTAAGCCGGCCAATAGCGCGAAAAACCTCTTGCATAGCGGGCGCCTGGCCGATAATTTCCGGAGTTTCTTCCAGGGTCACATTATCAACCGCTTGGCGCATACTTTCTTCTACCGCGCGTTTAATTACGTCAATGGCTTGGTCAACGTCGAATGGCTTGGCCAGATACTCAAAGGCACCACCTTGAAACGCTGCCACTGCGCTTTCAAGATCGGAATACGCGGTCATGATAATGACGGGAATATCAGGATATTTTTGTTTAATCTCAGCGAGGAAATCAAGCCCGGAGCCATTCGGCATGCGGATATCACTTACCACTACTTGCGGCTGTTCATGCTCTAGCGCATTTAATGCTTCTGCTACCGATGAAAAAGTTTTGAATTCCATATCGGTTCTTGCAAGTGCTTTTTCGAACACCCAGCGAATTGATTTGTCGTCGTCTAATATCCAGATTGGTTTCATAATATTCTCTTGCTATTGTTGAATAATGGCGTGTTTGATGGCGGTGCTTTCTACCGGCAGCAAAATAGTAAAGCAGGTGTTGCCAGGTTGGCTTTCGCAATCAATCATGCCATGGTGCTGTGTAATAAAGGTTTGTGCCAAAGCAAGCCCAAGACCGGAACCACCTTCACGCCCCGAAACCAGTGGGTAAAAAATTCTGTCACGGATGTCTGCAGGAATGCCCGGGCCATTGTCTATAATCTGCAATTTAATAGCAACGCGATAACGTTTTTTAGCAAGCGTCACTTGCCGCTCTGCGCGCGTGCGCAGTATAACTTCTGCATTTGGTGTTCCACTTGCCTGCATTGCCTGTACTGCGTTACGGGCGATATTGAGCACGGTTTGAATGAGTTTTTCACGGTCACCAATCAAATCAGGCAGGCTGGTATCATAATCGCGCTTAACCTTTATGTTATTTGGCGATTCTGCAAGCAATAAGCTACGTACACGCTCTAATACCTCGTGGATATTGGTAGGCTCGTATTTGGGAACACGGTGCGGCACTAACAGCCTGTCCATAAGGCTTTGCAGTCTATCCGCTTCTTTAATAATTACCTGTGTATATTCACGTAAATTGGGTTGCGGTAGCTCATGTTCCAGCAATTGCGCCGCGCCACGTAACCCGCCCAAAGGATTCCGGATTTCGTGTGCCAGATTGCGTAACAGTTCAGAATTCGCTTGCTGCTGAATAAGCATACGCTCTTCGCGGGCGATACGCAGCTGCTGATCCATCTGCTGAAACTCTAATAATAGCGTGACTTGACCAATGTCGACAGGGGTTACTGTACAGGTAACTGCAAAGGAGTTTTGACGCACGGTGCTGAGTGCAAATTCATGTTCGCGAAATGGGCTGTTGCTTTTAACCGCGTTATCAATAGCAATTTGTAAAATCTCACAATTCAAGAACACTTCTGAAATATGACTGCCATGAATCTGTGTGGCGCTAAGCGCAAATAAAATCTCCGTGCTGGGATTGGCATACACAACTTGATGCGATTGATTAAGCAGCATCACAGCAGTAGCAAGATGCTCTAAACCGGAAAAACCCGAAGGGATATTTTGTAACATAGCTTAAGATTGTATAGCAATTGGAACGTTGCTAGTATTTAAGCAAAAGATAAGCCAGCTTTAAAGCTGGCGTTATAAATTAGTTTATTGCGTTAATTTCTTTTGTGAGTAAATCAATATTGCGTTGGTGCGCATCTACTGCATCCTGTAGTGTTTTCATTTTCTCTTCGTATTTTGGTACGTTACGCATGGTTTTACCATCTTTGGTTTTATATACTTCAGGATTGGATTCACCTTCGGTATAAGCTTTTTTAGCATCTTCAAGCGCTTTTTTTTCAGAATCTAATTCAGATTGTAAAATCTCTTTACGTTTGCTGTCGCGCTGATTCTGAGTGCCGGCATCTACCTTGGGAAAGCTTGCTGGGCTTGACGTTCGCGTCGATGGTGCAGGTTTTTTCTCACCACCTGAGTCCGTTCCAAAATTCGTATCTGCGGGCTCCAATTGTAGTTTTTTTGCGCCTTTGATTTTAACGTTAGAATATGTGACGCGCCCTTCGGAATCTACCAACTTATAGATTTCGGCATGCGCTATTAATGGCAACATTAAGACGGACAATAAAACGCTTAAAAAAGTAAATTGTTTATTCATACCAATAGTTTAGATGAGAGTCTTATAGTTAGCAACGAAGTATTGGCTATTATGGTTGACTATGATAGTTAGAAATGAAATTAGTGCAATTTTTGCAACGTCTAAAATAAAAAAGGGCAACTTAAGTTGCCCTTTTTTGGTGCATAAAGTTAAATCACTTTAGCAGGAGTAGTACATGCCAAATTCAACTGGATGCGGTGTGATGCGCATTTTGTTGACCTCTTCCATTTTCAATGCAATGTAAGCATCAATCCATTCATTAGTAAACACGCCACCTTTAGTCAAGAACTCACGGTCTTTGTCTAAAGCTTCAAGCGCTTGTTCTAGTGAAGAACATACGGTTGGGATTTGTGCATCTTCTTCTGGAGGAAGATGGTACAAGTCTTTAGTTGCTGGCTCACCTGGGTGAATCTTGTTTTGTACGCCATCTAAACCCGCCATCAGCAATGCTGAGAATGCCAAGTATGGGTTAGCGATCGGGTCTGGGAAGCGAGCTTCAACGCGACGTGCTTTTTCACCGTGTACGAATGGAATACGGATAGAAGCTGAACGGTTTTTAGCTGAGTAAGCCAATTTAACCGGTGCTTCGAAGTGTGGAACCAAGCGTTTGTATGAGTTGGTACCTGGGTTGGTGATTGCATTCAATGCGCGCGCATGTTTGATGATGCCGCCGATGTAGTAAAGTGCGAATTCACTCAAGCCAGCATAGCCATTACCTGCAAACAGGTTTTTGCCGTCTTTCCATACGGATTGGTGAACGTGCATACCGCTGCCATTATCGCCAGCGAATGGTTTTGGCATGAATGTCGCTGTTTTGCCATAAGCATGGGCTGTATTCAAGATTACGTATTTTTGGATTTGTGTCCAGTCAGCACGTTGTACTAATGTACTGAATTTAGTACCGATTTCACATTGGCCAGCGGTTGCAACTTCGTGGTGGTGCACTTCTACCGGCACGCCCATGGCTTCCAGCGTCATGCACATGGCAGAGCGGATATCTTGCAATGAATCGACGGGAGGCACTGGGAAATAGCCGCCTTTAATGCCAGGACGGTGACCGGTGTTGCCGCCTTCGAATTTTTCTCCGGATGCCCAAGCGCCTTCTTCTGAATTGATGCGTACTGAGCAGCCGCTCATTGCAACATCCCATTGAATGCTGTCAAAAATGAAGAACTCTGGTTCAGGACCGAAGTAAGCAGTATCGCCCAAGCCAGAAGATTTCAAGTAAGCTTCAGCGCGTTTAGCCAAGGAGCGGGGGTCACGTTCGTAGCCTTTGCCGTCGGTTGGGTCAACCACATCGCAAGTCAAGATGAGGGTTGGCTCATCCATGAATGGGTCGATGTTTGCTGTTGAAGCGTCTGGCATTAATTGCATGTCTGATGCTTGAATGCCCTTCCAGCCAGCGATTGAAGAGCCGTCAAACGCGTGGCCTTCGGTAAATTTGTCTTCATTGAAGTGTGAAACAGGCACAGTCACGTGCTGTTCTTTACCACGTGTATCGGTAAAACGAAAATCAACAAACTTGATGTCGTTTTCTTTTACCATTTTCATTACATTTGCAACTGACATTGCGATCTCCTGAGCTTAAATAATGAGTTAAGAGGGTTGTGGATTTTTAAACTAAAATTTCAACTCGTAATATTAGCAGGAACTGTGCCAGCTAAAAATAGTAAAAATTGTAATTCAAGCAATAAGTTATGAATTAATAGTAAATTGGAGCGCACTTAAAATGTGCATAGACATTAATTTTGCACCAAATATGTGCCAAAGGTTGTGATGCAATTGTCTGTAAAAAACCGATATACTTAAAGCTAGTGAAATTTATTCAGAATTTAATCTGAATTTAGTGGGAGTTTAAAATGGAAACGATGAGCAATATTCTCGAGCGTGCAAGAAAACGTGCAGAAGAGGCAAATTTGCCATATGCAGGGGCGCTTACGCCGCAAGAGGCATATGAGGTGCTGCAAAAAACGCCGCATGCTAAATTGGTGGATGTACGCACAACAGCTGAATTGGAGTTGGTAGGTAAAATTCCTGGTGCAGCCCACATCGAGTGGGCATTTTATCCTGGCATGGTTGCTAACCCGGACTTCGCAAAACATTTAGAGATGCAGGTCGACAAAGAGGCGTTGGTGATTTTTATGTGCCGAACGGGCGGGCGCTCGCATAATGCCGCCGCGACTGCCGCTAAACTAGGTTTTACCGAAGCATACAATATGCTAGAAGGCTTTGAAGGCGAGGCTAACGCGGCAAAACAACGTACATTGATAAATGGCTGGAAGCATGCAGGATTGCCTTGGAATAACTAGCGTATGACAGATAAATACGCTGTCATTGGCAACCCTGTTGCGCACAGCAAGTCACCACAAATTCACGCAGCCTTTGCTAAACAAACTGGGCAGGATATCAGCTACGAGGCAATATTAGCGCCATTGGATGAGTTTGAAGTGACGGTGCGCAGACTAATCGACGATGGCTATAAAGGTGTTAATGTAACCGTGCCATTTAAACTGCAAGCGTTTTTAATGAGTGATACGCTCTCGCCGCTCGCCCAATCTGCCGATGCTGCCAACACGCTTGTCCTTAATCGAAAAAACATTCAAGGCCATAACACTGATGGTATTGGTCTAATTAACGACATTAGAAAAAATTTAGGTATAGCCCTGCAATCCAAGCGGGTATTGATTCTTGGGGCAGGCGGTGCGGCAGAAGGTGTGTTTCAGCCTATTTTGGAAGAGAAGCCAGCGCTGCTCGTCGTCGCAAATCGTACGCTCGATAAAGCACAAAAAATGGTGAATAAAGCGCCCAATAAAGCCAATGCCTGCACATTCGAAGCTTTGCAAAATCAGCAGTTTGATATCGTCATCAACGCCACTTCTACCGGGCTAAGCGATACCGCTTTGCCAATTCCAAGTTCTATTTTTGCTAAAAATTGTTTGGCCTACGACATGATGTATGGCCACGAAACGCCGTTTATGGCGCAAGCCAGAGTGACTGGCGCGCAAGTGGCCGATGGTCTTGGCATGCTGGTCGAGCAAGCCGCAGAAGCGTTTTATATTTGGCGCGGTGTGCGTCCGCAAACTGCGCAGGTCATCGCAATGTTGAGAAGCGCGAATTGATTCGCTGGCTGTTTTACAAATCGCCAAACACGTCACTCAGTGTGGGTGGGCTTTTCAAGCGCTTTTTCGTGCTGTTTATTCTCTTCGTGTTGTTTTACCAAGTTTGGGTGTTTGCGCACATCTGCTGGTGGACAAAATTCAACCCGACTTCCACTGCCTTTATGCAAGCGCGTTTAGAAGTAATGCAGGAGAAAAATCCCGATGCCAAGCTAAAACATAAATGGGTCGAATATAGCAAAATTTCTAATCACCTCAAGCGCGCGGTGGTGGCTAGTGAGGATTCAAAATTCAAACATCACGAAGGCTTTGATTGGGAGGGCATCGAAAAAGCTTACGAGAAAAATCTGAAAAAAGGCAAACTGGTCGCCGGCGGTTCGACGATTAGTCAACAGCTTGCAAAGAACTTATTTTTGTCCAGTAGCCGCACGCCGTGGCGCAAAGGCGAAGAAGTTATCATCACCTTCATGCTGGAAAAAATGCTGACCAAACGCCGCATTTTAGAGATTTATCTAAATGTAATTGAATGGGGCAACGGTGTATTTGGGGCTGAGGCCGCCGCGCGACATTACTACAACACGAGTGCTAGTGGATTAGGCAAAACACAGGCCGCAAAACTGGCGGCGATGATTCCAAACCCGCGCTTTTACGATAAACACCGCAGCACGCGTTATTTAAACCGCCGCACAGCGACGATACAGGCACGGATGCGCTTTGCTGAGATACCCTGAATATTTTGCGCTTAAGGAACATGATGGAATGGTTATGGATTGTTGCAATACTGTTGGTGCTGATTGGCGTGGCGGGTACATTGTTGCCCATGTTGCCCGGTGTGCCGCTGGTATTTGCCGGGCTGCTGCTTGCCGCTTGGCTGGATGGCTTTTCCAAAGTAAGTGTGCTCACCATGCTAGTGATTGGCGTCATTGCAGTTTCGGCTTGGGTGGTGGATATTGCTGCTTCTGTAGTTACCGCAAAAAAAGCCGGTGCCAGCAAACAAGCTTTGTGGGGCGCGGCGATTGGGGCTTTGCTGGGTATTTTTGGGGGCATGCCGGGTTTAATTATCGGGCCGGCGCTCGGTGCAATTATCGGTGAGTTTATTGCACATCAAGACTCTGGGCGTGCAACAACCGTAGGTTTAGCAGCAGGGTTGGGTTTTGTGCTGGCTTTGGTTGTAAAAATCGTGCTGGTTATGGTGATGTTGGCGATTTTTGCTTACACATATTACGCCTAAATCTTTAAATTATATGTCCTGCAAGCCAATGTCTATCGGATTCTTGGGATATCTTTATCTGATTTCTAGCTTTGCTCGGTGAGCTTTGCAACAAGTTTTCTTGCTAGTGGCGCAATCACCAAAATACTCGGGAAGGCAATTGGCCAGGCAATTATAAATGCGTGCAACCATTGTGCAATATAATGCGGTGTAAAGCCTAGATGAATGGCTGTGAGCGCCCCCGACATGAGTAATGCCATGAGCAGGGACATGAAAAAAGCGAATAATAAGTTGGAATATCTAGTGTGGATTTTCATGGATTAGCAATTATCACAACATAGGCTTTAAATATTTCCCCGTGTAACTTTTTTCGTTTGCTGCCACTGTTTCCGGCGTGCCTTCGGCAATTACCATTCCGCCGCCGTCGCCGCCTTCCGGTCCCATGTCTATAATCCAATCTGCGGTTTTAATCACGTCCAGATTATGCTCAATAATTACAATGGTATTGCCGGCATCCCGTAGTTTGTGAATCACATCCAGCAACAGTTGAATATCGGCAAAGTGCAGGCCAGTCGTTGGCTCGTCTAAAATATACAGTGTGCGGCCAGTGTCGCGTTTGCTTAATTCCAGCGAGAGTTTTACGCGCTGTGCCTCGCCGCCAGATAATGTGGTCGCGCTTTGTCCAAGCGTAATGTAGCCTAAGCCAACATCCAGTAGCGTTTTAAGCTTGCGTGAAACGACAGGTTGCGCGCTAAAGAAAACATGCGCCTGCTCTACAGTCATCTCCAGCACTTCGTGAATATTTTTGCCTTTAAAGTTGATCTCAAGCGTTTCGCGATTGTAGCGCTGACCCTTGCAAACGTCGCACGGCACATACACATCGGGTAAAAAGTGCATTTCCACGCGAATGACGCCATCGCCCTGGCAGGCTTCGCAACGGCCACCCTTCACGTTAAATGAGTATCTGCCGGGCCCGTAGCCGCGCGCACGGCTTTCCGGAACGCCGGCAAATAAATCACGAATTGGCGTGAATAAGCCGGTATAGGTTGCAGGGTTGCTCCGCGGCGTACGCCCAATCGGGCTTTGGTCAACATCCACTACCTTGTCGAATAACGCGAGGCCATCAATCTCGCCAAACGGTGCAGGCTCTGTATTGCTGCCATAAAGGTGTTGTGCGACAGCACGGTACAGCGTGTCATTTATCAGCGTGGATTTGCCGCTGCCGGAAACACCGGTCACACAGGTCAGCAAGCCAACAGGAATCTCTACAGAAACATCTTTCAAATTATTACCGGTAGCATGAGTGAGCTTTAACCAGCGAGCGAGGTCTGGTTTGGTACGTGTTTTTTTGTAGATAATCTGTTTTTTACCGCTTAAATATTGACCAGTCAGCGATTTGGCATTGGCTTGAATTTCAGCCGGAGAGCCTTCTGCTACAATTTGCCCGCCATGCTCGCCTGCGCCCGGGCCGATATCCACTACGTAATCGGCGCTTAGTATCGCATCATGATCATGTTCTACCACAATCACAGTATTACCAATATCGCGTAAGCGTTTAAGTGTTTCCAGCAACCTATCATTGTCACGCTGATGCAGGCCAATCGAAGGTTCGTCCAGCACATACATCACCCCCGTTAAGCCGCTGCCGATTTGTGAAGCCAGGCGAATACGTTGCGCCTCTCCCCCGGAGAGTGTTTCTGCCGAGCGTGAAAGTGACAAATATTCCAGGCCTACGTTGGTTAAAAACTTGAGACGGTTTTGAATCTCGGTCACGATTTTATCGGCAATAGCAAGCTTGGCACCCTTTAATTTAAGCTTCTCGAAGAAAGTGAGTGCTTGCTTTAATGGCACTTCGCAAATTTGGTGAATATTTTTATCGCCTACTTTTACGTGGCGCGCTTCGCGTCTGAGCCGCGTGCCCGCGCATTCTGGGCAAGCCTGATTGTTGAGATATTTTGCCAGTTCTTCGCGTACGGCGGATGAGTCGCTTTCGCGGTAGCGGCGGTGCAGATTGTTTAAAATACCTTCAAACGTGTGTGTTTTGCCGAAAAACGTACCGCGCTCATTCATGTATTTAAAAGCGATTTGTTCTCGGCCTGAGCCGTTTAATAATACATCCTGAATATGCAGAGGCAAGTCTTCAAAAGCAGTTTCCAAATCAAAATTATAATGTGCGGCCAAACTTGCCAGCATTTGAAAGTAAAACTGATTGCGCTTATCCCAGCCTTTAATCGCGCCGCTTGCCAGCGACAACGTTGGAAAGGCTACCACCCGCTTGGGATCAAAAAAGCTGATATTGCCCAAACCGTCGCATTTAGGACATGCGCCCATCGGGTTGTTGAATGAGAACAGGCGCGGCTCTAGTTCTGCAAGTGAGTAATCACACACTGGGCATGAAAACTTGGCAGAGAACAGATGTTCTTTTTCAGTGTCCATTTCTAGCGCAATGGCCTTGCCATCCGCCAAACGCAGCGCTGTTTCGAAAGATTCAGCAATACGCTGCTTCATGTCTTCCTTAACTTTCAGACGATCAACTACAACATCCACGCTGTGCTTCGTGGTTTTTGTAAGCTGCGGCAGAGCGTCCATTTCGTAAATCTTACCGTCAACCCGCAGGCGTACAAAACCTTGTGCTTTCAGATTGTCAAATAGGTCCAGTTGCTCACCTTTCCGATTAGTCACCACCGGAGCGAGTATCATAAGCTTGGTGTCTTCGGGTAATTTCAAAACGGCATCCACCATTTGGCTTACGGTCTGCGCCTCAAGCTTAATGCCATGTTCCGGGCACTCTGGGTCACCTGCACGCGCAAACAGTAAACGCAGGTAATCGTGAATTTCCGTGACCGTACCCACGGTAGAGCGCGGGTTGTGCGAAGTGGCTTTTTGCTCAATCGAAATGGCGGGAGACAAACCTTCAATCAGGTCAACATCGGGTTTATCCATACGCGCCAAGAACTGCCGCGCATAGGCAGAAAGGCTTTCTACATAGCGGCGCTGGCCTTCCGCATACAAGGTATCGAAAGCCAAACTGGATTTACCCGAGCCTGAAAGGCCGGTGATCACAATCATTTTATTGCGAGGCAAATCCAGTGAAATATTTTTTAAGTTGTGCGTGCGTGCACCGCGAATACGTATTAAATCCATGTGGCTTTTTTCTAAACTTTAGGCAACCTGTTAATATACCGCCTTTAGCAAAATAATTTCAAATATTTAATGAATCCAATCGAAAAAATGCCACCCAGTGAACTTAAAGCTAGCATCAGCCTGGCTTCTATTTATGGTTTACGCATGCTGGGCATGTTCTTGATTTTGCCGATTTTTGCTATCTACGCGACGCATTATGAAGGTGGCAACAACAGTATGCTTGTGGGTGCGGCACTTGGGGCATACGGGCTAACGCAGGCTTTATTCCAGTTGCCTTTTGGCATGGCGTCAGATAAGTTTGGCCGTAAAAATATAATCTATATCGGGCTGGTGATGCTCGTAATCGGTAGCATCATTGCGGCTATGGCGACGGATATTGTTACGGTCATTTTAGGTCGCGCTATTCAAGGGGCGGGTGCGGTATCCGCCGCTGTTACGGCTTTATTGGCGGATTTAACCCGTGAGGAAAACCGCACCAAAGCCATGGCAATGATAGGTGCAACAATCGGGGTGACTTTTGCTGTTTCATTGGTATTAGGCCCTGCCATGGCACATTGGGCGGGTATTGCAGGTATTTTCTGGCTTACCGCTATGTTGGCTGTTTTAGCAATATTGGTGATTAAATTTGTAGTGCCAAATCCGATCGCCAGCCACTTTCATTCCGATACCAGTGCTGCGCCTGCAAAGCTAAAAGATGTGCTGAAGAACACGCAATTGCTGCGCTTAAATTACGGTATTTTCGCGCTACATGCCGCGCAGATGGCAATGTTTATCGTGGTGCCGTTCGCAATTCAAAACACCAGTAGCATAGATGTGAACCATCACTGGCAGGTATATCTACCCATTTTGCTAGGCTCGTTTGTACTGATGATTCCTGCGATTGTTGTAGGTGAAAAGCGCAGCCTCTTGAAGCCGGTGTTTATTGGCGCAGTGGCATTGATGCTGATAGCGCAGATCTGTTTCGCCAGTTTGATCACTAGTTTTTGGGGTATAGTTTTTTCATTGTTTGCCTATTTTGTAGCGTTTAATATTCTGGAAGCAAGTTTGCCCTCACTGATTTCTAAGCTTGCGCCAGCCGCCGCTAAAGGCACCGCGATGGGCGTTTATAATACGTCGCAATCGCTTGGCGTGGCAGTTGGTGGGCTGGCAGGGGGTTATCTGGCGCACCATTTCAATTATTCGGTAGTGTTTGCGTTTTGTGCTGCGCTGATGGGTGTTTGGTTGTTGCTAACTTTTAGTATGAAAACTCCCCCCAGCGTTAAAACAAAGATGTATCATTTAGGTGAAATAAGTGAATTGCGTGCCAGAGAGTTGACTAAAACAATATCCGCGTTGCCTTATGTACACGAGGCGATAGCAATTGCCGTTGAGGGCATGTTAATTGTTAAAATAAAAAATCAGCACAAATCAGGCAAGCAAGAAACACAAAGCGAGCAGGAAATATTAGCAATTATTGGGAGCACGTAAATGGCATCGGTAAACAAAGTGATTTTGGTAGGTAATTTGGGGCGCGACCCTGAAGTTAGGTATATGCCTAATGGTGAAGCGGTATGCAATTTTAGTATTGCTACAACGGATAACTGGAAAGATAAATCGGGTGTCAAGCAGGAAAAAACCGAGTGGCACAATATTGTGATGTATCGCAAATTGGCTGAGATAGCAGGCGAATACTTAAAAAAAGGACGCCCCGTGTATGTGGAAGGCCGCTTGCAAACGCGCAAATGGGAAAAAGACGGTGTAACGCGTTACACCACTGAGATTATTGCTGATAACATGCAAATGCTGGGTTCACGTGAAGGTGGTTCAAATGCCAGCTATGATGGTGCGATGGATCAAGGTGGCGCGCCAGAAGACTTCAATCAGGCCCCTCCCCGCCAATCTGCGCCACAGCAAGCGCCAGCTAAGGCAGGCGGCGGTAATTTTGATGATTTTGAGGACGATATTCCATTTTAGGGGATATCTGGTTGTAATATGTAAAAAAGCCTCTGGTCTCAGAGGCTTTTTTGTTGATGCATTGCTTGAAGCGCTGGGGAAAAAAGATGCGCTGCTAAACGAGGGTGTGTTATAAAGCATCGAATAAATTTGGGTTGGATTAAGGTATAATTAACGGTTATCTAACTGATGTAGCGGTGATTTTATGCCTATTTACGATTACGAATGTACAAGTTGCGGTCATAAGGCCGAGGTGATGCGCAAGATAAGCGAGCCAAACGTGACGGCTTGTCCTGCATGCGGCAAGGAAACATTTGCGAAGCAAGTTTCTGCACCAAGTTTCCAGCTTACAGGTAGCGGCTGGTATGCGACAGACTTTAAGGGTGGCCAGAAATCCGAATCAAAACCTGCGGAAACCAGTACTGCCGAAGCCAAACCTGCAGCCTGTAACCCGGGCTGCGCCTGTCACTAGAAGCCTGCTTAATCTGTTGAATTAAAATGAAAAAATATTTTATTACTGGCTTGCTTGTACTAGTGCCTTTGTTTATCACTATCTGGGTTATCAGTACACTCATCCAAACGATGGATCAAAGCCTATTGCTGTTACCAGAAGCATGGCAGCCTAAGAAACTGTTCGGTTTTCATGTGCCTGGCTTGGG
This sequence comes from uncultured beta proteobacterium, assembly GCA_963701715.1. Taxonomy (GTDB): domain Bacteria; phylum Pseudomonadota; class Gammaproteobacteria; order Burkholderiales; family Methylophilaceae; genus Methylotenera_A. Next base: position 195,448 of record CAVPAX010000005.1, read on the forward strand.
CGCCCTGCTTACCTTGTTGATCATTTTCGTCACCGGGTTGATTGCAGCTAATATCTTTGGACAGCAACTTATTGTGATGTGGGAGAAGCTGCTTTCGCGCGTCCCGGTGGTGAAGTCCATTTATTCCAGCGTCAAGCAGGTTTCAGATACGCTATTTTCGGATTCCGGCAATGCGTTCCGGAAAGCGTTGCTGGTGCAGTATCCGCGCCAAGGCAGCTGGACGATCGCTTTTTTAACGGGCACACCGGGGGGCGATGTAAAAAACCACTTATTCGGCGATTATGTCAGTGTTTACGTGCCTACCACGCCTAATCCAACTTCCGGCTTTTTTCTTATGATGCCAAGAGAAGATGTGATCGAGCTGGATATGAGCGTGGACGAAGCTTTGAAGTACATTATCAGCATGGGCACGGTTGCCCCAAAAGAACATTTCACACAACAACTTCGTTTTCAACAAACAACACAACAACTATAGATTGCTTTTTTTATTATGATGCGTACACATTACTGCGGCCATTTAAACCGCGAACATATTGGCCAAACAGTGACATTATGCGGTTGGGCACATCGCCGTCGTGATCATGGCGGCGTTATTTTTATTGATTTGCGTGACCGCGAAGGCATGGCGCAAATCGTGATTGATCCCGATACACCTGAGGCATTTAAAAATGCCGAAACCGTGCGTAACGAGTTTGTGTTAAAAGTAGTATGTAAAGTGCGTGCACGCCCTGAAGGCACGGTTAATCCAAACATTCCGACAGGTGAAGTGGAAATGCTGGCGAGTGAGATTGAGATTCTAAATCCGTCACTTACCCCACCGTTCATGCTGGATGATGAAAACCTCACAGAAACCGTGCGTTTGGAACACCGCTACATTGATTTGCGCCGCCCAGCGATGCAAAAAAATCTTATGCTGCGTTACCGCGTAGCCAAAACCTTGCGTGATTACTTGGATGTGAATGGCTTTATAGAAGTCGAAACGCCAATGCTCACGCGCAGCACGCCGGAAGGCGCGCGCGATTATCTGGTGCCAAGCCGTGTGCATGCAGGGCAATTTTTCGCATTGCCGCAATCGCCGCAGTTATTCAAGCAATTGCTGATGGTTTCAGGCTTTGACCGTTATTTCCAGATCACCAAATGCTTCCGCGATGAAGATTTGCGTGCCGATCGCCAGCCTGAATTCACGCAAGTGGATATCGAAACATCGTTCATGACTGAAAACGAAATCATGGACATTGTCGAAGAGATGATTCGACAAATGCTTAAAAAAGTGCAAAACGTTGATTTGCCAGCAGCATTCCCACGCATGAGTTTCGCTGAGGCGATGAACAAATATGGCTCCGATAAGCCGGATATGCGTGTGACGCTGCAAATTACTGAGCTTTCAGACGTGATGAAAGATGTCGACTTCAAAGTGTTTTCAGGTGCGGCTAATATGGCGAGTGGTCGTGTTGCTGCTTTGCGCGTACCGAATGGCGCGGCGATTTCGCGCTCTGAGATTGATGCCTATACTGAGTTTGTAAAAATTTACGGTGCCAAAGGCTTGGCGTACATCAAGATTAATGACATCACCAAACTCAATGAAGAAGGTCTGCAAAGCCCGATCGTGAAGAACATTCATGCCAAAGCCCTGCAAGCGATTATCGACCGCACTGGCGCACAGAATGGCGATATCGTGTTCTTTGGCGCAGACAAAGCCAAAGTGGTAAATGAAGCGCTTGGCGCATTGCGCCTAAAAGTCGGTCACGACAAAGGCCACGTGGATGGCCGTGCCTGGGCGCCATTGTGGGTGGTGGATTTCCCGATGTTCGAACACGATGAGGAAAACGACCGCTGGGCGGCGCTGCATCACCCGTTCACCGCGCCAAAAGACGGCCACGAAGATTTGCTCACCAGCAACCCTGGCGCATGTTTATCCAAAGCCTACGACATGGTGTTGAATGGTTGGGAAGTCGGCGGCGGCTCGGTGCGTATCCATAAACAGGACGTACAATCCAAAGTGTTCGATGCGCTAAAAATCAGCAAAGAAGAAGCGCAGGAGAAATTCGGCTTCCTGCTTGATGCCTTGCAATACGGCGCCCCACCACACGGCGGCTTGGCTTTCGGCTTAGACCGTTTGGTTACGCTGATGACTGGCGCAGAGTCTATTCGAGATGTGATTGCTTTCCCAAAAACGCAACGCGCACAATGCTTGATGACCAATGCGCCGAATGAGGTGGATGAGAAGCAACTTCGCGAGTTGCATATTCGCGTCCGCACGCCGAACCCAGCAGCCTAGAATGCCACTCACCGAAATCAACCACGTTAATTTCCGTACCGATCGCGAGACGATGCACAAGCTTCGTGATTTTTATTGTGATATTTTAGGCTTAACGGTGGGCAAACGCGTGGCGAGTACGACCTACGGCTATTGGCTTTATATCGGCACAAACGACGTAGTGCATCTGGCAGAATATAAAACGCCGGAGCCACCGCAGCTGCATGTGCATGGCTCATTCGACCATGTTTCTTTCACCTGCACGGATATGCCTGCGATGGAAGCACATCTGACCAAAAATAATGTAGCTTATACGACGCGCATTCTGGCCAACAGCATACGCCAGATCAACCTGAAAGACCCTGCGGGCAACGGCGTGGAGTTGAACTTTGAAGAATATCGCGACCCAAATTACGTGATGCGTCCATCGGGCGACCCAAGTAAAATTTAAAGCAAGTAAACTGTAAAATAAATTGTGTGACGCTGGTCACATACAGAATATTGAATAAAACTAAAATAGCGTCTTGTAGTCATAAGTTTGCTTAGAGCGTTAATGGTTCAACCAGGTTAATACAGATTTGGAGAAAGTATGAAGTTTATTAAATTGATTTGCACTGCTTTGGGAAGCTCTATTCTATTGGCTTCCAGCCTGCCTGTTTTAGCCGAGCCGGATCCTAAATTGTGGCCGGTGATGAAAGAGGCGTTTTTTGCCAAACGCGAAATGACAGAAGCCGGTTTCATTAAGATTGATGCGCCGCGTCGCGCCGAAAGCGGTGCGCAAGTGCCTGTCACCTACAGCATAGATAATGCCGCAGCAAATGGCGTAAAAATCGTCAAATTGTACGCATTTGTTGATGCGAATCCGATTCCGTTGACTGCAACGTATCATTTAACCGATGCGCTCGGTAATTTTCAGCTGGCTACCCGTATTCGCTTTGAAACAGATGCCTTTGTGCGCTTGGTAGGCGAAACTGCAGATGGTAAGTTGTATGTGGCTTCACGCGAAATTCGTGCCGCGGGTGGCTGTGGCGGCACAGTAGATGCCGATGAAGCGGCAATCCGTGCATCAGCAGGCAAAATCAAGTTCAAAGTAGAAGAGCCTGTAAAAATTGGTAGTGCAGCTTCTGCTACTTTTAATATTAAACATCCTATGCGCACTGGTTTGCAGCGCGAGTTGGTGTCGCAAGGTTTTATCCCTGCATTTTACATCAATAAAGCAGCATTTAATTACAATGGCAAACCTGTGATGACCATAGATGTGGGTGTGGGCACGGCGGAAGATCCTTATTTCAAATTTAGCTTTGTGCCGGACGCGCCAGGAAAATTGGAAGTGATGGCAACAGATAACGAGGGTAAAAGTTTTACCGAAGCGGTAGAAGTAAAAGGCTAAGCTTTTATGGAGAATTAGAGGCCTCCCAACGGAGGCCTTTTTTATTGGATTTATTAACTAAAATTATTAAGTGTTAAAATAGCGCTATTAATTTTGGAGTTACAAAATGAAAAGTTACCGTAAAGAGCTTTGGTTTAATCCGCCAACCCGCGTGGCATTTATTCGGATTACTGAACAGGTGCTGGAGTGCTTGCGCGAAAGCGGCGTGCGCGAGGGTTTTGTGCTGGTAAATGCCATGCATATTACCGCCAGCGTGTTTATTAACGATGATGAGCGCGGTCTGCATCATGATTATACACAGTGGTTAGAGCGTCTTGCGCCGCATGAACCGGTAAGCAGTTATCGTCACAATGATACTGGTGAGGATAACGCCGATGCACATATGAAGCGCCAGATAATGGGGCGTGAAGTTGTAGTGGCGATTACCGATGGTCAGCTGGATTTTGGCCCCTGGGAACAGATTTTTTACGGCGAGTTTGATGGACGTAGAAAGAAACGCGTTTTAGTAAAAATTATTGGCGAGTAATTGATTGAGTGAACCACAATTGAAAATACCTGAACTTTTAGCCCCAGCGGGTGATTTGGATCGTATGCGTACTGCATATGATTATGGTGCGGATGCAGTGTATGCAGGGCAGCCGCGTTACAGCCTGCGTGCGCGCAATAACGATTTTTCGATGGCGAACTTGGAAATCGGAATTAACGAGGCGCATGCACGCGGCAAGAAGTTTTTTGTTGCGAGTAATATTTCCCCGCACAACGCCAAAGTAAAAACTTATATGGCGGATATGGAGCCAGTCATCAATATGAAGCCGGACGCGCTGATTATGTCTGACCCGGGTTTGATAATGATGGTGCGCGAAAAATGGCCGGAGATGCCGATTCATCTTTCAGTACAGGCGAATACCGTTAATTTCGCAACGGTAAAATTCTGGCAGAGCATGGGCTTGACGCGAGTGATTTTGTCGCGCGAATTGTCGTTGGATGAAATCGAGGAAATCCGTCAGCTTTGTCCGGACATGGAATTGGAAGTGTTTGTGCATGGTGCATTATGCATTGCCTATTCCGGACGCTGCTTACTCTCGGGTTATTTTAACCATCGCGATCCTAACCAGGGTACATGCACCAATAGTTGCCGCTGGGATTACAAAGTGCATGACGCCTCAGAGGACGCTGCGGGTGTGATTCGCTTGAACGAATTCGATTTTAAGGCTGAGATGGAAAAATCCAGCCTGTCTGGTTGCGGTAGCTTGCCGCGTCATCCCTTGGCGGATAACGTGTATCTCATCGAGGAAAAAGGCCGCCCGGGTGAATTGCTGCCGATTATGGAAGACGAGCATGGCACCTATATTATGAACAGCAAAGATTTACGTGCCATTGAGCACGTAGAGCGGCTGATTAAAATGGGCGTGGATTCACTCAAAATTGAGGGGCGCACTAAATCTCGCTATTACGTTGCACGTACTTGCCAGAATTACCGCAAGGCGATTGATGATGCACTGGCCGGACGTCCGTTTGACTGGAGCCTGTTAGGCGATCTGGAAAATCTCGCTAATCGTGGATATACCGATGGTTTTTATCAACGTCATCATACGGCGGAGCATCAAAATTATAAACAGGGCTATTCAAGCTCTAACCGCAGTTTATATGTAGGTGATGTGGTAGCTTACGATGCAGAAAAAGGACTGGCAGATATCGAGGCACGCAACAAATTTGCGGTAGGCGACCGTCTGCAAGTTATTCATCCCACAGGTAACAGAGAGCTGGTTGTTGAAAGCATGTTCAACAAAAAAGGCGAGAATATCCACGAAGCCTCTGGCAGCGGCTATTTTGTACGGCTGCCGATAGCTGCAGGTGACCTGAGAAACGCAATGGTGGCTAAATATTTGTAAGTATTAAATACCTTAAATATCATTTTGAGTAAAAAAAGGGAGCTTTGGCTCCCTTTTTTTATTACTTGTGCAAAGTTAAAAATTATTGACTATTATAAATGATAATTGTTATCATTCTTATTCATGAACAAAAAAGCAGAAATTGATCCTGCAATATATATAGCTTCGAGTAAGCGTGTTGTTGCTAACAGGGTGACAAGGAGTGAAGTTTTATTTGCTGGAGCGCGTGAATTGGTGATTAAGCATGCGGGCGAGGATTATCGTTTGCGCCTTACAAACCAAGGCAAGCTCATATTAACCAAGTAAAGACTTCGACATTTAGGTGCACGGGAGAAAAGTATGGTGGCTAATTTAAAACTGGTTGCAACGGCTACGTCATTTTCAGAGCAAGCCGCTGAAACTCTTTTAAACCTGCCTGTGAAATGTTTAGTGCCCAAAAAAAACGTGAGTGCGGACAGGACCGAGTATAAATCGCCATCCTATAAGTTATTGATTTTGGTCCTGACAATGCATGTGCTTGGGTTGCTGTTGCTACTAAGCGCTAAGCCTGAGATGGTTATGGTTGATGTCCCGCAAGCGATAATGACTGTTAGCCTGGTAAGCAACAGGGCCCCCGAGCCGGAGGTTGTGCCTTTGCAGACAATTGCTCCGCAGCCAGAAACAAAGAAGCAAAAACTGATAGTTAAGCAGAAAATACCTGCCAAAGTGGAGCCGGCAAAAGAATTGGCAGTAGAAGAGCAAGATCGCAAAAGAGCAGGTAGTCACACAGCCTGTATTAACAGAGGCGCCCCCTACGCCGGTGAATGTAGCAAAAGCAGAAGAGGCTGTGCCAGTGATGGAGGCAATGCCGGAAGAAAAAATTGAATCTGAACCAGTCGTAGAGCCGCCAAGATTCGGTGCTGCATACTTGCATAACCCAGCACCGGATTATCCACCGATGGCACGACGCCAGGGTGAGCAAGGGCGTGTGCTGCTCAAGGTGCTGGTAACAGAGACCGGTCAGGCAGAAACAGTACAGATTGAAAATAGCAGTGGCTATAACAAGCTGGATCAGGCGGCAATTGATGCGGTGAAAAAGTGGAGCTTTGTTCCTGCAAAACGTAGTAACCAGCCGATCAGCGCTTATGTGTTGGTGCCAGTAAAATTTTCACTAAATAGCTGACCTGAGCTGAAAAGATTAAAGATTAAAAATTAAGGAGTTGGGATGCAAAACGGGTATGAATTTAATAGTATGGAGTTTATAACAGCTGGTGGGCCAATATCTATTGCTGTGGCTGTAATTTTGTTAGTAATGTCTGTTGCTAGCTGGTATTTGATTGTGGCAAAAAGTATACAGGCATGGCATATGCGCGCGGCATTTAGAGCATATGCACAAAACTTTTGGAGTTCGCCAAATTTGGCTGCGGCGGTTAAACAAGATAAAAGAACAGCCTTAGCTCACTTGGCAGAGCAGGCGATTGTGGCAGCGGAACATTACAAATTATATGCCACTAAAAATACAGAAAAAATTGCGCAGGACGAGTTTGTAGCAAGAGCAATGAATAGAACTATTGCTGAAGAAAATGCCAAGCTGGAGAGCGGGCTGACAGTGCTTGCGTCGGTAGGCAGCGTGTCGCCATTTGTTGGGTTGTTTGGTACGGTGTGGGGAATTTACCATGCGCTGGCAAGCATCAGCCAAAGCGGCCAGGCAACACTAGATAAAGTTGCAGGCCCTGTAGGCGAGGCGTTAATTATGACCGCGCTAGGCTTGGCAGTGGCTATTCCAGCAGTGCTGGCATACAACGCATTGGTTAGAAGCAACCGCGTGCTATCAGGTGAACTCGAACGATTCGGTTATGAATTACACACTCTATTAACAACTGGTGCAGTTATGCAGCCAAAAAATGGAGAAGCAAAATCTCTTGTTACAGCTAAAGACCATATGCATGTTGTTGAGGTGCCGGCATGATAGGCTTAGGAAACGGCGTAGGTGTTACAACCCATACAGCGCCAATGTCTGAGATAAACACGACGCCATTGGTAGATGTAATGTTGGTGTTGCTCGTGATATTCATTATTACTGCACCATTGCTGACGCATGCGGTAAAAATTGATTTGCCTCAGGCAAGCAGCCAGCCTTTACCTGAAAAGCCTGATGTAATTTCAGTATCTATTGATGCATCAGGCAAGATGTACTGGAACGATGTGCCGATGGTACCAGGAGAGTTGAAACTTAAGCTGCAACAAATTTCAACTCAAAAACCGCAGCCGGAATTAAATATACGTGCTGATAAAGAAACACGTTATCAGGTGTTAGCCGAGGTAATGGCTGACGCGCAAAACGTAGGCATCAGTAAATTGGGGTTTGTGAGTGAGCCAAAGAGCAATTAAAACACAGTAAGGATTTTCAATTAAATATTAAAGAGAGCCAGCCAGTGAGTATTGTTCAATCAACCTACTTAGTTAGCCAGCCAACAACAGATATAACTAGGGAACAATACAATGAAGCTTAGCAAACATAAAACACTGACACAAAAGTCTGTATATCTTGCAGTTATTCTTGCAACGCAAACAATGTTTGCAGTTGCGGAAGAGAAGGAAGCTGCGGTTTCAACGCCTCAGCAAGAGCTTGAAGAGGTAAATGTAAAGGCATCGGCAGTGCAGGTAACTGGCGGCTACCAAGCCACACAGACTCGCGTAGGTAAAGTGCTGCAAGACCCGCACGATATTCCGCAGGCGATTACGACAGTCACTCATGACTTAATGCATGACCAACAAGTGGGTTCATTGCGCGAGGCGCTGCGCAACGTTTCAGGCCTTACCTTTAATGCAGCGGAGGGTGGTCGCTCGGGTGATAACATGATGTTGCGCGGTTTTTATACCTTTGGCGATATTTATCTTGATGGTGTGCGTGATACTGCGCAGTACAACCGTGAAACCTTTAACTTGGAGCAGGTGGATGTGCTGCGAGGTTCCGCTGCGATGTTATTTGGTCGCGGCCAAGCAGGCGGAGTGATTAATCAGGTATCAAAAACCGCCAAATTGACAGATGCAAATGTAATTTCCGGTAGCTTGGGTGAGTATGACTACCATCAGTTCACAGGAGATTTTAACAAGCAACTTTCGGACACTATGGCCATTCGATTGAATGTTATGGATCGCTCAGAAGAAAACTATCGTAAAAATCCTGCTAATGGAGATAGGCCTGAGTTAGACAGAAAAGGCGTGGCAGTGAGTTTTGGCGCAGGCATCGGAACAGAAAATGAATTGTTTTTAAACCATATTTATACCCAGACTCGAGACGTGCCAGACTATGGTGTTTCATTTTTTAACAAACGCCCGATTGATAGGACTTTGGCATCTGGAGCGACAATCGACGACGATGTGTTTTACGGGGGTGATCAAAACTTTGATGACAGTGATACGCGTATCAGCACTGCTACTTTTACACATAAATTCTCAAAAGACACAGAATGGCGCACACAGCTTAGAAGCGCGGATTATGAGCGCGCTTACTGGACAAAGACGCCAAATGCAGCAGCTTTACCGACAGCGACTCTCGGCATCGGAGGCAATCCGACGCGCGTAATGGATTATGAAACACTAAACTTGCAGTCTGACTTCAGTACAAAGCTGGAATTGGCAGATATGAAACATCAAGTACTGGCTGGAGCAGAGTACTTGAAAGAAGATTCATATAGGCAGGGCCTACTGAACTTGGGAACGGCTGCGGTACCTTTTTATCGTAGTAGTCAGGTTGCAGGTGTGGCAACCAAATTTGATGCAGATAATTACGCTGTTTATGTGCAAGATACCATTGAATTTATCCCCAAGTGGGATTTGCTTTTGGGAATCAGACGTGATGAGATGCGCGCTGATTACTCAAGCGTTACATCACCTAAATTAAGCTATGGTGAAAATAGTTACCGTACAGGTTTATCCTGGCATCAAAATGAAATGAGTCACTACTACGTGAGTTGGAGTGATTCGTTTAGTCCAACTGCCGATCTATATCAGTTGACAGTAAAACCTCAGCCACCTGAAAGAAGTAAGACCATTGAAGTTGGTGCTAAATGGTTATTTAATGATGGTGATTTGGCATTTAGAACTGCCTTATATCGCTCGACCAAAGATTGGGAGCGCAATACAGACTTGGAATCTACATCTGCAATTCTAACTAAAAAACGTCGTACTGACGGATTGGAGTTTGAGCTTTCAGGGTATGTGGCAGAAAATTGGGAAGTCTTTGCTGGCGTTGCATTTATGGACGCACATATTCTAGAAGTGGCACAGAACATCAATGCGACTACTGGGGTAATTACTGTTGCTGACGCAAGGCTAAAAGGCCAGCGCGCGCGCAACACGCCACCGGTGACATTTAACTTGTGGACTACATATTCATTTTTAGGTAATTGGAAAATAGGAGGCGGTATTGAAGCAAAAGGCGAGCGTTTTGGCTATCAACCGTCTGCTGCTAACGCCAATGCTGTGTTCACTAATGGAAAATTTGACCCGAATAGATTGCCTGGGTACGCACGTGTGGATGCCATGTTGGCTTATGAGGCAAAGCAATGGGCAGTACGTCTAAATGTTAAAAATTTGTTGGACAAAGTTTACTACGATTCCATTTATGATAATGGTGGTTTCAGCGTTCCAGGTAATAGTAGAACGGCCATTGTCACAACAGAGTTTAAATTTTAAGGAGTTTTCATGTTGCAGCATGTTCCAGACTTATTGACAATTGAGGAACTCGCTGAAGCGCGGCGCTTGCTTGCAAGTGCCGCGTGGGTGGATGGCAAGGTCACAGCTGGTACACAAGCAGCAACGGTAAAAAATAATCAGCAGTTACCTGAAAATGCGCAGCAAATGCTTGCCTTGAGGCAGCTAGTATTAGTGGCGCTCAATCGTAGTGCTTTGTTTTTTACTGCTGCATTACCTTCTAAAATTTTACCACCGTTTTTTAACCGTTACAGCGGTGAAGCTAATCACTATGGTTTTCATGTAGATAATGCAATGCGCATGTTGCCTGATGGCAGCGGTTATGTACGTGCCGATGTTTCAGCTACTTTGTTTTTGTCAGAACCTGATGAATACGAGGGTGGTGAACTTATCATTGAAGATACTTTTGGCAGGCATGCCGTTAAGTTAAAGGCAGGCAGTCTTGTTGTGTATCCATCGTCTTCTGTGCACCAAGTAACGGCCGTCACTAAAGGTGCGCGCGTGGCATGTTTTATGTTTATCCAGAGTATGGTGCGCGATGCCGAAAAACGTCGCCTGCTTTATGACATGGATGTATCACTGATGCAATTGCGCCACGCGGTGGGAGAAACTGAAGCTGTCGTGCATTTAACGGGGGTTTACCATAACTTGCTGAGACGCTGGGCGGAATGACCGCGTTATTGCATAAGCTGCAGAACACGCCACAAAGCGTGCAAACCGCTGCGGATTATTTGCCTTATGCTCAACCGCGACTGGCAGCAGAAGTCTGGGATTATCTTGAAGATGGTGCAGGTAAAGGCCTCACTATGCAGGCTAATGCACTTTCTTTTGATGCGTACAAGTTGATGTCACGGCCTTTGGCTGATGTTAAAGGCGGGCATACCCGCCTGGATTTATTTGGGCAGCAGTTTGAACATCCTATATTGCTAGCGCCAATTGCTTATCAGCGCTTGTTTCATGCAGGTGGCGAACAAGCCAGCGCAATGGCAGTTAATGCACAATCTGGGCAAATGGTCGTGAGCAGTCTTGCAAGTCAGACGCTGGAAGAAATCATTGAAGCGTCCGGACAGGCTTTATGGTTCCAGCTTTATTGGCAGGGAGATAGATCTCGCACATTGCTTCTGCTAAACAGGGCATTAGCCGCAGGCTACAATGCCGTCATGTTTACCGTAGATGCGCCGGTAAAGCAGGCTGTGATGCAACTTCCGGATGGTGTTAGCGCAATCAATCTTGAGCTGCCTCGACCTTTGCCAGGGTTGAAATCGAGTCAAAGCGCGGTGTTTGATGGCTGGATGACGCAGGCGCCAACCTGGGATGATTTAGCTTGGTTGCGCGATCAAATACATGCGCCGCTGTTGGTAAAAGGCATTATGCATGCCAATGATGCGGAAAAGATATTGGAATATGGCTGCGATGGTCTGGTGGTTTCAAACCATGGTGGGCGGGTTTTAGATGGCGTGCCTGCCAGTCTGGACGTTTTGCCGGAAATCGTCAGGCGAGTCTCAGGCAAGGCCAAGGTGTTATTCGATAGTGGTATTCGCAGTGGGCAGGATGCATTTAAGGCGTTGGCACTCGGAGCGGATGCAGTAATGGTGGGCCGCCCATATATTTGGGGGCTTGCTACCTGTGGGGCAATTGGTGTTGCGCATGTGATACGTTTGATGCGGGATGAATTGGAGATGACGATGGCGCTATCAGGGCTGGCAGATTTGGAGGCCATTAAGCTTTCCAGACCAAAGTTTGGGTGAAGTAGATGAAAGGAAATGGATGAAATTTTTATTTGCACTATTAAGTTTGTTACCATTACAGGTTATGGCCGGTGCTGACTGTGCCGTGCATCCTAAGGAAGAATGGGCGTCGGAAGATACATTAAAACAAGTCTTGAGTGAAGAAGGTTATACCATTAAGAAATTCAAGGTGGATGGCAATTGCTATGAAATTTATGGCCACAACAAAGAAGGCAAAAAAGTTGAAATCTATTTTGATACTAAGACACTGGCGATTGTTAAAGCTGAAATTGAAAAGTAATTTCACACATTTTAATGCGCACAGAGCCGTCTCAACCGAATAATGTAATTATATGGACACTATTCGTCCGGTTGACGCATTGGCTGGTTGCTGTTTGTGTGCTAATCAACTTTTTTAATGAGTCGGGGTTTTGGCATCGCACTATAGGATATGGATGTTTAGGGCTGGTGCTGCTGCGCATTTGTGATGGATTGTGGATAAGCAAACAGCCTGCATCACAATTTTATTTACCTAGTTTTTCTGCTATTAAAGCGCACATGAAAGAGCTGATTTCAGGAAATGCCGCCTCATATATTGGGCATAACCCGCTTGGTCAGAGCGCGGTTTATGCGATGTGGCTTTTAATCGCATTACTGGCTTTTACCGGCTGGCTCAGTCGTACCGACCAATACTGGGGTGAGGATTGGCCGGTGGATATTCATAATCTCTTGTCTGATTTTTTGCAGGGCATGGTTGTGCTTCACCTGCTGGCGGTGGTTCTGATGTCTAAATTACAAGGCAGGAACCTGATCTTTGCCATGATACGCGGCAAGTAAAAAAATACTATTTGCTTTAGGATGCCTGATAGTTCATTGCCCACGAATATAGTTTTCTAACTGCTTGATTAAATATTGTTGATGGCTGATAGTTTCCTTGACCAGATCGCCTAAAGAGAGCATGCCTAATACTTTATCGCCATCAACAACTGGTAAGTGGCGAATGCGTTTTTCGCTCATTAAACTCATTGAAGCATCTACCAAATCGCTGGGTTTGCCTGTGATCACTTTAGATGACATCACTTCATGTATCTGCGTGGTTTTGGATGACCGGCCTTGCAATACAATCTCGCGCGCATAATCACGCTCTGAAAATACCCCCACTAATTTTTCATTTTGCATGATTGCCAAAGCGCCTATTTTATACTCAGCCAAGATAACCAGTGCATCAAAGACTGGTCGGTCTGGGGCAATGGAAATAAGTTCTTTATGTTTTTTTTCGTTTAAGATTTGTTGTAAAGTTTTCATGATTTTCTCCATCCCGCGGCTTTTGTAAAAATATACACCTTATAATGGCTATAGCAAAATTCTAAATTAAATTTTAAAGCTGGCGCCATGCAAAACAATACTGTAATCAAAGCATTCTTTGCACTCTTCATACTTACGCTGATTTGGGGTTACAACTGGGTTGTGATGAAGCTGGCGGTGCAATATGCTAGTCCTTTTCAGTTTGCGGCCCTGCGTACGTTTTTAGGTGCGGCGATGCTGTTTGCAGTTTTATTTTTTACAAAAAGACCTCTGGCATTAAAAGAGTTTCCTACCATGTTAATGCTGGGGCTTGCTGCAGACGTGCGGTTTTACGGGGTTGTTGATTTGGGCATTGGTAGAAGGTGGCGCAGGTAAAACGGCTGTACTATCATATACGATGCCGTTCTGGGTAATGCTGTTTGCATGGCCTATGCTTGGCGAAAAAGTACTAGGCTGGCAATGGCTGGCTGTCGCATTTGCGCTGTTCGGGATTGTGCTGATATTCGACCCGCTGCATATCAAGTCAGATGGCTTTAGCATGTTGTTGGCTTTATGTTCAGGTATTTCATGGGCAATAGCTGCAATAGTTTCGCAAAGAAGTTACATCAGCGCGCGCCGCATCTGGATTTGCTCAACATCACGGCCTGGCCGACCTTGCTGGGCTCGCTACCTATTGTTTTTCTTGCACTTGTTCTGCCTGCGCCGCCGATTCAATGGACGAACACATTCATGCTGACCATCGTGTATAGCATTTTCCTGAGCGGCTCGCTTGCGTGGGTGTTATGGCTGTATGCTCTACAGCGCTTGCCTGCAGGCGTGGCGAGCATGGCAAGCATGCTCGCTCCGGTGATAGGCGTGATTTCCGCCTGGGTGCAGCTGGGTGAGCGACCAAGTGATATTGAACTTGCCGGCATGCTGTTTGTTGCACTGGCGCTGATCATTATTTCGCTGATTACTATGAAGAAACATGCGCCAATCGACCCTGCTATGGGTCAAGACTAGACGTGGTAAAATTACGCTTTAAATATTTTCAGGGTTAGTGGTATGGCAGGACATTCAAAATGGGCAAATATTCAACATCGCAAAGGCAGGCAGGATGCTAAGCGCGGCAAGATTTTCACTAAACTAATTAAGGAAATCACTGTAGCAGCTCGCTTGGGCGGAGGTGACCCTGCCATGAACCCGCGCCTACGAGCTGCGGTGGCAGAGGCTAAAGAAGAAAACATGCCGTCGGACAATATTACCCGTGCCATTAAAAAAGGAACGGGTGAGCTGGAGGGCGTGAACTACGAAGAGATTCGCTATGAAGGCTATGGCATTAATGGCGCGGCAATTATCATTGATTGTTTAACCGATAATAAACAACGTGCCGTGGCCGATGTGCGTCATGCGCTTACTAAGTTTGGCGGTAACTTGGGTACTGACGGCTGCGTGGCTTTTATGTTCAAGCATTGCGGTAGTTTGGTGTATGCTCCTGGCACCAACGAGGATAAAGTGATGGAAGTCGCACTGGAGGCTGGTGCAGAGGATGTTGTCACTGATGAGGACGGTAGTATTGAAGTGATTACTCCGCCAAATGACTTTATGGCAGTTAAGGATGCCATGGAAGTAGCAGGCCTTAAGGCGGTGATGGCAGAAGTGACCATGAAACCGTTGAACGAAGTGGAATTTGCAGGGGATGATGCGGTTAAGATGCAAAAAATCCTGGATGCGCTGGAGGATCTAGATGATGTGCAGGATGTTTATACCACTGCGATTCTAGAGGATTAGTGAATACACGTATTTTAGGCATCGATCCTGGCCTGCGACTGACAGGCTTTGGTGTCATTGAAAAAGTCGGAGAGAAAATCACTTATATCGCAAGCGGTACGATAAAAACTGCTGCAGGGAAAAAAAATACAGTAGAGGGTGAACAAGACCGGGAAGAATTGCCCGCTCGCCTGAAAATAATATTGGATGGTTTGTTTGAGGTGATTGACACATATCAGCCTAATCAGGTGGCGGTTGAAAAAGTGTTTGTGAATGTGAATCCGCAGTCGACGCTTTTACTTGGTCAAGCGCGTGGCGCTGCGATTAGCGCGGCAGTGATACGTAATTTAACCGTAGCAGAATATACGGCGCTTCAAGTCAAGCAGGCAGTTGTAGGCAATGGACATGCACAAAAGGAACAAGTGCAGGAGATGGTTAAGCGCCTGCTCAATTTGCCTGCTACGCCTAAACCAGACTCAGCGGATGCGTTGGCCTGTGCAATTTGTCATGCACATGGCGGACAAGGTTTAGGTAAGTTGGCGACGGCAGGTTTTCGCGTGCGCGGCGGGCGGCTTGTCGGATGAGTAAGTCAGCGATCGAGCCAGTGCTGGCAAGTTTCCCTAATCCGTTCTTTCGTTATTTTGCAGCGACCCGCCCGGCTTTTCTGGTAGCCACCTTGGCAGCCTGCCTAATAGGGCTAACAGGCGCAATATACTCAGGTGTTAGCTTTCAGCCAGTAACTGCAGGTTTAACTGTATTACTTGCCTTATTGGTACATGCGGGTGTGAATGTGCTTAACGACTATTATGATGCTCTTAATGGCACGGATGCAATTAACACAGAGCGCTTATATCCTTTTACTGGTGGCAGCAGATTTATTCAGAATGGCGTGCTGACTACAACACAGACTGCATATTTTGGCTACCTGTTGCTGAGTGTGGCCATAATAGGTGGTTTATGGCTGTCGTGGCAGGTTGGACCTGGCTTACTGGCGATTGGCGCGGTAGGTGTGTTAATTGGATGGGCATATTCTGCAACACCGCTACATCTGAATAGCCAGGGCCTGGGTGAGCTATGTGTGCTGATAGGATTCATCGGGATTGTGGAGGGTGCAGACTATGTGCAGCGAAAGGCATTTTCATTGCAGCCATTAATGCTGGGTATGCCCTACGCTTTATTGGTGACTAATTTGCTCTATATTAACCAGTTTCCTGATCGAAAGGCTGACGCAACGGTAGGGAAGCGACATCTGGTAGTAAGGCTACCGTTAAGTAAAGCTGTCTTGGTTTACCCAATATTGGCAGGATTAGCACTTGTATGGCTGGCATCGTTAGTGGCTATGGGAAAACTGCCAATAGTGACAATGCTATCTGCTTTGCCGGTATTGTTTTCAGCCCGAGCCTCTTGGATACTTAGGAAATTTTATGCGCAACCAGCACATTTGCTGTCAGCAATTCGATTGACACTTGCCTCTATGCTTGGCCATGCGCTATTGTTAGTACTTATCATGTTATGGAAGACGCTATGATTGGTCGTCTAAGTGGAATTTTGTTGGAAAAAACCCCTCCTTTGGTTTTAATTGACTGTAATGGTGTGGGTTACGAGGTTGAAGTACCGATGAGCACGTTTTACAACTTACCAGAGCTTGGTGCAAAAGTAAGTCTGCTTACACATTTTGTTGTGAGGGAAGATGCACAATTATTGTACGGCTTCGGTTCTGAGCAGGAAAAAAATACATTTCGACAATTGCTAAAAGTAAATGGCATTGGCGCGAAATCTGCACTTTCTATTTTAAGCGGGGTGAGTATTGATGACTTGGTGCAAGCAGTCAGCATGCAGGAAGTTAGCATGCTCACGCGCATTCCGGGTATTGGCAAAAAAACGGCCGAGCGTTTGTTGCTGGAGTTAAAAGATAAATTTGGTGTGGCGGGGGCAGTTGCGGTCGGTAATCAACCAAAATTGGCCTCACACGATATACTCAACGCATTGATTGCATTGGGTTACAATGAGCGTGAGGCCTTGCAGGCAGTAAAACAGTTGCCTGCTGATACGAGCGTAGCAGATGGTATTAAACAGGCGCTAAAATTACTTTCAAGATAGCCCATTTAGCCAATAAGGTTGTGCATGAAACATATCTATTTAGCTTTATTGCTGCAGTTTTTGTTAGCGGCATGTGGACAGCATCCATCTGACGTTTCTCCTGAAGCGGCTTTAGAGAACGCCCCTGCGGCTGCACCTGTGGCGCGAAGTATGGGCAAAATGGCAGCGGATGTGCAAGGCGGTGCTGAACAGGGGTTGACTGAGATTTCTGAGCCTACTGTAAATGCTAATCCAGCAAGAAAATATATTGCATTACGTCATCATCTGCAAATTGAAACCCGAGCCGAAAGAATGCAGGCTGCTTTTGATGCAGCAGTAAAGCATTGCGAAGTGCTGAATTGCCAGTTATTGAACGCTTACTACAATAAAGAAACACCCTACAGCCCACCGTCTGCGTCCTTAAGTGCACGTGTTCCCCCTAGAAATGTAGAGATATTTTTAACCGGTCTCGCAAAGAATGGCGAGGTTTTACAGCATGGGCGAGATAGTGAAGATAAGACAAATCAAGTCGTGGATACGGATGCGCGCATTAAAAATTTAACTGAGCTGCGCGATAGGCTGCGCATAATGTTGGCCGATAAAAATGCTAAATTTAGAGACCTTATTGAGGTTGAGCGAGAGCTGGCTAATACGCAAAGCCAACTCGATAGCATGCTGGGCATGCGCAAAATTTTGTCGCAAGAAACCGATCTAGTAGCTGTGAGTATTGATTTTACAGCTGCACAAGGTATCACGGAGCAAGGTTTTTTTGCACCAGTGGTACGTGCTTTAAAAGATGCGGGACGTGTGATGATGGAAAGTTTTGCTGCAGTCATTACATTTATAATGAGTGCGGTCCCTTGGCTGCTGATTGGCATTCCAGCCATATGGTTGATACGCAGGTATTGGGCAAAAATAAAAACTAAATTAATGTGATTTCTTGAGCGTAAATTAAGCCTGTCTACTGATTGTAATGATTAATTTTAAATATCCCGTATTGCTTGTAATGCTATTCATAATGAATAGCCAGCATGCTATTGCCGAGGAAGCTATAGCCGTTGAGCCTGACGAAAAGGATGTTTGGCCTCAAGTTTTGGCATCACAATATTTAACTGAAGACGACTATCTCGGGGATGTGCCGAAAGCGCTTACAGTATCAAGGTTATCACAATCATTAGCTGATGCGGCTTCTGCTGTTACTGTGATCGATCGTGAGACAATCCGTGCCTCAGGTATTCTTGATTTGCCAGAAATTTTCCGTCTGGTACCGGGGTTTTATGTAGGCACCAATGCGGGTTATGTCTATAACACTAACCATACAGTGAGTTATCATGGTATGACGACTGCCTATTCTGGGTCAATGCAGGTTTTGCTTAATGGCCGTTCGGTATACAGCCCATTGTTTGGCGGCGTTAACTGGAGTGAGTTGCCGTTGGCTATTGCCGACATTGAGCGTATTGAGATTACACGTGGTCCCAATGCGGCCAGCTATGGAGCAAATTCGTTTTTTGGTGTCATTAATATTATTACGCACAACCCATCTGATCTGGCGGGCTCAAATATTTTTGTCACCCATGGTAATGGACGCAACGAAGTGTTTTATCGTAACGCAGGAAAATTTAACGATCTAACCTATCGATTTACAACGGGATATCGTGAAGATGATGGTTTGGATAATCGCAATGATTTTAAACGTACGCGATTATTAAGCGCACAGGCAGACTACCAAGTAAACGAAAAAAATGGTCTGGAGCTTGAACTTGGCTTGGCAGAGGGTGCACGCGGTGAGGGCAATATTAATGAAGATCCCATCATATTTTTACCGCGCACCAAACAAATCAATAACCATTATGCACTAGTACGTTGGCGTCATAATGTGAGCGATACCAGCGATTTCTCTTTACAGGCATATTACAGCTATGATCGCTCGGATGATGAAACTACATCAATTAATTTAAGACCTCTAATTGCTACATTAAATCCAGTTATTGCAGCGGCAATGGTAAGTGATAATTTGTATGTCAAAAATGAAGTTATTCAAAAGCGGACAGATATAGAAGCGCAACACACATTTGCTGTAAACGATAATATTCGTGCGGTCTGGGGTGGGAGTATAAGGCAAGATACGATGTATGCCCCGTACTACCTTGGCACTAGGAAGACAGATTACTTTGACTTGCAGCGCCTATTCGGGCATGTGGAGTGGCGACCATTCGAGAAGCTGACGTTGAATACGGGTGCTATGGTTGAACATAATGACTTTACCGGCACGGACATATCGCCGCGCGCCAGCATAAATTTTAAGCCGAATCAGAATCACGCATTTAGACTGGGCATTTCATCTGCTTTGCGCACGCCTAATTATCTTGAAGAAAAATTTCAGGACAGGCTTGTAATTCTGACAACGTTGGCTAATCCTAATGCTTTAATTCTTCAATTCCGGGCGAATAAAGGCAACGTCAAACCGGAGCAGATTATTTCTCGCGAATTAGGCTATATGGGAAAAATCGGGCACTTGCAGTTAGATGTGCGCCTATTTAGCGATATCATTGATGATGTGATTCGCTTTAACCAGCGTACAGACTTTACTGCTCCGACGAATACGCTTTTGTTAAACCCTTTTGTAGATGTCGATATTAATTCTGGTATGAATGATGGGAGCGCGGCAGCAGAAGGCTTTGAGTGGCAAGCCGCTTGGCAATTTACAAACAAAACAAAACTACTATTGAATCATGCATATGTACATATTCGCGAAACCCAAGAAGATCTTAAGCGCAACTATGTAAAATCTATGCCCAGAAACACTTTTAGTGCCCTGATTACACATAAGTTTAATAAAAAATGGGATGCTAGTTTTGCTTATTACCAAACCAGCGAAGCTACCCTTTTGGGTGATGGCGATCCTGTTGATTTAATAAGAAAATGTGATCTCAGATTAGCGCGTAAATTTAGCAGTAATAATTGGAATGGAGAAGTGTCTGCAGTAGTGGAAAATTTATTTAATGACCATTACCAGGAGTTTGCTGATTACAACATCCTCAAAAGACGGGCTCACATTAATTTAAGGCTGGATTTTTAGATGTTATTTTTGAATTATATTAAATGTTGGTTGAAATATTGAAGTAGCTTAATTTTGCTGAAGAATAAATATAAAAATAAACTGGCTGTAAATGTGTTGGCGTTTATAGCGTTAATGACGGGCTTTTTTGTGCCAATTTTGGCGCATGCCTATACCGGCATCACGATTGTAATCAGCACTCCTTCATCAGTAAATACGGAGTTTATAGATAATTTTAAGGAAGAGCTTATCAGCGGTAAGAATACCAATCTTCATGTTAAGGTGATTGAGTTGCAAGTGGCTGAAAAGTTGGTGGTAGCAGAGAATAGCGAGTTGGTTATTGCTTTGGGCGTGAAAGCGTTAGAAGCTGCCAGTAAATTAAAACATAGTACGCCCGTGTTGGGTGTGTTTACACCGCTGCCTACATATAATACCCTGTTGTTGTCCAGTAGGCGAGTGTTGGGCAACTTTAGCGCAATCGTCCTTGATCAGCCATACAGGCGGCGAATGTCTCTTATTAAAACTGTTATGCCGAATGTCAAGAATCTAGGCATCTTACTTGGACCGACATCATCGCAAGATAGCGAATTTCTTAAAGACTTAGGTGAAAAATATACGCTTAATATTCTGCAGGAAAATGTGAATCAGGAATCAGATTTGATTCCTAAACTACATAAGCTACTGGACTCAACCGATGCATTGATGGCGATTCCCGACCCGCTTGTTTATAGTCGCGAAACTGCGCAACCTATTTTGCTGACTAGCTACCGGCATCAAAAACCTGTGTTTGGCTATTCCCAGTCATATGTGCGGTCAGGTGCGCTAGCGGGGGTGTATAGCAGCACCAAACAATTAGCACAGCAGGCTGCAGAAATTGCAGTTAAATCGCAACAGGCACCAGGGTTTTTGCCACCGCCACAAACACCAAAGTATTTTTCGGTAATGATAAATTATCAAGTGGCCCGTTCGTTAAACTTTCAGTTAGAAGATGAAGATACGATATATAAAAAAATGCTTGTGCTAGAAGATGTTCAATGAAAAATCTAGGCATTAAATCAAGAGTTATATTTTTGGGAACTATCCCCGCATTGTTGTTTGCAATGATTTTGGCAGGCTATGCGATTTTAAATGTATTTGGCGTTTTGAACCAGTCGCTACGGGATCGAGGACGCATTATTGCTGCACAGCTTGCACCAGCAGCCGAATATGGTGTTATTTCTGGCAATACTCAGATTTTACAAAGGTTGGCTCAGCAGGCACTTTCAAGCGAACAAGAATTGAGAACGGTTTTGATCGTAGATAGCCATGATCGCGTGTTGGCGCTCAGCGGGCGAGAACTGTCCCAAGAGTTAATGGCCAAATTGAAAAAAGGAAGCATTCAAGAGCTTAAGCTGGATCATGGCATGATTTTCACCTCTCCCATATACAGAAGTTTGGTAGAAATTGATGATTTTAGTAGCCTGTATGAGAACGATAAAGCTTTCAGGAGTGAGAACTCGCAGCTAGAAATTGGTCAAGTGTACGTGGATTTGAGCAATCAGGCCTTACACAATCTTAAGCAGGATTTAATCACAAAAATGCTCATGATCAGTTTATTCGGCTTGTCCCTGAGCGCTTTGATTGCATGGTGGATTGGTCGAAACATTACCAAGCCAATACAAGAAATTGCCTATGCGGTAAATAAAGTTGGCGAAGGTGTTTTTGCGCATACCATTACCGAAAATTCGAGCGGTGAATTGAAAACTTTACAAAAAGGCTTTAACTCAATGTCTGCCAGCCTTAAGTATGCCTATGATGTGATGCAGGACAAAATTAATGATGCAACTTCCATGTTGCGTCACCAGGCGCAACATGACGATTTGACAGGCTTAATTAATCGACGTGAATTTGAGGTCAGGCTTGAGCGCAGCTTAAAAAGTGTACATGAAAATGGCGCACAGCATGTGTTTTGTTATCTGGATCTTGACCAGTTTAAATTGGTCAATGATACCTGCGGTCATTCGGCGGGTGACGAGTTGCTCAGGCAAATCAGTGTGCTACTGGCTAACAGAATGCGTGACAGAGACACATTGGCACGTCTGGGAGGGGACGAATTTGGGTTGCTGCTCGAAAACTGTAGTCTAGCCGATGCAAATCAAATTACCAATACACTGCTTAAATTAGTGCGTGATTATCGATTTATTTATGAAGAAAAAATTTTTAATATCGGAGTAAGCATTGGCTTGGTGGTCATTAATTCGGGTTTCAGTAATGTCAGCGATATTATTCATGCAGCCGACATGGCTTGTTATTCAGCTAAGAATGCGGGTCGTAATCAAAGCTTTTTATTTAGTGCGGGTGATGCTGAGGTGACGCAACGCCGAATCGCTGTGGAGGCAATTTCAGATATCACGGATGAAATTGATGATGAGCAGTTTATGCTGTATTGCCAGCCTATCGTGCCGCTCTCGTCCAGCGTGCCGCAGCAGCATCACTATGAGATTTTGATTCGGAAAATTAATCTCGAGGGCGACATTTTATTGCCGACAGCATTTATACCATCTGCCGAACGTTATCTGCTCATGCCCAATATTGACAGGTGGGTCATCAAAAATACGTTTGCAACCTATCGAGAACTGCTTAATAAGAGCAATGAAAGGTGCAATTATGTGTTTTCAATCAATTTGTCTGGTACTTCGCTTGGCGATAAAAGCTTGCTTGATTACATTCGGGAACAATTTGTCATATACTCGATTCCGCCCCAATCTATTTGTTTCGAAATTACGGAAACAGCAGCCATCGTTAATTTGAAAAATACCATTTTACTGTTCACCGCGCTAAGAAAATTAGGCTGTAGCTTTGCGCTGGATGACTTTGGAAGCGGTATGTCATCATTTATGTACTTGAAGAATTTTGAAGTGGATTTTCTTAAAATCGATGGCTCGTTCGTAAAAGACATGCACACCAATAAAATCGATCACGCCATGGTTCGCTCAATTCATAGCGTCGCGGAAGCCATGAACATTAAAACAGTCGCCGAGTTTGTTGAAAATGAAGCCATACTAAAAGAATTGAAAAACATTGGCGTACACTATGGGCAAGGGTTGTTTTTGGGGTCACCGTTACCAATAAAAAAACTGGTTGAGAACTTATCGGTATAATGTTTATAACGTTTATAACATAGGCGCTATAAAGCCAATTGCTTTAAAATTGATTCATAAAATATGATAGAGACAGACCGCCTCATTGCCCCAGCCGCAGAAAGTCCTCAAGAAGAGGCAATAGAGCGTGCACTGCGTCCGAAAGCGCTTGATGAATATGTCGGGCAAGAAAAAGCCAGAAGCCAACTTGAGATTTTTATTAATGCAGCACGAGGTCGTAGCGAAGCGCTGGATCACGTACTTTTGTTTGGTCCACCAGGCCTAGGCAAGACCACTCTAGCGCATATCATCGCTCGCGAAATGGGCGTGAATCTTCGCCAAACGTCTGGGCCGGTGTTAGAGCGTGCTGGGGATTTGGCTGCGCTGCTAACCAATCTTGAGCCCAACGATGTATTGTTTATCGATGAAATTCATCGGTTATCCCCGGTAGTAGAAGAGATTTTATATCCTGCGATGGAGGATTATCGTCTCGATATTATGATAGGCGAAGGACCTGCAGCGCGAAGCGTACGTTTGGACTTGCCGCCATTTACACTTATTGGTGCAACTACACGTGCAGGAATGCTCACTAATCCACTGCGTGACCGTTTTGGTATTGTATCTCGACTCGAATTTTATACTACCGAAGAACTTGGTCGCATTGTGCACCGAAGTGCTGGCTTGTTAGAGGTGGAAATGACCGAATCGGGTGCCTGGGAAATCGCTAAACGTTCGCGGGGTACGCCGCGCATCTCTAATCGATTATTGCGCCGTGTGCGTGATTATGCGCAAGTCAAAAGTGATGGTGTGGTGAGTTCAGAAATTGCCGATGCGGCGCTTAAAATGCTCGATGTGGATAATCTGGGATTTGACGTGATGGACCGAAAATTATTGCAAGCGGTGCTGGAGAAGTTTGGTGGCGGACCGGTTGGCTTGGATAATCTGGCTGCAGCGATTGGCGAAGAGCGCGATACGATCGAAGATGTGCTAGAGCCTTATTTAATTCAGCAAGGTTACCTCATGCGTACGCCGCGTGGGCGTGTGGCCACTGGTCTGGCTTATCAGCATTTTGGTCTGCAAGTACCAAAAAACCTAACAGCAGGTGAACTTTGGCAGCAGTAAAGCATTTCGACTGGCAGGTGCGTGTCTATTATGAAGACACTGACGGCGGTGGTGTAGTGTACCACAGTAACTATCTCAACTTTATGGAGCGCGCACGTACTGAGTGGCTGCGTCATTTAGGTTTTGAGCAAACGTATCTTAAGGATGTGCTCAATATTATTTTTGTAGTACATAGCGCGCAAATAGCGTTTAAAAAACCTGCCAAATTTAACGATTTATTGACAATTACTAGCAGTTTGGCCAAAACAGGCCGTGGCAGTTTTGAATTTTTGCAAAAAATCACAATCAATCAACAAGTATTAGTCGAGGCGCAAGTAAAAGTGGCTTGTGTTGATGCAAAGAGTTTTAAACCAGTTGGAATTCCAGAACAAATCAGATTGAAAATGGAGTAAACATGACCGTAGCCAATGATATGTCTTTATTCACATTAATTTCAGGCGCAAGCTTGCCTGTGCAACTAGTAATGTTCATATTGCTTATTACATCGCTATTTTCGTGGTGGTATATTTTCATTAAGGTTGCAACTATCAAGCGTGCCGAGGCCGAATCGGAGAACTTTGAAAATGCTTTCTGGACAGGAGGCGATTTAAATAAGTTATATGAAGGCGTGACTGCAGGCCGTCGTAAACCGCAAGGCATGGCAAGTATTTTCGAAGCAGGTTTTAAAGAATTTATCCGCCACAAGCAGCAGTCCAGAATGGAGGTGAGTGACGTGATGGAGGGTTCTCGTCGTGCTATGCGGGCGGCATATAACCGTGAGTTGGATGACTTGGATGCGCACTTGCCTTTCTTAGCATCCGTAGGTTCGGTAAGCCCATATATTGGTTTGTTTGGTACGGTATGGGGCATTATGAACGCGTTTAGGGGTTTGTCTAATGTGGCGCAAGCAACTTTGAGTCAAGTCGCGCCTGGTATTGCGGAAGCGTTAGTGGCTACTGCAATTGGCTTATTTGCGGCCATTCCTGCTGTAATTGCATATAATCGTTTTGCCTCAAGCGTAGACAGGCTCTCGGTGCGTTATGAAAGTTTTATGGAAGAATTTACCAATATCTTGCAACGTAAAAGCTGATTGAGAGGTTCAAGATGAGTAGAACCCGTAAACGCCGCATGATGAACCAGATTAACGTTGTACCATATATCGACGTGACCTTGGTGCTGCTGGTAATTTTTATGGTGACTGCGCCAATGACCAATCCAGGTGTGGTTGACCTGCCAAAAGTGGGCCAAGCACTCAAGCAAACGGGTGCACCTATTATTGTGACAGTTAGAAAAGATGGCATGGCCGAAATAGAAGGAAAAAAATTACCGCGTGACCAATTATTGTACGAAATTAAAAAACAAATTAAAAAAGCACCACGTGCAGTGGTCGTAGCAGCGGATGAAAAAACCCAGTATGGTAAAGTCGTAGAAGTGATGGATCTGCTTAAGCAAGCCAAGGTGGACAAGGTTGGCTTATTATTTAAACCTGCCCCCTAAGTTTACATGATTAGAAAGCACGAAAATTCAGACTCATGGAAGGCAGGTATTTACGCTGTGGCTGTCCATTTGGCCCTGCTGGCGGGTATGTTGATTTCATTTAATTGGAAGGCAGCACATCCTGTGTTGAATGTGACTGAAGTTGAGTTATGGGATAAGTTGCCCACCGCAAGACCATTGATTAAAGAAGAACCTAAACCTGAGCCAAAACCAAAAATCGAAGAAAAGCCAGAGCCAAAACCTAAGCCAGTGGTAGAGGAAAAACCAAAACCAGAAGAGCCCAAAGTCGATATCGAGCTGGAGAAAAAGAAAAAAGAACTGCAAGAAAAAGAGAAGCTGCTTGAAGAAAAACGAAGGAAGGAAGAGGTTTTAGAAAAGATTAAACGTGAAGCGCGTGAAGATGAATTGCGCGAGAAAAAAGCGGCTGAAAAAAAACAAAGTGATGCTTTGAGAAAACTTCAGCAGGAGGCGTTGTCAGAAGAGCATGAAACTAGCGACAAGCTAGCTAGCGCTGCTAATGCTAGCCTAATAGGAGAGTATACCGAAAAAATCAAGGCTAAAATTCGTGGAAATGTAAATAAAACACTTTGTGGCGAAGGCAATCCGGAATTAAGATTTGAGATAAACGTATTACCTACTGGACAATTAAGCGGCAGTCCTAAACTAATTAAATCTAGCGATAATTCTGCTTGTGATGAGGCTGTAGAGCGAGCCATTATTGCTTCTGAGCCTTTGCCTTTGCCAGATGACCCAAGTTTGAAATCGCAATTTAAAAATTTAAAACTTAAATTCCGGCCAAATGATTAGCTTTCAGGAAGGCTAATTAGGTTGTAAACAAAGCGTAAAAGTTGTAATAAAGTGTAAATCGGGTGGCATCAAAGTACGTTTGCAGTAGAATTTAGCTGAACTTTTTAGAAAATTAGACACTAATAGCTTATGAATATGATTCGATGGATGTTTTTTTGTGTCCTTTTTTTGGTCACATCAATTGCAAACGCTGCGCTGGAGATTGAAATTAGCGGCGGCGGTGCCCAACAAATCCCTATAGCAATCTTGCCATTTGGCGGCGCAGCCAATGCCAAAGAAAATATCAGTGAGATTGTCGCAGCAGACTTACATCGCAGCGGTTTATTTAGAGTGCTGGAAACGCGCGGCATGGCAAATTTGCCAATATCACCAAGTCAAATTAAATATGCTGAATGGACCGCATTACAGGCGCAAGCGGTTACCGTGGGCAATGTGGAGAGTGTTGCAGGTGGCCGTTTTAAGGTGTCATTTCATTTGATGGATGCACTCAAGCAAACGCAATTGGCGGGTATGGACTACCAAATCGCACCCAGCCAAATGCGTGCTACCGCGCATAAAATCGCAGATATTATTTTTCAGAAATTAACTGGTCAGGCGGGAATTTTTGCTAGCCGCATTGCCTATATCACCAAGACAGGCAAGCGTTATGCTCTACAAGTGGCAGATGCCGATGGGTACAATCCGCAGACCGTGGTTTCCTCAAACGAGCCAATAATTTCACCCAGCTGGTCACCCGATGGTACAAAATTAGCGTATGTATCGTTTGAAAAGAAAAAACCGATTGTTTTTGTGCAATCGCTTACCAGTGGTAGCCGCGCTATATTGGCCAATTATAAAGGGAATAACAGTGCGCCTGCATGGTCGCCAGATGGCAGCAAATTGGCGATTGTGCTAACTTATGGTGCGAACTCACAAATTTATACGGTTGATTCAAGTGGCGGCGGCTTAAAACAAATTACAAAGAGTAGTGCCATCGATACTGAACCGGCATTTTCGCCCGATGGTAACTGGATTTATTTCAGCTCAGACCGTGGCGGCAAGCCACAAATTTATAAAGTACCGGCGGATGGCGGCAACCCAAGCCGTGTGACATTTGAAGGTGGTTATAATGTTTCGCCACGTTTTTCGCCCGATGGCAAAAATTTGGCGTATATTCGCAACGATGGTGGCAAATTCAGAGTAGCATTACATGATTTAGCCAGTGGCCAGGTGCAGTTGCTGAGCGAAGGTTCGCAAGATGAATCACCCAGCTTTGCACCAAATGGACGTGTAATATTATATGCTACTAAGGTGCGTGGACGTGGTGCATTGGCAGCGGTATCAAGTGATGGAAAAGTACGGCAGCGGTTAAATGAATCGTCGGGTGGTGATGTGCGTGAACCTGCTTGGGGTCCGCTAACGAACTAGTCCAACCGGAAAATTAATTAGATTTAGAACTTGTGTGAATCAACCCGTTACTGGGGATAATAAAAGGAGAGAAAGATGAATTATTTACCGAATTTCAGTGGGAAACTCATTGCAGTTGCAATTACTTCGATATTTTTGGTGGCCTGTAAAAGTACGCCGATGAGCAATAAGCCGGCGACAGTTGAAGATAAAAGCACGACAGCTGCAAGTCAATCTTCTGATAGCAATGCTGGAGCGGATGCTAGTGGAGTGAAAGAAGTAGTGGTGGATAGTAATGCCAACAATGCTGGCAATAATCCGCTCAAAGATCCAAATAATATTCTTTCAAAACGCAATATCTATTTTGATTTTGACAGCGATGCTGTAAAAGCAGAATATCGCCCAATCGTCGAAGCGCATGCCAAGTATTTGTTGGCACATGCAGATGCAAAAATGGTTGTGCAGGGTAATACCGATGAGCGCGGTACACGTGAGTACAATCTATCACTCGGTCAGCGTCGTTCAGTAGCGGTTAAAAAAGCGCTTAATTTATTAGGCGTGCAAGATAAGCAAATTGAAACAGTTAGTTACGGCGAAGAAAAAGCAGCTGTAAATTGTGCCGATGAAGCATGTTTTGCACAAAACCGTCGCGTTGATATCGTTTACGAAGGCGATTAAGCTAAGGTGATGGCATGATGGTGATGAAAAAATTAGCATTTGTTGGTTTAAGTCTTTTTGCCTTTGGCCATTTAAATCCTGTGCATGCTGCGCTGTTTGATGACAAAGAAGCGCGCAAAAAGATTTTAGAGGTTGAAGCTAAGCAACAGTCTAATCATGATGCCAGTATGGCGGCAATTGCCGAGTTGAAGAAAAGTCAAGCCGCGATGGAAAAGCGCATTGCAGCGATAGAAGCCATTGTGCAAGGTGGCGGTTTGGCTGATATGCAAAACCAAATCGAAGTTCTAAAGCAAGAGGTGGCCAATTTAAAAGGCGATTTAGAAGTGGCCTCTCATAATCTTGATACGACACAGCAACGTCAAAAAGATTTGTATGCTGATACGGATACGCGCTTGCGTAAGCTGGAAGGTGGCGTACCAGTGGCTGCAAATCCTCCGCTCGCCAACGCCCCTGCGCAGCCCGCAGCAGAAGAAAAAGATGTAAAAGCCTTTGCTGATGCTGATAGCTTAAGCAAATCGGCCAAGCATAAAGAAGCTTTTGCCGCATTTGATGGTTTTTTGAAAGAATATCCCAATAGTAAATTAACGCCAGATGCGCTCTATGGCATGGGTTATTCGCAGTTTGCACTTAAAAACTATAAATCTTCCATCGCCACGCAGCAGAAAGTCATCGATTTGCACCCGGAAAGCCCAAAAGTGCCAGATGCAATGTTCAACATGGCGAATAGCCAAATTCAGCTTGGACAAGTCACTAATGCCAAAAAAACATTACGTGCTTTAATCGAGAAGTTCCCTAACGCAGACGTTACGCCTAGTGCACAGAAGCGTCTGAAGGCACTTGAAGCGATCAAATAGCAATTTATCAGGGCGATTCGCGGTAAAATAGCGCCAACTTAAGTAGTTGGCGTTTTTTTTTGCAAAATTTATGACTTTAAAAGTCTACGAAATTTTTTATTCATTACAAGGTGAAACAAGCCGCATCGGTTTGCCGACGGTATTTGTACGTCTGACGGGTTGCCCGATGCGCTGCACCTATTGCGATACCGCATATGCATTTAGCGGCGGTAGCAATATGGAGATTTCTGATATTTTGGTTAAAGTGGCTCAGTTTGGTACAAATTATGTCACGGTGACTGGTGGAGAGCCTTTGGCACAGAGGGAGTGCCATGTGCTGCTTAAGGCATTATGTGATGCGGGTTACAATGTATCGCTCGAAACCGGCGGGGCGATGGATATTGCACAGGTAGATGCGCGTGTTTCGGTGATTCTGGATATCAAAACACCTGCTTCGAATGAAGAAAAAAACAATTTATGGGGAAATCTGGCCCATATCAAGCCAAAGGATGAAATCAAATTTGTGTTGTGTAACCGCGCTGATTATGACTGGGCAAAGGCAAAAATCACCGAGCTTAAATTAAATGAAAAATGCCCTATCATATTTTCTCCAAGTTATAGTCAGCTAAAAGCGGATGAACTGGCGACTTGGGTGCTACAGGATCAATTGCCAGTGCGTATGCAGGTGCAGCTTCATAAAATTCTCTGGGGTGAAAAGCAGGGCGTATGATTTTATTGAAATTAAAATCTTACTTTGTCAGCGTTTCTTTATCGTGTAAGGTGCAGCGCCTGCAGTTTGCCATTGCGTAAATTTTTAATTTCTACAAAATCTATTTGATATGAATAAAAAGGCTGTTGTTTTACTCTCTGGAGGGCTTGATTCTGCCACTTGCCTGGCAATTGCCAAATCTCAAGGCTTTGAGTGTTATTGCCTAAGTCTGGATTATCATCAGCGCCATATTGCCGAGCTGGAAGC
Organism: uncultured beta proteobacterium; assembly: GCA_963701715.1. GTDB lineage: Bacteria > Pseudomonadota > Gammaproteobacteria > Burkholderiales > Methylophilaceae > Methylotenera_A. The sequence continues at coordinate 226,000 of CAVPAX010000005.1, forward strand.
CGCACGGAATATAGCTCATAGCTTAGGCGCAGTACAACATAAAACCGCACAGCTGGATTTAAGTCTATTTGGCGGTTCTGCACTGACGGATAATGAAATTTCTGTGCCGGAGACGGCGACCAGCGGCATCCCTGTGACATACGTGCCTGCGCGCAATACCATTATGCTTTCCCTGTCCCTGGCGTGGGCAGAGGTGCTGGAGGCGCAAGATATTTTTATTGGCGTGAATGCATTGGATTATTCGGGCTACCCGGATTGTCGTGGCGAATATGTGCAGGCGTTTCAGCAGATGGCGAACTTGGCAACCAAAAGCGCGGTAGAAGGCAAAAAAATCACCGTGCATGCACCTTTAATTGATATGACAAAAGCGCAAATCATTGCCCTGGGGACAAGTCTGGGCGTGCCTTACAGCGATACGGTTTCCTGTTATCAGGCGGACGCGCAAGGCCGAGCTTGTGGTAAATGCGATTCATGTCGTTTACGCCGCGAGGGCTTTAATAAAGCAGGTATACAAGACCCCACGCGCTATGCTTTGTAAAAGTACGCAAAGTCTCATTTTACTGCTTGCTAAAGCATTCAAAAATAACGTATAATCCGCGCCTTTCTGCAGAAAATTAATTTTTAAGAGAACAAGATTATGGTCGTAATTCGTTTATCTCGTGGCGGTTCTAAAAAGAATCCATTCTATAACGTGGTGGTAGCTGATTCACGCAATCGTCGTGATGGCCGTTTTATCGAGCGTGTTGGGTTTTACAATCCATCCGCAAAGCTGGCCACAGAGGCTTTACGTATTGATGAAGCACGTGTGAGCCATTGGAAAAACAATGGTGCGCAATTGTCTGATACGGTAACACGTCTAGTTAAAACGCATGCTAAAGGCCCGGAGGCGATGATCGCCGCTAAAGCTAAAGATGCTGCAAGAGCTGATGCTGCCAAAGCTAAAGCCGTTGCTGCTGAAGCCGCAAAAGTAAAAGCTGCCGCCGATGCTGCTAAAGCTGAAGCTGATGCTAAAGCTGCTGCTGAGGCAGCGCAAGCCGCTGAAGCTGCTAAAGCCGCTGAAGCAGAGGCTGCTGCAGTTGAAGAAGCGCCAGCAGAAACTCCTGCAGAAGAAGCTTAAATTTTATTATCTAGCCTTTACTTTTGAGTAATTTGGCTTCGGGTGATTTAGTAGTCATGGGGCGAGTAGTCGCCCCTTATGGCATTTTAGGGTGGCTTAAAATACATCCGGATACCGAAATGCTGGATGGTTTACTGGATTATAAAACCTGGTGGATAGGCAAGGATGACAATTGGCAGCAGCTGAATGTCGAAGATGCCAAGATTCATAACGATGTATTGGTCGTGAAACTGCAGGGCATCGCTGACAGGGATGCGGCGTTTGCTTGCAAAGGCAAGCAGGTTGCGGTTCCCAGAGCATTGTTGCCAGAGCCTGAAGAGGGCGAATATTACTGGTCTGATTTAATCGGGCTGGCGGTCAAAAATCAGCAAGGTGTTGATTTTGGCAAAATTATTGATGTGCTGGAAACCGGCGCAAATGATGTGATTGTTGTGAAAAGTGATAAAGAGCATGGCGAACGCGAGCGATTGGTTCCGTTTACCGAGCAGGCGATATTAGATGTGAATCTGGAAGCCAAAACCGTGCTAGTGGATTGGGATCCAGATTTTTAGCATGCCGATGATGAGATTTGACATCATTAGCTTGTTCCCGGAAACCTTTGACGCGATAACGCAACATGGCATCACGGCGCGGGCATTAGAGCAAAAGATTTATAGTATAAACGTGATTAATCCGCGCGATTTTACGCAGGATAATCACAAAACGGTGGATGACAGGCCATACGGCGGCGGTCCTGGCATGGTGATGTTGGCGGATCCATTGGCAAAAGCCATTCAACAGGCAAAGCAAGGCCAGATTGAAATTGGAATTAAACCGCACGTGATTCATTTTTCACCACGCGGAACTCCGCTTAATCACCAAAAAGTGATGGAGTTGAGTAAGCGGCAGGGTTTGGTTTTGCTTGCAAGCCGTTACGAAGGCGTAGATGAACGTTTGTTAGATGCGCTGGTAGATGAGGAAATCTCTATCGGCGACTATGTTTTAAGTGGTGGTGAATTACCCGCCATGGTGTTGATAGATGCGATAGTAAGGCAATTGCCTGGCGCTTTGGGCGATGCGGATTCAGCAGTAGAGGATTCGTTTGTGAATGGACTACTGGATTGTCCGCATTACACGCGACCAGAAGTGCTTTATTTAGAAGGCATGGCAGAAAGACGTGTGCCTGAGGTGCTGTTGTCAGGCAATCACGCAAAGATTAGAGAATGGCGATTAAAGCAATCGCTGGCTTTAACAAGGGCAAAACGCCCGGATTTATTGGCCGCAAGGTCGTTGACGAAAGAGGAGTCTCGGCTGCTTAAGCAAATAGAGCAGGAACAGGAATCTTCATAATTAAAAGGAGCACAAAGTGGCAGATATTATTAAAATGTTAGAGCAGGAAGAAATTGCCCGTTTAGGTAAAAAAATTCCTGATTTCGCCCCGGGTGACACCGTAGTGGTAGGTGTAAACGTGGTTGAGGGTACACGTAAGCGTGTGCAGTCATACGAGGGTGTTGTGATTGCGAAACGCAATAAAGGCCTCAATTCATCATTTATAGTACGCAAAATTTCATCTGGTGAAGGTGTTGAGCGTACATTCCAAACTTACTCACCGCTTATTGCTTCTATCGAAGTGAAACGTAAAGGTGATGTACGTCGTGCAAAACTTTACTACTTGCGTGAACGTTCAGGTAAATCTGCGCGTATTAAAGAGAAATTAACTGCGCGCGATAAAGAAGTGATGGCGCCAGAAGCCGCACAAGATTAAGCTATAAAGCAACAGATTAAAAGCCCCAGACTTAATTAAGTGATGGGGCTTTTTTATTACCCATTTTCCTATATAGCCAATTGTTATTTGCATTGCATTTAAAATTCAAGTTAAATTCAGGCTATGAAAACCAACAATAATTTACCCCCCCAGTATGATGCAGTCATAGAAGCACCGTTTGGCGCAGTAGGCATTTCTGTGCGCGGTATGCAGGTTGCCATCGAACTGTTGCCGGAAAAGCATGCGCAAAAACCTGCCGAACATAAAATTGCGGAAAAAGTTGCCAAGCAGATTGAGGCCTATTTTAACAATGCACGCAATGATTTTAACTTGCCGCTCGTTTACAAAGGTACACCGTTTCAACGTCGCGTCTGGCATGCCATTAGCGCTATTCCATGTGGGCGAGTGCTTACTTATAGCGAAGTTGCCCAGCAGATTGGTTCTGGTCCGCGCGCCGTGGCTAATGCCTGTGGCGCCAATAATTTGCCTTTGGTGGTGCCGTGTCACCGTGTGGTCGCTAAAAACGGTTTGGGCGGTTTTATGCAGGGCAATAAAGATGGTCTAAAAATAAAAAAATGGCTGCTCAAGCACGAAGGCGTTGTGTTTGAAAAAGGGAAGCGGGTGTGACTGAGACAGCCAGCAGCCGGCTCGATACCTTTATCGATCATCTTTGGCTGGAAGATGGCTTATCCAAAAACACCCTCGAAAGTTACCGTACCGATTTAAGCCAGTTTAATGTCTGGCTTATCAAACAGCATCAAGATTTACTTACGGCCAGTCAGGCCGATATTCAGCAATATCTGGCGGTTAAATTTCCGCAAAGCAAGCCACGCAGCATCAGCCGGTTAATCGCCAGTATGCGGCGTTTTTATCGCTATGCGCTGAGAGAGAATCTCATCAAAACCGACCCCACGCTGCAAATCGAATCACCCAAACTTCCACGTAGCTTGCCCAAAAGCTTAAACGAGCAGGAAGTGGAAGATTTGCTCAAAGCGCCGGATATTAGCCAGCCCATCGGCTTGCGCGACAGGGCCATGCTGGAGCTGCTATACGCCAGCGGTTTGCGTGTGAGTGAGTTGGTTGGCGTAAAAGTGAACGAAGTCAGCACGCAGGATGGCGTGGTACGCGTCACAGGTAAGGGCAGCAAGACCAGATTAGTGCCGATGGGCGAAGAAGCAGCCGATTGGATTAGCAAATACATTAAACAGGCGCGCCCCGAGATTCTGCAAAAGCGGTTATGTGATGCGCTTTTTGTTACGGCGCGGGCAGAGGCGATGACGCGCCAGGCCTTTTGGTATTTAATCAAGCGCTACGCCTTGCAGGCCGGCATTACCAAACATATGTCGCCCCACGTGCTACGCCATGCCTTTGCTACGCATTTGTTAAACCACGGTGCGGATTTGCGCGTGGTGCAGATGCTGCTGGGGCATTCGGATATTTCGACCACGCAGATTTATACGCATGTGGCGCGGGAGCGGTTGAAGCAGCTGCATAGCGTGCATCATCCACGTGGGTGATTTATTGTAAAAATTAATGCTCTGGAAAGCTCATGGGTATTGGTCTGCAGGGCATGCAAATTATCACGTCATTCCGATGAAAATCGGAATCTAGTGGCGTTAAAAACCTTGTCGGGAGTAGCCCGACAGCTAATCACTTTCTTTTGTTTGTGCAAAAGAAAGTAATCAAAGAAAATCACACCCCGCTGCCGCTTTCTCCTTCGGTCTTAGCGCCACATCTGGCGCAGTTGAGGCTTTAGTTAAACTCAAAGATAATTGGCATATGGTCACTTAGCGCAATCCATTCTTCTACAGCGCCAATTTCCAAACGAGCAGATTCTAATAGTCCTGATGAAGCAAAAGCGTAGTCTATGTGGTAGGGTTTTTCTAAATTGCGATGAAGGTAAAAAGTTGGTGTGGTTTCCTCACCTTGCTGAATATTATTAGCGTGGTGGTAGATACTGTGAATATCTATTCTAGCTAAATCGTTTACAACGTCTGAATGATTCCACCATCTATCCCATTTGTTCCAACAGACATTACTATTAAAATCGCCGCAAACAATAGATTTTGGCGAGTTTAATTTTGATTGATGTGCTTGAAGATACTTCCATAGCTGACCGATGTATTGAAATGTAGGAGAGTTGGCCTGCTTTGTCCATACTGCCAAAACAATAAATTCGTTATTGATAGAAAAAGGAATAAATGACTGTAGGTCTCCCAATTCCCAGTCAAGTTCTTTTAGAGTTAAGTCGTCCTTTGCAAATACTCCTAGTCCTGAATTTTTATTATTCCCAATCCAGAGATAATTTGACGCCCAGCTTTTATACGAATTGTCTCTACATTTTTCTGGGTCTTCACATTCTTGGATAACATAGATATCTGCATTTGAGCGAGTTATAAATTCAAACTTTTTACGAAATGCACCATTACAATTCCAAGTTACAATTTTCATCTTGGATTAAGGTCTATTGCGCTCAATCATCACTCCCAGCGCCTTTAAGCCGGGCAATATCGCAGGTTTAGCGACCTTAATTTTTACGCTTAATGCGCCAAATTCTTTAAAAATCAGTACGCACACATGCTGGGCCAGTGATTCGACGAGTTGAAAGCTATGTTCGGCTAAAGTCTCGCGGATGCGCGTGACGATTGCGCCGTAGTCGATGGTGTCGGCAATGGCATCGCTTTTGCCCGCGGGCGCTAAGTCGTAGCCAATCTCAATATCTAGAATAATGGTTTGTGCAGCCATGCGCTCCCATACGGGTACGCCCAGTTTTGTTTGCACTTTAAGTTCGCTGATAAAGATTTTGTCCATCGCGTTCGTCATTCCCGCGCAGGCGGGAATCCATGTTGGGTTCAAAAAGAATGTTGTGATATTAAACTACAAATTGCCGGATTCTGGTTTAATATCACGATTTTAAGCGCTTTTATGTTACTGGGTTCCCGCCTGCGCGGGAATGACGAGTTTGAGGAATTTTTATGAATGAATTAGGTTTTATTCCCGTGGCCCTTGTGCCAATGGTTTGGATTGTTGCCGCGTATCTATTGGGGTCGGTTTCGTTTGGTATTTTGGTGAGCAAGTTATATGGCCTGGCAGATCCGCGCACGGTAGGTTCCGGCAATCCGGGCGCCACTAATGTGCTGCGCAGCGGCAAAAAATCTGCAGCCGTGCTGACCTTGCTGGGAGATGCTTTAAAGGGCTGGTTGCCTGTCTGGCTGGCATTGCAATCTGACATGCTGATGTGGGTGGTGGCTTCCGTTGGTTTGGCGGTATTTTTTGGGCATTTGTTTCCCATCTACCATCGCTTTAAAGGTGGCAAGGGCGTGGCAACTGCGCTGGGTGTGATGTTTGCGGTTTCACTCTGGCTAGGGTTGGCGTGCCTGCTGGTGTGGGCAATCGTGTTTTTTGTCAGCCGCATCTCTTCCTTGTCGGCTCTGGTAGCGACTACCTTGTCCCCCTTTTTTGCAGCTTGGTTTTTATTGCCCTACAAAGATTATGTGCTGATGGTGCTGATCATGGCTATGATGCTGCTTTGGCGCCATAAAACGAATATTCAGAAGCTGCTGGCAGGAACGGAGTCCAGTTTCCGTAAAAAGTAATATTAGGGTTTGGTAAGCTCTGCTAAATCCCAGCGTGGGCGCACACTAAAAGCGTAATCCTGCTTTTGTTGTTTCGTGGCCTTTAATCTCATGGCGCCTGCAAAAGCAATCATGGCGCCATTATCGGTGCAAAATTCCAAACGCGGATAACTGACTTTACACAACTTTTTCTTGGTTGCCGCATTCAAACGTTCGCGTAGCCGAGTGTTGGCGCCTACACCGCCTGAAACGATTAAATTATCCAAACCGGTTTCGCGTAAAGCAGCCATACATTTCGCCGTTAAAATTTCAGTCACAGCCTCCTGGAATTCCCAGGCAATATCAGCCTTTACTTCATCCGTAAGCGGTAGGTTGTTATTTACCAAAGTCAGCACGGCCGTTTTTAAACCGCTAAAACTAAAATTTAAATCGCCGCTATTTAACATGGGTCTGGGTAGTTTAAAGCCTGAAATCTCTTTATTTTTAGATTGCCCTGCAAGTCTCGCCAATGCTGGGCCTCCGGGATATCCCAAATCGAGCAATTTGGCAGTCTTATCAAACGCTTCGCCTGCTGCGTCATCCAGCGTGTCGCCAAGCAAGGTGTATTCACCAATGCCATCCACGCGCATCAATTGGCTATGCCCACCGGAAACCAGCAATGCGACGAATGGAAATAATGGAGGATTTTCTTCCAGCAAAGGTGCTAATAAATGGCCTTCTAGATGGTGTACCGCGACACTTGGCACGTTCAGCGCAAATGCCAGCGATTGCGCAATGCTGGTGCCCACCAGTAGTGCACCAGCCAAGCCTGGGCCTTGAGTATAGGCGATGCCATCAATATCTTTAAGTGATTTATTGGCATTTTTAAGTACGATTTCAGTCAGCGGTAAGGCGCGCCGAATATGGTCGCGTGAGGCGAGCTCCGGCACCACGCCACCGTATTCCGCATGCATATCCACTTGTGAATGCAGCGCGTGCGCCAGCAAACCATGCTCGGTATCGTAAAGCGCAACACCTGTTTCGTCACAGGAAGACTCTAAACCCAAAACTAACATAAATTAATGATTGATAAAACTAAATGAACGCGCTAGAATACGCGGTTTTCGACGCTACTTCAATGCGGCGTTGGTTAATTTAAAAGGATAGTGATTGAATGTCTAGTGTACGTGTAAAAGAAAATGAGCCGTTTGACGTTGCCCTGCGCCGTTTTAAACGCCTGATTGAAAAAACAGGTTTGTTAAACGATTTGCGCGCGCGCGAGTTTTACGAGAAACCAACTTGGGAACGTAAACGCAAAGCTGCAGCTGCGGTTAAACGTCAATATCGTCGTTTACGCAATCAGACTTTGCCAGCTAAATTATATTAATTCATGTCGCTGAAAGCTCAGATATCTGAGGACATGAAAAATGCCATGCGCGCTAAAGATAGCGCGCGTCTTGGCGCGATACGCTTGCTGCAGGCTGCGATTAAACAACGCGAGGTAGATGAGCGGATAGAGCTGGATGATAACGACGTGATTGGTGTTATCGAAAAAATGCTCAAACAGCGTCGTGATTCTATTGCGGCGTACGAGTCTGCTAACAGAACAGATTTGGCAGATGTCGAAAAGTTTGAAGTCACCGTGTTGCAAACATATCTGCCGCAGCAACTTACTGAAGATGAAATTAAAGCAGTTTTAGAAAAAGTTGTCGCCGACACTGGTGCATCCAGCATGAAGGATATGGGTGCCGTGATGGCTGCAATTAAGCCACTCGTAGCTGGCAAAGCCGATATGGGCAAGATATCCGGCCTGATTAAGGCACGCTTGAGCTAGGCAATATGTAAAGTAAAAATAAAGGTGCGAATAGCGCCTTTTTTTATTTACGCTTTATACTCACGCTTATGATTCCAGAGCAGTTTATTCAAGAACTACTTAATCGTGTCGACATCGTTGATGTGATTGATAAATCTGTTCCGCTAAAAAAAGCCGGAGCAAATTATTCTGCCTGCTGTCCGTTTCATAATGAAAAATCTCCAAGCTTTACTGTCAGCCCAACCAAGCAGTTCTACCATTGTTTTGGCTGCGGCGCACATGGCACAGCCATTGGGTTTTTGATGGAATATGCGGGCTTGAGCTTTGTAGAAGCCGTTCATGAGTTGGCGAAACACGTCGGCATGATCGTGCCGCAGGAGCAATCAACACCGGCCTCGCGCGAAGCCGATGCAGCAAATAAAACCATTAAATTGGGTTTACAGGAAACCTTGCAGCAGGCTGCCAATTATTACAAGACAGAACTTAAAAAATCACCGCGTGCGATTGATTATTTAAAAGGGCGGGGTTTGAGTGGACAAATTGCCGCTAAATTTCAAATTGGCTATGCGCCTGCAGGCTGGCAAAACTTGCAAAATGTTTTTCCTCAATACGAAAGCGAAGCGCTGAATACCGCAGGTTTGGTGGTTGAGAACGAGCAAGGCAAGCGCTATGACCGTTTCCGTGATCGCATAATGTTTCCCATTCATGACCAAAAAGGCCAAGTAATCGGTTTTGGAGGGCGCGTGATTAATCCGGAAGATACACCTAAATACTACAACTCACCCGAAACGCCGCTGTTTCAAAAAGGGCATGAGTTGTATGGTTTGTTTGTGGCACGGCGTGCGATTCGCGATGCGGGTCGCGCGCTGGTGGTGGAAGGTTATATGGATGTGGTGGCGCTGGCGCAATACGGCATTGAATATGCCGTCGCCGCGCTAGGCACGGCAACTACGCCATTCCATATTACCAAACTTATGCGACAAACCGACGAAATTGTATTTTGTTTTGATGGTGATAATGCTGGCCGTACCGCTGCTTGGCGTGCTGCGATGAATGCATTGCCTGCGCTGACTGACGGTTTGAAATTGCGCTTTTTGTTCTTGCCGAAAGAACATGATCCGGATAGTTATGTTCGAGAGTTTGGAAAAGAAAAATTCGAGACAGAAATTAAAAATGCAATGCCGCTTTCACAATATATTGTGCAGCATTTAAGCGAAGATAACCCGCTAAATTCACAAGAGGATAAAGTCAAACTGCTGAATGATGCGGAGCCGATTTTGCGGCAAATCCAGGCGCCGCGTTTTTCGTTGATGTTGCGTAAACGCATTGCAGAATTGGCCGAGGTAACGGATGTAGAAATGAAAAGTTTGTTGAAGTTGCCAGCACTAAACAAACAGCCAGCTAAAGCTACGCAGCGTCAATCACGCGCGCCGTTATCACTTAAAAAACGGTTTGCGCTGATGGCTTTAATGCTGCCGGGTCTGGTTAAGCACGAATATTTAGGTTTTGCCCAGGGATTCACTGAAGAGGATGTGTTGCTAAAAGCCACTTTAAATGCTGCGCTAGCACAGCCTCAATCAAAACCCGCAGCATTGCTGCATACGATAGAGCCTCAGGTTGACACCAGGTTATTGCATGAAATTCAGCGAGAACTTCATTTGCTGGATGAAAGTCTAGATATAAACCTTGAATTTGAAGGTGCACGTACCCAACTTGCTGGAATGGTGCAGCAAAAGCAAGATGGCGGTGTACTCGACACGCTAAAGGAAAAACCGCTTAGCGCACTGACACCCGAAGAGCGAGAAATGCTTAAAAACTTAACGGCTAAGAAGGTTTAATATGAAAGTTAAACCAAAATTAAATCAATACTCCTAGGCGTGGCTTGATTAAAAATTGAGCAAATAGGGATTAAAATCGAGCGTTTTTTAAGGTATAATTTAGGGTTTTCCGTAACAGCTCGAAGTTGCAGGATTTGTGACTCATAAGATAGGATCAGGCATGGCCAGACCAAAATCAGATAAAACACTAGAAAAAGAGCGGCTCAAGCTCGCTGCAGAGGCTTTGCAAGACCCTGCCGCACAGGCCTTGGATGCAGAAGCGCGTCGCACACGCCTTAAATCGCTCATTATTTTGGGTAAAGAGCGCGGCTATCTAACTTACGCCGAAATTAACGACCATTTGCCGGATGATGTGCAGAACTCAGAGCAAATCGACGGCATTATCGGCATGATTAACGATATGGGTATTCAGGTATACGAGGAAGCGCCTGATGCCGAAGTGTTGCTGATGTCTGATGTGCCGCCTCCAGTGACGGATGAAGATGCTGTAGAGGAAGCCGAACAGGCACTTGCCACTGTGGATTCAGATTTTGGCCGTACGACTGACCCTGTACGTATGTATATGCGTGAGATGGGTACCGTAGATCTGCTGACGCGTGAAGGCGAAATTGAAATTGCTAAGCGTATTGAAGATGGCCTTAAGCACATGGTGCAGGCGATTGCTGCTTGCCCTACTACCATTACGCAATTGTTAGCAATGGTAGAGCAGGTTGAAAAAGATGAAATCAGCGTAGACGACTTGGTAGATGGCCTGATTGATAGTGATATTGGCCTAGAGGAAGCGATAGCTGCAGAAGCGACCGAAGAAGAAGAGATTGATGCTGATGAAGATGAGGACGATGAAGATGGCGCAAAAGCTGCAGCCATTTCTGCAGAGGCGCTGGCTAAATTAAAAGAAGAGGTGTTGAATCGTTTTGCGGTGATACGCAAAGCCAATGCCGAGATGAACGCGATTCGCGAACAAAAAGGGTCGCAAGATGCAGAATATAAAAGGCTGCATGAATCCGTGCTGGAAGAGCTCACGGCGTTTAGATTTTCTGCAAAACAGGTAGAAGCTTTATGTGAGCAAGTGCGCGGCCTGGTGGAAGAAGTGCGCGGTCACGAACGTAAAATAATGGATTTCTGCGTAGACAAATCCGGGATGCCGCGCACGCATTTTATCAAGAGCTTCCCTGGCAATGAAATTAATCTGGCCTGGCTGGATACAGAATTAAGTTTAGACAAGCCATATATTGAGCGTCTGGCTCGTTACAAACACTCTATTGTGGACCAGCAAGACCGACTGATTGCACTGCAAAATAAAGTAGGAATACCGATTAAAGAGCTTAAAGAAATCAATAAACAAATGACCACAGGTGAGGCGCGTGCACGTCGCGCTAAACGTGAGATGATTGAAGCTAACCTGCGTTTGGTAATTTCGATTGCTAAAAAATATACCAACCGTGGCTTGCAGTTTTTGGATCTGATTCAAGAAGGCAATATTGGCCTAATGAAAGCGGTAGATAAATTTGAATACCGCCGCGGCTATAAATTTTCTACCTATGCGACATGGTGGATTCGTCAGGCCATTACGCGTTCAATTGCCGATCAGGCACGCACCATTCGTATTCCGGTGCACATGATTGAGACGATTAATAAAATGAATCGTATCAGCCGGCAGATTCTGCAAGAAACCGGCATAGAACCAGACCCAGCCTTGCTTGCAGAGAAAATGGAAATGCCTGAAGACAAGATTCGTAAAATCTTAAAAATCAGCAAAGAACCTATTTCAATGGAAACCCCAATTGGTGATGACGAAGATTCGCACTTAGGTGATTTTATCGAAGACAATACGACGTTGGCACCTATGGAAGCGGCAGTATATGCCAGCTTGCGCGATGCGACGAGTGAAGTGTTAGAGTCGCTCACGCCGCGCGAGGCGAAAGTGCTACGGATGCGCTTTGGTATAGAGATGAATACCGACCATACTCTAGAAGAAGTTGGTAAGCAGTTTGACGTGACGCGTGAACGTATTCGCCAAATTGAGGCAAAAGCTCTTCGTAAATTGCGTCATCCAACCCGTTCTGAGCGCTTAAGAAGTTTCTTGGAAACAGGACAAGATTAAAAGTTTAGTGTTATGGCTTTGCCAAAACACATGGCCCCTTAGCTCATGCTTGGTTAGAGCAGCGGACTCATAATCCGTTGGTACTGTGTTCGACTCACAGAGGGGCCACCAATATCTAAACGGCCTGCATGGGTTACCATGTTGGCCGTTTTTTCTTTTTCAGCACATTAGGAGTTTGAAATGTATAACGCATTAGTACTCGAATATTTAAAGAAACATGGACAAAGATGCGACAGAGAGATTGCTAAAGCAACAGGCATATCACTCATCCAGATCCGCAACTCTATTTTAGAATTGGAATTGATTAAAGCGATCTCTAGCTGTAGAGTTACAAATTTTGAAGATGGTGTAGCAATTGAAGGCATGCTATGCCGAATTTCTGGTTATATTCCCCCAGCAGCACCCGGCAGAAAAGCGACACCGCAGCGCTAACTAGAATCTGTTGGTGCTGTGATTGATTCGCAGAGGGGCCACCATTTAGCAATATCACAAAGTATCGTGATACCTCAAAAGCCAAATATCCACGCGATGTTAGATTGCCTTAAACCATATCAAGATTTAGGGTTTACTGAAGGCAGTTACCCTGTGGAGGACGCTATGCAAAACAAGCATTAATTTTGCCATTAGGACCGCAATTGGCAATTGGCAATGCAGAAAAGACGGTTGATGCAATTAAGCATTTTTTTAATTGACTGATATTAAGATCAATAAATATGAACTCAATATTAACTACACCTGTCAGAAGTCTTTCAACCGTTTCATCGCAGATTTACGTTCATAGTAGTTTCAAATCTTTTATATATATTTTCACTAAATTTACGTTGGTATAATTTTTGCAACATTTACCATGTAGCATTCTATGCTGTTTCATAAAGAGGAGTTTAATTTGATTAAAGTTTGGTCTTTACCAACCAGATTATTGCATTGGGTATTAGCGTGTTCTTTCGCTGTAGCCTTTTATACGGCTACATCTGAGATGATGCGAAATATACATGTCTATGCCGGTTATATTGCTGGTGCGGTAATTGTCGTGCGCTGGTTTTATGGTTTCTTAATGAAAGATTTTTCCGCATTCCGTAGATTTCCGCCCAACCTTGGTGCGGGATTTGCCTACATTACGAATATTCTAACCGGCAAGGCAAAGCGTTATCTAGGACATAATCCTGCGGGAGCTTTAGCTATTTATGCGATTCTGACGCTTGGGTCGTTCACCATCATTACCGGTTACATGTCTTTCAACGAGATCGTATTGCCATTCGGTTTGATTGATGAAGACAGAATAAAAGACTTCCATAAGTTTGTCGCTGATGCTTGGCTTGGGGTGGTTGGGCTGCACATTATAGGAGTGGTTGTCGGTAGTCTGGCTCATAGGGAAAACCTTGTGCTTGCAATGATAACCGGGTACAAGCGCAGGCGTCTGCCTGACATCGGCAGATTCTCGCCACCGGTTACTGCAGGCGTTGAGATTTCTGATGAGCTGCGTATGCAATATATCGAAGAAGCTGCTTATTACATTGCAGAGCGTAAGGGTTTTCAAGGCGAGCATTCCTGGGATGACTGGTTGCAGGCTGAGAAAGAAGTTGAACGTATGTTAAAAAAACTAAGTAATAATAATTCAAAGAGTTATAGCAACTCATAACAAACTGATTCTGTGATTTATAAAAATAACATATTGATATCAATGTGTTAAAGTAAATTCAAAGCCGTTTCTCTTTATCCATATGAAAAACTTGATGATCGGATCACGTTTTTCTTAGTCTTTAATTCGTTTCGTATCGTGAAAACATATCAAAATTTATCTGATTCGGAAATGAGGGGGAAAGTGAATTTCTATAGCACGTCTTTCGATGCCAGAGGCTAGTTGTATGGCATAATGCGGGATTACGAAAATAGATTGTTCTGAAATCAAGAACAATGGAGGCGGATGGAATTCTTGGTGACAAATCATATGCTTACCGTTATTAATTTAGTTGGTGTTCGCGGTGAGAGATTGTTGTATGAAAAACTAAACTTTAGTTTATCAAACGGTACAGTGCTTTACCTTCAAGGCGCGAATGGCACTGGTAAAACAACGCTTTTGCGCACCATTTGCGGATTATCTAAACCATATGAGGGCAGTGTGAACTGGTGCGGTGAAGATATCAATGTGCTGGCAGAAGATTATTACAAGCATGTGTTGTATATAGGACATTTGCCGGGGATTAAAGAAGACTTGACCGCTCTAGAAAACTTGCAGTTCTCGCTTGCATTATCCGGTGCACAATTTAATCTTAATCAGGCAACAGAAGTGCTTAAGTTGCTCGGTTTAGCAAAAGGGTTGAATCTACCCACGCGTATGTTGTCACAAGGCCAGAAGCGACGTGTGGCGCTTGCACGCTTGTGGTTACAGGATTCGCCACTATGGATTCTGGATGAGCCTTTTACTGCCTTGGATGCAAGCGCGACGGACTTGCTAAAGCAAAAAATCGAAGCTTTTGCAAATGATGGCGGCATTGTTATTATGACGACGCACCAAGAAGTTGAGGTGCATGTGCCCAAGCTTGAACAATTGTGTCTTGATGCATAAAAGTTGCACAAAAGAATGGGCATGGATTTTTAATGATAGAAAATAAATTAAAAGCCAAATCGGCTAAAAATCTCAGCACATTTTCTGTACTTTATCGGATTTTAGCTAGAGATGTCCAGGTGGCGTTAAGACGCCAATCGGACGTGACAGCAGTTTTTTTCTTTTTTATTATTGCTGCTAGTTTGTTTCCGTTAGGTTCGGGTGCAGATCCGAAACTTTTGAACGCAATGGCACCAAGCGTTTTATGGGTTACTGCGTTGTTGTCATGCATGCTTTCGCTCTCAAGAATGTTTTTGAGCGATTATGCTGACGGTACATTGGAGCAGATGATGCTTTCCAATCAGCCTACAGTGCTGATTGTATTGATGAAAATATTAGCGCACTGGATGCTATCGGGTTTGCCGTTGATATTCGTAGCGCCGCTGATTGGTTTACAGTTTAATCTATCAGGTGAACAGTTGCAGATACTTGCATTGTCGTTATTAATGGGAACATTGGCATTAAGCCTGATAGGCAGTATCGGAGCCGCATTAACATTGGGTATCCGCGGTACAGGCGTGCTGATCGCCATATTGGTGCTGCCGTTATATATTCCAGTGTTGGTATTTGGTGCTGGCGCAGTAAATGCGGTTTCAATAGGTATGAGCCCTAATGGGGCGCTATCACTGCTTGGCGCAGTATTAACAATGGCACTGGTTTTTGCACCGCTTGCGTCTGCTGCTGCGTTGAAGATAGCGTTAGAATAGGCGTGGTATAATTACCCACAAAAAAGATGATAAGAAATATGGAAACAAAGACAGGCATCAATTGGCTCAAATATGCGTCACCTAAAACCTTTTATCCATTTGCGGGCAAGCTTATTCCATGGTGTGCAGCAGGCGCTGCGGTGCTGATTGCATATGGTTTGTATCTTGGATTGCTAGTGGCACCAACTGATTTCCAACAAGGAGAAGGTTACCGCATTATTTTTGTGCATGTACCAGCTGCCTGGTTTTCCATGTTTTTATATCTGCTGATGGCGATGTACGCTGGTCTGGGTCTAGTACTAAATGCCCGATTATCCTACATGATGGCTACTGCTATTGCACCAACTGGTGCCATGTTTACGGTGGTCGCGCTCGTGACAGGTTCGTTATGGGGCAAGCCGATGTGGGGTGCTTGGTGGGTGTGGGATGCCAGATTGACTTCCGAGTTAATTTTATTGTTTTTATATATCGGTTATTTCTCATTGCAGGCCGCGATAGATGATAAAAGCCGTGCCGATAAAGCCAGTGCTGTACTGGCGCTGGTGGGGGCAATCAATGTGCCGATCATTTATTTCTCGGTGAAGTGGTGGAACACCTTACACCAAGGCGCTTCTGTCAGCTTAACTAAAGCACCAGCGATGGCAGCGATAATGTTGCAAGGTATGTTAATTATGGCGATTGGTTTCTGGTTGTACAGCATTGCTGTAATTTTGATTCGTGTGCGTTGCGAGATTCTGGAGCGCGACAGCAAAGCCGCCATGATTAGACAAGATTAAAGTAGAGGTAAAAGTATGCATTGGCAAAATTTTAGCGAGTTTATCGCAATGGGTGGATACGGATTTTATGTCTGGGGCTCATTTGGTGTGACTTTTTTGGCGATGGGATTAGAGCTGTGGTTGCTTCACAAGCGTCATCAGCGCATTGCCCAAGCAGTAAGACAAGAAGCAATTTAGTTAGAGGTCATTTGTATGAAAGCACGTCACAAACGATTTGGTTTAATTGCAGTTGGGCTGCTGCTGCTGGTTATTGCAGCTGTGCTCATCACCAAATCCTTCCGCAGCAATCTTGTATTTTTCTTTTCGCCCACGCAAGTTGAGAAAGGTGAAGCACCCAAATCAGGTAGCTTCAGAATTGGTGGCTTGGTTGAAAGTGGAAGCTTAAAGCGCATGCCGGATGGCTTGCATGTCCAATTTAAAATAACTGATACCGCAAAAAGTATACCGGTACAGTACAAGGGTATTTTGCCGGATTTATTCAAGGAAGGTAAAGGCGTGGTTGCAGAAGGCAAGTTAAATAAAAATGGATTGTTTGAAGCTGATCAAGTACTTGCAAAACATGATGAAAACTATATGCCACCAGAGGCCGCCGCCGCACTCGAGGCCGCTAAAGCCAATAAAGCTAAAGGGGAAGCACAGTGATTCCGGAAATAGGTCAGTTATCGCTTATTCTTGCATTTTGTTTTGCAATTATTCAGGGTATTTTGCCGTTGATAGGCGTATGGAAAAATAACGCTACACTATCAAACTTTGCCGTGCCTGCAGCACGTGCGCAATTTGTGTTTATTGCACTGGCTTTTATTTGCCTGGGTTATTCATTTTATGCCAATGATTTCTCGGTGTTGTATGTTGCATCCAACTCTAACTCGCATTTGCCGTTAGTCTATCGTCTGGCAGCTGTGTGGGGCGGTCATGAAGGCTCAATGCTGCTATGGGTGAGCATTTTAGCCGTGTGGACGATGGCGGTGACTATGTTTGCCAAGGGACTTCCCAAGAGTTTTAGAATCCGATTGATTGCCGTCATGGGTTTGGTGAGCGTTGGTTTCCTCGCATTTATCATATTTACTTCCAACCCATTCGAGCGCCTGGTCCCAGCCGCACTGGATGGCCGCGACCTGAATCCGTTGTTGCAAGACCCGGGCATGGTATTTCATCCGCCCGTGCTTTACATGGGCTATGTCGGTTTCTCAGTAGCGTTTGCGTTTGCGATTGCGGCGTTGCTGGATGGTCGTCTGGATGTCACATGGGCGCGCTGGACTCGGCCATGGACCACCGTGGCCTGGGTGTTCCTTACTTTGGGCATCGCTTTCGGCAGCGAATGGGCTTATTACGAGCTAGGCTGGGGCGGCTGGTGGTTCTGGGATGCTGTTGAAAACGCTTCCTTCATGCCTTGGCTGATCGGCACGGCGCTCATTCACTCGCTCGCTGTGACTGAAAAGCGTGATGCTTTTAAAGTATGGACAGTGTTGCTTTCTATCTGCGCATTTTCGTTAAGTTTGTTAGGAACTTTCCTGGTGCGTTCAGGCGTGCTTACCTCGGTGCATGCTTTTGCGACTGATCCTGGGCGTGGCTTGTTTATCCTGATTTATTTGGTCGTAGTGATTGGCGGCGCATTATTGCTATTTGCACTTAGGGCGCCAACCGTTGGCCTGGGTGAGAGATTTGATGTGGTTTCGCGAGAATCCATGTTGTTAGCCAATAACGTGGTACTTGCGGCAGCGGCAAGCTCCGTCTTGCTTGGCACGATGTATCCCTTGCTGATGGATGCGCTTGGCGCAGGCAAAATCTCGGTAGGCCCGCCATATTTTGATGCGGTATTTGTCGCCATTATGGTTCCCGGCATATTTTTGATGGGCTTGGGCCCGTTAGCAAAATGGAAAAAAACCAGTTTGCCAGAAATAGGTACTCGTCTGCGCGTGGCAGCAGTAATTAGCGTGGTTTCTGCATTATTAGTGCCTTCTGTCATGGGCAAACTTACCTTAATGGCGGCTGTAGGCGTGTTTTTGGGCATTTGGGTGATGAGTACCAGCTTAATTTTGTTGGGGAACAGAATCAAAACAAGACAGGCGGCGGTACCCAATTTAATCGAAAACCTGAAGGGCATCCCGCTGGCGTTTTATGCCATGCTGCTTGCCCACATTGGCATTGGCGTATTTATTTTAGGCGTGACCTTGGTAAAAGGTTATGAGTCGGAACAAGATTTGCGCATGGAAGTGAATGATGTTGCACAAATAGGCAATCTGGAATTTCGTTTTGAAGGTGCGAAAGAGGTTGCAGGGCCGAACTATTTGTCTTCGCAAGGCAAATTTATAGTCACTAGCAACAACAAGGAAGTCGCCGTGCTTCATCCGGAAAAACGTTTTTACCCGGTGCAGGGCGCCATGATGACCGAAGCGGATATTGAACCGGGCGTAATAAAAGATTTATATGTTTCTCTAGGTGAACCGTTGGAAAATGGCGCTTGGAGTGTAAGAATTTACATCAAGCCTTTCGTGCGATGGATATGGGCTGGCTGTATCTTAATGGCGCTAGGCGGGGTTTTGGCCTTCTCAGACCGTCGTTATCGCGTTGTGAACAAAAAGAACACAAAGGAAACGCAAGATTTACAAGAGGCTTTTGAGTCATGAATAGAGCGATTAAATTTTTAATACCGCTCATTTTGTTTCTTATTGCGGTAGGTTTTTTAGCCAAGGGCTTGTTTTTAGATCCCCATGAGGTACCTTCTCCTTTAGTGGGAAAACCCGCGCCCAGATTTCAGGCGCCTATTTTAGGTGAGGGCAGCAAAACATTTTCCAGTGAAGAAATGAAAGGCAAAGTATGGCTGCTAAATGTATGGGCATCTTGGTGTCCTGCCTGCCGCGATGAGCATCCGGTATTGATGGCTATGGCAAAGACTGGTCAAATAGCCATCTATGGGCTCGATTATAAAGATACCGATGCCGAAGCACAGGCGGTGCTTAAGGAACATGGTAATCCATATAATACAGTTGCTACTGATGCTGATGGCAAGATTGGCATTGATTATGGTGTGTACGGCGTACCAGAAACTTACGTGATTGATAAAGCCGGTGTGATTCGTTATAAACAGATCGGCCCGATTACAGAAGAGATTCTGCTTACAAAAATTGTGCCCTTGTTGAAAGAACTGGAACGATGAAGAAGTTGCTGTTGATATTTTTGCTGGTCTCAGGTACAGCATTCGCGGGCGAAGCAAAACCTTTGGCTGAAGATCCCGCACTGGAAGCGCGGCTCAAGGCAATGTCACAAGAGCTGCGTTGTTTGGTCTGTCAAAATCAAACACTTGCGGACTCTGATGCACCACTAGCTGAAGACTTGCGTAGAGAAATCCGTACGCAAATGCGTGAAGGAAAGAGTGATCAAGAGGTGATTGATTATCTGGTTGCACGTTATGGTGATTTTGTGCGCTATCGTCCGCCAGTTAATAGTCACACAGCATTGCTGTGGTTTGGGCCGTTTTTGCTGTTACTAATTGGTGGGTTTGTGCTGTTATAGAGTGCTTAAAAAGCAAGCAAGCGGCGAAAGGTTTGAGGCTGAAGATTAGTACTTTTCTATTACGACATGTTTAAAAATGACGCCCTGGAAGCCGCATGGATATTGGCTTGCAGGGCATATATTTTAACGGTTTTGATTAGAAATTATGTGTGTATTGCAAGCTTAAAATATCTACGCTGCCTTCATAATCACCGCGTACACGACCGTTCCCTGTAAGTATCTGGTTATTCATCAATTGAAGCGTCACTAATAAATAAATGAGATAACCTACATCAAACTTAGAGGCTGGGTTACATGCCATAGCTTGCACCTAAAGATAGCCATTTTCTATCATTGCCAGGAATGCGCGCAGTACGGAACTCGTCTTTAATTGCTTCTTCATCATACGCTAAGCCAGCACGCAATTTAATCGTATCGCTATAGTGGTAATTGACGCCAATAGAATAGCGCATGGTGTTTTCCCAGTTTTCTGGTGTTACTGCGAGCGTAATGAGCCGTTGTCACGGTAAATCGCAAGTTCTTCAAACTGACTCCATCGTGTCCAAGTGACGTCACCCATTAAGTCCCAAGTATCATTAAGACGGCTAAATGCACTCACTGAAAAGTTTTCCGGCAAGGTAACATCCTGCTTTTACATCTCCATTAGGAGTTGCTGGCGAATGGGATTGCGCTATAGGTCGTTAAATTTGACATCACCTTCTAGATGTTGCTCAACTTTAGAGCGATAAGCCACGCCGAAACGGGTATCAGGAGTTGACTTGATAAATTGCACCTAGGTTATATCCAAAGCCCCAATCATCACCTTTAACTTTTGACAGTTCTCTCTGCCCAGCTCCGCCTAAAGTTCACAGCGCTGGTAAGAGTTGCTTCTAGCCCACATGGCGGAAACACCAAAGCCTAATGAGAGTTGATCGTTGACTTTAAAAGCGATGGCAGGATTAATATTAATGGTTTTTACTTCAGACTTATCTGCCTTGAAAGCGACCTAACCAATCTTCGTCATATTCAGTTTTAAGCCCAAACGGTGCATTGACCCCAAGCCAAATTTTATGCTGTCGTTCAAGTTATTTTGAAGTACAAGTTTGGCACAAAAGCTAAATCGCCAGCATCACGGACCTTCATCACCTAGGCGGTATTCCAGCGCCAGCAACTGAACCCTTGATTGTTAAATTCTGCACTTGGTTTGATTAAATGTAATGGCACCAACTGCTTGTGTACCTTCAATATAAGTCATGCCGGCGGGGTTGAAAAATATGGTGCTGGCATCTTCAGCGATTGCCGATCCGCCCGCGTAAGCGTTGCCCATACCGCTAGCCACTTTGTTCAATTAGCGCGAAACCTGCCGCTTGTGCGGCAATTGGTGTTGTAAAAATGATAAATGTTAAGAATTATTTTTTTCATGACACAAGCTTCCCTTGGGTTAAATTATTTTGATTATATAAATTCATTACATCAAAGAGTTACGATGTTTCTTTATAGTAATTTATAGAGATGCAGAATTTTTACTTATTGTTATATGTAGCCAATCTACATGAAAAAAATTATTTTTTCAAAATTATTTTCTTGAGGCAATTAATTAATAAGTCTATAGTTTTAGTCGTAATAGCTTGTAATGCAGTAACTATATGATTTGAAATTAATAAAAAGAATGGTTATTTAGACTAACGGATAATAAATTTACTAGGAGAATAGCATGAATACTGTCGTAGATTTTCAGCTAATGAACGCCACCGCACTCACCCAAGTTAGGACTCGATTTGAAGAAGAATTTGGGGTGATGACTTATTACATGAATCCTGAACCTAGACCATGTTTTAATAAAACATGTATGACAGAGTTGCATCAAAGCCAGTCTACCTTGGAAAAAATGCAAGGCGAGGTGATTGCGAATGGAAAATTGAATCAGGCAAATTATCTGGTGTTGGCTTCAGATGTGCCGGGTATATTTAACTTGGGTGGAGATTTGTCTGTGTTCGGAGACTTAATTCGAGCTAAGGCGCGTGACCATTTATTAAGTTATGCCAAACTATGTGTCAATAACGTATGGACTTTTTATAATATGCAAGCACCTGTGACGACGATCTCGCTGGTGCAAGGTCAGGCAATGGGCGGCGGATTTGAGGCTGCGCTAGCTGCGCATGTTATGGTGGCAGAAAAGAGTGCTGTCATGGGCTTGCCGGAAGTGTTGTTTAATTTATTCCCTGGTATGGGAGCGCTTAGCTTTTTGTCTCGTAAAATCGGCATGCCGGCTGCAGAAAAAATGGTACGTTCTGGAAAAATCTATACGGGTGAAGAGCTTTATCAAATGGGTGTTGTGGATGTGCTGGCAGAAGATGGACTGGGTGAGTATGCACTGAATAATTGGATTAAAAAGAATCATCGTTCGCTTAATTCATTCCAGGCTATTAACCGTGCAAAACAACGAGTGAATCCACTTACTATTGATGAGCTTTACGAAATTACTGAAATTTGGGTGGATGCAGCGCTTCGTTTGGACGAGCGAAACCTGAAAGTGATGGAACGTTTAGTGCGCGCGCAGAACTCGAAGGTTGGGACGGACGTTACTCATATTGAGAAGCAATCTGCTTAAACTTTTTTAAGCTCTTTGTTTGAGACCTGTGGCTGGTTTTAGCTCTTGTTGTGCTGGACGCCTGAGATAGTCTTCTACCGCAAGAGTGAGTTTAGAAAAGTCACTATTTAAATTATCAAGCATTTCCAATGCTTGTTTCGTTGGAATCGATGCATTCAACTTGCCAATCATTTCGGTGGTTGTAGCAAGTTGAGTCGCACCCACACTCAGGCTGTTGCCTTTTAAGGCGTGGCAATAATCGTGTAACTCACCGTAATGTTTCTGTTTGGCTGCTGCTTCGATTTTATAAATCAGTTTTAAGGAATCAGCAAGGAAGTTTCTCAATAAGCGATGCATAAATAATTCATCGCCAGCACCAATTTTTTCGAGCTCTTTAAGGGTGTGCAGATCTAGCTCTAAATTGTCTTCTTCAAGGTCTGATTCAATGTTGACTGGGCTGTTGAGCGCGTTGTTCATCCACTGTGCAGCCGTGTTAGGAGCAAGGTTGAGTATGCGCTCAATTGTGTTAAATAATGTTGCAGCATCAATGGGTTTAGTTAAGAAAGCATCAAACCCAGCGTCACTTGCAGCCTCTCTGGCGGTTAATGTAGCATCAGCTGTAAATAAAATAAAGCGTGTAGATTTATCGTCGGGCTGCGTAAATCTATAGATTTTCAGCGCATCGGTGCCGCTCATGCCTGCCATATTCAAGTCGGTAATGACGAGATCAAATTTTCTTTGTTCAAGTGCATTTAGCATCTCGTCGCCATTCGTCACGATTTCAACGTGATGGCCAGGTAGTGAGAGTAGACGCATGATGATTTTTTGGTTAGTGCTTTCATCCTCACACACTAATATATCCAGTACTTTAGTATTCTGACCGGCTTTAGAAATCGGCTCAATTACAGCGATTGCGGGTATTTCAGCCGCAGACTCATCTATGTTTACTTTATCAGCAACGACTTTTTCTAGGTTAAGATCAAACCAGAAACGGCTTCCTACATTTTCAGTGCTTTGAAAGTTTAGCGAGCCGCCCATTTCTTCAACCATGTGTTTCGCAATAGTTAGCCCTAAGCCGCTGCCGCCAAACTTGCGTGTTGTAGATGCATCTGCTTGTGTGAAACTTTCAAAAACTTTATGTTGCTTGTCTGCAGGAATGCCTATCCCTGTATCAACTACTTCAAAGCGTACTGTTGATTTTTCTGCGTCTTCTTGCAGTACGGTGGCAGATAATGTAACGCTGCCTTCCTGGGTGAATTTGATGGCATTACCTAATAAATTAGCCAGTACTTGGCGTAATACAAAAGCATCGCCTTTAAGCATCCCCAATGTACTTGAAACGCTAGAGCCTAGCTGAATGCCTTTGCTGTTGGCTTGGGAGCGGAAAATCTCCAAGGAATCAAGTACAGCTTCTTCAGGTGAAAAAGCCACATTTTCTATGGTGAATTTACGCTCTTCAATTTTGGTAAAATCCAGCACATTATTGAGCAACGAAAGTAGCAGCTTGGAAGAACTCTCCAAAGACTTGAGTAAATCTTTTTGGTCTGCATTGAGCGGTGTTGTCTTAAATAAAGTGCTGATGCCGATGATGCCATTAAGTGGGGTTCGGATTTCATGGCTCATATTGGCGACAAAATGTGTTTTAGCGAGACTGGCTTCAGCCGCTTTTTGGCGTTCTTCTTCGGCCTTGTGTGTTGCATCATGCATCCGCTCAATCAACTTGGCCACATAAAGCGGCAAAGCAATCAAGATAATTAAGAAACCATATACGATAGATGTGTGCTCCGTCCAAAACGGGTTAATTTGGGTGGCAACCAAAAAACCTAAAATGCTGATGATTTGCGAGTGGAATAGATATTTTTTACCAAAACGAAAGCCGTTTCCAAAAGTGACCCATAAGTAGACGCCGATTAATACAACGCCAACATCACCCGCCAGAGATAAAAATGTCGAGGTGCCGATAACATCAAGCCAATTTCCTAAAAGACGTCTGATCGGCGATTTATTTTTAGCCATGCTTACTGCGATGAGCAGTATTGTCGATAGAACCTCAAAAACCATCAAGCAATAAAAACCTATCAACTCTCCATGTGGAATGGATTTGATGGATGCAAAATTACTGAGCAAATATATCGTAAATATAGTGCCTATAACTACTCGGGTAGTCGCTTGCTCAAGTTCCAGCGGATCACAGTGGCTAGCAGAATCGTTGTACCATTTTTTAAATAAGTTCAGCATATGTTGGCCTAATTTAGTAGACCTAAACCGTAATATTTTTTGCTTTGCTCTAACAAGGTCTTAGCAATTCTTGCCAATTCCTGAGTTTGAACCGGTTTGGTCAGGCAGGCAGAGGCGCCAGCTGACAATAGTTCTTGATGCGTGGCTTGGTCTTTAATTACAGTAACAACAACAATTGCATGAGTGAGCGCGTTGTCAGAGTTTTTTAACGATTGAACAAATTGCATGCCGTCCATTTTGTGCATACGAAAATCTGTAATAATTAAATCCACTTGTTTGTTTTGCAGCCAAGCAAGCGCTTCGACTGGATCAGTCATGGTGATAATTTTAAGATCCATTTTCAGGGATTTTAATATTGCTGTATGAATATCTAGTACAGTTGGCTGATCATCAATCAGCAAGACGGTTTGTCTAAACTTTGGAGCGCTTCGTATGTTGCTAACTTTTGTCATGATTTGATACATAGCCTTAGTGGATAGCCAGTGCATGTTCTCTGCAGATTTTTTCCAGTTGAGTTTTCAGGGACAACATGGCTGTAACCAATGCGGGGTCAAAATGCTTGCCGCTTTCTTCATTAATATATTCAAGCGCTTTATCAATGCTCCAAGCCTCTTTATAAGGACGAATGCTGGTGAGTGCATCGAACACGTCTGCAATTGCTACAATGCGTGCAGAGAGCGGAATGTCGTGGCCTTTAAGGGCGTAAGGGTAGCCACTTCCATCAAACCGCTCATGATGGGCTAATGCTATTTCGCTACCTTTTTGTAAATATTTTGATGGGCTATCTTGTAAAATTTCATATCCTATTACTGGGTGCCTGCGCATCATTTTCAGTTCCTGATCATCAAGCATATCTTTTTTAAGCAAAATACTATCTGGGATGCCAATTTTACCAATGTCATGTAAAGGTGCTGAGAGTTCAATCACTTCAGCTTCCTCCTCACTTAAGCCAATTGCATCGGCGATTGCTCTGCTATACAGCGACATGCGCTGTAGATGCAAGGCAGTGTCAAAATCTTTATATTCGCCTGCGCGCGCCAACCGCATCAAGGTCTCCTTCTCGCGCGCCCTAATCTCGGCGGTGGCTGATTTAACTAAACCCTCAAACACATCACTTCTATTCTTCAGTGCGATATGCTGTTGATGCATGGTTAGTAGATTCTTGCTACGTGCGGTACATTCATATATATCGACAGGCTTGCTTAAAAAATCAGTGATGCCGGCATCTAGCGCTGCATAGCGCGTTTCTGCATCTTTCTTAATAGTAATCATAATCACCGGAACAGACTCATACATTGGCAACGTTTTAAGCAAGCGCGCAAAATCTACGCCATTCATTTCCGGCATCACATAATCCACAAACACTAAATCTGCCGTGTGTTCTGTCGCCCATTCTAGAGCTTCCTCTGGATTGGTTTTTTCAATAACCTTTATTTTAGAGTTAATACTTTTTACAACATGTGTGAGTATTGTGCGGCTGGTTGATTGGTCATCTACAATCAATACCGAGCAATCATCGAATTGTTGAACATTTAGCATTGGTATTTTCCTCTGGTATAAGCTCGTTAATGGCTTATTAACAATAAGTTAAGCAATGTTTGAGCCAATTCAATCAAAAATTGGCAAGATAAAAAATTTAGACATAAAAAATAAAAATTATTTAATAAAATCAATCACTAATGAATTGTATTAAATAATATTTTATGTAACTTAAATTTTTAGTTGAACGTTTTGTTGTTAATGTTGAAATTTGATGGTTCAAATTTCGTCAACTAAGTGATTTATTTTGACACATTTATATAAAAATTAATAACTTGATCTTATAAAAATGTCGCCATCCGGCTTTAAGTCAAAGGCAATGCAAATACGTATCTCATTAGAGCTGAAAGGAATTGTACGATGGAACAAGGAAGAGGGAAATAGCACGATATCTCCAACTTTAGGCGTTGCAATGCCTACAGGGAAATCTTCGTGTTTTTTCGGATAATTATCTCCGTGTATGCCATACTCAAAACAGCCTTCAGTGGGATCTTTTTTGTCCGTTGGAAGAGCAAGATAAACCGCTCCGCTGATCCAGCCAACTTCATGAATATGTCTGTCAACATAGCCGCCACGGCGAATCCTGACGTACCACGAACTGGTAAATTCCAGCTCATTTGGGAAGGATTTAATTAGCTCGCAATCTGCGCCAGCAAAGCGGTTTTTATAATTCAGGAACTCTTGCTTTACAAGCTCACCCAATCTGCGGAATGATGGCTCGGGTCTCTTGAAGAGATTTCCGGCAGACTGCTTTCCGTTGTAAAGCATGCCTTGCACGCGTTCTGCGATATCTGTATTTTCGATGTCATGAAGCAACTGTTTTAGTAATGGACTATCGGGCTCTGCTAGTTCAGGAATGCTGTTTTGGTATACAAAATCAAACCCGTTTCGGCAGAAGTTATAGGGGTCGTCTACACCAAAATTGACAGCGTAATGTGTAGCTAACGTAGCCATAAAAGGTGCGGTATGGCGCGTGGTACGGACAATCTCGTCGAGTTTGGTTTTGAAATCATCAAATCGCTCGGCTTTGTAGAGGCAATACATGCTGCGTGCCTGCCAATCGTCTAATTGTGAGCGCTCGAAGTAGGCAACCGCCTCGTCAAAGCGCTGGGCAAGATATAAAAATTCACCCATGTTGTAATTGGCACCTGGATGATTGGGGTTTAGCGTCAATGCCACTTGATAATTTCTGACAGCATCATCCATATCGCCGCGGTCGCGCAATGTTTCGCCTAAATTGTTATAGGCGTCTATGTAATTTGGAAACAGTCGGATTGCCTGCTGGTAGCTATTGACTGCGTCATCCAGTAAGCCTTCATCACGTAGTGCCGTGCCCAGATTAAAATAACCGCGCGCATCTTGCGGGTTGATTTTTAAACCTTGCTGATAACTCTTGATAGCCTCGCTAAGTTTACCTTGCCGTTGTAACACAGTACCTAAATTGCCAAAAGCCTCAAAAAAATTAGGGTTAAGCCGAATCGCCTGCCGATAAGCTGCTTCTGCTTCATCAAATCTATTCAAATTGCTGAGCGCAATGCCTAAGTTAAAAAGTAAATCGGGTGTATTCGGTTGCAACTTAAGGGCGTTTTGATAGCTTAAAATCGCATCGGCGAATTTTTGTTGACCATCCAGCGCCAAACTTAGGATATGGTGCAAGATAAAAGTGTCAGGATGTTTTTTGATTAGGCCTTTGGCTAGAGTTTCAGCCTGAGCAAGCTGGCCATTATTAAGTGCATTAATTAGCGTTTGCATCTCTATTGGGCTGGGTTGGGATGTGGGTGAATTTGCCATATAAGTCGTGTTGATTAGATAATAGTTGAATAAATATTAACTGTAGCTGTTTTGTAATCTGCTCGCCATATGTTTTAAAAACCGCATCGCAACTTTGGGTTCATCGGTTAACAAGGTATCGATATTTTCTGCATAAATCACGATAATGCGCGCTTCGTCTGAGGCAACAACAGCATCAGCCGTGGTAGGCTTTTCGGTCAATATTGCCATTTCACCAAAATAATCGTTGCTGTTCAGTTCGCGTAGAACCTTGCTGCCCTGCATCAGGTGCACGGTGCCTTCTACCAGATAATATAAATTGCGTTCGGTATTGCCGCGCTCAAAAATATATTCACCACGCCGCAAAACAAGCCCGTAGCGATTCATGAGTGCTTCGATATAGTTGGCTTTGTTTGGGGCATCGTCAAATAAGCCCTTAAGTAAAAGTACATCTTTTTTCCTTAAGGTGCTGATAAGCTCGGTACCTAACAAAAATACTGCGAAATTAAGATAAAGCCAGGTAATTGACACAAACATGGTTTTCATACTGCCAAACATGGCGCCATAGTTTTGATTGAGCGATAAAAACAAACCAAAAGCCGGCCGCATGATAAGCCATAATAAAGCTGTTAAAAAAGCACCTAATAATAAGTGTACAAATGCAACACGTAGCGGAAAGAAAGCTTTGTAAAAAATAGCAATTAATAAAGTGGTTAACAATAATGTTCCGACTGAGCCGATGACATTAAGCTGCGAAACGGGTAAATGCGTAGCCAAAAACCGTATGCTACTTTCAATAACAAATCCGGCAGAAGTAAACAGGAAGAACAGCAGCAAAATACCAAGCACAGATACAACATCTTTGAATTTGCGTTTGAAAAACGAAGGCGCTTCGACCATTGAGGCGATAGTATAGAAAGCCGAACGCATCGAGCTGGCAAGCGGGGTGATTGTCCATAGCAGCACAAGCAAACCTAGCACCCCCCAAGCGGCTTTGGTTTGAGTTGCGCTGTAGACTTCTACCATAATTCTGCTGCTGAATTCGGGTACTAAGTTACCCATAAGAATAGCCAGCTTGACAATAGTGTAGTCAGAAGAAAAAACTAAATGGCTTAAAAGAAAGAAGATGAGTAATACTAAAGGGATTAGCGCAAATAGTGCATAGAAAGATAAAGAGGCAGACAAGCCAAACACATTGTGGCGCACAAAAGCAGCCAAAGTTTCGCGTAACACAAATAATGGCGTGGCATACTCCTGTTTAGCATAAGCATTAATAGACTTATCAAGCGCTGGGTGGCGCATCAGCCGCTTTATTTTTTCAAACTTTTCTTGGTTGAACAATGCCATGGGTTTGCTATAGTCAATATGACAGCTTTTTGTAGTTTTCGGTAGCTGCGACCAGCGCAGAGCTTATGCCGGATTC
Source organism: uncultured beta proteobacterium (assembly GCA_963701715.1). Lineage (GTDB taxonomy): Bacteria > Pseudomonadota > Gammaproteobacteria > Burkholderiales > Methylophilaceae > Methylotenera_A. The sequence goes on from CAVPAX010000005.1 coordinate 255,310, forward strand.
AGTTGCAGAATGCCCGGCGTCTTCCACCATCACAAATTCAGCATGTGGCATGGCCTGCGATAGCTCCCATGCAGTCTGCGGCGGGCATACCATATCATAACGCCCTTGAATGATGGAGGTTGGAATATTTGAAAGTTTAGCCTTTGCTTCAGCCAGCAGGTCACGATGCCCTACAAAACAATGGTTTTGGATATAATGAATTTGCACTCTGGCTCTCGCCAGCTCTATATCACCATTAATCTTATTGCCGCTAAAGTCTTTTGGCAACAAGGTCATAATGCTACTTTCAAACGTATTCCAGCGAATGGCGGCGGGAATGCTCAATGTACTGTCGTCAGAAAAAACCAATGCTGCATAAGCCTCAATTGGGTTATGCCTTTTATCTGCAGGTAGAAATTCACACAACTTTTCCCAAGGCTCCGGGAAAAATAATTTAACTTCTCCTAAAAACCATTTCAGCTCCATAGAGCGGCTTAGAAAAATGCCCCGCAACACCAGGCTCTTTACATTTGAGGCATATTGCAATGCGTAAGCCAGTGCCAATGTGCTGCCCCAGGAGCCGCCAAATACGTGCCATTTGGCAATGCCTAAATGATTGCGTATGGCCTCAATATCGTATACCAAATCATCGGTAGTATTTCCGCGCACCTCTCCCTGTGGTGTGCTGCGGCCACAACCTCGTTGATCAAACAGAATAATGCGGTAATGTTTAGGGTCAAAAAAACGGCGCTGCATCGGGTTGCAACCGCTTCCTGGGCCACCGTGCAAGAAAATGACAGGCACGCCTTCCGGATTGCCGCATTCTTCAAAATAAATCTGGTGTATATCGCTTACTTTTAACCAGTTATTATTAAAAGGTTCGATTTCAGGATACAAATTGTAAGTGGCTTGCCCCATGTCGATGATTGTTCTTTCTAATTGATTTTATTGACTATTTTACACTGTAAAAAAATTGCCATCAAACAGCAGATTTTTTTTTAAATTATTTGTTAATAAATTGTAACCAAAGTGTTGCAATTAATATTGAGTTGATTTATATTGCAGTTCGCACATAACAATGTGGCGAAAAGTAGGCTTCAAGTTTGTGTAAATTGCTTCAATGCAAATTAACAAAATTCAAGTTTTACTTTTAATTAACCCTTAGTAATATAACTTTGGAGATCAAAATGCAAATTAACAAAATTAAGCTAGCTTTAGGCTTAGTTGCAGGTTTATCAGCGGCAATGCCAATGGTAGCATCGGCAGCTGCAGACCAAGAAGCAGCAATAGCAAACGCAAACAACTGGGCTCACCCACGTGGTAACCACACAAACCAAGGCTACAGCACACTTGCACAAATCAATAAAGGTAACGTAAAAAACCTTAAAGCTGCCTGGACATTCGCAACCGGTGTAAACCGCGGTCACGAAGGTTCTCCAGTTGTTGTTGGCAACATGATGTATGTACATACAGCATTCCCAAACAACGTATACGCACTTGACTTAAACGACAATCAAAAAATCGTTTGGTCATATTTCCCTAAACAAGACCCATCAGTACAAGCTGTATTGTGCTGCGACAACGTAAACCGTGGTCTTGGTTATCGGCGATGGCAAAATCTACTTGCAACAAAACGATGGCAACTTGGTTGCTTTAGATGCAAAAACCGGTGCTAAAGTTTGGTCAACATTGGTAAATGATCCAAAAGTTGGCGCTACTAACACTAACGCACCACACGTAATCAAAGACAAAATCTTAACAGGTTGCTCAGGTGCTGAATTCGGTGTTCGCTGCTTTATCGCTGCATACAACGCTAAAGACGGTTCATTGGCATGGAAAGCTTACTCAACAGGCCCAGATGCTGAAATGTTGATCGGTGACGGCTTCAATGCAGACACACCAGAGTACAGCGCTTTGTCAGTGTACAAAGACATCAACGGTGGTAACAAACAAGGCGGTTCTTTCGAAGCATTGAAAGCCGGCGAAATCAAAATCGGTGAAAAAGAACTTGGTACACGTACATGGTTGAAACCACAAGCAGTTAAAGATGGTTGGCAACATGGCGGTGGCTCTGTATGGGGCTGGTGGCCGTATGATTCACGCACAAACTTAGTGTACTACGGTACAGGTAACCCATCTGTTTGGAACCCAGACGTACGTCCAGGCGACAACAAATGGTCTATGACTATTTTTGCACGTGATTTAGATTCAGGTATGGCAAAATGGGGCTACCAAATGACTCCACACGATGAGTGGGATTATGACGGTATCAACGAAGTGATCTTGTTTGACAAAGGTGGCAAAACATACGCATGGCACCATGACCGTAACGGTTTTGCGTATACATTCCAAGCTGGTAACGGTAAATTAGTTGCTGCTGAGAAAGTACACCCATTTGTTAACTGGGCAACTGGCGTTGACATGAAAACTGGCGTTCCACAAAAATTGGCGACAGCTTCTACTCACCAAGACTACAATGCTAAAGGTGTTTGCCCAGCTGCATTGGGTACTAAAGACCAACAACCAGCTGCATACTCACCAAAAACTGGTTTAATGTACACACCATTGAACCACGTATGTATGACATACGAGCCAGTTGAGTCTAAATACACTGCCGGTCAACCATGGGTTGGTGCTACATTGACCATGTTCCCAGGTCCAGACGGCGTGATGGGTGGCTTCGGTGCTTATGATCCAATGACCAACAAAAAAGTATGGTACAACAAAGAGAAATTCTCTGCTTGGGGCGGTGCATTAACAACTGCATCAAACCTGGTGTTCTACGGTACTTTAGATCGCTGGTTTAAAGCATTGGATGCACAATCAGGTAAAGAACTCTGGAAATTCCAAGTAGGTTCTGGCGTGATTGGTAATGCATTCACATACGGTAACAAAGGTAAACAACACGTTGGCGTGCTATCAGGTATCGGTGGCTGGGCTGGCGTTGCGATGAACCTTGGTATGACTAACCCAACAGACGCACTTGGTGCTGCTGGTGGTTATGCTGAACTGACTAAATACAACGCTGCTCCTGGCGGCGGTGCATTGACAGTATTCAAACTATAATCTAGATTCAATCTAGTAGTAGTTAGATACAAGTCAGTACCAAAACAAACACCCCACTTCGGTGGGGTGTTTTTATTTGTATGGGGTTATCAGCATTGATTGATAAAAGATATATACAGATGAGTATGCCTAAAAATGAAATTTTAGTTACAATGCTTAGGTTTAGAATTTAAAGCTAAGAACTTTTATTTTTAGCAATACTCTCAAGCAATGATGCGACAAATCTGCTCGCTATTTTTAGATAAGGAAAAACAATGTTGAAACATATCAAACAACAAAAATTGGTTGTAAGTAGCTTGATTGCAGGTTTGGCGCTAGCGACTACAACCGCCTTATGCAGAAGATTTGAATGTTGATCTAAATAGTGGGCGAGGCGGTGAGGCGCAACGCGTGGATGATGGCACAGAATTTAAAGTGTGTGCCGACCCGGAAAATATGCCTTACTCCAATTCAAAAGGTGAGGGTTTTGAGAATAAAATCGCAGAAGTACTGGCCCAAGACTTGGGCTTAAAACTTAGTTATCAGTTTTGGTATGACCGCATGGGCTTCTTGCGCAATACATTGAACGCAAAGCGTTGTGATGTGGTGATGGGAACAACCCCGGATAATGATGCATTGCGCACTTCCAAACCTTATTATCGCTCTGGGCATGTGTATGTGTGGCGTAAAGAAAGCAATTACAACATTACAGACTGGGATTCTCCTGATTTGCGAAAAGGTGTTATTGGCGTGGTGGGACAAAGTCCTGCCACAATTCCTTTGAACGATAAAGGACTCATTGGCAATGCCAAGCCATATCGTATGCAGCGCGATTTGAATTTACCGCCAAGTTATTTGATTGATGATTTGGCTAAGAAAGAAATTGATATTGCGGTTGCATGGGGCCCGATAGGCGGCTATTTTGCAAAGAATAGCCAGGTCCCGATGGAAGTTAGGCTTATTCCGGAATACGAAAGCCCTAATCCGGTTAGTCAGGCGAAAGGCAAGGAGTTTTGGAATATATCCGTAGGCGTGCGCAAAAAAGATAAAGAGCGTATGGCCAAGATTGATGCCGCGTTAGAGCGCAATAAAGACAAGATTGAAAAAATATTGAATGATTATGGTATCCCGCATGTGCCAGTGGTAGAAGGTGACACTGTGCTGTTAAATAAGAAAGCAAATTCTGATAGGCCACGTGGTGCAGTTGTGCCAAAAACCGAGTAGAATATCACTTTTATTTTGTGACGATTTAATGTCAACCAAGTAGAAAGATACTCGTTAAATTAGCAAACGCTCGAGCTGCAGTTGCATGTAAGACGTTGCTCATATTGTAAAAAAGATTAGGAGATAACATGTTTGGCAATAAAGCATTGAAGTCAACTTTATTTGTTTCTATGTTGACATTGGCAGGTCTTACACTTTCATTTCAAGCAAATGCGGCGTGTAATTTAGTTTCTACCGTAGATAATAAACCTTTGGCAATTAAAGCCGTTGACACAGATACACCAGAAGCTAAACAATTTTTAGAGACTTGTGTTAACCCATATACAAAAATTTATGCTGCCGATGCTGAAGCTGCTAAAAAAGGCAAAAGAGAGTATAACTACAATAACTGTACAGGTTGCCACGGTGGTAAGCTTGAAGGTGTGATGGCACCATCATTACGTAAAGACGGTGGTACAGGTGCTTTTGATACCAAATGGGTTTATGCAAAAAACGCAACGGATAAAGGCATGTTCGAAACGATTGCTGGCGGTACACCAGGTGTTTCAGGCGGTACTATGTTTATCTGGCATAATCAATTGCCAGGTCATACAGGCGACGGCTTAACGACTGACCAAATACTTAAAGCGATTGCTTATATTCGCACCCAGTATAAAGGTGATGGCGAAAAGGCCTGGTTAAAATAAGCTTTTAATCTAAAGAAGTAACAAACAAAAACAGCTGCTGTATAATTACAGCAGCTGTTTTTTATTATAAAACTGATTATAAAAATAAACTGGGAGAGCAATATGAGACATCTAAAAATAGGCGTTATTCTGGCTTTGATGCTATCTGCACTAGTGGCATGTAACAAAAAAGATGAAGGCACTGGGACTGCAGACGCAAGCGCTCCAGCGACTGCGACAGCATCTGTCTGGTACATGCAGTTTGGTTTCTACAAAAGATGACAGTCCGTTGGCTATTAAGGTGGTTGCTACAGATACACCCGAAGCAAAGGAATTTCTATCGACTTGTATTAATCCATATACAAAACTTTATGCTGCCGATGCTGAAGCAGCAAAAGCTGGTCATAAACAATATAACTTTCAAGGTTGTAGCGGATGCCACGGCGGTAATGCTAACGGTCTGATGGGCCCAAGCATTATTGATGCACAGTGGGAATATCCAAAACATAATACTGACAAAGGTATGTTTGAAACTATCGCAGGCGGTACAAATGGTAAAGGCGCTACCAATCGCGGTAGCATGCTTACATGGCATAACCAGCTTCCTGGCCACACAGGTGATGGTTTAGATACTGATACCATCTTGAAAATCATGGCGTGGTTACGTACACAGTATACAGGTGGCGGTGAGACGCCTTGGTTAAACTAAAAGTTTAATTAAGTGGCAGTCAGTCCTAGCTGTTCGACGCTGTAATAACTTAAACGGCTACTGTATAATTGCAGTAGCCGTTTTTTGTTGCATTAACGCGGATTTGATGAGATAAAAATAAAACATTTATGCGCATCTGCTAGTGCTCGTATGCGCATTTTCACTTTGTTAATAGCTAAATTTAATTAAGGCCCACTTGGAAAATACTGAAAATAATTCACTTCACCATATTGTCATCGTAGGCGGCGGCGCGGGTGGCTTAGAGCTGGCTACCAGACTGGGTGACAGCCTGGGTAAAAGTAAAAAAGCGGAAATTACGCTTATTGATTGCACTAGAACCCATGTGTGGAAGCCTCTATTGCATGAGATAGCTGCTGGCAGTATGAATCCAGATAAACACGAGCTGGAGTATCTTGCGCAAGCGCATTGGCATCACTTTCGATTTAGACTGGGCCGCATGGATGGGCTGGATCGTGCCGCGAAGGAAGTTTACGTTGCGCCACATCATGATGAAGATGGTGTAGAGGTGATTCCACGCCGTACTTTTAAATATGATACTTTGGTGATAGCTGTCGGTAGTACGACTAATGATTTTGGTATTAAAGGTGCACGCGAGTATTCCATTGCACTTGATACGCAAGCTCAGGCAGAAAGATTTCATAGGCGTTTGCATAATGCTTTGCTAAGGGCGCACACGCAGGCGGCACCAGTACAGCCTGGACAGCTGGAAGTGGTTATCGTTGGTGCTGGCGCTACTGGTGTCGAGCTTGCAGCCGAGCTACACAATACAACGCGAGAACTAGCTGCCTATGGTTTGGATAAAATAGATGCAGACCGTGATATTAAGATCTCTGTTATCGAGGCAAGCGATCGCCTTTTACCTGCACTTCCTCCCAAGCTTTCGATGGCGGTAGATTTGGAGCTGAGAAAATTGCGCGTGCATATCTATACGGGTGAGCGCGTTACCGAGGTGAGCGACAAAGGTATTCATACCCACAGTGGCCGATTTATTCCATCTGAACTTGTTGTTTGGGCAGCTGGAATTAAGGCTCCTGACTTCTTGAAAGACCTTGCTGGGCTAGAAACTAATCGCATCAATCAGTTGGTTGTGAAACAAAACCTGCAAACAACGGTTGATGACAGCATTTTTGCCTTTGGTGATTGTGCTGCATGCCCATGGCTAGGGCATGATGGAAACGTGCCGCCGCGTGCACAAGCTGCACATCAGCAGGCTTCTATGCTGGTGAAGACGATGAAAAAACGCGTAGCGAATAAACATAATCTGCCAGAGTATTATTATCGCGATTATGGTTCATTAGTAAATCTAGGCAGATATTCTACAGTGGGTAGCCTAATGGGTGCGATTGCTGGCGGGAGTATGTATATAGAAGGACTATTTGCACGATTGATGTATCAGTCACTATATAAAATGCATTTAATGGCGCTGCATGGTTTTTTTACTGTATTTTTGCAAACAATTGCCAGAATGATTACTCGGCGTACCGAGGCGCATGTAAAACTACATTAGTTTGGTATCTTCAGGTTACGGTAAACTCTATTTATCACGCTCATGCTAAATATGATAAAGAGACCAAACGCTGCAATAATTGTATTGATAGAAATACCGGCTTTCACCATGAGCAGGTAAAAGCCCAGCATAATGAGTATGCCTATATGCTCATTAAAATTTTGAACTGCAATCGAATGTCCTGCCCCAATTAAATGATGACCTCTATGTTGTAGGAGCGCATTGAGAGGCACAACAAAAAATCCACTTAGCGCGCCTATTAAAAAGAGGATGAATCCTGCTGCGTGCCAATCAGAAACAAAGATCATGCTAATCACGAGTACGCCCATCATTATGCCCGCAGGCAATACTTTGGTTGACTCCTCAAGCTTTATATAGCGTGATGCCGCAATAGAGCCTACAGCAATACCTATTGCTACAGTAGCGACCAACTGCGTGGATTGTTCTATATCGAAACTTAAAGTAATTGCAGCCCATGTAAGCACAACAAGCCTTAACGTGGCGCCAGCACCCCAAAATAAAGTAGTAACAGCTAAAGAGAGCTGTCCAAGCGGATCTTTCCATAGGGTAAAAAACGCATGCGAAAAGTCCTTAAGAATATATCCAGGTGTTTTTTTCTCTATTTTATGATCGATTGGAAGCTTGGGTATGAAGTAATTGAAAAAGGCTGCTGCTACATATAAGGAACCAATGATCCACATCGCAAAATGTGGATCATCACTGGAAAGCACACCACCTAGAATTGCTCCGGCAATAATTGCAGTAACTGTTGACCCTTCCATCCAGCCATTAGCTTTAACTAATAGATTACTCGGGAGCAGCTCAGTGAGTATGCCATACTTGGCGGGAGAATATGCTGCGGCACCTATGCCGACAATGCCGTATGCATAAAGGGGAGGCATGCCAAACAGCATGGCAGTGCAGCCTATAACTTTAATCGTGTTTGAGAAAAACATGACGCTTCCCTTAGGAAAAGCATCAGCAATCGAGCCTACAAAAGGCGCAAGTGCAATATACGATATCACAAAGAATTGTTGTAATAACGGTGTATGCCACTCAGGTGCTTTCATCTCGGCCAGCAATGCAATCGCAGCAAACAGCAGCGCATTATCGGCTAACGCTGATAAAAATTGTGCAATTAAAAGGATATAAAAACCCTTGGTCATTTATATTAAATTTTGCATTTGTTTTTTATTGTATAGGTTTAACTTGGTAAGGTTACAGAGCCTCTGCTGCAAAATCAGCCAGTCGAGACCGCTCGCCGCGTACTAAAGTAACATGGCCATTATGTGGCCAGCCTTTAAAGCGGTCGACCACGTAGGTTAAGCCAGAACTGCCTTCGGTAAGGTATGGCGTATCAATTTGCGCGATATTGCCAAGACATACTACCTTAGTCCCAGGCCCTGCGCGTGTAATCAATGTTTTCATTTGTTTTGGTGTTAGATTCTGTGCTTCATCAATAATTAAGAATTTATGCAGGAAGGTTCGACCGCGCATGAAGTTAAGTGACTTTACCTTGATACGAGTGCGGATTAAATCTTGCGTCGCTGCGCGTCCCCATTCGCCTGCATCTTCATCAGTTTTATTGAGTACATCGAGATTGTCTTCTAGCGCGCCCATCCAAGGTGCCATTTTTTCTTCTTCTGTGCCGGGTAAAAATCCAATATCTTCACCCACTGGTACAGTCACTCGCGTCATGATAATTTCAGAGTAGATTTTTTTATCCAGAGTCTGGGTTAATGCAGCAGCAAGCGTGAGCAGCGTTTTACCGGTGCCGGCTTGACCAAGCAGCGTAACAAAATCAATGTCAGGATCCATCAACAAGTTAAGCGCGTAATTTTGTTCTCGATTCCGTGCCGTAATGCCCCACACGTTATGTTTGGGATTCATATAGTCATGCACCACTTCCAGCACAGCGGTATTGTTTTCTAATTTGCGTACGATGGCATGGAATGGTTTATCAAACTCGTAGAACACAAATTCATTGACTAAGAAAGTTTTAATTAGCGGACCGGAAATGCGATAAAACATACGTCCGGCTTCTTGCCAAGATTCCATGGCTTTGCTGTGTTTGTCCCAAAAGTCCTGAGGCAATTCTTTCATGCCGCTATAGAGTAAATCGCTATCCTCCAGCACCTTGTCATTAAAGTAATCTTCGGCTGGTACGCCCATGGCGCGAGCCTTGATGCGGATGTTGATATCTTTGCTGACTAAAATGACTTGACGGTTTGGGTGCTGTTTTTGCAGTCCCAGTACTACACTAATGATCTGATTGTCTGCCTTGCTACCTGCTAAGCCTGGTAGTTCGATATTGACTTGTGAGGTTTGTAAAAACAAACGGCCAGGCAAATGTTTGTTGCCATTAATCGCCAGCGGGCAACCTAGCTCCAGGTTGGTGAGGTCGGTGCCTACAATTTCTTCTAGATACCGACTGGCCTGGCGAGCGTTACGAGCAACTTCGGTCACTCCTTTTTTATTATTATCCAGTTCTTCCAGCGTCACCATCGGCAAGTAAATGTCATGCTCTTCAAAGCGAAACAAGCTAGACGGGTCGTGCATCAATACATTAGTATCGAGCACAAAAAGTTTGGTATTGGTTAAGAGTTTTTTTGCCATAATTAATTATAGAGTTTTAATGAAAGTTAGAACCTCTTGTGCGTGCCCATCCGCTTTAACAGCACGCCATTCGCGCACTAATTTACCATTTTTATCAATGATAAATGTGCTACGCTCAATGCCACGCACCTGTTTGCCGTACATATTCTTCATTTTGATCACGCCAAAAATATTGCATGCAAGCTCCTCGGTATCTGCCAACAAATCAAATGGAAAGCTGAATTTAGCTTTAAAATTTTCATGTGATTTTAAGCTGTCACGAGAAACGCCAAAAATTTCGGTATTAAATGCCTGAAATTCTGCATAACTATCGCGGAACTGCACACCCTGGGTTGTGCAACCGGGTGTATTGTCTTTTGGGTAAAAATAGATAACAAGGTTTTTGCCTTGATAATTTGAAAGCTTAAAAGTTTTGCCGCTTGTGGCAGGTAATTCAAAATCAGAAACGGTTTGATTGAGCATAGTTGTTGTCATAAGGATAGTTCTCATTGTTGTAAAAAATTGGCATTTAGGCAAGCTTAAATTTCAGCTGATCTAAATATTAATTACAAAATAGGAAAAGTTAAACGCTTTGGATGAAATTAATCAGAGAACGTTATTGCGGCAGAGTCAGTGTAATCCGTGTGCCATGTGGCAAAGCTGATTCAAATGCGATATTGCCACTTAATACTTCGCATACTTTAAATGCAAAGGGTATACCCAGCCCTGTGCCAAAGCGCTTGGTACTGGGGCCTGGACTTATTGCATGCGGATCAGGTGTAAAAGGCATTCCAACGCCTTGATCCGTAATTGTTATTGTGAGTACGTTGTTTTGCAAATCTGCAGCGATTGTGATGAGGCTATTCTTGGGAGAAGCTTCAATAGCGTTTAGAAGGAGGTTGTAAAAAGCTTGTTCAAGCAAATGTTCATCAGTGAGAATTTCCCGCTGAATGTGTGCGACATTTTGAATAAGCTGAATATGTTTTTCGCGTAGCTTTTGTTCCAGCGGGGTGCATGCGCCGTTTAATACCATGGTTAATTGAACTGGCCTGAGCTGAGGCTTGATCGGATGCAAATATGCCAAAAGTGCGCCTGTCCAGCGCTCTAACCTGTCTACAGTGTTGATAATGCCGAACAATGATTCTCGTGTATCTTTGTCGTGCCCTGGGTCGTCCAACACTTGAGCTGTTGCCCGGATGCTCGCCAGCGGATTGCGTATGTTGTGCGCAAGCATCGGCACAAGCAGGCCCATGGCGGCTTGTTTTTCGGTGTGTACAAGCGCATTACGGCTTGTAGCTAAATCATCTGCCATTTTGTTAATTTCTTGTGATAACTTGGCTAATTCCGTGGCGCCAGCTTCAGGAACTTTATGCTGTAAATTACCCGCGCTGATTTCGCTGGTGGCCTGCATGATAGCGTTGATCGGATTGATGATTTCACGTTTCAAGAATAAACGTGATAAAAATAGCAGTAAGCCGGCGAGCAAGATAGGAATACTCAAAATGGCGATAGAAGCTTCCTTGGCATCCTCTAGGCGCGTTTTTAATTCGACCTGTTTAAGCGTCAGCAAGTCTTCAGCGTGCTTTGATACATCTTCATAACGGCTAAATATGCCAGTTTCAATGTCTTTATACAAAGACTTCTGTGTTTCTTTATCAGGCTTTGCCTGATATTTATAAAACAAAGCTGGCGCTTCATTTACAAAGATTTTGTAGTTATTTTCCAGAGCTTCAATAGCCTGTTTTTCTTCTGCACCTATTGCCAGGTTTTGTAATTCACTAAAGTGCTTGAGAATTGACTGCGTATAATCGTTGTATTCACTTAGCGCTTCATCATCCTGCAGAAAAAAAGCATCAAACAGTTCTTTCATTTGTCGGTATAAATCACCCCGTGTCTGCTGGATTTCGCGCACCAACAAATTGATGCGCTGCGATTCGTCAGAAGCTTTATCCCAGATGTGAATGCCGTAGATGCCGCTGGCAAAAGCCAATAAAATGAGCACAATGAATATCAGCTCATGCGAGAGCAATAAGTCGCGTAGAGATTTTGATTTACGCATTAAGAGTTTTCGAGCTTAAAAGAAACAGGCACGGTAATATTAAAGCTGCGGCCGCGCAAGGCTTCAGGCGGGCGTGGAAATGGTGATGCTTTTTTGACCATTTCTAAGGCTTGTTTGTCGAGCGCCTCATAACCACTGCCGTTTCGCACGTTTGCAGAAATCACATTACCATCCCCATCAAGCTTCAAATCAAGCATGACTTCACCTTCCCAACCGCGCATTTGAGCGATTTTTGGATATTGTTTATGCTTTGCAATCGCACGGCCCAGCGTGCCTGCGTACTCACCCAGCGCATCATCGAGACTTACTGGCGGCGGTTCGATTGGCTTTTCAACAGGTTCTGGCGCAATAAATTCGGCAGGTTTGCTATCCGGCTTTGGTTCTACCGCCACCACTTTGTCCACGACTGGAGGCGGAGGCGCTTCCTGTTCAACAGGTGAGGGCTTTTCTATAGGTTTAGAAATAGGCTTAGGAATAATTTTGGGCTTTACTACTTCTTTTATCGGCTCGGGTTTTGGCGGCTCTGGCTCGGGTTCCGGCGCAGGCTCTGGCGGCTTGGGCTGCAAAATTTCTACCGTCAATTGATCGGGGATTTCTTTGATGGCATCAAATTTGAAATTTGGTATCACCACAAACAACAGAATATGCAGCAAAATGGAGCAAATGATGGCCCATATTAATGTGCTTTCATTGAAGTTGGAATGTTTGATCGAAATGTCCAAGCGAGTCTTATAGTTTTAGGCTAAGCCGTTGATTATACTACAGGTTACGGTACGTTGATAAGGGCTAATTGTGGTTGTAATAAACCAATTCTAATTGATTATGTTAAATCGTTGCATTAAATCAGGCCTTCCAGAATTTGCACATTAACTATTGTGTTCGCCTCGCAGTTGCCAATAGTATCGCCCAAAACAATAAAACAATTGGCAGCACTCATACTACTTAATATGCCAGAACCTTGATTAGGCAAAGGTTTCACTTTCCAGGTCCCATATTCTTCAAATAAAATGCCGCGCTGAAATTCCATGCGGCCTGTAGCTTTTTGAATTGGTTCAACGCATTCCACTTTTAAAAATGGCATCGGCTGGAAGGCCTCTCCTGATAAGGCTTGCAGGGCAGGTTGTACGAATTGGTAAAACGTCACCATGGCCGAAACGGGGTTGCCCGGTAGGCCGAAATAGTGTGATGCGCCAATTTTGCCATAGGCCAGCGGGCGCCCAGGTTTCATGTTGATTTTCCAGAACAGGACTTGCCCGTGTTTGGCGAGTAGCGCTTTCATATAATCCGCCTCGCCCACCGAAACGCCGCCGCTGGTGATGACGACATCATGGTTCTGTGCTGCCTCAAGCAGAGTTTTTTCCAGTAATTTCGGGTCGTCCGGAACATTGCCTAAATCGCTGATTTGCACACCCAGTCTGCTTAGCATGCCAAATAACGTGTAGCGATTGCTGTCATAAATCTGACCTTCTTGCAAAACGTTTCCAACATTCACCAATTCATCGCCAGTGCTGAAAAACGCAACTTTGAGTTTGCGGAACACTCGAACTTCACCGATGCCGAGCGAAGCGACTAAGCCTAAATCGGCGGGCTTCATGGCACGGCCTTTTGCCAGCACGGTTTGGTCGAGTTTCAAATCTTCTCCCGCCAAACGCACATTCGCACCTTGCTTAGGCGTTTCTAGCAAGGTAATGCAATCGCTTTTAGTCACAGTTTTCTCTTGCATCACCACGGTATCTGCACCTGTGGGAACCACCGCGCCAGTCATTATTTTGACGCACTCTCCGGGTTTAATTTCGCCCATAAAAGGCCTGCCCGCAAATGCAATGCCGATGATTTTAATGATTTTTACGCCTTCGGCAAATTTAAATGCGAAGCCGTCCATCGCGCTATTATTATGGTTTGGTACGTTGCAGGGCGAGATTATATCTGCCGCCAACACGCGCCCTAAACTTTCGCGCAAAGGCAGCGATTCGGTCTCAGTTACCGGGTTTAAAAACTGTTGAATAAATTCGCGCGCCTGATTCACCGACATTGCGTTCGGGTCATAATCATCCATGCAGCTTGGGTTGGCGGCGAGTTCAGTGAGTGTGATTTTTTTCGTCATGGTTGTTATTTTAATTGCTTAATTGTAATTCTAGTGCGGCCAAATCTTCAAACGTATTCAGATTGATAAATCCATCAGCCATAGAATTTAAATTAAGTCCGCTAAAATCTACTTCGGTATATTTTTGACATTTCTGCCACGCACTAACTTTGCGTCCGCCACCTGTCAAATAATCCTTCAGGCTGGGCAACACACTCTTTTTCATTAAGCTAAATACCGGGTGCACATCACCACCGCTGCTCGCAACGGCAATATCCGTGCGGCTTTCAAGCATGCCATTTAACAGTCTTTGCGCTAAATCCGATGGCAGCAAAGGAGAATCACAAGGTACGGTGAGCAAGTAATCGTAATTAGCATGCTTTAAACCTAACTCAAACCCTGCCAGCGGGCCGATAAAATCAGTGCTTTCGTCTTGCAGCACGGGTAAGCCGAACTGCTGATATTGAGAGATTTCACGGTTGGCGTTGATAAAAATCTCATCTACTTGCGGCTTTAAACGTTCAATCACATGCGCAATCAGCGGTTTCTGTAGCAATTGCACTAAGCCTTTATCCACGCCATTCATGCGCTTCGCAAGCCCGCCCGAGAGGATGATTGCTGTAATGCTCATTTATTAGCCGCCAGTATGCGACATAAACCGCACCACTGCGGGTTCTATGCGGCGTAAATCAAAATCGTGACCTTTGGGTTTAACGTGCATGCTGTCTAAAATGGCTTGGATAATCGGCGCATCGTTATTGGGGTTGGCGCGCAATAGTGGCATGAGTTCTACTTTGTCGTCTTGCCCTAAACATAAGAAAAGTTCGCCTTGGCAGCTAATACGCACGCGGTTACAGCTTTCGCAAAAATTATGCGAATGCGGTGAAATAAACCCGATTTTTGTTTGTGTATCCGTCACTCGCCAATAGCGTGCCGGGCCGCCTGTGCTCTCTGTGCTGGGCAGTAGCGTGTACTTACTTTGCAATAACTTTAAGGTATCAGCGTTACTGACAAAGGTACTTTCGCGGGTGTGGTTTACGTCGCCCAGCGGCATTTCTTCGATAAAGCTGATATCGATATTGTGGTCGATAGCGAACCGCACCAAATCCACCGCTTCGTCCTCATTGGTGCCGCGCATCAAAACGGTGTTGAGTTTTACGCCTTCAAACCCCGCATGGATACTGGCTTGCAGGCCAGCCAATACTTTATTTAAATCGCCAGTGCGGGTGATTTTTTTAAAGCGCTCGGGTTTCAGGCTATCGATAGAAATATTAATGCGCTTTACACCTGCATTTTTAAGTGCGGATGCTTGTTTTTCTAATTGACTGCCATTGGTAGTGAGCACTAACTCTTTTAGGTTTTTCAGCTTGCCAATTTTTTCAAACAACCACATGGCATTTTTGCGTACTAGCGGTTCTCCGCCAGTGATGCGAACTTTAGCCACGCCTAATTCGACAAATATTTTTACCAGTCGTGCACATTCTTCCAGAGTTAATACCTCATTGCGCGGCAAAAAAGTCATATCTTCACTCATGCAATATTGGCAGCGAAAATCACAACGGTCGGTAATCGAGAGGCGGATGTAATCTACTGTGCGACCAAATTGGTCTATAAGCTTAGACTCCATTCGATGCGGAGTTATTGTTGCCATGTCCATAGATGGAATTATGCATTAAATATGCAGTCGAACAGAAGTCTTTTATTGCGCTTGTTTTGGCTTTAAATGGCGCTAAATAAGGCGTATCATACGCAGGTTATATTTTAGGCCAGAAGCATAAGTTGGAGACTTTTTTGACAGCCGCATTATCAACACAAGAATTGACAAAAATCGAGGCGCATATTGCTGCGCATAAACATATGCCTGGCGCGTTGCTTCCCTTGCTGCATGCCATTCAGGACGACATTGGCTATGTGCCGGAAGATATTTACCCGCAAATTTCAAAGGCCTTGGCGCTATCTGTAGCCGAGGTGCATGGTGTTGTCACTTTTTATCATCATTTTCGCCGTCATCCGGGAGGCAAGCATATTTTGCAGGTTTGCCGCGCTGAATCTTGCCAAGCGATGGGGTCGGAAAAGCTGGAAGCACATATTAAATCCAGCTTGGGCATTGATTATCACCAAACTACGAAGGATGGCGCGATTACGCTGGAGCCGGTGTATTGCCTCGGTAACTGTGCTTGCTCACCAGCCGTGATGCTTGACGAGGAAGTGTATGGGCATATGGATAACCAGAAAGTGGCTGCATTAATCAGCGAGGTGAGAAATGGTTAAGGTTTATGTTCCCCGCGACTCCAGTGCACTTTCACTGGGCGCTGACCGTACGGCTAAGGCTATAGTGGCCGAAGCACAAAAACGCGGAATAGAGATTCAATTGGTACGCAACGGTTCACGTGGCTTGTTTTGGCTTGAACCGTTTGTTGAAGTGGCGACGGATAAAGGCCGCATAACGTATGCGCCTGTACAGCCAAAAGATGTGGCAGGTTTGTTCGATGCAGACTTTTTACACGGTGGTACACATCCGCTGAATCTGGGCTTAACGGAAGAGCTGGCTTGGCTTAAAAAGCAACAGCGCCTCACTTTTGCACGTGTCGGCATTACCGATCCTGTTTCCCTAGATGATTATCTCGCGCATGACGGCTACAAAGGGCTAAAAAATGCGCTTAAATTAAAAAGTGCAGATATCGTAAAAACAGTAACGGATTCCGGTTTGCGCGGCCGCGGCGGCGCAGCTTTTCCGACAGGAATTAAGTGGAAAACTGTTTTAGACACACAAGCTGAACAAAAATATATCGTCTGTAATGCGGATGAGGGCGATTCCGGCACGTATTCTGACCGCATGATTATGGAAGACGACCCTTTCGTGTTAATTGAGGGTATGACGATAGCAGGTATAGCGGTAGGCGCGACACAAGGCTATATCTACTTGCGCTCAGAATATCCACATGCTTTAAAAATTTTGAATGAAGCGATTGCCAAAGCTGAGCAAGCCGGATATTTGGGTGAGAAGATTTGCGGCACAAACCATACTTTCTGCTTGGAAGTGCGTCGTGCAGCAGGTGCGTATGTGTGTGGTGAGGAAACGGCGTTATTGGAATCGCTAGAAGGCAAGCGTGGGCTGGTGCGCTTTAAGCCGCCGTTGCCAGCGATAGAGGGCCTGTTCGGAAAGCCTACTGTCATAAATAATGTGATTTCACTGGCTACTGTGCCGATTATCCTTGATAAAGGCGCGCAATTCTATGCCGATTACGGCATGGGACGCTCGCGCGGAACATTGCCTATCCAACTTGCAGGCAATATCAAGCAAGCCGGTTTGGTCGAGCTGGCATTTGGCGCAACATTACGTGAATTATTGTATGATTTTGGCGGCGGCTCTGCCACAGGGAGGCCCATCCGCGCAGTGCAGGTAGGCGGCCCGCTAGGTGCTTATCTGCCGGAAAGCCAATTTGATACGCCGCTGGATTATGAGGAGTTTACCAAGATTTGGGCAGTGCTTGGTCATGGCGGCATTGTGGCATTTGACGACACAGTGGATATGGCCAAAATGGCACGTTATGCATTCGAATTTTGCGCAATTGAAAGTTGCGGCAAATGTACGCCATGCCGCATTGGTTCTACACGTGGCGCTGAAGTCATTGACAAAATTACGACGGGTAAAGATCAAGTGAAGAATACCCAGTTAGTGCGCGATTTAAGTGACACTATGCTGAATGGCTCGCTATGTGCGTTAGGAGGTATGACGCCTTACCCTGTGTTAAGCGCGTTGAATCATTTCCCGGAAGACTTCGGTATACAGAATAAGAAGGTAGTTGCCTAAACGGCAGGAGGTAATCATGGATGACATTAAATACAACGCAAACGTAGATTACGGAACGCCGAAAAGTGTGGCGGAGAAGCAAGTAACGCTGACGATTGATGGCGTCGATGTGACGGTACCTGAAGGCACATCCATTATGCACGCTGCGCAACTCACAGGCGTGACGGTGCCTAAATTGTGTGCGACCGATAGCCTGGAGCCATTTGGCTCATGTCGGTTGTGTCTGGTGGAAATAGAAGGCCGACGTGGCTACCCTGCTTCTTGCACCACATCCTGTGTGGAAGGCATCAAGGTGCATACACAAACACCAAAACTTGCGGATATTCGCCGTGGCGTGATGGAGCTTTATATTTCAGATCATCCACTGGATTGCCTGACTTGTGCGACCAATGGTGATTGTGAACTGCAGGATATGGCAGGTGCGGTCGGCCTGCGCGAGGTGCGCTATGGTTATGATGGTGAGAATCACCTCAAATCGGTAAAAGACGAAAGCAACCCCTATTTTACGTTCGACCCCAGCAAATGTATTGTTTGCAGCCGTTGTGTACGTGCTTGCGAGGAAACACAAGGCACCTTCGCATTAACCATTGAGGGACGCGGCTTTGGCAGCAAGGTTTCTGCAGGGAATAAAAATTTTCTGGAGTCGGAGTGTGTATCCTGCGGTGCTTGTGTGCAGGCATGTCCGACTGCAACGCTGATTGAAAAAACGGTGATAGATGCGGGTGTACCGGAACACAGCATTACCACTACCTGTGCATACTGTGGTGTGGGGTGCAGTTTCGATGCTGAAATGAAGGGTGAAGAAGTGGTTCGCATGACGCCAACCAAAGCGGGTGGCGCGAATCATGGACATTCATGTGTTAAAGGCCGCTTTGCCTGGGGCTATGCGACACATAAGGACCGCATCACTACGCCGATGATCCGTAAGAGTATTCAGGATCCATGGCAAGAAGTTAGCTGGGACGAGGCGGTCAACTATGCGGCTTCGGAGATTAATCGCATTGAGGCCAAATATGGTAAAGATGCGATGGGTGGCATTACTTCATCGCGCTGTACCAATGAAGAGGTTTACGTGACGCAGAAATTGATACGCGCCGTATTCGGTACTAATAACGTAGATACTTGCGCGCGCGTTTGCCATAGCCCGACCGGTTATGGTTTGAAACAAACTTTAGGTGAGTCAGCAGGCACGCAGACTTTTGATTCTGTGATGAAATCCGATGTGATTATGGTAATTGGGGCGAATCCGACCGATGGCCATCCCGTGTTTGCCTCACAGATGAAACGTCGCCTTCGCGAAGGCGCAAAGTTAATTATTGCTGACCCACGGGCGATTGATCTGGTAGAAAACTCACCCCATATTCGTGCGGATTATCACCTGAATTTGCGACCAGGTACCAATGTTGCTCTCATCTCTGCACTGGCGCATGTTGTGGTAACCGAAGGTTTGGTGAAAGAAGATTTTGTTAAAGAGCGATGTGAGTGGGATTCATATGTAGTCTGGCGTGACTTTGTGTCCAAGCTGGAAAACTCTCCTGAGGCGCTGGAAGATGTCTTAGGCGTCAAGGCGGAAAAAGTACGCGCTGCAGCAAGGATGTATGCTGCAGGCGGCAATGCGGCCATTTATTATGGTTTAGGCGTGACCGAGCACAGCCAAGGCTCTACCATGGTGATGGGTATTGCCAATCTGGCCATGGCAACAGGTAATATTGGTCGTGAAGGGGTGGGTGTGAACCCGCTACGTGGCCAAAATAATGTGCAGGGTAGTTGCGATATGGGCAGCATGCCGCACGAGTTCCCGGGTTATAGACATGTGTCTGATGATGCTACGCGTGCCTTATTTGAAGCAGCTTGGGGCAGGCCATTAAGTAAAGAGCCAGGGCTGCGCATCCCGAATATGCTCGATTTGGCTGGCGAAGGACGCTTTAAAGCGTTGTATTGTGTGGGTGAAGATATCGCGCAATCAGATCCCAATACTCAGCACGTAACACATGCGCTGGAAAATATGGAATGTGTCATTGTGCAGGATTTATTCCTGAACGAAACCGCGATGTATGCACACGTGTTCTTCCCTGGCGCGTCTTTCCTTGAAAAGAGCGGCACCTTTACCAATGCGGAACGCCGTATTTCACCGGTTCGCCGCGTGATGAGTCCGAAAAACGGCTATGAAGATTGGGAGATTACGACCAAGTTATCCGAAGCGTTAGGGTACCCGATGAAATATAGCCATGCCAGCGAAATCATGGATGAAATTGCAGCTCTCACACCCACATTCAAAGGTGTCAGCTTCAAAAAATTGGATGAACTAGGCAGCATACAGTGGCCTTGTGACGATGAAAATCCAGCAGGAACACCGACCATGCATGTGGAAGAATTTGTGCGTGGGAAAGGCAAGTTTTTTATTACGCAATATGTGCCGACGACCGAAAAAGTAAATGCGAAATATCCACTTATTTTGACCACAGGCCGTATTCTGTCGCAATACAACGTTGGGGCACAAACACGCCGCACCAAAAATGTAGCTTGGCATGCCGAGGATGTGGTTGAGATTCATCCGCATGATGCTGAAGAGCGTGGTATTAAAGAGGGCGATTGGGTCGGCATAACCAGTCGCGCGGGTGAGACCGTGCTGCGCGCGACATTGACTGAACGTGTGCAGCCGGGCGTGATTTATACGACTTTTCACCATCCAGAATCTGGCGCCAATGTGATTACGACAGATAACTCGGATTGGGCGACTAACTGTCCTGAGTTTAAAGTCACGGCAGTGCAAGTGGCGCGTGTGAACCAGCTTTCTGACTGGCAGCAACACTACAAAACTTTTAGTGAAGCGCAAATTGCATTTGCCAATAAAAAATTGAGCAAAAAAGCACAGCAGCCTGCTTAAATTGCATAAAAGTAAAACAGCTTTTATCGTTACAGATGCAGGGCTTACTGAAGTTGATGTGACGCGCTGGCAGGATAGCAGGTGTACTGATGCGAAAGACAAGATTGCGGAAGAAACACCAATTGCGTTGATTTACAACGGCGTTTCACACGCAGTGATGTTAGCAACCCCATTGGATTTAGAAGATTTTGCGCTGGGCTTTTCGCTAAGCGAAGGCATTTTGCAAGATAAAAACGAGCTTTACGATATAGAAACTGTAGTGCAAGAGCAGGGCATTGAGTTGCGTTTAAATGTGGCGACGGAACGTTTCGTTAAGCTGAAAGAACGGCGCCGTAATTTGGTGGGAAGAACAGGCTGCGGTTTATGTGGGGCTGAGAGTCTGGAACAGGCATTACATCTTCCGCAAAAATATGCCCTGCAGACAAATGCCTATGCGGTTTCTGGGGCGTCTTTTCAGGCAGCATTTCATGCAATCAAGCCTTTGCAGGCATTGCAGATGGCGACAGGTGCTACGCATGCATGTGCTTGGGTGAATGCTAATGGAGAGGTTGAATTGGTGCGTGAGGATGTAGGGCGCCACAACGCGATGGATAAATTGATAGGAGGGTTAGCTAAGCAGCCGCCACAAAATAATGGATTTGTACTGACATCCAGCCGTGCCAGCTATGAAATGGTACAAAAGGTAGCTGCTGCTGGATACCCCATCTTGGCGGCGATTTCAGCTCCAACAGGGCTTGCAGTACGCACGGCCGAAACGTGTGGAGTGACATTGGTGGGATTCCTGCGGGATAATCAATTTGTGATTTACACGCACCCACAAAGAATTAAAACTTAGAAACCAATTTTAATAAACATAAATATTAAGACTATGCGAATAGAACAATTAATCAAAATGGCTAACCAGATTGGCGATTTTTTTGAAGCAGAGCCCGATGAGGCGCAAGCGAAAAAAGATATAGCCAATCATTTGAATCGTTTTTGGACAAAAGATATGCGCCGGCAAATAGCTGTACACGTGAAAGAAAAACAGGGCGCTGGCCTGCATGACAAAGTGATTGCAGCGATTTCTTCGTATGTAAGTATTTGAGTTGGTATGTCTGAACTAGGCATACTTCTACCACTTATTTTTTTTGCGGCCTTGCTTTTTTCTTCGGTCGGCCACGGCGGCGCTTCGGCCTATCTGGCAGTATTTGCACTTATTGACATGGCGCCGGAAAACATGCGGCCTGCCGCTTTATGCTTAAATGTCTTGGTGGCTTCAATCGCTTTGTATAAATTCTACAAAGTAAATGCGTTTGATTGGCATTTGTTTTTGCCTGTCGCTATCACTTCAATTCCTTTTGCGTTTATCGGTGGACAAGTCAATTTACCGAATCAGACTTATAAGATTCTAGTAGGTTTGTGTTTAGTTTATGCAGCCTGGACGATTTTCTACCGAGCTAATAAAATTGATGACGTTACCGTTAGGCCAGTAGCCAAGACGGTTCTACTTGGTTTAGGTGCGGGGCTAGGTTTTCTTTCCGGGTTAACTGGAATTGGCGGCGGCATATTTTTAAGCCCGATTCTATTGTTTTTTAGCTGGGCGAAAACTAAGGTGATTTCGGGAGTGGCTGCGGCATTTATTTTAGTAAACTCGATTTCCGGCCTGCTCGGAGTGCTTCTCAAATCGCCTACCTTGCCGGCAGGATTAGTCTTCTGGGCAACAGCGGCTATACTAGGCGGCTGGATAGGTGCAGAATTTGGAAGCAAGCGATTGGAGAATCCAACTATCAGAAAATTACTTGCAGTAGTGTTGGTGTTTGCCGGTAGTAAAATGATGCTATCAGCTTAATTGTTGTGCTGAAATAATCTAAAGCTTTCACGTCGTTCGCTGACACGTTTTCCACTCCAGATCAGTTTCCAATCGGGTCCGGGTTCTATTTTTTCACGCCCTTTTTCGTCCTGAATCAAATATAAATCGCAGTCCAATCGTTGCACTGTTTCAAAGCTTTGTGTCCTTACGTTTGCAAAATAATGCAGCAGGTCTCGTTGAGCATCCCCTAGGTGATTGCTCGTGACGCAGGCATATTTTTCGGGCAGTGTATTTTTAAAACTGGTAAATACATCGCGATAACTGCGTGCGGAATCAATCATCGGCAGCCAAAGCGTCATGAGCAGCGTCCACACGCAGGTCATGCCAATGGCCCAGTTAGTGGCACTGGAACGATTGGAGTGCTGCGAGCGCAAGATTGCGAAAAGCCAAATTAGCGTGACAGCAACGGCAATTACAAATGCAACCATATTGAAATTGAGGTGTTGCATACCAGATAAGAACGTCAATCTTTCATTAATTTTGGCTGGATTTCCAGTGAGCATTGCCAGCCAGCCCAACCAAATCAGTCCGCTCATTAGACCAAACAAAATAAGCCCAAACCAGTTTAATGCGCCTGCAGTTCCACGTTTAAGAGTTTCTATACTGCCACCCGCCATGGCTGTTAGCGGTACAAGTAATGGCAAGGCAAAGACTTCCTTGTCTTCACCTAGACCGATGACTGTCCACGCGATTAGAAAGAAAGTCATAATGAGCTGGAATCTAGGTTTACTGAATAATTGAGTTCGATAGCGCCATACTCCCCACGCGGCTAGCGGCAGAGCCGGCCATGCATACCATAGTAGCGTTCTTAGAAAATAAAAATGACAGCTTTGTTTGAACTGTTCCACAGATAGCGCCCACCATTGGTTGAATGCATCTGGATAAAAATAGTGGCATAAAACTGGCCAGCCTAATAGAAAAGGGCTAGCAATCATAAGTGATAAACCCAATACGCTGGCATAGCTAATATTTCGCCAAGAGCTAAACAAAGCCGGTAAAGCAATGCCAGTGGTCAAAATGATTGCTAACGGCTGGAGGCCTGTGGATAGAAAACTTACGCTCATCCCAATCCCCAATAAAATGCTGGCTCGGTAAGGGCGCCTCTTGGCAAGTCCAAGTGCATAGAAACTGGCAGAGATACCTGCGAGAGAGGATATCGCGGGCATTAAGGTGTGCGCGCTTAATACCAAGCCAAGCGAACCTATAAACACAAAAGTGGTTTGTCGCCCAATGCCTTTGCCCCACAATTCTCGGCCAGTCATACCAATCATCAACAGGGTAATCATCATCCATAAGCCGGATGTAATGCGTGCCGCATCGTGTAGCGGCAGCATTAGGCTGAAAACCTTAGCAACTGCAGCCGCACTTAAATAGTAGAGCGGAGGATTAACTAATTGACTATTGCTGGCAGAGGTGGGGGCGAGTAAATTGCCTGTGTCAAAAATAGTTTTAATGGTGCTGATGGTATGTGACTCAAATGGCTTCCATGGCGCATGGCCAATTAAGCCCATACATAACCAGACTGTGCACAGCACCAATAGCAAGTGAGTTTTCGCCCGCTCACCTACTTTTGCACGGGGAGTAGACATGTTACCTTGCCAGTCATGATCGAGATCAAAGCGCATGTGTGTCAAAAATAAATGAATTACCAGAAGTTTAGCATTGTGTGAGAGTAAAAATTAAAAAAGGCAGCCGTGCTGCCTTTTTTGTTGAAAAGTTCGAATTTACATACCGTATTTTTGTTTAAATTTCTCAACACGTCCTGCCGTATCTAATATTTTTTGTTTACCGGTATAAAAAGGGTGGCAAAGTGAGCACACCTCAATATTCATGTCGCGACCATGCGTAGAGCGCGTTTTAAATTTGTTACCACAGCTACAGGTAACGTTGATTTCCGGATAGTTTGGATGAATTTCAGCTTTCATGCTTTTCTCTCTAAATTTAAGCAGTTGCAGTAAACCGCGCATTATGAATTAAAACAGTAAAAATAGCAATAAATAGTGCATTTCAGATAGATAAATCATTTAAAGATTGATTCAATTAACATGTGATTACATTAAGGAAAGGTTCTGTATGTAAAGTTGTAAGAATAAATGTCGTTAACTCATTTATACTACTTTAAAAATCAATAAAAATTGCGAACCAAGCGGAAATGGAAATTGAGATGAAAATCACTGATAGAAATGCATGCATGGAGGCATTCCAAAACTTATGCGATGAAGTGCAAGATAATGCAAATATGGATTTAGATGATTGCCAATACTGGGTCTTTGAGCGTGGCTATAGAGCAGCTGTTCAAGAGTTAATGGACATTGCTGAAACGGGAGTACAAGCTAAAAAATTTGTATCTCCTAAACTTCAGAGTCTGGCAGAAAAATTAATTTGTGTAACAGACTGCGTATAGAAAGTATTAATTATCCGCGTCGCATGCTATCGAAAAAGTCAGCATTGTTTTTGGTTGCTTTAATTTTGTCCAGTAAGAATTCCATCGCTTCCAAATCATCCATAGGGTAAAGTAGTTTACGTAATACCCAAATTTTTTGTAGTACATCTTTTTCGATGAGTAATTCTTCTTTACGTGTGCCGGATTTATTCACATTGATTGCTGGATAGATGCGTTTTTCGGCCATGCGGCGGTCGAGATGGATTTCCATGTTGCCCGTGCCTTTAAACTCTTCGTAAATCACATCATCCATGCGTGAACCGGTATCTACAAGGGCTGTGGCGATAATGGTCAGTGAGCCACCCTCTTCAATATTACGTGCGGCACCAAAGAATCTTTTCGGTTTTTGCAGTGCATTAGCATCCACGCCACCTGTGAGCACCTTTCCAGAGGATGGAATCACTGTGTTATAAGCTCGCGCCAGGCGGGTGATCGAATCTAGCAAAATCACAACATCTTTTTTGTGCTCAACCAGTCGCTTAGCCTTTTCTAGTACCATTTCGGCCACTTGTACGTGACGTGTGGCAGGTTCATCGAAGGTAGAAGCTACAACTTCACCTTTTACAGAGCGCGTCATTTCAGTCACTTCTTCTGGACGTTCATCAATCAGCAATACGATTAAGATCACATCTGGGTGATTGGCGGTAATGGCGTGCGCGATATTTTGCATCATTACTGTCTTGCCACTTTTCGGACTGGCAACCAGTAAACCACGCTGGCCACGGCCAATAGGTGCAATCATGTCAATGACGCGACTGGTAATATTTTCTTCTCCGCGTATATCACGCTCCAAGGTGAGCGGTTTGGTTGGAAATAGCGGCGTTAAGTTTTCGAACAAAATTTTGTGCTTGGTGTTTTCTGGCGCTTCACCATTCACCATGTCAACTTTCACCAGCGCGAAGTAGCGCTCACCATCTTTTGGGGTGCGAATTTCACCTTGAATAGAATCGCCTGTGTGCAGGTTAAAGCGGCGGATTTGTGATGGCGATACATAAATGTCATCTGTTCCAGCCAGATATGAGGTATCAGGTGAGCGCAAGAAGCCAAAACCATCCTGCAATACTTCTAGAGTGCCATCACCATAAATGCTGTCGCCTTTTTTAGCTTTGTTTTTTAAGATAGCAAAAATTAAATCTTGCTTGCGCATGCGGCTCGCATTTTCGATTTCGTTGGCAATAGCCATGTCGACTAATTCGGTAACCGGAAGGTGTTTAAGGTCTGATAGATGCATGTGAGAACTCGCTAGAAGGGAATTGCAAGAGATGAAAAAGATTAAAGATGCTGACTTCTTAATAAGAAGTCAGTCCAGGTAATATTAAATATTGCTGTCAATAAATGCCGTTAATTGAGATTTGGACAAAGCACCAACTTTAGTTGCCTCTACGCTACCATTTTTAAAAAGCATCAAGGTAGGGATACCGCGAATGCCGTATTTTGGCGGCGTCTGTTGATTATCGTCAATATTTAGCTTGGCTACTTTTAAGCGACCAGCATATTCTTTTGAAATATCATCTAAAATTGGCGCAATCATTTTGCAAGGACCGCACCACTCGGCCCAGTAATCTACCAGGACGGGCAGCGGTGATTGCAACACCTCTTGTTCAAAAGCGGCATCGCTTAAATGGGTAATATGTTCGCTCATTATGACCTCTATTTTGAAATTTTGTGAATTGCCAGATGTTTGTAATAGCCCAGTTAGTAAAGCCAAGTTATTGTTTGATGGTTGCTGGGGTTTGGATCAGAAATTAAAACATTAATTTAGCATAAGTATAACAATATCGCATGCGTTATATCAAGCTGTATTGAAAACGCTCAAACCTTGCTGTGCGCTCTATCAATTTTTTGATTAGAATGACGCCGGGTTTGTTGTTGGAGCTCAGCCTCAAGACATCACCTGTTTTACAAAAACCGCGCGCTGTTATAATACTTGCTGCCTGTTTAATCGCACTGAGCTCAGGTAGTAACAAGGCTTCGCCTTCCAAAGCGCTGTTTTCGAATTTGGCGATAACTGCAGTAGCACTAGGCGAAATCAATTCCAAGCCTACATCTAACTGACTTAGATCATTCACGTTCGCCCACCTCAATACCGCCAATTCCCACTGTTTGTTTTTGCTGTTTTTCATAGCCACTACATCACCAATGCGTGCTGATGCCTGGGATGAGCTAAATTTGCGCAAGGCACATCCACCTGCGCTGATGTTTAAAACTTGCCAGCGAGAAGGTTTAATCTCGCCCGTCGTGCTAACATGTGTGGAAAATATGCTGCTGCCTTCATGCAATAAATGATACGCTGCTATTAACCCAACCCCTAACTCTACACCGTCACTTTTTTTTGTTCTCGAGAAAAGGCGTTGTTGCGCTTTGCCAAAGTTTTTAATTAGGCGTGCGAGTAAATCTTCATAATGACCTTCAATCGCATAGCTAGGCAAGCAACCGTCACTTGGCACAACCCCTTCCTGTAGTAACTTGAGGTGATGATGAATTTGTCTGGCCAAGTTGACAGTAATGAGAAGAATATCCGTCGCATCGTCAGGAACATTTTGATTCTTGACAAATGGAATGGGTGGTTTATTGCTATCAAGCGCGACCAGAAATACGCCTGCAGGGTTTTCAATTAACCCGAGAGGTCTCAGTTCGGCATGTTCGGCGATATTTGAAAGATATACGTCGGTCTTTAATATATCTGCATTTGCAAGGTGTTGAGGATCTGCCAGCGTCATTAATAACACTTGTGTGTAGACCAAATTGACAGAGCTTGCGTTATTAACCGCAATTTGATCTGTAACCGATATTTTTTCAGCTGCTTGTTGTAACGCACAGAAGTATAGTTGATGTAACTCGGCCCACAAATTGTCAGGCGGGGTGCGGTAGCAGAGATGGTGTACTAAAGCGACTTCTTTAAGCGCATGAATTGCTCGTTGTACAACTTGGGCGGTGCTCTTGCTATTGTTCAAATTTAAGATTTTGTTTTGTAAATCTACCAAAGAAAATTTGTAGCCATATGCAAACTCTTGCCATAGTTTCATTGCGGCATCGGCAAAAGTCTGCTCAGTTTTAGAAATGGGTAAGCTTGCACCGCTAAAATGCGGAATTAAGTCTTGATAAATTTGAATAGCTGTTGGACGATATAGCTCTAGTGCATTAAAGCGATTTGCAAATGCCACTTTTTGGCTGTTTAAGATTTGTAATTCATCTATTAAATCGGTGGCAGCAGAGATTGGATCGCCCAATGGAAGTTTTTGGATGAACTCGTTGATTTTATGCGCACGAGTCTCTGCCAATAAAATTGGATTTTCATCTAAACTTGGCAACTTAAGACTAATTGTCATGCAAACTCCAGTTCTAATGCTTTATATTAGAGCCTAATTTTAAATTTGTCACTTTTTTGCTTACTTTTTGGATTATATAAAAGTTATGTTATATAAAAAATTACTTTTGTGTTTAATTTTCACTGCAGTTTTGCTAGGCGTGCATACAGTTACTTTTGCTGCAAATAACTTTTTTCTAACAGATATGGATGGTAAAAAACATACTCTTTCTCAATATAAGGGTAAATGGGTGATTGTCAATTATTGGGCGACTTGGTGTCCGCCATGTTTGGAAGAGGTGCCAGATCTTGTGGCTTTGTATGATAGCCGAAAAAACAAAGATGTCATGGTTATCGGCGTAGTTTTTGATTACCAAAGCGCAAAAGAAGTGACCGAATATGTGGATGACATGCTGATGTCGTATCCGATAGTGCTCGGTCACGATGAGGTGACCAAGCAGATCGGTGGTGCGGAGGTGTTACCTACCAGTTATATCTACAATCCGCGTGGTGAGCTTGTTAAAACCAAACGTGGTCTAGTTACTAAGCAATATCTCGAAACATTTATGGCGCACGGTAAGTAGATAACCTAGCGCATCCAATATCACTAAGGGTATGTTTTCTAAACAGGGACGGCAATACTATTGCCAGCTTCGTCCAAGATGTTAAGCTGATTTTCTTCCGCAAAATGCATCAGCTGTTCAAAACCTTCAGGATTGGTCTCTTTTAGCTTCATATTGACGGTTAAACAGCGCACGCCATTAACCACCTCTGGTCTCAGGTAGGGTGAATAGCGTAATTTCCGGTTTTCACCAAATGTCGCAAAAGTGCTGCACATGCGGTCTACCCAATCACTTGGACGAAAAGGTTTACCAGCACGTGTCAGGCCTTCGATAGTAATTTCTACAGGTTGTTTTATGGTCATTTTGTTTACTTCCTATTGCTTTTATTGCGTTGATTCAAAGTCTAGTTTAGATATTCGAATACCTTAACCACCTTAGTAACGCCGTCGGTATTGCGGGCAATTTCTACAGCCGCATCTGCTTCTGTCTTGTTAACGATGCCCATCAGATATACAACGCTATTTTCAGTGACGACTTTTACATAATTAGCTGGAAATTGGTTTTCAGTCACAAATTTAGTTTTAACTTTAGAGGTGATATAGGTGTCATTGCTGCGTGAACTAATGGATGATTTTGGACCGACTGCAATTTCGTTGGTAACAGCTCGAATATTTTCAATTTCTTTCAACAAAGCCTCGGCTTTCGCTTTAGTCGCATCATCAGGCACTTCGCCAGTGAGTAACACATTGCGGTTATAGCTAGTAACATTCACATGTGCATATTCACCCAAATTTGTTTCCATTTTTTTAACTGCTTTTAATTCGATGTTTTCATCCTCGACATAAATGCCGGAAGTACGCCTATCTGCTGCCATGGCCCCGCCTGCAGCTGCCCCGCCTGCCACAACAGGAAAGCATGCAGTCACTTGCGTTGCAACGGCTACGCATAGAATTGCTTTAACGATGATATGTTTGCCTAAATGGATGTAATCTGGATTCATTAACGACTCCTTAAAAGAATGAGGTCAGTTGGGAAATATTGAAATTATAGTGCTTGCAGACAAATTTGTGCGAATGATACGCCCTTTAGGCATCAAATGCATTACGTATCCATTCTATACTTTGCATGTCAGCTTTGTTCATTAAAATGGCATCAAACCTGCAAGCGCTTTGGCCATGTTGTTGTAAATAATGCTGTGCTGTCAAAATTAGTTTTTTCTGTTTTTGCGGTGTAATGCTGCTAGCTGCGTTGCCAAACTGGTTGTTACTTCTTAGCTGAACCTCAATAAAAACAAGGGTTTTTGCATCAGTCATAATTAAATCAATTTCACCAAATCGGCAATGATAATTTTGCGTTACAAGTTTAAGGCCGCGTTCAGCCAAAAAAGTTGCAGCTAATTTATCTGCAGCCAATCCAGCATTATTTTCATTCATTTTCATAGGATATGTATTAGCTTTGGCTTAGAATCCAAGTATGAAACAGTCGGGCATATTATACGTGGTGGCAACGCCGATCGGAAATTTAGGTGATATTACATTGCGTGCAATAGAAACGCTAAAAGCTGTCGACGCAATTGCAGCCGAAGATACACGACATACTTCAGGTCTTTTGTCGCATTTCGGCATTAGCAAAAAACTCATTGCAGTGCATGAGCATAATGAGTATCAATCGGCAGAGAAATTATTGACCCAACTAAAAGCAGGTGAGAATATTGCTTTGGTTACGGATGCCGGCACGCCGGGTATTAGCGACCCAGGCGCGATTGTTGTTGATTTGGTGCGCAAAGCTGGCATAAAAGCGGTGCCGATTCCCGGCGCAAGTGCTGTGATTGCCGCCTTATCCGCCAGCGGCATCACACAGAATGGCTTCTTGTTTCATGGATTTTTACCTGCCAGCGGCGCAGCGCGGCGCAAGGTGTTACAAGAATTGGCTGCGCAAACGGTGACTTTGGTGTTTTACGAAGCGCCGCACCGCATTGTGGAATGCGTTGAAGACATAGCGAAGGTATTGGGTGGTGAGCGGCACATTACATTTGCGCGTGAACTGACGAAAACATTCGAAACGATTTACACCTGCCCTGCAGGCCGCGCTAGTGCTTGGCTTCAGGCAGATTCAAATCAGCAGCGTGGAGAATTTGTTCTGTTGGTGGAAGCCGCGCCAGTTGTAAAAATGCAGGAAATTAGTGAGGAGGCGCAACGTGTATTAAAATGCCTGCTGGATGAATTGCCGCTCAAACAGGCAGTAAAGCTGGCGATAGAAATCACACGGCTTAAAAAAAATGACTTATATGAATTTGCACTGAAGTTAAAAAATGACGAATAAACTTATACTTATACGCCCCGACGATTGGCATTTACACCTTAGAGACGGCGTGGCTTTGCAGGCTGTTTTGCCTGACACTGCGCGCCAGTTCGCGCGTGCGATTGTGATGCCGAATTTACGGCCCCCGGTGATAACGACAGAGCTCGCAGCAGCTTATCGCCAGCGTATTTTGGAGGCGTTGCCAAAAGGCGCAAAATTTGAGCCGCTGATGACGCTTTATTTAACTGATAACACAAAGCCGGACGAGATTAAAAAAGCCAAGGCAAGCGGATTTGTTCATGGCGTAAAGCTTTACCCTGCGGGTGCGACAACCAATTCGGATTCTGGCGTAACCGATTTGCTTAATTGCAATTCCGTACTAGAGACTATGCAGGAAGTTGGAATGCCGTTACTCGTGCACGCCGAGGTGACGGACACGGATGTCGATGTTTTTGATCGCGAACGTGTTTTTATTGATCGCCACATGTTACCTTTGCTCAAGCGATTTCCAGCATTAAAAATCGTGTTTGAGCATATCACCACCAAAGATGCCGCAGAGTTTGTGCATGGTGCGCCAGATAACGTTGCCGCGACGATTACTGCACATCATTTGCTGATGAATCGTAACGATATGTTCAAAGGAGGTATTCAGCCACATCACTACTGCTTGCCTATTTTAAAACGTGAAGAACATCGGCAGGCTTTGGTAAAGGCAGCAACTTCCGGTAGTGCCAAATTTTTTCTGGGTACCGATAGCGCGCCGCATGCCAAGCACACCAAAGAGGCTGCTTGTGGCTGTGCAGGCATCTATACTGCACACGCGGCCATCGAGTTTTATGCGGAGGCGTTTGAGGCTGCGAATGCTTTGGATAAATTAGAAGCGTTTGCCAGTTTTTACGGTGCAGATTTTTATGACCTGCCAAGAAATGCAGATAAAATCACGCTCGAAAAATCCAGCTGGCGGGTGGCGAATGAACTCCCGCTGGGTGATGATAGTCTAGTACCACTAAGGGCTGGTCAGCTAATACACTGGAAACTTAATCTAGGTTAGTTGTTAATAATATTTGGAGATAATGGAATGCAATTTTTTAAAACAACCTTCATCAGTCTAATGCTATGTTTTGTGAGCATGCCTGTACTGGCAATTACACCAGATCCGGCGGATCAAAATATGTATCAGCGCGAATTTAAATTGCTGGATGCGGATAGCAACGACAAAATAAGTGCTGCAGAAATTAAAAAAGACCCGATTTTTGAGAATGGCGGTTTTGGAAAAGCGGATAGAAACCACAATGGCAGCTTAAGTCAGGATGAATACGCGACTTATAAATCGGCAGTACAGCAAAAAGAGGCGAAACAGGCAGCCCGTGACAGCGCGATCACCTCAAAAGTTAAAGCCAAATATTTAATTGAAAAAAACTTTAGAAGCTTTAAAGTAAGCGTGGAAACCAAAGACGGTATTGTGATATTAAGCGGTTTTGTGGATGACTTGGCCACCAAAAACCGTGCAGAGCAAATCGCCGCGAGTGTAAAAGGCGTGAAATCGGTTAAAAATGGATTGGTTGTGAAGCCGTAATAGATGCTCTGTAGGTCGCATGGATATTGGTCTGCAGGGCATGGCATTTTTGCCTTGTTAACGTGTTAAAATGGTGTCGAAGCTAGCTAGACAGTCGCCGCTTGTACAAACGAGGGGAGGAAAGTCCGGGCTGCATAGAGCAGGATGACGGCTAACGGCCGTACGCCGTGAGGCGAGGAATAGGGCCACAGAGACGAGCGTATTAAGTTACGGTGAAACGCGGTAACCTCCATCTGCAGCAAGACCAAATAGGCTGGTATTGGCGTGGCTCGCGCTGCCAGCGGGTAGGTTGCTTGAGCGCGTGAGTAATTGCGCGCCTAGAGGAATGACTGTTACGTGTAGCAATGCACGACAGAACCCGGCTTATCGGCTAGCTTCTTTTTTATTCTAAATTTCCATTTTTTGAGTCCACGCATACAATTCAATTACATAATTAACGGTACTGATATTTTACATTCACTTAACTTTGTAACCAATTGATTATTAACATGTTTGTTTTTTGTACAAAAATGCGCTAAGTCTTTGTCTTATAAAGAAAAAATCTCAAAAAGTGCTTGCAAAGCACTTTTTTTTTATCTATAGTGCAATTTGGTGGGGAAAAGTGGGGTTTTGTGGGGAATGCTAATTTTAACTAATGGTGATTAGTAATTCCCTGCTTTTTAATCAAGTAAGTATTGATAATTATAAGGCTTTTATCAAACATGTTTCGCGGCGCAACAAATTTGAGTATGGATGCAAAAGGCAGGCTGGCTGTGCCTGCTAAGCATCGCGATGCACTGTTGACGCAAAGTGCGGGCAATGTGGTGCTGACTGCGCATCCGCATGGATGTTTGCTGCTTTATCCTCAGCCAGCTTGGGAGCCAATTCAAGCCAAAATGATGGCGCTGTCCAGTTTTGATAGGCAGTCATCCGGTTTGCAGCGTTTGCTGGTGGGGTATGCAGAAGATATTGCGTTAGATAGCGCCGGTCGTATGCTGGTTTCAGCTGCTTTGCGCGAATTTGCCAATTTGGATAAAGAAGTCATGCTGGTTGGTCAAGGCAGCCATTTTGAAATGTGGAATTTGGAAGCCTGGCGCAAGCAGCTTAAAAATGTAATGAGTGGCGATGGCATCGAGATGCCCGCAGAGTTAGAAGGTTTTTCACTATGATGATGGGCGCGACGTCGGCGCCCGCAGCAGCCTCAGTGTCACCAGAAACCATGCCCCGGTCTTTTTTGCATACAACAGTATTACTTGATGAGGCAATTGATGCCCTCAATATCAGGCCGAGTGGAACTTATATTGATGGTACATTCGGGCGTGGTGGACATAGCCGGAAAATATTATCCAAACTAGGTAAAGGCGGTCGTTTATTTGCCATGGACAGAGATTTGGCGGCTTTTGAGGCTGGCAAACAAATTCAAGATGCACGATTTTGTATTGAACATCGTCATTTTTCAGAAATCAATCAATTGGCAATACAACATCATTTAACGCATGTGGATGGCATCTTGCTGGATTTGGGCATTTCGTCACCGCAAATCGATGAAGGTAGGCGCGGTTTTAGTTTTAGGCATGACGGTCCGCTCGATATGCGTATGGATCAGACGCGTGGCAAAACAGTAGCAGAACTGTTGACCACAATTTCAGAGCAACAATTAGGAGAGGTGATAAAAAATTATGGTGAAGAACGGTTTGCTAAGCAGGTTGCAAGGGCGATTATTAAGGAGCGCAATGACGGGCGCGCCATCACCACTACCGGACAACTTGCCAAGGTCGTGGCAAGCGCAATCCCCAAGGTTGAGCCGGGCCAAAATCCAGCAACGCGCACCTTTCAAGCTTTACGGATTTTCGTCAATCAAGAGCTTGAGGAGTTGTCGCTGATATTGCCACAATGCCTGAATTTATTGGCAGCAGGTGGCAGGTTGGTTGTGATTAGCTTTCATTCGCTGGAGGATAGAATTGTGAAGCGGTTCATACAAAGTGAAGAAAATCGTGATGATTTTCCCGCTAACTTTCCTATCAAGGCTAAAGATTTGCCTCAACCAAGATTGGTTTCGATTGGCAGAGCCATTAAACCAAGCGCGAATGAAATCAAGCTTAATGTACGCGCCAGAAGTGCTGTGATGCGTGTGGCCGAAAGGACAGCTGCAGCATGACTCGTCTGAACCTTATATTATTTTTTGTGCTCATTGCGGTGAGTCTTGGGGTGGTGACTTCACAGCATAAGGCGCGCAAATTGTATTTCGAGTTGGAACAGCAACAAGGGTTGACTCAAAAATATGAAACCGAGTTTGGTCAATTGCAACTCGAACAAAGTACATGGGCGATGCACTCGCGCATAGAGGAGCTCGCAACTAAAAGATTGCAAATGCAAGTGCCGGATGCAAAACGTATCCAGGTAATTTCGCTTGATGAAATGACGCGATAAAAATGGCTTACAACCAAGTGCAACATCACATTGTTAAATTGCCGGCTTGGCGTCGCCGGGTGTTGCTTATTGCTGTGCTGCTTGGCTTTGTTGGGTTACTGATGCGCGGCATATATTTACAAAGTTTACATAAAACCTTTTTGCAGCAAAAAGGCGATGCGCGCTATAGCCGCTCGCTAGTGCTGCAGGCGCATCGCGGAAAAATTACCGATAGAAACGGCGAGCTTCTGGCTATTAGCAGTCCGGTTGAATCGGTATGGGTAAGTCCGCCGGATGTAGAAATGAACAGACAGCAAAAAAATGCGCTGGCTAAATTATTGACGATCAAAACTAAAGATATAGATAAAAAAATTGCAAATAGAGAACGCGAGTTTGTTTATCTAAAACGACGCATATCGCCCGACTTGGCAGCAAAAGTGATGAGCTTGGAAATTCCCGGCGTATTTTTACAGCGTGAGTATAAACGCTTTTATCCGGCAGGCGATGTAACTGCGCACTTGATAGGTTTTACCGGTATTGATGACAATGGCCAAGAGGGCTTTGAGTTGGCTCAAAATAGCGTGCTTTCTGGTAAACCAGGCAGTCGCCGTGTGATTCAAGATAGACAAGGGCATATTGTTGAAGATTTGGAGGCTGTCAAAGTTCCACAAGATGGTCAGGATCTCGTGTTAAGCATAGATCGACGTATTCAATATCTGGCATTTAGGGAGTTGAGTAAGGCAGTCGAAACGCATCGTGCTAAAGCAGGTGCGGTAGTAGTCCTTGACGCTAAAACAGGAGAAGTGCTGGCGATGGTGAATTTGCCCACTTACAACCCAAACAACCCTGTCAACATAAAGGGAAAAACGCGCAATCGTGCAATCACAGATATTTTTGAGCCGGGCTCGACCATGAAGCCAATTACAGCTGCAGCCGCTTTGGAGTTTGGTGATTACACACCAACAACTACTATCCAAACAGCACCCGGCATGATGTCGATTGGGCCAGCTACGATACATGATGCCCATCCGCACGGAGTACTGACAGTCGCGCAAGTGATACAGAAGTCTTCCAATGTGGGGGCGGCAAAAATGGCGCTAAGCCTTAAAAAAGAAGAGTTGTGGAGCACGTTCAATCAATTGGGCCTAGGTGCACCGACCCGCATAGGTTTTCCTGGGGAGGCATCTGGCAAAGTGCGCCCATACAAAACCTGGCGTCCAATTGAACAGGCCACAATGTCATATGGGCATGGCATTAGCGTTACCTTGCTGCAATTGGCGCGTGCGTATACGGTTTTTTCTAACGAAGGCGAAATTAAGCCTGTTTCACTTACAAAGTTAAAAGAGGTGCCAGTTGGACATCAGGTGTTTTCAGCGCAAGTGGCAAAAGATGTGAAAGATATGCTGGAGCTAGTAATACAACCTGGAGGCACTGCGCTTAGGGCGCAGGTAGCAGGCTATCGTGTAGCGGGCAAGACGGGTACAGCGCATAAAATAGGCCCTGCTGGATACGAGCCGGACAAATATGTAGGTTCATTCGTGGGAATGGCTCCTGCATCCAATCCGCGCTTGATTATGGCCGTGATGATAGACGAGCCAAACATAGAAAAAGACCAATACTATGGTGGTGTTGTTGCAGCCCCGGTATTTAGTGCGGTGATGGCTGATGCACTACGTATGCTTGCAGTGCCGCAAGATTCGCCAAATAACAATGTCGTTATCCCACCCGATGCAACCGAAGATGTTAAAGAGGTGGTATGACAAAATATAAAATCAATACGCAGGTAAAAGACATCACTGCAGATAGTCGGACAGTACAATCAGGCAGCCTGTTATTGGCTTATCCTGGCGATAAAAATGACGGCCGCCAATATATTGCCGATGCCATTAAAAATGGTGCCAGCGCTGTGCTTTGGGATCCTGAAGGATTTGAATGGAATCCTGAGTGGGATATCGAAAATAAGGCAATTAGGCAATTGCGCTTACAAGCCAGTGAAATAGCCGGTCAGTTTTATGGTAATCCATCCAAAAAAATGTGGGTGATCGGTGTAACCGGCACCAACGGTAAAACCTCGATTACACAATGGCTGAGCCAATGTTTTAATTATTTAGAGCGCAAAACCGCTGTCATCGGCACATTGGGAAATGGTTTGCCAAATCAGTTGAGTGCAACTTCCAACACCACGCCAGACGCCGTTTTATTGCAAAGAATGCTGGCAGATTATGTCAAGCAAGAGGTTGACATTGTTGCAATGGAGGTGTCTTCACATGGTCTGCATCAAGGGCGTGTAAGGGGGGTGCACTTCGATGTGGCAGTGCTGAGTAATTTAACGCGCGATCATTTAGATTACCACGCGTCTTTCGAGGCGTATGCGGCTGAAAAGCGCCGTCTTTTTGATGCAGGTGGCTTGAAATTTGCGGTGCTTAACTGTGATGATGAATTTGGTAGAAAAATCGCCGAGAAATTGACCGGTGCCGGTACCCCAGTGATGGCTTATGGTATTGAGCATGGTGACATCAGGGCTACAGAACTGCATTTCGAAAACACCCACTTTGTTTTTTATGCGATTACGCCATTTGGCAATGCACCAGTTAAGGCCAATTTAATCGGGCGCTTTAATGTGTATAACGTGCTAGCAGTGCTGGCAACCTTATTGGTTTCAAAAGTAAGTTTGGACGATGCAATAGAAGCTATTTCGCACATTCAACCCGCTAGTGGCCGTATGCAGCAGATCGGTGGCGGAAAACTACCCTTGGTTGTAGTGGACTACGCGCACACACCAGATGCACTTGAAAAAGTGCTATCTACATTAAAAGCACAAGCGACTTCTAAGCTTATATGTGTA
This sequence comes from uncultured beta proteobacterium, assembly GCA_963701715.1. GTDB lineage: Bacteria > Pseudomonadota > Gammaproteobacteria > Burkholderiales > Methylophilaceae > Methylotenera_A. Next base: position 293,173 of record CAVPAX010000005.1, read on the forward strand.
TTTGGCTGTGGTGGGAATCGCGATGCTGGTAAACGTGTACTGATGGGTAAAGTGGCCAGCGAAATTGCTGATGCGGTTGTGGTGACATCAGATAATCCACGTGATGAAGCACCTGAAAAAATCATTCAAGATATTGTCAGTGATATGCATGGCAATTTTGCGATTGAAGAAGACCGTGCTAAAGCAATATCTGTTGGTATATTTTCAGCCAAACCGGGAGATATCGTATTAATTGCGGGTAAAGGTCATGAAGACTACCAAGAAATAGCAGGTAAAAAACATCATTTTAGCGATGTAGAAGAAGCTGAATCCGTGCTCAAGATATATGAAAGAGCCTTCATATGATGATGCTATCTGAAATTGCTAAAGCTGTGAGCGGGTGTATGTTAGGTGCTGATGTGCTGTGCGAAAGTGTGGGTTCCGATAGCCGCAATATTGTGAAAAATCAATTATTTGTCGGCATCAAGGGCGAACGCTTTGATGGTAATACGTACGCATTAGAAGCTATTAAGCAAGGTGCAGCGGCAGTCTTGGTGTCAGATGTCAATACCCAGGCAGGTTCGGCTGTAATTGTTCCAGACACACGTCTGGCTCTAGGGCGATTGGCAAGCTACTGGCGAAACAAATTCAGGCTGCCGCTTGTGGCAGTCACAGGCAGCAACGGCAAAACCACCGTGAAAGAAATGATAGCTGCGATATTGGCTGTTACAAATAAAAAAATATTGGCGACCCAGGGTAATCTTAATAACGATATTGGTATGCCAATGACCTTGCTTAAAATGCGCAAAGAGCATGCTTATGCAGTGATTGAGATGGGCATGAATCATGAAGGCGAAATTCGCTATCTTACAAACCTAGCACGGCCCAGCGTGGCAGTAGTCAACAACGCTGGCACGGCACACATAGGCGAAGTAGGTTCACGCGAGGCGATTGCACGTGCTAAAGGTGAGATTTACGAGGGCTTGACTGATGAAGGTGTTGCTATCATCAATGCGGACGACTCTTTCGCTGATTATTGGAAATCGCTCAATAAAAACAGAAAAATCATCACGTTTGGCCTGACAGAGTCTGCAGATGTAAGTGCAAGTTATCAAGCAATCGGAAATTTAATCCAAATCACTCTAAAAACACCTAATGGAAAAATTCAGTTCGAGTTGAGGGTGCTGGGTGTGCACAATATTCACAATGCGCTGGCAGCAAGTGCTGTGGCGGTTGCATTGGGGGTATCCAATATAGATATCGCGAAAGGGCTAAGCAATTTTGGCGCGGTTAAAGGCCGTCTTAATTGGTTGCAAGGTAGCAACGACGCGGTGCTGATTGACGATACTTATAACGCGAACCCGGATTCGATGAAAGCGGCTATTGATGTGCTTGCAAATCAAAATACAGCGCAAATTTTGGTGATGGGTGATATGGCAGAGTTAGGTAAGGACGCCACGAAAATGCATGCCGATATTGGCACATACGCTAAACAGAAAGGCATTGGCCAGTTATTTACTTTTGGTGAAATGAGTCAATTGGCGGCCAAAGCATTTGGCGAAAATGCGCGACATTTTTCTACTTTAGAAACATTGGTTTCAAACATAAAAATGCAGATGAGAAAAAACGTTACCGTGCTGGTAAAAGGCTCACGTTTTATGCAAATGGAGCACGTTGTAAATCAATTGATGAAAAAAAATACAGAATCGGAGAAAAAGTCATGTTGCTAGAGCTTGCGCGCTGGTTAGCGCACGATATTCGCGGCTTTAATGTGTTTAACTACATCACTTTACGCGCTGTATTGGCAACGCTGACAGCGCTGGTGATTTCGTTTATGGTGGGGCCAGCAATGATACGCAAACTCACTGAGTACAAGGTTGGCCAGGCGGTACGTGATGATGGTCCGCAAACACATTTAGTCAAAGCCGGAACGCCTACTATGGGCGGTGCGCTGATATTGGTGGCGATTGCGATCGCAACTCTGCTATGGGGAGATTTGCATAACAAGTATATCTGGGTGGTACTGGGAACTACGTTAGGTTTTGGTGCAATTGGTTGGGTAGATGATTACCGTAAAGTTGTTTATAAAAATCCTAAAGGCTTATCGGCCAAGGCTAAATATTTTTGGCAGAGCGTGATTGGTCTGGGCGTGGCCATTTTTTTGCTTAAAACCTCTACAACCCCTATTGAAACAACATTGATTTTCCCATTCTTCAAACACCTTGTTCTACCTCTTAGCGCCGTGGGTTTTGTTATTTTGACCTATCTGGTAATCGTCGGCAGTAGCAATGCAGTGAACTTGACTGATGGTTTGGATGGGCTGGCGATTATGCCAACCGTGATGGTAGGTAGTGCACTCGCCATATTTGCCTATGTGGCTGGGCATTTGTATTTTTCTAAATACCTAGGTATTCCATACGTCGCAGGCGCAGGTGAATTGATGGTCTTTTGCGCCGCGATGGGAGGGGCGGGTTTGGGTTTTTTGTGGTTTAACGCCTACCCTGCAGAAGTATTTATGGGCGACGTGGGAGCGCTGGCATTAGGTGCGGCGCTGGGTGTGGTGGCTGTGATTGTTCGGCAGGAGATAGTACTCTTTATTATGGGTGGTGTATTTGTGGTGGAAACCTTCTCCGTAGCGCTACAGGTTATGTTTTTCAAATATACAAAATACAAAACAGGTACCGGTAAGCGTATTTTTTTAATGGCACCATTGCACCATCACTATGAGCAAAAGGGCTGGAAAGAAACACAAGTAGTTGTGCGGTTTTGGATTATTACCATGATGCTGGTGCTAGTCGGCTTATCCACCCTGAAATTAAGATGAAAATCAATTTTGAAAACAAACGTGTCTTAGTGCTGGGTCTTGGTGAAACAGGGCAATCAGCATTGCGCTGGCTTGCGTCAAGAAGCGCAATCTTGTCGGTAGCAGATTCACGTGAAAACCCACCCGGTATGGATGATGTGATTAAACGTATGCCACAAGTGGAAATTCATACAGGTGCGTTTCAAGCGGAAATTTTATCACAAGCTGATTTGATTGTGATTAGCCCAGGAGTGGCTTTAAACGAGCCTGCTGTGCAGGCTGCGATTAAACAAGGTGTCCCGGTGATTGGCGATGTTGAAATATTCGCACAATACCGCCCCAGAAGCGCAAAAGTCATCGGTATTACTGGCTCCAACGGAAAAACCACTGTGACAACCTTAGTAGGTGAAATCTGCAAAGAGGCGGGCTTGAAAACGATTGTGGCCGGCAATATTGGCTTGCCAGTTCTAGATGCCCTACAAATGGAAACGCCAGATGTTTATGTGCTGGAACTTTCTAGTTTCCAACTTGAGACTACACATAATTTAAACCTTGATGCTGCAACTGTGTTGAATGTTTGTGAAGACCATATGGATAGATATTCTAGCATTGCGGATTACGCAGCTGCCAAAGTACGCATTTTGGCACACGCAAAAACGAGCGTTCTGAATCGGGATGACGCTGCATCATTCTCTATGCGTAATAAAAATACAGTGACTTTTGGCCTGAATGTCGCGCCTAGCGTACATGACTTTGGTTTGGTTGAATGTAAAGAAGAACATTATTTAGCGAGTGGGCAGCGCAAATTATGTAAAGCGAGCGATCTCAAAATCGTAGGTCAACATAATGTAGCAAATGCGCTTGCAGCGGCTGGTTTATGTAGCGCAATTGACATTGATAAAACTGCGATTGCACAGACGCTACGCAATTTTAAAGGTTTGCCGCATCGGGTGGAATGGGTTGCCAAAATTGATGATATTGATTTTTATGATGACTCAAAAGGTACCAATGTGGGAGCTACTTGCGCAGCGATTGCGGGTATGACTAAAAACGATAAACCGCAGAAAGCGGTGCTAATTGCCGGAGGTGATGGCAAAGGGCAGGACTTTTCGCCCTTGGTTCCTGCTGTACAAGCTAATGCCCGTGCGGTAGTGCTGATAGGCCGCGATGCCCCATTGATTGAAAAAGTATTGTTGGCAACCAATGTACCTTTATACAGGGCAGCGGATCTGCCGGAAGCAGTCAATATCGCATGCAAACTTGCTAACAGGGGTGATGCGGTATTGCTATCTCCCGCATGCGCCAGTTTTGACATGTTTAAAAACTATGTGCATCGCGCTGAAGTGTTTGTGGCTGCGGTAAAACAGCTTGTACTGGAAAATAAGAAGGTGGCCACATGCTAGCGCCAGTCATGAATAGCCGTGAGCGCATTAATGCCCCTAATTATGACCAGATGTTGTTGTGGGTCACCTTTATCTTGTTGGGTCTGGGTTTGGTGATGGTGTATTCAGCTTCTATTGCGATTGCAGAGGCAGATAAAGCAGTTGGACATCAAAGTACTTACTATTTGGTACGTCAAACAATTTATATTTCAATCGGTTTATTGGCTGGATTTATTTCGTTCCAAGCACCTATCGCCTTTTGGCAAAAAATAGCGCCCTACTTGTTTTTAGCAGGATTGGCCTCGCTGGTGCTCGTGCTTATCCCAGGGATTGGCCGCAATGTGAATGGCAGTCAGCGTTGGCTTTCATTATTTGTAATGAATTTGCAGCCATCTGAATTGATGAAACTATTTGCTGCAATGTATGTAGCAGATTATGCAGTTCGTAAATCGCCGCAAATGGATAGCATCACTCGAGGTTTTCTGCCTATGGTGGCTGTGATGGTGCTGGTCGGATTCCTGCTGCTACGCGAACCTGATTTTGGTGCATTCGCCGTGATTGCTGCCATTTCAATTTCCATCCTTTGGCTGGGCGGCATCAATGCCAAAATCTTTGCTGGCTTGCTGGCTTTACTGCCCGTAGCAATTTACGTGTTGATTTGGAGTTCGCCATATCGCTTGCAGCGCGTAATTGGTTTTCTGGATCCTTGGGCAGATCCTTTTGGCAAAGGTTACCAGCTGTCACATGCTCTGATTGCATTTGGACGTGGTGAGTGGTTTGGCGTGGGATTGGGGGCGAGTGTGGAGAAGTTGCTGTATTTGCCGGAAGCACACACTGACTTTTTATTGGCTGTGATTGCAGAAGAACTTGGATTTGTAGGCGTTTTAACAGTATTAGGTTTGTTTGTTTGGATTGTGATTCGTGCATTTGGTATTGGCAAAGAAGCGGTGGCAAATGAGCGTTATTTTGCTGCTTTGCTGGCACAAGGCTTAGGCGTATGGATCGGTGTACAAGGCATCATCAATATCGGTGTAAATATGGGTGTGCTACCAACGAAGGGTCTGACGTTGCCACTGCTTTCGTTTGGCGGTAGCGGCATTTTGGCTAACTGCATTGCCATGGCGGTGCTGCTGAGGATTGATTATGAAAATCGCCGACTGCAGAAAGGTTTGCCAGCATGATGTTCTCTTCTCCAATTACACAGTATGGATCAGGTACGCTGATGGTGATGGCAGGCGGTACCGGTGGCCATGTGTACCCTGCCATGGCTGTAGCAGATTATATGAAAGATCATGGCTGGAACATAGTTTGGCTGGCCACGGAAGGCGGAATGGAGAACAGGCTGATTGAAGGTAAACATTACAGTAAAGCAATGATAAGTATGCGCGGTGTTCGCGGTAAAGGCTTGCGGGGTTGGGTGCTGCTGCCAATTAAATTGGCAATAGCATTTAAACAAAGTTTTTCTGCTATTCGCAAACATAAGCCCAACGTAGTACTGGGAATGGGTGGCTTTGCGGCATTTCCGGGTGGGTTGATGGCTAAGATACTGGGCAGGCCATTAGTGATTCATGAGCAAAATTCCATCGCAGGTCTAACCAATAAAACGCTAGGTTTAATCGCTAATAAGGTGCTGGCAGCATTTCCCTCCGCTTTTGGCAATAGAGCGGAGCTGGTGGGCAACCCGGTGCGACATGACATTACGCAATTAGCATCGCCTGAACAGCGTTATAAAGCGCGTTCGGGCAAGCTCAAATTGTTAGTAGTCGGTGGTAGTTTAGGCGCCGCTGCCTTGAATGAAGTGTTACCAAAAGCCCTGGCTGAATTGCCTGAAAGCATTCGGCCTGAAGTGATACATCAAGCTGGCGAAAAGCATATTAGAGCGCTACAGGCCAATTATGATGCGGCTTGCGTACAAGCAGACGCGAGAGCTTTTATTCACAACATGGCAGACATATACGCATGGGCGGATGTAGTAATTTGCCGAGCAGGGGCGCTTACGGTTGCCGAGCTAGCGTGCGTGGGAGTAGCGAGTTTATTGGTGCCGTTCCCGTATGCGGTGGATGACCATCAAACCTATAACGCAAAATACCTAAGTGATGCAGGCGCAGCAAAGTTAATTCAGCAAACAGAATTTAATGTACAGAAAGTGACAGAAATTTTGCTCAGTTTAACACGTGAAAATTGTTTGGAGATGGCAATCAAAGCCAAAAAATTAGCCAAGCCCAAAGCCACAGAAATGGTTGCAAAGATTTGTATGGAGATGGCCGCATGAAACATAAAGTGAAAAACGTGCATTTTGTCGGTATAGGCGGTGCGGGCATGAGCGGCATTGCCGAGGTGCTGATTAATTTAGGCTTCACGGTTTCGGGTTCAGATCTAGCAAAAAATGCTACAACAGAACGTTTGTCCGGCTTTGGAGCCAAGGTATATCAAGGGCACGCAACAGAAAACCTGGACGCAGCGGATGTGGTGGTGGTGTCTTCTGCCGTGAATGAAAAGAACCCTGAAATTATCGCGGCGCGTACTAAGAATATTCCTGTGGTTCCGCGCGCACTTATGCTGGCAGAGTTGATGCGTTTTAGACAAGGCATTGCGGTTGCAGGGACGCATGGCAAAACGACCACAACTAGCCTGATTGCCAGTATTCTGGCTGAGGCAGGCATGGACCCCACTTTTGTGATTGGCGGAAAACTTGAATCTGCCAGTGCCAATGCGCGGCTTGGTACCGGCGAATACATTGTGGCCGAAGCGGATGAGTCTGATGCTTCATTTTTGCATTTAACACCTGTGATGGCAGTGGTGACGAATATCGACCAGGATCACATGGACACTTATGAGCATAGCTTCGAAAAACTCAAAAGTGCATTCGTGGAATTTCTGCAGCAGCTGCCTTTTTGGGGCATGGCGGTAGTGTGTGTGGATGATATTAATGTCCGTGAAATTTTGCCGCGCGTGACCAAGCCGGTGATGACCTATGGATTCAGTGAAGATGCGCGTATCCGTGCCAGGAACGTGCGGGCAGATCACGGCAAAATGCACTTTACGGTTGATCGTATTAACGGCGTTACAACTACATTCGACGTGACCTTAAACCTACCAGGAAACCACTATGTTCTGAATGCGCTGGCAGCGATTGCGATTGCAAGCGAGTTGAATATAGAGGACCAATTTATTATCAAAGCGCTTGCTGAGTTTAAAGGCGTAGGTCGTCGCTTTGAGCGATACGGTGAAGTTGCAGCGAAAGCAGGCGGGAAATTTACACTCATTGATGATTACGGTCATCACCCTGTTGAGATGCAAGCAGTAATTGCCGCAGCACGCAATGCCTTCCCCAATCGTAGGCTGGTATTAGCGTTTCAGCCGCATCGATTTACCAGAACGCGCGATTGTTTCGAAGATTTCGTGCGCGTACTTTCCACCGCAGATGCTGTATTGCTGACAGAGGTGTACTCAGCAGGTGAAGCGCCGATTGTTGCGGCTGATGCACGCGCTTTAATTCGTGCGATTCGCGTGGCAGGGAAGGTTGAGCCGCTGTTTGTGGAAACAACCGATGAATTGCCTAAAGCTATTTTGAATATGGCACAAGCCGATGATGTGGTGATTGTGATGGGCGCAGGCTCAATCGGCCATGTTGCAGCTAAAACAAAGGAGTTAGCGGATTGATGGCGCAATTAGAAACGCAGTCGCAATTACTTAAAAACGAGCCGCTCGCCCGCTATACCAGCTGGCGTGTGGGTGGTAGTGCAGATCGTTTGTTTATCGCGGAAAATTTGAAGGAGCTGCAAGCATTTCTGCAAACACTGGATCAGAATGAACCGGTTTATTTTATTGGCTTGGGCAGTAATTTACTGGTGCGTGACGGCGGTGTGCGCGGCACAGTAGTCGTGATGCATCAGGCACTAAGTGATTTGAGAGTGGATGGAAAATATATCTACGCCGAGGCGGGCGTGACGAGCGGGAAACTGGCCAGATTTTGTGCAAATCACTATAGGCAAGGTGCAGAGTTTATGGCCGGTATTCCTGGCACAGTTGGCGGTGCCTTGGCCATGAATGCAGGCTGTTATGGTTCAGAAACCTGGAATATCGTGCATCAGGCATTGACTATCGACAAGCAAGGCAATACGCATGTGCGCAATGCCTCAGAGTTTATCCCAAGCTATCGACATGTAGAAATGCCTGTGCCTGACGAGTGGTTTTTGGGAGCGTGGTTCAAGCTGGAGCCCGGTAATGCGGATGAATCGCTGCAGAAAATCAAAAATCTGCTAGCAACCAGGCTGGCCAGCCAACCGCTTAATTTACCAAGCGCAGGCTCTACGTTCAGGAATCCACATGGCGATTTTGCGGCAAGATTAATCGAAGCTAGTGGCTTGAAAGGTTATCAGATTGGCGGTGCTCAGGTGTCGCCTAAACACGCTAATTTTATTGTGAATCTGGGCAATGCAACTGCATTAGATATCGAGTTATTGATTCGTCATATGAAAGATACGGTGTTGGAAAAACAAGGCGTGGCGTTACAGCAAGAGGTAAAAGTGATAGGCGAGTATGCATAAGATATCAAATCATTTTGGCAAAGTGGCCGTGCTATTTGGTGGCAAATCAGATGAGCGCGATGTGTCGCTTAAAAGTGGCTCAGCCGTGCTGGCGGCCTTGCTGCGCCAGGGAGTTGATGCACATGCATTTGACCCGGCGGAGCGTCCACTGCATGAGCTGGAGGGTTATGATCGTGCGTTTATCTCGCTGCATGGTCGCTATGGCGAGGATGGCACCATACAGGGCGCATTGGAGTTGATGAACATTCCTTATACCGGCAGTGGTGTGATGGCATCCAGTGTGGGCATGGATAAATGGCGCACAAAATTATTGTGGCGCGTACTTAACATTAAAACACCTGACTTTGAACTGGTTGAAGCACAAAGTGATTTTTCGGCGATTGAGCAAAAACTTGGGCTGCCGCTGTTTGTGAAACCGGCGAATGAAGGCTCGAGCATCGGCATTACAAAAGTTAAGCAAAAAGGCGGTCTGAAAGGCGCATGGATATTGGCTTCCAAGGCTGATCCTTTGGTGATTGCGGAAAAATTCGTAGGCGGCGGCGAATACACCGTGGGCATTCTGGAAGATGCAAAATCAGGACTGATCCCACTACCAATTATACGCATCGTCCCGAAAAATGAGTTTTACGATTATGAGGCTAAATACCTGCGTGATGACACAGAATACCTTTGCCCATGCGGTTTGAGTGCTGAAAAAGAAGCACAAATTCAACAGGAGGCATTACAGGCATTTCGCGCTATAGGTTGTCGTGGTTGGGGACGAGTGGATTTTTTAATGGATGAAGCAGGCAAATCATTATTTTTTAGAAATAAACACCAGTCCGGGAATGACTGACCATAGCTTAGTACCCATGGCAGCCAAAGCTGCAGGCATGAGCTTTGATGAATTAGTAATGAAAATTTTAGCGATGACTTTAGAAACCAATGCAAGCATAAAGATGGAGCCAGGCAATGTGGGATAAGCCACGCTTACTTAACTGGATTGCAAATTTTTTGTTTGCACTTTCTGTCGTATTGATGCTGTACGCCTTGTTGTTTGTAGTGGTGCATTTACCGATTTTTCCTATCCGCGAAGTGAAGGTGAATGGACAGTTATCGCATGTGAATCGAGAACAAATCAAGCTGATCGTGGCAAAGCATTTGAAAGGCAATTTTTTTACATTGGATTTGATCAAGACGCGTGATGCATTCGAAAAACTGCCTTGGGCGCGCAACGTCAGCGTACGTCGTCGCTGGCCAGATAAGTTAGATGTAGTGATTGAGGAGCATCAGGCTTTGGCGCGTTGGGGCAATATTGGGTTGGTTAATACGCATGGCGAATTGTTTCAGGCAGCAACTGACGCAGATTTGCCCGTGTTTTACGGCCCAGGCGATGGTGTGATGGAAGTGACTAAAAGTTATGGTAATTACAGCCAGATTTTAAACAAAGCAGATATCAGAATCGCTCAAGTGACATTATCGCCACGCCGTGCGTGGGAAATAAAAACTGATAAAGGTTTGTTAATTGCGCTGGGGCGTGTGGACATGGAGGCTAGATTGGATAAGTTTGCAAGTGCATATAAATCCACGCTCAGCCAATTGAATGTGAAAGTGGTATATGCCGATTTGCGATATCCGAACGGCTTTGCAGTGCGCAAGCCTGCTGGATTAAGACCTATGACATCTAAATCATCACCAGTAAAAATCTTACCAGCATTGCCCGTTAAGGCATGACTTAAAGAATGAAAAAAGGGAGTAAAACATGAGCAAAGTTCGTGAAGATAAAAACCTGATAGTAGGGTTAGATATCGGCACATCTAAAATTGTAACCATCGTGGCAGAATTGCTGCCAGAGGGCACTTTGAAGGTAATTGGCCTAGGGCAGCATGTCTCGCGTGGTTTGAAAAAAGGCGTGGTAATTAATATAGATTCAACCATGCAGGCTATCCAACGCTCGTTGGAAGAGGCTGAGTTGATGGCTGATTGCAAAATCAGAACAGTATTTACCGGTATCGCTGGAAGTCATGTCAAAAGCCTGAATTCACATGGCATGGTGAAAATTAAAGATGCTGAAGTCTCGCAAATGGATGTTGATCGCGTGGTGGAGACCGCGCGGGCTGTGGCTCTACCCGCCGACCAGCAGATTCTGCATATTCTCACACAGGAATTTATTATCGATGGTCAGGATGACGTGCGTGAACCGCTAGGCATGAGTGGTATGAAATTAGAGGTGAAGGTGCATATTGTCACAGGTGCAGTCGCAGCAGCACAAAATATTGTGAAATGCATCAAGCGCTGTGGTCTGGAAGTGAGTGATTTGATACTGCAGCCACTCGCATCGAGTATTGCCGTGCTGACCGAAGATGAGAAAGAGCTTGGCGTGTGCTTGGTGGATATCGGCGGTGGAACAACAGATATAGCCGTCTTCAAGAATGGTGCTATTCGACATACTGCCGTAATTGCAATCGCTGGCGACCAAATTACCAATGATGTTGCGGTGGCTTTTAGAACACCTACGCAATCAGCCGAAGATATCAAAATTAAATATGGCTGTGCGCTTCGTCAATTAGCGGATGCTCGTGAAGTGGTGGAGGTGCCTGGCGTGGATGGTCGTGAGGCACGTCAATTATCAATACAAACTTTGGCAGAAGTGATTGAACCGCGCGTGGTTGAGCTATATGAGCTTGTACTGCAAGAGTTGCGTCGTAGCGGTATGGAAGAAATGATTGCTTCAGGCATCGTGATAACGGGTGGCTCGGCAATGATGCGCGGCATGATGGAACTAGGTGAAGAAATTTTTCATATGCCGGTACGTTTGGGCATGCCGCGCTATGTTGGAGGATTATCTGAAGTGGTGAGCAATCCGCGTTATGCCACGGCGGTCGGATTGATATTAATGGGTAAACAACAGTTAGAGCGTCATTTAACTGGCCAGATGGAGTCGAGTTCAATTGGCAGAATTTTTGACAAGATGAAAAGTTGGTTTCAGGGGAATTTCTAGTAGGAAGTTGTAATTATTAAGCAGTAGAAATAGGGCAGAGTTTATGCGAATAAGCTCAAATTTTAAGGCAAAAAGGAGAGTAAAGATGTTTGAAATTATGGAAAAAGATTCGCAAGAAGCAGTGATTAAGGTCATCGGGGTGGGCGGCTGCGGTGGTAACGCAATTGAGCACATGATTACTAAAAACTTGAGCGGTGTGGAATTTATTTGCACCAACACCGATATGCAGGCGCTTAAGAAGAGTCAAGCAAAAACGGTATTGCAAATCGGTTCAGAGATTACCAAGGGTTTAGGTGCCGGGGCAAAACCTGAAATTGGCCGCGATGCCGCACTAGAAGATCGTGACCGCATTGCTGAAACAATAGATGGTGCTGATATGCTATTTATCACTGCAGGCATGGGTGGTGGCACAGGTACAGGCGCTGCACCAATTATCGCAGAAGTGGCGAAAGAAATGGGTATTTTGACTGTTGCAGTTGTTACCAAACCTTTTGCATTTGAAGGCAAGCGCACAAAGGTGGCGACCGAAGGTCTGGAAGAGCTTTCACAACATGTAGATTCCTTGATAGTGATCCCAAATGAAAAACTTATGGAAGTGCTGGGCGAAGATGTGCCATTTTTAGAAGCTTTCCGTGCTGCGAACGATGTGCTGCATAATGCTGTCTCAGGTATTGCAGAGATTATCAATTGTCCAGGTCTGGTAAATGTGGACTTTGCTGATGTGCGTACTGTGATGTCGGAAATGGGTATGGCGATGATGGGTTCTGCAGAAGCGAGCGGCCCTGAGCGCGCGCGTATTGCGGCAGAACAAGCAGTAGCCAGTCCGTTGCTAGAGGATGTCAACTTGGCTAACGCTCGCGGCGTTTTAATTAACATTACTGCAAGTGCCAGCTTTAAAATGAAAGAGTATTATGATGTGATGAACACGATTAAAGAGTTCACTGCAGAAGATGCCACTGTCATTGTAGGTAACGTGATGGACGAAAGCATGGGTGATAAATTACGTGTAACAATGGTTGCAACCGGTTTAAATGGCGCGATTGCGCGTCGCCAACAAAAACCGGAACTGCGCGTAATGACTACAGTCATGAACGGTACGACTAATCAGCCAATGTTTGTAGGTGGCGAAGTCGAAGACGAAGCGCCAGCTGTATTTAGTCAAAATAACCGTCGCGCGCAAGTTGAGGCGATGAAAATGTCCGGTGTTGAAGAGTATGACATCCCTGCATTTTTACGCAAACAAGCGGATTAACTGGCAGCTAGTTTGCTAAAATATCAATAGGATAGATAGTTAATTGGGGACAAGAAGGTATTAAGTGCTTAAACAAAGAACTTTAAAAAAGCAGGTGAGTGCTACAGGCGTTGGTTTGCATAACGGTGAAAAAGTTACATTGACTTTAAAACCGGCAGCAATCGACACTGGTATTGTATTTAGGCGTGCCGATTTGCCCGGGACGCCTGAGATACAAGCATGTCCTGAAGCGGTGCGCGACACGCGCATGTGTTCTGCCCTAGAACACGATGGTGTGCGTGTTGCCACTGTTGAGCACTTAATGTCCGCTCTGGCAGGCTTAGGCGTAGATAATATTGTTGTCGAAGTGACGGCATCAGAAATCCCGATTATGGATGGTAGCTCTGGCCCATTTATCTATCTGCTTCAGTCGGCTGGTATTGTTGAACAGCCTGCGGCCAAGAAGTTTATTAAAATTAAAAAGCCGGTTGAAGTGATTGACGGAGATAAATGGGTCAAGTTTGAGCCTTACCACGGCTTTAAAATGGATTTTACTATTGATTTTGCTCACCCAGTTTTTGAGCATTGCGGGAATAATGTCAAAATTGATTTTGCTGATAATTCCTATGTTAAAGAAATCAGTCGTGCACGTACCTTCGGTTTCATGCATGAAGTGGAATACCTGCGCGCCAATGGCCTAGCGCGTGGAGGCAGTTTGGATAATGCCATAGTGTTGGATGAATATCGTATTTTGAATACAGACGGACTGCGTTATCAGGATGAGTTTGCCAAACATAAGGTGCTGGATGCGATTGGAGATTTGTATATGCTGGGTCACCCGCTGCTAGGTGCATTTACAGCATATAAATCAGGCCACGCGCTTAATAATGCCTTATTACGCGCATTATTGGCTGACGCGAGTGCTTGGGAATATGCTACATTCGAGCGTATAGAAGAAGCGCCAGTTGGCTTTCAGGAACAAACTGCGTTTTTTACCCCCAACCTTATGCCACATTTTAGTTAAATTTATCGGTAATCTAAAATGCCAATCATCCGCTTAACGATTATATTGGTGTTTATTGCCAGTTTTGTGCTGTTGGCAATTTTTGTGGTCACGCGCAATAAAAAATATTTAACTTATTTAAAGCATCTGCTTAAATATACAGGCTTGGGTTTTCTTGCATTATTTGTATTGTATTTAGTGGCAAGGGTTATTCGCTTTTAGCGTTATAAATATGGCTACCATATTAATTAAACGGCTAATTTTCATCAGCACTTTTACTTTTATTGGACTCTTTGTAGTTAAAAACAGCATTGCCGCTTCTGGTGATCTAGAGTTTCTACAGGCGCGTGCAGCCTACGATAAGAAAAATGTCATTGCTTTATCTGATTACGTTGAGCAACTGCAAAGCCAAGATTATATTTTGGCACCTTATGCTGACTATTGGCTGATGCTGCTTAACTTGAAGGATGCAGATAACCAGACGGTGGAGAATTTTCTGAATAAGTACAGTGAATATCCGTTTGCGGATCGATTGCGCGGCGAATATTTAAAAAAGCTGGCCAAAAATCTGGATTGGCTAGCTTTTTCTAGTGAGGTTGTTAATTATCAGCTAGAGGATGTCTCTGTTGCTTGTTATGCAGCAGAGGCAGAATCAGTCGCAGGCAATGTCTCTACACTTGAGGCAGCAAAGCCACTATGGATGCAGCCGAAAGAGCAGCCCAGTAATTGCGCTGATTTATATGACCGTATGCAAGTCGCAGGAGTGCTTACAGATGAGGATATCTGGGCACGCTTTCGTTTGGCACTTGCTGATAGTCGTATTAACCTTGCAAAAGCAATCAGCAAACGGGCTAAAACATTCGAAGCCAGACTACTATAAATTAATAGACAAGGCTAATGCATCACCCCAGCTTGTACTTAGTAAGAAACTGATTTCCTTTAAAAGCAGATTTGGACGTGAGCTAAACTTGTTTGCGTTGAATCGCATTGCAAAAACAGATTCACAGCAAGCTTTAAGTGCATTTAAAAAAGTAGAGAATTTATTTCGATCTGAAGATAGAAGCTATTTTTACGGCAGGTTGGCATTACAAGCTGCGCTTCGACAAGAGCCGCAAGCATTGCAGTGGTTTAAGCTTGCGGACGGCGCTGACCTCAACAAAGAGCAATTGGCTTGGTTTGTGCGTGCTGCATTGCGCGAAAAAAAATGGCCAGTGGTTTTAAATGCTATAGCAAAAATGGATTCAACTCAGGCAGAGGAAGGCGCATGGCGTTACTGGAAAGCACGTGCGCTTAAAGCTCAAAATCAATTGCTAGAAGCGAATACTTTGTTTGCGAAACTTTCGACCGAGCGTCATTATTATGGCTGGCTGGCACAAGATGAACTGGATGGTTTTATGTCCGCACCTCTGGCAACCCATAAAGTCACAGATTCGGATGTGGATGAAATCGAGAATACGCAGGCTTTTCAGCGTGTGGAGGCGCTGCAAAAGCTAGGCTTTAGGTGGGAGGCAAAATCAGAATGGGCACTTGCCACTAAAGATTTTGATGATAGACAGTTACTAGCAGCAGCAGAGTTTGCTGGGCGCAAAAATTGGCATGATTTGGCGATTATTACCGCGGATAAAACTACAGAAATGCACGATTTTGGACTACGCTACCCAACCCCATATCGCAATTTAATGAAACCAGCAGCGGATGAGCAAGCCATTGATGAGGCATGGGTATATGCCATTACGCGGCAAGAAAGCAGGTTTATGCATTATGCTAAATCAGGCGTAGGTGCTTCTGGTCTTATGCAACTTATGCCTGCAACTGCCAAATGGGTTGCCAGACGAGTAGGCATCGATAATTACAGTCATGACATGATTCATGAGCTGGATACCAATGTTGCGCTAGGCACTTACTACATGCGCTATACGCTTGATTTAATGAATGGACAGGAAACTATGGCGACTGCAGCGTATAATGCAGGCCCAAGCCGTGCTAAAAAATGGGTGGCAGAAATGCCGCTTGAGGGTGCTATCTATGCAGAAACCATTCCATTTAACGAAACACGAAATTATGTACAAAAAGTGATGGCAAATGCGCATTTATATGCGCCAAGACTAGGTTTAAAAACAATATCACTCAAACAAAGATTGGGGGTTATACCTGGTAGTTATGTTGTATCCAATAATATTGAAGACAATTTTGAGTCTCAACAAACGCTTGAGCAAAAATCAGCCGATTGAATAAGAAAATGAGTAAAAATGACAATTAAAAGAATATGTATATTGGGCGGTGCGGGCTTCGTAGGGAGTTGTTTGGTTGCCAAGCTGGATGAAGCCGGCTACAAGGTTAGAGTGCTATCCCGACGCCGTGAGGCTGCTAAGCATTTGATCTTACTACCTAATGTGCAAGTGCTGGAATGCGATGTAATGGATAATTACGCGCTAAAGGAGGCACTAACAGGATGTGATGCAGTGATTAATTTGATTGGTATTTTGCATGAAAATGGTAAGAATACTTTTGAGACAATTCACCACCAACTGCCACGCCGTTTAGCACAATGCTGCGATGAGTTAGGAATCCGCAGGCTGCTACATATGAGTGCGCTACGCGCCGGAAAAATCGCACCAAGCCATTATTTGCGCAGCAAGGCTTCGGGTGAGGCGGCAATTAGCGAATTCAATAAAAAATTAGAGATTACCATTTTTAAGCCTTCTATCATATTTGGTCGCGGCGATCATTTCTTTAATTTGTTCGCCACTCTTGTGAGATTTTTACCGGTCATTTTTTTAGCGAAACCTAATGCAAAATTCCAGCCTATTTGGGTGGATGATGTTGCGCAGTGCTTTGTAAATGCGCTAGGGAATACTGCCACTTATGGCAAAAGTTATGAGCTGGGCGGACCTGAAATATTCACTTTGCGTGAACTTGTGCAAAAAGTGATGAATATCATGGGTAAACAGCGTCTTATCGTCGGGTTGAGTAATGCGCTTTCTTATGCACAGGCTTTTATTATGGAGTTTTTGCCTGTTAAACTGATGTCGCGGGACAATGTGCGCTCAATGCAGGTAGATAGTATATGCAGTGCACCGATAGCGGGCGAGCTTGATGTTAGACCTTCCTCTTTGGATGTTGTGGTGCCGGAATACTTGCTCAATTCAACCCCGCGAGCAGTGTATGATAGCTTTCGTAGCGCGGCTGGACGCATCATTAGTGCCAGAAGATAACATGCGGATTTATTGCGTAGGTGGAGCTGTACGCGATGAATTGCTGGGCTTTCCCATAAAAGATAAAGATTTTGTCGTTGTCGGGGCCACAGCACAGAGAATGCTGGATGAAGGCTACAAGCCGGTTGGAAAGGACTTTCCTGTTTTTCTGCATCCAGAAACGCATGATGAGTATGCCCTGGCGCGCACTGAGCGTAAAACCAGTAAAGGTTACAAGGGTTTTGCTGTGTATGCTTCGCCAGAAGTGACTTTGGAAGAAGATTTAGCACGTCGTGATCTGACCATCAATGCCATTGCTAAAGATGCTGAAGGCAAGCTTATTGATCCTTTCAATGGGCAGGCTGACATACAATCTAAAATCTTGCGCCATGTGAGTAGTGCATTTGCTGAGGATCCTGTGCGTATCCTGCGTGCAGCACGTTTTTCTGCACGACTTCCTGATTTTATAATTGCTCAGGAAACGTTAAACTTGATGCGCGAAATGGTAGTTGCGGGCGAGGTAGATGCGCTGGTGCCAGAGCGTGTGTGGCAAGAGCTTTCAAATGGCCTAATGGAGCGAAAACCAAGCCGCATGTTTGAGGTACTGCGTGCATGCGGTGCATTGAAAAAGATCCTGCCAGAACTTGATAAATTATGGGGTGTCCCGCAGCCGCAGCAACATCATCCAGAGGTAGATACTGGCGTGCATGTGATGATGGTGATCGATTATGCGGCCAAGCAAAAATTTAGCCTGCCGGTGCGATTTGCTGCGTTAATGCACGATATTGGCAAAGGCACGACACCAATTGATATTCTGCCGAGACATATTGGCCATGAAATACGTAGCGTAGATTTGCTTAAAAATATTTGCAAAAGATTAAGAGTACCAAACGATTGCAGAGAGCTGGCGCATATCGTGGCCAAATTTCACGGTAAATTGCACCAAACCAGTAAAATGCGGCCAAGCACGTTGTTGGAGTTTTTAATCGATCTGGATGCGCTCCGCCAGCCGGCTAGATTTTATGATTTCCTAAAGGCTTGCGAGGCCGATTCGCGTGGTAGAACAGGGCTAGAAAGTTGCGCTATACCTGAAGCAGATTTATTGTTAAAAGTGTTAGATGCAGCATCAAGTGTAGATGCTGGCATGGTGGCAAGTGCATTTAGTGAGCCTGAAAGAATTAAGACAGCGGTTTATGAGGCGAGACTGGAAGCTGTAAAATCAGTCTTATAACGTTTTTTATTCGATGCCAAGTTTGAGTTTAATGACGTATTTAGCCATATAACCAACTAAACCAAAAGCTAGTCCAAGAAACAAGGCAAAGGTACCAAACTTTCCTGCTTTCGATTCCCAAGCAAGATGGCCAACAATGAATATCATTAGCAACATAAGTCCGCCGACGCCATAAGTCATACCAAACTCGGTAATCTGCGCTTCGGTAAAGCCAAAAACTGTACCTTGCAAGGTGTTCTCCTACGCTATGAAGTGTTTATGCAAATATTGGCAATGCTACTGACTTTGTAAAATGTGAGCAACTACTTGATGAATGATTATTACCAGTTAACAAATTCAGGCCTTGGTTGACTGTATAAAAGGGTCATCAAAAGCACGGTCGTGCTCTTCAAATAGCGCCAAAAGATTTTTGTAGAAATGGTGATAGATTTCTGCAGTAGTTTTTTGCATGTCCAGAGTAAAACATTCATGCACTAATGCTTCCAGTTTCTGCATGATGGTATCGTGCGCTTTTTGATGCGCCCGAAAATATTTGTATTCTTCGGTCACATGTGGCCTGCTTAACATAATAGTTTCTTCATGTTCAAAATGTTCTGCTATAAGTTCAGTCACATATAATAAAAATGTAGGTAAGCGGCCACGGTAAGCTGCGAGTTTTTCGGCATCATTTGTCTGATTAAGTGTTACTAATACAGAGCATGAGTCTTGGAGGTCGTTCAGGAACTTTTCTAGCAGCGCATGTTCTTCTTCAATAACAACATAATCATCGGGTTTTAGGCTTTTGATTGCTTTGTCATGAATCAGCATGATTTTCTTTCAGGTATCCATTATTTATCAAAATAAGGTTATTCTCATTTACGACAAAATAATCTTTACCTAGTTCAAAAAACCCAATTGCATCTGGGAAAGATCTGTTGGTTTACGCTTAAACCCGCTTTTTGCATAAAGATGCCAGCGGCCAATCACATAGCAGATGAGCAGGTTGGCCTGGGCTTCGGGCATAATTTTTTTCCCAGATACGGCTACGGCAATTTTAAGGCTTTGCCTTAGGCTGGCCTCGAGTCTGTCGAAAAGCTGGTTAATGCGGGTTTGCAGCCATTCTTCTTCATTCACTAATGCATCGCCAATCAATACACGCGTCATGCCCGGGTTTTTCTCGGCAAACTTGAGCAACATATTGACGATGAGTTGCACTTGTTTTGCGCCATCATTTTCATCAGTAGTGATTTTGTTGATCACGCCAAAAATAGAGGTTTCGATAAACTCAATCAATCCTTCGAACATCTGTGCCTTGTTGGCAAAATGACGATACAGCGCAGCCTCACTTAAGTCTAATTTTGCAGCAAGCGAGGCCGTGGTGATTTTCTCACGCTTCGGGTTTTCCAGCATTTTGGCGAGCGTTTCGAGTATTTGTTGCTTACGATTTGTTGTGCGGTCAGAAGCCATAATATTCTCCCTCAATTTTAATCATTTTGGTTCTATTATAACTTAATGTGAGTGAGTGCTAACACGCTGTTTAATCGATAATCCACAAAATTAGGCTTTTGTAATTTTTTGGTTATCCAAATAGTCTGCATGCCAAGCTTTTTGGCGGTCATCAGCGCGGTTAAATTATCTTCCAGCATTACACAATCACTCGCTCTGGCATGGATGGTTTTTAGCAGCATTTGAAATCCTCGCATACTGGGTTTAGCATGAAATTTGGTTGATTCCACGCTAAATACCAACTCGAAACAATCGGCGATACCAAGTATATCAAGTACATGTAAGGCATAGCTGCGGGGCGCATTAGTAAATACACACTTTCGTCCATGCAGGCTTTGCAGCAAGTGTCGCAGGCGTTTCACCTGAATAACCATCTCTGGCAAAAAGAATTGATGCGTCGAAGTAAGAAAATGTCGGGCATCCACACCATGATGGCGTGTCAGGCCTTTTAGTGTGGCCCCATATATGTTCCAGTAGTGCTGGCGTAGCTGGTGGGCGGCATGTTCTTCCAATTTTAAATGCTCCATGATGTATTGCGTCATGGAGCGATTCATTACCGGGAAAATGTGTGCGGAAGCGTTATGAAGTGTGTCGTCTAAATCGAATATCCAGATTTTAGAGCGACCTTCTGGCGTCAAGTTATTTCGCCTTAATTAAAGTACCAACACCTTCGTCAGTGAGCACTTCTAGTAACAATGCATGTTCAACTCTGCCATCAATGATATGCACCGATTTAACGCCGCTACGCGCAGCATCAAGCGCAGAACCGATCTTAGGCAGCATGCCGCCAGAAAGTGTGCCGTCTTCTACTAAATCGTCAATTTGCTTTGGAGTTAAGCCTGTAAGCAAGTTGCCTTTTTTATCCAGCACGCCAGGTGTATTGGTAAGTAAAATGAGTTTCTCGGCGCCTAGTATTTCTGCAAGTTTGCCTGCCACAACATCGGCATTGATGTTGTAGGTCTGGTTATCAGATCCTACGCCGATTGGCGCGACCACCGGAATAAAGTCACCGCTGTCTAAAAAGTTGATGATGCTTGGGTCAATGGCACTAATTTCGCCCACTTGTCCTACATCTATTGTTTTTGTTGGGTCGTTCATGTCTTCCATTAGCAGTTTATGCGCATGAATAAAATTGCCATCCTGCCCGGTTAACCCCACTGCCTTACCACCATGACGATTGATGAGGTTGACGATTTCCTTATTTACTTGTCCGCCCAGCACCATTTCTACCACGTCCATGGTCTCTTCATCAGTGACACGCATGCCCTGAATAAACTCACCTTTTTTGCCGAGTTTATCCAGCATCTCGTTAATTTGCGGTCCCCCGCCATGCACAACCACCGGATTCATGCCGACGAGTTTAAGCAACACGACATCTTGCGCAAAGCATTCTTTCAAATGCGCATCCGTCATGGCGTTTCCGCCGTATTTAATCACGATGGTTTTGTCGAAAAAGCGTTTGATATAAGGCAGTGCTTCAGCCAGGATTTGCGCCTTTTGCGCTGGTTTGATGTCAGTAAGCATAGAGGTTCTCGTTAATTTATTCATATTGTAACTAAAAAACTATTAAAGCGTTTTAACAAATACCTTGGATTTGCGCTGAAAATTGTAGAGTTTTTGTTTTTCCTGCGGCAAATTTTCAATGGTTTTTTCAATAAATCCACGCTCTAAAAACCAGTGCTCGGTACGTGTTGTCAGGCAAAATAATTGTTTGAAACCATTCTCTTTTGCTTGTTTCTGGCAGTAGTTGAACAATTTATCACCCCGCCCGCCGCCGCGATAGGCCGGATCAATCGCCAAACAGGCGAACTCGGCCATGCTCTCGGTGGCAAAAGGATATAGCGCTGCACAGCCAATGATGCGGTTGTCGTGCTCCATCACATAAAAATGGTCAATTTCCATCTCAATGCGCTCGCGCCCGCGCCGCACCAGAAAGCCTTCGTTTTCAAGAGGTTCAATGAGTTTTAAAATGCCGCCAACGTCGTCAATATTGGCTTGGCGCATGGTTTCCAGGCTTTGCTCTGTTACCATCGTGCCGATGCCATCGTGTGTGAAAAGCTCTTGAATAATTGCACCATCAATGTGCCGAGAAATCAGGTGAACCCTTGCTACACCTTGGTTACAGGCTTTTATCGCAGCGGGCAAGTAGTAAGTGACATCGTCCGATATGTTAATCGGAGGATTGTTTTGTTCGGCATTTTCCGCCACGTTTTTCAGCAAATTCTGTGCTTTTTCGGCAGTCATCTCGCGCAACAGTTCGCCACGCAAGTTGTGCACCCCCTCAGAATCCATTAAAAAAAGCAGTTTGTCAGCATCTAGCGCAATTGCTGTATTTACTGCCACGTCTTCAAGGCTTAGGTTGAAGGCTTCGCCGGTGGGCGAATAGCCGAGTGGGGACAGTAGCACCAACTCACCATCATCTAGGCGTTTCTGGATGCCGACGGCATCTACCTTACGCACTTCTCCTGTGTGCTGCAGATCCACACCATCACGCACGCCAAGCGGTTTTGCAGTGACAAAATTGCCACTGGCAACGCGAATGTCACTGCCCGCCATTGGCGAATTAATCAAACCCATTGAAAGCTGCGCTTCAATTTCCACGCGAATTGCACCATTGGCTTCTTTTACCGCCTCCATCGCCTCATCATCTGTTATGCGCAGACCGCCAACATATTTGGGTGTAAGTTTGTTGCGGATCAGGCGCGATTCAATTTGCGGTCGTGCGCCGTGCACCAGCACCAGTCGCACATCCAAGCTAGCAAGCAGGTTTAAATCATGCGATAGCGCAGCAAACTGTTTTTCGTCAATCACTTCGCCACCAAAAGCGATAACGAAAGTGCGCCCACCAAACGCATGGATATATGGTGTGGCGGAGCGAAACCACTGTACGAAATCTTTGGCGTTGGTGACATTTGTGGAGATGCCGGGCTGTGTTTGAGAAGCTTCGCTTTGCGCGTATAAATAGGCAGGTGTGCAATCAAGCGCTGCTGCGATTTTGCGGAGCATGGTCTCTGATATGCCTAGTTCACCGCGCTCGATGCGCGATAAATTACCAGCATCCGCATCTACCTTTCCGGCTAGAGTTTGCAGTGTGATATTCAGCAATTTGCGCCGCTGACGAATAAAGTTACCAAGTGACATAATATTGTTATATATGTAATTTTTACATAATATTATAATAATTATGTAAAAATTGCAAATTATTTAGGTTAAAAATCACCCCATAAAGCTTGCATGGTCGCAATGGCCGCTAATGGAGCGGTTTCGGTGCGTAAGATGCGCTTGCCAAGCTGCACCCCAACAAAGCCTTGTTGGCTGGCAAGTGCAATTTCACTAGCACTTAGGCCGCCTTCTGCGCCTATCAGTAGTTGGATTTCGCCGCTGGGTTTAGATAAATCAGCCAAGCGCTTGTCGGCGAGCGGGTCTAGTGTGATTCGAAAGGTATTTTCTGCGGCAGGTTTTGCGCAAAAAACACTTAAGGTGGTTGGCGTTTCCACAATTGGTAAGGTGGCGCGACCAGATTGCTCGCATGCGGCAATTACAATATGCTGCCAATGTTCAACACGTTTTTTTGCTTTTTCTTCATCCAGTTTTACTATGCTGCGCTCGGTTTTAATGGGGATAATGTGATTCACTCCCAATTCTATTGCTTTCTGAATGCCAATATCCATACGGTCTCCAGCTGACATTCCTAAAAGCAATGTAATGTTGAGTGGTGATTCATTATTTACTTCGCGTGCATTCAATACACGTGCAAGCGTTGCATTTTTTTGCACAGAAACCAGCTCGCATTCAAAATCATCGCCATTACCATCAAACAAAAACAATTTATCGCCCACGCTCAAGCGCATTACGCGTGTGGCGTGCGTGCTGGCGTTATCAGATAATTTAACTTGGCTACCCAAGCGCAATTTTTCTGGGCTGTAAAAACGTAAGTTGCTCATAACTCAAGTTTAATTAAAAAAGCATAAAGTGGTAACATAAACCTTTCAAAATTTGGCATTTTTAGGAATATAAAATGGCAAGCATCAACCCACCTGTATGCGAATTCGGCTGGCAAGCGCCCGATTTTAGTCTGCAAAATATTGATGGAAACCTAGTTTCGCGTGATTTGGTTATGGGCAAAAATGGCCTGTTGGTAATGTTTATTTGCAACCATTGCCCTTATGTAAAAGCTATTCTGCCTCGTCTGGTTGCCGACGTACGCGAGCTAAAAATGCTGGGCGTAAACACGGTGGCGATTATGTCCAACGACCCAACCGATTACCCTGATGATAGCTGGGACAACATGAAAAAAATTGCGCTAGAAATGCATTTCCCTTTTCCATATCTGCTGGATAGAACACAGGCCGTGGCAAAAGCATATGGCGCGGTATGTACGCCGGATTTTTTTGGATTTAACAATCAATTTCAGCTGCAATACCGCGGCCGCTTTGATGAAAGTCGTAAAGAAACTGCGTCCAACAGTACGCGAGATTTGTTCAAAGCCATGAAGCTGGTGGCTGAAACAGGGCATGGGCCGAAGGAGCAGATACCGAGTATCGGCTGTTCGATGAAGTGGAAAACTGAATGAGCGAAAGAAAATTAAAATGGGGCATTCTAGGCGCAGCACGGGTGAACGAGCGTTTGCTGCCGGCGATTTGTGAGGCGCCAAATTCGCAATTGGTGGCGATTGCCAGCCGCCGTGCGGACGCTGCGCGTGCGACGCTTGAAAAATATGCGCCGAATTATAAAGAAAATGTTGCGTGTTATGACGATTTGGATGCGCTCATCAACGATAAAAATGTCGAAGCAATTTATTGCCCGATGGCGAATGAGGAGCACGCGGAATGGGCGCTCAAGGCCATTGCGGCGGGCAAGCATATCTTGATTGAAAAGCCCATGGCGATTCGCGTGCAGGATATAGATGCGATTGAAGCGGCGGCGAAAAAGGCTAACGTGAAAGTGATGGAAGGCTTTATGTATCGCTTTCATCCTCAGCACGCTAAAGTGAAAGAGTTAATTGATAGCGGCTTGATTGGTGATGTGTTGTCATGCCGCGCTAGCTTTTCTTTCCTGATGCCGCCTGCGCGCATGTATCGCATCAACCGCAGCATGGCTAATGGCGGCGGTGCGCTGTGGGATATTGGGCCTTACGCGATTCATGCCTTGCGCTGGTGTTTTGGAGGTAATAAATTTCCTACTGAACCAATCAGCGCCATTGCCCAAGCCAAGCTGAACGAACACGGCGCAGACACGGTGATGAGCGGCGTGCTGGATTTTGGTAACGATGCGCAAGGCCGCGCGCGTTATGGACATTTTGACATCAGCTTTGAGCGCGCGCGCAAGGCCGAGTATGAAATCATCGGCGACAAGGGCGCGATTAAATGCCACAACATGTGGGCATACCCGACGGACGAACCGGTGATTAGCTGGGAGGCGGGCGGCAAGTCAGAAGTTATCACATTACCAAAAGCTAACCATTTCAATCTGGAAATCGAACATTTCAGTGATTGCGTGCTGAACGACAAAGCGCCTTATTTAACGTTTGCCGATGCGCGAGCAAATTGCATTGCCCTAGAAGCAAATACCCATGCGGCTTCCAGAGGAATTAAAATTGATATTTAATTACCTGCTTAGGGCGTCAATATGACAGTAAGCCATCTGATTTGTAAATACAAAGCTCCTGATGGTCAAGCGTGCGGAAGGCCGATGACTGGTACTGGAAATTTAGGCAATTTCTGCATATTTCATCGCCATCATGAAAACATAGTGTATGCAGGCGGCTCGCCGCAAGTGAATTTCATGGAGGAGCTACAGAAAGAAATTGAAAGTAAAAATGGTAATTGGAGAGGGTTTAGTTTTCCTCCAGAATTTAGGTTGCCAAATATTGTTGATTTTCAAATTAATGCACAATTTTCCATATTCAATGATCTCAAGCTCGAAGGTGTTACTTTTGAGGAGGAGTGCAATTTTTCAAATTCAAAGTTTCGTGGAGATGCACAGTTAAAAACATGCAATTTTAAAAAGAATACAGATTTTACGAAGTGTATATTTGAAAATAAAACAGAGTTTTTAAACGTATTTTTTCAAAACGTGGTTTATTTTAGCGAGTCTGAGTTTATAGACAGGGCATCGCTAAGAGTTAATTTTGCTGAGTCTGCTATATTTAATGGTGTGATTTTTAAAGATGCAGTTACATTTCAGGGTGGAGAAATATAACAAAAAGAGATGGAATAAAAGATTTCTTGGTTTTTGAGAAGGAAGGTCAATTACAAAATGTAACTTTCTATAAGCCTGAGCAAGTAGTTTTTAAAGATGTGAATATGTCGAAAGTGTATTTGCTTGGAACAAACTTTCGTGGGTCAAGATTTTTAGGTGTGAATTGGTATCAGCCTAAATTAAAAAGAAATGGTTTGCATGAAGATTCGTGGATAAGGGATTTTGGGGATGCAAGCCACATGCAAAAGTATTTTCCTCAACTAGAAGAAAGCTATAGAAATATTAGAGCAGCGCTTGAAGATAATTTAAATTATCAAGCTGCCGCAGATTTTTATGTGGGAGAAATGGATGCACAGCGCTCACAACTTAACATATTTCAAAGACATTTTTTCAGTGTAATCGCTTTGTACAGGGTGGTGAGTAACTACGGCACTAGTGTGTTTAGAGCATTTGTGGTGTTGATATTAATAATACTGCTACATTTTGGTTTAAGTTTATATTTAAATGACTATAAATCACATGATACCCAGTTTATTTATCAACTTCTTCAGCGCTCATTCGCTCAGTTCACTTTTCAGAATTTAGATGAAGCTTCTTATTGGGTTGTTCATCCATTTGCACAAAAATGGCTAGACATAGGCTTAAAGCTTTTAGGAATTTCACAATTGGCAATGTTAATTTTTGCTTTTAGGTCGCGTATCAAAAGGCATTAAATAATGACCAAGCCCTTGCCGAAAAGGGCTATCTAAGTAATAATTTAACCTTTACCGAAAAGCGGTTTAATAACAGGCTTTTTTAAGAATTTAATCAGAGTTTTATAGCATTTCATATAAGACTTCAAGTTTAATCAATAGGGAGAGAATCATGGCAACACGTAACGATTTATGTAACGCCATCCGTGCGTTATCTATGGATGCAGTGCAAAAAGCTAACTCTGGCCACCCGGGTGCGCCTATGGGTATGGCAGAAATTGCAGAAGTATTGTGGAATCACCATTTACGTCACAATCCAACCAATCCGCAGTGGGCTGATCGCGATCGTTTCATTCTCTCTAACGGTCACGGCTCTATGCTGATTTACTCATTGTTGCATTTGACTGGCTACGATTTGCCGATGGATGAAATCAAGACTTTCCGTCAATTGCACTCAAAATGTGCAGGTCACCCAGAATACGGCTATGCGCCTGGCGTTGAAACAACGACCGGTCCATTAGGCCAAGGCATTACTAACGCGGTTGGTTTTGCGATGGCTGAAAAATTATTGGCAGACCAATTTAACAAACCAGGCCATGAGATTGTTGATCACTACACATACTGCTTCTTAGGTGACGGCTGTATGATGGAAGGTGTATCTCACGAGGCTTGTGCGTTGGCCGGTACATGGGGCTTGGGCAAATTAGTGGCTTTCTGGGATGACAACGGTATTTCTATCGACGGTCATATCGAAGGCTGGTACACAGACGATACTGCGAAACGTTTCGAAGCTTACGGCTGGCATGTGCAATCAGTAGACGGTCATGATTCTGATGCGATTAACGCTGCAGTGATTGCTGCAAAAAAAGTAACAGACAAGCCATCATTGATTTGCTGTAAAACCATTATTGGTAAAGGTTCGCCAAACAAAGCTGGCAGCCATGATTGCCACGGTGCAGCATTAGGCGACGCTGAAGTCGCAGTAACTCGTGCAGCGATTGGCTGGAACTATCCTCCTTTTGAAATTCCTGCAGATGTTTATGCAGGCTGGGATTGCAAAGCCAAAGGTGCAAAACTGGAAGACGAATGGAATGCAAAGTTCAATGCATATGCCAAAGCATTCCCAGAAGAAGCTGCAGAATTCAAACGCCGAATGGCAGGTGATTTGCCAGCTAACTGGAAACAAGTGACAGATGCTTTCATTGCAGCAACTAACGAAAAGGCAGAAGGCATTGCAACGCGTAAAGCTTCACAAAATGCAATTACTGCTCTGGCGATTGTTTTACCAGAATTTTTGGGCGGCTCTGCTGACCTCACCGGTTCTAACCTGACAGCAGCTCCTAGCTTTACACACGTGTCTGGCAAAAAACCAGGTAACTATATTTCATACGGTGTACGTGAGTTTGGTATGTATGCAATCATGAACGGTATAGCATTACATGGCGGCCTGTTGCCATTTGGCGGCACATTCCACATGTTCTCTGACTACGCTAAGAGCGCATTGCGTATGGCAGCCTTGATGAAACAACGCACTATTGCCGTGTTGTCACATGACTCTATCGGCCAAGGTGAAGATGGCCCAACCCATCAACCAGTAGAAAACACATCTGGTTTGCGTTACATCCCACGTATGGATGTATGGCGTCCAGGTAGCTCAACAGAAACTGCTGTGGCTTGGGTGGCTGCAGTTGAGCGTAAAGATGGTCCATCCAGTTTAGTATTGAGCCGTCAAAATGTGGCTGGCATCAAACACGATACAGCGCAGTTAGCGTTGATTCGCAAAGGCGGTTATGTGTTTTCTGACGTTGCAGGTAAAGCAGATGTGATTATTATTGCTAATGGCTCTGAACTTGATTTGGCCGTGAAAGCAGCGGCTGAGTTGAATGCTGCCGGTACTAAAGTACGCGTAGTTTCAATGCCATCAACCAACGTATTTGACCGTCAAGACAAAGCATACCGTGACAGCGTATTAACTCCAGGCGTTAGACGCGTTGCTGTTGAAGCTGCTCACCCAGATTTCTGGCGTAAGTATGTTGGTTTGGAAGGCGCCGTTGTTGGCATTGATACATTCGGCGAATCCGCTCCAGGCGGCGTGTTAATGAAACACTTTGGCTTTACAGTTGAAAATGTAGTTGCAACTGTAAAATCAGTGTTGTAATTATCGAGTAGCGTTGTAATAAAAGAGCCTCCTTAAGAGGCTCTTTTTATTTGTAAAACTAAATCAGCAGTTATTATTGGTGTTATTTAAGGGGTTATCATGACAGTGCGAGTGGGAATCAATGGCTTTGGGCGTATCGGCCGCATGGTGTTGCGTGCCGCGGTGCAAGAGAGCGAGTTTAACGATATAGAAGTGGTGGCAGTTAATAGCTCCTACGATATTGAATATATAATCTATTTGCTGAGATATGATTCTGTACACGGACGTTTTGATGCCAAGCTGGAAGCCGATAATGGCAACCTGGTGGTCAATGGCAAGAAAATCCATCTCACAGCGGAGCGCGACCCAAACAACATTGATTGGAAAGTTGGCGGTGCAGACATCGTGGTTGAATCTACGGGCGCTTTTCTAACATTAGATACCTGTCAGCCGCACATCAACAATGGGGCGAAAAAAGTGGTGCAGTCTGCGCCGGGTAAAGACGATACGCCGATGTTTGTTTACGGTGTGAACCATAAAGACTATCAAGGCCAAGCGATTGTTTCCGCGGCATCCTGCACTACCAACGGCCTGGCACCATTAGCAAAAGTGTTAAACGATAATTTTGGTATCAAGCGTGGCCTGATGACGACCATTCATGCGGCAACGGCATCCCAGCTGACAGTAGACGGTCCGTCCAAGAAAGACTGGCGCGGTGGTCGTAGCGTATTCGAAAACATCATCCCTTCCAGCACCGGTGCAGCCAAGGCGGTGGGCAAGGTGATTCCATCGCTCAATAAGAAGCTCACAGGCATGGCGATGCGTGTGCCGTCTGCAGATGTTTCCGTGGTGGATTTGACCGTAGAGCTTAATAAAGAAACTACTTACGAGGCGATTTGCGATGCGATGAAAAAGGCATCCGAAGGCGAATTGAAGGGTGTGCTGGGTTATACCGACGAGAAAGTAGTATCTACCGATTTCCGCGGTAGTGCGGAAGCAGGGGTATTTGATGCAGATGCAGGCATTATGCTCGACTCTACTTTTGTCAAAGTGGTCGGCTGGTATGACAATGAGTACGGTTATACCTGCAATTTGATGCGCCTGATTCAGCACGTTGCCAAATAGGGGATTGCCATGAAATTTCTCAAAATGACAGACATGGATTTGGCAGGTAAACGCGTGTTTATCCGCGCTGATTTGAATGTGCCTGTGGCAGATGGCAAAGTAACCTCTGATGCACGTATCACAGCTTCAATGCCAACGATTGAATATGCGCTCAAGCAAGGTGCAAAAGTAATGGTGACCTCGCATCTGGGTCGCCCTGAAGAAGGTGTTTACTCAGAGGAAAATTCGCTTAAACCAGTAGCAGATGTTATTGCAGCCAAGTTAGGTAAACCTGTACGATTGATTAAAGACTGGGTAGACGGCGGTTTTGATGTCGCCAGCGGTGAAATGGTGCTATTGGAAAACTGCCGTTTTAACAAAGGCGAGAAAAAAAGTGTTGACGAAACCTCACAAAAATATGCCAAGCTGTGTGATGTGTTTGTGATGGATGCGTTTGGCACAGCACACCGCGCTGAGGCTAGTACACATGGTATCGCAAAATTTGCACCGGTAGCGTGTGCTGGTATTTTACTTACTGAGGAACTGGATGCACTTACTAAAGCCTTATTGAATCCAGCGCGTCCGATGGTGGCTATTGTGGGCGGTAGCAAAGTCTCTACCAAATTAACTGTATTGGAAAGCTTGTCTGAAAAGGTGGATCAACTGGTCGTAGGCGGCGGCATTGCAAATACTTTCTTAAAAGCGGCAGGCCATGAAGTTGGTAAATCGCTCTGTGAGCATGACTTAGTGCCCACTGCTAAAGCGTTAATGGAAAAAATGAGCCAGCGTGGTGCAGCTGTACCGATTGCTGTAGACGTAGTATGCGGTAAAAAATTCGATGCTAATGAGCCAGCAGTGAAGAAGGACGTGGCTTCTGTGACAAGTGACGACATGATTTTTGATATTGGCGCGAAATCTGCTAGTCAATTGGTAGAGATTATTAATAATGCAGGCACAGTGGTTTGGAATGGGCCTGTAGGCGTGTTCGAATTTGACCAATTTGGTGAAGGCACTAAAACGATTGCCAATGCAATTGCACAAACAAAGGCATTTACACTTGCAGGCGGCGGCGACACAATCGCAGCCATCCAGAAATATGGCATTTACGATAAGGTGAGCTATATTTCAACAGCAGGCGGTGCATTTTTGGAGTTTTTGGAAGGCAAGGTTTTGCCAGCAGTAGAAATATTGGAGCAACGTGCTAACAGTTAGCCCCTGAAGTGAAGAAAAATGAGAGTAGGGGCTGTCGCCCCTATTTTTATTTCAATATTTAGAAAATTATAGGTAAAAGATTGATATTACGAAAAACAAAAATAGTTGCAACACTAGGCCCAGCCTCTAGTAGTGAGGAGATGATTGCGCGCTTGATTATGGCGGGAGTGAATGTTGTGCGTTTAAATTTTTCGCATGGGACATCGGAGGATCATGTTAAGCGCGCGGAAATTGTGCGGCAGATCGCTGCAAAACTGAACCGTCCTATAGGCGTTTTATGTGACTTGCAAGGTCCAAAAATTCGAATTGGTAAATTTGAGTTGGGTAAAATCACCCTCAAAATGGGCGATTTATTTGTGCTGGACGCAGATTGCGAACTAGGCGACCAATTTAAGGTTGGTCTGGATTATAAGAGTCTGCCTCAGGAGGTCAGCGTTGGAAACGTGCTGCTACTGGATGATGGCCGTATCACTATGTCAGTAGATCGAATCAAAGGCAACCAGATACACTGTGTTGTACTTACTGGCGGTGTTTTATCAAACAACAAGGGTATTAATTTACAGGGTGGCGGCTTGGCCGCAGATGCGCTGACTAAAAAGGATCGCGCAGATATTAAAACGGCAGTTGCCCTTGAAGCGGACTATGTCGCGATTTCTTTCCCTAAGTCAGCATTGGATGTCGAACTGGCTCGCACTTTAGTTAAAAAGGCAGGAGGGACTGCAAGCATTATTGCCAAAATTGAACGAGCGGAGGCGATTGATGATTTAGAAGCGATTATTGAAGCTTCAGATGCCATTATGGTGGCGCGTGGTGATTTAGGCGTTGAAGTTGGCGATGCTGCTGTGCCCGGCTTGCAAAAGCGCATGATACGCATGGCACGGGCGCAAAACAAGTTGGTCATTACTGCCACGCAAATGATGGAATCGATGATCAGTAGTCCTATTCCGACACGTGCGGAAGTTTCGGATGTGGCTAACGCCGTGCTTGATGGAACCGATGCGGTGATGTTATCCGCAGAAACGGCGAGTGGGCAGTATCCGTTAGAGACCGTACAAGCAGTACATCGTGTGTGTGTAGAGGCGGAAAAGGAGTATGAGAGCTCGCATCATATAGAACGGCGTACACACCATTTAAAACAGACAGATGAAGCTATCGCAGCAGCGGCAATTTATACTGCACAGCACTTAAAAATTAAGGCAATTGCAGCATTAACCCAATCCGGAAATGCCGCACAATGGTTATCCCGTGCAGATACCGAAGTACCTATTTATGCATTATCGCCTGAAAAGATAGCGCGCAGAAAATTGACGCTGCATCGAGGAGTTTACCCATACCCAATCCAACAGGAAAATAAAAATCGGGATGAAATTTTGCAAGAAATGGAACAGGTATTATTGCAGCAGAAAGTTGTAGAATTAAACGACTTGGTAATTCTGACATTCGGTGAGCCTATCGGTAGTCCTGGCGGGACCAATACCCTTAAGATTATTAGGATTGGTAATCATTAACTGAACGAAAAATGTAATAGAAATTAGCATGAAGCCCATGCTCAACTTATAATATCTCGTTAATTTACTACGATAAAGCAATTTCATGAATACACCTTTGCTAGAAACAACTATCAAAAGCCTAAAGCGCATTCATCAGGGTAAGGTACGTGATATTTATGATATCGATGAAAACACCATGCTGCTGGTGAGTACCGACAGACTCTCCGCATTTGATGTGATCTTGCCCACAGGCATTGCCAATAAAGGCGCGATGCTTACCCAAATGGCCAACTTCTGGTTTGAAAAGCTCAAGCATGTTGTTCCTAATCATTTGACGGGCATCAACCCGGACTCGGTAGTAAGTGATGCAGCAGAGAAAGCGCAGCTTGGTCATCGTGCTGTGGTGGTTAAAAAACTAAAACCTTTGCCTATTGAGGCGATTGTCCGTGGTTATTTGGTAGGTAGTGGATGGAAAGAATACAAATCTAAAGGAACAGTGTGTGGCATTGCCTTGCCAGCTGGTTTGCAGGAAGCTTCAAAACTGCCGCAGCCTATATTTACCCCGTCCAGCAAGGCTGCAGTGGGTGAGCATGATGAAAATATTAGCTTGCAGCAATGCGCTGGTTTGATTGGCAAAGACATGGCTGAGAAAGTAGCAAAAGTAGCTATACAGCTGTATACCGAAGCTGCCGAATATGCACTTACAAAGGGAATTATCATTGCAGATACTAAATTCGAATTTGGCTTAGATAGCAATGGGGTGTTACATGTAATGGACGAGGTGCTTACGCCTGATTCTTCTCGTTTTTGGCCGCTTGAAAGTTACACGGTAGGCAGCAATCCGCCTAGTTATGATAAGCAATATGTGCGTGATTGGCTGGAGTCTGTTGGATGGAATAAAACACCCCCTGCTCCAGCTTTGCCTGATGATGTTGCAAAACGCACTTCAGAAAAGTACATGGAAGCTTTTGAAAAATTGACTGGGAAACATTTACAAACTTGATAAACGTGGGAGAAAAACTTAAAGAAATTGCGGCAAAACTTAAAACAGAGTTTGATTTTTATAGACGCCTGCAAAAACATCCACGAACGCCCGTTCTCGCAAAAATGTCGCTATGGCTGGCTGTCAGTTACTTGCTAATGCCATTTGATTTAATCCCTGATTTTTTACCAGTCATTGGCCAGCTGGATGATGTTGTTGTTATTCCAATATTGATTTATTTTGCCTTGAAATTAACACCACCGGATGTTATTGCTGAATGCAAAGGTAACGTCGCATGATGGAAGTTTGGCAAATGATTCTTAGTTTCGACATGCATCTGCCGCAGCTCGTTGCCATGCACGCCAACATTGTTTATCTTATATTATTTTGCATAGTGTTTTTGCAAATAGGCGTCTTACCCTTCTTTTTCTTGCCAAGTAATCCTTTTTTGTTCGTATGTGGTGCAGTTTGGGCTGTATCGCAACTTAGCATTTTATTGCTATTGGCAGTGTTGATTTTGGCGGCCATTTTCGGGAGTCTGTCGGGCTATTGGCTTGGTAAAAGGGTTGGCCAGGCTTTTTTCGTGGATTATCTTAAATGGCCGAATCAAGCGGCACTCGATAAAACGCGCGTTTTTTACGATAAGCATGGTGAAAAAGGCCTTTTAGGTTCATTGTTTTTACCTGTCATTCGAACACTTGCGCCATTTCTTGCGGGTGTTACCCATATGCAGTTTGTTAAATTCATGCGATCTGTTTCAATAGGGGCGGTAGTCTGGGTGCTAGTTTGTGTCTTGACAGGCTATTTTTTCGGCAATATTCCGATTGTTCAGAAACATCTTGGAACGCTAGCTTTACTTGGGCTAGCAATCGTCATGGCCGTATATCTTGCCAATAGAGGCTGGAATCGCCTGAATAAGTGCTAAACGTGGAATTCAATTTTGGATTCATGCAATAAAGTAGAAACATTTTTCACTTATAATACGAATTATTCTAATCAATAGGCTTTTTTCAATATGTCTTTAAACCAAGTGCCATCAGGCAAAAACCTCCCACATGATTTTAATGTGATTATCGAGATCCCGATGCAGGGCGATCCAGTTAAATATGAAGTAGACAAAGAAAGTGGTGCGATTTTTGTTGATCGCTTTATGGGCACTTCTATGCAATATCCGTGTAATTATGGTTATATCCCTCATACACTAGCGGATGATGGAGACCCGGTGGATGTGCTGGTGATTACACCTGTGCCTTTGCTGCCAGGTGTTGTTGTGCGCTGCCGTGCACTAGGCATGTTGCAAATGACCGATGAAGCGGGCGGCGATGCTAAGTTACTAGCGGTGCCTGTTGAAAAGGTGTGCGGTTTATATGCCTATCAAAAAACCTATCAAGATGTATCGCCTTGGCGTTTGGAGATGATTGCCCACTTTTTTGAGCACTATAAGGACTTGGACAAAGGAAAATGGGTGAAAATCGAAGGCTGGGTGGGCATCGAGGATGCACATAAAGAAATCATGGATGGCGTGAAGCGTTATAACTCAGCAGAAGTGAAGCCAGCGTTTTAGGATTTGTTCTCAATAAAAAGGCGCAATTTTTTGTGCCTTTTTTAACATTCAAATTAGGCGGCGACAACCCCAAATAGGCTGCCAACGCCAGCAGTGGCAGCCATTGCAAGCGCTCCCCAAAAGGCCACGCGTACCGCACCCTTCCACAGATTTGCCCCGCCTACTTTTCCCGCTAACCCACCCAAAATAGCTAAAAATGCCAAAGAGGTTGCTGCAATATAGAGGATAATACTTTCCCTAGGGACTACAAAAGCTACCAACAAAGGTAAGGCTGCGCCGACTGCAAATGTACTCGCTGATGCGAACGCAGCTTGCACAGGCCGTGCATTAATGATTTCGGTGATACCTAGTTCATCACGTGCATGTGCGCCAAGGGCGTCGTGCGCCGTAAATTGTACAGCAACTTGATGTGCTAATTCTGGCGTTAATCCGCGTGCAGTATAAATCCCCGTAAGTTCTTTAAGCTCGTTATCCTGATCTGTTTCAAGTTCCAAACGTTCACGTGCTAAATCAGCTGATTCGGTATCAGATTGTGAACTGACAGAAACATATTCGCCTGCTGCCATTGACATCGCACCAGCAACGAGGCCTGCCACACCTGTGAGCATAATCACGTCAATCGAGGCATGTGCTGAAGCCACGCCAATAACCAGGCTGGCGGTAGATACAATACCATCATTTGCTCCGAGCACGGCTGCACGTAACCAGCCTATGTGATGCGAGCGATGAAATTCAAAATGTCTCATAATTAATGTCCAGGGTAATACGCCCAGCTATGCTAGGCGTGAAATCAATGATGTCGATTATATTAACCGACAGACCATCAAAATGAATCTTTTGGAATTTCTTTCTTGCCCGTTACCATGGCTTTGATGAGTTTTTCTTTGTCGATATAGCTTGAAAGTATTACACCGCCTATGTGCAGCGCTACCAAAAGCAAAGTAAAGTTAGCGAAGAACTCATGCAATTCCTCCCAAAAGTCCTCCCCCTTTTTGTTTACCGTAGAACTATCTTGCTCATTTTTATTTTCATTCTCGTTAGCATCTTCATCCGCATACGCTGTTGAAACGATGGATATTGTAGGAGTAGATTTATCGCTATTGGCTATAATGCCAGCCAATGGCCCTGAATTTTCTTCCACTGCATACAATGCAAGTCCTGTATAGACTGTGACGGTGAGGCTTAATAATAGTGCAATTACCATTGCACCACCGGCAGGATTATGACCCACATAATGCTGTGGTTTGCGGTTGATCAGCCCTTTTAAATAAGCAAATATTGATGATGGCGAATAAACAAAATCGCTGAACCTGGCATGTTTGCTGCCGACAAATCCCCAGACAATTCTAAACAAAACGACAGCACCTACGATATAACCTGCCCATACGTGTTGTGTCATAAAATCATCTTCAGTGAAATATGCTGTAAAAAATGCGATGACCAATGTCCAATGTCCGATGCGAACCAGCGGATCCCATACATTCACTATTTTTGTTGAAGTGTTCATGTTCATTTTTATTTCCTTTCTTATATGTTGCGATAAAATCATTCTAAGTGATTACAAGCCAGAGTGAATTGGTGTGTATCATCTGCTTAGTTTAATAATGTGGCAATGCGTCATTTGACGCAGTTGTAGTAAATAAGATGGAGTGGTACGGGTATGTTGGATGACTTAATTTTGAATAGTAAATGGCTTAGCAAAATAGCAATTGGCCTTTGTAGCCTTATTGTCATTTTAATTACACTCGATTTGGTCACGGACTATTCTGATGGTATTGAGCTTGGTCATCTCCTCACAGAGTTGCTGGTGTTAATGGTTGCTTTTTTGGGTATTGGTTTTTTTGGCTACTGGTTCTATAGGGCAACACAATCCTCGTTAAAGCAATTAACTGCAGATTTAAAAAATGCGTATGCACAAGCGCAACTATGGCGCGATGAAAATAAAGAACTTATTGCTGGGCTCGGGTTGCAAATCCAAAAGCAATTTCTACGCTGGGGGCTTACTCCAGCGGAAGCAGAAGTGGGCTTGTTATTGCTTAAAGGGTTTAGCCACCAAGAGATTGCTAATATTCGTAACGCGAGCGAGCGCACGGTGCGCGAACAAGCAAGAGCGGTATATCGAAAATCAAATATTTCTGGGCGTTCTGCTTTATCGGCATTTTTTCTAGAAGATTTGTTATTACCTAACATTTAGTTTTTTGAAAGCAATAAAAAAGGCGACCTATGTCGCCTTTTTTATTGGTGCTATAACTAAAATTACATATGTAACAATGGCACAATCAATAGCGCCACAATGTTGATAATTTTAATCAATGGGTTCACTGCTGGGCCAGCCGTATCTTTGTATGGATCGCCAACTGTGTCGCCGGTCACGGCCGCTTTATGCGCATCTGAGCCTTTGCCGCCATGGTTGCCGTCTTCGATGTATTTCTTGGCGTTATCCCATGCACCACCGCCTGTACACATGGATATTGCCACGAATAGGCCCGTTACAATCGTACCCATCAACAAACCGCCAAGAGCTACTGGGCCCAATAGTAAACCGACAGCGATTGGCACAGCAACAGGAAGTAGTGATGGAACCATCATTTCTTTAATTGCTGCAGTCGTCAGCATATCCACTGCTTTGCCATATTCTGGTTTGGCAGTGCCTTCCATAATGCCCTTGATATCGCGGAACTGGCGGCGTACTTCTTCAACCACGCTACCTGCTGCACGACCTACCGCTTCCATTGCCATAGCGGCAAATAGGAACGGGATTAAGCCACCGATGAATAGACCAATAATTACCATTGGGTCGCTTAGGTCGAATTTAACATCAATCCCTGCACCTTGTAGTTTGTGCGTGTAATCGGCAAACAACACTAATGCTGCCAATCCTGCAGAGCCAATGGCGTAGCCCTTTGTAACGGCTTTAGT
The DNA here is from genome assembly GCA_963701715.1 of uncultured beta proteobacterium. GTDB lineage: Bacteria > Pseudomonadota > Gammaproteobacteria > Burkholderiales > Methylophilaceae > Methylotenera_A. Next base: position 331,312 of record CAVPAX010000005.1, read on the forward strand.
GGTGTTGCCCACTGCATCCAGCGGGTCGGTTACATCACGTACGCTACTTGGTAATTCCGCCATTTCAGCGATACCGCCAGCGTTGTCAGTAATCGGGCCGTATGCATCAAGCGCAACCACAATGCCTGCCATGCTTAACATGGAAGTCGCTGCGATGGCGATGCCGTATAAACCTCCTAAGTGGAAGGCTGCCCAAATAGCCAAACAGACTGAAAGCACAGGCCAGGCAGTGGATTTCATGGAAATGCCGATACCTGCGATGATGTTGGTTGCATGGCCGGTAGTGGAAGCTTGTGCCACATGACGTACAGGTGCGTAATCAGTCCCCGTGTAGTACTCGGTAATCCAGACCAAAGCTGCCGTCAAGATTAAACCAATCGCACAGGTACCGAATAAGGCGTTTGCACTTACTTCCCCCAGTCCCTGTGGGAACAGATATTGAGTGACGAAATAGAAAGCGATGAGTGACAACACGCCCGCCACTGCCAAACCTTTGTATAGCGCCGGCATTACGTTTTTCATGCCGGGTGAGGCTTTGACAAAGAAGCAGCCGATGATAGAGGCCACGATGGAAACCGCACCAAGCAACAGTGGATAGACCACTGCATTCGGGCCGCCTTCTGCTACCATTAAGCCGCCCAATACCATGGTGGCGATGAGCGTCACTGCGTAAGTTTCAAACAAGTCAGCTGCCATACCCGCGCAATCGCCTACGTTGTCGCCCACATTATCTGCAATCACGGCTGGGTTGCGTGGGTCATCTTCAGGAATACCTGCTTCGACTTTACCTACCAAGTCAGCTCCTACGTCTGCGCCTTTGGTGAAAATACCGCCGCCTAAACGTGCAAAAATGGAAATTAGGGATGAGCCAAAAGCTAAACCAATAAGCGGATCCAGGTTATTATTCGCTTCAGCGCCCAGGAACCAGTAAAAACCGGCCACGCCGAGTAGACCTAAGCCGACCACCAGCATACCGGTAATTGCGCCGCCTTTAAATGCAACATCAAGCGCAGGGCCAATGCCATTAGTCGCAGCCTGTGCCGTACGCACGTTAGCTTTAACAGACACATTCATGCCAATAAAGCCGCATGCGCCAGAAAGCACCGCGCCAACCACAAAGCCAATCGCAGTGGTTGTGCCTAAAAATACGGCAATTAAAATAGCTAATACCACGCCGACAATGGCGATAGTCTTATATTGTCGCGCTAAATATGCGGCTGCGCCTTGTTGAATTGCCCCAGCAATTTCTTGCATCCGCGCGTTGCCGGCTGGTAAGTTGGTAATCCATTTGCTCATTACTACGCCATACAGCACTGCTAATACTGCGGCAGCTATGGCGATCATTAGTGCGACTGACATGACTTCTCCCTATTTATTATCTATATATAAATCTGAAACGTAATTGACTGAATAGCGTTGAAAAAATGTAAATTTTTGTAACAACGTGCAGCATTATGGCACTAATAGTGAGGCGCGACAACAGCTTGTGCTAGCGAGTTACAATAGGCCAAGAGGAGTTAATTTTAGGCTTTACTTGCTAAGGACTTTAATCTTAGTGCGAGAGGAGATTCTCCCAGATCCTGAGCCAGTTGTTTTAGGTTGGCTGCCGCCTTCGTAGACAGCCTTCGCGGCGCTCTAATAACGGTTTTTGGTCGAGATTTTACTTGCACTTTCACCGTAATTGCAGTAACTTTACATTCCCTGAAGAAAGGGTCTGTTTTTTGCAAATTTTGTAATTTAGTCAATAAGGTAGCATGCGTTAATTTTATTTTACTGGCAACGACTGCGCTGTCAGCATAAACAGTTAATTGCCCGTTAGTCAAACTGCTGGCAAAGCTGGTTTGACTTAATGTTTGAGGCGCCGCATCCCGCCAAAGACGCTGTAAATTTTGGTGTGCTTGTACATTTTTAGCCAGTGCGCTGAGTTGGCTGTTTTCGTTAAACAATGTGTTAATTTTACGCATACTATAGATTGTATCGATAAATACTGACAATTTTATCTAAATGAATATTACTCTATGAATATTATTTTGGTTTCTAACAAAATGGCAAAAGCCAAAAGCCTGTCTATGCTTCAGGCTGGAATGTTGGTTGCAGCTTTGGTGTTGGTGCCTGTTTTGCTTACATTGCTGTTTATTACGCCCAAAAGCAATATTAAAGAACAGGGCATGAAAGCGTTGCTGCCGCCGCACATAAAAAGCTCCATTATTTCTTCACAAGTGCATTTAGATGCTTACGCTAAGGAGCTGGGTGAATTGCAAGCACGAATGATGCGTTTGGATGCGCAAAGTCAGCGATTAGCAAAACTGGCGGGCGAAAAAGATAAGCAAACGTCGAGCTCACCTCATCGAAGACCAGCTGAAGATTTGTTACCAGCCAACAGAGGCGGGCCGCTTATCAATGCTCGCCCTATGACAGAAACAGACTTGCAAGCAGCTATTTTAGAATTGAGCCAAGCAGTCGACGCGCGTGATGATTCTTTAAGCGGCATTGAGGCAAAGATTCTGCAGCAAAGCGTACTAAAAGATATGTTGCCAAATAATAGCCCTATTAACGCTGCCTATAATTCATCCAGCTACGGTTGGCGTATTGACCCATTTAATGGCAACAAGGCGTTTCATGAAGGGCTAGATTTTACAGCCAACACAGGAACTCCGATACGCGCAGCAGCAGATGGCATTGTCTCTGCTGCCGAACATACTCCTGATTATGGTAATATAGTGAAAATCGAGCATGGGTCTGGTTTAGAGACGCGTTATGCACACGCATCGAAATTATTAGTCAAAGTTGGTGAGCGTGTAGTCAAAGGTCAGATTGTGGCAGAAGTCGGTAGTACAGGACGCTCCACAGGGCCGCATTTACATTATGAAATACGGCTCAATAATGCTGCATTAGATCCAAGAAAGTATTTAAAAAATTAATCTATTGGTAAATAAGGCTGTTTTAAATTTCATTCAAAACTTGAATTAAAAATTAAAGCCCTTAACTAACGTTTGATTAAAATAAAAGCTTCGCCAAAATTAAAAGTAATCATTTCCATCCAATCAATTTAGAGGTTTCCGCCTAAGTCGGAAAATCGGTGTTATTTCATGTTATCCACGTTGTTCAGAAAATTTTTAGGTAGTCGTAACGATAGGCTGGTTAAGCAATATAGTCAAAAAGTCAAAGAAATTAATGCGTTAGAGCCTGCTATGCAGGCCTTGTCAGATGAGGCTTTACGAGCGAAAACAGAAGAGTTCAAGCAGCGTTTTCAACAACAAGGCGAAAGTCTTGAAAAATTATTGCCAGAAGCTTTCGCGGTAGTGCGAGAGGGTAGCGTTCGTGCGCTTGGAATGCGTCATTTTGACGTGCAATTGATAGGCGGCATGGTGCTTAATGCAGGAAAAATTGCAGAGATGCGTACTGGTGAAGGTAAAACATTGGTTGCTACTTTACCGGTATATTTGAATGCGATTACTGGCAAGGGCGTGCATGTAGTGACAGTGAATGATTACCTCGCCAAACGTGATGCCGAGTGGATGGGCAAGCTTTACAACTTTTTAGGTCTTTCTGTCGGCATCAATCTATCTCAAATGCAGCATGACGTCAAACAGCTCGCTTACGCGGCGGATATCACTTACGGCACTAATAATGAGTTTGGGTTTGACTATCTGCGCGATAACATGGTGTTTACCAAAGAAGAGCGCGTACAGCGAGGCTTGAGTTACGCGCTGGTGGATGAAGTGGACTCGATTCTGATCGACGAGGCGCGCACGCCATTGATTATTTCCGGCCAGGCTGAGCATAGCATTGATTTGTACGGTCAAATCAACAGTGTAGCGCTGCAATTGACAAAGCAAGCTGAAGAAAATGGCCCTGGCGATTATTGGGTGGATGAAAAGGCGCAGACTGTCACCATGTCTGAGGCTGGGCATGAACATGCCGAAGAGATTCTAGCGAATTCAGGACTATTGACCGAGGGCTCCAGCCTTTATGAGCCGGCCAACATTACTTTGGTGCATCATCTGTATGCTTCGCTTCGCGCGCAGAATCTGTTTAATAAAGATCAGCATTATGTGGTCCGCGATGGCGAGATTATCATTGTGGATGAGTTCTCCGGCCGCATGATGCCAGGCCGCAGATGGTCGGATGGCCTGCATCAGGCTGTAGAGGCGAAAGAAGGCGTGGAGATTCAGAAAGAGAATCAAACGCTGGCTTCTATCACCTTCCAGAATTATTTCCGCATGTACAAAAAGCTTTCCGGCATGACAGGTACGGCAGATACTGAAGCTTATGAATTTAACCAGATCTATGGTTTGGAGACGGTGGTCATTCCTACGCATCGCCCTATGCTGCGTAAAGATGCGATGGACAAGGTATATCGTACCGCGAATGAAAAGTATAACGCGGTGATTGAGGATATTAAACAATGTCAAGCTATTGGCCAGCCGGTTTTGGTGGGCACGACTTCAATCGAGAACTCTGAGTTGATTTCAACTTTGCTTACCAAAGCCAAATTAAAACATGAAGTTTTAAATGCTAAACAGCACGAACGTGAGGCGCATATTGTGGCCGAGGCAGGCCAACCGGGTGCGATTACGATTGCGACGAATATGGCCGGTCGTGGCACCGATATTGTTTTAGGGGGAAACCCGGAAGCCGCCATCCATGCGGTTCAGGGCGATGCTAACTTAAGTGATGCGGAGAAAGAAACTAAAATCGCGCAATTAAAAACAGAGTGGCAAAAGCGCCATGACGCAGTGCTGGCGGCGGGCGGCCTGCATATTATCGGCACCGAGCGCCATGAATCACGCCGAATTGATAACCAACTGCGCGGTCGTTCTGGCCGCCAAGGCGACCCAGGCTCTAGCCGGTTTTATTTGTCGCTGGAAGATCAACTGCTGCGTATATTCTCAGGAGACCGTGTCTCAGCGATTATGGAGCGCCTGAAGATGCCGGAAGGCGAGGCGATTGAACATAGCATGGTGACGCGCGCGATTGAGAATGCTCAGCGCAAAGTGGAAGGCAGAAACTTTGATATTCGTAAGCAACTACTTGAGTTTGACGATGTTTCTAACGACCAGCGCAAAGTGATTTATGAGCAGCGTAATGAGCTATTAGAGGCTACAGATATCGGCGAAACAATTAGCGCAATGCGCCATGACGTACTTTTAGACATGATTGCGGCGCATATTCCGCCAGGCAGTGTGGAAGAGCAATGGGACATTCCCGGTTTGGAAAAAGCCATTGCGGAAGAAACCGGACTTAATTTGCCGGTAGGAATGTGGCTGGAAGAGAACCCGGATTTGCATGAAGAAACATTACGCGAGCGCATTTTTGAGTTGGCTGATGAATCCTACAAAGCCAAGGAGACGCTTGCCGGCGCCAATACTATGCGCCAATTCGAGCGCTCGGTGATGCTGCAAAGCATCGATATGCACTGGCGCGAACACTTAGCGGCACTCGACCACCTGCGCCAGGGTATTCATTTGCGTTCGTATGCGCAAAAAAATCCTAAGCAGGAATACAAGCGCGAAGCGTTTCAATTGTTCGAGGCTTTGCTCAACACGGTAAAGTCTGAAGTCACCAAAATCACCATGCTGGTGCAAGTACGCACGCAGGAGGAGATGGAACCCATTGAAAAACCGCAAGAAGTAGCCAATGTGCATTACCAACATGCAGATTATGATGAGGCACTTGCAAACCCGACAGAAGAAGCCGAGCAGCTAGCCAGTGGTCAGCCTGTAGTGCGCGAAGGTGTCAAAGTCGGGCGCAATGATCCATGTCCATGCGGAAGCGGTAAAAAATACAAGCAATGCCACGGCGCGCTTAGTTAATTTTTTGGCTAGAAATGTTTGAAGAACCGGTAGTAGAGTCACCTTGCATCAATGTGTGCAGCATGGACGACAAAACCGGTTATTGCCACGGCTGCTATCGCACGATTGAGGAAATACAAGGCTGGTGGGATTTCACATTCGAGCAGAAATCCGACGTGATTAAAAAGACCTGGGCGCGGCAAGAGACAGTGTTTGAATCAAAATAGAGATGTCCTAGGAGGCTCATGGATATTGGCTTGCAGGGCATCAATGATTCGCTGTTTTAAATCTAAATAATTATTTCATGCTACCTACAATAGCGCCCTGATTGGCTAAATCAGCCAAGATTTCCGCACCAAATTTAATCATTGTGTTTGCATCTGGATGGTTTATCGCCTCTGCAATCCGCTCCAGCGCTTGCTTTCCGGCCATGTTATTTTCACTGATTAAACGCAGTAATTCAAAAGTCATTGGGTTTAGTTCAATAAATTTCACGATGTTTTCCGCATTTCTAAATACCAACAAATAGGTTTTTTCTTTGGGCTTTGGTTGATAGCGTTTGGAGATTTTATGCACTGCATAGTCGTATTCCAGCAGCATGTGTGCGGGTGCGAGCACAGGCTTTTCGTTCAATAAATCTGGGTTTTTACTTAATTTCAATACCTCAGTTTGCTGTGTACTGATAACCAGTTCTATCCATTCGTAATGTGCGAGTTGTTTAAGATACGCAGGAAAATTTTTTGTTGTTTTTAAAAAGTCTAAAAACTGCTGCGGAATTTCTCTAAAAATCGGGCTTTCGGCCTGATGGGTTGAGAAAAATTGGCGCACCAGTTTGCGCCAGTTGCGTACACCTAAAATGCTTTTGCACACAGGAAAGCACGCAGAAACCGATCCGAATATGTTATTGAATACGATTTCGCGGTAAACCGCCATGCGCGCATCTGGTACTTTGGCGGGTTTTTTATGAGCAGTTGGGTTGCGGATGTGTGCCGTGAAAGCGATTTGATAGCGTTGAAAATCCAGCATCATGCAACTTTCGGTTGCTGCAAACTATGCCGCGCCTGATGTGCTGCAATTTTATCAATTTCAGGAATCAGTTCCGGCAGCGTAGGGATATTCAAATCGCGCTCTAGTAGTGTGGGAAAGGCGCCAAATAATTGATAAGCTTTATCTAGCAAGGCCCACACCGGGCCGATGATATTTTCGCCATGGGTATCTACCAGCAAGTCCGGCTTGACTTGCAAATGGCCTGCCACATGACTATACACAATGCGTTCGCCCGGAATACCGCATAAAAACGCATGCGCATCAAATCCGAAATTGACACTGTTGACATAAATATTGTTGATATCTAGGTGCAAATCACAGTCTGCCTCATCCAGCACCGCCTTGATAAACGTGAGTTCGTCCATACTGGAAATCGGCGCAGCCACATAAAACGAGGCGTTTTCAACCGCGATGCGTTGACCTAGTATGTCCTGTGTTTTACGGATGCGTTTGGCGACATAATGCACCGCTTCTTCGGTAAATGGAATCGGCAGCAGGTCGTATAAGTAGCCTGCTTTGCCATGCTGAATGTCGCTGCAAAAACTTAAATGTTCAGTATAAAGTGGGATTTTATTGGTACTTAAAAACTGTTTTACTTGTTTTAGAAATTCTACATTGAGCGGGTCCGGGCCACCTAAAGACAAGCAAAGGCCGTGACAGACCATCGGAAAGCGCTCGACAAACCACGCCAATTCAACAGCGGCTTTGCCGCCCGCACCAATCCAGTTCTCAGGCGCGATTTCTAAAAAATTGATATTTTCGATTAATGGATTTTGATACAGCGCTTGGATTTGGGGTATCAGCTCACGCTTTAACCCCAAACCGGTGCCTTTGATGTCAGCCAGTGTAGACACGTTTAAACAAACTTAGTGACCACATTTTCCTTCTTTCATCTTTTCTGCACTGCAAGCGCCTTCCTTCATTTTCTCAGCGCTGCAAGCGCCCTCTTTCATTTTTTCTGCACTGCATGCACCTTCCTTCATCTTTTCGGCAGAGCAAGCACCCTCTTTCATTTTCTCTGCACTGCATTTACCTTCGGCAGCTTTTGCTTCAGTTTTTTTCTTGTTCGCGCCGCATTTGCCCGTGCCGCATTTTCCGTCTTTCATTTTGGCATCTGCTTCAGCGACTTGATAGCCGCTGGAAAGTGATTTGATTGCAAAAGGGTTCTCGGCCGCTTGGATGCCGGCTGCGCCGACAGAAAGCGCGAATGCGCCGGAGACTGCTAAAGCAAGAGTTTTATTTGAAGTTTTCATAAGTAGATTCCTTTAAAAAATAGATTAAATATGAGGTTGTCAGCGATTTGCCGCAACCACTTACCTTTCAACCGAAAGCGCAATGCGTTTCTTTGCTTCGGATGGCATTTCGATCGTGTTGTCATTTTCGACAGCGCTCACCATTTTCGTCACGGCCAAGCGTAATGTTTGTATCTGCTGACCGAACCGTTTGCAGTATTTGCAAATCGTCAGATGCAGTTTCAAAGCAAAACGTTCACGCAATGTGAGCGGTCGATCTAATGATTGTGAAATAAGCTGACTAGCTTGCCTGCAACTTAACATTCTTAAACCTCTAAGCTCCTAGCCAATTGATTTCTAAACACTTTCTTAATCCCATGCGGGCTCGATACAACATCACCCAAGCATTGGTCGTGCTGATATTCAATTCCTTACATATTTCTTCGTTATTGGTTTCGTGTATGTCGCGCATCATAAATAACTGGGCTAATTTCTTAGGTAATTTATCCATACAGGTTTGCAGAATGCCTAGAAACTGCTTTTGTTCCAGAGTGCCTTCTGGCATGTTCCATGCGAGCGGCTTGTCCGCCCAATGGCCAGCTTCATCAAAAAACTCGTCCATGTTAGCGTCTTCGTCTGACATCAAGTCTGACGCTGCAATTTCGCGCACATTTTTACGCATGACATCTATGATTTTGTGTTTGAGAATGCTTGTCAGCCAAGTGCGCGGCGCGGATTGTCCTGCAAAATCCGGGCTTTTAATGGCAGCCAGAAATGTTTCCTGCACCACATCCTCAGCCAAATGTGGGTCGCGTAAGCGTGCGAGTGCAAACCTGTACAGATAGTCGCCATGTTCGCTAAGCCAGTCATGTAGGTTTGCCATGCTTATAGTTTGCCTGCTTTTTGTTGCAGTAATTGTACATAATAGTTGGCGTCAAGTGCAGCGTTATTGTGCTGCGCCTGCCAAATCACTTCACCGAGGCATTCCAAAATATCGTGTTGTGCGTCGTGTTCATTTTGGTATTTAAACCTCAACTGCTCGTAAACGCTGGCGATGCCAATCGGCTGATTGATGCCGATTTGTTCGAGTATCGATAAATGCAAACTCATGTGCAGAAACGGATTGGTTTCGCCGAATTCAGGAAAATATTCCTGGTGCTTGAATTGCTCTGGCGCATCAAGTATGGCGTGATATTCAGGATGCATGTGAATGACACCCAAGCCGATTTTTTCTAAGTCGGTGAGCGCTTGCGAAGACTTAAACTTTGCCCAAATGCCAAAAAAGAACTCGCGGACTTCGTCGCGGCTGGGGTTAAATAGGGCCATAAAAGACAAATAAGCTCATAAATACCTGACATTACTTTTAGCGAATAGACCCAATACGGCGGAATATTGCAGCAGCTCGTTAACGCCGTTGATTGGCGCGATCTCACCGTTGCCATAAAAACCAATCACCGGTAGAAGCGGGAACAGCGTTTTAATTAATGCCAAATCCTGATCGGCACCGTTATAAAAATAGGGGCCGCGTCCCAAACAAGAAAATAGTAAAGCAAATGCAGGTTCGGTGTCTAATCGCTGTTTGAGTTCGCCGGCGGTTTTTACAATGTCCACTTGTGCAGCATCTACATCGCGGATCGCCCAGCTAAGCCAGTTACCTGCCTGTAGTGGCTTTGTCAGGGTAACGGAGGCATTGTCGGCATCTTCGATGATAATGGAAGCGATATTGTATTCGCCGCGTTCCAGCTGGCTGGCTTTATTGGCATACACCACCATGAGCTGATGGTAGGGTGGCGCGTCTGAGGTTTTAGCGTGCTTCTGCCATGCGGATAGCAAGGTAGTAAGCGCTGGTATATTAGCGATGGTGAGTAAATCATTGTCATTGCTGGAGGTTATTCTGCGCGGCGGAGATATGACCTTCAGGCCATGTGTCGCGGCTACTGCCGTCGACATGTTGTTGAGTGTGACTTCACAATAACCTTGCGTGGTACCTTTGCCATTTTGCCAAACTGAAAAAGGCCCATGCCCGATCGCGTCGCCAGAAACGCCGCCAAATCTAAGCCCGGATTGGTTCAACCAGGTTGTGTTGATGGCGTTGGGCGCGGTAAGTGTGAGCAATAAATCACTATTTTTTACTTGGACATCAGTTTTTGGATAGCCGAAATTCAAGTCTGAAAACACCATTGCGGCTGCAGCAGGGCTATCAATTACCCAGTCTTCTTCAGTAAAAATGCCAGTCGCTGAGCAGCCGATAATTTGTGTGCATCTGGCTGCCTTAGCAGCAGCTTTGATGGCGGATTGCGGATCGGCAGCGAACTCTGAAGTTAAAAATAGCAATACGCTGGAAGGCGCATGGATATTGGCTTTCAGCATAGCTGTTTCAACCGCTTGAGCAGCCAGCTCTGGCTTGGGCACTGCGCCGATGGCTAATCCTGTTGCGACTTTCATGTTTTAACTACTATTTCCTCGCCAGCCATTAGATGCAGTTTTGGGATGATTTTATGCGGGTATTCACACAAATCCACAATGCAGCATTCGCCGCACTTGGGGCTGCGCGCAGTGCAGGTGTAGCGCCCGTGCAAAATCAGCAGATGATGCGCATTGTGCATGTATTCTTTGGGAATCGTTTTTAAATATTTTTGTTCGACTTCCAGTACATTCTTGCCCGTTGCAAGTCTGGTGCGGTTTCCCAGCCGAAACAAATGGGTATCCACGGCAATGGTAGGCTGGCCGAACGCGGTGTTCAAGATGACATTGGCGGTTTTGCGACCTACGCCGGACAATGCCTCGAGAGCCGCTCTGGTATTGGGTACCAGGCCATTGTGTTTTTGTATTAATTGCTCACAACAAGCCAAAATATTTTTGGCTTTGGCACGATAAAGTCCGATGGTTTTGATGTAACTTTCCAAACCTTCGATTTCCAAGTTTAAAATCGCTTGCGGTGTATTGGCCACTTTGAATAGCTTGCGTGTGGCAATATTCACGCCTTTATCAGTTGCCTGGGCGGAAAGAATAACTGCGATTAATAGCTCAAATGTGCTGCTGTATTCCAGCTCTGTTGTCGGGTGTGGAGTTGCGACGCTGAGTCGCTTAAAAATTTCAGCACGTTTCTCTGCATTCATTTTTTGTGTTGTTTAATGTGCAGGTTTGAGCGCACCACCAGCCTGTGGCGCAGGGTTTGATTTGCGCTGTTCTGCCCAGTTACGGAATGCGATTAAACAGGCCAACCCCAGGAATGCGCCTGGGGGTAAAATTGCCAACAGAAAACCATGGTAATCGGGAATAATCGTCACTACAAACTGCTTGAATTGTGGGCCAAGTGCCAAATCCAGTCCAGAAAACAAGGTGCCTTTACCGATAACTTCACGCATGCCGCCCAATATAGCCAACACAATCGTCAAGCCTAAACCCATCATAAAGCCGTCCCACATTGCGGGAGCCGGAGGGTTTTTTGCTGCAAAGGATTCTACCCTGGCGAGTACGATGCAGTTCACTACAATCAGTGGAATAAAAATACCCAGCACTTTGTGTAACGGCTCGGCAAAGCCGTGAATGGTTAAATCAATCACCGTCACCAGCGCGGCAATCACCAAAATAAACACCGGTACGCGAATTTCATCCGGCACAAACTTGCGCACAGGGGAAACGGCGCCATTAGAGGCAGCCATGACCAAAGCGGTCGCCAAGCCAAGGCTGACGCCATTGACTACCGATGTCGTCACCGCCAAGGTGGGGCATAAACCCAAAAGCTGCACCACGCCTGGATTCTGCTTCCATAAGCCGTTATAGCTGATTTCTTTAAAGTCACTCATGCGTCACCTCTGCTTAAGCAAATAATGCCTGTTTATTCGCTTCAAAATATTGCAGTGCTTGATGCACCGCCTTCACCACAGCGCGTGGCGTAATGGTTGCACCTGCCATGTAATCAAATAGCCCGCCGTCTTTTTTTACTTTCCAATTTTGTTCACTGGTCTTTGTGAGTGATTCATTGTCGAAAAGTTTAATCCAATTGCCCTTAGCGATGTCGATATAGTCACCCAAGCCTGGCGTTTCTTTATGTGTGAGTACACGCACACCGCTAATCGTGCCATCGGCGCGAATCGCAATCAACAGTTTGATGTCACCACTATAGCCGTCATGCGCAATCACCTCTAAAATCACGGCTGCCGGCCTGTCGTTCAAGTATGCGCGGTTGGCGATGCTAGCTTGCTTATTCCCCAATAAATCATTCGGGGCGATGGTGATGCTGTCTTTTAGCAAATCATTATCGTGCATGCTTTCTGGCACAATTTGGCGGAACAAAGCCAGCCGCGCTTCTGCCTCGGCTTTGGCGATCGGCGCTTTGGTGATTTGAAAAACATAAGCCAGTAGTGTGGTAAACACGAACGCAAACGCAATCAGTGTGAGCGCGGTTTTACGGGTATGTTGAAAAATACGCTCACTCATTTTTCGTGGCCAAACACTCTAGGTTGTGTGTAGGTGTCAATTAAGGGTACGCAAATATTCATGAAGATGACAGCAAAAGCTACGCCATCCGGATAACCGCCATAGACGCGGATTAGGTAGGTGATAACAGCCACGCCGGCTGCAAAATAAAGCTTACCTTTAGGCGTGGTTGGGCCGCTTACAGGGTCGGTAATAATAAAAAACGCACATAGCATGCTAGCGCCGCTAAACAAGTGGAATAAGGGCGATGCAAAATGGCCTGGGTTGATTAACCAGAACAGGCTGGAAATAATGGCTAAAGCACCTAAAAATGCTGTTGGCAAATGCCAGCTGATGATTTTTTGCTGCCACAAATAAAGGCCACCCAATAAATAAGCGATGGATACATATTCACTGCCTTTGCCGCCAGCTATACCGAATATAGGCGCTTGTGTAATGCTGGCGACATCATGCTTTAGCGTAAGCTGCGTCTTAAGGTAATCCAGTGGAGTAGCAGAAGTGATAGCATCCAGTTTCACATCCTGTGGCAAAAGTCCGCTGAAAATAAATTGTAATTGATCGGCAAAACTAAGTTGGGTTTGTGCTAACTGCAAGGCCGCAGGCCATTTTGTCATGAGTGCGGGAAACGAAATCAACAGTACAGCGTAACCAACCATGGCCGGATTGAATGGGTTATAGCCAAGGCCGCCGTAGAGTTGTTTCGCGACGACGATGGCGAACAAAGTACCGACCACAATCAGCCACCATGGTGAGAGCGGAGGTATCGCTAGCGCCAATAGCCACGCGGTTACGACGGCACTGTAATCCATTAAAAACGGTTGTACAGGACGTTGCCTTAATTTAAGCATGGCAGCTTCAGCCAACAATGCTGTGGCTGTTGCCAATGTAATGGTGACTAGTACGCCGCCGCCAAATACCCATATATATGCGATGATGCCTGGCACCAGTGCAAGCAACACTTTGAACATGATGCTGCTTACGGGTGGAGCGTCAGATATGTAAGGTGAGCGATACATTTATTTCCCATTAGTCTCTGCTGGTTTGGCGGCTTCAGCTGCTGCTTTAGCGGCTTTTGCACGCTCTATTGCAGCTGCTATTTTTGCTTGTTTTTCTGCATCAAAGGCAGGTTTCTCAATACCAGCCGCCTGACGTCTTGCATCGATTTCTGCAATTTCCTTTTTTACACTTTCATCTGTGTTAGCAATGTTCTTAGGTGCCTCGCCAATTGCTGCGGCGGCAGCTTTAGCGGCCTTGGCACGTTCAATTGCGGCCGCAATTGCGGCTTTTTTGACATCATCTGCGCCAGAAGTGACAGGGCTGGAAGCCGCATTCTGATTGACTTCCAGGACAGGTGTTTTTTCTGCTTTTAATGCTCTTTTTGCAGCTTCTTCTTTGCCCGCAGCAGCCCGTTCTGCATGCTTTGCAGCACGCTCTTGTTTTTCGCGCTCGATGCGCGCCAACCTGAATTCGTTGCGTTCACGCGCCAAGTCAGCGGCCTCTCGTGCTTTATCCAGAGCGATGATTTCACTCTTGGCGTAACGGTAATATTGCACCAATGGAATGTGGCTGGGGCACACGAAAGAGCAAGCGCCGCACTCGATGCAATCGAACAGCTTATAATCATTCGCTTTCTCGAAATTATCCGATTTGGCAAACCAATATAGTTCTTGCGGCTGCAAATTCACCGGGCAGGCGTCTGCACAGCGTGCACAGCGTATGCACGGCATAGGTATAGGTGGCGGCGCAAATAGGTTAGGCGATGAGGCGATGATGCAATTGGCGGCCTTGGTAATCGGCACATTTTCATCGGGCAAATCGAAACCCATCATTGGGCCACCCATGATGTAGTGCGTGGTGTCAGGTTTGGCACCGCCAGCCGCTTTGATTAAATGCGGCAAAGGTGTACCAAATCGCACTTCAAAATTTTGTGGCTTTTGCACGTTGCCGGTAACAGTCACAATGCGGCTAAGCGCGGGCTCCCCAAGCTCAAAAAATCGGTACAGCGCCAATACGGTCGCCACGTTAAATACTTGTAGGCCGACGTCGGTAGAGCGTTTGTCATATGGGATTTCTGCGCCCAATACCAAATGCACCAAGCGCCGTGCATCGCCGCTAGGGTAGAGCGTAGGAACCACCACAACCTGGATGGAAGTATTTGCGGTTGCTGCCTGCATAGATGCAATGGCTTCAGGCTTGTTGTCCTCAATGCCAATCAGCACTTTTTCTGCGCCGAGCAAGCGTTGAGTGACTTCGATGCCTTTCATTATTTCATTCGCACGTTCACGCATCAGCATGTCATCACAGGTGATGTAAGGCTCGCATTCGGCGGCATTAACCACTAGTGTATGGATTTCTGATTTGCAGCCGACACGCAGTTTGATTTGGGTTGGAAACGTGGCGCCGCCAAAGCCTACAATGCCCGAAGAGCGCAAGCTTGCAATGAGTGTATTGCAATCAGTGTTGCGCCAGTCTTGCGGTTGGCGCGCAATCCACTCGTCTTTGCCGTCAGGCTTAATGGTGATGCATCTGTCAGGCAGGCCGGAAGGGTGCGGAATAATCGCATCCTCAATCGCAACAATCGTGCCGGATGTGGTGGCGTGTATGGCTGCAGACACGGTACCTTCTGCTTCTGCAAGCAATTGGCCTTTTGACACTTTGTCGCCAACCTGCACTTTGATTTTTGGAATATTGCCGACATGCTGGCGCAGTGGCAGTACGATTTTTTCGGGCAGCGGTAATTGCCCAATCGGCAATTGCGTTGATTGCGCTTTGTTCTCAGGCGGATGGACGCCGCCGTGAAATTTGAAAACCTTAGTCAAGTTAACCAGCGCGTTCATTTCAAGCTCATCACGGGTTTAATCGGAATGGTTGGGTATTTCCACTTCCAGTTATCAGGTGTTTCTGCAATCGGCTCCATCGTAATGCAGTCGACCGGGCAAGGCGCCACGCATAATTCGCAGCCCGTGCACTCGCTCGCAATAATGGTGTGCATGTGTTTGGCAGCACCCAAAATAGCATCTACCGGGCAGGCTTGAATGCATAAAGTACAGCCAATACAAACCTTTTCATCAATAAAAGCCACTGCCTTTGGTTTGGGTGCGCCATGTTCGGCATTGAGTGGCTTGTATTCCACACCCAATAAATCGGCCAGTGCATGCACGCCTGCATCACCGCCTGGCGGGCATTGATTAATATCGGCTTCGCCTTTAGCAATAGCCGTGGCATAGGGCTTGCAACCTGGGTAACCGCACTGGCCGCATTGTGTTTGCGGCAGAATGGCGTCAATCCGTGCGATAAGTGGATCGCCTTCCACTTTGAATTTAAGCGCGGCAAAACCCAGCAATCCGCCCAAGGTCAGTGCCAAGCCAATCATAATGTATAAAGCGGTTAACATTGATTAATACTTATCAAGCCTAATATTTGTCGAGGCCGGCGAAACCCATAAATGCAAGGCTCATTAAAGCCGCCGTGACCATGGCAATGGCAGAACCTTGAAATGTTTTGGGCACATCGGCGGCCTCCAGGCGTTCGCGCATTGAGGCAAACAGAATTAGCACCATTGAAAAGCCGACCGCGCCACCAAAGCCATATAGGCCAGATTCTATTGGCCCATGGCTGGATTGCGCATTGAGGAGCGGAATACCCAGCACTGCGCAGTTGGTGGTAATAAGAGGCAGGAAAATGCCGAGCATTTGATAGAGTAACGGAAAGTTTTTTTCCATCACAATTTCTGTAAATTGCACCACGCCGGCAATCACTACAATAAATGACAGGGTGCGCAGATACTGTAGACTGTTTGGCTCGAGTAGATAATGATTGATTGCCCAACTGGTCATTGAGCCAACTGTCAATACGAATGCAGTTGCAGCAGCCATGCCGATGGACGCTTCTAGTTTTTTAGAAACACCCATAAATGGACATAAGCCTAAAATTTTAACAAGTACGATATTATTTACTAACACCGTGCTGATTAAAATTAAAATGTAACTCTGTGACATAGGCGAACCTGTTAGTTTAGCTGCGATTATACTGTGTTTTGTAATGGATTAGAACGCAATCTACCTGGCAAACTCAAGCAAAACCCAGACGCGCGCGTTATGTAACCATGCAATATATGGGATATTTTTTCTAATTACAAAGAATAAGTGGGAATATTTATAGCATTATTTGTTATGTATGATTTATTTCAAGACGAATCAACAGCGTTTTCGCAATAAACAGGCAGTTTCGGTTAAAATAACACACTTTATTTTTAGCAGGTTTCTATATGCTGCAAGGTAGTTTGGTTGCCATTGTCACCCCGATGTTTGATGATGGAAGTTTGGATTTAGACGCATTGCGTGCGCTGATTGATTTTCATATCGATGCAGGTACGGATGGTATTGTCATCGTTGGCACGACCGGTGAATCACCGACCGTAGATGTTAATGAACATTGCTTACTGATTAAAACGACGGTAGAGCATGTCAACGGTCGCATTGCAGTAATTGCTGGAACTGGGGCAAACTCCACAAGCGAGGCGATTGAATTAACGGCAAAGGCAAAAACCTTAGGTGCGGATGCGTGTTTACTGGTGGCACCATACTACAATAAACCTACGCAAGAGGGTTTGTATCAACATTATGCTGCGATAGCTGCGGCTGTGGATATTCCACAAATTTTATATAACGTGCCAGGCCGTACAGGTTGCGATATAGCAAATGACACGGTGCTAAGGCTTGCAGCTATTAAAAATATCGTTGGCATTAAAGATGCTACCGGGAGTATAGAGCGGGGAACAGATTTACTGTTGCGCGCACCTAAAGACTTTGCGATTTATAGCGGAGATGATGCTACAGGAATGGCGTTGATGCTGTTAGGCGGGCATGGCGTGATATCGGTTACTGCAAATGTAGCGCCTAAATTAATGCATGAAATGTGTGTGGCTGCGATGGCGGGAAATGTCAAAACGGCTTGTGAAATTAATGCTAAATTATTTGGTCTGCATCAAAAATTATTTGTAGAGGCGAACCCAATCCCTGTGAAATGGGTCATGCAACAGATGGCTTTAATTAAAACTGGCATACGATTGCCGATGGTAAATTTATCTGTGCAATACCATGAAGTATTACGTGCGGCCATGCGTCAGGCAAACCTTATTTAATGATAGTAAATTGGTGGTAGAAACATGAAACAAAAGGCTATATTTAGGTTAACCGCAGCAGCATTGCTTGCTTTGCTTGTAAGTGCTTGCGATTCCATTCCGTTTATCGATACATCGTCTGATTATAAAGGCGCTGGACGCTCACGTCCGCTTGAAGTGCCACCTGATTTAACCTCAGTGAATTCTAGCGATGCATATAGTGTGCCGGGTGGCAGTACTACTTATAACACCTACAACCAAGCCCAGGATGGTCAGGAAGCTGGTGTGGAAAAAGTGTTGCCCACATCTGATAGCGTGCGCATGGAGAAAGCGGGCGCACAAAGATGGTTGGTGGTAAATGCGCCAGCAGAGAAAATTTGGCCTGTGGTGCGTGAGTTCTGGATAGACCAGGGTTTTGCGGTACGAGTGGAAAATGCGGAAACAGGTGTAATGGAAACCGAATGGGTTGAAGCGGATGCCATTAAGGCCAAAGAGGAAAAGAAAAATATGGGAGAAAAGTTTGATGAATGGATGGACAAGCTCTCAGGTCTGGCTGATCGACGTAAGTTCCGTACGCGTCTGGAGCGCGGTGAAAAGGAAGGTTCAACCGAAATTTATATGACACATCGCACGGTAAGTGGTGCGCCGGATGATGGAAAAAATGTTGTTAAGACGCAATTGGGCGAAATAGACACAGGATATCGCTTGGACTCTTCAAAACCGCTTACAAAAGCGGAAGAAAACGACGCTGATTTAGATGCAGAACTGTTGCGCCGGCTGATGGTGAAATTAGGTGTGGAAGAGAAGCGCGCTCAAGAAATTGTCGCCAATCCAGTATCTGAAAAGCGTGCAGAGGTAGTGAAAGAAGCAGACAGCAGCGTCACTTTAAATTTAAACGATCCATTTGATCGCGGTTGGCGCCGTGTCGGCTTGGCACTTGATAGAATCGGGTTTGTGACGGAAGATAAAGATCGTTCGAATGGTTTGTTTTATGTGCGATACGCCGATGTGGATATTGATGATGGACCTAAGAAGAAGAAAGGCCTGCTTGATACGCTAAAATTCTGGGGCGATGACGAAGAAGTGGAAAATAAATCCAAACCAAAAGAAGAAAAAACGATTGTTGATAAGCTGCAATTTTGGAAAGGTGATGACGGTAAAACTGATCCATCCAAACAATATCGCATTAAAGTGGTAGAGACTGAAAATGGCGGTACGCGTGTGAATGTCGTGGATAGTGATGATAAGCGCAATCGCAGTACGACTGCTAACCGTATTATTGCTCTGCTGTACGACCAGTTGAAATAAATAGTCTTCATGCGTTTTGCGTCGCTAGGCAGTGGCAGTGCTGGCAACTGCATGGTGATAGAGAAGGCTTCAACACGTTTATTACTTGATTGTGGCTTTGCTGTAAGTGAGGTTGTCAAGCGCTTGCAAAAGCTGGATCTAGAGCCGCAAGACATTACAGGTATTTTAATTACGCATGAGCATGACGATCATGCGAAAGGCGCGTTTAGGTTTGCGGCAAAATATGCCGTTCCAATTTGGCTGTCGCATGGAACATTAAAAATGTGCGAGCGTTATCTGCCAGTCAAAACAACAGAGCCTTTTTTGCCAGAAGATGTTCACATCTCTCTCAATGTGATTGATAGCCACACAAAATTTCATATAGAGCAACTCGAGATCACGCCATACCCTGTGCCGCACGATGCGCGCGAACCAACGCAGTTCACTTTTACAGACGGCAATCACAAATTAGGTGTTTTAACTGATGCAGGCTCTTCGACTTCATATATAGAACAGGTGTTAACTCTTTGCGATGCCTTGGTGCTGGAATGTAACCATGACTTGCAAATGCTTGAAAATGGCCCATATGCCTGGCCGTTAAAAAAACGGGTGGGCAGCAGACTCGGGCATTTAGATAACGAAAGTGCGGCTACACTGTTAACCAAACTTGATAATAATAAGCTTAGACATATTATTGCTGCACATTTAAGCGCAAAAAATAATACGCAAACGTTAGCGAGGAAAGCATTAAGTCAGGCACTTAATTGTGAAATGGATTGGATTGGCATTGCGGATCAGGCGGAAGGGTTTGCCTGGCGTGGCTTTGATTAGTTAAAGGCATGTATATGCAAATTAAATCTAATCCATGATCCACATAACAAAAAAGCCGACATTTAGTCGGCTTTTTATGCTTGTTGCTAAAGACTAATTACTTAGCAGCTTCAGCAGGAGCAGCTTCAGCAGCAGGTGCAGCTTCAGCAGCAGGAGCAGCTTCAGCAGCAGGAGCTTCAGCAGCAGGAGCTTCAGCAGCAGGAGCTTCAGCAGCAGGAGCTTCAGCAGGAGCTTCAGCAGCAGGAGCAGCTTCAGCAGGAGCTTCAGCAGGTTTTTCGCCACAAGCAGTTAAAGCAAGTGCTAATAATGCAGCTAATAGAGCAGAACGTGTCATTTTTTGTATCCCTTACGATATGAACTAAAGTTAAACCAGTTACGGCGGACCACCTTTAGCCCAACCGAGTGGCATGAATTTTACCAGCAATTATAAAAAATTCCAGTATTTTTTGGATTAATGACGATTTTTAACTCAAAAAGTCGTTGATTTGCAACAATTTAGATGTGAAAGCTCATGTTTTTTAGTCTACTTTTATAATTAGACTGGATTTTTGCTGGCTGGATGTATTTTGTATGCCTAGAATTTTCCGGCTCACTTCGTCATTTTGTTGCATTGTGCCGCCAATATCTACCCAATTTCCTAATGTCGTGCGAATAACAGTTGTTAGGTCTTCAAAGTCGATAAAGCCTTGATGATTGCGTCTGGCAATGCGTGGTGTGATTTCGAGCTCTACCTGATTGCCGACTGTGTGTGGACGTACCGCAAACCCTGTACTTATTTCCTGCCAGTCGGTGGTGCGCTCAATGTGCACATAGCGCCGTGTGATGGTTACCCATTCTTGTGTAAAAGGGATAATCTGACCAACGCGAATAAACGCACGCTCACCGTCGAGAACATTAATAAATTGACTGCTGCTTTGCTGCGTATTCCTGCTATTGCGTTCAAAATCCACATTGCCGCTGTTAGGTTTCGCATGTCTATCGTTTTCCACGGTCACTTTGCCCACTTTAACGTTGCCGCTGGCTTCGGTACGTTCTTGCTGGGTTTGTATGTTGCTACTGTTGTTTACGGTGATTTTGCGATTCACTTTGGCTGCATCTAGTTTTTCCACAGTGGCTTCTATTTCGCGCATACGTTCTGGCGAGGTGCGTAAGATCAGCTGATTATCCATGCCTGTTGCCGTGCCGTTTTCGCCTACCATCGGAGAAACAATGGGCAATAAATCATTCGCAAACCGATGTTGCAAGGTAATGATTTTGAATTCGGTTTCTGCAAAAGCAGAAAAACCAAACAAACACAAAATCAATGCTAAAAATTTCATGGCAGAAATTCCTGACTTATAAGCCTAGCTGGGTAACAGAAACTATATTGGCAGTTTCTTCAAGCAGCTCATCAAAACGCATCAACAAATTAGCTGCCATCTCTTCATCATTAAACGCAAACTTAAAGCGCGCCTGGTCAATGTGAAAACGCCGCAGATAATGCTTTTTGTCGGCAATAACAAAACAATCTTTGGCGACTTTTGCCGCATCATTGGTTTCGTATACGGTCATTTTGTGGCCATAAAGTCTAAGCATTTCAAATAGTTTTGGGCAATGATTAATAAAATGCTGCGTGCTTTGCAAAATGATCGTAAGCTTGTTCAGTGGATTACTATTTAAAAAATTATGAATAAGCTCCACGCGATTTTGGCTGGCATACCCACCCTTTAAGAAGTCCTGGTCAAAAATAAGTAAATCATCAGAAGCCTCAGCAATGATCAAATCCAGTGCTGCTTCGTAATTACGTTCGCCGAAAATAATCGTGTCGGCTACCAGTTCAGTTGCGCTCATAGTCATTCACTTTCAAGGTAAATAAACCCGGCTAAATAGCTCTCAAAAAGCACATCACCAAGAGTCGCATAGATATTGGCTTGCAGGGCATATGTTTTTAAATAGCGTTTGTCTGCTAAATCTTTCATACAGTTAATCATATCCGCAGGTACGGTCAATTTTTCGCCATTCAAGTAAAAGTTGTCGCGTGTAAATAGTAGCTGAGATTTCAAACCAAGCCATATAGATTTGTGGGCAATTTGTCTGATGAATTCATTTCTTGATATTTTGCGGTTTGGCTCAAAAACAATATCCAGCTTGGGTTCTGTCAGATATTTACCTAGAAAATCTGCCACACTATGCTTATCCCAAGTGATTTTTTGCAACATCTCACTTACTTTATTAATCATTTGTTCACTGATTTCTGCCGGGTGTTTTTGCAGGATTAAATCTGGGTCTGTGTATAAGCCTTCCGCTTGGACATTATCTTGCAGGTAATTTAAAAACTCATGCATCAACTCCTGCGTTTTCGGTGCGCGAAACCCGATTGAGTAAGTCATGCAATCGTCACCTGCTGCGATACCCCAGTGCGCAATTTGCGGCGGCAGGTAGAGCATATCGCCCGCTTCCAGTACCCACTCCTGTTCGGTTTCAAAGTGCTTTAAAATTTTCAGCGGCGCATTTTCGAGCAAACTTAAATCGACCTGTGCGCTGATTTTCCAATTTCGCTTGCCGCTGCCTTGTAGCAAAAATACATCGTAGCTATCGGTGTGCGGGCCAACGCCGCCGCCGTCCGGAGCGTAGCTCACCATCAGGTCGTCCAGCCTTGCATGCGGGATAAAGTTAAATTCGGATATCAAATCCGCAGCTTCCGGCAGGTGATGATTCACGCTTTGTACTAACAGCGTCCAGTCTCTTTCGGGCAGTTGAGTAAAGTCAGCCTCATCAAACGGTCCGTTCCGTACGCTCCATCTCCCTTTTTTTTGCTGAATGATTCGGGCCTGCACGTCATCTTCACAAGCCAACCCCGCAAGTTCATTGGGGTTGAGCAGGCCTTTAAAATCAGGCATCGCACCGCGAATTAAGAGTGGTTTTTTCTGCCAATATTCGGCCAAAAATTGCGCGGGTGTAAGCTGGTTAAGTAGTTGCATAGTGCTATTCTAAACGCGTTTTGGCATAACTAAAAAATCGTGCAAAAAAATTGCGTGACTATACAAGCAGGTATATAGTAAAGTTTGAAAAATAATTAATTAAAAAATCTACTGAGGAGAATGCTGAATGAACAAGCCTGTTGACCCAAGCATCACCACCCACCATGGCGGCTGCCCGCACGATTGCCCCGATACTTGTTCGATGGTGTTTCATGTGAAAGAAGGCAAATTATTAAGCGTCACTGGCAACACCGAGCATCCGATGACGCGCGGCGGCTTGTGCGTCAAACTCAAAGATTACGAAAAACGCCATTATCACCCAGACCGGTTGCTCTACCCGATGAAGCGCACCGGGCCAAAAGGCAGCAAGCAATTTACGCGCATCACGTGGGATGAAGCGCTGGATACGATAGTCAGCAAATGGCAGGCGATTATTAAAACGGATGGCTCACAAGCCATTATGCCGGCCAGTTATTTAGGCAACCAAGGTTTGGTGCACGGCTTAAATGGCGGCGACGCGTTTTTTGCGCGTTTAGGCGCGACGGTGACCGAGCGCACATTCTGCGGAGAAGGCTCGTGTACCGCATGGTTATTGACTGTGGGCCCGACTGCCGGTGTAGATCCGGAGAGTTTTATTCATTCCAAATATATTATTGTTTGGGCATCGAATTCGGTTTCGACCAATTTGCACCACTGGCACATTATCCACGACGCGCAAAAGAAAGGCGCGAAAGTCGTGGTGATTGATTCTTACGCCTCTAAAACCGCCAAAGAGGCTGATTGGCACATTGCGCCCAAGCCCGGCACCGATGGCGCGCTGGCGATGGCGATGATGAATGTGATTATTAGCGAAGGCTTGCAAGACCAGGATTACATCGACAACTACACCGTGGGCTTTAAGGAGCTGGCGGAACGCGCCAAAACGCGCACGCCGGAATGGGCGGAGAAAATCACCGGCATTCCTGCGGCGGATATTCGTAAACTCGCACGTGAATATGCCACCACATCGCCTGCGGCCATTCGCATCGGAGTGGCGCTGGAACGCAGCTACGGCGGCAGTCAAGCCATCCGTGCGGTTACTTGCTTGCCCGCGCTGATAGGCGCTTGGCGCCATGTGGGCGGCGGAATTTTGCAGTTCCCGGTGTGGGAGCATCCCTATAAATTTGACGTGATTTGCCGCCCGGATTTGATTCCAGAAGGCACACAAGTCGCCAATATTCTGCAATTGGGGCGCGTGCTGACGGGCGAAATCAAACTGAAAACGCCGATTAAATCATTAATGGTCTGGAACACCAACCCGGTCACGCAATCGCCGGAAACTGACAAAATTATCAAAGGTTTGCAGCGCGAAGATTTATTCACTATCGTCGCAGACCACTTTATTTCCGACACCGCTGCGTATGCCGACATTGTGCTGCCAGCCGCCATGGGCGCGGAGATGGAAGACATGATTTTAAGCTGGGGGCATTTATACCTCACCTACAACGCCAAATGTATCGACCCGCCGGGCGAAGCGATTCCGAACAACGAAATCTTCCGCCGCCTTGCTAAAAAATTAGGCTTTCAAGAAGACAATTTCAAGTGGAGTGATTCTGAGTGCTTAGAAAACTACGTCGCTTGGGATGCGCCCGCAGCTCAAGGCTACAGCCTCGCCTATATGCGTGAGCACGGCTTTGCCAAGCTGAAAGTGGGTACGAAAGATGACCGCGTGCCGCATAAAAACGGCAATTTTCCGACGCCAACTGGCAAATGTATGTTTTTGGTAGAAGGCGCGAAAAACTTTGTGGCTGGACCGTTCCGCCAAATGTATGAAGGCTTTCAACCGGGTGAAGATTTGGATTCGCTGCCGGATTACGTGGCGAATCGGGAAAGCGCCGAGAGCAATCCCGCGTTGGCTAAAAAATATCCGCTCAATATTATCTCGCCAAAAAGTCATGGCTTTTTAAACTCCTGCTATGCCAACATGGCCGAGAAAATCAAAGGGCAGGGCGAGCAATTTGTACTGATTAACCCGCTGGATGCTACCACGCGCGGTATTAAAGAAGGCGCGAAAGTGAAAGTGTTTAACGACCGTGGAGCGTTTGAAGGCGATGCGCGCATCACCAAAGACGTGAACCCGGGTATTGTGGTCGCCACGCTCGGTTATTGGCGGCAGCTCAACAAAGGCACGGTCAATTGCATCAGCGCAGCGGAGTTTGGAGATATGGGGCATTCGACTACTTTCTCTGATAATTTGGTAGAAGTGGCGTTGGGGTAGATAGTATTTTGTAACAATAAATAGATAACTTGTGTTAGCATTTATATGTGGGGACAATTGCGTCCACACTAAATGAAAAACCGCTCAATGAGCGGTTTTTTTTTGCCTATTTATTACGCGTTTAGGAGGTGCAAGCTGTAGTGCTAGTTTCAATTTTATATTTAGGAATTTTAAGTGGACGTAATTCTTACGTTACTCAGTCTTATGACCGCAATAGTAAAACTTTTTATTGTGGTAATAGCTCTGTGGAAACTCTTAAAAACCAACAGCCGCAAGTGATAGTGATTACTTAATCCGTTAGAAATTTTAACGGTGAGGTACGCATGAAGCGTTTACTCTCACCAGGCCTTTGCTCGCCTATAACTTTTGTAAAGTAAGGCAAATAGTCGCTCTCGCGCGACTTGCGAGTTATTTTCCTTTGGATAAGCAAATGACACCCTTTGCCGCTTTATCTTCCGGTCTAGTGGCAAGGGGAATTTAAAGTCAAAACCAGATGAATGCGGCAAGAATTGATGCTCTGGAAGCCGCATGGATATTGCCTTCCAGGGCATCTATTTTTACAATGAAAAAGGGCTGGTTTAATTAAAACGGTAAAAATACTGCGGTGGCTAGGCTTTGCATCACGCGCGAAATCATGCGTTGTGATTTTTCCGCCAACGCAATGGCGTACAAATCGGTGCGGCCTATCATTTTGCCGAATTCGCGTTCAAAGCTTAAATTGCGGTCTTTGTCGCTAATCTCGTTGGTAAGCAGATACAAATTTCCATTGGCATCGCGCGCTGTAGAGAGCTTCCATGCAGCGATTTCGATATTGCGTGCGACGTTATAGACGCTTTGCGGGTCGATAGTGTCGGTTAAATAAAAATCGGTTTTGTTGCCATGTGCTTTCAGCAGCATGGTGTGCACGCCGACAATAAAAGGCAGTACGCGGTCGCCTTGATAATTGGCATCGAACGCCAGAAAAATGGCATCAGTACCTTGTTTGTTGTCGATTTCCTTAAATTGAAAATGATGCTGTGATTCACCATTGAATACCCAATCCACCATTTTTTCAGCAGGGTCGGGGGTGCTTTTGGCTAGCTCGCGTGGGTTTCGTTTATACAACTTCAGCATCAGCGTGCGCAGGCTTTGCGTGTTTTCTTCCAGTTCAACATCGGCCATGCGGTCGAAATCATTTTTGGCTAATTGGTTGGCCGAGCTTCTGTCGCCACGTTCGGGAATGGGCTTGTTTTCAAAAGGTGAATTGGCAGCACATGCGGTAACCAGGCTGCAGGCCATTAGCAACAACCCCAATCTCATGCTTGCATGGTCACTTTTTTATGCACGATGCGAGATTTGGGGAACACGACGCTGAACGTGCTGCCTACGCCAAACTCACTGGTGATTTCCAGCTTGGCCTGATGGCGGATTAATATGTGTTTAACGATAGAAAGCCCCAATCCTGTACCACCGGTTTCGCGGCTTCGGCTGCGATCAACGCGGTAAAAGCGCTCGGTCAGCCTGTCGATATGCTGCTGCTCAATGCCGATGCCGGTATCGCGTACAGAAAACACGGGCTGTCCATTTTGCATAGCCCAGTTGATAAAAATATCGCCACCTTTGGGCGTATAACGAATGGCATTGCTCACCAGGTTGCTGAAGGCGCTTTGCAGTTCTTCCTGTGAACCGATGACGTTAAGCGTAGGGTCGGCATCCAGGTGTATATTGTATTTAGCTTTGCCAAGGCTTTGGCTTAAACCAATCGCATCGTTTTGTATGCTTTTTAACAAAACACCCATATCAATTTCATCGTCGTTAGGATTTTCCGTGTTGCTTTCTATTGTAGAAAGCGTGAGCAGATCTTCGATGATGCGCCGCATGCGGCCGGTCTGTTCTTGCATCATGCTGAAATAATTTTTCAGGTTTTCCGGCACTGCGCCAGCCATGTCGCTCAGTGTTTCCAGAAAGCCGCCTACTACGGTGAGCGGCGTACGCAGCTCGTGCGAGACATTGGCAATAAAATCGCGGCGCATAATATCCACTTTTTCGAGCTGTGTCATATCGCTGCAAATCAGCAGTTTTTGTTTGGATGCAAATGGAATCAGCTGAATTTCGAAAATCACCTCAGGGTTACGCCAGGACTTGAGTTTAAAAGGCTCTTCAAACTCTTCGTTGTATAGGTAGGCAATAAAATTGCTGTCCCTGATTAAATTAACTATAGGCAGGTTTTTATCTGTGGCTAAATTCAGGCCGAGTTGATTTTCGGCGTGCGACGTGCACCATTCTATCTCGTTGCTTGGGCTGAGTATTACCAAACCATCCGGAATGGCATTGGCGGTGAGGTTAAAGCGCTCCAGCGCAGAACTTAATTGGGTTTGGTTTTCTATATTATTACGCTCATATTGCAATAGCGCGCTGAATACATCTTCCCATACGCCTGAACCTTCCGGGATTTCTTTCAAAACAGGGTTTTTAAACCAGAGATGTAATTTGTGCAGCCAGGCAATATGGCTACTAAGGTAAATGAGCAGGCCTGTTGATAATACGACTAATGCAACAGTTATGCTGCTTATTAGCCATAAAAATAGGCAGATTGCACTTAAGGCGCAAACGAATAAACCAGCTTTTACGCGGATATCTATCACAAATTAGGCTTTTAAATTAAATGATGCCTAATTATAGCGAGGTTTTGTGTGGCTTGAACTAACTTTCCTTGACTGCAGAGAGCCGATAACCCGATCCGCGCACTGTCTGTATTAAATCCTGATGGCCGGACACTGCAAGTGCATTGCGTAAGCGGCGAATATGCACATCCACCGTACGGTCTTCTACAAACACACGATCACCCCATACTTTATCCAGCAGCTGGCTGCGTGTATGTACACGCTCGGCATTGCTCATGAAGTAATGCAGCAGTCTGAATTCCGTTGGGCCTAAATCGATGTTGATATTATTGCCTGTTACACGATGCGTGGTCGGATCTAACAAAAGGCCTTGTATTTCAATCGGGTCATCGGTCATCTGCGGCGCGCGACGGCGTAACACTGCCTTAATGCGCGCATTCAATTCACGAGGACTGAAAGGCTTGGTCACGTAATCGTCAGCACCAACTTCCAAACCGCGTACCTTGTCATATTCGTCACCGCGTGCGGTCAGCATGATAATCGGGATAGACTTTGTGAGCTGGTCAGATTTCAGGCGCCGCGCATATTCAATACCGCTCATGCCGGGTAACATCCAATCAAGCAAAATCAAGTCGGGTAATGTGTTGCGTAATAACTCCTGCGCATGTTCTACGCTAAGCGCACGTATGGCATTATGGCCTGCCTGCGTGATGTTTAAGGCTAGCAGCTCTTGTATCGCAGGTTCATCTTCAATCACTAAAATATTCGCTGGCATTTTTTGTCTCGATTAAGTAGCGATGTCATTTTGTGACTTTAATATGACATATTCATGACAAATTTCAAACAATTTTTTTTAGATAAAATTTGAGGCGCAATTGCCATTTTGGGTATTTTGTAACACTATGTAGCTTGTTCGAATAACAATGATATAACACTAATTTCAGGGGGTAGCATGGCAGGTTTTTTATCCAAAGAATACATTACTGCACAGCCAAATTTTAATCGCTGGCTAGTGCCACCTGCCGCACTGGCTGTGCACTTGTCGATTGGCATGGCATATGGTTTTAGCGTGTTCTGGAAGCCGCTTGGCAACGCCCTGATGGGAGAGGATGGCAAGCCGCTGGCGGCCTGCGCAGCAGGTGCAACCACGTTTGGTGAAAAATTATCTGGTACGGCAAAAGCCTTGTTTGCGACTGACTGCAACTGGACGCAATTTGATTTGGGCTGGATGTATACCTTGTTTTTTGTGTTGTTGGGTTGCTCAGCGGCACTTTGGGGTGGCTGGCTGGAGCGCGAGGGGCCGCGTAAAGCAGGCTTGGTTTCTATGCTTTGCTGGTGCGGAGGCTTGCTGATTTCTGCATACGGCGTTTATACCCACCAGTTGTGGATGATGTGGTTAGGAAGCGGCGTGATAGGCGGCATTGGATTGGGTTTGGGGTATATCTCGCCGGTATCCACACTTATTAAATGGTTTCCGGATCATCGCGGCATGGCGACAGGTATGGCAATTATGGGTTTTGGTGGTGGTGCAATGATTGGCTCACCCCTGGCGACAAAGTTAATGTCCTACTTTGCTACGCCTACCAGCGTGGGCGTTTGGCAAACTTTTATCGCATTGGCTGTAATCTATGCCGTGTTTATGTTATGCGGCGCATTGGGCTATCGTGTCCCTCCTGTGGGATGGAAGCCAGCCAATTGGACTCCACCAGATACTGCAAAAAACACCATGATTGCGACGCGTCATGTACATTTAAAAAATGCGCATAAAACACCACAATTTTGGTTGCTTTGGCTTGTGCTGTGCATGAATGTTTCTGCGGGGATTGGCATCATTGGCGCTGCAGCACCGATGCTACAAGAGACCTTCGGCGGCGCCTTGATAGGTCAGCCGGACATAGACTTTTCTGAGATTAAAAAAGATGATGCCATGACAGCAGCCGCTGCAGCGGTGGGAGCAGGGTTTGTCGGACTTATTTCCTTATTTAATATTTTCGGGCGTTTTGCATGGGCGACGTCGTCAGATAAATTAGGCCGTAAACGCACCTACTATATTTTCTTTATCCTTGGTGCTCTCATGTATTGCACAGCAACTTATGTGGCTGGGTTTAAATCGCTCGCTTTGTTCGTGGCCTGCTTCGCCGTGATAGCCTCAATGTATGGTGGCGGTTTCGCTACGATTCCGGCCTATTTGGCCGATATGTTCGGCACGCAGTTTGTAGGCGCGATTCATGGGCGCTTGCTTACTGCATGGTCAACTGCAGGTATTTTAGGGCCGGTGGTGGTGAATTACATGCATGACACCAGGCTTGAAAAAGGCATTCCATTTGACCAAATTTATGCGCCGATTTTTGTCGTACTGGCAGGTTTGCTGGTCGTGGGCTTTGTTGCCAATATGCTGGTGAAACCTGTTGCCGATAAGTACTTTATGACGGACGCAGAACTTGCCGAGGTGCATAAAATCAGTCATGAAAAATCCCTGCAGAATGCGGCTGCGAGCGTCGCTTCAGATAGCGGGGCAGAACAGCATCCGGTTTTAGTTAAATTGGCTTGGGCTGCCGTGCTGATTCCAATCAGCTATGGGGTCTGGATGACCATACAAAAAGCTTGGGTGTTATTTAGTGGGGTTTAGTAAAACTGCAATTTGCATTCACGCTTATCAGGTAAAATAGCAGTTTTTAGCACTTTATAGAGAATCAATTGAATAAAATAAACATTAACTTAGATGGTTCAGGCAAAAAAATCGGTATTGTGCAATCGCGTTTTAATAGCAATATTGGCGAAGGCCTGCTGGAAGCTTGTTATGCAGAATTATTGAAACTGGGTGTAAAGCCGGAACATATCCGCATTGCTACTGTACCTGGAGCTCTTGAAACTCCGCTTATTCTGCAGCATATGGCGTTGAGTGAGGAATACGATGCGCTTATTGCTCTAGGAGCAATTATTCGCGGTGAAACCTATCATTTTGAGGTGGTTGCAAACGAATCCGCACGCGGAATTTCAGAAGTCCAACTCAATACAGGAGTGCCAGTCGCTAATGCGGTTTTAACTACTGAAGATGACGATCAAGCATTGGCTCGTATGCTGGTAAAAGGCACAGAGGCTGCACAAGTGGCGATAGAAATGGCTAATTTGGTGGGTGCGCTATGAGTGTGAGCAAGGCTGAAATAGGCGCGGTTAAAAAGCCAAAAATTAGTCAAAATCGTCGTAAGTCACGCGAGCTGGTATTAAAGGCTGTATATCGTGGCATGATAAATGACGGGGAGATAAAACAAATTATTCTGGATGCGCAAGACGATCCAGAATATATAAAAGCTGATGAGGCATATTTTAAAAGTTTGCTCGAAGGAGTAACTAGCAAAATAGATGAGCTTGATCAGAAAATCTCAACGTTTATCGATAGAAAACTTGAAGAATTAAGCCCTGTAGAGCATGCGATATTGCGCATTTCTTCATTTGAGCTCATGTATGACATGAGCATTCCATACCGTGTTGCCATCAACGAAGGTGTTGAGTTAGCTAAACTTTATGGTGGTGTTGATGGGCATAAATATATTAACGGAGTATTGGATAAAGTGGCTGCGAATGCAAGGCCGCAGGAGTTTAGACGACAATAAGCATGCAAGACATTAAACAATGTTAGTAACTGCTCATACATTTGGGGGCTTAGAACTTTGAACGTATCAGATGCTATAGAGGTGGTTCGGCTGACGGATGTGGGTAGGCTTCGTGACCACAATGAAGATGCGGTTGCGAGTGATTTGTCGATTGGACTGTTGGTATTGGCCGATGGTATGGGCGGCTACAAAGCCGGCGAAGTGGCAAGCGAGATCGCGGTGCTGATGATAGCAGCCGAAATTACTGAATCCTTGCAGAATAAAACGCGTTTGAATAAATCTGCGCCAAATTTATTGCCAGAATCGCAGATGCTGATAGATGCCGTTGAAAAAACCAATGCAGCAATTTATCAAATTTCGCAAAATCAACTGCAATGCGCTGGCATGGGCACGACATTGGTTGTCGGAATTTTTACCGATAATAAATTGGTGGTGGGACATATCGGTGATTCGCGCATGTATCGCCTGCGTGCTAAAAATTTAGTGCAACTTACAGAGGACCATTCGCTGGTGCAGGAGCAAATTAATGCAGGGGTCATTACTCAAGAACAAGCGAAATTGTCTAATAATAGAAACTTGGTGACGCGTGCGCTCGGTATAGACCCTGTGGTAGAGCTGGAACTGCAAGAGCTTGATGTTGAAGTTGATGACGTTTATTTGTTATGTTCTGATGGATTGTCAGATTTAATTGACGATGCGGAAATAGGTGAAATACTAGTTGAAGCTGATGGTAATATCGTACATGCCGCTAACAAACTTATACAATCTGCAAATGAAAACGGCGGCACAGATAATATTTCGGTAGTGATAGCAACAATAAAAAAGACGTTTACGGCAGAAAGAAGCTGGATTAAAAATTTATTTGGAGGCGCTAAAATCGCCAAATAGTACAGTTTTTAATGGTGGTAAAAAAACGATAAACTAAGAAATATGACAAGGGTGATTATGGCAAAGTTACATTTTTCGTTGGATGGCAACCCGTTAGGTGAGTTTGCATTAGACAAAGAGCGTATTACTATTGGGCGTCGCCCATCAAATGATATTCGTATTGATAATTTAGCAGTGAGCGGCGACCATGCAGCGATTACGACTATAGGTAATGATTCATTTTTAGAGGATCTGGATAGTACCAATGGCACCTTGGTAAATAATAAATTGATAAAAAAACATGTGCTTTATCATGGTGATGTTATTGAGTTTGGTAAGTATCAGCTCAAATATGAAAACAAAACGCAGGAAAAAACGCCAGCGCATCACAATGGTTTCGAAAATACTGTTATCGTGCGACCTAAAAAGCTGATTGTTCCTGCGCCGGAAGTGGGTGCCGAGGCTGAACAAGTCTTTAATGAGGCAGGCGGTGCACCAACTACATCCATACCTACATCAGCGCCCGCACAGCAGATTTTCATTGAAACGTCTGCAAAGGAGCAGAAGACTGGTCATTTGCAGGTATTGAATGGAGCCAATTCTGGCCGCGATCTTTCATTGAATAAAGCACTTACAACACTAGGCCAGCCTGGTGTGCAGGTGGCTGTGATCACCAAGCGACCGCACGGCTATTTTATTGCACATGTAGAGGGTGAAAAACCCCTAATAGTGAACGGCCAAAATATTGGTATGCAGGCTTATGAGTTAAATGACCATGATGTGATTGACTTGGTTGGTGTGAAAATGGAATTCTATCTAGCGTAGCCTGGAATGTGATGACCAGTATTTTTGATATCTTTTAATTGTATTCTTCAGTTTAAATTTCTATGCGAACTGTAGATATGCTCAATCAGCTCGATCGCCTCAATTCGATAGGCGTGGCGCTTTCAGCAGAGCGTGACAATAAGCGCCTGCTTGAAATCATCTTATTGGGTGCGAAAGAGCTTACCAACGCCGATGGTGGTACATTATATACGGTGACTGAGGACGCAAAGCTCAAGTTTGAGATTATGCGTACACTTAGCCTTGATATTGCGATGGGCGGTACTACGGGTAAGGATGTTCCATTTCCTCCACTACCTATTTATCTTGAAGACGGCAAGCCAAATAATAATATGGTTGCAGCTTACAGCGTGGTGAATGCTAAAACGGTTAATATCGCAGATGCTTATTTAACCGAAGGATTTGATTTCTCCGGCACGCGAAAATTTGATGAGAAGACGGGATACCGTTCAAAATCATTCTTAACTGTGCCGATGAAAAATCATGAAAATGAAATTATCGGCGTTTTACAATTAATTAATGCAATTGATCCGCAGACTAATCAAATTATTGCTTTTTCTGAATCACATCAACGTTTAGTAGAGTCGCTTGCGTCACAAGCTGCAGTGGCACTCACCAACCACAATTTAATCGATGGCCTTAAAAATTTATTCGAGTCATTTATCAAACTGATTGCGGACGCAATTGATGAGAAATCCCCATACACGGGTGGCCATTGCCAGCGCGTTCCGGAATTGACTATGATGCTGGCAGATGCAGCGGTTAAAACAGATGTAGGCCCGCTAAAAAGCTTTACCATGACCGAAAAGGAGCTCTATGAGCTCAAGATAGCGGCTTGGCTGCATGATTGTGGAAAAGTTACGACGCCAGAATATGTCATGGATAAAGCGACCAAGCTGGAAACTATTTTTGACCGGATTCATTTGATTGACGAACGGTTTGAGTTACTTAAAACCCAGCGCGAAAATGCATGCTTGCGTAAAGCGCTGGCCTCCTCTAGAGATGGAAAAGTTGTAAATCCGCTGCAACTTGAGCATGAAATTAACGTGATTAAAAGAAAACTCGAGGAAGATAAAAACTTTATACGCAAGATGAATATCGGTGGCGAATCAATGCAATCAGAAGATTTGCAGCGGATTAAAGATATTGCAAATTACGAATATTTGAATGATTCAGGCCATACCGCTAAATTTTTGAGTGAAAACGAGATATATAACCTCATGATAGAGCGTGGCACCTTAACGCCAGAAGAGCGTATGGTGATTAACAATCATATTGTGGTTACCATTAGCATGCTGGATGCGCTCACTTACCCTAAAGACTTGCAACGTGTACCTGAGTATGCAGGAGGGCATCATGAGCGAATGGATGGCAAAGGGTACCCAAAAGGTTTGACGCGTGATCAAATGTCGATACCAGCGCGCATGATGGGGATTGCTGATATTTTTGAGGCGTTAACTTCTAAAGACAGGCCTTACAAAAAAGCAAAAACACTTTCTGAAACGCTGAATATTCTAGGAAAAATGCGGCTTGATAATCATATCGATCCGGATATTTTTGATTTATTTATTCGTGAAAAAATTTATTTACGTTATGCTGAAAGATTCTTAGAGTCCGCACAAATTGATGAAGTCGATGTTGCCAGCATTCCTGGATATATCGCTTCTTAAAACAAGTTATTTTCTTAAAAATGTTTTTGTAGCTTCGATTAATTGAGTAAACTTTTTGTCAGAAACTTCGTGAAAAAACTCACCTCCTGGGATTAAATGTATATTGGGTCCAACTTTACAAAAACCCATGCATGGTGAATCTTCAACCGAAATAGAAATATTCTTTTTCTGTAACTGTCGTGTTAACTCTAAAATTATTTTTTTGCTTCCGCGTGCCGCGCATGAGGGATTATTAGGATTTGCGCGATAGTTAGTACACACTAATATTTTTTTTGTCATTGAAAATTGGCAAATGTTCTAGACTATAGCGTTTGAGAATAACAGCCAGAGGCAGTGAGTCGAAGGTAACTGCCTTGTTCATACCAATCTCCCAGCACCCAGCGTTCACATACTTTTCCTTCAACTTCGTGAATGTGCCTGTCAGGGCGGTGCGTATGTCCATGAATGAATACAGGCGGGTATCCATATTTGCGTAACAAATTATCTACAGCCTCTTTATTTACGTCCATAATTTGCATCGATTTGACAGATTTTTCTTGTTCACTTGTGGCGCGTAGCTGTTCGATATAAGCGATCCGAGTTGCTAATGGCTGGTTTAAAAACAGGTTTTTCCAGCTAGGACTTCGGACTTCTGAACGAAACTGCTGGTATGCAACGTCATCGGTACAAAGTGAATCGCCATGACTTAATAATATGGTTTTTCCATAAAGCATGACCAAGCTCGGGTCGGGCAGAATGGTAACTCCTGTGGCCTTTGCAAAAACCTCACCGATTAAAAAATCTCGGTTGCCATGCATAAAAAAAACCTTTAGGCCTTGCCTGGTGAGATTATGAAGTGCGTCGATGATGGACTTGTGGATGCCGCTTGCAATGGCATCGTCACCAGCCCAGTATTCAAACAAATCACCCAAGATATAAAGTGCTTGGGTGTGTACAGCAGTTTTTTCTAAAAATGCGATAAATGCTTTGGTAATATGCGGGCGTGAATCACATAGATGTAAATCGGAAATAAATAAGCAGTGATTCATGCAGCGGGCAGATAAGCTAATCCGAGCTTGTATAATTAAATTAAACTCGCTTTTTCTATAATCACAGGATCAACTGGAACATCACGATGACCGGCTTTACTAGTGGTTTTTACACCTTTAATCTTGTCCACGACATCCATGCCTTCAACCACTTTTCCGAATACGCAGTAACCCCATCCACTTGATGTAGGTGCCGTGTGATTAAGAAAATCATTGTTAGCAACGTTGATAAAAAACTGGCTGCTGGCAGAATCCGGAATGGATGTACGTGCCATCGCAATGGTATAAGCATCATTACTTAGGCCGTTATTTGCCTCATTTTTAATTTCGGCATCAGTGGCCTTTTGTTTCATGTTGGTGTCAAATCCACCGCCTTGAATCATAAAGCCATCAATCACGCGATGAAAAATGACCCCGTCATAAAATCCCTTTACTACATATTGCAAAAAATTAGCCACGGTAATAGGGGCCTTTTCAGCGTTAAGTTCAAGGGTGATGTCGCCAAAATTGGTAGTCAGTTTAACCACGTTAAATCCTCAGTAAAATATGTTAAAAAATAAAGTAAAATGAAAGCAAAACTACTTAGCAGCTTCGGCGAGCAGTTTTACGCTTTTAATTGTAATAGGCCTAACCGGTACATTTTCGTTTCTGCCTATAGTGGCAGTAGGGGAAAGCCCAATTTTTTGTACGACTTCGAAACCGCTGGTAACTTTACCAAATACGCAATAACCGATTTGCTCAGGATCGGGGCTGACAAAGTTTAAAAATTGGTTATCAACCAAATTCACAAAAAACTGCGAAGTGGCAGAATCTGGATCTGCTGTGCGGGCCATGGCGATTGTGCCGGCCTCGTTTAACAGGCCATTGTTGGATTCATTCACAATTGGTGCGCGCGTGTTTTTCTCGGTTAAGTCGCGCTCAAAGCCTCCGCCTTGAATCATAAAGTTGTTCATCACACGATGAAAAATGGTATTTTCATAATAGCCATCTTTTACATACTGTAAAAAATTAGCCACTGTTTTGGGTGCTTTTTCTGGGTAAAGTTCAACGACAAAATTACCTAGCGATGTTTCAAATTCAACGCTGGGAGCCGCATGGATACTTGCTGTACAGGCTAGTAATAAGCCAAAAAGATAAAGCTTAATCTGTTGCATCAGCCAGCACCTTCATAAATAATTTTCCATTGATTGTTTTCGTTTACCCAATATTGGCGCTTGCGCATTTTATTTTGCAAATTCGGGCTTTTAAAATCCTGTTCAAAATTAACCACGATGATGGGTTGTTCAGTATCCGGGTAGCCAAACATACTAATATTATCAATATGAATTGATACTTTGGGTTTGGCGGCTTGAATGCTACGCTTGTAATTAGCCCATTTTTCAAAGCCGCCATCGTCATAAAAGAAATTCTTTGAGTAATGGCTTAAGTAGTCATTAGTGTTTTGTGCAGCCCACTCTTTACGCCAGTCTTCTATGGTCTTTTGTAAAGACTGTTTCTCGGCCTCCTTCATTTCTAATTTTTCGGTAGATTTATTGCTTTCAAGCCATTCAAGACGGCTTGCGACAATCACAGGAGTCTTGCCCGTTTGTAATATTGGTGCCAATGCCTTTAAATCTGGGTTGCTCAGCACAATGCAACCATCGCTGGCACGTGGCGGCCGGCTGTAAGTGTCTGTAGGCGTGCCATGCAGCCAGATGCCTGAACCATTTTTATTTTGATGTTTATCCAGTTCGTTTGGATAATTAAGTGGGTAAGCTGCATCTCCATACATGTCAGCCAAGGGTTGTGTTAGTTTTTGTCCTGCAAAATAAACACCCAGAGGTGTGCGCTTGTCACCCTGAACTTGTTTGCCGACACCATTTTTACCGACGGTTACATAATAATCCGCCGCATATTGCAAAGCACCATCGATATTTTTGTACAAAAAAAGACGCGATTTGGCAGTGTCTACAACAATTAAATGCTCCTGCTCATCACTCAATTTAATCAGCAAGTTGGGCCGCTGTGTGGTTTTCTTTTGTGATAGGTAATACTCAATACGCGTACGTGCTTCATCCCTTAAGCCTTTGATCTCCTCGCTGCCGGGAGTGGCTACTTTGGAGCCGCCAAAGGATTCCAAAGCACGGCTTTGTGCAGTCAGTAAGTCGCCGCGAATAAGGTAAGCAAGTTTGAAGTTCGGCGCTGTACGGATAAGTTGATTGACCGTTTCAAAAGCTTGCTTGGTTTGGCCTTCGGTGATTTCCAGCAGGCTTTTTACCAACAGACTTTCGACAAGATTCCGGCCAAATTTATTGCTGAGCAACTGGTCTGTCAAGCTGCCGTGGTTAACGGCTGTAGCATTCCAAGGTAAAACAACACAAGCTACTACAAAAGCAGTTTTAAAGAATCTAAATTTTTGAATCAGTTGCATTGCAATTTTACTTATTCCTGCTTCAAGTGTTTCAGCAAAATTAATTCGATGCAATTTCTTGGTCAATTAACCAAGCGCCGTTTGTTTTCTTAAGTATCAATGTCTTATCCGTACGAATTGGTTTGCCATTTGCACGATAGGTCTGCTTAAAAGTCACTTTCGCGCTGTCAGTCCCATCCATTGTTATTGTCTGATTTGCCAATTCAACATTGATACTTGCTGGTCTGCTAATGCGATCACGGCGCATTTGTTCCCAAGCTTTGCGGCTTTCACCTTTGGCTGGCTTAAAGCTATCTGCATAACTGGCAAAATATTTATCTAAGTCCTTGCTAGACCACGCTTTTGCCCAATTGTTTACAGCATCGGTGATGTTTTGTTCTTCATTTGCAGCAGCATCGGTAACTGGTTTTACAGGTTCAGCTTTTTTGTCTGGTGGACGAATTGGCATTGTACCGGTTTTGGTTGATTTGCTAGTGTCAGTTGCTTTTGCGGCTATAATTGTTTTATTGCCGGTGCCGAACAAATCTTTAATCATCGACAATTTGCTTTGTGCACGCGCGTTGCCGCTATCAAGTTGCAGGGCCTTGTCGTAAGCCTCAGAAGCCATGCGTGCATAAATGTCACCTAGGTTTTCATGTGCAGTAGCGTAACTCGGATGCGTTTTAATGGCGGTCTCTAATGCTTTTTTGGCTTTGTCGTATTGGCCAGCATCCGCATACAGAACGGCCAGGTTGTTGTATGGCTCGGGCAGGTTTGGATATTTTTCAGTCAGGTCTGTAAACGATTTAATGGCCTCGTCACGTTTGCCGCTCTCCGCTAAAATAATGCCTTTCATAAACATGGCCTGCGCATCGCGCGGGTTTGCAGCCAAATAAGTATTAATGCGTTCCAGTGCGGCAGCTTGCTGGCCCTGCGCTGCTAGCTGCGAAATGTCTTTTAGTTCATCGGCGAGAGCACTTAAGGATACAAATGATAATACGACTATAATTGCGGCATAGAGTCTTGCCAAATAATGTAATGGAGACGATGTTAGCAAAGCGTTGCGAATTGTCATTATGATATACTCAAATGAGTTAGTAAAAATCGCATTCTATCAATTGCATAGCTAACATCCAATAGCCATGTCGGTGTTAAGGCGATAAATTTC
Organism: uncultured beta proteobacterium; assembly: GCA_963701715.1. Taxonomy (GTDB): domain Bacteria; phylum Pseudomonadota; class Gammaproteobacteria; order Burkholderiales; family Methylophilaceae; genus Methylotenera_A. Next base: position 370,468 of record CAVPAX010000005.1, read on the forward strand.
ATTTTTTTATCTATTTTCAGTGGTTTAACACTTTATAATTCACAAATGTTAAAAATTTACAACTCTCTCAGCCGCGAAAAGCAACCATTTAACCCAATTGAGGCAGGCAAAGTCCGCATGTATGTATGCGGCATGACGGTGTATGATTTCTGCCACTTGGGCCATGCCCGCGTGATGGTGGTATTTGATATGGTTTCCCGCTGGTTCCGCGCCTCAGGTTTTGATGTGACTTATGTCCGTAACATTACCGATATCGACGACAAAATCATCAAACGCGCCAACGAGAACGGTGAGACGATAGATGTGCTGACGCAGCGCTTTATTGATGCCATGGATGAAGATTCAGCCAAGCTCGGCATTATCCGGCCGGATATTGAACCGCGTGCCACGCAGCATATTCAGGGCATGCTGGATATGATCAATGCGCTCATTGCCAAAGGCCATGCCTATTTGGCTGATAATGGCGATGTATTTTACAGTGTGCGCAGTTTTGCAGAATATGGCAAACTTTCTGGCAAAAGTCTTGAAGATTTGCGCGCTGGCGAGAGGGTGGAAGTTGATACATTCAAAAAAGACCCGATGGACTTTGTGCTTTGGAAAGCGGTAAAGCCCGGTGAGCCAAGCTGGGATTCTCCATGGGGGAAAGGCCGCCCGGGCTGGCATATCGAATGCTCGGTGATGAGCGAGAAACACTTGGGGAATCATTTTGATATTCACGGTGGCGGACAGGATTTGCAGTTTCCGCATCATGAGAATGAAATCGCACAAAGTGAGGCTGCGCATGGCTGCCAAATGGCTAATTACTGGATGCACAACGGTTTTGTGCGGGTCGATGATGAGAAGATGTCCAAGTCACTCGGTAACTTTTTTACGATTCGAGAAGTACTAAAGGTGCTTACAAAGGAATATCGCGGTGATGAGCAGAAGGCCGCTGAAGTTATAAGATTTTTTATCTTGCGAGCGCATTATCGCAGCCCGCTCAATTATTCAGACAAACACTTGGATGATGCCAAATCTTCCCTAACAAGGCTTTATACGGCTTTTAGAGATTTGCCAATGATCTATCAACATACATGGAACGATCCATATCCTGCCCGTTTTAAAGCGGCAATGGAAGATGATTTTAATACCGCGGAAGCAATTGCAGTTTTATTTGAAATAGCTAATGAGCTAAATAAAACAAGTGACCCATATTATGCTGGGATGCTTAAGTACCTTGGAGGTGTGCTAGGACTGTTACAAAGAGATCCAACCGAGTTTCGACAATCAGGCGCTCAGCTGGGCAGCATTACTCCAGAAGAAATTGAGAGTTTGATCGATGCAAGATTGCATGCCAGAAAAATAAGAGATTTTGCTGAGGCGGACAGAATTAGAGGTCACTTGGCAGGGGTTGGAATTTTACTGGAAGATACAGCACAAGGCACGATTTGGCGTCGCGCTTAATAAGAAAAATGAGTTAAAGGAAATTGAAGTATGCCGGTTAAATTGCTTGCCCCAGAGGCCGCGTCCCTATTGCCTGTCAGAGGTGTTAAATTAGGCTTTGCCAAAGCCTTTGTGCGCAAACCAGACCGTAAAGATGTGCTGGTGATGACGCTGGCGGAAGGCACGGCCGTTGCGGGCGTGTTTACTAAAAACCGTTTCTGTGCTGCGCCTGTCGTGCTTTGTAAAGAGTATCTGGCTGCAAAAAATGGTATTCGCGCTTTACTGGTGAATACCGGTTGTGCCAATGCTGGTACAGGTGAGGACGGCCTGAGTCGCGCTAAACAAAGCTGCGAGGCTTTAGGTAAGTTATTGAATATCCATAGTAATCAAGTGCTGCCGTTTTCCACAGGCGTGATTTTAGAGCCATTGCCAGTTGATAAAATCATCGAAGGCTTACCTGCCGCAATTGAGAATCTTAAAGAAGACAACTGGCTGAACGCAGCCGAAGCGATTATGACGACGGATATTGTTGCCAAAGGCACGTCGCGGCAGATTCAATTGGATGGCAAAACTATTACCATTACCGGCATCAGCAAGGGTTCTGGCATGATTCACCCTAACATGGCGACTATGCTGGGCTACATTGCGACAGATGCAGCGGTGAGTCAATCCGCACTGGAAAGCATCATTCAGTATGCAGTAAATAAATCATTTAACTGTATCACGGTGGATGGCGATACTTCTACCAATGATAGCCTGATTTTAATGGCGAGCGGAAAGGCAGGAAATACGGAGCTTGCAGAAAATAGTGAATATTTCACAGCAATTCGCGACGCGTTAACCGAAGTTGCTATTGAGTTGGCACAGGCGATTGTGCGTGATGGCGAGGGCGCGACCAAATTCATGACGGTGACGGTTGAAGGCGGTAGGGATGAGGCTGAATGCCGTAAAGTAGCCTATGCGATTGCGCATTCACCGCTGATTAAAACGGCTTTTTTTGCTTCAGACCCAAATCTCGGACGCATTTTGGCGGCAATCGGTTACGCAGGCATTGATGACTTGGATGTAGAAAACCTGCAGCTGTATCTGGGTGATATTCTGGTAGCTGAAAAAGGCGGCAGGGCGGCTTCATACCGTGAAGAGCAGGGTGCTGCAATCATGAAAGAATCAGACATTCTCGTGCGGGTGGTGTTGAATCGCGGCAACAAGAGCATCACGATTTGGACCTGTGATTTTTCTTACGATTACGTGAAAATTAACGCAGATTATCGTTCCTGATGGAAAAGCTGGAGGGTTTGATTGCGCGCGCGGAAGGTCTGATTTCGAGGCTGGAAACGTTGTTGCCAAATTATCCTGTCCCGGTCGATTGGACTGCCACTGCTTGGCGATGGGTTGTGCTGCACAACAAGGGGACATTGCAGGCTATCCCTCATCCACATGAAATTCGGCTTAAAAATATCCATTTTGTCGATGTGCAAAAAGCCGAAATTGCGCGCAACACGCGGCAATTCCTGCAGAGGCTTCCAGCTAACAATGTATTGCTGACAGGCGCGCGCGGCACCGGAAAATCATCGCTGATTAAGGCGATGCTGACCGAATTTTCAAACCAGGGCTTGCGCTTGATAGAAGTTGAAAAGCACGATTTGATTCACTTGGCTGAAATTGTGAGTTTGATACGCGACCGACCGGAAAAATTTATTATTTTTTGTGATGATTTAACCTTCGAAGCCAATGATGCAGGTTACAAAGCATTGAAGGTGGTGCTGGATGGTTCGATTGCACATGCTTCAGACAACGTGTTGGTGTACGCGACTTCAAACCGCAAAAACTTGATGCCAGAAATGATGGCAGATAATTTGGCATTTAAACAATCCGATGGCGAAATCCGCCCCAATGAGACGATGGATGAAAAAGTGGCACTTGCTGAGAGGTTTGGCATGTGGCTGTCATTCTATGTGTTTGATCAGGATGAGTATTTGGTCATTGCCGAAAGTTGGCTCAAATCGTTTCATGTGCCTTGGGATGAGGCTGCAAAGCTGGCTGCACTTAGTTTCTCACATACGCGCGGCATGCGTAGCGGACGTGTGGCATCTCAGTTTGCCAGAGACTACGCCGGGAAGCTCAAGTTAGATGAGTAATGTCACGCATGTTGCTGTTGCTGTTTTGCAGCGAAAAAACGATGCAGGACAAAGCGAGTTCTTACTGGCCAGCCGTCCACAAGGCAAAGGCTGGGCAGGTTGGTGGGAGTTTCCAGGCGGTAAAATCGAGGCAGGAGAAACTCCGGAACACGCTCTGACTCGAGAGCTTGAAGAGGAGCTGGGTATTAAGCCAACGTCTACACAACAGTGGTTGGTTCGCAGATTCGATTACCCTGAAACCCATGACTCGCCTGCAAAAACCGTGTTGTTGCATTTTTATTTTGTAAACAGCTGGGAAGGTGAATTGGCATCACGAGAAAACCAGCGCTTAAGCTGGCAAAACGCAGATAACATTACGGTTTCTCCTGTTTTGCCTGCCAATGCGCCGATTCTGAAAGCGCTGACACTGCCGCCGGTTTACTTGATTAGCAATTTGGCAGAGATGGGCGAGCAGGCTTTTTTTGCTATGCTTAAAAATCAGCTGCTGCGTGGCTTAAAACTTATTCAAGTACGTGAAAAGCACCTTCCAAAAGAGGGGTTTGTGAAGTTTGCTGCGCAAGTGATTGCGTCTGCAAAACCCTATGGAGCGCAGGTGTTGATCAGTGAGGATATCGGCTTGGCGCGCGAGTTGGGGGCGCATGGCGTACATTTACCGAGCCGGGCTTTATTGGTGCTAAAAACCAAGCCGGCGGGGCTGTTGGTGGCAGCATCGTGTCACAACGCTATGGAGTTGGCCCATGCAGAGCAACTGGATCTGGATTTTGTCGTTTTGTCGCCCGTAAAATCAACCCTTAGTCATCCGGAAGCCGAACCCTTGGGATGGCAAACGTTTGCAGAAATGGCAGCAAAGACCACGTTACCCATTTATGCGCTTGGCGGCATGGCGCTGAATGATTTGCCTGTTGCACTATCCTATGGTGCACGTGGCGTCGCTATTCAGCGTGGTGTGGCTGCTAATTTGCTTCTTTAACCGGCACAGTGATGTTTTGATCTGTAATCTTATTAGCTTTGTCTTTAAAGCATAGTCTAAAGGTGACATTTTCACCGGCAGTCAATGGCTTTTTTAAGTCCATTAACATCAGGTGAAAACTACCCGGTGCAAGCTTCTCAGGCTTGCCCGCTTTCAATGGCAATTCTTCCAGCATGCGCATTTTCATTACACCATCGTTCATACTCATGCTGTGAATTTCTACTGAACCGGCAGCGGGAGTTTCTGCGAACACTAGCGTGCTATCCTGCGAGCTTGTTAAGGTCATATAGGCCGCCCCTACCGTTTGGCCCGGTGCATTTGCACGCACCCATGCTTCAGTGATTTTCACGTCGGCTTTTGCAGCACAGGCTGCGAGTAAGCCGGCTAAAACTAAAAGTTTGAGAGTTTTCATCTTTTGGACTCTAAATTAATTGAAAAAAATAAGACTGTAATTAAAACAGAAAATTCATTTGTTGATTTCATCTGGCTCGTTAGGCGGTTTATTGTCAGGGATTTTATAGTTCTCATTTGCCCAGTCGCCTAAATCAATGAGCTTGCAACGCTCACTACAAAATGGTCTGAAAATATTGTTGATGCTGTATTCGGTTTGTTTTTTACAGGTGGGGCAGGTAATAACCGTTTGTTTAACTTTATGCGGCGTATCTAATGACATTATTTGCTTTGCTTAAGAATTAATTCTTAAAGATTACATAAAGTAATCGTGAAATCAAGCTCATGCTCACACTGCCTTGGTTTTTGTACAAAATCTAGCGCAAAAAAGCGTACGTTAATGGCATATTTATTTGCACTTACTTCGGGAAAGCATGGACAGTTATCATCCATTTCGATCCTTAACATTTGCGCGGGTTTAGCACCACCTACCATCTGTTGGTAGAATCCATTATCAACATGATGTTTTGTAGAGATTCCGCTGCCCCGCAAGATTCTCAGTATGGTTTTGATAGCGTCGTACATTGGCATGAGGTGAGCCAGCCAATTATCAAAATCAATTTTACGTTGCGCCGGGTCAAGATTTAACCAATGGTGGTATGAGGGTAAATCGAACTGGCAAACGCCGCCTAGAATACCAGTGCGTTGTTTGATGCTCATCAGCCATTCGTTTTCGCGCAAGTGCTGACCTAGTTTCGCATTATCGCTCCGTAACGCAGTAGAACAGGCGCCGATTTCTTTGAGGATTTTATCTAATGCCTTCTCCGCAATTACAGGGTTACCACGCAGGTTTTGCATGTTAAGTCGTTGACGATCCAGTTCTTGTACCAAATCCATTTTGAGATCAGCGCGATCAATAATATCCAGCATCTGCAAAAGCGAGATGAGCGCGCTGTGATGATTGTGCTGATGTCCCGCCTCGACGTTTAGCAAGATTTTTCCGAACAAATCTTCTAATCGCAAAAGCGTGCGGATGCGCTCGTTAAATGGAAATTCGTAGCTAGACATGGTTAAAAATATAGGTCTGCCAACTTATAATAATAAATTGACGTGAATTATGAAATTGTTTTGCTAAGTATGCAAGTATTAATGTATTTTTGGTGAATCTCTAAGATTTTTTCACGTAATTTTTCAACATTTTCGTTATTTTCAATCACATCATTTGCAAGCATTAACTGTTTTTTGCGCGAAGTTTGCGTTTTGATTATGTCGATGATTTCAGATTCGGATAATTGACTTCGCTGTTTAACGCGCTCGATTTGAGTTTTTGTATCGCAATCAATGACTAAAATACGGTTGATATGCGGAGAATAGCGTGGACTCTCAAATAATAATGGAATCGCCAAGATTTGATATGGCGCATCTTTGTGCTCTTGCAATTGCTTTATGGCTTCATCATAAATGGCAGGGTGCAGAATAGCGTTTAATTTGGTGCGCGCAGAGGCGTCTTCAAATATTAGTTTTCGCATTGCGGTACGGTTTAAAGCGCCTTCCCGAGTAACATAGTTGCTGCCAAAATTTGCTTCAATGACTTTTACAAGCGGTTGGTTGGCAGCGGTAAGCTGATGCGAAATCACATCAACGTCTGTTACTGGGACGCCCAACTCGGAAAATATCTTGGCGGCTGCTGATTTGCCGCTGCCGATGCCGCCGGTGAGTGCAACCACATACATTTATGTAAGATAAAAGCCAGCCAATTGCTGCCCAAAAAAAAGAGCCGCAATTCCGCCCAGTGCTAAAAAAGGACCAAAAGGAATGGCTGTGCCGCCGGTTTTGCCGCGGAAAACAATCATGCCTATGCCGATTGCTGCGCCGACTACAGAGCTAAGTAAAATCACTGCAGGCAATAATTGCCAACCAAACCAACCCCCGATTGCTGCTAGTAATTTAAAATCGCCATAGCCCATGCCTTCTTTACCGGTGACAAGCTTAAACAACCAATATACTGACCATAAAATGAGATAACCTGCCATAGCGCCAATGACGGCAGATTTCAAATCGGTAAAACCAGTGTTAAGATTAAATAGCAAGCCTAGCCAGAGCAGCGGTAACACAATGTCATCTGGTAATAGTTGCGTGTCAAAGTCGATAAAAGTGAGTGTAATGAGTGCTAGCGTAAAAATCCACGCAAAAAGTGTGGTGCTGGTGTAGCCATATTTATATGCGACCAAGCCTAGAAACGCGCCGGTTAAGGCTTCCACGAGTGGATAGCGCATACTGATTTTGGTTTTGCATCCTTTGCATTTCCCGCCCAGTATCAGGTAGCTAATGATAGGAATGTTTTCCATTGCGGTAATTAGGTGCCCACATTTTGGACATGCTGAACGCGGTGTGGCGATGGTGTATTTAGGTTGCTCCGGAACTTCTTTACCCTGAAGCTCAAGGCAGTTGTTGTGCCATTCGCGTTCCATCATTTTGGGTAGGCGGTGAATCACTACGTTGAGAAAGCTGCCCACTATAAGACCTAAAATGACAGAAAATGTCACAAAAAGCATGGGTTCGGCACGCAGTGTATCAGACAGGGGCATTAAGAAATCAAGCATGTTTGATCCTGGAAGTTAATGTAAACTAATGTAATCATGTCATCGTTATTAAAAGAGTGCAACTTAAGTATTCGGTATGGCGTAAAAATTGCTTGAAAAAAGTCAAGCAGACACCATTATGAATATATCAATGTTGTTGTATGTTTTAAAGGAAATAAAATGACTGATCATAATGAACCGCAAATGGATTTGAACGACTTAGTCGAGTTGAATAATTTTAGCCATCCAGCTTGGGACGAGCCGATTATTTGCCGTGTGGAGGTTGATTTGCCTGGCTGGCTAGCTCAACTAACTGGCGAAAACGATTGGGAAGTTTACGGTGAAGATGAGGACGAAACTTGCATTAGTTTTGCCATGCGTGAAAAAGGCAAAGTTAACGCTGCTAAGATGCCGCCAAAATTGGCAGAAGTAACGCTTTATCATAATGGCTATGCGGTGGTGGACGTAGAAGGCAAAGCCTTGTTTGATGGCAGCCTGACTAGCGGCACCAGTGATTGTGCACATCTAAGCTATTACCATGCAGATAGCGGCGAACCCATCATGCTAAACTAAATATATACCTAATATATACCTATGGCTTGTTGTCACTAGATTTACAGTTAAGTCTTTTTCTTTCCTACCATGCTAACCATTACTGGTGGGAAGATATATCTATAACCAAAGATTGACTTCATTAAACCTAGCTTTTTAAATGACGTTGCTAGAAGCGCAGTAAAAAATCCGAGATGATGACGTGATTTAAGGCTAAATTTGAGTTTAAAGAAATCGTCATCTAGCGAGGATGTTTTATTATATTTGCCTGCGAAAGCTGCTCCTTTGTGGGTTTCGAAATCGAGCTTTTGGAATAGCATTTTTACCCCACTAGGGGTAAAGCGCCAATAATCATCAGGGAATCCGTGAATTTCCCAAGAGAATGGGACGCTGACCAGTAATATTCCATCGTCAGTCATAAGCGCTTGAATATTTTTAGCCATCTTAAAAGGGTCGCGACAATGCTCTAAAACACTCATGCAAATGATAGTTTTAAACCGCTGGCCATGCAAAGTTTTATCAATTGATTCAAACTCGTCTGCTAAATCAAGCACTTGATCAACACCTTTGCCAGCTTGCATATCAATGCCTAAATACTGCTCCCCTGCAAACAAATCCCGGAAGTTTTGCGTGTTGCCATAATCCCTACTACCAACCTCAAGAATCGGGCCTTTGACAATATTTGCATAAGATTTTGCGAATAAAAGTTGATTAGCGTCACCCATTTTTTTGATTTACTCCAGTTAAATTACTGCCTGTAGATTTTAGCTCATTGAGCGTGATCGTAGAGAACATATTAAAGACTCGTCATTTTCTTCATTAATAATCCCGCTTGACCGAAAACTCTGCCAAATCAATTAAGGCTTGTTTATTGGCGGAGTTCGGCAAGTGTGCAATAGCCTCACAGCCAATTCTGACTTCGTTTGCTGCTAACTGGCGTACGTAGCTTAGCGCATCGGTAGCCTTGACAGCAGCCAATACGGCGGGTAATTCGTCTAAACCGCCGTGCAGGATGGCGTTGTGAATGGTTGCCGCTTCTGCGGCGTTGCCGCGATGCATGGCAATCAATAGCGGTAATGTCGGCTTGCCTTCACTTAAGTCGTCTCCCAGATTTTTGCCAATTTGTTTAGCATCACCGCTTAAATCCAGCACGTCGTCAATTAACTGAAACGCTGTGCCTAGCCGCATCCCGTATTCAGCAAGAGCTACTTCATCGGTGCTGTTGGCGTTGCTGATTACCGCACCCAGACGTGTTGCGGCCTCGAACAGTTTGGCTGTTTTAAAGTGAATTACTTTTAAGTAATCTTGCTCGGATACTTCGGCATTATGGATATTAAGCAACTGCAGAACTTCACCTTCGGCGATAATGTTGGTAGTTTCAGACAATATTTCCATTACGCGCATGTTTTGAAGTTTCACCATCATTTGAAATGCGCGCGAATATAAAAAATCACCCACTAATACGCTGGCAGCATTGCCAAAAAGATGGTTTGCAGTACTTTTACCGCGGCGCATTTGCGATTCATCTACGACATCATCATGCAGTAAAGTAGCTGTGTGGATGAATTCGACTATGGCGGCAAGTTGGTAATGATATGCTTTGATGTCAGTAAAAGCGCCGCTGGAAAGCAATACCAGAGCGGGTCGCAGGCGCTTACCGCCGCCGCCGATGATATGTTCGCCAATGGTATTGATGAGCGTGACTTCGGAATGAAGTGAGCTACGAATGACCGCATCAACTGCTTGCATATCTGCCGCAATGAAAGTTTGAATTTTGCCTAAAGTCACACTATCAACCTATAAACTGTTGGCGCTATTTTAACACAGCATAAGCCCGACTTTAGCCGAATAAACAAACTGCAGAAACTGGTAATTTAGCGTTTGCAATATCCTGTAATTTAAGTATAATGCGCGATTCATTTGAACGTGTAGAAGTTAGGCAAAACATGTACGCAGTAATTAAAACAGGTGGCAAGCAATATAAAGTAGCTGCTGGTGACAAGTTGAAAGTTGAAAAACTGGCTGGCGATGTAGGCAGCAAAGTGGTGTTAGATAAAGTCTTGGTGATTACCGATGGCGATAACACAACGATTGGTGCGCCAATCATTGCTGGTGCCAAAGTGAATGCCACGGTGGTTTCGCATGGTCGTGCGGATAAAGTGATGATTTTCAAATTCCGCCGCCGTAAACATTATCGTAAAACACAAGGCCATCGCCAAAGTTTTACTGAAATTCAAATCGACAAGATTGCTGCTAAGTAATTAAAGGATTAAATCATGGCACACAAGAAAGCAGGCGGTAGTTCACGTAACGGTCGCGATTCACATTCACAGCGTTTAGGCGTTAAAGCTTTTGGCGAAACAGTAGTTTCAGCAGGCAGTATCATCGTCCGTCAACGCGGCACTAAAATGCATGCTGGCGAAAACGTGGGCATGGGCAAAGATCACACGCTTTACGCTAAAATCGACGGCAAAGTAACTTTTGCTACCAAGGGCGCTCTAAAACGCCATACGGTAAGCGTTGTAGCGGTTTAAGCGGTTTAAAATGCACAAAGCCTCATCGTTTGATGGGGCTTTTTTATTTGGTACACTCTACATATGAAATTTATAGACGAAGCGACGATTAAAGTACATGCTGGCGACGGCGGCAATGGCGTTGCAACATTTCGTCGAGAAAAATACGAGCCAATGGGCGGCCCCAACGGCGGCGATGGCGGTAAAGGAGGCTCGGTGTATGCGATTGCAGACCGCAATATTAATACGCTGGTTGATTATCGCTATACACGCACTTTTCGCGCACAGCGTGGAGAGAATGGCCGCGGTTCCGACTGTTACGGTGCTAAAGGCGAAGACATGATTTTGCGTGTGCCGGTTGGCACAGTGATTTCGGATAAAGCTACAGGGCGCATGATTGTCGATTTGGCTGAACACGGACAACAAGTCATGATAGCCAAAGGTGGAGCTAATGGCTTAGGCAACATTCATTTTAAATCAAGCATTAACCGCGCGCCTCGCCAATGCACAAAAGGTGAGCCTGGTGAAGAATTTGAGCTTTATATGGAGCTTAAAGTGCTGGCAGATGTCGGTTTATTGGGAATGCCAAATGCAGGGAAATCGACTTTTATTCGCTCAGTCTCTGCTGCAAAACCAAAAGTGGCGGATTACCCTTTTACTACACTGCATCCCAATTTAGGCGTAGTGCGAGTGGATGCAAACCGCAGTTTTGTGATTGCTGATGTGCCGGGATTGATTGAGGGCGCAGCAGAAGGCGCTGGGTTGGGGCACCAGTTTCTGCGTCATTTGTCGCGTACTTCGTTATTATTACATTTGGTGGATATTGCACCGTTTGACGAAGAGACCAATCCTGTGGCCGAAGCTAAAGCGATTGTGAATGAGCTTAAAAAATATGATGAAGAGCTTTATAACAAACCGCGCTGGCTGGTATTAAATAAAATTGACATGGTGCAAAATAGCGAACAAGTTGTTAAAAAATTTGTAAAAGACTACGCCTGGAAAGGCCGTGTATTTGCGATTTCTGCTATCAGCGGGGTGGGTTGCAAAGAGCTCACCTACGCAATTATGGAATATTTAGAAGAAGTAAAAGCTACCGCGCTTGAGGCACACGAAATTAAACATGAGCAAGTCATTACTAATTAATAGTAAAACACTGATCATTAAGGTCGGTTCAAGTCTTGTCACTAACAATGGTGAGGGCCTAGATCGGGCTGCAATTGCTGCATGGGCAGAGCAAATTAGCCAATTAGTGAAGCAAGGTAAGCAAATCATTTTAGTTTCTAGCGGTGCGGTTGCTGAAGGAATGCAGCGATTGGGCTGGAAAAAGCGGCCTGTAGAAGTTAATGAGTTGCAAGCCGCAGCAGCAGTCGGTCAGATGGGCTTGGTACAAATGTATGAAAGCTGTTTTGCTAAACATGGCCTGCACACCGCACAGATACTGCTTACCCATGAGGATTTGGCTGATAGAAAACGCTATTTGAATGCGCGTAGTACGCTCAAAACCTTACTCGATTTAAACGTGATACCAATCATTAACGAGAATGATACAGTAGTCACTGAGGAAATTCGCTTTGGTGACAACGACACTTTGGCCGCGCTGGTAGCGAATTTGATTGAGGCAGACGCGCTAGTGATTTTAACCGATCAACAAGGCTTGTATTCGGCCGACCCCCGTAAAGACAAGAATGCAAAATTAATAAATTTTGAAACCGCTGGCAATTTGGAATTAGAACAAATGGCCGGAGGAGCAGGTAGCACAGTGGGGACGGGCGGCATGCTTACCAAAATACTGGCAGCCAAGCGTGCTGCTAGCAGCGGCGCACATACTGTGATAGCCTCAGGGCGAGAAAAAGATGTGTTGATACGTTTGAACGCGGGTGAAGCCATTGGCACGCACTTGCAAGCTACACAAATTAAAACGCTCGCTAAAAAGCAATGGTTGGCTGATCATCTGCGCTTAGGGGGTAAACTGATATTGGATGCCGGCGCGGTGAAAGTGCTAAAAACAGAAGGTAAAAGTTTATTGCCGATAGGCGTGATAGAAGTGCAAGGAAGTTTTGAGCGCGGCGATGTGGTGGCTTGCCTCAATGAATCCGGCGCAGAAATTGCGCGTGGCATTGTGAATTATAATTCACAGGAAGCCTCGCGGATTATGCGTAAGGCCAGCAGTGAGATTGAGAAAATTTTGGGTTACGTAGAAGAGTCAGAGCTCATACATAGAGATAATCTGATAGTTATTTAAGAAAATTTAAAGTGAGTAGTTCAATGAACAAACCATTAGTTGCCATAATTATGGGGTCAGATAGTGATTGGCCGGTGATGAAGAACGCTGCTCAGGTGCTGGCAGACTTTGGTGTGGCATATGAAGCTAAAGTAGTTTCGGCACATCGTACGCCGGATCTAATGTTTAAATTTGCAGAAAATGCAGCGAGCGAAGGTTACCAAGTGATTATTGCAGGTGCTGGTGGTGCGGCGCATCTACCCGGTATGGTAGCTGCCAAAACCACATTGCCGGTGCTCGGCGTGCCCGTACCTTCCAAACACTTGCAGGGACAGGATTCACTGCTTTCCATTGTGCAAATGCCCAAAGGTATTCCGGTGGCAACATTTGCTATTGGTGAGGCGGGTGCTGCTAATGCTGGTTTGTTTGCAGTATCTATTTTAGCAAACCATGATTTGGTGCTTGCTAAAAAACTTGCAGAATTTCGTGCAAAACAATCCGATAAAGTGCATGCGATGGAGTTAAGCGACAAACCATGAAGCCAAATATAATTCTTGCTCCTGCCATGTTGGGCATGCTGGGCGGCGGCCAATTAGGCCGTTTTTTTGTCATTGCGGCGCATGAAATGGGTTATCAAGTAACGGTGTTAGACCCGGATAAGAATAGTCCAGCCGGCAAAATTGCCGATGTACATATTTGTGCAAATTATGACGATGCGGCTGCATTAAAACAAATGGCCCAAACCTGCGCAGCGGTTACTACGGAATTTGAAAATGTTCCCGCGAAATCGCTGGAAATGCTTGCAGAGTCGGTTATTGTTCGCCCTAGCGCAGCCAGTGTTGCGATTGCGCAAAACCGCGTGCTGGAAAAAAACTTTATAAAAGATGCTGGCTTGCCTGTGGCACCTTTTGCAGTAATTAATGATAAGGAAGAATTGCCAGATAACGCCAGTTCGCTTTATCCAGGGATTCTTAAAGTAGCGCGTTTTGGTTATGACGGAAAAGGCCAGGCACGTGTGAAAGATCAGGCTGAGGCATTAGAAGCTTTTACAAGCTTCAAACAAGAGGTCTGCGTATTAGAGCAGATGTTACCTCTGGATTTGGAGGTTTCAGTTGTGCTCGCACGTGATGCCGAGGGCAATATAGAAGCCTTTCCGACCGCAGAAAATAGCCATTTAAATGGTATTTTAGATATTAGCATCGCACCTGCTCGTTGTAGCGAGGTACTTAAAGCCAATGCACGCGAGCTTGCTAAAAAACTGGCGGAAAAGCTGGATTATGTAGGTGTATTAGGTGTGGAGTTCTTTGTGGTAGGCAATCAGTTGCTGGTCAATGAAATCGCGCCACGTCCGCATAACTCCGGTCATTACACCATAGATGCATGCGTGACTAATCAGTTTGAGCAGCAAGTACGCGTGATGACGGGCTTGCCGCTAGGTAATGCAAGCTTGCACAGCAACGCTGTAATGGTAAATATTTTAGGTGACAGCTGGCTTGCAAATGCTCAAAAAAATGCTTTGGAACCCGCATGGAATAAGGCGCTCAGCTATGCCAATTTAAAGATGCATTTGTATGGAAAACACGAGCCGCGTAAAGGGCGTAAAATGGGGCACTTCACGGTAATCGGACAAGATAAACAAGCCGTGTTTAATGTGGCTTTAATTGCGCGTAGTGAACTGCATATCGGTGAAAGCTAGGGCAAAAAACTAATTGAAAATCACTAACAGAAAATTAAAAAGTTCAGTTAATAAAAAAGCCTCACAAATGCGAGGCTTTTTTATTAAGTTTTAATTACTTAGCAGCTTTTTCTTTGGCTGGTTTTGCTGCAGCTTTAGGCGCTGCTTTAGCCTTAGGTGCTGCGGCTTTTGCTGGCGCTGCTGTTTTTGGTTTCGGTGTTGCTTTAGCTTTAGGCGCAGCTTTTTTTGCCAACATCACAGGCGCATCGCCTTTTAACGCTTTAATGGCTGCAGTTAAGCGGCTTTTATGACGGGCTGCCTTGTTTTTATGGATGATTTTTTTATCCGCGATGCGGTCAATTACGCTCACGTTTTCTTGATAAGTTGCCATTGCAGCGGCTTTGTCACCACCTTCAATCGCCTTAATTACTTTTTTAATCGCAGTACGCAATGTTGAACGCAATGCGGCGTTGTGCGCGTTTACTTTAACGGATTGGCGCGCGCGTTTGCGTGCTTGTGCGGTATTTGCCATGTGTTCTTTATCCTAAATGCTTAACAGGTGTTAATACGAAACCGAGCATGTTAGTGTTTTTTGAGACAATTTGCAAGAACTAAAGCTTAATTTTTCAGCAATAGTTCTTCAAAAAATAGCTTAACCGAAAATAGCAGTGCGGGCATGCTAAAATCACGATAATTTTAAATCTATACTAATTAAATGAATTTACTCAGGGCCTTAGCCGCAGTTGGCAGCATGACGTTCATCTCGCGCATTTTAGGCTTCGTGCGCGATACACTCATCGCACGTACCTTCGGCGCAGGGCTGATGACAGATGCATTTTTTGTGGCGTTTAAAATTCCTAATTTATTACGTCGTGTGTCGGCAGAAGGCGCATTCAGTCAGGCTTTTGTGCCGATTTTGTCGGAATACAAAGCCAAGCGGACACAGCAAGAAACGCACGATTTAATCAATCACGTTGCCAGTCTGATGGGCTTGTTTTTAGTGGCGGTGACCATCTTGGGTATGCTTGCCGCACCATTGATAGTCGGGATTACCGCGCCTGGATTTGTGAATCAGCCAGACAAATTTCAACTGACGATTGAATTATTGCGCATTACCTTCCCTTATATTTTATTTGTCTCGCTGGTGTCGCTGGCTGGTGGCGTGCTAAACACTTACAGCAAGTTTCAGGTGCCCGCGTTCACGCCGGTTTGGCTCAATGTTTCCTTTATTGTCGCCACGCTGTTTGTCGCCCCATATTTTGATAATTCAATTAAAGTGCTGGCTTGGGCGGTGTTTGTTGGCGGCATTTTGCAGTTGCTTTATCAATGGCCGTATTTGCGGCAACTGGGGTTGTTGCCGCGCTACGAGTTAAATTTTCAGGATGAAGGAGTGCGGCGCATTTTAAAGCTCATGCTGCCTGCGATTTTTGGAGTTTCTGTCGCGCAAATTTCTATTGTACTCAATAATATTTTCGCATCTTTTTTGCAAACGGGTAGCGTGTCTTGGCTGTATTATGCGGATAGGCTCATGGAATTCCCTACTGGAGTATTAGGAGTTGCGTTGGGCACGATCTTGTTGCCGAGTTTATCCAAATCCTTCACAGAAAAGACCGATGGAGAATACAGCCAGTTGCTGGATTGGGGCTTGCGCCTGACCTTTCTGCTGGCCGCGCCTGCTGCTGTTGCCATGGCCGTGCTTGCGCAGCCGCTGGTCGCCGGTTTGTTTCATTACGGCAAATTCAGCGCACACGATGTCGAAATGACGCAGCTAGCGGTGATGGCTTACAGCGTCGGGCTGCTCGGTTTTATTTTGGTGAAAGTGCTCGCGCCCGGTTTTTACGCGCGGCAGGACATTAAAACGCCAGTTAAAATCGCCGTATTTACGCTGGCATTGACGCAAGTGATGAACCTGATTTTTGTGCATAAATTGCATTTTCACCATTGGGGTTTGGCGCTCGCGACCGGTCTTGGCGCATGTGTCAATTCCGCTTTTCTGTTTTATTATCTGCGCCAAGACCAAGTCTACAAGCCGCTTCCTGGCTGGTTCGTGTTTTATTTCAAGCTAGCGATTGCACTGGTCATCATGGCGCTTGCGCTGCATTATTTAGCGGGTTTGGCGGGCGATTGGCTCACGCTCCGAACTGCGTCAAAACTGATGTGGATTAGCCTGTAGTGCTTGCTGGTGCTGCCGTGTATTTCGCGGCTTTGTTTCTGCTGGGCTTCCGTCCGCGCGATTTTGCCAAGCGAGTGAAAGCATAAACGATGCAAGTTTTTCGTCATCTGCCCAGCCAGCAGCGTGAGCCGCTTACGTTGGCCATCGGCAATTTTGACGGCATGCACTTGGGCCATCAGGCGCTACTGCAAGCCAATATCCATGAGGCTTTCAGGGAAGGTAAAACGCCTGCAATTATGACCTTTGAGCCGCATCCGCGCGAATTCTTTACTCCACAAAACGCACCAGCGCGCCTTTCTACATTACGTGAAAAGCTAGAGTTTTTTCAAGAAGCGGGCATAGCAAAAGTTTATGTTTGTCGTTTAATGCGCGGTTCGCTGCGATTGCCGCGCAGGATTTTTTAAAGATTTTGCGTGAGAAAATGAACGCAACCACGATTTTAGTCGGTGAAGATTTTAAATTCGGCGCCAGCGCGCAGGCACAGTTGAAGATTTTAAAGCGAATCATTTCGAATTGATTTCACTGCCGCGCGTGGATTTGGATGGCGCTAGAGTCTCCAGCACCCGCGTGCGCGCTTCGCTAGTAGATGGCGATTTGGCTTTAGCAAGGAAATTATTCGGTCGCAATTACAGTATCAGCGGCAAGGTTGTGCACGGCGCAAAAAGAGGAAGGGAGCTCGGCTTTCCTACAGCGAATATTCATGTGCGACATGAGCGGCCTGCGCTGACGGGCGTTTATGCGGTAAAATTACAGGGTATGAACGCAATCGCCAATTTGGGCGTGCGCCCGACAGTTGCTGGCATACCAAAATTGCTGCTGGAAACACATGTGTTTGATTACAATGATGATCTATATGGAAAACACGTGCATGTGGAATTTTTGCAAAAAA
>CAVPAX010000006.1:0-393387 GCA_963701715.1 uncultured beta proteobacterium
CATGAAGCCAAATATAATTCTTGCTCCTGCCATGTTGGGCAGGGGGGGCGGCGGCCAATTAGGCCGTTTTTTTGTCATTGCGGCGCATGAAATGGGTTATCAAGTAACGGTGTTAGACCCGGATAAGAATAGTCCAGCCGGCAAAATTGCCGATGTACATATTTGTGCAAATTATGACGATGCGGCTGCATTAAAACAAATGGCCCAAACCTGCGCAGCGGTTACTACGGAATTTGAAAATGTTCCCGCGAAATCGCTGGAAATGCTTGCAGAGTCGGTTATTGTTCGCCCTAGCGCAGCCAGTGTTGCGATTGCGCAAAACCGCGTGCTGGAAAAAAACTTTATAAAAGATGCTGGCTTGCCTGTGGCACCTTTTGCAGTAATTAATGATAAGGAAGAATTGCCAGATAACGCCAGTTCGCTTTATCCAGGGATTCTTAAAGTAGCGCGTTTTGGTTATGACGGAAAAGGCCAGGCACGTGCGAAAGATCAGGCTGAGGCATTAGAAGCTTTTACAAGCTTCAAACAAGAGGTCTGCGTATTAGAGCAGATGTTACCTCTGGATTTGGAGGTTTCAGTTGTGCTCGCACGTGATGCCGAGGGCAATATAGAAGCCTTTCCGACCGCAGAAAATAGCCATTTAAATGGTATTTTAGATATTAGCATCGCACCTGCTCGTTGTAGCGAGGTACTTAAAGCCAATGCACGCGAGCTTGCTAAAAAACTGGCGGAAAAGCTGGATTATGTAGGTGTATTAGGTGTGGAGTTCTTTGTGGTAGGCAATCAGTTGCTGGTCAATGAAATCGCGCCACGTCCGCATAACTCCGGTCATTACACCATAGATGCATGCGTGACTAATCAGTTTGAGCAGCAAGTACGCGTGATGACGGGCTTGCCGCTAGGTAATGCAAGCTTGCACAGCAACGCTGTAATGGTAAATATTTTAGGTGACAGCTGGCTTGCAAATGCTCAAAAAAATGCTTTGGAACCCGCATGGAATAAGGCGCTCAGCCATGCCAATTTAAAGATGCATTTGTATGGAAAACACGAGCCGCGTAAAGGGCGTAAAATGGGGCACTTCACGGTAATCGGACAAGATAAACAAGCCGTGTTTAATGTGGCTTTAATTGCGCGTAGTGAACTGCATATCGGTGAAAGCTAGGGCAAAAAACTAATTGAAAATCACTAACAGAAAATTAAAAAGTTCAGTTAATAAAAAAGCCTCACAAATGCGAGGCTTTTTTATTAAGTTTTAATTACTTAGCAGCTTTTTCTTTGGCTGGTTTTGCTGCAGCTTTAGGCGCTGCTTTAGCCTTAGGTGCTGCGGCTTTTGCTGGCGCTGCTGTTTTTGGTTTCGGTGTTGCTTTAGCTTTAGGCGCAGCTTTTTTTGCCAACATCACAGGCGCATCGCCTTTTAACGCTTTAATGGCTGCAGTTAAGCGGCTTTTATGACGGGCTGCCTTGTTTTTATGGATGATTTTTTTATCCGCGATGCGGTCAATTACGCTCACGTTTTCTTGATAAGTTGCCATTGCAGCGGCTTTGTCACCACCTTCAATCGCCTTAATTACTTTTTTAATCGCAGTACGCAATGTTGAACGCAATGCGGCGTTGTGCGCGTTTACTTTAACGGATTGGCGCGCGCGTTTGCGTGCTTGTGCGGTATTTGCCATGTGTTCTTTATCCTAAATGCTTAACAGGTGTTAATACGAAACCGAGCATGTTAGTGTTTTTTGAGACAATTTGCAAGAACTAAAGCTTAATTTTTCAGCAATAGTTCTTCAAAAAATAGCTTAACCGAAAATAGCAGTGCGGGCATGCTAAAATCACGATAATTTTAAATCTATACTAATTAAATGAATTTACTCAGGGCCTTAGCCGCAGTTGGCAGCATGACGTTCATCTCGCGCATTTTAGGCTTCGTGCGCGATACACTCATCGCACGTACCTTCGGCGCAGGGCTGATGACAGATGCATTTTTTGTGGCGTTTAAAATTCCTAATTTATTACGTCGTGTGTCGGCAGAAGGCGCATTCAGTCAGGCTTTTGTGCCGATTTTGTCGGAATACAAAGCCAAGCGGACACAGCAAGAAACGCACGATTTAATCAATCACGTTGCCAGTCTGATGGGCTTGTTTTTAGTGGCGGTGACCATCTTGGGTATGCTTGCCGCACCATTGATAGTCGGGATTACCGCGCCTGGATTTGTGAATCAGCCAGACAAATTTCAACTGACGATTGAATTATTGCGCATTACCTTCCCTTATATTTTATTTGTCTCGCTGGTGTCGCTGGCTGGTGGCGTGCTAAACACTTACAGCAAGTTTCAGGTGCCCGCGTTCACGCCGGTTTGGCTCAATGTTTCCTTTATTGTCGCCACGCTGTTTGTCGCCCCATATTTTGATAATTCAATTAAAGTGCTGGCTTGGGCGGTGTTTGTTGGCGGCATTTTGCAGTTGCTTTATCAATGGCCGTATTTGCGGCAACTGGGGTTGTTGCCGCGCTACGAGTTAAATTTTCAGGATGAAGGAGTGCGGCGCATTTTAAAGCTCATGCTGCCTGCGATTTTTGGAGTTTCTGTCGCGCAAATTTCTATTGTACTCAATAATATTTTCGCATCTTTTTTGCAAACGGGTAGCGTGTCTTGGCTGTATTATGCGGATAGGCTCATGGAATTCCCTACTGGAGTATTAGGAGTTGCGTTGGGCACGATCTTGTTGCCGAGTTTATCCAAATCCTTCACAGAAAAGACCGATGGAGAATACAGCCAGTTGCTGGATTGGGGCTTGCGCCTGACCTTTCTGCTGGCCGCGCCTGCTGCTGTTGCCATGGCCGTGCTTGCGCAGCCGCTGGTCGCCGGTTTGTTTCATTACGGCAAATTCAGCGCACACGATGTCGAAATGACGCAGCTAGCGGTGATGGCTTACAGCGTCGGGCTGCTCGGTTTTATTTTGGTGAAAGTGCTCGCGCCCGGTTTTTACGCGCGGCAGGACATTAAAACGCCAGTTAAAATCGCCGTATTTACGCTGGCATTGACGCAAGTGATGAACCTGATTTTTGTGCATAAATTGCATTTTGACCATTGGGGTTTGGCGCTCGCGACCGGTCTTGGCGCATGTGTCAATTCCGCTTTTCTGTTTTATTATCTGCGCCAAGACCAAGTCTACAAGCCGCTTCCTGGCTGGTTCGTGTTTTATTTCAAGCTAGCGATTGCACTGGTCATCATGGCGCTTGCGCTGCATTATTTAGCGGGTTTGGCGGGCGATTGGCTCACGCTCCGAACTGCGTCAAAACTGATGTGGATTAGCCTGCTAGTGCTTGCTGGTGCTGCCGTGTATTTCGCGGCTTTGTTTCTGCTGGGCTTCCGTCCGCGCGATTTTGCCAAGCGAGTGAAAGCATAAACGATGCAAGTTTTTCGTCATCTGCCCAGCCAGCAGCGTGAGCCGCTTACGTTGGCCATCGGCAATTTTGACGGCATGCACTTGGGCCATCAGGCGCTACTGCAAGCCAATATCCATGAGGCTTTCAGGGAAGGTAAAACGCCTGCAATTATGACCTTTGAGCCGCATCCGCGCGAATTCTTTACTCCACAAAACGCACCAGCGCGCCTTTCTACATTACGTGAAAAGCTAGAGTTTTTTCAAGAAGCGGGCATAGCAAAAGTTTTTGTTTGTGCGTTTAATGCGCGGTTTGCTGCGATTGCCGCGCAGGATTTTTTAAAGATTTTGCGTGAGAAAATGAACGCAACCACGATTTTAGTCGGTGAAGATTTTAAATTCGGCGCGCAGCGCGCAGGCACAGTTGAAGATTTTAAAGCGAATCATTTCGAATTGATTTCACTGCCGCGCGTGGATTTGGATGGCGCTAGAGTCTCCAGCACCCGCGTGCGCGCTGCGCTAGTAGATGGCGATTTGGCTTTAGCAAGGAAATTACTCGGTCGCAATTACAGTATCAGCGGCAAGGTTGTGCACGGCGCAAAAAGAGGAAGGGAGCTCGGCTTTCCTACAGCGAATATTCATGTGCGACATGAGCGGCCTGCGCTGACGGGCGTTTATGCGGTAAAATTACAGGGTATGAACGCAATCGCCAATTTGGGCGTGCGCCCGACAGTTGCTGGCATACCAAAATTGCTGCTGGAAACACATGTGTTTGATTACAATGATGATCTATATGGAAAACACGTGCATGTGGAATTTTTGCAAAAAATTCGAGAAGAGAAGAAGTTTGAAAATTTAGAAGCGCTCAAGGCGCAAATTGCAAAAGATATAGAAGTCGCAAGAAATTATTTTAAGACTAAAAACTAGAAGCAAGTCATGACTGAAAACCTGAATAAAGAACAAAGTAAGTATAAATTAAACCTGCCCGAAACCAGTTTTCCTATGCGTGGTGATCTAGCCAAGCGCGAGCCTGCATGGTTGAAACAGTGGCAGGATAAAAAACTTTACGAGCGCATTCGCAAGGCTCGTAAGGGTGCTAAAAAGTTCATTTTGCATGATGGCCCGCCCTATGCAAATGGTGATATCCATATTGGACATGCAGTAAATAAAATTCTCAAGGACATCGTTGTTAAATCCAAAACCATGAGTGGTTTTGATGCGCCCTATGTGCCAGGCTGGGATTGCCACGGTTTGCCGATTGAGTTGGTTGTCGAGAAAAATCATGGAAAGAATATAGACCCTGCCAAGTTCCGTGAATTATGTCGCGCTTATGCTGCTGAACAAGTAGAGAAGCAAAAGAAAGACTTTATACGTTTAGGTGTATTGGGCGATTGGGATAATCCTTATTTAACCATGGATTTCAAAACCGAAGCTGACATTATGCGTGCGCTCGGCAGAATCTACGAAAACGGCTATCTATACCAAGGCTCCAAACCTGTGCACTGGTGTGTGGATTGTGGTAGCGCATTGGCGGAAGCTGAAGTGGAATACGAAGATGTGAACAGCCCTGCGATCGATGTCGGGTTTAAGGTGGTAGATAACTCAGCATTGGGTAAAGTGTTTGGTTTGGAAGTTACAACTGATACTTATGCAGTAATTTGGACAACGACACCGTGGACATTGCCTGCAAATCAGGCTGTATCAGTAAATGCCAATCTTACTTACGACTTAATTAAAAGTGCTCGTGGCCTGTTAATTTTGGCTCATGATTTGGCGCAAGCTACTTTGGAACGTTATGGTGATACTGGGGCTAGGGTGTTAGCTAGTTGCCAAGGTGCGGATTTAGAAGCATTGCTTTTGCAACACCCGTTCGATAGCCGCCAAGTGCCGATTATCTGCGGCGAGCATGTGACGACCGATGCCGGTACCGGCCTGGTGCACACTGCCGCAGCACATGGCAACGACGACTGGCTGGTGATGCGCGCCAATTATCCAAATGAAAAGCCGCGTGTACTAATCGGTGGAGATGGCAAATTTTTCAACAGTGATTTGGTTGAGCTCAAAGAAATACGAGGCTTGCCGCGCCAGGAGGCGAATAAAGTCATTCTGAATGTGATGCAAGGGAACGGCACATTACTCGCTAGCGCACGCTTGCATCACAGTTTCCCACATTGTTGGCGACATAAAACACCGCTGATGCAATTGGCGACACACCAGTGGTTTATTGGCATGTATCAAGAAGACGCGGTTGGTATCAGTTTGCGTGAATATGCCAATAAAGCCGTAGAGGCAACTGCATTTTTCCCGGCATGGGGACGTGCACGGCTTGAAGCGATGATCAAGAACCGTCCTGATTGGTGTGTTTCGCGTCAGCGCAATTGGGGTGTACCGATGCCGCTGTTTGTGCATAAAGAAACAGGAGAGCCGCATCCGCAAACGCTGGAATTGCTCGAAAAAGTTTGTTGGTTGGTTGAGCAAAAAGGCATCGAAGCATGGTTTAGTCTGGATGGTGATACATTCCTGAAAGCCAATACTGGCGATGGTTTTGGGGCATATAAGAAAGTGACCGATACGCTGGATGTATGGTTTGATTCAGGTGCTACCCATGCCGCAGTGTTAAAGCGACGTCCTGAACTCGCTTTTCCTGCAGATTTGTATCTGGAAGGCTCTGATCAGCATCGCGGCTGGTTTCAAAGCTCGCTGCTTACAGGCTGCTCCATTGATGGCCGTGCGCCATACAATGCATTACTGACGCATGGTTTTGTGGTGGATGGTTCCGGCCACAAAATGAGCAAATCCAAGGGTAATGTTGTGGCACCGCAAAAGGTGATGGATACGTATGGGGCGGATATTCTGCGTTTGTGGGTGGCTTCAACCGATTATTCCGGAGAGCTGACGATTTCAGATGAGATTTTAAAACGCGTTGCTGAAAGTTACCGCCGTATTCGCAACACTTTACGTTTTTTACTAGCAAATTTGGCGGATTTCGATGCAAGTATAGATTTGTTGCCTGTCAATGAATGGCTGGAAATAGATCGCTATGCTTTGCATTTAACACACAAACTGCAGACAGAGATTTTGGGAGATTACGACCGTTACGAATTCCATTTGGCGGTGCAAAAATTCGTTAGTTTCTGCTCTGAAGATATGGGTGGTTTCTATCTCGACATTCTTAAAGACCGTCTCTACACCGCAGGTGAAGTCTCGCATCCACGTCGCGCAGCGCAAAGTGCTTTGTATCACATCACTCATGCTTTAATGCGTTTGATGGCGCCGATTTTGAGCTTTACAGCTGGAGAAATTTGGCAAACCCTGCAGTTAGGCGAAGATAAGAGCATTTTTGAAGAATTTTGGTATAAATTACCAGAAGATGGCTTAAGTGACAATCGCCTAAAAGTCTGGGAATCTATAATCAGCGCGCGTAGCCTAGCCGCAAAGGAAATTGAAGTGCTACGTGAGGCGGGGCAAGTGGGATCATCTTTACAGGCAGAGTTAGCATTTTATTCTACGCAAGAGGCATTTGAGGCAATGGGTAGTTTTGGTGATGATTTGCGTTTTATCATGATCACTTCAGGCGCACGCGTTTACAAAGTAGCAACCGAATCTGAACAAAGAATTCTAGTTACACCGAGCACACATAAAAAATGCGAACGCTGCTGGCATTATCGTGAAGATGTTGGCTCTCATGCTGACCATCCAACAATATGCGGGCGTTGTGTCAGCAATTTATTTGGCACAGGGGAATCTCGTCAATTTGCTTGATGGAAAATATGCTTAAAGAAAACATATACAGATGGCTGGGCATCAGTGCAATTGTTTTGGCGCTGGATTTATATACCAAACACTTAATACAAAGTACTTTTGTTTATGGCGAGCACCTCACAATCACTCGCTTTTTCGATTTGGTGCACTTTCGCAATGAGGGTGCGGCATTTGGGTTTTTGAATGATGCAGGGGGTTGGCAGAAATGGTTTTTTACTGCAATTTCAATAACTGCAGCGGTAGTGATTATTTACTTAATTAAAAAACATAGCAAGCAAAAGCTTTTTTGTCTAGGCTTGGCTCTGGTATTAGGCGGTGCGATTGGTAATTTATACGACCGCCTGACTTTGGGATATGTGGTGGATTTTCTGTATTTCCACATCAATGAATATTATTGGCCGGCCTTTAACGTCGCGGATAGTGCTATTTGTGTCGGCGTTGCCATTTTATTGTGGGATAGCTTCAAGCAGGACAAAAATGCCTGACTGGAAAAAACTCATCGAAGGCAAAATTGCACTCGCCAAAAGAGGTAACAAGCCTGGCAAAATCAATCAGAACGTTCGTGTGCCTGCCGGTCAGACTGAAGTCAAAAATTTCCCGATTCTGGATTTGGGTATTCTGCCAGACATTAGCAAATCCAATTGGAAGTTACGTATTTATGGCTTGGTAGAGAACGAGCTTAATCTTGATTGGAAATCTTTTCAGCAATTACCACAAACCATGAATGTTTCTGATTTTCACTGCGTAACACGCTGGAGCAGGTTGGATATGGATTGGGCAGGTGTGAAGGCGCAGCATTTGCTGATGCTTGCAGCACCCCTAAAAACGGCTAAGTTCGTCACTATGTATGGCTATGATGGTTATACCACCAACCTAAATCTTGAAGCGGTGTTGGACGATGACGTGATGATTGCACATAGCGTGCTTGGTCAGCCGCTTACTACCGCACATGGTGGGCCTGTGCGCATGATTGTGCCTAAGCGCTATGCATGGAAAGGTGCAAAATGGCTAAAGGCGATTGAATTGCATGCCGAGGATAGGCCTGGCTTTTGGGAGATGCGAGGTTATCACAATGAGGCTGACCCATGGCTGGAGCAGCGTTTTAGTGAGGATGCGTAATTGTTATTACCTACGAAATAACTTGCTTCCTACGGTAATCACCATCACACAAACTGCGCCTACTAACAGACCTACCAAGCCATCTACTACTAATGGAGTGATTGTGCCAAACACACTGCCTAGTATGGGCGAGTCCTGCGAAACCTCTACAAAATGTTCGTTGATGTGGTGAATGAAAGGAATGCCATGCCCGATAATACTGCCGCCGACCAGAAACATGGCTACTGTGCCAAGCACGCTTAAAGTGCGCATTAAATAAGGCGTTGCAGTTAGCAGCTTTTTACCAATTTTGCGGATGATTTGTTTGAGTACGCTTTTGCCTTTGCGCATCATCATGTAAAGGCCAAGGTCGTCCAGTTTTACAATGCCGGCTACCAAGCCATATACGCCAATAGTCATAATAATTGCAATCATAGCCACTACAGTTACTTGCTTGCTGAAAGCAGCGGTAGCCACTGTACCAAGTGCAATGACAATTATTTCTGCCGATAAAATAAAGTCGGTTCTAATAGCACCTTTGATTTTGTCTTTCTCTAATGCAACTAAATCCATTTGAGGGTCTTCCACTGCATGTTTGAGTTCTGCCTCGTGCGCTTTTTCTTCATCTTTGCTATGTAAGAATTTATGTGCAATTTTCTCGAAACCTTCAAAACATAAAAATGCACCGCCAATCATTAATAGTGGCGTGATTAACCAAGGAATGAAGTAGCTAATCGCTAATGCAGAGGGAACTAAAACGAGTTTATTAATGAATGAACCTTTTGCCACGGCCCATACTACGGGCAACTCCCGTTCGGCAGTCACGCCTGCTACTTGCTGGGCATTTAATGCAAGATCATCACCTAGCACGCCGGCTGTTTTCTTTGCAGCGACTTGAGTCATGACTGAAACGTCATCGAGTATTGTTGCAATGTCATCTAAGAGCGCGAGTAAACTGCCTGCTGCCATGTTGGGTCCTAATTTTTACTGGGGTTTTTGTTTAATTTACGCTGCAATGTGCGTCTGTGCATATTGAGGCTTCGTGCGGTAGCAGAAATGTTACCATCATTTTCTGCAAGTACGCGCTGAAGGTGTTCCCACTCCAAGCGACTAATCGTGAGCGGACTGGTTGCCAATTCTACTTCAACATCACCCGATTTCTTTTCGAAAGCCGCGACAATTTCATCTGCATCCACGGGTTTGGCAAGATAGTGCGTTGCGCCTAACTTGATTGCTTCTACTGCAGTGGCAATGCTCGCAAAGCCAGTGAGTACCACAATACGCGTACCGACATTCAAGCCAGCCAATTGACGCACCAATACCAGACCGGAGTTGCCTGACATTTTGAGGTCTACTACCGCGTATTCCGGCGCGTCCTGCTGGGCGAGTTCGAAAGCACTTTCTGCGCTATCAGCTGTAGAGACTAAGAAGCCTCGTTTCCTCATGGCCGGAGCCAGCACACCTAAAAAATCCTCATCATCATCAACCAGCAGCAGTGTGGGTTTTTCATTTGTATCAAAGTCGATCATTTAGCAACCCGCAATTTTCCTAAAGGTAACTTTACTATAGTCAATACTCCACCATCGGGGTGATTGTTCAGGCTTAGTTCACCCTCATAGCGCGCCAATGTGGTTTGCGTTAAATAAACGCCCAAACCCATGCCATCTTCATTTTTTGAAGTAAAAAATGGTGTGCCAAGTTGTTTTTTTATTTCAATACTTAAACCATTG
This sequence comes from uncultured beta proteobacterium, assembly GCA_963701715.1. Taxonomy (GTDB): domain Bacteria; phylum Pseudomonadota; class Gammaproteobacteria; order Burkholderiales; family Methylophilaceae; genus Methylotenera_A. The sequence continues at coordinate 9,968 of CAVPAX010000006.1, forward strand.
CCAAAATCTCGAATCTGAATATTTAGCAATTTTTCATCCCATTCTGCATTAAAAAGCACACGCTCTGGAGATTCGTCAGCAGCGTTGTCCAGCAGGTTTTGGATAGACTGGGTCAGGGTTCTATCCATAAAAATAAGTGGATTGTGAATCGTTGCCGGCATCGTCACGACCAATTCGGTTGCAGGTCGTGTGTCACGCCAGCGTTGGATGGCATCTTCTAAAAAATCGCGTAAAGGCAGGCCTTGTCCAGCATCAGTGCGAACTTGCCCGACATCACGGGTGATAGAAGATAAAATTTCTTTGCAACGTGAGATTTGTGCACGCAGTATATCAATTTGCTTTAAAGCTTCAGGCTGATTTTCTAATTCTTGAGTCAGCTCTTTGCTTATCACAGCCATAGTCGCCAAGGGGGTGCCTAGCTCATGTGCAGCACTAGCAGCGAGCGTTCCTAAAGCCAGCATGCGCTCGCTTTCAAGCGCTTTTTCGCGCACCTCGGCAATTTTTTTATCGTAATCGCGCAAATTTTGCCCAATGCGGGCGATAAAAATCGCCACAATAATTGCGCTCACCACAAATCCTAACCACATGCCTACCAAATGGATATCCAACTGAACATTGCCATGTGTGTGCATGTGCAAATGAGAAAGCGGAATGTGATAAAACACTAACAAGGTATAGCAAGCAATGCTTAATCCAGCAATCAGCCAGGCATAAGACGCCCTTAAAGCTACAGCGGCCACAGTTATGGGCAATAAATACATCCAGATAAATGGATTGCTATAACCGCCGCTAAAATAAAAAATTAGCGAGAAAGCAGCAATGTCACCTAAAAGTTGTAGCAGCAACTCGCGCTCTGTAGTTTGCTGCGACTCTTTCAAACGCCACCAAGCCACAATGCTTAGCAAGCCCAGCATTGCGATTGCAAGCGACAAAGGCAAGACAGGTAAAGGAATGGAAGCCTGCCGTAAACCGAAAATTACCAAACTTAAACAAATCATCACGACGCCACGCAGCATGATTAAGCGGTGCATATTCAACCGTGCTGCGCTGAATAAAGAATTGTGGTGTGGGTGCATAAGCTAGTTTTGTGCAATGGGTGTGTCTGTTATAGGCCGCTATTATAAAACGTTAACGAAAATAATGTCTTAAATCTGCCTGCGACAATATGCCACATTCCGCCTATCTGGCTTTTTACCTACAATCGTACTTTAATAAAAATATGCATAGAGGAGAATCGGTCATGATAGTCAGAATTACGCTAAGCACATTAGTGTTGTGTAGTAGCGGTTTGGCAGCGGGAGAAGAGATTATTCAGGATCAAGCCGAGACAGGCGCAACACAAATGGAGCCGATGCAGATTCGTGCTGTACCTGATACAGGTTATGCCGTAACAAATTCTAGCTCTGCGACCAGAACTGACACACCTATAAAAGAAATACCACAGTCTATACAAATTGTACCTCGTCAATTGATTGACGATCAGCAGAATGTCACTGTAAGTGAGGCGCTCAAAAATGTTAGCGGGGTAGTGACTAACGATGAGTTCTCAACGCCGGCATTTGAGACAACAAGAATTAGAGGTTTTGCGGCGGAGCAGTTGATAGATGGATTCTCGCAATACTACAACGCGGGAGACCGTGAAAGCTTGGTAAACATAGATAAAATTGAAGTATTAAAAGGCTCAAACGCAGTATTATTTAGCGGTGGCGCTGGCGCGCCTGTAGGGGGTGTTATCAATATCAGTTCAAAAATCCCGCAAGTCAAAGCATTTGGTGAACTTGGAATCAAAATAGGAACTGACAGTTTTGTACAACCTTTTTTCGATATCAATCAACCGCTAACAGATAATGTTTTATTTCGAATCACTGGTGAATATACCAAGGCCGAAAGTAATGTGGATGTCATTGACCAAAAACGTTACAACATTAACCCATCACTGACGTTTACCAATAACAATGACACCACGTTTACTTTGCAAGGCAAGACTTCTCGTTGGAAGCAACAAGAGTATCAAGGCTTGCCTGCGACAGGCACGGTGGCAGGTAATTTTAAAATCAAGGATGATTTATTTATAGGTAATGAAGATATTCCAGATAGCTATGCTGAGTTTGATGGTATTTGGGCGAGCCTGGATCATAAAATTAATGACGTTTGGTCATTCAATGGTAAGGTACGTTATTCAGAATCAAAATTTGACGAAAAATCACAACTTGTTTTTACAAACTCGCCTGATTTGGCACCTTCTACTTGGTTGTTATCTAATGCCAATTTACACCAAACACAAAAAGAGCAATCCGTATTACTCAACACAACTGCTAAATTTGATTTAGGTATTTCAAAGAATACTTTCTTGTTAGGTGCTGATTACACGGAAATAAAAGACGTAGGATTTTTTAATTCTGATGCTTTTGTTGCTTTTAACCCTGTAGATTTAGCCAATCCATCATTCACGGTGCCTTACGTTGAACCACCGAGTTCGGCATTTACTACATTTACTGATTCAATTGTTAAAAATATTACTTACGGCGCGTATGTGCAATTGCAAAGTACGATCGCAGACCGTTTTCATTTGCTAGCGGCTTTAAGACATGCGCATGTGGGGGTAGATTATGAAGAGTCTGCGCCACTTTCGCCCTCGCATACAAAGGCTGAAAAAGATAAATTATTGCCTAGATTGGGCGGTGTATTCGATATTAATGAAAGTTTCTCGGTTTTTGCCAGCTACTCAGAAGGTATGCGTGGTCAATCGTATAGTCTTTTTCTTCCTGGCAGCAAGCCTGCGCCCGCGGAATCGCGCAGTAAAGAGGTGGGTGTTAAGTTTGACGTGAATGACCAACTAACCGGGCAAGTGGCGTTATTCCATGTTGATAGAACAAATGTGGTAGTCGGATCGCCAGGTACGCCTACAGGAGAACAGCGCTCTCGCGGTTTTGATGCGGATGTGACATGGCACCCAAGCAGTGCCTGGAGTTTGTTGGCAAATTATTCTTATGTAGATGCTGAATTTACTAATAAGCCTAGCGTTGCTGTTGCTGCTGGCAATCAAGTGTCTGGAATCCCTAAAAACTCGGCAAGGATTTGGGCGAATTACAATTTTCAGCAAGACAGTCTTAAAGGGTTAAGTGCAGGTATTGGTGCCAATTGGCAGTCAGAAGTTTACATTGAAGATACAAATCTGTTCAAAAGCGATAGTTATCATACCTTCGATGCGGCTTTGAAATATGAAGCTGAACGTTACAACCTTGGGTTAACTATTAAAAACCTGACTAATGAAGATTACTACCAGTATTACAATTATTTTGGCGGTCGTGTAAGGCCAGATTCTGGTACCTCTGCATATTTAACTGCATCGTTTAAATATTAAGATGGATCGCAGAAAATTTATCCAGGTAGCAGGCACAGCTTCTGCAACTTTGCTATTTAACAAACATGCAAGTGCACAAGCTAGTGCCGAAGAAACCAAAAATCCGGTTGGTACACAAGATAACGAGCATCACCAAAAAACGATGGACAAATACGCCGCACTAACAGGTGGCGATAAGCTGGTGATTGCGATGCTGGTCTATCCGGGCATGTTTTTGCAAGACCTGGTGGGACCTTTGGCAGTATTTGAATCTTTAATGAATCGCGATATTCACTTGGTTTGGAAAGATATTAACCCTGTTGGCAACGAAAAACCTGAACACCCTGTCCTTATTCCAGTGAAGCCTACTACCACGTTTAAAGATTGCCCAAAAAACCTCGACGTACTGTTTGTGCCGGGCGGCGTTCCAGGCACTTTTACAATGATGGAAGATCCGGAAGTATTGGCGTTTCTGGTGGAGCAAAGCAAGACTGCGCGTTACATCACCAGTGTATGTACAGGCTCGCTCATCTTGGGTGCTGCAGGCTTGTTAGAAGGCTATAAAGCTACTTCTCACTGGTCAACACTAGATGTGCTTTCTGAGCTTGGTGCGACCCCAACCAAAGCAAGAGTGGTAGTGGATAGAAACCGCATTACAGGCGGTGGTGTTACCGCAGGTATTGATTTCGGGCTGAAAATCGTATCGCTATTGCGCAACGAGGATTACGCAAAGGCGGTTCAGCTCTATCTTGAATATAACCCTGAGCCCCCATTTGATGCGGGCACACCGGAAAAAGCACCGAAAGTTGTAACCCAGTTTTTGAACGATATGTTTTCTGCGTTGGTAGAAACAGCGAAGCAAACTGCGAAGCGCGCAAAAAAACGCTATGCCACTTTAAGTTAGCAGTTAAGAATTAATATAAAGGGATTGGAAAATGATTAAGAAATTAATTTTAAGTAGTTTATTGCTGTGTGGAAACGGCTTAGCGATTGCAGAAGAAACTCCGCCTGAACAAATACAATCTGATGCACCTGCAACACAAATGGAGCCGATGCAGATTCGTGCTAGCAAAGAGGACGAAGGTTATGTGGTGCCGAATGCTAATACGGCAACCAAGACCGATACGCCAATCTTGGAAACCCCCTTTTCAATACAAGTGGTGAATGAGGAGGTGATGCAAGACCAGCAAGCTTATCGATTGGAAGATGTGGTGAAAAATGTCAGTGGCATGCTATCGTTGCCTTCACCCTATTCGGCTGCTTATGAGACACTGCAATCTAGAGGTTTTGCTTCAGAGCCATTCCGTGATGGGCAACGCATTATGTTTCTTACTGTGCCATTAGCAAACGCTGAACGAGTGGAAGTGCTTAAGGGATCAGCTGCGATTCAATATGGTCGTGTAGAGCCAGGTGGTATGGTTAATGTAGTCACTAAAAAACCTTTGTCCGCCCCTCATTATTCCATTCAACAGCAAATTGGTTCATTCGATACTTATCGAACAACTGCTGACTTGACTGGGCCTGTCAATGAAGACAAGACGCTCATGTATCGTATCAATGCGGAATATTTGGATAAAGATTTCTTTGTTGATCATGTGTTTGACCAAAGAACCTTTATTGCTCCATCTTTTACTTGGCAACCAAGCGCAGGCACTAGCCTCACTTTTGCTTACGAATACAGAAATGAAAAGGAGCAGGCAGCTACCGGAGTGCCTGTCATTGGAAAACGCCCAGCTTCAATACCGACCAGTCGGTTCTTTGGAGAACCTGATCTGCAGAACCATTTTAAAGCGGAAGTATTTAACTTGACTGGAGAGCATGAATTTAATGAGCATTGGACTGTAAAAGCTGGCATTGGCAGTTACCGCGGTAATTATAAATATGCCAATGTTGTGAATGCTGGCCTTGCTGCGGACAACGTCACCTTAAGCCGCTGGGGCTTGGGTAGCGATTATGACCATCGTAATACCGAAGATGCATATATTGATGTAACAGGTAAATTTGATACTGCAGGAATTAAACACACTGCACTATTGGGTATGGATTACCACCGCTTCCGTAATTACGCTAACTGGGCAGATTGGACACTCCCGGTTATCAACATTAACGATCCCGTCTATGGTTTAGTGACAAAGGCTACGCTCGAAGCTAGCCCTGTCACTGCATGGTGGAATCGGACAGATCAATGGCATGGGATATATTTGCAAGATCAACTTAACTTCGATGATAAGTTGTATTTGTTATTGGGTGGACGATACGATAGTACTGATATGTCTAATGGCTTTGCTGGGACTTCTATGGCTGATGCCAAAGCAGCAACACAAACGAAGCGGGAGCATGAGTTTAGCCCTAAACTTGGGCTGACATACAAGCCATATGAATGGCTCTCGCTATATGGTAGTTATACTGAGGCATTTGGCGGTTGGGCAAACACAGGAGTGACTTTTTCAGGAAAAATGCTTGACCCAGAATCATCGAAACAATATGAGGTTGGCAGCAAGGGTGAATTCTTTGATGGTAAACTGAGTGCAAGTGTCGCTTTATATGAACTTACCAAGAAAAATCTAGCTATCAGCGATTTAGCGCATCCTGGTTTTTCACTCTCAAATGGCGAGGTAACAAGCAAAGGTATTGAGTTTGATATGTCTGGAAAAATCACATCGAATTTAAGCTTGATTGGTAATTTGGCATATGGCGATGTGACAATTACCAAAGACACCAATGGCACTCAAGGCAATCGCAAGGCTAATACCCCGCATACTATGGCTGGTTTATGGCTTAAATATGATTTTCTCGGCGATTATCTCGATGGCTTAAGTATTGGTGGAGGTATTTATGCGGCAAGTTCCGCACATGGTGATGATGCTGATACATTCAAGTTGCCAGGTTATGCACGTTTAGATGTGTATGCTGCATATAAATTAAAAGTTGGTACGCACAATGTAACAGCACAATTGAATATCAATAATCTGTTGGATAAAACTTATTATCCTTCAGCACAAGGCCGCGCACAGGTGTTTGCTGCAGAACCGCTCAACGCAATAGGATCAGTTAAGTTCGAGTTTTAGTGATTTTAATTTACTTAGTTATAAATCATGGATAACGCTCGTCTGAATCGCCTAAAACGACGACGGGCGATATGGCTACAGATACACCTATGGATCGGGCTGTCCATGGGTGTATTGTTTTCTGTGGTAGGTATCACCGGCAGCATTTCTGTTTTTTATCAGGAGCTTGATCAATGGCTTAACCCAGGTGTGCTATCAGTTGCGCCAGATCCGCGCGGAGTAGCTGCTTACCGGCCTTTACAGGAAATACTCGATGCTGCTTCTAAGGTGGCTTATCCACAAGACCGGCGTTCTGGCATACAGCCTCCACGTGTAAGTGATTCTACCTATGGCATTGGTTATGTGAGGCCTGCAAACAAGGTTTTAAGCACTCCTGAAACTTGGGTAAGCGTTCGTGTGAATCCTTATACGGCACAAGTGACTGGTACGCGTACTTTTCCTCTAGATGCAGGGTTTCCTCCTGGCCTGATAGACTTTATTGCAGTCTTACATTATCGTTTGCTGTTGGATGATTTTTGGGGTGGCTCTGCTGTAGGAATTCTTGGTTTAGTGGGTTTGTTTTCTTTACTCACGGGCATAATTCTCTGGTGGCCTCTTACAGGTAAATGGTATCGGGCATTTACTCTTAAGTGGCCAGCCAATAAGAAAAGGATCAATGTTGATTTGCACAAACTGACGGGGATTTATTTATGTGTGGTCTTGGGCCCAGTGTTTTTATCAGGAGTCTACATGAATTTTAATTCGCAGTTTGTAGGTTTAATTCAAGTGATTTCACCGAATACAAATAAAGTACCTATTGTAAATTACAATGCAAGCAAACCAAATATTGGCATAGCAAAAGCAGTGCAAATAGCTACACAAGCATATCCTGATGGGGAGCCTAACTGGATGGCTGATGAAAATGAAAATGGAGTATATTTAATCTCTCGTCGTAATGTGTCTGTAACCAGCAGATTCTGGGCAGAGCGAGTCGTTACAATTGAGGCACAAACAGGAAATATACTTAACGTCCGAGATGCAACAACAAGAAAAACTGTAGGTGAAACATTTTTAGATTGGCAATGGCCATTGCACTCAGGCAAAGCATTTGGTTGGACTGGGCGTATTCTAGTATTTTTAAGTGGTTTAGCATTGCCAGCACTATTTGTCACTGGAGTAATTCGTTGGCTACAAAAGCGCCGATCTGAAAAGTATTCAGAACAACATCGTGAAAAGTTAACTAACTATGTTTGATTATGTTCGCATAGAAAAACTTGTTAGTCTGTTGCTTGTACTAGCCTTACATGGTGCGTTGTTTTATGCGGCAATGAGTTATAAATTGATTCCACCACCGCAAGAGGCTGTGACATTATTTGTAAATTTGATTAACCCACCGCCTCCCAAAAAAGAAGAAGAGCGGCCTGAGCCGCCTAAACCACCGCCGCGAAAGGTAAAACTCGATAAGCCAAAGCTTATTGAGCAGCCAAAGCCTGCACCAGTATTGGTTTCTGAGGCGCCTGTAACTTCTGCCGCTGAGCCAGTTGCTCCGCCGCCAGAGCCGATAGTAGAAGCACCCCCTGTGCCAGAGCCAGTGGCCCCTTCAAGTCCGCCAGCGCCTGTAGTGATGTCGTCAGAGTTGTCGCTTGCTTGTCCACAACGAACGCCACCAAATTATCCTGCAAATTCGCGCCGTATGGGTGAGCAGGGGCGTGTAGTGTTGCGTGTGGAATTAGATGAAACAGGCCGCATTACTTCGGCGCGTGTAACGGAAAGCTCGGGTTTTAAACGCCTAGATGAGGCGGGGCTTGAAGCAGTAAAAAGTTGGCGTTGTAATGCGGCGACTCGCAATGGTGAGGCTGTACGTGCAGTGGCGTTACAGCCATTTGATTTTATTTTAGAAGGGAATTGAGATGTCGCATGAATTAGGCTTGGCGCACTTCGTTGCGCAAGTAGATACGATGGGTAAAGTCGTGTTGGTATTTTTACTTATTTTGTCAGTTGCAACTTGGTATTTAATTTTTACTAAAACGCTGGCAAATTGGCTTGAGGCGCGGCGGGCGCGGGCATTTTTGGAGAAGTTCTGGAAGCATGACACTTTAGATGGACTTAACACAAGTTTGCAGCAGCACAAGCCAGATAATGCTTTTGCAAATCTTGCGGCGGAAGGCTTGGCTGCTTTTCGCAATGCCAATGGACGTAGTGCACAAAGCTTGATTGCAGCCGGGGGAATGTCCGAGTTTATGACACGTGCCATTCGTAATGGCATTGATCAAGAATCAGCACGCTGTGAAAACGGTTTAACGGTGCTGGCTTCGGCAGGGTCTGCCTCACCTTATATCGGGCTATTCGGCACGGTATGGGCTATTTATCACGCACTTGTCAATATTGGCTTGAGTGGGCAAGGCACATTGGATAAAGTAGCAGGGCCTGTAGGTGAGGCGCTGATTATGACTGCGATAGGCTTGGCAGTGGCAATTCCGGCTGTGTTTTCTTATAACGCATTTAATCGCCGCAACCGCATGTGGCTTGCAAAATTAGACGCCTTTGCACACGATTTATTTGCATTGCTAACGGCTGGTAGCAACGAAGACAAGGGCAGCAAATTATGAGTTTCGGCAGTTTTAACTCACAACAGCATGCCGCCAAAGCGGAAATCAATGTCGTTCCTCTAGTGGATGTGATGCTGGTGCTGCTGGTGATTTTTATTATTACCGCACCGTTGCTTACTCATTCTGTAAAAATCGATTTGCCCAAAGCTTCCAGCAATCCTAATATCACCAAGCCGGATCACATAGAGTTAGGTATTCGCGAAGATGGCAGCTTGTATTGGAACGGAGAGCTTGTCACTAAAGAGACACTTAAAACTCGTTTTGCTATTGAGGCAAAAAAAGACCCACAACCTGAGCTACATATACGTGCCGATAAACTCACGCATTATGAAAACGTCGCAATCGTAATGTCCGATGCGGCTAAAACAGGCTTGGTCAAAATAGGTTTTATAACAGATCCTACAGTTAATCAATGAATTCTGCTTTCAGTTGAAAGCAGAATTGAAGTTAAGTGCTTTCTTTTGGCTCGTCATTATTTTTTGATAATTCCGTATCCATAAAATAGCTGATTTTATTGCGAGGATTTAAGTAATTTCGTACTTCCGCTGGCAGTTGACTCGCGCGCAGACAGCCACTGATGTTGATGTTCGGCTCTTCACGTAAATCCAGTACTCGTGGTTTTTGCCTGTCAATCAATGGATCATGCAGCATTACATATGGACGTAAAGGCTTATTGGGATTTGCTGAAATGACGATTGCATGTACCCCGGTGGATAGTTGTACGATACTGCCGGGCGGATAAATACCAAGCGTTTTAATCAAGTGTTTGAGTAATGCTTCATCAAATTTGGTGCGTTGGTGGGCATACATATGCGCCAAAGCTTCATATGGTGTCTTGGCTAATGCCGTGTTAACAGGATTGCACAGATTGTCATAACCATTTGCCAGTGCGACCAATCTGGCAAGTGGATCAATTTGTTCAGCTTTCAACCGATTTGGAAAGCCGGAACCATCAACGTGCTCATGGTGCTGCAGGATGATTTTACCAACACGGACAGGCAGGCCAACCTCTTGTGCCATATGTGCACCAATCTCACAATGTTGTTCGTAGTGCAATTGCTCCGATTTTGTCAGAGGCATCTTTTTCATCAAAATATTACTTGCGATTTCAGCTTTACCAATGTCATGAAATATAGCTGCCATGCCTAGTAGACGTACGTCTTCTTTAGACATTTCTATGGATTTTGCCATCATGAGTGCGAGTACGGTGACATTGAGAGAATGCTGGTAATTCTTATCGCTTGATTGATTGCCATTCAGTGCATGGATGGCGACATCTCCCTCCATCAGAGCAGTATCCACCATATCATTTACCAATAAAGCTGCTTTTTCTATAGAGGTTTTTGGGTCAGTTAGGATATTATCTGTAATTTTTCCAGCAATATCGCTAGCGATAACAAATTTCTTTTCGCTTTCATCAATAGACCGTTGCAGTTGTATCAAACGCTCAGACTTTGCATCTATAGCTTTGGGTTCATTGTCGACAATTGTTTTTGAATCAGCCTGAGATTCTTTTTCTGGAGTTACGGCTTCAACAGAATCATTCTCTGGTATGGGCAAAGGGCTGCAATCGCTTCGTTTCGGGTCATAACGTAATTTTTTTAATCCAATTTTTTTAATTTTCAAAATTTGCTCTTCGTCCTTAAGCTTAAAGTTACTCAGGGCGAATGGATGGTCCATCCAGCCTAGATCAAGATGAACGTACAAGCCGACTTGAAGTTGACAGACATCAATGCAATTGGGTTGGTTAGGATGCATTTTGTTTACCTCGATGTTTGTTTGTTGCTAATAATTGGGTGAACTCTGCGGCAGTCACAGGTTTGCTGTAGAGATAACCTTGTGCTTCTTTGCAACCCATATTTTTTAAGAACTCTGCATGCGCTTCGGTTTCCACCCCTTCAGCGATGACGGAAAATCCTAAACTGCATGCCATAGCGTGAATAGCGCTAGCAATCGCAGCGTCGTCATGGTCGTGCGGCAGGTCGCGCACAAAAGATTGATCGATTTTTATCTTATCGAGTGGCAATCGCTTGAGAATCGACAGTGAAGAATAACCCGTGCCAAAGTCGTCAATCGCTAAACGTACACCCAGTTTTCTGATGCGGTCGAACGTATCAATCACAAATTCTGTATTTTGCATCACCGTGCTTTCGGTGATTTCCAGTTCTAGCAAGTTTGGATCACAATCTGTCTCAATCAGAACACCGTAAACCGTGTCGGCGAAGCTGCTGCGCATTACCTGTATACCTGATACATTGACTGAAATCCATTGCATGGCATATCCTGCTTTAATCCATTGCATGGCTTGAATTGCTGCCTGACGAAGTACCCACTCCCCTATCTGTACGATCAAGCCGGTTTCCTCTGCTACAGGAATAAACTTGGCAGGTGAAACCAAGCCTAGCTCCGGATGATTCCAGCGTATGAGTGCTTCTGCGCCAATAATGTCTCCTGTGATGAGTGATACCTGTGGTTGGTAATACACCTCAAACTGGTTTCGTTCCAAGGCGCGACGAAGCTGGCTTTCCATAGTAAAGCGTTCGACGACGTCTTTGCTGAGTTCGGCCGAATAGAAGCTATGATTGTTTTTGCCTTTATTCTTGACCTGATACATCGCCATATCCGCTGCTTTGATTGTGCTATCTACATCACAGCCATCTTTTGGGAATATTGAAATACCAATACTCGCACTGATAAAAATTTCTTTACCATCGATAACAAACTCAGATTGCAGGGCGTGAATGATTTTTTGTGCGATGAGTTCAGCATCATCCTGGCTATTGATCATGTCCATCATGACCATAAACTCGTCGCCGCCCAATCGTGCAACTACGTCACTTTCACGCATAGCAAGGCAGATTCTTTTTGAAACCTCGTAAAGCAACTTGTCGCCAACCTGATGTCCAAGACTATCGTTAATGGCTTTGAAACGATCCAGATCTATAAACAAAAGTGCGATTTGATTTTTTTCACGTTCAGCACGTTTAATAGCATGTTCCAACAATTCATTCATAAGCCGGCGGTTAGGCAGGCCTGTCAGCGGATCATGGTTGACCAGTTCGTTTAGTTTATGTTGCGAGCGTTTTTGCTCAGTGATATCTGCGAAAACGCCCACATAATTAATAATCTGCCCTTCCTGATTTTTAACAACAGTGATAGTGAGCCATTCTTGGTAGGTTTCGCCGTTTTTGCGAACATTTGATACCTCACCACACCATTTCCCCTCATTAAATAAGCTGTGCCATAAATTGTCCTGGCCTACTTGTAAAACTTTTGGAGTGGCACCCATTACATCGTCTTCAGTGTATCCGGTGATTTCAGTAAAGCCTTTGTTAATTGCAGTAATACAGGCGTTATTGTCAATAATCATGATGCCTTCAGTTGCACTGTCAAAAGCGATTTTTGCCTGATTTAATCGTTTGCTTGCACTTTCTCTCTGAATGGCTACGCCTAATGATCTTCCAATTGCCATTAAGGAGCCAAGCTCCTGAGGGGTCGTTTTTATCAAATCATGGCAGCGCTCGATGACAATATTCCCCCACCATTCTTTGCCAGAGAAAAGCGGAACAATGACGATGGATTGTGTATCATGCTGCTTAAGGATTTTGCGCTCTATGCTTGGCAGATCCTTAATGTCACCAAAAACAGGGTTGCCAAGTTGAAGAGCGTCGCTCCAGCGTTTTAAACTTTTACTATTAAAGTCTATTGATTCAAGATTATTGCGGGGATTGATAAAACCTGGCATAGACCATTTGTGCAATATTTTAGAATGGACTGACTTATTGGCAGTCATTCCGTCGCTATTCTTAGAGTTAGCGTTTTCAATAATGGCGGCACGGGTGAAGCGCAACGCAAGACATATTTGTTGTAATACTGTAGAAGCAACTGTATGCCATGATTCTGCAGAATGCAGTAACCAATCGCATGAAATGAGTGCATCCAGCACAGCGCTGCGATCGCGCAAATTATTTTCAGCCATTTTACGCTCTGTTACGTCCCGGCCAAGCGTCACCAAGCCTTGGCGGCTGCCATCATCATTAAAAAGTGGAACTTTAATGATATCCAATATTTTTTCACCACCATGCGGAAGTGCGATGGTTTCTTCATTTCTAATAGATTTTCCCGAATTCCAGGCGCGCTCATCGGTTATTCTTGAATGACGAAAGGATTCTTTGAAAATAGGATCTGCGACACCAGAGAGTTCCATGTCAGTTTTGTTTTCATAATCTTGCCGGTTGATTTGAAACAGCTCTAGGCTGCTATCGTTCGCTATCAACCAACGGTTTTTTTCATCCTTGAAGCAGATCAAATCCGGGCTGGCATCAATCAGACTGCGTAAAAGCTCTTCGGTCTTACGTAACTGCAATTCAGTACTTACTCTGTCTGTGATGTCATGCATATGGAGTATGCAGCCCGATTTTTTGCCTTCAAGTGAGGTGTATTGAGAAGTAAAAACTTTTAATGTGCGTAGCTCGTTGTTTAATGCGTACTGCAGTACAAAATCTGTATTAGATTTTTTTAGATTGGCCACGATGTTCTTGTATACTGCTGGCGGTAATTGGCCGGCTTCATTTTCAACCTGACTTGAATTTAGGTTAAAAATTTCTATGGCATAAGCATTGGCGTAATTAACGTTGTATTTCGTGTCTAGTGCAATAATTGCTACACCATGCAGCGAACTCAGCAAGTATTTTGCAAGCATAGGTTCGTAAGCAATCAGCCGGTCCAGAGAGCCTTCGCGATCTTTAGCCAGCATAGCTTGATCTAATTTTCTTGAGTTTTTCACTTGTTTTGCATCTTTAATAAAACGGCACGAATTTATGCTAAAAAGTAGCTAAACCACGTTGCCTGGTAATATAAGTAAAATTAATGTAGTAAATTCTTATCGGTCAAAAGCGCTAAAACTTAAGTGCAGGAAGCATGTCTTTATCAAGATTGAAATTAAGTACTTCATTTGAGTGGTGTTTGTAAATTTGGATATATTAAAATAATGAAGCAATTAGCCATCTGGATCTTTTTTTGCTTGTTTTGGCATGATGTCAATGCGATTGAAAGTTGTGATGAGATAAGCGTTAATAAAACGGATGGCGCCACTCTTTCGCAAGGGAAGTACACCTTTAAACAAGCAATTATTGATGATAAGTCGGATTTGGTGATAGTGCCGCCAACTTTTCCTGCCGGATTAAAACGCGTAACGTTTGGTAGAGGGGATGCAGTAACGACATGCTACTTTAAACCATTAGCTATTATGCAAGCGGGTGCAGGAGCAAAATTTTGGGGTTGGCATCTATTATGGATGGAATCTGCAGGTTTATTTTATGCGCGCATGGATAGTGAAGCTTGGGTGTCAAGTCCACCAAAACGCATTACTGCATTTAAGCCAATTACCCCAAAGATTAAGCTTGATGGCCACACTTTAAATTTGACTTGGCAGCAAGTTGAAAATGGCATTACTGTAAATATGCAGGCGGTTTCTAACGATGAAGGCCGTAGTTGGGATGTGAATCCAAAACAACCTTGATATTGAAAAATTTGCAACTTGCCCCACCTTATAAGTAACCAGACTTTTAAGGAGGAAATATGCGTTTCGATAAACTCACTACTAAATTTCAACAGGCTATTAATGATGCCCAAAGTATTGCGCTGGGTGCTGATAATACCGCTATAGAGCCGCAACATCTGTTGCAAGCTTTGTTAAACCAAGAAGACGGCGGCACAGTGTCTTTGCTTGCACGTACTGGCGTGCAGTTAAACTCACTTAAAACTGGCTTAACTGCAGCAATTAACAACTTGCCGAAATCGCCCGATACCAGCGGTGAAGTCGCAATTTCGCGTGATTTGAATAACCTCTTAAATGTTACAGATAAACTTGCGCAGAAACGTGGCGATGCCTATATTGCAAGCGAGATGTTTTTGCTGGCGCTGGCCGATGACAAAGGTGAAACTGGAAAATTACTTAAGCAAAATGGCCTTACAAAGACTGCTCTGGAAGCCAGTATCCATGCGGTTCGTGGCAATGGTGGTGTGGATAGTCAGGAGGCCGAAGGTCAGCGTGAGGCCCTCAAGAAATATACTTTAGACTTAACTGAGCGCGCAAGAATGGGCAAACTAGATCCTGTGATTGGGCGTGATGATGAAATTCGCCGTGCGATCCAAGTGTTGCAGCGCCGCACCAAAAACAACCCCGTACTCATAGGTGAACCTGGTGTGGGTAAAACTGCGATTGTGGAAGGCTTGGCGCAACGTATCGTAAACGGTGAAGTGCCGGAAAGTCTTAAAAATAAGAAAGTGTTGAGCTTGGACATGGCCGCTTTGCTGGCAGGAGCCAAATACCGTGGCGAGTTTGAAGAGCGCTTGAAATCTGTGCTGAAGGAATTGGCGCAGGATGAAGGTCAAACTATTGTATTTATAGATGAGATCCATACTATGGTCGGCGCGGGCAAGGCAGAAGGCGCGATGGATGCGGGCAATATGCTCAAACCTGCTCTTGCGCGTGGTGAACTGCATTGCGTTGGCGCAACGACTTTAGATGAATATCGCAAATATATCGAAAAAGATGCCGCACTCGAAAGGCGATTCCAAAAAGTATTGGTTGATGAGCCAACCGTTGAGGCGACCATTGCAATTTTGCGCGGCCTACAGGAAAAATACGAATTACACCATGGTGTCGAGATTACTGACCCCGCAATTGTGGCAGCGGCAGAACTTTCTCATCGCTATATTACCGACCGTTTCCTGCCAGACAAGGCGATTGATCTGATTGACGAGGCTGCCAGCCGTATCAAAATGGAGATCGATTCCAAGCCGGAGGTGATGGACAAACTTGATAGGCGCTTGATTCAGCTTAAAATTGAGCGTGAAGCCGTGCGTCGCGAAAAAGATGAAGGTTCGATTAAGCGTTTTGGCTTGATTGAAGAAGAAATCACTAAATTAGAAAAAGAATATGCAGATTTAGAAGAAATCTGGAAAGCTGAAAAAGCCCAAGTGCAAGGATCTGCGCATATTAAAGAAGCCATCGAAAAAGTGAAATTTGAGATGGAAGAAGCCACGCGTAAAGGCGAATGGCAAAAAGTTTCTGAATTGCAATATGGTAAATTGCCGCAACTTGAGGCACAGTTAAAACAGGCTTCGAGTGCGGAATCAAGCACTGAACAAAGCAAGAACAGAATGCTGCGCACTGAAGTCGGTGCAGATGAGATTGCAGAGGTGGTGAGCCGTGCAACGGGCATCCCGGTGAGCAAAATGATGACGGGTGAACGTGAAAAATTACTCACCATGGAAGCCAAACTGCATGAACGTGTAGTGGGTCAAGATGAGGCAGTGCGTTTGGTTTCGGATGCAATCCGTCGCTCACGTTCCGGCTTGGGTGACCCAAACCGTCCTTATGGCAGCTTTCTGTTTTTAGGCCCTACCGGTGTTGGTAAAACTGAGCTGTGTAAAGCATTGGCTGGCTTTTTGTTTGATTCTGAAGATCATTTAATTCGTATCGACATGAGTGAATTTATGGAGAAACACTCTGTTGCACGTATGATTGGCGCGCCTCCCGGTTATGTAGGGTACGAAGAGGGCGGCACGCTGACTGAAGCGGTGCGTCGTAAGCCATATTCTGTCATATTGCTGGATGAGGTAGAAAAAGCACACCCCGATGTATTTAATGTTCTATTACAAGTGCTGGATGATGGACGATTAACTGATGGCCAAGGCCGTACCGTAGATTTTAAAAACACGGTGATTATCATGACTTCTAATTTGGGCTCGCAAATGATACAAAGTATGGCGGATCAGGATTACCAAGTGGTGAAATTGGCGGTTATGGGCGAGGTAAAAACACACTTCAGGCCTGAGTTCGTCAACCGTATTGATGAGGTGGTCGTTTTCCATAGCTTAGACCAAGCTAATGTGAAATCGATTGCAAAAATTCAGCTGCAATACCTCACAAATAGGTTGCATGCACTGGATATTGATGTGACGATTACAGATGCAGCTTTGGCTGAAATTGCAAGTGCTGGATTCGATCCGGTGTATGGCGCACGGCCATTAAAACGCGCAATTCAGAGTGAGATAGAAAATCCTCTGGCGCGCGAAATTCTTGCAGGGAATTTTGTGGCGAAAGATACAGTCATAATAGACTGTTCAGCAGGCAAGATGACATTTAATAAGGCATAAATGCACAAAAATGTGAGGCTCTGGCTTGGAGTTGTAAGTTTGCTTTTTACAAGCCAGAGTTCTTTTGCCTATACACAGGCTGAGTTGGAGACGTTTGATAACGAACCGCCGGTTGTGCGGGATTTTCTTGAGCGTGCGAGCATCTTGTTAAATGACGGGATGACCGAAGACAATGGCTTGGAGTCTGCATGGAAAGCCGCCAATTTGTATTGTGAAGCAGCGCGCTACGGCAGTGCTGAAGGCATGTATCGGCTAGGAATGCTGTATGCGTTTGGACGCGGTGTGCCGGCCAATCGTGATTATGCCGCCAATTTATTTGGTATCGCTTCTATGCATGGACATTTTGAAGCACAGAAGATGCTGGAAACCATTGAGATTAAAACCAATGATACTCCACGTTGCGTGGTTGAAGCTGTTGCGCCAGAACATGCGCCAGCAAGCCAATATGGTGGCTCACAAGGCTCACCAGCCATTGATGCTTATGTCGCCAAGCTGCCAAAAAACAAACTTTGGGTAGTGGATTTGGTAGATACAATTGCAGATTGGTACAAGGTAGATTCAAAGTTGGTGTTATCCATTATCACTGCAGAATCTAACTTTAAAGCATCGGTAAAGTCCAATAAAGATGCGCGCGGGCTGATGCAGATTATCCCTGCGACGGCAGAGCGTTTTAATATAAAAAATGCGTATAACGCATCACAAAACATTAGAGGTGGTGTGGCTTACCTGCGCTGGCTGCTTTCATATTTTAGAGGTGATGTAACCCTTGCAGTAGCCGCCTACAATGCGGGTGAAGGCGCCGTAGATCGACACAAAGGCGTGCCGCCTTACAAGGAAACACGTGCCTATGTGAAAAAAGTTCTGGGTTTATACCAATTAAAACGGCACGATTTCGATGCAAGTATTGCACGTGCATCACCAGTTTTGAAGAAAGTGAGTTTAAAATGAAAATATACTGTCAGATCACTTCAATATGTATTGCGCTTATGCTGGCTGGCTGTGCCAGCACTAGTGCTCAACAAGGTGATGTAGACAGAATCACACCGGAAGAATTGGCTAAATTGATACCGCCACCGGTAGCCACCGTGACTTTGGATGAAATTGTGGCGGATAGCAAAGCTGGTAAAACACCTGATGAAATCATTGAAAAAATCAAAATCAGTAATTCGCGTTACGAGCTTACGCCTAGCCAAACAGTGGATTTGAATAAGCAGGGCGTAGATTCTAAAGTGTTGGATTATATTCAGCAAAGTAACGAGTTAGCTAAGCAAAACGCTATTGCAGATGAGATGAATAAGCGCGAAAAGGAAAAACGCGCGGCGCAAAAGTTGCTGGAGCGCGAGCGAGAAATTGGTAGACATCGGTTTTACGATCCATTTTGGGGGCCGCGCTTTGGGGCATTTTATGGTAGACCCTATTATGGTCCGCGCTTTGGTTGGGGCCTGAGCTACGGTTACCCATTTTGGTGGTAAAGTTTAGTCACACACCTAAATTTCAGGCTTTTCTTTATAATTAGGTTTTTTAATATAAAAACCTTATGCGTCAATTTACTCAGCAAATCAATGTTCAAGCTCAAGGTCGCCGCTTGTATGATATTACGCAGCAAGTGCTTAATTGGGCGAATCGGCTTGGTTTAAACACCGGCTTGTTGACCCTGTATATTCAGCATACCTCTGCCAGCTTGTTGATTAACGAGAATTATGACAGTGATGTACTGGTGGATATGGAAGCATTTTTTACCAGGCTTGTGCCTGATGGTGATGCGCTGTTTATCCACACGGTGGAAGGCCCGGATGATATGCCGGCACATGTGCGTACTGCCCTCACGCAAACTAGTTTATCAATCCCGATAATTGACGGCAAAGTCGCGCTTGGACAATGGCAGGGTATCTTTTTGTTTGAGCACCGACATATGTCCGCTATGCGGCGTATTATTTTGCATGCAATAGGGGATTAGTTTTTTGTTTGAGCAAGGCCGACCCTTAACGGTGCAGGAACGCACTATTTTTGGGCCATATTTTGCCCGGATAGTGCTAGAGCAAGCGCGTATTGTAGATGGGAAAGTGCCATTTTGGCTCCGCACGGACATGCATGCGGTGGTTCTTTATCACCGTATTTTTTTTCGTATTGGTGCTTATCAACCAAATACTCTGCGTGGAATTGAGTTGCTTGGTCACGAACTGGCACATGTTTCGCAATTTCTGCACGGGATGGGACTATGGGATTACTTGTGGTCATGTCGAAACGGATACTTCAAAAGCACTTATGAACAGGAAGCCTATGCTAAAGGGCGTATGATAGCGGCAGATTATGCCAGCTAGAGTTCAAGAAGCCGTAGATCAATTTATAATACTAGATTTTTATGGCTTATTTTTTGCATGCAAATAAATGAAATCTCGTACTTGAGCTATCAAGTAATCTAAATAATTTTAATTTGTAATTTGGAGTTTTTATGAAATTATCGTCACTGTATATATCAGCATTATTAACAGCTTTATTATTAACTGCTTGTGGTGAAAAGGCTACGGAAGAAACTGCGCCAGCTGCCAAAGAAGCTGCTCCAAGCGAGACTGCAGCACCGGCTGCCGAGCCCGCTGCACCTAAAGCAGTGGAGGCTGGGGGATACGAACCTACTGCTGAAGAGCGTGTTCCGGGGATTACCAAAACGCAAGAAGAGTTAGATAAAACAAGTGCGGAAGCCTTAGCAAACACGCCATTGCCAGCAATCCCTGGGGAAACCCCTGCCGCTATACCAGAAGCTGCACCGACTCCAGAGGCGGCACCTGCCAGTTAATTTTATGTTCAGACAAGCAATGTACCTGCTTGCAGGTACATTGCTTGTTCCTTAGCGGATGATGCTCCAACTCAAGGGGTCAAACGGTTTACCTTGGCGGCGTAGTTCGTAATATAAACCATTGCTTTCATTACCACCGCTATTGCCAACAGCAGCAATGGCGTCACCGCCTTTTACCTCGTCACCTACGCCTTTTAGTACCGCTTGATTATTTCCATACAAGCTCATGTAACCACCGCCGTGATCGACAATAATCATATTGCCAAAGCCGCGTAACCAGTCGGCAAATACCACACGACCGCTGGCAACGGATTTCACGTCAGCACCTTCTGCTGCACGGATAAATAAGCCTTTCCAGGAGACGCCACTATCTTCGCGGGTGCTGCCAAAGCGATTAAGTACTTCTCCGCGCACCGGCAGGTTGAGCTTACCTTTTAATGATGAAAAGTCGTTGCCAGAATAAACATTGCTAGGGGTAGCTTCATTTTTAGCGACTACTTCGCCAGATATATCATTGCCTTCACTATTTGCCGGTTTTAGTTGTTTTTTTCTGAGGCTTTTTTTACTCGGTTTTGGGATTATCCGAGCTAATTTTTCTACCAGGTCCGACAGGTTTTTTTCATCGCGTTTGAGCTTTTTAATTTCTCCACGTTGTGTAGAGATCTGCTTGGAAAGTGTTTTAACGACTTTTGATTTTTCCTGTTTTTGTTTTTCAAGTTCCTTGCGCTCAGCTTCTTGCCTGGCTTTCAAATCGGCCACCTCGTTTAGTGCCGCAGTTGTTTGTTCGTTTAATGCTTTGACTTTGCTAAGCCCGCTTTGCATGTCATCAATTAATTTGGCATGCGCCTTTGCAATGTAAGAGTAGTATTTTACATCGCGCGCGATTTGAGTGGGATTTTTGCTTTGTAAGATAAGCTGGGTATAACTCTGATTGCCTTGCGCATATTGTTGGTAAAGCAATGCACTAAGTTGTTTTTGCTGTTTGCTTAAGCGCTCATTGATTGATAAAGATTGTCTTTTTAGCTGATTTAGCTTATCGCTGTTTTGTCTTTGTTTTTGGTTAATTTCCCGTAATTTTTTGTTGGCAGCGCTGATGGCAGTTTCAGACTCTTTTAGTTCGTCTGCAGCTTCTTTATGCGCTTCCTGATTATGGTCCAGCTCTTTTTTTAGCGATTCAATTTTTTCATGTAAATCACTCAAGTCTTCTTTTGCTGTCTCGATTTTTTTTGCGGCATAACTGTTTGATGTCAGCAAACATAGCAGGCATATCGCCAGCCATTTCATTGGCAATCCATTAAGCATTAAATTTAAGTAAACTTTTGCCTGTCATCTCGACAGGTTGAGGCACACCCATCATTTGCAATAATGTTGGCGCCAAGTCTGATAACGCGCCTGTTTCAGCTATCTTTGCTTTGCGGCCAACATAAATTAAAGGCACTAAATTGGTAGTGTGCTGTGTGTGCGGTTGATGGTTCTCGTAGTCCTGCATCATCTCAGCATTTCCATGATCCGCTGTAATGAGCACTTCCCCACCGATGCTCTGCATTGCGGAAACCACGCGTCCAACGCTGATATCCAGCGTTTCTACTGCCTTAATGGCCGCTTGCAGATTGCCCGTATGGCCCACCATGTCGCAATTGGCAAAATTGCAGATAATGGCGTTATATTTTTTGCTAAGGATGGCTTCCACCAGTTTGTCGGTGACTTCCGGTGCGCTCATTTCGGGCTGCAAATCATAGGTTTCAACTTTAGGGGACGGCACTAGGATACGGTCCTCGCCTTTAAATACAGTTTCCTCGCCGCCGTTAAAAAAGAACGTCACGTGGGGGTATTTTTCTGTTTCTGCGATACGTAGCTGCGTTAAACCCAAATTTTGTAGATATTCACCAAAGGTATTTTTGACCGTATATGGCGCAAAAATCGGTATCGCCTTCACTTCTTTTTTATCGAATTGGGTTAGGGTGAAATAGGCTGAAAGTTTAGGCACGTGGCGGCGGTGGAAGCCGTCAAACTCTTCTGCTAGTAAAGCATGGCTAAGCTGGCGCGCGCGGTCGCTTCTAAAGTTCATGTAGACCACGCAATCGCCATCTTCTAAATGGATTGGTGCTTCGTTTGGCTGGCGAATTACTGTGCATTTAACAAATTCATCAGTCTCTCCACGCGCATAGGCATCTTGCAGCGCTGTGCTAGCAGAAACCTCGGTGAAGTCGGCCGTGCCTTCGGTAAGCATGGTATAGGCGGCTTCTACTCGCTCCCAGCGCTTATCACGATCCATTGCAAAAAAGCGGCCACTAATGGAAGCTATTTTACCAACGCCCAATGATTTGATTTTCATTTCTAAAGCATCAATGAATGGCGCCGCACTCACGGGAGGTGTATCGCGGCCATCTAAAAAAGCATGTACATAGACTTTGTCCAGGCCTTGTTTGGCAGCCATCTCCAGCATGGCGTGAATGTGTTCTTGGTGGCTATGTACGCCACCATTCGATAGCAAACCAAAAATATGCAGTGCTTTGTTGGTCACCTTTAACTGCTGTAGGGCTTTGCATAATTCCGGGTGTTGAAAAAACTCGCCGCTGGTAATACTGTTATTAATACGCTCAAAATCCTGAAACACAATGCGTCCCGCGCCTATGTTTAGGTGTCCCACTTCTGAGTTGCCCATTTGTCCGTCAGGCAGGCCAACATAATGCTCAGAGGCGTTAATCAGCGTGTTTGGATAGTTCGCTTTGAGCGCATCCAGATTTGGAGTGTTCGCCAGTGCGATCGCATTGTCCTGGGTATCTTTACGATAACCAAAGCCGTCCAAAATTAACAATATGACCGGAGTCGTTTTCATTTTAAAATCTTTAAAATTACGGTTGAATTATCTATTATAATGGCCGACTGATAAATGCGCATGCAATCAGACAAAATTTCTATTGAAATTGTTGCAATTCGGCATCATTTAAATTTAAAGGAAATAAGTTGGAATCGACGGTATTTGAATTTGTTAAACAGAATGCCTTGCTTATCGGCTTGGCGATTGGTTCAGGGGTTGCCTTGTTATGGCCATCCCTGAATCGTGGGGCAAGTGGCATCCCTAATGTTTCGGCAACTGAAGCTGTGATGATGTTGAATCGTAGCAAGCCCCTGGTTTTAGACGTGCGGGATGAAGCTGAGTTTGCAAGTGGGCATATTCAGGGGGCTAAACATATTCCTGTAGCCGAGCTGGCAAACCGTTTAAAAGAAATTGAGAAGTTTAAAGATAAGCCTGTGCTGGTGCACTGTCAAAAAGGCATGCGTTCCAAAGCGGCCTGCAATATTCTGCAAGCACAGCAATTTAGCAAATTACATAATCTGCAGGGCGGCTTAGATGGCTGGGTAGAAGCTAAATTGCCTTTAGTGAAAGTCTAAAAATCATGCCAAGAATTCTCATGTACTCAACCGCGGTTTGCCCATATTGTGTAAACGCTGAGCGTCTGCTAATGAGCAAGGGCGTGAAGGAAATCAATAAAATCCGTGTGGATTTACAGCCCGAACAGCGCATCGAAATGATGCAAAAAACAGGTCGGCGCACTGTGCCGCAAATCTATATCGGCGATCGACACATCGGCGGTTTTGATGATCTGCGGGCACTGGATTTGGCGGGAGAGCTTGATCCTTTGCTCGCTGAGTAAAATGGTCGTCTAATAATATTGCTGAATAAAAGCCAATAAAAAGCTAAAATGCACGATTATTCTAATCACAACAAACATAATTCGTTTTAGGAACAATTTACATGGCAAATGAAAATAACGCCGCTTCAAATGAAGCAGCCCAAGCAGAACAAAATACACAACCTGGTTTTGGTATTGAAAAACTATATGTAAAAGATGCGTCTATCGAGGTGCCGAATGCGCCACAAATTTTTACTGAACGTACGGCACCTCAAGTGGGTGTGGAGTTGGGCAATAACGCACAAAAACTTGATGAGGGTATATTTGAGGTAACAGTCAAGGTCACAGTCACCGCTAAAATTGGTGATAAAACGGCATTTTTGGTAGAAGTGACTCAGGCTGGTATTTTTGCAATCCGAAATGTACCAGAGGAAAATTTGGAAGTTATTATTGCTGTAACATGTCCCAATATCTTGTTCCCTTACGCACGTGAAGCGGTTTCAGATATGGTAACCCGTGCAGGTTTTGCGCCTGTGCTGTTGAACCCGATTAATTTTGAAGCATTGTATATGCAGCATAAACAACAAGCTGAAAATGCCGCAGCAAAACCGAATTAATTTTAGTAAACCACTTTCATTACTAGGCTTGGCGCTTGCCGGCCTGGTTTTTTCTTTTTCTGCATCGGCTTTAGAGTTTCGTTCAATTGGACCTGCCAAGGCTATTTTGTACGATGCCCCTTCATCTGAAGCGAGTAAGCTTTATATTTTGAATAGCGGCTATCCAGTCGAAATCATTGTTGATTTAGGTGCGTGGATAAAGGTGCGCGATCAATTAGGCTCCCTAAGTTGGGTGGAAGGAAAAAACCTCAGTAACAAACGTACTTTGCTGGTGTTGGCAAAAACCGAAATTAAATCGGCTGAGGATGCAGCATCGCCATTACTTGCAACTGTAGAAAAAGATGTAGTGTTAGAGTTGGTATCTTCTGGTATTAAAAATGGCTGGGTCAAGATTAAACATCGAGATGGCATTACAGGTTTTGTGCAAATTGCAAACGTTTGGGGTGCAAATTAAGTGAGTAAAATAGCTGTTTTAGGCGCGGGTGCATGGGGAACGGCGCTTGCAATGCACATCAGCAATCAACATCAAGTTTCGCTATGGGCGCGAAATAGCGGTCACGTTTCCGGTATGCGAAAGGCGCGTGCTAACCCCATGTATTTGGGCGATTTTCGTTTTAATGACAATCTGCAAGTTGAAGATGATTTAGGCGCTGCCATTCAGGATGCCGACCTCATTTTATCTGTAGTGCCAACTGCGGGTTTTCGCAATATTTTAATAGAACTCAATAAGTTAAAATCTACCAAGCCGATTATCTGGGCGCATAAAGGCTTAGAGCCACAATCCGCAAAATTGCCGCATGAAGTTGCGTCAGAAGAATTAGGCCTAAATCATAAATGGGGTGCATTGTCTGGGCCAAGTTTTGCAGCAGAATTGGTACGCGGCTTGCCTACAGCCGTTACACTGGCAGCTAACGATGCAGATTTCGCCCTTGAAGCAGCTAATTTAATCCATGGCAATAATCTGCGCGTATATAACAGCACCGATGTGATTGGTGTTTCGGTCGGCGGTGCGCTTAAAAACGTAATGGCGATTGCCGCCGGCATCAGCGATGGGATGGGTTTTGGCAACAATGCGCGCGCTGCCATGATTACACGCGGGTTGGCAGAAATTACTCGTTTTGGCGTAGCGCTTGGCGCAAAAACAGAAACCTTTATGGGTTTGGCAGGTGTAGGGGATTTAATCTTGACCTGCACAGGTCAATACTCAAGAAATAGGGAAGTCGGTCTGCAGCTTGCAAGCGGTAAAGATTTGGCTGATATTCTGCAAGGATTAGGGCATGTGGCTGAGGGCGTGAATACGGCACGCGAAGTGATGCGCCGTGCGGAAGATATCGGCGTGGAGATGCCGATTACTCGCGAGGTTAATCTGGCGTTGGCGCATGGAAAATCGGCTAAACAAGCCGTCATGGATTTACTTGGCCGGGAACAAAGATCCGAGTTTCTTTAACGATCAGCAGCCATTTTCAAACCCTGTTTGCCGCCAGGCTTCATACAGTAATACTGCTGCGCTGTTCGATAAATTCAAACTTCTACTTTCAGGCAGCATAGGCAAGCGCAGCCTGAATTCAGGTGCAAATTCATTGCGGATTTCTTCCGGTAGGCCGCGCGTTTCAGGCCCAAAAACAAATACATCGCCTGCTTTAAAATTCACTTTTGCATAGTTTTGGCTGCCTTTGGTGGTGATTGCAAACATGCGTCTGCCTGCCATCGCAAGTTTGAAATCAGTCCAATTTTTATGCAAAGTTAAATTCGCATATTCGTGATAATCCAGTCCTGCACGTTTTAGTTGTTTATCTTCCAGCTTAAACCCTAGTGGTTCAATCAAGTGCAAAGCCGCACCAGTATTGGCACATAGGCGAATGATGTTGCCCGTGTTGGGTGGGATTTCGGGTTCAAAAAGTGCGATACTAAACATATTATTTGTGTGGAAGCGTACGTGCAATTACCCAGCATTCTACATGGCTTGCACCTGCTTTCTTAAGCATTTTTGCGAGTTCGTTCAAGCTGGCGCCCGTGGTCATCACATCATCGATAATGGCGATGCGTTTGCCCGTCAGGTTGGCATTTACTTTAAATGCCCCTTTGATGTTCTTAACACGGTCTTTCAACGGCAGGCTGGCTTGCGGCGGCGTGAGTTTGTGTCGAATTGCACTTTTGTAATCAAGTTTTTCTTTGTGGTTTTTGGTTAAAATTTTAGCAATTTCAAGTGCTTGGTTAAAGCCGCGCTCTATTAAGCGCGCTGGGTGCATGGGCATGGGGATTATTAAATCCACAGATTTCAAATTAACTTTTTCGTTTAACATCTGCCCAAAAAATGTGCAAAGTGTGAGCATGTCACCGTATTTGTAGCGTTGCATCATGGTGTCAATCGGGTAAGCGTACAAAAATACGCTGCGAGTGACGTCGAAATCTGGCGGCGAGCTGATGCAGCTGCCGCACAATTGCCCGTTGCTGCTTAAGCAGCATTGTGGGCAAGATGTGTTTGGATGCCAAGGAAGGTCATTTAAGCATGCCCTGCAGACCGCATGGATATTGGTCTCTGGCGATGCACATAACAGACATTTTTGTCTAAAAATGGCATGTGTAATTTTATCGATATTGAACATTTGATTATATTTTATACAATTGTTTAGTATTTGCATTGTTTTTGGTTTACAGCGTATAATTCAGCTAAAATATTCAATAAAATGAATCACATATCAGGGAGTTCGAGATTGGAAAATTCTGCCCAAGCCACCCAAGAAACCATTATAAACACGGATTTGCTTAAAAATAGTGCATGTGAAGCAAAAGTTGTAAATCGCTGGAGCGTAGATGATATTGTCGCATTGTTTGAAATGCCATTCAGCGATTTGGTTCATCGTGCGCAAACGGTGCATCGCGAAAACTTTGACCCAAATGCGGTGCAAGTGAGTACGCTTTTATCTATTAAAACAGGAGGCTGCAGCGAAGACTGCGGTTATTGCCCGCAAGCAGCACGTTACCATACCGATGTAGAAAATGAGCCGCTGATGCAATTGGAAGATGTGCTGGCGGCCGCACGGGAAGCCAAAGATAATGGCGCAAGCCGCTTCTGCATGGGAGCCGCTTGGCGCAGTCCTAAACAAAAAGATTTAGAGCCTGTGCTTAAAATGATTGCCGAAGTGAAGGCGATGGGCCTGGAAACTTGTGCAACACTTGGCATGTTGAAAGACGGCCAAGCCACGCAATTAAAAGAAGCTGGGCTGGATTATTACAACCATAACCTCGACACTGCACCAGAATTTTATGGCGATGTGATTACCACACGTACTTATCAGGACCGGCTGGATACCTTAGACAGCGTACGTGAGGCTGATATAAATGTGTGCTGTGGCGGTATTGTCGGCATGGGTGAATCGCGCACTCAGCGTGCCGGTTTGCTGGCGCAGTTAGCAAATATGGAGCGTCCGCCAGAAAGTGTGCCGATTAACCTGCTCACTCAGGTAGAAGGCACACCTTTGCATGGCACTGAAGAGTTGGATCCATTTGAATTTGTGCGTACGATAGCAGCGGCGCGCATCACCATGCCGCAAAGCTATGTGCGTCTTTCTGCGGGACGCCAAAGTATGCACGAAGGGATTCAGGCGCTATGTTTTATTGCGGGCGCCAATAGCATTTTTTATGGTGAAAAATTACTGACGACAGGCAATCCTGAAACAGAAAGAGATAAAAAACTTTTTGCCACACTCGGCATTAATAAAATCTAATGCTTGCGGCCTTACAAAAAGAACTAAACCAGCGTAAAACAGATGGTTTATTGCGTCAACGCAGGCTGCTGGATTCTCCACAAGCAGAGCATATTGTCGCCAATGACAAGAAATATTTGTCATTTTGCAGCAATGATTATCTGGGTTTGGCCAATCACCCAAAGCTGATCGCAGCGATGCAACAGGCAGCGGGCGAATCCGGGGTGGGCAGCGGTGCTTCCAATTTAATCACCGGTCATCACCGCTACCACGATGAGCTGGAAAAAAAACTGGCCAAATTTGTAGGCATGCCAGCTGCGTTGGTATTTTCAACAGGTTACATGGCGAATATTGGAGTGGTCAGCGCACTGATGGGGCGTGATGATGCGGTGTTTTGCGATAAACTGAATCATGCATGCCTGAATGATGGCGCCATTTTATCCAGAGCCGAGTTTCATCGCTTTGCACACAATGATGTAGCCGCACTTGAAAAGTTATTGAAAGCAAGTAAGGCAAAACATAAACTAATCGCTGTGGATGCGGTATTTAGCATGGATGGGGATATTGCGCCAATCCCTGATTATTTGCGTCTGTGCGAGCAATATGATGCCTATTTATACATTGATGATGCACATGGATTTGGCGTGCTGGGGGAGCATGGAAAAGGCAGCATGAGTCATTTTAAACTAAAGTCGCCCCGCGTCATTATGATGGCCACATTGGGCAAAGCAGCTGGTGTAGCAGGTGCTTTTGTAGCAGGCGAGCAGGTGGTGATTGATTACCTGATTCAAAAAGCGCGCAGTTATGTTTACAGCACGCCGGCTCCGCCGGCGCTTTCTGCCACATTGGCGGCATCTGTCAATTTGATAGAGCAGGGCGATGATTTAAGGGCACATTTACAGCATTTAATTACAACCTTAAAACAAAATTTACATTTAAATAAATGGCAGTTGATGCCATCTGAAACGGCAGTGCAGCCTTTAGTCATAGGCAGTAACCAGGCGGCGCTGGCTTTAAGTGAGCACTTACAATCTTTGGGAATATTAGTGCCGGCAATACGACCGCCAACCGTGCCGGTGAATACGGCAAGATTGCGGATTTCGCTTTCTGCCACGCATACCGAAAAGGATGTAGTCCTGCTGGCGGATGCGTTAAATGAAGCAGAAAAGGTGATGAAATGAGTTGTCATGTAGAGATCGTCGGTCAAGGTCAACCGCTAGTGATGATTCACGGCTGGGGTATGCATAGCGGTGTTTGGCAGCCTTTAGTCAAGCGGCTATCACAAAAATATACACTGTATCTGGTCGACTTGCCTGGCATGGGCAGCAGTCGCCCAATCGAACCTTATCACTTACATGCGCTGGCAGATGAAGTTGCACAGGCGATTCCTGGCGTTTCTGATGTGCTGGGCTGGTCACTTGGCGGTCTGGTGGCTCAGCGCATTGCACTTAACCAGCCTGATCGCATCCGCCGTTTGGTTTTAGTGAGTTCAACACCTTGTTTTGTCAGTCATCCCGGATGGGAAGCAGGTGTTGATCCTGAAAACTTTAACACCTTTGCGCATAACGTGAACTCGAATTACAAACATGCCGTGCTGCAGTTTTTAACGTTGCAATGCATGAAGGCAAGCGATGCACGCAGTACCATTAAGCAGTTGCGCGCAAGTTTTGATACCAAACCTACGCCTACACAAACCACTTTGCTGCGTGCTTTGCACATTTTACTCGAGTCCGACCTGCGTGAAGAGTCAGCTAATATACGTAAACCCACATTGCTCATACATGGCGATAGAGACACCCTTGCGCCGGTGCAGGCAGCACACTGGATGATGCAGCAACTGCCGATGGGCTTCTTGCGTGTGATGTCTGGTGCAGCACATGCGCCATTTTTATCGCATGGCGAACAGTTTATTGAAGCACTCAATCAATTCTTAGAACCGACCTCATGAGCGACGTATA
This sequence comes from uncultured beta proteobacterium, assembly GCA_963701715.1. Lineage (GTDB taxonomy): Bacteria > Pseudomonadota > Gammaproteobacteria > Burkholderiales > Methylophilaceae > Methylotenera_A. Next base: position 39,847 of record CAVPAX010000006.1, read on the forward strand.
CCTGTTAGATAAGGCGCGTATACGTGCTTCATTTAGCCGTGCGGCCGATACTTATGATGTGGCGGCTGTTCTGCAGAAATTGGTGCGTGAGGAAATGCTGAGCCGGCTGGATCTGGTGAAAATAAAGCCACAGGCTATACTGGATGCAGGTTGTGGCACTGGACACGGCAGCTTTGGATTGCAAAGCAGATTTACTCATGCAAACGTATATTCGCTGGATATTGCACTGGGGATGCTGCAAAAAACATATGCGCAGCAACCCATTTTAAGAAAGATTTTCGGTAACAAAAAACTTATTTGCGCAGATATCGAAAGTTTGCCGATAGCGAGCGAAAGCATGGGTTTGGTTTGGTCTAATCTCGCCTTGCAATGGTGTAACGATTTAGATAACGCATTTAGTGAAGTGACGCGTGTGCTACAGCCTGACGGCTTGTTCATGTTCAGCACATTTGGTCCAGACACTTTGAAAGAGCTACGCGCTGCCAGCAACAATGGTCATACACATGTCAGCAGATTTATTGATATGCACGATATTGGTGATGCGCTGACGCGTGCGGGTTTCAGTGCGCCGGTGCTCGATGTGGAGCGCCACACATTGACCTATGACGATATTAAAAGCGTGATGAAAGACCTGAAAGCCATAGGTGCGCATAACGCAACCAATGGCCGTGCGCGCGGCTTGTTGGGCAAAGGTTTTCTGCAGAATTTGTCAGATAACTACGAGAAATTCCGTACCGATGGCAAGCTGCCTGCAACTTTCGAAGTGATATATGGACATGCCTGGAAGCCAATATCCATGAGGTCAGCAGGGCAGGGTGTTTCCCCCATCACTTTTATTAAGCGTAAATGATACAGGCGTTTTTCATCACAGGCACAGACACCGGCGTAGGTAAAACTTATGTTGCCTGCAAACTCATTCGTGATTATGCCGCACAAGGCTACAAAGTGGTTGGCATGAAACCCGTGGCTGCAGGTTGCGAGCTTGTGGACGGGGAGTGGGTGAATGAGGATGTGCTCAGACTCACGCAAGCAAGCAATGTCGTTGTACCGCGCGATTTAATCAATCCTTATAGTTTTAAAGAGCCTATCGCGCCGCATATCGCAGCAGAAAAGGCGGGCGTTAAGATTGAAATGGAAGTGATTAAGCGAGCTTTCGACCAGCTTGCAGAAGTGGCGGATATCGTCATTGTGGAAGGTGCGGGCGGTTTTCTGGTGCCATTAAATAATCAACAGACTATAGCCGATCTGGCCGCTGCGCTGAATATACCTATCGTGTTAGTGGTTGGGATGAAGCTGGGCTGTATCAATCATGCATTGCTGAGTGTCGAGGCTATAAAAGCACGACAGCTGACTTTGCATGGCTGGGTGGCGAATGAAGTTGATAGCAATATGTCTGCCTTATGTGAAAATATTGCTAGTTTATCGCAGCGTATTCAGCAGTCCAAACTGTTCAGTTTGGGGTTTTCAGTTTAAATCCCGGTTTGTGTTTGTTCGTAAAGCCGATGTTGCTTGATATACGTAAGCACGCTGTCTGGCAGCAAATACCTTGCATCGCTGCCTATTGCGAGCATTTGACGAATCTTTGTTGCAGAAATATCCAGCGCGGTAATCTGTTGCATGTGAATATATCCAGCTGATTTTTCTGATAAATCATCCACATTTTCGGTGTAATGATCATGCAGAAGTGCTGTAAGTTCTGCAGATAATTTGGGTTGCTCAGGTGTTATGTTAGGCCGCTGTACCAGTATGATGTGGCAGTAATCCAATAGTTTTTGCCATTGGTGCCAGGTATCAAGTTTTACAAAAGCATCGCTGCCCATCATTAAACAAAACGCAACATTGTTGCCGAATTCATCTTGCAGTGAGATCAAGGTGTCAACGGTGTAAGAAGCACCTGGACGCCCCAGCTCGCGTGTATCCAGCTTGAATAAGGTATTGTCGGAAATCGCCAATTGCACCATTCTGGCTCGATGTTCAGCGGAAACATCCGGTGCGCTTCTGTGCGGTGGATTGGCAGAAGGAATAAATCTAACTTCATCAAAACTGTACACATCTGCAAGCTCTTGCGCCATGCGCAAATGGCCAAAGTGGATTGGATTGAATGTGCCACCCAAAAGGCCAATAAGTTTCTTCATTGTTGTTGACGGTATTTATGGCGACGACGATAGTAAAACAACAAAATCAAGCCTGCCACATTAGGAATCCATATATACCAGTGCGACCAGGCAATACCATCTATTTTAAAGTCATAAACCGGCCATAAAATTGGAGTTGGAAAATATTCGAATGTATGAAATGGGAAATCCAGCACGATATGAAATGGCCATGCCAGCATTGCAAAGGCGATTTGTTTGCGCCACAAAGCAACTAAGCCAATGATAGGTAAACAAATAATAAAGCTGTGACCAAGTGAATAACTGGTAAAAAGCCAGTCTGGAAGAGTATCCACTGGCGGCGGCCCCGGTTGCCAACCGCCATCCAAGGCGTGCATGAAAATGTACGTGCCGAATGAAATCAAATCCGGCATAGCTCCAAAAAACAAAGCTAGAGCGGCATAGCGCTTGTAGCCAAATAGTCCGTAGCCCCAAAGAGCATGGCTGAGCGTATCCATGGTGCGATTTAGGCTCTTACTTGCCCATCACCCAATACGATATATTTAAGCGAGGTTAAGCCTTCCAGCCCGACTGGACCGCGTGCATGCAGCTTGTCGGTAGAAATTCCGATCTCGGCACCCAGCCCATATTCAAAGCCATCGGCAAAACGGGTGCTGGCATTGACCATTACGCTGCTGGAATCAACTTCTCGCAAGAAACGGCGCGCCATGGTGTAGTTCTCGGTGACAATGGTTTCTGTATGTTGCGATGAATATTGATTGATATGCGCAATCGCTTCATCAAGCCCATCTACCACCTTGCAGGAGATTATCGCCGCCAAAAATTCTGTGTAATAATCTTCTTCTGACGCAGGTATGGCTTGTTTCACCAATGCGCAGGTTTCAACGCAGCCGCGAATTTCAACGCCCTTGGAAATTAACATGTCAGCTAATTTTGGTAACATTGAATTAGCGACAGAACGCGCCACCAGCAGTGATTCTGCGGTGTTACAGGTTCCTAAACGCTGTGTTTTGCTGTTTTCCAGAATCGGCAGCGCTTTAGCCAAATCCGCATCATCATCTACATACACGTGGCAATTTCCATCCAAGTGCTTGATTACAGGAATGCGTGCATCGTTGCTGATGCGCTCAATCAGACCCTTGCCGCCGCGTGGCACGATGACATCCACAAAAGTTTTCATGGTAATGAGCTCGCCCACGGCAGCACGGTCTGTGGTTTCAACCACTTGCACGGCAGATGTTGGCAGACCAGCTTTTTCTAAACCTTCATGCACCAATTTAGCGAGTGCTTGGTTACAATGTATTGCCTCGCTACCGCCACGCAAAATGGCTGCGTTGCCAGATTTAATGCAAAGCCCTGCCGCGTCTACCGTGACATTTGGCCGCGCCTCATAAATAATGCCGATCACGCCTAAAGGTACGCGCATCTGGCCTACCTGGATTCCGCTTGGACGATATTTGAAATTGTTCATTTCGCCAATAGGATCAGGTAAGGCTGCAATTTGCAGCAAACCTTCTGCCATGGCGTGGATAGATTTCTCGCTAAGCATGAGGCGATCCAGCATCGCTGCGTCTAAGCCATTGGCGCGAGCCGTGACCAAGTCTTGATTGTTTGCGATTTGCAGCGCAGATTTTTCGCGCAAAATAGCGTTGGCAATATATGTTAATGCCTGGTTTTTGGTGTTGGTGCTGGCACTCGCCATGTTGCGCGAAGCTTTGCGTGCTTCAGCCCCCATTTTTTGCATGTAATCTTTAATGTCCATAAAAGATATTATACTTGTTTTCTGCGCTTAGCTCTCTTAGCGTCCACGCACTTTGGCAAGTCCAAAACATAGCCTCGATAGCTCCAGCCAGGCATCGCCTTGCATTACGCCTTTGGCAGTTTTGTCGATATCACATAGTTTTTGTAATGCCGCTTCTAGTTGGCGCAAGCTAAGACGTGTCAAAGCGCGTTTTACCAGTGATTGCCTATCGCCATAAATACGTGCATTGGTCATTGCGCTCATTACGTTTTCGCCACGCAACTCGGCCTGTTTAATCCGCACAAGAGGCCGCAATATCCACATGAGAGGATTCATTACAGCAACAGGCTGTTCGCCTTCGTCCTGCAAGCCTTGAAGAATACGCGAAGTGCGGTCTGCATCGCCCGCTAATACTGCCTCACCGAGTTGAAATGCATCATAACGTGATACATTGAGCACAGCCTCGCGTATGGCTTCAGCACTGATTTCGCCAGATGGATATAACAGAGCTAATTTCTGTAATTCCTGATGCGCTGCCAATAGATTGCCTTCTACCTGATGCGCGATGAATGTCAACGAAGCTGTGTCAGTGCTTTGATTTTGCGCTGCCAATCTGCGCTCAAGCCATTGCGGGAGCTGGTTAGGCGCTATCTCTTTCAATTCAATTAGTACAGCGGCATTTTGCAATGCATTAAACCATGCGCTGTTTTTAGCTTCTCGCTCCAGACTTGGCAGTACAATAATCGTGGTGGCGTCCTGAATTGGATTTGTAGCGAGCTCGGTTAAAGCTTTACCTCCATCAATGCCAGGTTTTCCGCTAGGAATATAAATTTCTAGGATTCGCAAAGAAGAGAAAAGTGAAAGGGATTGCGCGTATTGCTGGAGTAAGTGCCAATTGAAATTGCGCTCGACGATATAACTTGTCCTCTCATCGGCACCCTCCCTGCGTGCGGTTTGACGTATGGCATCCAAGCATTCGCTTTGTGCTAAAGGTTCATCGCCTACCAATACATATAGTGGCGATAATTGTTGTGCAAGCTGCTGTTTAAGTTGGTGTTGTTCTAAGCGCGCCATATATTTTAGCAGCTATTTTAGACGATCATTTTCTTAAGGCAGACAGTCTGCGCATCAGTCCGCTGATGACATCGCTCTGCATGCCTTCGTTTAAACGCTTTTCTTCACCTTGTTTTGCCAGCAAATTGGCATCGCTGTATGAGAAATCGCGGCGTGCTTCTATCGTTTGTACTGGGCTCCACAGTTCTGCCCCTGCAAGCTTAGTACGGTAATGCACGCGGTAATACAATTCGAATTCATTGACTACACCTTTACCACTTAGCGACAGAATGCGCTTTTCGCTCTCTTCACCTATCATTTCCAGCAGTAAATCGGCGTTTTCGGCGCTATCAAGCACTTTCACACCATTAGTGTGAAGTGTTCTGTTGAGATTTTTTGAGATGATTAGTGTGCTACCTTGAATATATATACTATTAAATGATAAATCAGTTGCACCTCGCAAATGGAATCCGCAACTGGCTAAGCAAAAAAGTATTAATACACACAACCATGTGCGAAACGTTAAAATCGAAGGGGCAATTCTCAAGGTTATCCTATAACTACATTTACAAGTTTATTAGGTACAACAATGATTTTACGCACAGTTACACCATCTGTTAAGAACTTAGTAACAAAAGCTTGCTCAAGCGTCATTTTTTCAATCGCATCCTTGCTAGCTTCTCGCGAAACGGTGAGGTTGCCGCGCAATTTTCCGTTTACTTGCACCACGTATTCTACCGTGTCTTGCACCATGGCTGCTTTATCAGGAATAGGCCAGGAGACTCTTAGAATATGGCTTTCAGGGCATAGTTCAGACCATAATGCTTGACAGATATGCGGCACAATGGGCGAGAGCAGCAGCGTGACATTCTGCAGCACTTCTTGGCGCACGCTGCGTGTTGTTTCATCCGTGCCTTCAATTTTGGCAAGCGCGTTCATCAATTCCATCACGCTGGAAATCGCCGTATTAAAGCTATGGCGGCGACCGTAGTCATCACCCACCTTTTCAATTGTTTGGTGCAATTGCAAACGCAAATTCTTGAGTTCTGTTGTGAGTTCGCCGCTTTGGTAAGCTTTAATTTCGCCTAAACTCATATGCTCATAAGTTGCTTTCCACAAGCGTTTTAAAAAGCGGTTAGCCCCTTCCACCCCCGCGTCCGACCACTCCAAACTTTGCTCTGGCGGCGAGGCGAACATCATGAATAGCCTCGCAGTATCTGCACCGTAAGTATCTATGAGTTGTTGAGGGTCAACCGTGTTACCTTTCGATTTGCTCATTTTCGAGCCATCTTTCAGCACCATGCCTTGCGTCAGCAAATTAGTGAAAGGCTCATCATTTTTAATCAAACCGACATCGCGCATCAATTTATTAAAGAAACGCGCATAGAGCAGATGCAAAATTGCATGTTCAATACCGCCTACATACTGGTCTACAGGTAACCAGTAATTGGCGCGTTCGTCGACCATTGCTGTGTTGCAATTATGGCTGGCATAGCGCGCAAAATACCAGGATGATTCGAAGAACGTATCGAGCGTATCGGTTTCACGCGTCGCTTTACCACCGCAAGTCGGGCAAGTGGTCTCAAAAAAGCTTGAGTCTTTTTTAATTGGCGAACCGACCCCATCCATAGTCACATCCTCTGGCAACACGACGGGGAGTTGCTCCGCAGGCACAGGTACTTCGCCGCATTTTGTGCAGTGAATGATAGGGATCGGGCAGCCCCAGTAGCGCTGGCGTGATACGCCCCAATCGCGCAGGCGGTATTGCGTACGTTTTTTGCCTAGGTTTTTTGTACTCAAAGCTGATGAAATGGCATCAGAAGATTGTTCAAAGTTCAAGCCGCTAAACTCAGCTGAATCAAATAACACACCATGTTCAGCAAATATATCTAGCCATGCAAACCAGTTTAGATGTTCTCCATTACATTCAATTGCTGGAAAATTTCCGTCGGGAGTTTCATGATAAAAGGTAGTCACCTTATCGCTATCCCAACCTTTTGGAGCTATCACGGCTTTAATCGGCAAGCTATACTTTCTAGCAAACCCAAAATCGCGCTCGTCGTGCGCGGGCACGGCCATCACAGCACCTTCACCATAGCTGGCAAGCACGTAATTCGCGACCCAAACTGGCAATTGCTCGCCATTCAAAGGATGTGTGACAAATAAACCAGTCGGCATGCCTTTTTTCTCGGCGGTCGCAACATCTGCTTCTGCCACGCTGCCACGCTTACATTCGGCGATAAAGTCGGCTAATTGAGGGTTATTATGTGCGGCCATGGTAGCAAGCGCATGTTCTGCGGCCACCGCCACATAAGTCGCGCCCATTAAGGTGTCTGGGCGGGTGGTGTACACTTTTAAATTACCGGTTTGGCCGACAATCGGAAATTCCACTTCGCAACCGTAACTTTTCCCAATCCAATTGCGTTGCATGGTTTTGACTTGTTCTGGCCAGCCATCGAGTTTGTCTAAATCGTTTAAAAGTTCTTCGGCATAGGCCGTGATTTTCATAAAATATTGCGGAATATCACGCTTTTCTACCAACGCGCCACTACGCCAACCGCGGCCGTCAATCACCTGTTCGTTTGCAAGCACGGTGCCGTCGACCGGATCCCAATTTACCGTAGAAGTTTTTTTGTAAATGAGGCCTTTTTTGAAAAGCTCGGTAAACAGCCATTGCTCCCATTTATAATATTCTGGCTTACAGGTGGCGATTTCCCTGTCCCAGTCTACCGCCAACCCCAGCTGTTTCAACTGGGTTTTCATGTGCTCGATATTGCTGTATGTCCATGCGGCAGGCGCAGTTTTATTGGCAATGGCGGCATTTTCTGCAGGCAGACCAAATGCATCCCAGCCCATTGGCTGCATGACGTTGTAGCCTTTCATTTTGTGGAAACGGCTTAAAACATCACCAATCGTATAGTTGCGCACGTGCCCCATGTGCAAGCGCCCGCTGGGATAGGGGAACATGGAAAGGCAATAATATTTTGGTTTGTTGCTAGTTTCTGTGGCAACGAATGTTTTATTGGCTTCCCAATATTCTTGCGCTTGTTGTTCGATTTTTTTGAATGGATATTGCTGCTGCATGGCTCTGCGAGTATGAAAAGTATAAAACGAGATTATACTGGAAGCGCACTTAAAATATGCGGCTAAAAATACTTGTAATTACTTTGTTTGTGAGGCTTTTTTCACAAGCCATTGTTCATGTGTCATGATGGCAACAAAGTCGCCCTTGAAGGCTTGCGCATATTCTGCGGGCAGGCTACCCAACTCTTCTTTGTTATGAAAGTATTCAATTAAACGCCCATTAGGATGTGCGACAAACCATGCCTCTATTTCGTTTGCTTCGAGACTGGTGGGTGACTGTTCAAGTCTGCCTATAAAGTTGTAAATGCCTGGATATTTTCCTGAGTGGGCAACTGGAATATGTTGAGATTCCAGTATTTTGATTTTGGCGCTAATGGGTCGCACATCATAAGCATCGCCCGCCGTGCGCAATATAATAAATTGAGCCACGGTAACTAATATGATTGAAAATAAAGAGATTTTCGATACTATCCGCGCCGCAGATTGCTCAGGTGATAAGTAGAGCGCTAATCCTAAAAGCACAGTTAATAACCCTAGCCATGGAGGCAATGACTGCAACCAGAAGGCAGAATGGCTGGGGTTGGTGCTTGCATAGTAAGGCAAGCCAAGAAAAATAATGCCTATTACCATCATTACAATGAAAATCGGCAACAGGTGTTTGCGTAGACTTGTCTGGCTATTTTCAATGCATCGGGCTATCAATAAAGCAAAAGCTGGAAAAATTGGCAGAATATAATGTATTTGCTTGCCACTGATGAGTGAGAATCCTACAAACACAGGAATTGCCCATGCAAAGCATAGGCGTACACCAGCTTCTTGGCGTATTAAGTTTTTGCTGAATAAGCCCTGCCAGAATGTGCCCCAAAGAAACCAAGGAAATAATAGCAATGGCATTAGTGGGGCATACCACCAAAAAGGACGATCGTGGGCGAAAGAATGGACCATGCGATCAGCAGTTTGACCCCAAAAAATAGCATGCGCATATTCATTACCGCCACGAATTCCCGCTGGAATTGCCCACACAAGGGCAATCGCCACCCCGACAAGCACGGAATAAAGCAAAGGTAAATACCAATTCTTGGCGTTTATATTTTTATCATGCTCCAAGTTATCTTTACACCACCAAGAGGCAAGCAAAGCCGTGGGCAAAAGTTGTAGCAAAATGGTCGGGCCTTTTGCCAGCAGACCGCCGCCGATCGCAAGCGCAAATAAGATCCAGCTCTTTGCTGATCGGTCTTGCCATGAGATGAGCAAACCCCAGATGCCAAGTACAGTAAAAAAAGCAATCAGCATGTCAAACATGAGTACAGTTGAGTAGACAACCCAAAGACCACTGCTAATTAGGATGAGCGAGGCGTTATCTTTTATATTTGCTTGGCTAGGCCATAATCTGCCTGCGATTTTACGGGTGATGAACACACTGGCCAGTGCAAATAATGAAGGCACAATGCGCGGCCACCAATCATTGACACCAAAGATTTCCCATCCAAGATTAATCAACCAGAATAATAAAGGCGGTTTATGGCTGTAGGCAATGTCGTTAAGATATGGCACCAGATAATCACCGTTAAGCCACATGTTCCACGCTACTGTGACATAGCGTGTTTCATCAATGGGGACATATGAGCGGCCATTCAGGCCGATAACGACCAGCAAGACCCATAACAACAGAATCTGAAGATGAAACTTTTTTGATGTCACGTAAATTAAATAAGTGCTGAGAAAATACTGTCACGAATGCTATTCATATCTCCCAAGCCATTCACTTTGACATGTTTTGGTGCGCCAGTAGCGCCGCTTTTGGCCCAGTTTGCATAATAATCTACCAACGGTTTGGTTTGGCTGTGGTACACCTCAAGGCGTTTTTTCACAGTTTCTTCTTTGTCATCTTCACGTTGTACCAAGTCTTCGCCCGTTATATCATCCTTGCCAGCGACTTTGGGCGGGTTGAATTTAACGTGATATGTACGACCGCTAGCAGGATGCGAACGGCGGCCGCTCATGCGCTCGATAATCGCACTATCCGGCACATCGATTTCCACCACGTAGTCAATCATCACCCCAGCGGCTTTCATTGCGTCTGCTTGCGGAATTGTGCGTGGGAAGCCATCGAATAAAAAGCCGTTAGCGCAGTCTGCCTCTTTGATGCGCTCGCTCACTAAACCGATAATCACGCTATCCGGCACCAAGCCGCCGCTATCCATAAATGCTTTAGCTTCCAAGCCTAGCGGAGTGCCTGCTTTAACGGCCGCACGCAACATATCACCGGTTGAAATTTGTGGAATGTTAAATTTTTCTTTAATAAATGTGGCTTGCGTGCCTTTGCCGGCACCGGGTGCACCCAATAATATTATTCTCATAAAAAGCTCCTTAACTAGCCGCTAATTATATCAGGGGAAAGGTTTTTACTCACTGATGATTTCAATACATAAGTTAAGTTTACATGCGATAAATGCTGCTGCCGCTCAGCTTTTATTAAATCAGAGTTAAGAATTATGGCTTAAAATTAAATCAATCGTTGACCAAAACCGCGCTTTCCAGCATAATCGCGGTTCTCAAAAAAATGGGGTGTTAGCTCAGCTGGTAGAGCAGCGGACTTTTAATCCGTTTGTCGTGGGTTCGATCCCCGCACACCCTACCAAATATAAAGCCCAGTCAGAAATGACTGGGCTTTTTGTTTTATAATTATGTTATTCCCAAAATATGGGGCGTTAGCTCAGCTGGTAGAGCAGCGGACTCTTAATCCGTTTGTCGCGAGTTCGATCCTCGCACGCCCTACCAAATATCAAAGTGGCTTGCAGAAATGCAGGCCATTTTCGTTTGGGTGCTAACGCAGCCGAATCGTATCTTTTGAATTTTGAATCTGTTTGTTCACAGGTTTGTTTTAAGTATCATTTATGGGAGATTTTTTGCTCTGGTATTTGGTTAACCTAATGTCATGGGCCTGAGCGCATGGTACAGTACCGTAAGTTCTAACCGCTGAAGAGGAATTAATTGCCTATGATTAGGTTAAAAATCCGTGACAAAATCATTGGACTCTTGGTGTTCTATTTTCTAGTGGCATTGGTTGCAATTGGCTCCACATTGCTGGTGTCTTGGCAGCTGGAGGGTGGCGCCGCTGCTATAAATGATGCAGGGCGTGAGCGGATGCGTTCTTACCGCATTGCATATTTATTAGAACAGCAAGTAAAAATTCCTACTACGCAGTTACGTAGCGATATTGATCATGAAATTGTTTTGTTCGAAAAGACGCTGGCTGAACTGGAGCAGGGTGATCCTCAGCGGCCATTATTCCTGCCAAAAGATGTAAGCGTTAGGACACAGATGGCTCAGCTTCGCAGGTCGTGGCAGGCCACCATCAGCCCCCATATTGTAAAAATCCTCAATACGACTGATTTTACTGAACAACAGGCGCATTTGGCGAGTTATCGTCCTATGCTTGAGCAGTTTGTTGCCGGCATTAATGACCTGGTGTCCATGGTAGAGCACAGTAATGCACGCGCAACTACTTTGCTGCGTTTTTTGCAGATTACCTTGGTTAGTTTGGCACTTGTAGGTACAGTGCTGCTGGTTTATCTGTTTTCGCATATGGTGGTTCGCCCTGTGATGCGGTTGAGAGAAGGTATCCAACGTATGGCAGAGGCGGATTTTGATGTGCGCTTGCCAGTCACCAGCAAAGATGAGCTCGGGGAATTAGCAAGCGGATTTAACCGCATGGCGGGCGAACTGCAGGATATCTATGCAACGCTTGAGCAGCGTGTGGAAGAAAAGTCGCGTAGTATTGAAGCCAAAAATCGTGAATTAGCCGCGCTGGATAAAGAAGTGGCGGTTTCTGAAGAGCGCAACTTGCTGGCACAGGAGTTACATGACAGCATCGCACAGTCGCTGGCATTTCTTAATATCCAGGTTCAGTTATTACAGGAAGATTTACAAAAAGACCGTATAGCTGAAGCGCTTAAGGGGCTGGCACAGATACGCGAAGGGGTGCAGGAAAGCTATGATGATGTGCGAGAATTGTTGGTGCATTTCCGTACGCGCATTGGCAGCACTGATCTGGAAACTGCAATTCGTAGCGCGTTAGAGAAGTTTGAAGGGCAAACCGGAATAAAAACGGCTTTTATTGCACACGGTAGTGCGCCTGAGCTAGAGCCTGAACAAGTCTTGCAGATTATGCACATTGTGCAGGAGACATTATCCAATGTACGTAAACACGCTAAAGCCAGCAGTATTGAGGTTGAGATGCATTGTGATAACAAATGTGTCATCAATATTCGTGATAACGGTATTGGGTTTGATTCAGCAAGGGATGCCGGCGACAGTCATGTGGGTTTGCGGATCATGCGTGAGCGTGCACACCGCATTGGTGCAGAACTAACTTTTGATTCAGTGCCAAACAAGGGAACACATATTTGCCTTATACTTCCTGATCTACAGCAAAAAAGAGAATCTGCATGAATCCAATTCGTGTCCTAATTGTGGATGACCATACTTTGTTTCGCAGTGGTATTAAGTTGTTGTTGCAGCGCCAGGAAGGGTTTGAGGTCGTGGGCGAGGCAGGTGACGGGCTGGAAGGTGTGAAGCGTGCCAAGCAGCTAAAACCAGATGTCGTACTGTTAGACTTGCATATGCCGGGCACCAGTGGATTGGAAGCTATTCCATTGCTACGGGAAGAAGTACCTCGGGCAGAGGTGATTATGCTGACTGTTTCTGAGGATGCTGAAGACTTGCTCGATGCGCTGCGTGCAGGGGCGCGCGGCTATTTGCTGAAAAATATTGAGACAGATTTTTTGCTGGATTCCATACGCCGCGCTGTAAATGGGGAATCTGTCATGTCATCGCAAATGGCAGGCAAGCTGGCTGACGCGATGCGGACAGGGCAAAAAGGGTCTGGTAGTACGGAGGCCGGCCTCGAAAAACTAACCCCGCGTGAGCGTGAGATTATTGCCATGCTGGCGCGTGGTATCAGTAATAAGGAAATTGCACGTAAACTTGATCTGGCGGAGTCTACTGTCAAAATTCATGTGCAAGGCATATTGCGCAAACTCAATTTGACCAGTCGTGTACAAGCTGCAGTTTATGCCGTGGAACACGGTTTGGTTGCCTAGAAATAATTAACTCCCCTCCTATCCAAAAGAACTAGTTCTTTTGCTTCAGCAAAACTATCCTTAAGTAGAATAGGCGTGCCACCACTATCAGCCTAATCTTGCATTATGCAATTAATGTAGGAGAGGAATGATGGCGACACAACAATATAAAGCGTGGTCGGTAGTGATTATGAGCACGCTGGCTTTCACAGTGTGTTTCATGATCTGGATGATGTTTGCAGTCATCGGCATCCCGATTAAAGCAACACTTGGTCTAAATGAAACCGAGTTTGGTGTCTTAATTGCAACGCCAGTCCTTACCGGATCGCTCATTCGCCTTCCATTGGGTATGTGGACAGACAGGTTTGGCGGTCGCATCGTGTTTTTTGTTTTGATGCTTTCAACCGTGATCCCGATTTTCCTTATTTCGCGCTGTACTGAATATTGGCAGTTCCTGGTGACAGGGTTGTTCGTAGGTGTAGCGGGTGGATCTTTTACTGTAGGTATAGCCTATTGTGCACGCTGGTTTCCAAAAAACCGTCAAGGATTGGCAATGGGCATCTTTGGCGCAGGTAACACAGGCGCAGCAGTTACCAAATTAGTGGCTCCGCTCATTGTTGTTGCGTATGGCTGGGCCATGGTGCCACAGGTATACGCGGTCCTCATGTTGGTAATGGCAATTCTGTTCTGGTTTTTTACCTTTTCTGATCCATCTCATAAAGCAAGTAAAGCGGTCACTATGCGTGAGCAGTTGGTGGCGCTTAAAGATCCAAAAGTATGGAAGTACAGCCAATATTACTCCATTGTATTTGGTGGCTATGTAGCTTTGGCATTATGGATGACCAAATACTATATTGGTGAGTATGGTTTCGACTTAAAAACAGCCGCGTTGATGGCAGCAGCATTCAGTATTCCTGGAGGCGTGCTGCGTGCTGTGGGCGGTTATTTCTCAGATAAATACGGCGCACATACCGTCACTTGGTGGGTGCTCTGGGTGTCACTGGTTTGCCTGTTTTTTCTGTCCTACCCACAAACCGATATCTCCATTGTCACTGTAAAAGGACCGCAAACATTTCACGTGGGTCTGAATGCAGTATGGTTCACTATCGTCATGTTCACCATGGGCATTGCTTTTGCAATCGGTAAGGCCTCAGTTTTCAAATATATCTCAGATGATTACCCTCATAACATTGGTGTGATTTCAGGCGTAGTTGGGTTGGCTGGCGGGCTGGGTGGCTTTTTAATGCCGATCATGTTTGGCGCCTTGCTTGATTTGACTGGTGTACGTACTTCAGCCTTCATGCTGATGTTTGGCGTCATCTGGGTGTCATTGATCTGGATGTACTGGACTGAAGTGCGTCCTGTGAAGATTGGCCGTCATCATGAACGCCAAGCTGCAAAACAAGCTGTATCAATCTAAGCCGTATCAACTAGGGGAAAAAATATGTCAACCAATATCGAAACCTGGAACGTAGAAGACAATAGTTTTTGGGAGTCCACAGGTAAAAAGATAGCTTACCGAAATCTGTGGATTTCGGTACCGGCATTGCTTTGTGGTTTCGCAGTGTGGCTCATGTGGGGCATCATCACCGTACAGATGAGCAACCTTGGCTTTCCATTCAGCAAAGATGAGCTGTTTACGCTGACAGCGATTTCAGGGCTGGCGGGAGCGACCATGCGGATTCCGTCGTCATTCTTCATTCGCCTTGCAGGTGGCCGTAACACCATTTTTCTCACTACGGCAATGCTGCTAACCCCAGCAATCGGTACAGGCATTGCTTTACAGCATCCTGAGTGGCCATTATGGGCGTTCCAGCTCATGGCGCTGTGGTCCGGTGTGGGTGGTGGCAATTTTGCCAGTTCCATGTCAAATATCAATACTTTCTTTCCAAAGCGCCTGCAAGGCACAGCGTTAGGCATTAATGCTGGGATAGGTAATTTCGGTGTAACCACCATGCAGATCCTGATTCCACTGGTGATGACGGTAGGTGTATTCGGTGCGTTGGGCGGCGAGCCGACGACTTTGGTAAAAGATAGTGGCTGGATATTCGGCAAGATTCCTGCTGGCACACCGACATTTATTCAAAATGCAGGTTTTGCTTGGGTATTGTCATTGGTGCCGTTAGCCGCACTCTGCTGGTTTGGTATGAATAATTTGCTACCTATCTCATCCGATGCTGGGAAGGCTTTGTTGGCATTTATCAAGATTACCTGGTTGTACACACTGGCTTTTTTGCCAGCCATTGCAGGGCTTTACTTATATCTACCTGCGCCGACAGGATTAGGATTGCTTAATATGTGGGTAGCGATGCCTCTCATCATTGGGGCTACATTGCTGGTCATGAAGTTAGCAGCGTTTGGCACGATGAAAGAGAATATTGCTAAGCAGTTCGCGATTTTCAAAAACAAGCACACATGGTCAATGACCGCGCTTTATCTGGTGACTTTCGGATCGTTTATTGGTTTTTCGATGGCCTTGCCGCTTTCCATTACTGTAATCTTTGGTGATCAGCATATATTTGATGCCGCCACGCAAACTTGGACACATATTAAGAATCCTGCTGCGCCATCTGCGCTCACTTACGCTTGGATTGGGCCATTCGTCGGCGCGCTGATTCGTCCTGTCGGTGGCTGGATCTCTGACAAAGTGGGTGGTTCTATTGTCACCCAAATTATTTCTGTAGTAATGGTGGCGGCATCAACCTACGCTGGCTACATCATGATGCAAGCCTATCATTCAGCGACGCCAGAGATTTATTTCACCCAGTTTTTAGTCGTGTTTGTAGCATTATTTGCTGCGACCGGTATTGGCAACGGTTCTACTTTTAGAACGGTGGGCGTGATTTTTGACCGTGTACAGGCTGGGCCAGTACTGGGCTGGACTTCTGCAGTTGCGGCATATGGTTCTTTTATCGCGCCAGAAGTAATTAAGGGGCAGATCAAAGCCGGCACGCCTGAGATGGCGATGTATGGCTTTGCAGTGTTCTACGCGATATGCCTGATATTGAACTGGTGGTTCTACCTGCGTGCAGGTAGCGAAATCAAAAACCCTTAAGCCGGCAAACGAATTAACCAAGGAGTCTGAATTATGAGTCACTTTCTGGATAGATTGAAATTCTTTGATAAAGTCAAAGAGACCTTTTCTAACAATCATGGCATTGTTACTAACGAAGATCGCCAATGGGAAGATGTCTACCGCCATCGCTGGCAACATGACAAAGTGGTGCGTTCTACCCATGGTGTGAATTGCACGGGTGGCTGCTCTTGGAAGATTTTTGTTAAAAATGGATTGGTTTCGTTTGAAATGCAGCAGACGGATTACCCGCGCACGCGTGATGATTTGCCTGATCATGAGCCACGTGGCTGTCAGCGCGGTGCTTCATTCTCCTGGTATTTATATAGCCCGCATCGCATTAAACATCCACTGATTCGTGGACGGCTGCTAGACCTATATCGTGCAGAACGCAAGACTGGTAAAGATCCTGTTGAGGCTTGGGCTGCCATTCAGGCTGATGAGAAAAAACGCAAATCCTATACTGCTGTAAGGGGCTTGGGTGGTTTCGTACGCACCTCTTGGGAAGAAGTAAACGAAATCATGGCTGCTGCCAACGTCTATACCATTAAAAAATGGGGTCCAGACCGTATTTTCGGCTTCTCCCCGATTCCTGCTATGTCCATGATTTCTTACGCCGCAGGCTCACGATACCTCTCCCTTATTGGCGCTGCCTGTGGCTCTTTTTATGATTGGTATTGTGATTTGCCGGCAGCGAGCCCACAGACCTGGGGCGAGCAGACCGATGTGCCCGAAGCAGCTGACTGGTACAACTCGACTTACATCATCATCACTGGTGCTAATCTGCCAATGACACGTACCCCCGATGCACACTTTGCCTCGGAAGTTCGTTACAAAGGCGCAAAGATCGTGGCGATGGCACCTGACTATGCTGAGTTCTGCAAATTTTCTGATTTATGGATGCCAATCAGACAAGGCACTGATTCTGCAGCCTTTCTAGCAATGGGGCATGTGGCACTGAAGGAGTTCCACATTCAGCAACAAGACCCGTATTTCCAGGAGTATGCACGTAAATATACCGATATGCCAATGCAGGTTATGTTGCGCAAGCAAGGTGATGCCTATGTGTCTGATCGCTTTCTGCGTGCCTCTGACTTTGATGGCGCATTGGGTGAGACCAATAATCCAGATTGGAAAACTATCATTTTTGATCGGAAATCCTGCGCATTTGTAGCGCCTAATGGCAGTATCGGCTTCCGCTGGGGAGAAGAGGGTAAATGGAATCTTTTGGAAAAGGCTGGCAACCATGAGATTGTCGCTGAACTTTCTTGCATTGACGATAGAGACGAAGTGATTTCTGTGGGTTTCCCACATTTTAATCTTGGCGAGGAAGAGCTGCTGTTCCGCAATGTACCAGTTCGCAAAGTTAAACTGGCAAATGGCGAAGAGGTATGGGTTGCTACTGTTTTCGATTTGCAAGTGGCACAGTATGGTATTGATCGTGGCCTGGGTGGTGGTAACGTAGCTAGTGATTACTCTGATGCGAGTGTTGCATATACTCCGGCTTGGGCTGAAAAAGTAACAGGGGTGAAGGCAGCTGATATTGAGCGTACAGGCCGCGAGTTTGCCTACAACGCCTCAAAAACCAAAGGTAAATCCATGGTGATTATGGGAGCTGCCATTAACCACTGGTATCACAATGATCTTTCCTACCGTTCTATCATGAACCTGCTGCATATGTGTGGCTGTGTGGGGCAAACGGGTGGTGGCTGGGCACACTATGTCGGGCAGGAAAAACTGCGTCCACAAGCAGGTTGGGCACCCATTGCATTCGCGCTGGATTGGCACCGCCCACCGCGTCACACCAACTCTACTTCCTACTGGTATTTCCATACCGACCAATGGCGTTATGAAACCCTGAATGCTGATACTTTATTGTCGCCAGCCGGCAAGGGTAAGAATAAGGGCAATTCGTTGGCCGACTATAACGTAAAAGCAACGCGTATGGGCTGGTTGCCTTCCATGCCTAATTTCAATAGGAACCCTATCGAATTGGCTGATGAAGCAATTAAAAGTGGCGCAACCGATGAGCCTGCCGTCGCTAAGTATGTTGCCGAGCAGTTGAAATCCGGAGTTCTTGATGTGGCTTATGCCGACCCTGATAACCCGGTGAACTGGCCGCGCAACTTGTTTGTGTGGCGGGCTAATTTGATCGGCACTTCTGCTAAAGGGCATGAGTATTTCCTTAAACACCTACTGGGCGCTCAAAACGGCGTACTGCAGGAATCTGGTGCTGGGCGTGATAACAAGGAAGTGAAATGGCATGAAGATGCACCTATAGGCAAACTGGACTTGATGGTGGATATTAACTTCCGCCTTAACTCTACTGGAGCATATTCAGACATTATCTTGCCAACTGCGACTTGGTACGAGAAGAACGACCTTAACACGACCGACATGCATCCATTCATTCACCCGCTATCAGAAGCCGTGTCTCCCGGGTGGGAATCCAAATCTGATTGGCAGATTTTCAAATCAATTGCCAAAGCATTTTCTCCATTAGCTGAAAAGCATCTGGGTACCAAAAAAGAAGTAGTTGCACTGCCAATGCAACATGACTCGGCAGCCGAACTTGCTCAGCCTTTTGGTGAAGTGAAAAACTGGAAAAATGGGGATTGCGAGCCGATTCCAGGCAAAACCATGGCGATCATTAAGCTGGTTGAACGGACCTATGGTGATACCTATCGTAAATTTATTGCGCTTGGTCCATTGATGACAAAACTTGGCAACAACATCAAAGGAATTGATTGGAACACTGATCAGGAATACGAAGAGCTTAAAAAACATAACAGCACTGTGAAGGAACCTGGTGTTTCCTTCGGCATGCCTTCTTTGGCAGAAGATATTGAAGTATGCGATTCGGTGATGCGTATGGCACCAGAAACTAACGGCGAAGTCGCCCATAAATCTTGGACAGCATTGTCGAAGAAAACAGGTATCGACCATCATCACCTGTACGCCGGGCGGCATGAGGATAAGTTCACATTTAAAGATATACAAGCCCAACCGCGCAAGATTATCACGGCGCCAACATGGTCCGGCATTGAATCCGAAAAAGTGTCTTATACCGCAGGCTATACCAACATCCATGAGCATATTCCGTTCCGCACACTTACAGGTCGCGCACATTTTTACCAAGACCACGAATGGATGCTGGATTTTGGCGAAGGCTTCTGCACTTATAAGCCTATGGTGGATTTGGGGGAACTGAATGCGCTGCCTAAAAGCGTGACCAGTAAGCCGCATCTCGCGCTGAACTGGATAACACCTCACTCTAAATGGGGTATCCATTCTTCTTATCAGGACAACTTGCGCATGCTGACCTTGTTCCGCGGTGGCCCTTATGTTTGGGTTTCTGAGGATGACGCCAAAGTGATTGGTATTGAAGATAACGACTGGGTAGAAGCAGTAAATCACAACGGCGCGACGGTAGCCAGAGCTGTGGTTTCTCAACGTGTGCCACGTGGCATGGCCATGATGTACCACGCGCAGGAGAAAAATGTGAATGTACCTGGCTCACCTACCACAGGCAAACGCGGTGGTATTTTGAATTCAGTGACCCGTGTCATTATCAAGCCGACCAATATGATAGGTGGTTACGCACAGTTATCTTACGGGTTTAATTACTATGGCACGGTAGGCTGCCAGCGTGACACGATGGTGGTTTTGCACAAGATTGCGGACAAGGATGTGGATTGGCTGGAGCGTCCATTGACGCCTGAACGAGAAGCACAGCTCAACCCCGTTGGCGTTGGCGCACGATAATTAGGGCACAAGGAGAACATTATGAAAGTACGCGCACAATTCGCCTTTGTCTTTAACCTAGACAAATGTATCGGCTGTCACACATGCTCGGTCACATGCAAGAATGTATGGACTAATCGCAAAGGTGTGGAATATGCCTGGTTTAATAACGTGGAATCTAAGCCTGGTGTTGGCTATCCCAAGCAATGGGAAAATCAGGAGGTTTGGAAAGGTGGCTGGGAGCTTAAAAACGGCAAGCTGGAACTGAAATCAGGCAGCCGAACATCCAAACTGCTCAATATTTTTGCTAATCCAGACATGCCGGAAATAGACGATTACTACGAGCCGTTTACCTACAACTACGCACATCTGCAAAATGCCCCTTTATCTGAAGCCACTCCAACTGCACGCCCGATTTCGCAAATTACGGGCGAAAGCATGGAGAAAATCAAATGGGGGCCAAACTGGGAAGACGATTTAGCAGGTGAGTTCCATAAACGCAGTAAAGACAAGAATCTGGATAATATCCAGAAGGAAATGTATGGCCAGTTTGAAAATACCTTTCATATGTATCTGCCACGTATATGCAATCATTGCCTCAATGCATCTTGCGTAGCCGCTTGTCCGTCAGGTTCTATTTATAAACGAGAAGAAGATGGCATCGTGTTGGTGGATCAGGACAAATGCCGTGGTTGGCGCATGTGCATAAGTTCATGCCCATACAAAAAAGTGTTCTACAACTGGGAATCAGGTAAGGCCGAGAAGTGTATCGGTTGCTATCCGCGTGTTGAATCCGGCATGCCGACTGTATGTTCAGAATCCTGCGTTGGGCGCATTCGTTACAACGGAATCATGCTTTACGATGCGGATCGTATTGAAGAGCTTGCAAGTATGGAAGATGAGCAGGATTTGTATGAAGCACAATGTAAAATTTTCCTCGATCCTAATGATCCTGAGGTGATCGCTGCAGCACGGGCTGAAGGTATTAATGAGGATTGGATAGAAGCTGCACGTAAATCGCCTATCTGGAAGATGGCAATGGACTGGAAGATTGCATTTCCAATGCATCCTGAATTCCGCACATTGCCGATGGTATGGTATGTACCACCGCTTTCTCCAGTGCAGTCACAGATTGACCAAGGCAACCTGCCTGTTGGTCCGGATGGCGCCATTCCTGTTTCAGGAACCATGCGTTTGCCAGTGCAATACCTAGCCAATTTGCTGACAGCAGGTAAAACAGCACCCATTGAAAGCGCTTTGAATCGCCTGATTGCCATGCGCAGTTATCAACGCTCAGTACACGTAGAAGGCAAAGTAGATACTCGCGCCATTGATGCAGCAGGTATTACTGAAGAGCAAGCGAAAGAAATGTATCGCTATCTTGCCATTGCCAATTACGAAGACCGTTTTGTGATACCAACTGGACATACAGAAGAAATGCTGGACGACTCATTTGGCTTTCAAGGCCAAAACGGCTTTACTTTTGGCAATGACACTTCGCACGGCGTTTCAAAAATTACGCTGTTCCCGCGCCGCCGTAAAGAAACTGTTGAACCAAAAGAACTTGCACCATTGCGTGACAAGAGTTAAGAGGAAAATCCCATGCAAATTTATAAACTATTATCAGCGCTGCTGGATTATCCAAGTCAGGAATTGATTGATCATATTTCAGAGCTGGACGAGTACGCCGCGCAAACTCTAGACGTGGACGAAGCAGAGCGTGAAGCTTTGCATAGTTTCCTAATTCATCTACAAAGTTCGTCTTTAACGGAATTACAGGCTGACTACGTCAAGACGTTTGATATGACTGCAGAGCACAGTCTGCATCTGACACATCATCTATTTGGTGATGACAAAAACCGCGGTCCGGCGCTGATTGATTTAGGTGAGTTATACAAGGACTACGGTGTGGAAGTGGTGACCAATGAGTTGCCTGACTTCTTGCCGCTGGTGCTTGAGTTTACTGCCTATCTGGACGATAGCGAGGCAACGGTGTTTTTATCTGATGCCAAGAAAGTTTTGAGCGTGTTGGCCGACAATCTAAAAAAGGCAGAAAGCCCTTATGCAGCACTGCTTTCTATTATCGAAAATCGGGCAACGCTTACTAAGTTGGCTGCATAAAGGAGAATTAAGATGAATCTGCACAATTTTCTTTACGGTGTTTATCCTTATATCGCGCTTAGTGTTTTTTTGCTTGGTAGTTGGCAGCGCTTTGATAGGGAGCAATACACATGGAAGAGCGACTCTAGCCAGTTGCTTTCAAAAGCCAACATGCGGCTAGGCAGCAACTTATTCCATATAGGCATTATCGCGATATTTTTTGGTCATGCGGTAGGCTTATTGACACCTCATAGCGTGTTTCGTGCTTTAGGCGTATCAGATATGGCGCACCAGATGATTGCTATCTGGGCGGGTTCAATTTTCGGTGGCCTATGTTTAGTAGGGGGCGCAATTTTGTGGATACGTCGCATGTTTAATCAACGCGTTTCAGCTGCAAGTCGTGGTTCAGATAAATTTATTCTGACTTGGCTGCTTATTACATTATTAATAGGGCTTTCTACTATTCCAGTATCTATTGGACATGCTAACCATGGTAACCCCGGTGTGATGATCGCGCTGGCAGAGTGGGTGCAAAGCATTGTTTATTTACGTCCAAACCCATCGCTACTCAACAATGTAGATACTATTTTTAAAGTGCATTTATTCTTCGGCATGACCGTATTCTTGGTGTTTCCTTTCACACGTATGGTGCATGTATGGAGCGCGCCATTTGGATATATAGCGCGCCCTTACCAAGTAGTGCGTAGTAAGCGCGTGCGCTAGAAGTTGACGAGGGCAGCAAAGATGCGTGATGTTTCTAAGTTTTTGAGTGGATTCAGACGTTTCCAGAAAAGTTACCTAGGCAGGCGCCATGGGTTGTATGCGCAGTTAGTGCAGCAAGGGCAACACCCGCGTGCACTAATGATTTCCTGTTGTGATTCACGCTGTGATCCTGCTTTACTGACTGATTGCGACCCGGGAGATATGTTTGTGGTGCGTAACGTTGCCAACTTGGTGCCACCCCATGTACAAGCGACTTATTTCGCCGCAACTACGTCGGCGATAGCCTTTGCGGTACATAACTTGGAAGTCGAGCACATTATTGTCATGGGGCATGCCCAGTGTGGCGGCATTCGTGCACTATTGGAGCATAAAACACCAAGCTGTAATGAAGAGGAACTGATCGCCAAATGGTTAGGCATTGCAGAAGACGCACGCCAATATGTATTACGTGATTTGTCTGGCAAGCCGGAGCATGTGCTCGCGCATGCCTGCGAGCAGGCAGCCATTCTCATTTCACTTGAAAACCTAATGTCTTACCCTTGGATTAAGCAGCGCGTGGAAGCTAAAAAACTGGCTTTGCATGGCTGGTACTTTGATATGCAGCAGGGAGATCTGCTGGAATACCGGCCGGAAAGCGGTCACTTTGAAATATTGGTTCCACATCTGGAAATGGCTTGATAGTGTGCACTATAAAAATTGCAAATAGTAAACCGGAGAGAAATATGAGACTTTCATTAAAAATAAGTACCTTAGCAGTTTCAGCATTGTTTTTTACTTCCTTGGCTGTGGCAGATGAGCCTGCCAAGTCAACTCCAAGTACATTGTTAGAAGCGATTACCATGGGCAAACCCATGACGAATTTTCGGTTGCGCTATGAAAACGTAGACCAAGAAGGTTATCAGGGCACGACAGCTACTGCGAAGAAATTGGATACAGCCCAGGCCTGGACGCTGCGCAGCTTAATTGGCTGGCAAACAGCGCCTTTCAAGAACTTTAGCTTTGCGGTGCAATTAACCGATGTGCATGAATTCACCGATGATTTTAACGATAGACGCGATAACCAGCCGGAACATAACAACGGCACCGGTAGCGCCAGCTTGGACAAGCGCCAATATCCCAATATCGTTGATCCTGGCTACACTGACATCAATCAACTCTATGTGGATTGGACTGGTATCAAGGACACCAAATTACGCTTGGGCCGTCAACAGCTTAACCTAGACAATGTACGTTTTATCGGCGATATCGGCTTCAGACAGAATATGCAGGTATTTGATGGTGTTTCTGTGTTAAATAAAAGTATTCCGAATACTGAAATCTTTGCCGCCCACTTTGGTAAAGTGCGTCAAATCACTACCAAGTTACGCGATGGCAATATCGATATGGTAAATGCCAAATACCGCATCTCGCCAACAGAAGCTTTGATAGGTTACGGTTATTTCATTGATGTGGCGAACTTGGGGCAAAACGGTGGCAATCCGACAGCCATTAGCACTGCAGCACAAGGGGGCAATGGTTTGGGTGGCAGTAGCGACACACCAGCTTCTGCAACTAATATCAATCCATCCGAAACGGACGCGAGCAGCAAGACCTTTGGCATACGTCTTGATGGCGTGCATGCATTTAACCCAATCTGGAAAGGGCTCTACACTGCCGAATACGCTAAGCAGGACGACTACCGTGGAGGTAGCAGCCAGATCGATGCACATTATTTCAAATTAGGTGGCGGTGTCGGCTACGACACATGGTCTATCCGCATCGATCACGAAAAACTCTCCAGTAATGATGGCAAATACGCTTTCCAAACTCCATTGGGCACCAATCACCTGTTTCAGGGCTGGGCCGATGTGTTTCTTGCTACCCCAAGGCAAGGGATGGAGGACACCTTCATCACCGTGGCCGGCAGCATCCAGAAAGCCAAACTCTATGCGGAATATCATGTCTTCAAATCCGATGAAGACTTTCAATCTCTGGGTGGAAAACTAGGTAATAAATATGGCACTGAGTTTGATCTTAGTGCCAGTTACCCATTTACCGAAAAGCTCTTGGGTAAAGTGGAATATGCGAACTTCCGTGAAAGTGACGTATATGGCACCACCATACAAAATGCCGCGAGAAAGGGTGATAAGGAAATGTTCTGGATTACTGGAATGTATACATTCTAATTTGGCCTATGCACAAAAGCAGTTCTTATCCAGCCACATTAATTGATGGCTTTGGTCGAAAGGTTGATTACATCCGCCTTTCGATTACTGATCGCTGTGATTTTCGTTGCGTGTATTGTATGTCGGAAGACATGGATTTTTTACCGCGTGACGACGTATTGTCATTGGAGGAGTGTGCCCGTCTTGTAAAAGTCTTTGTGTCACTTGGTGTCAGCAAGGTGCGAATCACGGGTGGAGAACCGCTAGTACGCAAAAATGCGCTCTGGTTATTTAATGAAATTGGTCAATTGGCCGGTATGCGCGAGCTGGTTTTGACTACGAATGGATCACAATTAGAGCATCAAGCTCTAGCCTTAAAAAAATCTGGTGTAAGCCGCATCAATATCAGCCTTGATAGCTTAGATGCGGCACGCTTTCGTAAAATCACCCGCGTGGGGGAGCTGGATAAAGTGCTACGGGGTATTGCTATAGCTAAACAAGCGGGTTTTGAAAATATCAAACTTAATGCCTTGTTAATGCGCGGCGTCAATGATGACGAGGCATTGCCTTTAGTGGCATTTGCTGTAGAGCAGGGCATCGATATCTCATTTATTGAAGAAATGCCGCTTGGCGAAATTCCCCATCTACGTAGCTCAAGCTATGTGAGTAATCAAGATACATTGAAACTGTTAAGGGAGCGTTATGACTTAATCAGCAGTAATGAGACCACAGGCGGTCCAGCCCGCTATTGGCGCATTCCAAACGCTGATACAAAAATAGGTTTTATATCTCCGCACAGCCATAATTTTTGTGAATCCTGTAATCGTGTCCGTATTACTAGCAAAGGTGAGCTTTATCTGTGCTTGGGGCAAGAGGATAAAGTCGATTTACGGCCTTTGCTAAAACAATATCCGTATGATGATCAGCCGCTAAAGAAAGCTATTATTGAAAGTATGAGAATGAAACCAAAAGGCCATGATTTTGACATAAAGCGTGCAACGCCAGCAGTAATACGTTTTATGTCACATACAGGCGGTTGATGCTAAATATCTTATTATCTCAGCAGCGAGATTATGGATTTGTATTTCTAATTTAAGCCGAGTAATTTTGAATGTCATCTTGGGGCTGATCGTTGACTTTGGCACAATTCAATATGAGTAACTATCTATTTTTCTGATTGAAAGCAACGTAGCTAAAACGTAACTTTATCTGCTAGGTTTTGTAATCCATAGAACTGTTTGTGGCTTAATTTTAAAATAGTGGGTATTGCAGGTTATTGATTTAATTCATAAATTTATTTAACCTTAATTCTCTTAATCCGTTTGTCGCGAATTCTGTCCTCGCACTCCCTACCAATAAAATCAAGTAGTTACGATGGATTCTCAGCAAATTTATTGTTTCTAGTAGCCGTATAGTAGGCTGGATAAACTTAACATCCACTTACAAAAAACTCCTGCCACGAATTTTTCACCGTCTGACTCCTAAGTGGGAGAAAGCTGCTGCATGGGTTTGGCGAAGCAACTTCAACTCTGGGCTCCAAGCCGTCAGTCGCCCAATCGGGAGAAAACGACATCAATCTAATCGCCAAATATATATCTTTCTATTTAAATGACACATAAAACCATGCTTTTTTATTCAATTGCATCAGTATCGGAATAATGTACTATTTCGTCTAAGGCCTTACTCAAACTCCTTTGCAAAGCCTTGCAATATCTTCACAGACAATTGAAGTAATATTTTATTTTGGAAAATAAATTTAATTTGTTTACTCGTCGTCAGTTCATGGTTTCTTTGAGCGGCCTTGCACTTGCACAGGCATTACCTGCTTGTTCATGGCTTGCTGAAAAGCCAATCTCAATTGCTGCGCATGTTTGGCCAGGTTATGAATCAATGTTTCTTGCACGGGATGAAGGTTGGCTGGATTCAAATCAAGTGGCTTTGGTGGAAACTTCGTCGGCCACTGAGTCAGTACAAAAGTTGTCTGAGGGTAAGGTATTAGGTGCAGCACTCACATTGGATGAGGTGTTGAAAGCACGTGCATCAGGATTATCACTTTCAATAGCAATGGTTTTTGATATTTCAGCTGGCGCAGATATGCTGGTTGTACATCCCAGCATCAAAAAACTTGCCGGCCTTAAAGGTGCACGCATCGGCTATGAAAAAAACACCGTAGGCGAATTATTGCTTAATGAAATTTTAAAGGTTGCAGAACTTAAAAAGCAAGATGTCAAACTAATCGAAATCACCGTTGATGAGCAGCTTCAAGCCTGGAAACGCAGCCAAGTTGATGCAGTCGTCACTTATGAGCCAGTCGCCAGCCAATTACAGGCATTAAGTGGAATCAGATTGTTCGATAGCAGCCAAATACCCAACACCATTGTAGATGTGCTGGCAATACGTAATGATGCAATAGACTTTAGCCATGCAAGTGCTATTCGCCACTTAATTTCTGCGCATTATCATGCAATTGATCATCTGAAACGAAACCCACAGGATGCGGCTTATCGTATGGCAGCACATCTTGGCTTACCGGTAGTTGATGTGTTACCGGCTTTCAAAGGCCTGGTGTTACCTGACGCTGCCTACAATTATCGCCTATTGGCTGGATCACCACCGGAACTGCTCAGCAGTGCACGAAAGTTATCGAATGACATGTTTAATAATAAATTACTCAAGCATGAAGATTCACTCAGCACCCTAATAAATGCTGATTTTCTGCCCAATGATTTCTCCTAAACTGAATATGAAAAATATAATTCCAGTCATACGCATGTTGACTTTGCTGATTATCGTTTTGACTGCCGCAATTCAGCCGAACATGTCTTATGGTGCTGAACCCATAAGGATTGGCGTGCTTGCATTCCGTCCTAAACCACAGACGCTTGCGCAATGGCAGCCGCTAGCCGTTGCATTAAAAAAAGCTATGCCTGAGCGCGACTTCGTAATTGAATCATTCACAGACCAAGAATTGGAAAATGCGGTTGCAAGCCGCCAATTAGATTTTGTTTTGACCAATCCTGGGCATTACATAAGATTGGCAAAACGAAGTGGGCTATCTGCACCACTAGCCACATTGGCTCTCAATGAGGATGGTCAGCCAGTGACTGTATCCGGCGGTGTAATTTTTAGTCTTGCTGGGCAAGCCAATATTAACAAGCTAAGTGATATTAAGGGTAAAACTATCGCAGCTACTAGCACCGATTCATTGGACGGTTATCAAACGCAACTGAATACTCTTAATCAAGCGGGAGTATCAATTCCGAATGATGCCAAACTGATTACCACCGGAATGCCTCATGACAATGTCGTCGATGCGGTAATGACAGGTAAAGCTGATGTTGGCTTTATACGTACTGGTGTACTGGAGGCTATGTCACGCGAAGGCAAGCTAGATATGAAGCAGATCAAGGTACTTAATCGACAGAATCTGCCTGACTTTCCAGTACAAGTTTCAACTCGGCTCTACCCAGAATGGGCTTTTGCAGCGCTCCCCCATATCGACGAAAATCTTGCTCGCCATGTTGCGGCAGTTTTATTTCAACTGGAAGAAAATACTGCTGCCGTGAACGCTATAGGGATACATGGCTTTGTTGTGCCTGCCGATTACAGCCCCGTGATTGATTTACTTAAAGAACTGCGTGCGCCACCTTTCGAGACTGCACCATTATTTACTTTACGTGATGTACTGAGTCGCTATCGCTGGCAATTGATTACCGCTTTGCTTGGCCTTGGGGCAATTTTGGTGTTGAGTATTCGTTTACTACTTACAAAACGAGGGCTGCAATCAGAGCAACAGGTTGTGCTATTACAGAAACAAGACTTACTAGCAAGCAAAGCTAGCCTGCAAGCCACAATCGACGCGATTCCTGATTTATTATTCGAGCTAGGGCTTGACGGCCTGTTTTACACAGTTCCCTCTATACATAACAATTTACTGGTCGCGCCTCCAGAAGACCTAGTTGGCAAGCGTGTAATCGATATACTGCCGCATCATGCAGCTAATGTAGTATTAAAGGCATTGCAGGAGGCTCATGAAAATGGCCGATCACAGGGCAGGCAGTTTGAACTGCAATTACCTGAAGGTAAAAAGTGGTATGAGCTTTCCGTTGCGAAAAAATTAACCAATGATACTCAAAACAAACGATTTATTGTATTGTCGCGAGACATCACCCAGCGAAAAATTTATGAGGAGGACCTTCGCATTGCTGCCACGGCTTTTGAGTCTCAGGAAGGTATAATAGTCACGGATATAAATAACGTGATTATTCGTGTGAACCACGCCTTTACCAATATCATTGGTTACTCTGCCGAAGAAGCGATAGGTCAAACCCCGCGCCTTTTTAAGTCAGATAATCAAAATGCAGCGTTCTATAAGGAAATGTGGGAAAGAATTGATAACACCGGTAAATGGGATGGTGAAATCTATAACAAGCGCAAAAATGGTGACATCATCCCAGTATATCTTATCATCACCGCTGTAAAAGGCGCAGATGGCATCGTCACCAACTATGTGGCAACTTTGATTGATATCACCACAGAAAAAGCTGCGGCTAAAGAAATAGAACAACTTGCATTCTACGACGCACTCACCCGCCTTCCTAATCGACGGTTGCTGCTAGATAGACTCAATCATGCGTTGGCTGCTAGCAGTAGAAGCAGGCGACATGGTGCATTATTATTTCTTGATCTGGACCATTTTAAAACTCTCAACGATACGCTAGGCCATGACTTTGGAGACTTGCTTCTGAAACAGGTTGCTGAGCGACTAAAAGCTTGCATACGAGAAGGAGACACCATTGCACGTTTTGGAGGTGATGAGTTCGTAGTAATACTAGAAGATCTTAGCGAACAAGTAGTTGAGGCCGCGGCTCAAACTGAAGCCATTGCCAAAAAAGTTTTGGCTAGCCTTAATCAGCCCTATTTACTTGCAGCATATGAACATTACAGCACTGCAAGTATTGGCATCACTTTGTTTAACGGCCACCAACTTGAATTGGAAGAACTTATAAAACAAGCTGACATAGCCATGTATCAGGCCAAGAAAGCTGGACGCAACATCCTGCGCTTCTTTGACCTAAAAATGCAGGATACCATCCACGCCCGTGTTGATATCGAACGAGAATTACGTAAAGCTATCGATAATCATCAATTCAAGTTGTATTACCAAATTCAAGTAGATAGTCTCGGCCATCCATTAGGCGCTGAGACATTGATTCGCTGGTTACATCCTGAACGCGGTTTAGTCCCTCCCCTTGAGTTCATCCCTCTCGCTGAAGAAACTGGTTTAATACTACCAATCGGGAAATGGGTGCTTGATACTGCCTGTGCTCAGATCAAGGATTGGCAGCAAGATGCGTCTACACGCAATTTGACGTTGTCAGTAAATGTGAGTGCAAAACAATTTCATCAAGCTGACTTTGTTGCGCAAGTGCAAACAACAATAAAACGTCATGCCATCAATCCAATGCTGCTCAAGCTGGAGTTGACTGAAAGCATGTTGCTTGAAAAAGTTGATGAAATTATTACCACCATGAATGCATTAAAAGAGATTGGCGTCTCCTTTTCATTAGATGATTTTGGGACAGGTTACTCATCACTGCAGTACCTCAAGCGCTTACCTCTGTATCAGTTAAAAATTGACCAATCATTCGTGCGGGATATTTCTGTTGATAACAGTGATAGAGCCATTGTGCGTACCATCATTGCCATGGCATATGGCTTAAACCTTGAAGTCATTGCTGAAGGTGTAGAAACGGACATTCAATTTGCTTACCTGCGGAATTATGGCTGCAAACAGTTCCAAGGTTACCTCTTTAGTAAGCCTGTGCCGATTGGTGAGTTTGAGGCATTGCTTGGAAAAACTGATTGGCAGTGCAGGTCGGCTTAGGGGATATTTGAGCCATTCGATTAATTTCCGTACAGTTATTGACAGAACTCCAAGGGGGCTAAGGGGCTGAAAGTCAAAATGTGACTAAATCCACCACGTTTGCCTCCACGCGTAGATTCAATCCTAGACGCGGCGACGGCGTTTATTTTTCAAGTCAGTTCTGTAACCGCTGACTGATTTGCTTGATTCGTTGTTCGACGAATATTGAAAGATCCGGACTGAGCGTGGTGCTGGATTGAGCGCGTGTAAAGGCTTCCTGAGATTTTTCTAATTTTCCGACGGCTTGTAATGAAATTCCAAGACCAATAAGTACGCTGGCTCTATTGTTACTTGATAAGGCTTCAATAGAGTTTAGGGATAGCGCGGTTGTGTAGTAATTAATAGCTTCTTCATGACGACCAGCACGCTGTAGCAAGGTGGCTAAAAAACTGTGGTAGTCGGCATTATTATTTGCATATGACAAACCTTGCTCTAAGGTATTGATGGCACCAGAAAGATCGCCGGTTTCTATTTGCAAACGCGCAAGCGCCATACGAAAATCATTTTGTTCAGGGGCAATCATCAAGCCGGCAGCAAGTGTTGCCCTGGCCTCATCATGGCGTTTATTGTCTAGCAATAAGCCAGCAAGCGTTTGCCTTGCATCCTGATTGGCGGGATTAACCTCAAGTGCCATTGCCAAGTTGGCCTGCGCTTCAGAAACTCTACCTTGTTGAAGATATGAAAGTGCTTGCCGATAGTAATTTCCTGATTTTTGATCTGGCCTAATTTGTTTGCCAATTGCTGCATTGTCTGTATTCGTCTTAGATAAAGGCTTTGCAGGGTGCTCTAAGATTAAAGGAGCCGATTTTTCTGGAGTTGTTACTACTTCAGGCTCTACAGGAGTTAGTGATTTTTCTGGCACAACTGCTGGTATCAGTTGTGTGATAACTTTTTCTTTTTGAATTTTTGTATCAACCGGCTGAATGGCAGATGAATTGTATTTAAGCTCGGTTTCGAATAACGGTGACCATTTAATAGGTATGTCAGCAGCACTGGCAGAAGAGGTGATTCTCGAATCAATGGATGCTGGGGGTGCAAGGCGGGTGATGGGGTTTGGTTTGTTAGTTGTTGATGCAATCATCTTGCCCACATCGCTGTTGTGAGATTGTGCTATGGTGCTCTGCATCCATAAATAGGTACCGCCTGCCAGCAAGACCATAATCCCGCCTACCTTAATAAGTGGCAATCTAATTTTTGATTGACTGGGAGGCAAAGTGGATGTCACATCAAGTTTGGGCCTAATCGTTTCGGCATTAACAACATGGGCGTCACTTGTCTTGGCGCCACGTCTTTCCAGATCCTTTAGCATTTGGTTGATCAAACTCATTTTAATCTCAGTCTTCTTATTTAAGTTATTGTGGATAAACTAATAAAGCACTGCCGAATACACTAAGAAATATAGATAAAGAAATGCTTTGCAAATGCAGTTTTCTCCAAATAGACTCAATGGATTTGGTGTCAGAAACTGCTGCCAACACCTCTCTTAGCCCCACTTGATGTTTACCTTTGCCGTAAGTGGCTAGTAGTGCTTTATGTGCAAGAATGTTCACTAAGCGAGGAATACCTTTTGATTTTGAGTACATGATGTACAAAGCTGCTTTGCTAAACATACGGCTGCCTTGATAGCCGGCGATGACTAGGCGATGATTTAAGTAATATTGCATTTCATCAAACGTTAGGCGCCCAAGTTGATATTCAAATGTGATGCGCTGTTTTAATTGTCTAATTGAGGCATGATTCAGTTTGTCTTCAAGCTCGGGTTGCCCAAAAATCACAACCTGTAGCAATTTCCGTTTTTCGGTTTCGAGGTTGCTTAACAAGCGTAATGCTTCAAGCGTTTCGATAGGCATGGCTTGTACTTCGTCAAGGCATACCACCACTTTGACGTCATTTCTAGCAAAGTTTAGCAAGCCGTGTGTGAGTGCATTTAAAAGCGCATGTTGAGTGATATCTGTTGGCAGTGTGATACCTAACTCTTGAGCCAGCACCATTAGCAAAGATTGTGGTTCTAAATATGGGTTAGGTACATAGGCCACCTTAAAATTTTGGTTCAGACTGGACATAAGCTTGCGACAGAGTAAAGTTTTACCAGTGCCAACTTCGCCGGTGATTTTGATAAATCCTTCGCCAGAAAGAATGGCAAATAACAGCGTATTTAAACCTTCTTGGTAGCCGCGCGAGGCAAAATAGAAGCTGGTATCAGGCGTAATGCTGAAAGGCAGTTCTTTTAAGCCAAAATGGTTAAGGTACATCATTTATCTATTTTCACTCGTGTTTCCATTAGTTGTGCCCGCAATAGTTTCAGTTCTTTGCATGTTTTCAATGCGCTGCTGGCTCGATAAAACATCGCTGCTCCAACTATCTTGGCCCTGTACGACTGTGGCTTTAAGTAGAATAACAAGCTCTGTTTTGCTTGTGGTCGAGCCCTTTTGGCGGAAGGCTGCACCAACACCTTTAATGTCGCCTAAGCCAGGTACTTTTGATTTGTTGCTCACATTGCTTTCTGTCATCAGTCCGCCAATTGCAATTACCCGGCCATCGCGAGTGCGTACTATACTATCAGTCTCGCTGACATTGCTGGATGCAAGTGGCAGATTGATCTGCCCTACTTTTTCACCTAGACTGACCTGCTTATTCACCGTAGAAACTTGGCTGACAGAAGGATGCATATGCAGGATGATATTGTCATCTTTGTCTATTTGAGGCGTAACATCTAGTGCTATGCCTGAGAAGAAGGGCTGAAGAGTAACTTCTGGAACAGTCGTAGTTGCGCCTGTAGAAGCAGTAGTACTGGACGAAACGCCGGTAACAAAAAACTCATCTGTGCCTACTTTTAAAACCGCTTTTTGATTGTTAATCGTAGCTATACGCGGGCTGGATAATACTTGAACATCACCTTGCGTTTCCAGGAATGATAATAATGCTGCAAAATTAGCACCCTGTAACGCTACAGCAAATAAAGGACCACCGAGTGCTGTTGTTGCAGCGTTAGCTAGAATGGTTCCAGAAGATGAACCCAAATCTCCACTAATTAAGTCACCATTACCACTGCTGCTAAGTCTTGTCTGGTCATTGATCATGCCGACGATGCCGGTGTTAGAGCCGCTACGTCCAAATACTGACCAGTTGACGCCGCTTTGAGATTGGTCATTGAGCTGCACATTAAGAATTTTTGCTTCCAGAATCACTTGACGCTCAATGCTAACTTGCATCAAACGCAAAAATGATTCTACGTTTCGCACTTCATTCGGCATGGCACGTACCATAATGACCCCAGACTGCAAGTTGACAATCACACGTCGGCCATTTTCATTGCCTACAATGCCATTGAGTGAATCGGTGAGGTCTTTCCAGAAATCATTATTAGACGTGGTCTCGATACTTGTGCTAATGAGCGGGTCACGACTGCCTGGATTGATCGAATTTGTGTTTGAGATTCCTCCCTGAATTTGTTGACCATTGCCACCACTGACTGAACCCGATGTAACGCGTGTATCAGATGATCCTTTTCGTTGACCTACAATATAGTTCACTTGAAATACACGTGTTTGCATTGCTTGGGGCTCAATAAAAATACGTGATCCTTCTACTCTGTATTCGTAGCCATATAGATCACGTAGCGAATCCAAGGCTTCAAACACCGTAACATCTTTCAGATTGACTGAAATCGTGCCAGTAACATCCTGACGTACTAACATGCTGTAGCGGGTGCCGCTCACAATACCCATAAAAACTTGATTAGCGGGTGCATTGTTTACAACTAAATCAAAGCGTTGTTCAAGCTGCTTTGCAGATGCCTTTGGAGTCGCAATCTTTAGAGGTGGTAAAAGCGCATTGTTGATTGCTTCTGGTGTGGGGGCTGGTGCTTTCACTTCAGCAGCATTTTTTAATTCTTCTTTTATTCTATTGAGAGTCGTGCTCTTTGGTGGTTGCGGCGTGGCGCACCCACTTAATAGCACTAAAACAATTAATGGAGATAAATAAGTATGTAATTTTTGCATCGTTATTTCTCACTTACTACAATTGGTTTTGAAAATTGCTTGCTTTTAATTTTTGGTGCTGATGAGATTGCAGCAGGGGACAAGATTTTTTTATCAATGGCATAATCCATCAACAAAGTTTGTGTCGTCTTGTCTGGATTTCTTAAAACAGCTTTATGCGCATCAAGCTTGATAAGCGTTGCCTGCTCGTATTTTTGACCTAACATAACAGTTTTTCCGTTAATGATTGCAGCATGCAGTTGCGGACCTATCATCACAGATTGCAGCACAGGTTTAGTGGCAACTTCCAGGCTGTTGTCAGCTTCACCATAAAGTAGTGCTGGCGGTTGCGTGGGGTCTTTTAATGTTTCAGCTTGGGCACAGAGTGATTCCAGTGGCAGTATCATGCAAAGTAATGTTATCAGTGACAATTTCAACTGATGATGTGCTGGATAAAAAGGTTGGAAAATGTTTTTCATAGTCAAATACTCAACCAGTTTTGATCTAGGCTTAAGGTATAAACAGTTAACGTTAACTGGCAGTCAGGATAATGTTCAGCTTTTAAAGAGGCTTTGCTCCACAGTATATGCCAAGGCATTTTTTCCATTTCAGACACGTATTCAAGTAATTCTAAATAACGCCCTTCAATCGTAATTTCTACACCGTGTTTGAATACAGGTGCATCTTGCATGGTCGAAGTCGATGTCTCAACATTACCCACGTCTTCGGAAGAGCTTTCTAACAACCCTTTTACAGGCAATGTTTTCAGTGCTATTAATTTAAGTGTGCCATTTTTCTTTAATAGACTACGTAGTAACGCTGGTATTTTGTCAGGGCTAATGAGTGTGGTTTGCAGGCTGCTAAATTTAGTTTCCAGTTGCTGTAAATGCGCCTGTAACTCGGTAATGCGTTGTTTATTCTGCGCGTCAGGGTCGACAACCTGTTGTCGAGCTAATGCATCCATCTGCTGTTTTATCTCTAGAGTTTGTGCCTGATCCATTGCTATTCCATTGCTAAGCACTTTTTTTTGCTCGAGTACAGGGTTTAGCAATAGTATGTTGATGCTGGCAAATACCACTACAAATAGTGCGCAAAAAACCATCCAGCGCTCACGCTCATTGAGCGCTTCAAATCTGTCGCCAATAATTTTCCAAGTGTGCTTCAAGATTTATTTTCATCCTTGGATTTTTCAATACCGGATACCGATTTATCATCTGTAGATTGCAATGCAAATTCAATATAGCTAGCCACAGTTGTAGTTGTAAGTGCAGCAGAAGTATTGTTTATTCCAATTGCGGCTGAAGTGGTTGTCGGCAAGGGTGAGTTACTGCCGCTAGTAGTTTCTGCCTTTGGCAAACTCATGGTTAATGAGGAAAATAACTTACCCTTTAGTGCAGGTTCATTGCCCAGATGAGAGATATATTCTGGGACAAGGTTCGCTTGCAATGCGCGGCCGTTAATATTGAGGTTTTCGGTATTGCTATCAATGCTAAAACCGGTAAGCCATAGACCATCAACGCTTTGCTTGGCAAAGGCCCGCATCAATGCAGCATACCCTTTCTCAGGGCTTGCTGTGCTTAGATTCACGGTTTGCAGTATTTGCTGCTGCATGGTTTCCTTTTGCTCCAGTTGTGTAATTTGGTCTATCAATGTTTTGTTTAATTTGCGCGGCATATGTAACGATGTCGCCTCTTTTAATTGTGCTTGCATGGCTGATAGTTCCTCAGCTACCTGACTGCGATGTAAGCTTAGCAATGACAATTGTTTTTGTTCGTAGCTGTAGTACCCCAACATCAATACTGATAAAAATCCTAGCGTTATCACTATATTATTCGGATTCAAAAAATTCTTTTGCTTGATAAGAGCGGGATTTAGGAGGTTAATCTGCTGACTCATAATGGATTCTCCCCACGTAATGCAGCACCTAATACGGGTAATAGGTTGGCTTGCATGGCTAAATCGCCCATTTCAACATCGTTTTGAAAGTTAAAAATATCTGTCAAGTCAAGACGATCTATCTGAATATAGAGGTAGGATTTTAAGTAATCATAAAAGTCTTCTCGGCCCATAAATGGTGCCAAAACTAAGCGGTTGATAGCGACATAGGGAAACTGACGTTCAAAATTATCCAGCGAACGTTGAATTTCGAGGGATAGTCGCTCGAATACAGTAGACTTTTGCTCACTTTCTTTACTTTGCATTTGCTGGGTATCAATATCAATACGTCTAGCATGATAAAGTTCGCCGCCAGAGGTAAATGTCAGCAGGCAACCGCTGCAATTGATTGACAGCATCGCCAGTCCGCGATTTTCCTGCTCTAAATATGCAGCAATATTGCGTTGAGCTAGTTCAGGAATATCGATGACTTCTAGCCCTGATCCAGAAAAATCAATCAATCGCTGGATATGCCCGCTAATCAATTCGTTTTTAGCTACGACAGCGTAAACATAAGGCTGCCGATTTAAATTATTAGGATCTGCTGGGATGTCGACGACATCAATCGTGGCTTGCTCTATTGGGTAATCAATCATATCTTTAAGCTTCCAGCTCAATGCTTGCTTAAGCTCGTTAAATGGTACATTTGGCTTTTCAATTTGCATTAGCTGATACTCATCTTGTGCCAGTAATAATAGGCAATGCCGATTTGCCAAGCCTAAATCAGCCGCCAAAGCTTTGACTTCTGCATTTTCTTTTAGGCTTTCAGAACGATTGTCACCAAAAGTCACTACCGGTTTTTCATTTTGATGACTCACCACATGCGCAATGCAGGTGCCATTTTCACTGGCGCGTATCGCAACCCATCCAGGCTTCTTTTGTTTTGTAAAAAATTGCATGTCAGTATCTCAATTCAGATTACATTAAATAGGTTTTAAAAAAAGTTTTCGCGCATATAGATAATAGGCGTTTTGTAAATGCCAAAAGTGGCGCGTGATACAGGATTGGTGCCAAACCAAGGAGATATTGGCTGTTGTTGCAGCACTTGCTGTAGATGATGTACAGGTGTTGCCGCTAGAACTGTTTAGATTAAGCGTTAAATCAACACTGCCATTATTTCCAGTGCCTGGTTTTGTTAATTTTGCTGTTGTTTTCCCTGATGTCATCATGTTTGGCACAGACACTTGCGTTTCACAAGCAGTTAAATTATTTCGGTAATTGCCCATAGCAATGCTATTGGCAGGGATTGCTGTGCAGCTATCCAGCTGGTTTCTTACATATACCGAGCCGTTCCAGTATTGCGCTTCAATCGGTACGGAAAGTGGCAACAGCTCCGAGCCATAGGCATTAGAAGCTAACAGCCTGCCATAGCGAAACGCGCTGGCCGCAGAAACAGCTGTGCTGCTCATGGTTACGCCATCACTATCAACAGGCGCAGCACTAATGGTGATGCTGGCGGGTGATACCGCAGAAGCAGGTCGGCTCACTTGATGTTTGGCGCTGACTGCCGCTGCACCATTGCTCCAACTGCCTGTAGGCACGGTTGAGCTCGCAGAGAGTGTTGTACCGCCTGGCGAACCGCTGGCAGTAAAGTTAAAGTTGCTCCAAGTATTAATGCCTAATTTGGCGAAACTGCCTGTGTAATTTTGTGTAGTGATGTTAGCGGCATTTTGTGTAGTAAGTGTAAAGCTGGTAGTAAATCCA
This sequence comes from uncultured beta proteobacterium, assembly GCA_963701715.1. Classification (GTDB taxonomy): domain Bacteria; phylum Pseudomonadota; class Gammaproteobacteria; order Burkholderiales; family Methylophilaceae; genus Methylotenera_A. Next base: position 78,252 of record CAVPAX010000006.1, read on the forward strand.
TCTTGCCCAAAATAGCTAAATGTGTTGCTACAAGCTGGCGTGGTTGTACCTGCTGTAATTGCAAAATGGTCTGGAATAAAACGCCCAAAGTAATTGGTGGCAGCTGTGTTGCCAAAATTGCAGGCATATTTGCTACCGCTATCCGTAAAGCCGCTTGCGCAATCGCCTAAAGCTGAATCTACAGCGGTAAAGCTACTGTCATACACGCCATTTGCAGCCAGCCTGAAATAACCCACTTCACTGTAATTAAATGCGGTGCCTGTAGCTATGCCGGTGCTGGAATTTGCTGCGCTGAAGCTGCTTGAGAGCACACCTGCCTGTGTAGCGCCTGTGTGTGCCGCAAGCTTAGTATTGTCAATGCCAGGTGTGCCGTTATAACCCGCCACACCTGTTGCCGCAGTCAAACTGAAATTTGCACCTGCTTTTGTTACCGGTGTTGCTGTTGTACTCGCTCCAGTATTATCTGCATTGGCATTGGAACTTACTGTGAAATTGGTAGGGCGCACAGAAAAATTATCTGAAGAACAGCCGTAAACTACTGGGCTAAGATTGTTATCTCTGACGCGACAGCGTAATTTACGGTAAGCATTAGTGATGTTGAAATTGGCAGAAAGTGTTTTGCGGCCAGAGTCGCCAGCAGCAAAAGTAATGGCCTGGCTGGCAATTGGCGAGCTATATGCGCTGCAAGCAGGCGGCGGGCTAGCGCTGTCATCAAACAATTCAACTGTAACGTTGGATGCTGCGGTGTAAGTAGTCGATACTGAGCCGCTGGCTTGCAAGGCCGCCACATCAAATTTGAATCCTGTACCAGCCAGCTTGGTATAAAGCGGATTGCGGGCAGAAGGCGTGCTTGTCAAGTTATTATAAGATATGCCAGTTTCTATACATTCAAAATTGGCAACAGAAGGGAAAGTATAGGTGTCGATGTCGGTATTATTTGCGGTATTACCGTCGCCGCCCGTACCAGAAACAGTGGCAGTATTGGTGATAGTGCCAGAAGCGGCCGCGTTGACGTTCACATTGATGGTTATAGCGTTAGCTGTTGCCCCACCGGCCAGCGCGCCCGCGCGCGTGCAAGTCACCACTTGACCTGGCCGCGCTGCATGACCAGCCTGATCCGCCGGAGCCTGTTGCATTGTAAGTGAGCCCAGTCGGTAATGTATTAGTTACAATGATAGGGCCGGGTTCAGCGTTAATGCCATTATTGATGATAGTTAAGGTGTAAGAGCCAGAACCGCCAGGCGCAAGCGCTGTATTGAGCGTGATAGAAATGGCTGGATCAATCAGCGAAGCCTTTAGTGCCATCAAGTGACCAACACCATTATCGGCATAATTTGATGCTACTGCTTGCGAGCTACCTGTTGCCTAGCTGTTGCCCAGGATGCGGTTGCCATTTGCAAAGTAGTACCTACTCCATTTGATGTTGACGGTGCCCTTTGATCCAAACGCTCAGTGATACCCGTTATACCGGTTGGATTCGCGAAACTGCCCCCAGATAAATAGCTGATGGAGGAAATCAGCATGGTGTTGGTTACGGTAGGCGTGATGGAGGTGGTTGAGTGCGTCAATCCGCTCGCTGTCAGTTTCTGACTCCAGACATTGATAGGGCTGCCACTTGAAGTGTCAATACCAGAAAATGCCAGAATGCCACCAACTGCACTGCCCCCATAGTTAGGGCCAGAGCCTGCTTTGTTGGCAAATGTCCAGCTATAGCTTGATGGTTCCGAAGTACCGACAATCCGGTAATAAGTGAGTAATGTCATGCCACCAGGCAATGTCGATGAGCCGCCGTTGGTTTGTTGAGTGGTGGTCATTAAGGTCCAGCCGCTTGGCACTGTGACCGTCAAATTACGAGGGCGCGCCGAAATAGTGGCAATGAGCGCTTGCCCAGCCACTGTGCCCGCTGGTTTTGGTATAGTCAAAGTGCCTGCAGTCATGTTTGTGGGCAAGGCGTCGTTTGCGCCACTGGATGATCCTGTATAAATAATAGTGGCCTGTGCGGTTGTTGCCCACAGTAGTAAAACAATGATGCAGGCGAATAGCAGTCGTGCGCGCTTGAGGTAGCGCGCAAGCGTGCGATTGATATTGAAACTGCCAGCAATCAAACCAAACCCCTAAACCATTTATGGTAGATTGGCTTATTATGCAATGCTGGTTCGTCGCTTAAACCGTTAATTAAGAACGGTTTTCAGGCTTAATTTAACTGCATTGATAGTTGGGAGTTGCGTCGGTGGCTAAACACTTGCTGAGTGTGACTTGTATTTGGCGCTCTATGTAGCTTGTGGTTCCTGCAATACCAAAACTGGCGGTAGCTGTTACGTCATAAATCGCAATAGTGTGGTCTGTGCCTTGCTCAAAGTAATCGGCAGATCTTGTACAAGAAACAGCCACTGAAAAGTTATCAACTGTGATAATGCTAGGGCTGGCTGGGCAGTTTGCCAGTGCGGTTGACCATGGCGACAATACTTGATAAGCCGCCCATTCAACGCCTGCACGCGCCGCTTGGTATGCTCTGGCACCTTGTACATCTTGTGTAGAAGTGCTTTGCTGGACACTGGTAATGTTGAGCGCATAAGCACCCAGCGCGGCCAATATGACTAAAATAAATATTGCAGCAGGTAACAAAAATCCTTGTTGAAAGCGATTTATCATGGCGAGTTCACCACATTTACTTGATGCATGAGTTTTACATTGGCAACATCCTGGGCAAAGCCAAGGTAAATAGTGACTACGCCGCTTCTTTGCAATATGCCAGCCACATAATTGATTTGGCATGAGGTTAAATTTGCTGCTAATTGTCGCGCTGTCGCTAAGCCATTAAGCGTAGCCACACTGGCGGGTTGAGTCGGTTGAACGGCGTAGCCGCTATATTGCAATAGTGTATGATTGGTCATATCACATGCATATGTAACGGGTGTGGATACTACATAAAATCGGCTGGAGGGTGAGGCCTGCGGGAAGGTTCCGCCACTGAAACTTAAGGTGTTGAGTGTGCCTGTGGTTAGAAGCGCGCGGCTGTTGGTGCCGTCATACACATCCGAGCCAGGAATCCCTAGATTGTAAATCACCAGCTTGTCGCCCGCGGCAATCGAAACGCTGGAACCTAGCACGTCAAAAGTATCTGCAGAAAGTGAAAAATCCAGTGGATTGTCGCTGACCGAGGAACCGACAGCAGCGCGGTATCTTCCGGCTGCTTTTACGGGCACAAACTCGATAAAGCTGTCTCCACCATTGGTGGTTGTGCGCACACTGTTTGGCAATGCGTTGCGGATATCTCGCGCCATTCGCCGCAGGGCAGTATCGGCGCGGTCTGTTAGGTTGGCGCGGTTCTCGCTATCAATAAATGATTGCGCTGGGTTACGAATAAGCTGGGTTGCGGCTGCGGCAAGAATGCCAACAATGGCGATCACGACCACCATCTCGACCAAGGTGAAGCCTGCTATTTTCAATATATGTCTAGATGTTGGGCGCATATCGAACTCGGTAACCTGTTAATGTCACATCGGTGTTTGCCGGACCTGTTACGCGCACGCTTATTTTTAGAGCGGCATCAGATGCAAAACTGGCAAATGGTGCGGCAGCACCAACGCGCGTCACAGTTACTGTAGCAGCATAGCCAGTTAACCCAGTAAGCGGTGCGGTGTCGCCAGGGCTGCAAATGCCAGTGCAACCGCCTCCAGGCATGGTGAATCCACCATAATCTGCCACATTATCAAAAGGGTCAGTACTGCTGTATCGGCTTTCACTGACAGGCGTGGGGCTGGCCAGTGTCGCGCCGCCCTTGTTTTGAGAGTTGGTGCAATCTGCCGCGGATACAGCCGTTGAGGCGCTGGCATCATCCGGATCACAAAAGGTAAACGGCTGCTGCTGTATTTCCAGCAGCAGCGATTCGGCAATGGAAAGTGCTTGTTTGCGTACGAGTGGATCTGCACTGCCGCGGTTAGTAATCTCCAGCACTTTAAATACGCCCGCTAATGCCACGCTGATAATCACCATAAACACCACCAGTTCAACTAATGTCACGCCTGCTTGTTTATTTTTAGCGTACATAGCCTGTTTCCGCTTCAACCGTGATAGTACGCGTGGATTCACTTGGAACGACGGCGTTTTGAATAGTAAAAGTTGCCGTAGCATTTGGTACTGGCCTGCCCAGACCATCAAAGCCAATCGGCGTGGTCGATGTTGTGATGGTCACGTTGTTAGAGAGTGTTTTTGAATATGCAGCCTGTGTTGCAGGGTCGATGACTACGCTGCTGCAGTTGCTGGTATAGCCTAAACAAACGGTTCGCGTGCTGGTGTTGATTACAGCATAGACGGTTCTGCGCTGCGCGATGGCGGTTTTTTGCGCATAGCGCAATGCTGAAGCCAGTGTGCCGTAGCTACCCCGAGCATCGAAAGCATCTACTCCGATAAAGCGTGGAGCGGCGATGGCCGCGACTATGCCGGTAATCACCATCACAGCAACGAGCTCGACTATTGTGAAACCATACTCACGCCGCATATTGGTGTGTCTGCCCAGAAGTACATCAACGACCGGGAAGAGCCATTGCTCTTCCCGGTGATGAAAAATATTAGCAGCCGGAAGTGGTAACAACTACCGCGCCAGTTGTGCCGTTATAGCTGGCTTGGCATGTAGCACTACCGCCTGATGTTGGGCGGAAAGTAACTGCTGTGGCTGTTGTATAATCTGGCGTGAAACCATCAATAGATTGTAATGCGTTGCCAATACCTGCAGCAGCTCCTGTTGGAATACCAGTGGCAGCTGCGACAGCTACCGAGGTTCCGTCTACCATCGTAACAGTTGAAGCCGTGCCGCCAGAGGCAAAATGTCTAGCCTGAACCACACCAACACCAGAACGAAGTCCACCCGCCATGCCATTGACTGAAGCGATACGAGCATCATTGGTCAAGTTAATAAATCTTGGCAGCGCCGTAGCTGCCAAAATACCTAAAATCACAATGACTACGACCAACTCAACTAAGGTAAAACCAGATTGTTGCTTTTTCATTTCAATTACTCCTTCAATATAAAAATGGGACATCCGTACAACGCTTAAATCAATAACACTATTAAATTAATAAACTAGCAGCCAGTCGTGACTGCAGGTGTAATCACAGGTGCAGTATTTGCTGCTGCAGCTTGCGTATAAGTAAATTGGCAGTTCGCCGGTGTTGGGGCGCCTTGTATCTGGAATGTGGCGATGGTGGCCGTGGCGGTGTAGTTATAACCATCTGCATTAAGTTCGGCTAATGTCGGGTTGAATGAGGTCGTTAAGCCTGCTGCAGAGAGCAGGCCTGCTGTTCCAATGGCAGTGACATCCGGATAAGCGAACACCATAGCTACAACACCCGCCTCTGTGCATAGGGTGCCTGCTGCACCATTGCTGTTGTTTGCCATGCCGCCGCCTCCAGGGCAGGCGGCTGCATCGGCGATATTATTTCTTGCCAATACGGTAGCATGTGTTAAAGCAGATGCTGCTGCTACACTGCCTCTTGCAGCATTAAGTTTTGCAATGCGCGCATCGCGTTGCAGGCTGGTAAATCTCGGTAGGGCGACCGCAGCCAAGATAGCAAGAATAAGAATGACCACAATCAACTCAATTAGAGTAAAACCTTTTGCTTTGTTCAACATGACGAATCCTTTTTTTAATCTACAAACAGTTTTCAAATTATTAAAATTGTTAATTTTTGTGTAGAGCAATATTGCCGAGATCCCATATTGGCAGGAAGATGCCCAATGCCAGCACCAGCACCAGAACGCCCAGGAACACAATCAAAATTGGCTCAATTTGCGCGCCTAGAGTTTTAATCTCATATTCCACATCGCGCTGGTACATATCTGCCACCTCTTGCATCAAATCATCTAGTGCGCCAGATTCTTCGCCAACTGCTATCATCTGTAACACAACTGGATTAAACACTCCGCTATGGGTGGCGGTGCGCAAAATGCTCTCTCCGCGCTCTACACCTTCGCGCATCTGCTCGATTTTGCTAGAGATATAATCGTTATCGGCAGTTTGCGCGACTAACTTTAGTCCGCTGGTGATAGGGACACCGCTTTTACTGGCCAAGGCGAAGCTTCTGGCGAATCGTGCTAAGGTGGCTTTATGGATAATCTTGCCGGCAAGCGGCGTTTTTAATTTAAAGCTATCCCATCTGAACTTACCTGCGCTGGTGGCAATATAAGAACGGAATAGAAATACTCCACCAACAATGGCGATCAGGAGAAATGGCCATGCAGCAACCATGAACTTAGAAAAATTCAGTAAGGCGCGGGTGAGTATGGGTAATTCAGCGCCAAAACTTTGAAATACCTTGGCAAAAGCGGGGATCACAAAAAGATTAACGATAATGATCGCTATCGCCATCGCAACCAGCACAAAAATCGGGTAACGGAGGGCTGATTTGATCTGATCACGCATATATCTCTCAAACTCTAGATGATCGAATAAGCGCAGAAATACCGTATCCAGCATGCCTGTAGTTTCACCAACTCGCACCATGCTGATGTAGAAACTGGAAAATACTTTCGGGTGAAGTGCAAGTGCGGCGGAAAGCTCACGTCCGCTACCTAGGCTTTCACGTATATTGCTAATCACAATGGCAAAAGTTTTGTTTTTAGTGGAAGCTTGTAAGCCATTTAGCGCATGCAGGATGGGGATTCCGGCTTTAAGCAGCGTGTACATCTGTCGGCTGAAGAGCATTACATCGATGGTCTCGATTTTTTCTTCGAATAAATCAATAGACACATTTTTAGCGACTGCTGATGCTGGTAGGTGTGGCTGAATCTCAATGGGCGTGATGCTGCGGCTGAATAACAGGCTGGCGAGCGTGCTGCTATCTTGCCCCTCCAGCACGCCTTGCACTAAAGCACCATTACTATCACGACCTTTGTAATTAAAAAATGGCATTTTATTCTTCTTCAAATTCGTTGCTGATACGCTTTGCTTCAGCAATTGTCGTACGTTTTTGAATGACTAAATCGACAGCGTTTTTACGCAACGTGTTACCTGCCATATGTTGCCGGCCAAGTTTAATAAAGTGATTTGGGTCATGGTGGTTTGCTGCTTCGATGAGATCATTGCTCATCTCGAGCAGCTCATAAATCCCAATACGTCCATTGTAGCCGGTGCCATTACACATGCTGCAACCTTTGCCGTGTACGTAGTGATGCTTGCTTGCTTCATCCCCAAGTTCATGTTGTAGCCATGCATATTCTAAAGGTTCAGGAGTATATGGTTCTGAGCAGCCTTCACAGACTAGTCTGACCAAGCGTTGCGCGACAACGGCCACGATGGACATTGCGACCATAAATCTTGGTGCCCCCATATCAATCATTCTCATCGGAGTGCTAATAGCATCATTAGTGTGCAAGGTAGAAAGCACCAGGTGACCAGTCATTGCAGCTCTCAAACCGATCTGGGCAGTTTCCTGGTCGCGCATTTCACCAATCAGCACAATGTCAGGGTCTTGCCGTAAGGTGGAGCGCAGGACACGTGAAAAGTCTAAATCGATTTTTTCATTAACCTGTACCTGATTGATACCCGGTAAGCGATATTCCACAGGGTCTTCAACGGTAATGATTTTGTTTGCAGTTGAATTTAGTTCGTTAAGGGCAGCATAGAGTGTGGTTGTTTTTCCACTACCTGTTGGTCCGGTAACCAGCACCATGCCGCTTGGGCGATGAATGAGTTTACGGAAGCGCTCCAGCATCTCGCTTGGCATGCCAAGCTTTTCTAGTGAGAAACCACTGGTGTTCTGTATTAATAAACGCATGACAACAGATTCACCATATTGCGTCGGCATTGTGGAAATACGTACGTCAACAGTTTGCTGTTTGACTTTTACTGCAAAACGTCCGTCTTGTGGAAGGCGTTTTTCTGAAATATCCAAACCTGACATCAGTTTTAGCCTTAGCACTAAAGCGGAGGCAATCTTTAATTCAGATTTGGTTTGCAGGTGCATCACTCCGTCGATCCTAAAACGGATATGCAACTTGTTTTCTTGTGGTTCGATATGGATATCAGAAGCACGTATTTGCACTGCATCTTCGAAAATCGTCTGTAGTAGCTTAACAACAGGCGCTTCTTCAGCAGTTTTAGCCACGCCTATCGATGAGAAATCAATAGTCGTATCACCAAGATCTTCACCCAGTTCCAAGGCTAGGTTGGATATTTCATCGGTTCGACGGTAGTTGCGATCAATCAGCTGTAACAGAGAACCTTCTTGTATGACTGCAAGCTCAATATCCTTGCGTAAAATCCGTATTAATTCGTCATATGCAAATAGATCAGTAGGGTCGACCATGCCGACTAAATAGTTGGAACCTTTATCTTCAAGCACAGCACAGCGGAAACGCCTTGCATGCGCTTCAGATAGCTTGTTAATGAGTTCTGGTTTAGTGTTGTACTGATGTAAATCAATAAAAGGTATTTTCAACTGGCGTGCTAAAGCTTCAGAAATTTGCGTTTCTGTTACATAGCCGCTGTCTACAAATATCCGCCCAAGCTTTTTGCCTGTGCGTTTTTGCTCTTCCAGCGCCTTACTTAAAGCATCAGCTGAAATTAAATCTTGCCGAACCAGGATTTCACCAAGACGAATTTTCTCAGGACTTGCCATTTACACTCCATACACACGTTCATACCTTAAATATAAACTGGTACGGTTAATTTCAATTGTGAGAATAAAGGTGGGATTTGCCCTGAAATCAGTAATCTAGGTTCTGCTGCAGATATAGTTGCTGATATGTACAAAATTTTTGACAGAGAGATTTTCAGCACGCAGCTGAGCATCTAATTTCAATTGCGCAAAATCTTCATCGTTTAAAAAATCTTTGAGCGTGTTACGGATTGTTTTACGACGCTGACCAAAAGCCGCAAGTACGATTTTAGAAAACAAGGTGTAATCATCGGCAATATCAGGTTTTACAGTATGCGGTATACAACGCACAAATGCTGACTCAACTTTCGGCGCGGGGGCAAATGCCTCAGGTGGCACCGTAATTAAATATTCCATCGCCAGATGGTATTGCAACATGACACTAAGACGGCCATATGCTGGGGTTGAGGGCAGCGCCACCATACGCTCCACGACCTCCTTTTGCAGCATAAAATGCATATCTTTTATATATGCAAGGTTATCCAGCAAGTGAAACAAAATTGGTGTGGAAATGTTATAAGGCAGATTGCCAGTGACTCGGAGCTGGTTGCCTAATTGAGAAAAATCAAATTTCAGCGCATCTACATTGTGAATTGTAATGGCTGCATTGGCATATTCTTTTTGCATCCAGCTGACAATGTCACGGTCAATTTCTACTACATGCAAGTGGCGGGTTTTTTTGAGTAATGGCTTGGTAAGTGCACCTAAACCAGGGCCGATTTCCACAATGGTTTGGTCTGGGAGCGGATGAATCGCATCAATTAAACGATTAATGATACTTTGATCAGTCAGGAAATTCTGTCCGAAGCGCCTTTTTGCAACATGCTTCATTATATTTTTTTTCGTGCCAGTTCAACGGCTAGATTAACCGCGGCAAGCATGCTGCCGATATCAATATTGCCGGTGCCTGCTAAATCAAGTGCGGTTCCATGATCTACTGAGGTGCGAATGATTGGCAGCCCTAAAGTGACATTTACGCCACCGCCAAAACTAGCATGTTTAAGCACGGGCAAACCTTGGTCGTGATACATCGCTAATACACAATCGGCATTTTCAAGATATTTTTTCGTGAACAGGGTGTCTGCTGGCAACGCTCCTATCAATTGCATACCCTCAATGCGTAGTTTGGCTAGAACAGGGTTGATAACTTCAATTTCTTCACGACCTAAATAACCATCTTCACCTGCGTGAGGATTAAGCCCAGAGACCAATATCTGCGGGTTTTGCAGGCCGAACTTATTTACCAAGTCTTTGTGCAGAATTCGAATAGTGCTTTCAAGACCATTGCATGTAATGGCGCTTGGTACATCTTTCAAAGCTAAATGCGTTGTTGCCAGTGCAACGCGCAAGCCGCCACCAACTAACATCATGACTACTTGCGGCGTATTGGTGTATTCTGCAAAAAATTCGGTATGTCCGGTAAAATCGATGCCCGCATCGTTGATGACGCCTTTATGCACTGGTGCCGTTACAATTGCGTCAAATGCGCCACTCATGCACCCATCCATCGCACAAGTGAGCGTATTGAGCACATAGTGACTATTGGCTGGATTTAGAATGCCGGCAGTGACTGGCGCTGCAGTGCATATATGCAATACTTTCAGTGAGTTTTTGCAATGTTGATGCGATGTTTGAGTGCGTTCATAAGGCTGAATCGCCAAGTTGATATTCAGGTCACGCGCTCGACTTGCAAGCATCTCTGCATCGCCAACAATTGTTATGTCAGCATCAATTCCACGTTGTGCCAGCATTATACAAATGTCTGGACCAATACCTGCGGGGTCGCCGGATGTGATTGCGATGCGAGGTATAGCTTGACTCAAAGTAGTATGAATTAGAATTTATCTTCTAGGCGCAACTCAACAAAAGCACGGTCACGCAATTCCCGCAACCAGTCTTGGTAGGCCTCTTCAGATTTTCGTGTACGAATTTCTTGGCGAGCTTTCAGCCTGGATGCTTCTTTGGTCATATCTTGCTGACGGCGCTCCAATACTTGAATAACATGCCAACCAAAAGGTGAGAGTATGGGTTCACTGATTTCACCCAGCCCAAGTGCATTCATAGCTTTTTCAAAAGGCGGTACAGTGTCGCCAGGGTTTACCCATCCCAAATCACCTCCATTATTGGCGCTGCCATCTTCGGAATACTGTCGTGCTAATTCTTCAAATTTAGCACCGTTATCAAGACGTTCTTTGATGACATCCATTTTACGTTTGCCATCTTTTTCTGAAACTACTTCGCTAAGTTTTATTAATATATGGCGTGCGTGGGTTTGGCTGATGACCAATGATGAGTTTCCACCGCGGCGGTTTGTTAGTTTTAATATATGGAAGCCATTCGGGCTGCGAATGGGAGGTGAAACTTCACCTGCCTGCATGTTTTTTAATGATTGCAGAAAAAGTGCGGGTAATTGCCCGCCATTCTTCCAGCCCATTGCTCCGCCTTCAAGCGCGTTGGGAGCATCCGACAAGGCTGCTGAAACTTGCGCAAAACTTGCACCATCTGCCAGTTGTTTAAGCGCATCTTCAGTTTTTGTTTTGGCCTTCTGTAGATCTTCCGGCGAACTGTCTTCAGGTGTGCGAATCAAAATATGTGAAATTTCAAATTCATCTTGTTCTTCACCGCGATTGGCCTGTGTAGTTAAGTAGTTGTCAATTTCACCTTCAGATACGTTCAGCCTATTGTCCACTTCACGCTCGCGCAGTCTTGCAATAGTGATTTCACTTCGAATATCTTCGCGAAACTTGCGCATGCTGATGCCATCTTTTTCAATTGCAGCTTTAAATTCATCCATGCTCATTTTGTTTTGGGCAGCAATACGTTCAATGGTTTTATCAAGTTGGGTATCATCAACCTTTAGGCCAGTTTGTGCGGCCAGCTGTAACTGCAAGCTATCCACAATAAGCCGCTCTAAAATTTGTTTTTGTAAAATATTTTGAGGTGGTAATTCTGTACCTTGTTTTTCGAGTTGTGCACTGACCGTTCGCATCCGATCTAAAAGCTCCTGCTCGGTAATGACACTTTGGTCGACAATGGCGATAATGCGGTCCATTTTGATAACTTCGTTGGTTTGTTTAGCTGCATTGGTTGCAGTGCCTTCAGCGGAAATGGCTAGGCAACAAGTAAATAACCCACTTAAAATCAATAAGTTAAATATATTTTTTGCTATGTTAAATAATTTCATCGATTGTAATTCTGTTGTCTATAAATGTTAGGGATTTCGCTAGAACTCAGATAGCCAGGGATATCTCGCCTGAGTAAGTTAAGTGGGTTTGAGCCGATAGAGGCTAAACCACCAAGTTCAAGTTGAAAGAATAGACCATAGTTTGCATCAGCAGTTGCAGTTTCTACACGCTGAATCACAGTCCGCGCTTGCCAGCAGCCGGCATCATATTCCAAGCCGGCCAAACTTTCAATCAACCTGCCGTCACGAATAGAGTAGTCATATCGACCTACGCCGTACCAGCCGCGGCTAAGCGGCCATTGCCCGGAGATATTAATTTGTTCGAGGAAAGCTTCTGTATAACGATAACTTATGTTCAATAGCTTGCCAGGCTCAGGGTTGTACCGGGCAAGTACATTTGTGCGTATCATGCCACTGTCATCGGTGTTGTATTGCCAGAATGCGTCTAAATTCCACTTGTTGGACAATCTGGCTGTGAGCGCGGCAATAATGTCAGAAGAGTTGTTCTGCGATTTTATGCCGCCAGGTAATACTACATTCTGGTCTTCAAAATAATAGCGTTGTCCAATTGTTGCCGCGATACGTTCTGCACCGGAATTCTTATCAATCATGCGTGTGGTGAATGCCAAACTTAACTGGTTGGCGTTATTGATTCTATCATCTCCTGTGAACTGGTTCTCGGTAAACAGGGTGGTTAGATTTAGATCAGCCAACGCGGAGTCAAAGACCGGCAATAAATCTTGTTTTTTATCCGGGATATATACATAAAACATCCGTGGTTCAAACGTTTGAGTGTAGCTGTTTTTCACAATGTTGACGTCACGCTCAAAATATAAACCACTGTCTAAACTGAAAATAGGTAAGGTTCGACTGTCGTTATTGTTACTGACGTTCGATCCGTTAATATTAAAGTTATTATTCTGCAGACTATAATGTGTTGTGTGCAGGCCAACTTTAGGCGTAATAAAACCGTATGACTGGTTAAATGGCACGCTGATGCTTGGATAAACGGTTAAGCGGCTACCAGTGGCCGCAAGCGGTGCTTTTTTGTCGCGATCGAAATATGTCCACTGGCTATATAAGTCTGTATTGACGTAATCCCATTCTTTATTGGCGGTGAGTGTGAGTTGCGGCAAGCGCTCGTAGGGGAAATTGGTATCATCTAAAGTTTGATATTTCTGCACCAAGCCATTAAAGCGCCAAACATCGCCGACATAATCCACACGGCCTTCTTGCGGCAAATTAACCCGGCTGGTGCTGATAATGCGTGTAGACATCTCAGAGAAATACTGGTCATCCGAAACCTTTTCAAGATTGTAGCCGGCTGACCAACCGTTGCTAAAACCATGGCTGTGACTAAGGTTGGCATAGTAGCGCCTTCCGCCATTCAGGCTGTCATCGTCCAGATATTCCAGGCTATCAATGCCGGAATAAGTTTCGCCCAGATACCTGAATTCGCCTTGCATCTGCAAGCCGCGTTTACTCAGGTAGCGTGCGCCTACAGTGGCATCCATATCCGGCGCAATGTTAATGTAGTACGGAATTAAAGTTTCAAAACCACTGCGACTGGTGGTGCCGATGATGGGGGTTAACAGACCGGATTTACGCTCGTTGTTAAATGAAAAACTCATCCATGGCGTGTATAAAAGCGGCACACCTTTAAATTCTACATAAGCGTTTTTAGCCGTGCCAGATTGGGTGTAATCATTCAACTCAATTTCTTTGGCCTTGATATACCAGTCATCAACCTCTGGCTCACAAGTGGTATATCGTGCATCTTGCAGACGCTTCTTATCTTGACCTTCAAACAATATGGCTTTGGCGTCACCGCGGGATGAGTTAAACTTGGGGTCAATCGAAGCCTGCCCAATCGGTGTTGCAGGTTCGCGATAGCTATCCTGATAAAGTCGCGGGTTATCCGTCAGGCTGGTTTGGGTGTTGAGTAATTTTGATTGGGTATACACTCTTGGGTCATTGCGTGGTATGGATTCTCTTTGTGTCGAGCTGCTGATCTGTTTATTCAGGGTGATCGAAGCATCGCGCATCTCGCCGATACTTTCACTTAAGCGCATATTAAGTGCAGGACCGCGTATTTCGCTGTCGCCTAAATCAATACGCGCATTGCCTTCAACTTTCAATTCGTCATTTTGCACATCATATTCAATATTGTCGCCATAAATGTGCTGATCCCCCTTGCTGATGACCGCATTGCCCGTGGCGCGCATTTTTCGGTCCAGATATAACTCTAGTTTGTCGCCCTCGATTTCAATCGCACCTGGCAGTGCGGTGGGCGGAATGGTTTCTGGGATTTCAGAAAGCTCCATAGTAAGCGTTTCTGCAGATAAGGGTAAACCAAAGCTAATCAACAGAAATGTAGCGAGCGCAGCAAAAAAATACTTTGCGTAATGAATGTTTGAATAATTGTAATGCAAGGAGGTATTTAATTTAACTAAAAATCGTTTAAGTTATGTATTTTACGCATGAATGATAAAATCGCATAAATGCTTATTTTAATCAATCAAAAAATGGCTTTGAAAGTCAATATTATAAAGGCTTGTAGTGGATAGAAAAACACAATTAGAAACATGGCTGAAAGAAACATTAAATGCAAAGCCTTTTAAGTTAACCACTGCTTCAGCAGATGCCAGCTTCAGGCGTTATTTTCGTATACATTTGGAAGATAGCACGCTGATTGCGATGGATGCGCCACCGCCACAAGAAGACTGTGCGCCTTTTGTAAAAGTCGCGAAACTGTTTCTGGATGCAGGCTTGAATGTACCTGAAGTACTAGCGCAGGATTTAACGCATGGTTTTTTGCTGCTAACGGATTTGGGTGACGATACTTATTTAAGTGCTCTTAATCACGATACGGCGCCTGGACTATATCTGAATGCAACGGATGCATTGATTAAACTGCAATTGGCGAGCAAGCCAAATATTCTGCCTAAATATGACGAGGCCCTGCTCACGCGCGAGATGCAGTTATTTCCCGATTGGTATGTGGCAAAACACTTGCTAGCGGAATTAAACGCTGAACAGAAATCTTCATTAAAAAATACTTTCGATGTACTTAATAAAAACATTCTGGCGCAAGGTCAAGTTTATGTGCACCGCGATTATCATTCGCGCAATCTTATGCTTACAAAGCAAAATAACCCAGGGGTGCTGGATTTTCAGGATGCCGTTTATGGCGCCATTACATACGATCTGGTGTCTTTGTTAAAAGACGCCTATATTGGCTGGGATGAAGAGCAAGTCATTGATTGGGCAGTGCGCTACTGGCAGCCCGCCAGAAAAGCCGGTCTGCCCGTACCTGTTGATTTCAGCGAGTTTTATCGTGATTTTGAATGGATGGGCGTGCAGCGGCATATCAAGGTGCTGGGTATATTTGCGCGACTTTGTCACAGAGACGGCAAGAGCGGCTACCTGAAGGACATGCCGCTGGTGATGAACTATCTGCGTAAAGTATGCGAGCGCTACATAGAATTGAGACCGATGCTGAAGTTGCTGAATCAGCTGGAAAATACGCAACCGCAGGTAGGATATACCTTTTGAAGGCCATGATACTAGCGGCTGGACGCGGTGAGCGGATGCGGCCTTTAACTGACCATACGCCAAAACCTTTACTCAAGGTCGGTGGCAAGCCGCTCATTGTTTGGCATTTAGAGCGTTTGGCCAATGCAGGCTTTAAAGATGTTGTGATTAATCACGCGCATTTGGGGGCGCAGATTGAAGGAGTCTTAGGCGATGGCGCAACTTGGAGTGTTTCGATTGCATATTCGCCTGAGAAAGTCGCGCTGGAAACTGCAGGCGGCATTGCAAATGCGTTAGATTTACTAGGTGGCGAGCCATTTTTAGTAGTGAATGGCGATATTTATACAGAGATGGATTTCAATAACATTGCCCTACAGGCAAATATCCATGAGGTTTCCAGCCTTCTTCATTTGGTTATGGTGGATAATCCGCCGCAACACCTGAATGGCGATTTCGCGATTGAAAATAACATGTTGAAACATGTGGGTGAAAAAATGCTGACATTTTCTGGCGTGGGTGTGTATCACCCTGATTTGTTTAAAGACATTGTCAAAGGCGAGCCTGCAAAACTTTCACCGCTATTGCGTAAAGCGATTGACAATCATGCGGCTAGCGCCCAGTATTATCAAGGTGTTTGGCATGATATTGGCACGCCGGAACGTCTAAAGCAATTGGATGAGCATTTATTAAAACATGGTTAACTTAAAAGAATTTCAACTGCGACGCGCCCAGCTTCTGAGTAGAATGAGCGACGGTGTTGCCATCATCCCTACGGCGTCTGAGGTAGTCCGCAATCGCGATAGCTATTATCCATATCGTTTTGACAGCTATTTTTATTATTTGACGGGTTTTACCGAACCGGAATCTGTACTGGTTCTAATCGCGGGTAAAGCGAGTAAATCAATACTATTTTGTCGCGACAAAGATACAGAACGCGAAATTTGGGATGGTTTTCGTTTTGGGCCAGAAGGCGCACTCAAGGAGTTTGGTTTTGATGAGGCTTATAGCATTAGCCAGTTAGGCGAATTGTTGCCTAAGTTAATGGCAAATCAAACCAAATTATTTTATAGCTTAGGCGCTGATTCAACTTGGGATGTCAAAGTAACGAACTGGCTAAACAAATTGAAAGAGCAAGTGCGCACTGGCGTTTCTACGCCAGAAAGCATTGTGGATGTGCGCCAACTTATTGATAAACAACGTTTAATTAAAACGCCGTTTGAAATAGACTTAATGCGCCACTCCGCCAATATCGCCGCTGCAGCACATAACCGTGCCATGCAGTTCGTCAAGCCGAATAAAAAAGAATATGAAGTTGAAGCGGAATTTTTGCATGAGTTTTATCGAAATGGCGCACAGTCTCCTGCATACACCAGTATCGTTGCAGGCGGTTCCAATGCTTGCACCTTACATTACAACGCCAACAACTGCGTATTAAAAGAGGGTGATTTGTTGTTGGTTGATGCAGGCTGTGAGCTGGATGGTTATGCGTCTGACATTACCCGTACATTTCCAATCGATGGTAAATTCAGTGCGGTACAAAAAGATCTATACGAATTGGTGCTAAGTGCGCAATTGGCGGCGATTGAAGCCGCTAAGCCGGGCAACCACTGGAACTTGCCACATGAAGCAGCATTAAATATATTAATACAAGGCTTTATCGATTTTAAATTATGCAAGGGTACTAAAGAAGCCGTGCAGGAAAATGGCGACTACCGTCAGTTTTATATGCACCGCACAGGACATTGGCTTGGGCTGGATGTGCATGACGCCGGTGACTACAAAGACAAAGAAGGTAACTGGGTCAAGTTGCAAGCTGGCAATACGCTGACTGTCGAACCGGGCTGCTATGTGCGGCCTGCAGATAATGTGCCTAAACATTTTTGGAATATCGGAATCCGCATCGAAGACGATGTGCTAATTACAAAAACAGGCAACGAAGTTTTGACCAAGAACGCAGTGAAAAGCATCGTTGATATTGAAACCTTGATGAAAAGCTAATGCAAACGCAAGAGATTATCATTGTTGGCGGTGGACCAGTGGGTGCGGTTTTAGCGCTAGCGTTACAGCAGCAAGGCATAGCTTTTACAGTGCTGGAGGCAAGACCCAAAGGGGCTTCGTATCAAGACAAGCGTGCGCTGGCGCTTTCTTACGGTAGTCGGTTGATATTAGAAAAGCTTGGCGTATGGGATGTAGTCGCTGTAGAGGCAACAGCGATTAATACCATTCATATTTCACAGCGCAGCGGGCTAGGCCGCACTAAATTAAACGCTAGTGAACACAATTTACCTGCTTTGGGTTATGTACTGTCTTACGGTGCCTTGACTGCAGCAATAGATAAATTTTTAGATACAGAAAAAGTGCTGTATGAAGCAGAGGCCATAGAAATAAAGCCTGGAGGAATTGCAGCTGAAGTGACTTATAGTCAATCTGGACGAACGGTAATGCTTAACAGTCCATTAGTGGTGGTGGCTGATGGGGGGCGCAGTTTAAGTGGCATAGAGGGTGTTCAGCGAGAGACTAAGGAATATGGACATGATGCGCTGGTGAGCAAAGTACAGGCCGAATTGCCACATCATAATATCGCGTACGAACGTTTTACGCCACAAGGTCCTATGGCATTATTGCCAAATGGCACACGCGACTTTTCACTTGTCTGGACAGGCGAAAAAACCAGTGTAGAAAAACTTTCGGCACTTGATGATGCAACATTTTTAGCTCAGCTACACATGGCTTTTGGCGATCGTGTCGGCAAGTTTTTGAGTGTAGAAAAGCGCATGACCTTCCCACTTAAATTAAGTATTTTGAATCCAGCAGTTGCACCGCATCTTGTGGTGATTGGCAATGCTGCCCAAACTATGCATCCTGTAGCAGGCCAAGGGTTTAACGTGGGCTTGCGTGATGCCTGGACTTTGGCAGATTTGATATTTGACACACCGCAATATGCGCTGGGAAACCCGGAAATGCTTGAAAATTACAACCAGAAACGTAAGCGTGACAAGCGCGGTGGGATTATGTTTACTGATTTATTGGTGAATATGTTTACCAATGACTGGATTGGGCTGTCTAGCCTGCGTGGTGCCGGCCTTGGCGCGTTGGAACTGCTGAAACCAGCTAAAAGCTTTTTGGTCGACAAAATGAGTTTTGGTAAATAATGGCTCAAATTAATACCGATATTATTGTGGTAGGCGCAGGACTGGTAGGGCTTTCAGCGGCGATTGCATTTGCTAAGCAAGATAGAAAAGTTGTGCTGATTGATGCAAAAAAACCGATAATCAAAAAACGCCAGCCTTGGGATGAGCGCATCTATGCAATCACGCCTGGATCAGAAGCTTGGCTTAAGGCGCAAGATGTATGGACAGAGGTGGATCTAGACCGTGTCAATGCGATTCACGCTATGCACCTATGGGATGAAGTGGGTACGGAGCCAGTTATATTGAGTGATAATGATGCTAATTTGCCAAAATTAGGCGTGATTATTGAAAGCCAAAATCTGATGTACGCCTTATGGCAAAAAATTGATACCTTAGATGTGACTGTCATTACCGATGCTAAATGTAAGTTTCTGGAGAATATTGGACAACACATCCGACTCAATCTGGAAGACGATACTACAATTGCGGCAAAATTATTAGTTGCGGCTGATGGTGTCAACTCTTGGGTTCGGCAGCAAGCTGATATAGCACTTAAGCAAAAAGTTTTTAATCAAACAGCAATAGTTGCAAACTTTATCGCGGCAGAAGATCATCAAAATATCGCAAGGCAATGGTTTGCTCCTCACGAAGCTTTGGCATTATTACCTTTGCCGGAGAAATATGTTTCGATGGTATGGTCTATGTCAACAGAAAGAGCAATTGAACTGTTAACGTTATCAAGCGAGGATTTGGCAGAGAAGGTGGCAACAAGATCAGGAAATGTGCTTGGTGGTTTACAGATTGAGGGCAATGCGTTGTCGTTTACTTTAAACCAGCAAACCGCAATGCAGCTGGTGACGGAGCGTATTGCGCTGGTGGGGGATGCGGCGCACCAAGTTCATCCAATGGCGGGGCAGGGCGTGAATCTCGGTTTTAGAGATGTGATAGAATTGGATGGTCTATTGTCTGCATCGCATGCATTGCAGGATATTGGCGAGACTACCTTTTTACGCAAATATGAGCGTAGCAGGTGGGCAGACATAGCCAAAATGAATATCTTGACTACAAAATTGGACCAATTATTTGCAAGCGATTTCAATTTAATGAAAAAATGCGCGCATTGGGGATTTAAGCAACTTAATCATCATATAGTAATCAAAAAGCTATTAATACAACAGGCAGTTGCATAACTCGCTGAATAGAAAGAAAAAATGAAAATCAAACCCATGAAATTTAAACAATTAGCTGTGCTATCTTTGTCGGTGCTAAGTCAATTTGCATTCGCGGACGAAGCAAGTCTTAAAAAAGCTATCGAAGCAGCTTATCCGAAATTTAAAGTAGAAAGTGTCGTTAAAACCCCTTATAGCGGCTTGTATGAAGTATTCATGGGCGGGCAAATCGTTTATACCGATGAAAAGCTCACCTTTTTAATCGCCGAGGGTCGGTTAGTTGATCCTAAAACTAAAAAAGATGTGACCGGTGAGCGTTTAGAGGAGTTAACTAAAATTGATTTTAATAGCTTGCCATTGGACCAGGCGATTAAAGTGGTGAAAGGCAATGGCAGCCGCAAGTTGGTCGTATTTTCTGACGTGGACTGCCCTTATTGTAAGCGCTTAGAACAAAATGAGCTAAGCAATATTAGTGATGTAACGGTTTATACTTTTTTATACCCAATAGTTCAATTACACCCTGATGCCCCAGCCAAATCTAAATCAATCTGGTGTGCAAGCAATCGCGTAAAAGCTTGGAATGACTGGATATTTAATAATAAATTGCCAGCGGTAGCAGCTAATTGTGAGGTACCTTTAGAGCGTGTCGGCGAATTAGCCAGAAAAATAGGTGTGACGAGTACGCCCACCCTCATTTTTTCTGATGGTAAACGCATGATGGGGGCGCAACCTTATAAGGAAATTGAGAGGTATATGCAGGCGGCAGTAAAAAAATAGTTCGCTGAATTGAAAAAGGCATGACTCCTTGGAGGAGCCATGCCTTTTTTATTAGTCTTTTTATGGTTTAAACGATAGAACCCAATTTGAAAATTGGCATATACATGGCAATGACTAAACCACCAATCAATACGCCTAACACTACCATAATGATAGGCTCCATTAGACTGGACATCGCCTCTACAGCATCATCCACTTCGGCTTCAAAGAAATCAGCCACTTTGCTCAGCATAGAGTCCAGTGCGCCAGATTCTTCACCAATTGCGGTCATTTGTAATACCATATTTGGAAACACTTCAGCATTTTGCATGGCCACGGTTAAGCTGGTGCCTGTGCTAATTTCGCTTTGAATTCTTTTTGTCGCATCAAAATAGACACGGTTACCAGCTGCACCTGCCACAGAGTCTAAAGCCTCAACAAGAGGAACGCCCGCAGCAAACATGGTGGATAAAGTACGTGCAAAGCGTGCAATCGTTGCTTTACGGATGATTTCGCCGAATATGGGTAACTTTAGCAGCAGTCTATCCATTGTAGCTTGCATTTTTTCAGACCGTTTCCATGTGTAGAAGAAAAACCATAAGCCAAAACCTATTGACCCAAAAATGGCCCACCACCATTCTACAAAAATATCTGAAACTGCCATTACGAATACTGTAGGACCAGGTAATTCGGCACCGAAGCTGGTAAATAGCTCTTTAAATGCAGGAATTACGAAAATCATGATGACTGCAGTAATCACAAATGCCACGACAATAATCGAGATTGGGTAAAAGAGAGCCGATTTAATTTTGCCTTTAATGGCTTGAATTTTTTCCTTATATGTGGCTAAGCGATCTAGAAGAGAGTCTAGAATACCTGCTTGTTCGCCTGCGCCAACCAGATTGCAGAATAAGTTGTCAAAATATAAAGGGTATTTGCGGAATGAAGTGCTTAGACTACTACCTGTTTCTACATCTGCTTTAATATCTCCTAAGAGTTTTGCTACCGCAGGATTGCTGTGGCCTTTGCCCACAATATCAAAAGCTTGCAGAAGGGGTACGCCAGCCTTCATCATCGTGGCGAGTTGGCGTGTAAATAGTGTAATGTCTTTCTCGGTAATCTTGCCTTTGCTAGCGAAAGCGCTCTGTTTTTTTACCTTAGTTACCGTGATGCCTTGACGGCGCAAGGTGGCACTGACAAATGATTCACCTGCTGCACGCATTTCGCCTTTAATGACTTTGCCTTTTTTGTCTTTACCTTCCCAAAGGTAGGTGATTTGTTTTGTAGTGCTTGCGGCCATATTACATCCTTAATTTAAATATACGGCTATCAAAATAGACATCATCTTGGTATCGTAAATATTTAAGTATTGATTATTCATTGAGCTTTACTCATTAGTTACCGCCTCAACTTCTTCAATTGAGGTTAAACCTTGTTTCGCTTTAAGAATGCCTGATCGACGTAAATCGTTCACACCCTCTGCCTTTGCCTGGTCTGCAATATCATGCGCTGTGCCGTGTTTCATAATGATGCGGCTAATGGCGTCAGTGACGGGCATTACCTGATATATGCCTACGCGTCCCTTATAGCCGCCGTTACACAGTTCACAACCGCCTTCTTTTGGCCCATACAACTGGAATTTTTCCTTAAAGTCTTCTTCAATAAAGCCGACTTCCAGCAGAGCCTCCTTAGGAATCTCAACAGGCACTTTACAGTTTTTGCATAAACGGCGAGCCAAGCGCTGGGCAGTGATTAATGATACTGCGGAGGCAATGTTAAATGGTGCAACACCCATATTCATTAACCGAGTCAGTGTGGCTGGCGCATCATTGGTATGCAAGGTGGAGAGTACCATATGTCCTGTAGAAGCAGCTTTAATAGCCATATCAGCGGTTTCCAAATCGCGAATCTCTCCAATCATGATAATATCAGGATCCTGCCGTAAAAAGGATTTGAGCGCGGCAGCAAAGGTAAGACCCTGCTTATCATTCACATTCACCTGATTAATACCTGCCAATGGGATCTCACAAGGGTCTTCTGCAGTGGCAATATTCACGCCCGGGTTATTCAAAATATTCAAGCAAGTGTAAAGCGACACGGTTTTTCCGGAGCCGGTCGGACCAGTCACTAAAACCAATCCATACGGACGGCTGACTGCATGAAGGAGTGCTTTCTGCTGTTCCGGCTCGTAGCCTAATGCTTCAATGCCTAAAGTCGCACTGGTAGGATCCAAAATCCGCATTACAATCTTTTCGCCATTAATCAGCGGTAGGGTACTTACGCGAAAATCAATCGTACGAGTTTTGGATAATACCAATTTCATACGGCCATCTTGTGGAATACGTTTTTCAGATATATCCAGATTGGAAATCACCTTAATCCGTGAAGCCAGTTTGTCTTTAATGGCCAGTGGAGGTTGTGCGATTTCTCTGAGGACGCCGTCAACACGATAGCGTATGCGGTAAAATTTCTCATAAGGTTCAAAATGCAGATCAGATGCTCCCATGTTAATGGCATCCAGCAACATTTTATTCAAAAACTTAACAACCGGCGCATCATCAACTTCCTGAGTAGTTTCGGTTTCAGTTTCTTCGTCCCCTGAACTCATATCAAGATCAAAGTCGCCATCAGTATCAAGCGAACTCATCGAGGTGTCTTTTGATTCAACGATTTTGTCTATCCATTTGCCCAGTTTGTCATCTTCAACCACTACAGGAGACAGTGTCATACCCATTTGAAATTGCACACTATCTAACGCATGCAAGTTGGTGGGATCAGAGATGGCGACAAATAATATGTTATTTTGATTTTTTAACGCAATCACACGATTCGATTGCATCAACTTGAGATCGATAGATTTTGAAGGTAGATAATCCGGGTTAAATGCGTCCAGATTGAAATAAGGAAAACCAAACGATTTGGAAGATGTTTCAGCTATTTTTTCGGCAGATACTTTTCTGCTCGTAATAGCCTGCGTAATAAAAGGAGCTTTTACCGTATTGGCTTGTGCTTGAATAGCATTTGCATCAGCTTCGGTGAGCAAATTTTCTTGCACCAGCATGCGGGCAAGACCACTTAGTTTTATAGATGTTGCGGCAGCAGCCATTCGTAATAATTCGTTTCTATTTTAACTTTTAATCTAGTTATTTACCTATTGTAGTTAAACTATTGTAGTTAAACAATATTTTAGTTTGATGTAATAATGCACTTTAACTTTTTTTTTGTAAAGATAATGCATCTTTTTTTAATAAATTCAATCGATATACAACAAAACAGGTTGCTATTTAAGCAACATCACCAAAATGCACTTGACTTTTTACAATTTGTAACATATAAAGCGCGTAGGTGTTTGAGTTCGAGTTATTTTTTAGCCAGCTTTAGTATTATTGCGACTTGAGTTCTTGAGACAAACTTTTTGGGGCGCCCCCCTCGTTATATGTAAGGAAGTAGAAATGGCACTAGGTACCGTGAAATGGTTTAATGATTCAAAAGGTTTTGGTTTTATTACTCCAGATGATGGCGGCGACGATTTATTCGCGCATTTTTCAGCGATCGTAGAAGCTGGTTATAAAAGTCTTAAAGAAGGTCAGCGCGTGAGCTTCGAAGTGACTGAAGGCCCAAAAGGCAAACAAGCTTCTAATATTCAAAAGGCATAAATCCTTTTAGAGTATTTGGCTAAAAGTCTAAAACTAAAAAGGCTCGCAATGCGAGCCTTTTTTTATGGTTGATTTATTTACATTTGCTTCATAATTTCCTCACCAAATTCGGCCGTACCTACTTGCGTAGCATCATTCATTTGGCTGGAAAAATCACCCGTCACCCGCTTGGATACAATCGCTTTGGCTACACCTTTCAGTACCAAATCGGCAGCTTCTATCCAACCTATATGACGCAGCATCATTTCGGCTGATAGAATAAGAGAGCTTGGGTTAGCCAAATTTTTGCCGGCAATCTTGGGGGCTGTGCCATGCGTTGCCTCAAACATAGCAACGGTGTCGCTTAAATTTGCACCAGGCGCAATGCCAATGCCGCCTACCTGTGCTGCGAGTGCATCACTCATGTAATCACCGTTTAAGTTGAGCGCAGCCACTACGTCATAATCCGCAGGATGCAATAAGATTTCCTGCAAAAAAGCATCGGCAATACAATCTTTAATTACGATTCCATTCGGTAATTTGCACCATGGTCCGCCATCTATTTCAACTGCACCGAA
This sequence comes from uncultured beta proteobacterium, assembly GCA_963701715.1. GTDB lineage: Bacteria > Pseudomonadota > Gammaproteobacteria > Burkholderiales > Methylophilaceae > Methylotenera_A. The sequence goes on from CAVPAX010000006.1 coordinate 102,897, forward strand.
TTCCTGTTTGGCGACTTCATAGCCCCAGTCTCTAAAACCACCTTCGGTATATTTCATGATATTACCTTTATGGGTAATCGTGACCGATTTGCGTTTATTATCGATTGCGTACTGAATGGCTTTGCGTATCAGGCGTTTACTTCCTTGCGGCGATACTGGCTTAATGCCGATTGCACAGTTTTCAGGGAAGCGGATTTTTTTGCGCACGCCCATGTCACTTAAAAACTGAATGACTTTCTCGGCTTCATCGGTGCCGGCAGCCCATTCAATACCTGCGTAAATATCTTCGGTATTTTCACGGAAAATCACCATGTCAGTTTTTTCAGGATGTTTCACCGGGCTAGGCACCCCGGTAAAATACTGCACAGGGCGCAAGCACACATACAAATCAAGCTCTTGGCGCAAGGTAACATTCAGTGAGCGTATGCCGCCGCCAACGGGAGTGGTTAGTGGACCCTTAATTGAAATTACATAATCACGCACAGCCTGCATAGTTTCAGCAGGCAGCCATGTATCTTTCCCCTCTTTATCTTTCCCATATGTTTTAACTGCTTTTTCACCGGCATAGACTTCCATCCAAGAAATTTTCCGTTTGCCGCCATAGGCCTTGTTTACGGCAGCATCCACTACTTTTTGCATAGGAGGTGTAATATCGATACCAATGCCATCACCTTCAATAAATGGGATAATGGGATTGTTAGGCACGTTAAGCGTATTATCTTGGTTGACGCTTATTTTTTCGCCGCTCAATGGTACTGTTATTTTTGAATCCAGAGTTTTTGAAGCCATTACTTTTTTCCTAAATGATCATATTATTTAACAAGCCGTTTAATGTGGTGTGCCAGTTTAGTCCGCATGATAAATATTCTACTTTAAAAGATTATATCGATATCCCCAATATATATGCTGCCGGACGTTTGGATACCGATTCCGAAGGTTTACTTATTTTAACCGATGATGGTAGCTTGCAACATAAATTAAGTCACCCAAAACATAAAGAAATTAAAACTTATTGGGCGCAGGTAGAAGGAGCACCAAAAGATGCAGATTTAATACCTTTGCGACGCGGCGTAGATTTGGGTGATTTTGTGACGCAGCCAGCGCAGATTAAAATTATGCATGAGCCAGCCAACTTGTGGCCAAGAACGCCGCCGATACGTGAACGTAAGGCGATTCCTACAGCATGGCTGGAAATTAGAATTAGTGAGGGAAAAAATCGCCAAGTGCGTCGAATGACGGCCAAAATAGGCTTCCCGACATTGCGTTTAATTCGATATAGTATTGGTAGCTATAGCATTGAAAATATTAAAACCGGAAGCTACATAATTTTATGAAACCTGTTGTTATATTTCGTTTCCTTGCACACGAAGGGCCAGGGTATTTAGGTGCTTTTTTAGACGAGAAAAATATCCCATGGCAGTTAATCAAGATAGATGAGGATGAGCCAGAACCCGCGTCGATGGAGGATTATAGCGGTATGGTTTTAATGGGTGGTCCAATGAGTGTGAACGATGATTTGCCTTGGATTCCACGTGTGCTGACTTTAATTCATGATGCGCATGCAAATGATGTTCCGCTACTTGGGCATTGCCTAGGTGGACAACTCATGAGTAAAGCGTTAGGTGCTGACGTTACAAAAAACTCTGTCAAAGAAATCGGCTGGGGTGAGGTTTCGGTGAGTAAAAATGAAGCTGCAAAGCACTGGTTTGGCAATATCGAAATCTTTAATGCTTTTCATTGGCATGGCGAAACATTTGCATTGCCAGAAGGAGCCATCCATGTTCTTTCCAGTTCGTATTGTCAAAACCAGGCTTGGAGTATCGGCAAGCATTTGGCGTTTCAAACACATATTGAAATGACACCGGAAATGGTGAAAAAATGGTGTGATGAGGGGGAAATTGAATTGTCTGATTCAGCCAACAGTCCCGCAGTGCAACAGGCATACGCGATGCAGCGAGAGTTGTCCCTGCACTGTTTTTTCCTCAATAAAGTGGCAAAGCAGGTGTATACGCAATGGGTTCAAGGACTTAAGTCTTAAAGATGTTAAAACCCGAATATGTTAAAATAACGTAAGTTAACGAATAAGCAAATACTATATGTCTGGAAACACCATAGGCACATTATTTACACTCACCACATTTGGTGAGTCTCATGGCGCAGCTATTGGCGGCGTGGTAGACGGCTGTCCGCCAGGTTTGAGCTTGTGTGCAGAAGACTTGCAGATTGATTTGGATAGACGCAAGCCGGGCACTTCGCGCCATGTTACGCAGCGTCAAGAGGCTGATGTGGTTGAGATATTATCTGGTGTGTTTGAGGGTAAAACGACCGGCGCGCCGATTGGCTTGCTCATTAGAAACACCGACCAGCGTAGCCAAGATTACAGCAAAATCATGGATACGTTCCGCCCAGGCCATGCAGATTATACCTATAGTCAAAAATACGGTGTACGTGATTACCGTGGCGGTGGTCGAAGTAGCGCGCGTGAAACAGCCATCCGCGTTGCGGCAGGGGCGATTGCTAAAAAATGGCTTAAAGAGCGCTTTGGCGTGAAAGTGCGTGGCTATATGAGTCAGTTGGGTGAAATTGAAATTCCATTTGAAACATGGGCTTGCGTGAATGACAACCCCTTTTTTTCACCGAATACCAACGTTCTTCCGCAATTAGAAGCCTATTTGGACAAAGTTCGCGCTGAACGTGACTCAGTCGGTGCGCGCATTACCGTGATAGCGGAAGGTGTGCCTGTAGGTTGGGGTGAGCCAGTGTTTGATAGACTGGATGCTGATATAGCACATGCGATGATGGGTATCAACGCAGTGAAGGGCGTGGAAATTGGCGCAGGCTTTGCGGCAATCGTACAGCGCGGCAGTGAGCATTCAGATGAGATGGCACCGCAAGGATTTGTGACGAACCATGCGGGTGGCATTTTAGGCGGTATTTCAACCGGACAGGAGATACGTGTTAATGTCGCGCTAAAACCGACTTCTAGCATTCCGCAAGAACGTCGTTCGATAGATAAAAATGGTAATGCCGTGAATATGCAAACAACGGGTCGTCACGACCCATGTGTAGGTGTGCGTGCTACACCGATTGCTGAAGCGATGTTAGCGTTGGTATTGATAGACCATGCTTTACGCCATCGTGCACAGAACGCAGATGTGGTCTGCTCAACACCAAAAATTATTTAGCTTTGCTCGGCATGCTTGATTTATGTCATAGCAAAGCGGACTATGCTGTCTGATAATGATAATTAGGTTTGCCCAAGTGTTAGCTAGTTTATATTTATATTTAATAAGGAATTACTATGAGTGTTGATCATCATGACTTAATCCACGAACTTCCAGAGCATCGTGAAAAAATCCATGCATTGAAATTAGATAATGCGCATTTTGCTAGATTGTTTGACGAGTATCATGTAGTAACAAAAGAGGTCGAACATTTGGAAAATACGGGGGTTCCAGTTTCTGATGTCATATTTGAGGAAAAAAAGAAAAAGCGTGCACAGTTGAAAGATCAGCTTTACACAATGATAGTGGCTTAAGTTGCTGTTATTTAAAAAGTCGGCAATTGCCGACTTTTTTATCGTCCGATTCGCTATACTCTAGCTATGCATTCCGCCTTGCACGCGAGAATTTCGCGCTTTTATTTTATATACTATTTTTTTGTAGGTGCTTTTGTACCTTACTGGGGTTTGTATTTACAGTCTGAACAATTTTCGGCTGCCGATATTGGCATCCTGATGTCATTGTTTCAAATCAGCCGTATTTTTGCTCCTAATTTTTGGGGCTGGCTGGCAGATCATACCAACCAGCGTGTTAGATGGATAAAACTCACTGCATTTTTAGGGTTACTAGGTTTTGTGGCTGTGTTTTGGGCACATGGGTTTTGGTGGCTATTTTTTGTTATGGCGTCGCTGAGTTTATTTACCAGCTCCACCTTGCCTTTATCCGAATCACTTACTTTGGCGCATCTTGCCACCACCAATGGCCATTACAGTCGTATTCGCATGTGGGGTTCATTAGGGTTTATTGTCGCCGCGGTTATTCTCGGTTTTTTAATTGATATTTATGGCATTAAAAGTTTGTTGTGGTTTTTGCTTGCGGTACAAATCATTTTATTTTGGCTAACGTTTAAGTTGCCAGAGGCTACTATCGCACCACATGCGCATGACCATTTCTCTATCTGGCAGATCATCAAGCAGCCGACCGTCATCGCTTTATTGCTAGGATGTTCACTCATGGTGACAGCGCATGGTGTTTTGTATAATTTTTACTCGATTTTCTTAGCAGAGCATGGGTACAGTAAAGGCATGATTGGTCTGCTATGGTCGGTGGGTGTTATTTGCGAGATTGCGATTTTCATGCTGATGCCAAAAATTATGGCACGCTTTAGTCTTAAAAAAATTATGCTTATTAGTCTTGCTCTCGCTGTCCTCCGATTTAGCATGATAGGCGTTGCAGTGGACAACATGGTGCTTCTATTAATTGCACAAAGTTTGCATGCAGCTACATTTGGCAGCTTCCATGCAGCCTCTGTCGAGGTTATCACCCAGTTTTTTAATGGAAGGCATCAGGCGAAAGGTCAGGCCATTTACAATAGCGTGGCATATGGCGTGGGAGGTACGATTGGTGGACTTTCTGGTGGGTATGCCTTACAGTTTTTAGGTGGTGAAAACACGTTCTTATTGGTAGCAGTGTTTCCGTTGCTTGGGTTTGTTGTGATAGCATTAGGATTAAAATTAAAGCAAACACATGCACGGGCTGGCATGTTTGGTTAGTGAATAGAGGAATATATGTTAAAAATATTGCATCTTGGTACTTTTGGCTTGATAGCTGGATTATTATCTTTACAGACGTTGGCTGATACACGCGTGAATGTTGTCGGCCTATTCAGTAACAAAGCCATGGTGTCGATTAATGGCAGTGCACCCCGCACCGTGAGTGCAGGGCAAACGGTAGATGGCGTTAAGTTGATTTCAGCAGATAGTGAATCTGCAACATTCTCTGTGGAAGGTAAACGCCAAACCCTTAAAATGGGACAGGCTGCATCAGTCGCTGGAAATGCCGGTTCTGTTAACAATGATCCTGTGAATTTGTACGCTGACAAAGTCGGGCATTTTTACGGTAACTTATCCATTAACGGCGCATCGCTGAAATATGTGGTGGATACCGGAGCGACGACAGTTGCCTTAAATAGCGGCGATGCGAAATTTGCTAAAATTGACTATGAAAAGGGTGAAAGAATCGAAATGTCAACCGCCAATGGTGTGGTGAATGCCTATTTGGTTAAGCTGAACACCTTAAAAATCGGAACCATCATCCTTAATAATGTTGAAGCAACAGTGAATGAAGGTGGCTCTCCCCCAGTTGTGCTGTTGGGGATGTCGGCATTAAACCGTTTGGATATGAAACGTGATAACTCAATTATGACATTAACCAAAAAATACTAGAATGGAAGAAATAAAAAACGGGCAATTGCCCGTTTTTTTATTTCATTTCAACAACTTATTTCTTTTTGGTTTTAGCGACCTTTGGTGTGTCCTTTAATACAAAAGTTACTTTTAAGTTCACGCGATACTCTGATACTTTACCATTGGCTACTTTCACGCTTTGTTCTTTCACCCATGCGCCGGTGATATCATGCAGCGAATCGGCAGCTTTCGCCACGCCTTGTGCCACTGCATCTTCAAAACTTTTCTTGCTGGAGGAAATAATTTCAATTACTTTTGCAACAGACATTTTCAGGCTCCTTTTTGTTGTAAAGCTTAATTTATTCGTTTATCTCTTTCAATTAAGGCATAGGCGGAATGATTATGTATTGATTCGAAATTTTCAGATTCCACAGTGTAGACATCAATGCGCTTTTCGGCATTGAGCTGTGCGGCTACATCACGTACCATGTCTTCTACAAATTTCGGGTTATCGTAAGCACGCTCAGTCACAAATTTTTCATCCGGGCGTTTCAGCAATCCGTAAAGTTCACATGATGCTTGTTTTTCGACTAACGCAATAATGTCCTCGATCCAGATAAAATCGTTAATCAGCGCAGTCACTGTCACATGGCTGCGTTGGTTGTGAGCACCATAATCGGAGATTTTTTTACTGCAAGGGCATAGGCTAGTGACAGGGACCAGCACTTTTACAGTAATGTCAAATTTACCGTTTTTAATTTCTCCAATAAAAGTGACATCATAATCCAGCAGGCTTTTTACGCCAGAAACAGGCGCTGCTTTGTTAACAAAGTATGGAAAACGCATTTCCACATGGCCTGAATCAGCTTCAAGTCGAAGCACCATCTCACGTAAAATGGTTTCAAATGATTCAATCGAAATGGCATGCTCATTCATGTTGAGGATCTCAACAAAACGTGACATATGTGTGCCTTTAAAGTTATGAGGCAAGTGTACATACATATCAAATACCGCTACGGTACTTTGTGCGCCACCGCTTTTATCTTTTACGATAACCGGATGCCGAATCGACTTGATACCGACCTTGTTGATATCCAGATGCCGCACATCTGGCGTATTTTGGACATCTTCGATGCCTTGCAAAGTCGCAATTGATGGATTAACTGAATTCATAAGCGAACTGGACTCCAATTTGGCGCAAAGGGATCATGCCTCTATCATAAAATTAAAGTTTACTCGTTTGCGCTAACGTGTAAACAATTTTTTAGAGCTTAGGTTAAGACTATGTAGATTGGTCTAAATCTCGCTAAATCAATAGCTATTAATAATCTAGATGATATTTAATTTAGCATTTACTGACTGAACAATCCCACTTACACACAGACCGCATTCGGCTAACATAGTTTCATGCTCGCCATGTTCAATAAAAGTGTCTGGTAAACCAAGACAAAGTGTTGGTGTGGATAAATTGAGTGTTTGCATGGCCTCAAGCACAGCTGCACCTACACCACCCATTAGTGCATTTTCTTCGATGGTGACAATTAAATTGTGCGTCTGGGCAAGCTTCTCAATCAAACTAATATCAAGCGGCTTTACAAAGCGCATATTGGCTACCGTGGCATCCAGCACTGATGAGGCTTGCAGGGCAGGTGTTAACATGCTGCCGAACGCTAGGATAGCTACTTTTTTACCTTTTTTGATAGTAGTGTCGCGTCTGATTTCGCCTTTACCAATGGGTAAAGTTTCAAGTGTGGCGTTAATTGAAGCACCTGTTCCTGAGCCGCGAGGATAGCGCACAGCAGCCACACCATTATATTGAAATCCGGTTGTGAGCATTTGGCGACATTCGTTTTCGTCACTAGGTGCCATGATTATAATATTTGGAATGCAGCGCAAATAACTCAGGTCAAAACTCCCTGCATGCGTTGGGCCATCTGCACCAACCAAACCGGCACGGTCAATAGCAAATAGCACATCTAAATTTTGCAGAGCAATATCATGGATGAGCTGATCATAAGCACGCTGCAAAAATGTGCTGTAAATCGCGACGACAGGTTTTAAGCCATCGCAAGCCATGCCGGCAGCAAAAGTCAGTGCGTGTTGTTCGGCGATGCCGACATCGAAATATCTTTGTGGGTATTTTTTGGAAAATGCATTGAGACCGGAACCATCACACATGGCGGGCGTAATGCCAATTAGCTTATCGTCTCTATCAGCCATATCTACAAGCCAGTCACCAAAAACCTCTGTATAAGTTTTGGCTACTGTAGTTGAATGTGCAATGCCGTTTGTAGGGTCAAACTTGCTTACACCATGATATTTGTTCGGATCATCTTCAGCAGGCTCAAACCCCTTGCCTTTTTGCGTCACTACATGCAGAAACTGCATACCTTTAAGCTCGCGGATATTTCTTAAAGTGTCAAGCAATACCGGCAAATCGTGCCCATCAATCGGGCCGATATAGTTAAAGCCAAATTCTTCAAATAACGTACCTGGTGTGACCATGCCTTTAGCATGTTCTTCGGCACGTCTGGCAAATTCTTTCATTGGAGGCACAATGTCGAGAACTTTTTTACCACTGCGCCGCACACTATCGTAAAAACGGCCAGAGAGTAATCTGGCAAGGTAATTGTTAAGCGCACCGACGTTGTTTGAGATGCTCATGTCATTATCGTTTAAAATCACCAGCAAGTTGGCATCCATGTCGCCCGCATTATTCAATGCTTCAAATGCCATGCCGGCCGTCATTGCGCCATCGCCAATAATTGCTACACAGCGGCGCTCTAGCCCCGCTTGTTTTGCCGCAATCGCCATGCCTAATGCGGCAGAAATCGAAGTGCTGGAGTGACCTGTGCCAAATGTGTCGTACTCACTTTCGCTGCGACGCGGAAACCCTGCGATACCGTTAGGTTTGCGTAGGTCTGCCATCGCCGCACGCCGGCCAGTGAGTATTTTGTGTGGGTAAGTTTGATGTCCGACATCCCATACCAGTCTGTCGTCCGGTGTATTAAATACGTAATGCAGGGCGATGGTGAGTTCAACCACGCCTAGGTTAGAAGCCAGATGTCCGCCTGTCTTGGAAACGCTTTCGACCAAAAATGCGCGTAACTCTCGTGCCAATACGCCAAGCTGTTCTCGGTCTAGCTTGCGCAAATCTTCGGGCAAATGAATGGAATCTAATAGCGATAACATAATAGAAGCAGCTTAGAAACTGCGTTGAGTAATAAAATTGGCCAGATGCCGCAATAAATCTGCCTCGCGGCCGTAAAACGAAAGCGCAGCCATGGCGTTGGCATGCAGCTCACTTGCCAGTTGTTTTGCAGCCGATAATCCTAAAATCGTAACATAAGTAGATTTGTTGTTGAGTTTGTCCTTGCCTGCAGTTTTGCCCAAAGTTTGTGTATCGGCTTCTGCATCTAAAATATCATCTACCACCTGAAATGCTAAACCAATAGATTTGGCAAAGTGGTCTATTGCTTTGATTTTTTCTTCATCCGGCTCATCGGCACTATATGCGCCTAACAAAGCAGCCGCACGGATTAACGCACCGGTTTTCTGGATGTGCATGTGCTCCAGCTCGGCGTGTGTGAGCGGGATGCCAATACTTTCAATGTCAATGGCTTGGCCGCCTGCCATACCGCGCGAACCGCTGGCCAAAGCTAGAATATGCAGCATTTGCAGTTTTTGCGTGGCATGTTTAAGTAGCTTGTCTTGTGAAATAAGCTGGAACGCCAGGCTTTGCAAGGCGTCGCCCACCAATAACGCCATGGCGTCGCCATATTGTTTGTGTGTGGTAGGTTTGCCGCGGCGCAAGTCATCATCATCCATGCACGGAAGATCGTCGTGTACCAGCGAGAATGCGTGAATAATTTCTACTGCAGCCGCTGGGATATCGATTTGTTCCAGCTTGGTACCGCAAAATTCACCTGCAGCATAAGCAAGCAGGGCGCGCACGCGTTTGCCGCCACCAAGCGTTGAATAGCGCATGGCTTCATGTAAGCGCATGGGCGAGACGCTGGTAGCTGGTAAATGCGTATCAAGCACGCTTTCCATGCGTGTCTGCATATCGCTTGCCCAAGCGTTAAAATCGGCTGTTTGTTCATTGATGGATGTGGACATTGGCTTATTCATTGCTCGGGTTAAATGCCGCAAGCTTGTTTGCCTCTGTCAAAATGCGTACTTCTTGCTCTGCGTCAGCTAAGGATTTCTGACAGATTTGCAGTAGCTCCGCACCACGCTTATAAGCGTTTATAGAATGCTCGAGTGGCAAATTACCAGATTCCATTTGGTTTACAATCATTTCCAGCTCTGCGATAGTAGTTTCAAAGTTGGGCGTTGCACCGGCTTGGCTTGATTGGGATTTGGTTGTCATTTTATCGTTCTGGCTCGTTTAAGAGATTTTATCAAAACAAATGAAAGTTGCGTGCTTTTTCACATGACATTTCAATGGATGTATTGAACTATCGCAATGTAGCGCGTAAAAACTCGCGAATATCTTCTATTTCATCCTGGTTGACCGAATGTGCCATTGGGTATTCGTGCCAATTGACTGTGTAATGCTGTGTCTGCAATATTTCAAAGGAGATGCGGCAGGTATCCAGACTAATCACGGTATCAAAAGTGCCGTGTGCCATGAAAATCGGAATATGTAAGTTTTCTTTAGATTTCTCTTTGGTTAAACTTGCTTTTAGCGGCAGATAGGCCGATAACACCATAACACCTGCCAGTGCTTGATTATAGCGAAGTGCCGTGTGCAGGGCTATTGCGCCGCCTTGTGAAAATCCGGCAAGCACAATCCGATTAGCAGGAATGCCACGGTTTATCTCATGCTGAATCAGCGATTCAATATAGGTTTGCGATTCACGAATACCTGCTGCATCCTGTGCTGCGTCTGGTGCAAAGCCAAACACGTCATACCAGGCGCGCATTTCATAGCCGTTATTAGCAGTTACTTTTTTGTAAGCTGCATGTGGTAAAACAAAGCGAATATCAGGCAGATTGAGCATTTTTACAATGGGTACAAAATCGGTGCCATCAGCACCTAGTCCATGTAGCCAAATCACGCTGGCCGTCGGTGTGCTGCCTTTACTTATTTCAATGGGGGTGTCATACATAGAGATTTCTTTTGGTTTGATATATGGCTGAATCATATAACAAAACGCGCGATGCGTTGTGCAAATTAAATGCAATTATTCATGGGTTGAAGTGCACATTAAAATTATCTTGTGTATATTGAATAGCAATCAGGCACTTAGATTTAACAAATGATATGTGGTTTTGATTGTTGGCAGATTTATTGCTGTATGTAATTGTATGCAATTCAAATCTGCTAATGCTGACATTGCTAGATTTGACGTTGTCTGTGATGGTGTTGGTATTATTTTGTTGTTTGAGGATATGCTAATTTTATGCTGTTAATAGTTTTACTATAGCTAATGGCAGGTTTAATTCACTTGTCAAATATGTGGCTAGACTGCTTGTCGAATGAGTGGAAAGCCCCAATTGGCGGGAACTTTAGGCACTATGCATCACTAGAGCAGGTAAAGGAGATGTCATATTTATGAGATGTTTAAGCAAATGGTTGAAAGCTGTGAATTGACGGCTTTGTCACTGAATGTTCCGGGTTTTATAAATATTTCGGATAAGTTAGACTCTAAACAGGCGTCACAAAAGATGAATGAATATTTGACACTTATGACGCAAATCATACACAGCAACCGCAGCCCAGAACAACTGGAATGACATATTTAATGATGAAACAACGTGAACGAGACTTAATTAATGCAGATTAAAATATTAGGCTGTAGCGGCGGTATTGGCGGCGATATGCGCACCACCGCATTGCTGGTAGATGACGACGTGTTGATAGACGCAGGTACAGGCGTGGGTGATTTATCGCTTGAGGCTTTGTTAAAGATCGATCATATATTTGTCACGCACTCGCATCTGGATCATATTGCAGCTATCCCTTTGCTGCTTGATACTGTGATGGGGTTACGTATAAAGCCATTGACTGTGCATGCTTCTGCAGAGGTGATTAATATTTTAAAACAACATATATTTAATTGGCTGATTTGGCCAGACTTTAACCAAATTCCTGATTCCGCCAGTCCGTTTTTAATCTATAAAGAAATTTCAATTGGTCAAGCTGTGTGCATTAATCATAAAACCATTACAGCAGTGCCTGCAAATCATGTTGTGCCGGCAGTCGGTTACCAGGTTGATGGCGGTGCGCATAGCCTCGTTTTTACAGGAGATACTGCTTGCAGCAAGGATTTCTGGGAAACGGTGAATAACATAAAGAATCTGAAATACCTCATCATTGAAACTGCTTTTAGCAATGCAGAGGCTGGATTAGCGGTACTTTCTAAACATTTATGCCCAAATATGCTAGCGGATGAGCTGTCGCATTTACAAAGTAATCCAGAGATTTTTATTACACACTTAAAACCGGGCGAGGATGCGACGATCATGCAGGAAATCGCGACTCATTCAAACACCAGACACTGTCAGGCGTTACGTCATCAACAACTATTTGAATTGTAATATATGACCGAGAATAATTATGACAGAGAATAACAAACCTATATTAATTTCCAAATCCACTTTAGCTCGATTTGAACCTATTGCCAGGCTTTCTCCAAATCGTCTGGCAGAGCTTGCGGCGGTGTGTTTTGTGGAGCTGGTCAGCAAAGATTTAGACCCAACCCGCATCAGCTCAAATAGCACGCAAGCACTTTATCTGGTAAGTGGTGATTTGGGGATTCGTTATTTAAATGGCAATAAATTAATTCTGCGTGCTGGCACCGATGCGGCCAAACACCCCGTGGATACAGGACGTTTGCACATTAAAGACACGATTGCGCTCACGCCGATCGAAGTGGTACGTATTGATTTGGATCTGCTGGATATCATGATGACATGGGATCAACTGTCCGGTTATCCGCCAGCGCAAACCAAACAAGCCAAAGTGGCGAAAACTGATTTCCAAATAGATGCCGCCAGCTTTAACGCATTTAAATTGCAAAATGGGGTGTTCAGCAGGCTGCCAGCCGCCAATATCGAGGCCATGTTTGCACGTATGGAATCTATGGAGGTTAAGGCTGGCCAAGTGATTATTACGCAAGGACAAGAGGGTGATTACTATTACCTGATTCAACAAGGTACCGCTGTCGTGAGCCGGGTAAAAGACCCAAGCAAGCCGCCAATCGTATTGGCAGAAATCTTCAGCGGTGCAGGTTTTGGTGAAGAGGCGTTGGCGTCTGATACTAAACGTAACGCTACGGTGACTATGAAAACTGACGGTCAATTGCTGCGCCTGAAGAAACAGGATTTTGTTGAATTACTCAAAGCACCTATTGTGAACACAGTGGGCATAATAGAGGCTAAAGCCAAGGTGGATAATGGTGCAGAGTGGCTGGATGTACGTTTTGCTTCGGAATACAGCTACCATCACATTGAAGGCGCAATTAACGCACCGCTGCACGAATTGCGCAGCTTTATCAGCCAGCTAGATAATACAAAAGAATACATTGTGTATTGCCAGACAGGCCGCCGCAGTTCAGCTGCTGCATTTATCTTGGCGCAGTACGGTTTTAAAGCCGTAGTGCTGGAAGGCGGAACCCGTAGCTCTAGCTAAAATCAAGCTAAAACAGCTGCTCTGCAGGCCTCATGGGTATTGTCTTTATTTAGAGTACATCTATTTTTACTATTTTTTCTTCCAATACTTTTATCAAGATGTAAAAAAGCCCTTCGACTGAAGGGCTTTTTGCTAGCTCGATTTAGTTACACTACATCGAGACTAAGTTCGCTATTAAGAACAGATTTTTGATACGTCAGTTGTACCAACACCGGTAGCAACACAAGCCCATAAAACGTCAGCTTCGCCGCCTGCTTGAGATGGTGTAAGTGTCACAGTTACAATACCGGTTTGAATCAGCAACTGATAATATGCCTGCACCAGTACAATTTTGTGCGCCGCCACAACCTAATACACCTGTTTCACTAAACTCTAGGCCAACCTTGATTTTTTGTGGTGCAAGGTCTGCCAGTGCTTGCGCAGTTTTTGCGCGGATGGTGTAATCTTTGTATGCTGGAATTGCGATTGCAGCCAAAATACCGATAATGGCAACCACGATCATTAACTCGATTAAGGTAAAACCTTTTTGCATTTGTTTTTTCATAGTCATTTCCTTTGTAAAAAAATTAAGTTTCATAATTTAACTCGTATTAACATCATTAGTTGTTAATACAGGTGCTTGAATAAGTATTAGCAATGGGCGTGCCAACTTGCCGAATATATTGTTAACTATTTGTTTTTAAATAAAAATTATTTTAATCGGTAAAAGTAACTACATAAATGAGGTTCTAAGACATGAAAAAAGCGGGTTTTACCCCGCTTTTTTAACCATTTGATTGACAAAAAGTGTCATAGCATACAAAACTCGTCACTTTATTTGCTGTGACTTTGCGCTATTATTATTTGCGATACTTTTGCTAATTAAACTTCTTTACCAAAACTTCCACCATGGTTTTTTACCAGATGCTGGATTAGCAGTTGCGCCAGTTGCCTGGCTGGTTACTTTGAGTTTTCAGCTACCTTTTTCAAACCAGCTAAGCCACCGTCGTAAACGCCGGTTACGAAATTAACCGCAGTTTCATCATCCTGACCTGCAGGGATTGGTGGATTTAACTTATAAGTACGGTAAAAACGACCAAGCCATGTAACAGTAGTTTCGCCTGCACCTGGACCTGCAGTAACTGTCATGGTTGAGTTGTAATCAGCCACTGGCGCTACACCGCCGGTGATTTCGTATTTCAGTTTCATATCTTTGTCATCGGCGCTGCGCAGTTTTTCATTGATATCACCACCGCTTTTTAATGTCAACGTTCTATGCGTTTCGTCGCCTTTTTTCTCTAATTTGGTGCTGGCAATGGCAGGGTGCCATATTTGCATGTTGCCGAAATCTTTAACTATGGCCCAAACTTTAGCTGGCGCGGCTTTAATGACGATGGATTTTTCTACTTTTTGGGGGGTTGGTCCGTGTGCAGCAGCAGCGAGTGGCAAAATTGCTAAAGCGAGTAATGCTAAAAACTTGTTCATTCAATAATCTCCGTATAAAACAACAATAAAATAAACACCAGGATGCCGGCATTATAAATCAGTAAGGCAATTAAGCCTATGCCCAGTTAACGTTAAGTGCTAATTTGCGTTGACCGTTAATTGTTGGTGTATAAATTTTGCCATTTATTGCTTGAGCAATATAAATTGCCCAAAGGCGCGGCTTTTATCGCCAGTTTTAATGTGAGTTTTTAGCTTGTTAGTATGTGCATCAATCACGCTAACTTTATTTTCGCCCCAGCTAGCAACAAGTACTTGATTGCTCGCCGCATCGTAGCTGATGCCTTCTGGCGTCATGCCAACTTCAACCGTTGCCGCAGTTTTTTTTCTGACCACATCAATAATAGAAACCGTGTCATCCTGCGTATTAGTGACATATAGCGTTTTGTCATCAGGGCTGAGCGTCACGCAATATGGGTGTTGCCCCACTTTGATTTTGCTTTGCTGCCAGGTTTCGGTGTCAATGGCGGATACTGAATTATCGTAAACATTCACCACATAAAGCGTACTGCCATTCTTGTTTAACGCTAGTCCGAATGGGTGTTCACCAACCTTGATACGCTTGGTGATTGCGAGAGTGGCAGTGTTAATCACCGCGATTTCATCAGTGTCGCGCGTCGCTACAAATAGCCATGCGCTGTCCGGGCTTACTGCTAAGCCTGCGGGCGCTTTCGCAACGACGACTTCTTGCTGCTGTTCGTAATTAGCGGTGTTAATCGCAACAATGCGGTCGCTAAACCAGTCAGCTACAAACAACGTTTTGTTATCTGGCGCGATAGCGATACCTACAGGCGAACCACCGATCTTGATAGATTCAATCGCTGCGTTGGTGGTGGCATCAATCACAGAAATATCACCGCTTTCTACATTAGTGATAAAAACACGCCGCAAGATTTTTGAAACGGCCACACCAACTGGCGCCTTGCCAACGGCAATCGTACGATTGATCTTGGCATGGCCAATATCAATCACTGAAACCGTGTTATCCCCCTGATTTGTGATATAAGCAGTGCTGTTTTGTGCACACGCGGCGAGTTGCGTTAGCAAAATTAGACTACAAATTAAAAATAAATGTCTCATAAACGCGTCTTGTGGGAAAGTTAATTACATTCTAAATTTAAATGCGTGCTTTCCATAGCGTTAAAAATATGAAAAAATGGCACTAAATAATTTAGGTAGTTGCAAAATGCTAGACCGTGATGGATTTCGCCCTAATGTGGGCATAATTCTTTGCAACTCGCAGAATCAGGTGTTTTGGGGAAAACGTATACGAGAGCATGCTTGGCAATTTCCGCAAGGCGGAATTAAGTATGGCGAAAGCCCAGAGCAGGCGATGTATCGCGAGTTGATGGAAGAAGTAGGATTAAGACCAGAACACGTGCAGATTTTAGGCCGCACGCGCGACTGGTTACGCTATGAGGTGCCATCCAGCTGGATTAAGCGCGAATGGCGTGGCAGTTATAGAGGTCAAAAACAGATTTGGTATTTATTGCGGATGTTAGGGCGTGATACCGATGTTTCACTGCGTGCGAGTGAACACCCTGAATTTGATGCATGGCGCTGGAGTGATTACTGGGTGCCGCTTGAGGATGTGATCGAGTTCAAGCGTGAGGTGTATAAACTGGCATTAAATGAACTTTCCAGCCATTTGCATCATAAAAATAAATCACATCAAATAAAGCAAGTAAAGCACGTTTAGTGCGTAGTTAAATTAAAAGCCTGGCGCAAATACTTTTCGGCAGGCTTTTTTACATGCTTAAATTAATCAGCGCCCATCATTTCACCTAATCTGACAGTGCGGGCCGGTTGCCATTCTGTATTAAATTGCAGTATGTCTTTTTCAAATAGCATCACAACAGTGGAGCCTAACAAAAAGCGCCCCATTTCATCGCCTTGTTTTAATTGGATGCTTTGGTCAGCATAAGTCCAGGTGCGAATGTTTTTTGAGCGTGGCGGGTTAACTACACCATGCCAGACTGTCGCCATACTGCCTACAATAGTTGCACCAACAAGTACCAACACAAAAGTACCGTACTTTTCTGATACAAACTCACATACTAAGCGCTCATTGCGCGCGAATAAATTTGGCACATTAGCTGCAGTAGTAGGGTTTACCGAGAATAAATCGCCAGGCACATAGGTCATGCTCTTTAGTAAGCCATCGCATGGCATATGGATACGGTGATAATCTTTGGGGCTTAAATATAAACAGGAGAAATGGCCATTTTCAAATTTATCAGCAAGTGATTTATTTCCTGCAAGTAGCGTCAATGTTGAATAGTCGTGGCCTTTTGCCTGAAAAACCTGATCTTTTCTAATGTGACCAAATTGACTGACTGCGCCATCGACCGGGCAAATGAAATCAGCTCGGGCAAGAGGGCGCGCACCAATTTTCAGCGGGCGCGTGAAAAACTCGTTAAATGTTTTATAGCTGGAAATATCTGGATTAGCAGCTTCCGCAATGTTTACGCCATAGCGTTTTACAAACCAGCCAATGACTAGCGTGGTAAGCGCGCCAGCATTGAGACTTGCGAGCGTGCCCGCAAGCCTTGTCAATACTAGCTTAGGGAGTAGGTGTTGTAGAGCAATGGAGAGAGGCAATGAAAGTCCTTCAATAAAAAAGGGCAAATCGTTAAACGTTTTGCCCTTTCAAAATAATTACATGTGATTAGTTTTTAGATTGATCAACGAGCTTGTTTTTAGCAATCCAAGGCATCATGGCGCGCAGTTGACCTCCAACTTGTTCAATTGGATGAGCAGCATTCAAACGGCGGCGTGCTGTCATTTCTGGGTAGTTCGTGCGTCCTTCTAAAATGAATTGTTTTGCATAGCTGCCATTTTGGATATTGGCCAAGCATTCTTGCATGGCGTAACGTGATTCATCGTTAATCACTTTAGGACCTGTCACGTATTCGCCATATTCAGCATTGTTTGAGATGGAGTAGTTCATGTTGGCAATGCCGCCTTCGTACATTAAGTCAACAATCAGTTTCAATTCGTGCAAGCACTCAAAATATGCCATTTCAGGTGCGTAGCCAGCTTCAACTAAAGTTTCAAAGCCAGCCTTAACCAGTTCTACTGCACCGCCACATAAAACTGCCTGCTCGCCAAACAAGTCTGTTTCTGTTTCTTCACGGAAATCAGTTTCAATCACGCCGCCTTTAGTGCCGCCATTAGCTGCTGCATATGAAAGTGCAATGTCTTTAGCTTTACCTGATTTATCCTGATATACCGCAATAAGTGAAGGTACGCCACCACCTTTAAGGTATTCAGAGCGCACAGTATGGCCTGGGCCTTTCGGCGCAATCATTATCACGTCCAAATCAGCGCGTGGCACGATTTGATTGTAGTGAATATTAAAACCGTGTGCAAAGGCCAGTGCAGCGCCTTTTTTCAAGCTTGGTGCAATCTCTGCATCAAAGATACCTGCCATGGTTTCATCTGGCAACAGCACCATCACGACATCAGCCTCTTTTACTGCATCAGCAATCTCCAGCACTCTATGGCCAGCACCTATGGCTTTAGCCCAAGAACTACCGCCTTGGCGTAAACCAATCGTCACGGTTGCGCCACTATCTTTCAAGTTGGCAGCATGTGCGTGACCTTGTGAACCATAGCCCACGATGGTGATTTTCTTGCTTTTAATGATACTCAAGTCAGCGTCTTTGTCGTAATAAACTTTCATTGTGATTTGCCTTTCAATACAAATGCTTAAAATTTAGTTATATTTTTAAAATGCGGTCGCCACGGCCAATGCCAGAAGCGCCTGTACGTACAGTTTCTAAAATTGCGGTTTTGTCTAAGCTCTCGATAAAAGCGTCTAGCTTGGTGCCCGAGCCGGTAAGCTCAATAGTAAAACTCCCGTCAGCCACATCGATAATGCGGCCACGGAATATGTCACACATGCGCTTCATTTCTTCGCGATGTGTGCTTGTTGCTTTAACCTTGATTAACATTAATTCACGCTCGATATATTTGCCATCGTTTAAATCAAGCACTTTTACCACGTCAATCAGCTTGTTAAGTTGTTTGATGATCTGCTCAATAACTTCATCAGAACCGCTGGTGACAATGGTCATGCGTGACAATGTCGGATCTTCAGTAGCCGCAACTGTAAGCGATTCGATATTGTAACCTCGCGCGGAAAATAAACCTGCTACGCGTGAGAGTGCGCCAGCTTCATTTTCCATTAACAGTGAAACGATGTGACGCATTATAGATCCTCCGCGCCAATATCATTAGATAAAATCATTTCAGACAATCCTTTGCCCGCCTCGATCATTGGAAACACGTTTTCTTTTTGGTCGGTGATAAAATCCATAAATACAAAGCGATCTTTCATGGCAAACGCTTCTTTTAATGCGCCTTCGACATCACCGGGTTTGGTAATCTGCATGCCAACATGACCATATGATTCGGCCAGTTTCACAAAATCTGGCAGGCTATCCATGTAGGATTCGGAATAACGATTCTCATAGAAAAACTCTTGCCATTGGCGCACCATGCCAAGATAGCGGTTGTTTAATAAAATCACCTTAATTGGCAGGTGGTACTGCTTACAGGTAGAAAGCTCTTGAATGTTCATTTGAATACTGCCTTCGCCTGTAACACAAGCCACATGTGCGGTAGGGTCTGCAAACTGACAGCCCATGGCGTACGGCAAGCCAACGCCCATCGTACCCAAGCCGCCTGAATTAATCCAGCGCCGCGGTTTATCAAATTTGTAGTATTGTGCTGCCCACATCTGGTGTTGACCGACGTCAGATGTCACATAGGCATCACCCTTGGTGACTTCCCATAGTTTCTCAATTACATGCTGCGGCTTGATTAAGCCGTTGCTATTATCATAGTTTAAGCAAAGCTTGCTACGCCAAGCGTCGATTTGTGCCCACCACGTTTTAAGTGCTGCAGAAGGCTGCTCAGGCGCTTCTATGGCAAGCAAGTCATTCATTTCTGTCAGCACGGTTTTTACGTCGCCCACAATGGGTACATCGACTTTCACCCGCTTAGAGATGGAAGAAGGATCGATGTCGATATGAATGATGGTCCGCGACTTGCTGAAAAAGTGCTTAGGGTTGCCAATAACTCGGTCATCAAAACGCGCACCCACGGCCAAAAGAACATCACACTCCTGCATTGCCATATTGGCTTCATATGTGCCGTGCATGCCTAGCATGCCTACAAACTGCTTGTCAGTAGATGGATAACCGCCCAACCCCATCAGTGTATTGGTGACTGGTACGCCCAGTGTTTTAACTAGTTTGACCAAAGCTTCTGCAGCATTACCCAGCACTACACCGCCGCCTGTATATATCATGGGACGTTTAGCTTCAAGGAGTAACTTGACGGCTTTTTTAATTTGCCCGCTATGTCCCTTGGTGACCGGGTTGTAAGAACGCATTTCGATGTTTTTTGGATAATCGAACTCAGCTTTATGAGCCGTAATATCTTTTGGAATATCCACCACCACAGGTCCCGGACGACCCGTACGTGCAATGTGAAATGCCTTTTTAATGGTGATGGCGATATCTTTGACGTCTTTCACCAGAAAATTATGCTTTACGCAAGGGCGGGTAACGCCGACCATGTCTACTTCCTGAAATGCGTCCAGACCGATGGCCGGCACTGGCACTTGACCGCTAATCACTACAAGCGGGATGGAGTCCATATAAGCGGTTGCAATTCCTGTAATAGCGTTGGTAGCGCCTGGACCGGATGTTACCAGTGCTACACCCACTTCACCTGTGGCGCGGGAAAAAGCATCTGCTGCGTGTACGGCGGCTTGCTCATGACGCACTAAAATATGTTTAAAGTGGGTTTGATTGTAGATTGCATCATAGATATGCAAGACTGCACCGCCAGGGTAGCCAAAAACAAACTTGACACCCTCGGCATGCAAGCACTTAATCACAATATCGGCGCCGGTAATTTGCTTTTCAGAAACGGACTTGTTAGTCGATAATTGGTCTGAAGGCAATTTATCCGAGATCAATGGCTCTGCTGCTGTGGTTAAAACTTGGTTCATAAATCTCTATTTTTATGGGAATTTGATGTAATTTATCTGTAACCCTAAACCATAACTGTTTGGCGGCGTTTGGTCAAGTTAGCCCACGTATAAACTATTTGAAATAAACAAGAAACTTTCAAAATAAACAGAAAGTTAGTGATGTGTTGCGTGCAGGCGGGTAGGAATGTTTACAGACCATGCGGCCGGATTTTGTTTATTACTTGAACTTGTGCAGAAGCTGTTGTTATTGAAGCTAATGTTATTGATCGAGTGGTGGGGCGACTTTTAGTAGTTCTTCAATTGTGGTAAGTCCCGCCGCTACTTTTTCAGCGCCATTCAGCATTAGCGGTTGCATTCCTTCCTGATAAGCCATGTTTTTAAGCACTGCCAAATCAGTGTTTGGTGTAATGAGCTTGCGTAATTTCGGTGTGATAGTGAGCATTTCGTATATACCGCTACGCCCGCGATAGCCGGTGTTGCGGCACTCGATGCACCCGACGGCTTTCATGATAGAAGCTGGCTTGGCTGCTTTGAAAGGGCGAATCAAGGAAGTCCATTCTTCGTCACTAATTCCTCTAGGGGCTTTGCAAGCTGGGCAAAGCGTACGCACCAGACGTTGCGCCATAATGCCTAGTACCGAAGAATGGATTAAATAGGCGGGTACGCCCAAATCAAGCAGGCGAGTAACTGCAGAAGGTGCATCATTCGTGTGCAAAGTGGACAACACCAAATGTCCTGTCAGAGCAGCTTGTATCGCCATCTCTGCTGTTTCTATATCACGAATCTCCCCCACCATGATGATGTCTGGGTCTTGTCGCATTAAGGTGCGAATGCCGTCAGCAAAAGTGAGGCCAATATTGGTTTGCACCTGCATTTGGTTAAAAGCAGGTTCGACCATCTCAATTGGGTCTTCTACCGTGCAGATATTAACTTCCGGCGTGGCGAGTTGTTTGAGTGTTGAGTATAGGGTAGTGGTTTTTCCTGAACCTGTTGGGCCTGTTACTAAAATAATGCCGTTAGGGGACTTAGTCCATTGTGCCCACAAGCTTGACTGTTTTTGAGAAAATCCAAGTTGGATAAAATCCTGCACAATAACGTCGGGTGTAAAAATCCGCATCACCAATTTTTCACCAAATGCTGTCGGCATGGTCGATAAGCGCAGCTCAATCTCTGTACCATCATTACTTATCGTTTTAATACGGCCATCTTGCGGGCGGCGCTTTTCTACCATGTCCATACGGCCAAGCAGCTTAATTCTGCTGGTGATGGCATTCATAATATTGCTTGGCAATTGATATACTTGATGCAGTACACCATCAATACGGAACCTCATCGTGCCCATGTTGCGGCGCGGCTCAAGGTGAATATCACTGGCACGTTGCTCAAATGCATATTTAAGCAGCCAATCCACGATATTTACAACGTGCTGTTCGTTGGCGTCTAGGTTTTTATCTTTGCCCAGTTCGATGAGCTGCTCAAAATTTTGCACGCCGACAATTTGGCCTGCTTTTGCACTATTTGCTTGGCTAATCGAGTTAGCAAGATTGTAAATTTCTGGCAAATAGCGACTGATTTCCAGTGGATTGGCCATGACCAGCTTGATGCGCAAACCCATGATACGCTCTAAATCGGGTATCCAGTCGGTTTGGTAAGGCTCAGCGGTAGCAATGGTAACCTCGCCGCCCTTGACGGAAACAGGCATGATTTTAAGTCGCTCAGCATAGGCTTTTGAAACCACTTGTGCAGCCGAGCTGAAGTCAAGCTTGAGGGGGTCGATATGATAATAATCAAGTTCGGCTTGTGCCGCCAACCAACGGGACAGGTAATCTACATTCAATACCTTGTGTGGGGGCCGCAGATCTTTCCATTTCTGTTCGCCAATAACCACAATTGGGTGCAAGTTCGAACTATCCAGCTTTCTGTCTTTGTAAAGCTTTTCGGCATGTGTTTTATCTAGTCTGCCGTCGTTTACTAGCATGCGCAATACGTCGCCTAAATGAAGTTTGCCTTTCGTCTTTGCGATTCCCGCTGCTTTACTCATGTGTTGAACTCGTGTTTAAAAAGATGAGATTTAATTCATGCTATTTGATTCGTAAGGATAAATCAATGGCACGGATATTTTTTGTTATACTGCCTACCGAGATACGGTCAACCCCAGTCAGTGCGATAATGCGCACTGAGCTTATATTGACGTTACCAGAAGCCTCAAGTATGGCGCGCCCAGCATTAATGCGTACAGCTTCTTTCATATCAAGGATGCCAAAATTATCTAACAAGATACTGGCCGCGCCTGCATCCAACGCCTGTTGTAGTTCGTTTAAATCTTCAACTTCGATTTGAATACTGACGTTTTTGTTCAATATTTTTTCAATTGATTTGTAAGCATGCCGGAGAGCCTCATGGATGCTGCCTGCTGCTGCGATATGGTTTTCTTTAATCAGTATGCCATCGTATAATGCCAGACGTTGATTAAAACCACCGCCCACGGTCACTGCGTATTTTTGTGCCAAGCGCAAGCCTGGCAATGTTTTCCGGGTATCTAGAATTTGCGCTTTGGTGCCGGAAACTGCTAGTACGAACAGCCGCGTATGTGTGGCCACAGCAGAAAGCATCTGTAAAAAATTCAAGGCACAACGTTCAGCCGAAAGCAACGCTCGTGCATTACCAGAAACTTCGCATAATATCTGATTAGAAAAGACTTTTTCCCCTTCGTTCACCAGCCATTTTATTTTTACCTGATTATCCAACTGATGGAAGCAAGCATTTGCCCAATCAATGCCGCAGATTACCGCATCTTGGCGAGAGATAATGGTGGCTCTGGCTTGTTGACTGGAGGGCACTAGCGCTGCTGTAAGGTCACCGCTACCAATGTCTTCTGTCAATGCTCGGGCTGCATCGCTATTAACTAGATCGACAAAAGCCTGTGAGCCTCGCGGAAATTGTTGTGTGAATAGAGGTGAGGGCATATTTCTATTATAATGCAGTTAAAAACCAAATAAGCATATAAACACTATGAAACTTTTGTACACAATTAATAGCCCCTATGCTCGTAAAGTACGCATCGTTGCCCTTGAGAAACATGTGGATATGGATTTGCAAGAGGTTGTTTTAAGCGATCCGGATTGCCCAGTTAAAAATTACAATCCACTTGGCAAGGTGCCTGTGCTGATTTTAGATGACGGTGACAGTTTGTACGATTCCCGTGTGATTGTGGAATATCTGGATAATCGTACGCCTCTGGCACACCTAATTCCACATGATAACGGTTCTAAAACTGCTGTGCGTCGTTGGGAGGCACTTGCAGATGGCCTCTGCGATGCGGCTGTTGCAGCCATGCTGGAGGAGCGTAAACCTGCCGAATTGCAATCTAAAGCCACGATTGAAAAACAGTTGGATAAAGTGATGCGCGGTTTGGGGGTGCTGAATCTGGATATCACCAAGAAAAAATGGTGCGTGAACGAAACTTTCAGCCTTGCGGATATCGCCGTAGGGTGTGCATTAGGCTATTTGGATTTGCGCTTTAAGCAATTAAATTGGCAGGATAAATTTCCAAATCTAGCCAAGCATTACAGTGTGCTTATTAAACGCCCGAGCTTCAAGCAAACCATGCCAGTTGCTTAATCTTGATTGATTAGTGCGTCCGTCTAGTTAAACCTGATATCCTGGTTTTCATCCAGAAGTCTGGGAAGCTGGTTTTTTTTACGCATGGATTGCCTGTCGTTTAAGCGTTTTTGTGCTGCCTCAGGGAAATCTGTAAAGCGAATGATATTCCTCTCAATCAGCATCGAGATTAAATCTTCCAGTACGCGTGCCAGTTGAATATCGCTTTCACGAAATGGTGCGCCCTCAGCAAGAGAGTTTTCTAGAAACTCAAGATAGTCTTTGCTGTTGTCTTTGACAAATACCCATCCCTTACCAAGATTCTCTGACGCGCTGGCTGCCACTACAGTGCCTTGTGAATTTTTAAATATGTACGCCATATCAACCTCATTGAGTTAAATATTTTCTAATGTGACGATTTTAGTGTCGGATGAGAAAATTAGATTTCGAAAACAAAGGGTTAAATTGGGCTTAGACTATTCTTTTAAAACTGTAAGCCAATTGACTGCGTAGGCGTGCTGTATTAGAGCAGCAACTAATCAAAGTCCACTTAGGCTTTTAATATGCACCATTACGCTGCGACCTAACGCATGCAGATTGTACCCACCTTCAAGCGATGATACGATTCGGTCGTTGGCGTAGCGATTGGCTATTTTTTTGAGTGTTTCCGTCACCCAAAAATAATCTGCTTCACGCAATGCCAAGCCTCCCATGTCATCTTCCCAATGCGCATCAAATCCTGCAGATATAAGCAGAATCTGTGGCTGAAAACGTTCTAGCGCAGGCAGCCATATATCAGACACTGCGGTGCGAAAATCCGCACCAGGGCTTCCAGCAGCAAGTGGAACATTGATGATGTGGTCATTACCGCTATCAGCACCGCAATATGGATAATAGGGATGCCGAAAAGTAGAGCATAGCATCACGCGAGGATCGTCATGAAAAATCTCTTCTGTGCCGTTGCCATGATGCACATCAAAATCGGCAATCGCTACGCGTTGCAATCCGTGCTGTTCAAGTGCATGAGCAGCAGCTACAGCAATGTTGTTGAAGATGCAAAAGCCTGATGCGCGGGCATGCCCAGCATGGTGACCGGGAGGGCGAATATTGCAAAAGGCATTCTGCACCTGGCCATCCATGACTAAATCTACGGCCTTGACCACTGCTCCGGCGGCATGTAATGCGGCATTCAGGCTATAAGGATTCATTGCGGTATCCCCATCAAGATGTATCAGTCCTGAATGTGGAGATTGGTTGAACATCCAGTCAATATATTCGATTGCATGGACACGTGCCAGCTGTTCTTTGCTGGCTTTGGGTGCTTCATAATGACTGAGAAAATCCAGCAGTCCGGAGGAGATGAGCTGATCCTCAATCGCATGAATGCGCGCCGGGCTTTCAGGATGATCTGCCCCCATATCGTGCATGAGGCAGGCTGGATGTGTGATGTAGGCGGTACGCATGAAGGTTTGGCTACAATACCTTACGGACGGTTTTGATGCTGTCGTCTTCCGGATTGGTTTCAATTGTGAAATCCAGGCGTTTCATCAGCTTCAACATGCTGGTGTTGCTATTGAGCACTTCACCTTCCATGCTTTTTAATCCCTTGGATCGAGCAGTATCCATTAATGCAATCATTAGCTTATGACCTAACCCCCTGCCACGCATGCTGTCGGCGACCACTAAGGCGAACTCGCAGCTTTCGCCATCAGGGTTAATAGCGTAGCGTGTCACCCCTAACTCAATCTCTTTGTCATGCTCTTCCTTAACTGCAATCAGCGCCATCTCACGACTGTAGTCAATTTGCGTAAATCGTACGAGCATGGATTCGCTGAGTTCCTGAACGCTACTCATAAAACGGAAATAGCGTGATTCTTCAGATAATTTGCGTACAAACTCCTGCTCAAGCGCTGCATCTTCTGGACGTATCGGACGAATAACCATATTAGTGCCATCGGCGAGTTGCCAATTGCTAACCAGATGTGTCGGATAAGGGTAAATTGCCATATGGGCATAGCGGTCTGCACTTGGTTGACGAAACTCCACGACTACGCGTGCATCAGCAGCCAATGCGCCATTTTCGTCAACTATAAGCGGATTGATGTCCATCTCCATGAGCATGGGTAGTTCACATACCATTTCAGAAACACGTAACAGCACGCTTTCAAGCGCGTCCATATTAACCGGAGGCATGTGGCGGAAAGCCACCAGCATTTTGGCGACATGCGTATCCTGAACGAGATCCTTCGCTAGAAAAGTATTGAGAGGGGGCAAGGCTACGGATCGATCACCCATGACCTCCACTGTAGTGCCTCCTGAGCCAAATGTAATGATTGGCCCAAACACTGGGTCATTGGTAACCCCCACCATCAGCTCACGCCCGTTTGGTTTTACAATCATTGGCTCGATCGACACCCCATCAATATACGCGTCAGGGCGATTAAGTTTAACGCTCTCGATGATTCCATGATAAGCCCCAACCACTGCTTGCGCGTTTCCCAGATTAAGCAATACGCCTCCGGCATCAGCTTTGTGAGTGATATTCGGTGAATTCACTTTCATTGCTACCGGGAAGCCCATTTGCTGCGCGATGAGCAATGCCTCATTAGGCGAATGTGCTATCATGGTCTGTGCTACCGGAATATGGAATGCTGACAACAGCGCCTTTGACTCCATCTCGCTCAATACCTTGCGTCTTTCCTGTAACGCTCCTTCAATCACCATACATGCACCTCTCACGTCTGGTTCAAGATGATGGGAAAGCGGCCCGGGTACCTGCATCAGAAGTTTCTGGTTTTTATGGTAGGCAGATAGAAATGAAAAAACCTCTACCGCTGGTTCCGGAGTGCGAAAACTAGGTTTTTTGGCATGTTTGAATGCGGCACGAGATGCTTCTACTTGTTCCCCTCCCATCCAAGAGGTGAGCAAAGGTTTGTTGAATTGATTTGAAAGTTCAATGACTGTGTTTGCCGCTTCCAATGGTTTAGTCATTGCCTGCGGAGTCAGTATGGTCAGCACGCCGTCAACATTAGGATCTTCCAAACAAGCTCTCACTGCATGTTGGTAGCGGTCTGCCTGGGCGTCACCAATGATATCTACAGGGTTGCCGTGCGACCAGGTGGATGGAAGTACCTGATTAAGTCTTTCAATAGTGTTTTGTGACAGGGTAGCCATCACCAGTCCCAAGTCGATTGCGTGGTCTGTCGCTATGACTCCGGGGCCACCACCATTAGTGACGATAGCCAAACGGTTTCCGGTAGGGTGAAAACCACAGGAGAGTGCCTTAGCAGCAGAAAATAGTTGCGTAATGGTTTGTACGCGAACTACACCAGCACGCCGCACTGCGGCGTCAAATGCATCATCGGAGCCCACAAGGGAAGCTGTATGTGACATTGCAGCTTTAGAGGCGGCTGCATGCCGTCCCACCTTGACCAGAATTACCGGTTTAATACGAGCGGCAGCACGAATCGAACTCATGAAAATACGAGCATTGCGAATACCTTCAATATAAAGCAAAATGCTATGGGTTTTTGTATCCGATATCAGATAGTCGAGTATCTCACCAAAATCCACATCCACCGATGAACCCATCGATATGACGCTGGAAAATCCTACATCGCTGGTATTCGCCCAATCCAAAATAGCCGTGCACAAAGCTCCTGACTGTGAGACAAATGCGAGGTTGCCTGCAATAGCGCTGCCTTTATTGAAGGTGGCGTTGAGGCCTATATCCGGACGCATCAAGCCTAAACAATTTGGGCCAATCAAACGAATGCCATAACGCTGCGCATTTTCGAGTACTGTATGCTCCAGCGCCTTACCTGTTTCACCTGTTTCGCTAAAGCCAGCGGTAATGATGACAGCTGACTTAACATTATGCTTGCCGCATTCTTCTATAATGTCAGGAACGGACTGCGGAGGAGTAGCAATCACTGCCAGCTCAACGGACTCAGTAATTTCAGAGATAGATGAGTATGCTTTGCAACCCTGAATCTCTGAATGGTTCGGGTTAATCGGATAAAGTGCGCCCTGAAAACCACTTTGCAGCATATTTTGAAATACAACTTGCCCAACCGAGTCAGCACTGTCGCTAGCGCCAAATACGGCAACGGATTTGGGTGCAAATAAGGGTTTCAGATGGTGTTGGCCCATAATCTTTATCCCGCTATTGAAGTAGTAGTATGTTAGCGTATTGCGAGTAATTTTGAGCCAAGCGTTGCAAAGTTATCCCCTTGATTTATTTGGTGAGCCCGGAATGATAAATCTGGGTGCTGGATCTGGGTGCTTACGATATTATAAATTGCCGCTAGATAATAGCTGCGGTAATAATACCGCCACCTAAGCAAACATTGCTTTCGTATACTACGGCTGATTGTCCTGGGGTAATGGCCCACTGCTTCTGTCCAAAGCGAATTTCGACTTCATCCTTATTGATACGATCTATCTCGCAAGGTGCGTCGGGTTGACGATACCGCGTTTTGGCAGCGTACACCCAGTTGGTTTTTGGGGCTTCCTCGCTAATCCAATGCAGTTGGCTGGCCTTTAATCCATCGCTTAGCAAAAGCGGGTGTTCATGTCCTTGCACAACAATCAATTCGTTTTTTTGCATGTCTTTGGCCGCCACAAACCATGGCTCGCCATTGCTTTCGCGGCTGCCACCAATTTTTAGACCCTGGCGCTGGCCTAGCGTGTAATACATCAAGCCATCATGATGGCCGACCAGTTTACCTTCCGGTGTCTTTATATCACCGGGTTTGCGTGGTAAATAACGTTGCAGAAATTCCTGAAAAGGCCGCTCACCAATGAAACAGATACCAGTGGAATCTTTTTTCTCGGCATTGATTAAACCTGCTTGGCGTGCTATTTCGCGCACCTCGCGCTTTAGATAAGTACCTAATGGAAACAGAGTTTTGCTTAGCTGCGCCTGATTGAGTCTATACAAAAAGTAGCTCTGGTCTTTACTTCCATCATCAGCTTTAAGTAGTTGATAACTACCAGGTTTAAGTGGGTTTTCGCGTACTTGCGCGTAATGGCCTGTGGCGATTAAATCAGCCCCCAAGCTCATTGCATGGTCAAGGAACGCTTTGAATTTAATCTCGGCATTACACAAAATGTCAGGGTTGGGTGTGCGACCGACTTGATATTCTTCTAAAAAATTCGCAAACACGCGATCTTTATATTCTTTGCTGAAATTTACGGCTTCAATCTCGATACCTAACTTGTCGGCCACTGAGACAGCATCAATTAAATCCTGTTTGCTGGAGCAATATTCATCATCATCGTCATCTTCCCAGTTTTTCATGAAAAGGCCGACTACTTCATAACCTTGCTGTTTAAGCAACATTGCAGTTACAGATGAATCGACGCCGCCAGATAAACCTACAACGACTCTTTTTTTGTTCATAAGTGAGTAACCACTTCCAATGGAAAACGCTTTCCTGCTAAATAATCTTCGATACAAGTTAACACTTGCGGGCTGCGCAACAGGCCTGCTTTGTCGCGAATCTCGTCAATGCTCATCCACACCGCTTGTACGATGCCATCATCTAACTCTTGCATCGGATAATTCATGCCCACCTTGCCAATGAACGCGAAACGCAAATAAGTGGTGTCGTTATGTGGGTGCTTCCAATGGTAAACACCTAATAAAGCCTCCGGTACGAATTCGTAGGCGGATTCTTCCATTGTTTCTCGAATTACCGCTTCGAATAAGGTCTCGCCGTCTTCCAGATGCCCTGCAGGTTGATTAAAACGGTTGCCACGATCTGTGTTTTCTTCTACCAGCAAAAATTTGCCATTTTGTTCAATAATCGCCGCGACGGTGGTATTGGGTTTCCAGGGTTGTTTTTTCACGAAATTATCTTTAGATTGAATAACAAGTATTTTACGCTAACCGACTGATTGCGGAAACATGCTTGAATCATTTGGCTAATTTCAGATAGTAAATTAAAGTAAGCAGATGTTTAACAAAATAATTCTGGCTTCACAAAGTCCGCGACGCATGACGTTGCTTAAGCAAATGGGGATTGATTGCCTGGTAATGCCCGCCGATATTGATGAGGCGGCATATGTAAATGAATCGCCTACTGATTATGTGCTGCGACTAGCCGAGCAAAAAGCTTTGGCAACGCTTAAAAACTTGGCAGGCCAACATACTGAACTGCCAATTTTAGCGGCAGATACAACTGTAGCATTGGGAATGGAGATATTAGGCAAACCTGAAAATGATGCGGATGCATTTAATATGCTTAAAAAGTTGTCTGGTAATGTGCATGAGGTGCATACGGCAATCGCTGTTTTATTAAATAACAGGCGTGAAAAGATGTTGAATACGACTTTGGTACAGATGATGCCGTTGTCCGATGCTATGATAGAGGCTTATATCGCGACAGGTGAGCATCGAGATAAAGCTGGCAGCTATGCGATACAGGGTTTGGCGGGCAGTTGGATAAAAAGAATTGAAGGTAGCTATACTGGCGTAATGGGTTTGCCTGTGCATGAGACAGCCATACTTTTAGACAGAGTAAGTAAAAGTTAGGGAAAAGATTGGGACAAGAGATTTTAATTAATGTCACGCCACAAGAAACGCGGGTAGCCGTGATGGAACATGGTGTTGCACAAGAGCTGCACATTGAGCGCAGCTCGTCTTTGGGAATTGTCGGTAATATTTACCGCGGTACTGTGTGCCGTGTGTTGCCGGGCATGCAATCAGCGTTTGTGGAGATCGGTTTGCAGCGCGCTGCTTTTCTACATGCGGCAGACATTATGGAATGTCATATTGATGGTGAGCCGCAAAGCGAACGGCCAATTCAAGAGGTGCTGCACGAAGGTCAATCGATAATCGTGCAAGTGATTAAAGAGCCGATAGGTACAAAAGGCGCGCGACTGACAACTGAAATCAGCATTGCAGGACGATTTCTGGTATTTTTACCACATCAGGATCATATAGGCGTATCGCAGCGTATTGAAGATGAAGATGAGCGTGAACGTTTGCGTAATCGTTTGTTAGGCCTACTGCCAGAAGAGAGAGCAGGTGGATACATTATTCGTACCATGTCTGAAACGGCTAGTGATGACGAATTGCTGGCTGATATCGAATATCTGCAAAAAGTATGGGCAAAAATTCAGGTGGATAGTAAAAATGCAGGTGAACGTTCACTGGTATTTTATGACTTAAGTTTGCCAAGGCGCATGTTGCGCGATGTGGTGAACGATCAGACTGTCAGCATTCAGGTGGACTCTAAAGTGACTTATGAGCAGTTGAAGGAGTTTGCTGAGCTGTATGTATCAAAAGCGGTGAAGCCGCTTTGTCACTATCAAGGTGAGAGGCCGATTTTTGATTTCTATAATATTGAGAAAGAAATTGAAAATGCACTTTCACGCAAGGTAGAACTTACTTCAGGCGGCTATTTAATCTTTGATCAGACAGAGGCGCTGACTACTGTGGATGTTAATACGGGTAGTTTTGTAAGCGGTAAAAATTTATCTGATACGATTTTCAAAACGAATTTGGAGGCTGCACAGTGTATTGCGCGCCAGCTTAGATTGCGTAATTTGGGCGGCATTATCATTATTGATTTTATTGATATGGATGAAGATGCACAACGTGAAACAGTGCTGGAAGAACTTAAAAAAGCGGTAGAATTGGACCGTGCGCGCACCGGAATTAACGGTTTTACATCCCTGGGCTTGGTAGAAATGACCCGCAAGCGCACTCGTGAAAGCCTGGCCCATTTGTTGTGTGAGCCTTGTGAAGTATGTGATGGACGTGGCGAATATAAGACAGCACAAACGGTTTGCTATGAAATCATGCGTGAACTTTTACGCGAATCCAAACAATTTAATGCTAAGGAATTTAAAGTAATTGCATCAACTAAAGTGATCGGTCTGTTAATGGATGAAGAATCACAAAGTCTGGCTAATTTGTCTGACTTTATTAACAAACGCGTAACACTTCAGGCTGATAGTCTATATGCACGCGAAGCGTTTGACATCGTGTGGAGTTAAGAGCTACTAAACCGATAGTGTAGTTGAGGCTATGTTCAAGAATGGCATTTCGGGTAATTTAAGGGTTTTATCTAAATCTGCATCGTTTTTCGTTGCCGATACTTTGGCTTTAATTGCAGGCTGTACGGCCTTCATCAGATGCAATAGCATGATATCTAACGCCTGACTTTCTTTGGAAATTAAGGCGTACTCATGTTCTACAATGGCTAATCGATTATCCAGTGCATCAGCGCTGGCCTTGGCTTCCATTAAGTTTTTAGTACGCTGATCCAAACTGGTTTTATGCTCTGCCATTTGTGCTTTAAGCATACTTAATACATCTTGAAGCCAGCGTTCACAGTCTTTTTCAGCATGCGCAAATATTTTTTGTGTTTGTGTGCCTAAGCCTAAGAAAAATTTGCGGATTAGAAAATGTTTTTCGGTAAGCACATTGATCGGGTCAGTGCAAAAGTCATCTGTTATTTTTTCTAATGCTTTCATGTTGTTAGTGAAGTTTGATATATCCAGTACAGGTGGGTCAAATAGATCAAACCCGTGCTTTGATTGAAACACCTCGTAGATATCATCCGCCAATTTCTTGATTTCATTACTTTCTTTGGTTATATATTCTGCTAATTCGTTTGCTTGCTTCATTAAGTTGCGCATGCCCAGATTAAGTCCAACAGTCGTCCAGCTATCACCCATTTCCTGACGGCTTTTTGCAAGCGAGGTGTCTAAATAGGCAAGACTTAAGTGGCGCAGAAGTTTTTTACCAATATGGATAATTTTTTCATTTGCCTGATTAAATGTAGGAATTGATGCTTCGTAACGTTTTCTATCTGCGACTACTTTAGCCAGAATATGTTTAGAGGCATCCATACTCTGGTCTTTTAAGTTCTTTAATTCAATCACTTGCTCACGCAAGCTAGTTAGACGCTTTTGTACGATTCTACGCGAGCCCTTAATCATTTCGCTGCATTCGCTTGCTATAGTTCTGCCCAGAATTTCATGCTTAGCTTGAATAATTTGATTGCCCAAAGCAGTTTCAAATTCAATAATTCCACTCTGTTGAAGCAGCTCGGAATTTTTCTTGATTTTGGCTACCAGCGCTTTTTGGGCAGATATTGCAAACACGTTGTACGGAGAAATTCCGAGTTGATGTGCAGTGATATTAACTTGTCTCTCAATTTCATTCGCCACGTCCTGCTTGGATTTAAGGTCATCCCACAACATGTCTACTTTATTGAGTACAACTAATTTGTGTTTTGCACGTCCTTTAATGTGATCATTCCAGATATGCATGTCCGATTGTGTGATGCCTGTATCAGTAGAAGTTAAAAACAATATGGCGTGCGCATTTGGGATAATGCTAAGCGTTAGCTCAGGTTCTGCGCCCAAGGTATTGAGTCCTGGTGTGTCAATCACAACCAAACCGCTTTTTAAGAGCGGGTGCGGGTAATTGATTATGGCATGACGCCAGGCAGGAATTTTAAGTGAACCTTGCCTTTCTAATTCCTGAACCATGCTTATATCTTCTGGATTGAATAAGCCTAACTCTTCAGCTGCAGCTTGCGTGACTTCTTTTTGCTCGACCAACTTGAGCAGGATTTCTCTCATTTCCTCAGGAGAATCAATATTTAACCTGAATTTTTCCCAAGCCTTGGGTATGGTTTTTAGATAGGTAAGTGAGTCGTCACTAAGGCGAGTTTCGATAGGCAAAAGCTTAATTGAAGGTTCTTCACTCGCATCCCAGAAAATCTCGGTAGGGCACATAGTAGTGCGACCCGGCTCGCTGGGGAGCAGGCGCTGGTTAAAGTCTGCAAAAAACAGCGCGTTGATAGTTTCTGTTTTGCCGCGCGAGAACTCCGCTAAAAAAGCCATGACCAGCTGATCGCGTTTTAACATTTCCAGCATATCATACAAGCGTAACTCTTGAACTGCATCGGACTGATTGCTATTGGCGAGCCAATCCCGATAATCGGAAATGGTTTTAGTCAGGCTGGCACGCCATGCTTGGTATTCGTTGACTTTGGCATGTAAAGTTTCGATTATCATGGCGCTATTATAAGTGGATATTCAGGGTTTGTTATATGCTGATAGTATGTAAAATCTATAGAAGCGACGATAATTGCACTTCCAAAGTTTTCACGACAGATACATTAATCATTTGTAAAAAGATTAGTGCAACAATAGGTGAAAAGTCGATACCGCTCGCCATTGGCAAAATGCGCTGAATTGGCTCCAGTATTGGCCTTGTAAGGCTGTTAAGCACGCCTGAAATGGGAGACTGAGGGTTTACCCAGCTTAATATCACTTGCAGCATAATGGCATAAAAAAACATGTCAAGACCTGTACGTAATACGCCAAGAAAACTCATACCTATTAAGCCGGCCCACGCGGACTGACCTGCAACGCTTAGCGGAAAATCACGTAACCAAACTAAACTGAGCTGTAATACAAATTGTGTGAGTAACGCTAAAAACAAAGTCGATAAATCGATCTTCCCCCAGCTTCGAATCACTTTACGCACAGGTTTTACAGCGAAATCGGTAAGCGAAATAACCATATAAGCAAGCGGATTATTGAAAGGAACTCTGAATAGCTGCATAAAAAAACGCAGCGAAAACAACATGGTAAGTAAGTTTAGTACGGTAGTAAGTAAAAAATCCAGTGCGCTTGATAACATATCTAACTATCCCCTAATTCATCACCCAATGTTTTGGCTCGCTCGCAGGCTTTTTGCGTGGCTAAAGCAATCGCTTGCTTAATCTGGGAGTTTTGCAAGCTTAGCAAGCCTTGTTCGGTCGTGCCACCTTTTGAAGTCACCTGTTCACGCAAAGTGGCAATGGGTATTGTGCTTGCGCTTGCCAGTAAGCTTGCGCCTTTAAAGGTAGCGATGCTGAGCTGTCTGGCCTGCGATTCATCTAGTCCTAATTGCAGTGCGGCTTCCTGCAGTGCTTCTATGAAATAAAACACATAGGCAGGTCCGCTGCCGGAAATAGCTGTGACTGCATCCAGTTTTTCTTCGGAATCCAGCCACAAAGTGCTGCCCGCGGCGCTTAGTATTCGATCTGCTTGAGTGATGTGCTCTTTGGAAATACCGGGCAAAGCATATAAAGCCGTGATGCCTGCTTGTATTTGCGCTGGCGTGTTCGGCATGGCACGTATGACGGTTGTATAATTACCAAGCCAACGTGAAAGATCTTTTAAGCGGATGCCTGCTGCAATTGAAATGACCAGTTGCTGCTTAAGTAGCGGTGCCAATGTTTTTGCTAGCACAGGTAATTGCTGTGGTTTAATGGAAAGCACAATCACGTCACAAGTTTGAATGTTACCTAGATCCTCAGATGTGTTAACGCTTAAACTCTGGCTGAGTTCTTGGCGCTTGCTAGCATCTAGCTCTACTACCATAATGTCAGACATCGTAAATTGCTGGTTTTTAAGCCCTACAATAAGGGCATGTGCCATGTTGCCGCCACCGATAAATCCTAATTTCATTTAATGTTCTCAATTATCAATTTTGAAGGACGTGCACCAAAAATGGCCGAGCCAATGCGCACTATGGTAGCACCTTCGTGTATTGCCGCAATATAGTCATCCGACATGCCAATAGACAAAGTATCCAACTTGAATCCCTGTTGCTGCAGCGATTTAAAGGCATTGTTCACTATTCTAAATTGCGCGCGTTGTTTTGCAAGGTCTTTTGTTGGGGCAGGAATCGCCATGAGGCCGCGTAACTTCAGATGCGGCAGGGCATTTATATTCTTAGCCAATATGGCCAGACAAGCAATATCCACGCCGCTCTTGGAGGCTTCTTCACTGCTGTTGATTTGAATGCATACATTAAGCGGTGCAAGTGATCGCGGCCTAGTGTCATTCAGGCGTGTTGCAATTTTTAATCTATCTACTGAGTGTACCCAATCGAAATGCTGCGCGATCAGCTGTGTTTTGTTGCTTTGAATCGGACCAATAAAATGCCATTCTATGTCACAGTCTTTGAGTTGCTCTTGTTTACCAATCGCTTCTTGCACATAGTTTTCACCAAACGCGCGCTGACCTGCCATGTATGCCTCGCGCAGTTTTTCTGCCGGCTGTGCTTTACTTACAGCTAATAGTTTAATCTCATCAGTTCTGTTTGCGGAGAGACGTGCTTTAAGAATACTTGCTTGAATTACTTGCATGGAATCAGAAATTATGGTCATAATTCAATTATCTAAACAATAAACTTTGTGTGGTTTGTTAAAAGTTTTTATATAAACTTATTATAGCAGGAGCTGATAGTGGATATTTCAGATTTACTCGCCTTTTCAGTTAAGAACAAAGCGTCGGATTTGCACTTATCCGCAGGCTTGCCGCCTATGATTCGCGTGCATGGCGATGTGCGTAAAATCAATGTGCCAGCTATGGATCATACGCAAGTGCACGATATGGTGTATGACATCATGAACGATGGTCAGCGTAAGGTGTATGAGGAAACGCTTGAATGCGACTTTTCGTTTGAAATCCCAAATCTGGCGCGTTTTCGGGTCAATGCATTTAACCATAATCGTGGCTCTGGCGCGGTGTTTCGGACGATTCCATCAAAGATCCTAACTTTGGAACAGCTTAATTGCCCACCAATATTTAAGGAGATTGCCGATACACCTCGTGGTATCGTGCTAGTGACCGGACCGACCGGCTCAGGCAAGTCCACAACATTAGCAGCGATGGTGGATTATATTAATGAAAACGAAATGGGCCATATTCTAACGGTAGAAGACCCGATTGAATTTGTGCATACTTCAAAAAAATGCCTCATTAACCAGCGTGAAGTAGGGCCGCATACCCTTTCATTCCAGAATGCGCTACGATCAGCTTTGCGTGAAGACCCTGATGTGATTCTGGTGGGAGAGATGCGGGATTTGGAAACCATTCGCCTCGCCCTGACAGCTGCGGAAACTGGCCATTTGGTATTTGGTACACTACATACCAGTTCAGCGGCAAAAACGGTGGATCGTATTGTTGATGTATTCCCTGCCGCAGAAAAAGACATGGTACGTTCGATGCTTTCGGAGTCACTACGCGCAGTAATCTCGCAAACCTTATGTAAAACCAAAGATGAGCAAGGGCGTGTGGCAGCACATGAAATTATGATTGGTACACCTGCGATTCGAAACCTGATTCGTGAAAACAAAGTTGCGCAGATGTACTCTGCGATTCAAACCGGTCAAAACATTGGCATGCAAACACTAGACCAGAATCTACAAGACCTGGTACGTCGCAACGTGATTTCTGCGAACGAAGCACGTGGCAAAGCTGCTAATAAAGACTCTATTATTGGCTAATTAATTAATTACTAGGATTGCATTATGGAAAAAGGCCAGGCCGAAAAATTTGTATTTGATTTGTTGCGATTAATGCTCGGGAAGAAAGCGTCCGATATGTTCATTACTTCCGGTTTTCCTCCGGCCATGAAAATTGATGGCAAGGTGACTCCGGTTAGCTCACAAGTGCTATCCACGCAACAGGCGCGTGAAATTGCGCGCTCAATTATGAACGACAAACAGACGGCAGAATTTGATGCAACGAATGAATGTAATTTCGCAATCGGCATCCCTGGCGTTGCACGCTTCCGTGTGAATGCGTTCGTGCAACGTGGTTCTGTAGGCCTGGTATTCAGAACTATTACCACTAAGATTCCAAAGCTTGATGAATTGGGCCTGCCAGAAGTGTTAAAGGATATTGCCATGACTAAGCGTGGATTGGTGATATTCGTGGGTGGTACTGGCTCAGGAAAGTCGACTTCATTAGCGGCAATGGTGGGTTATCGCAATGAAAACAGTTACGGGCATATCATTACCATTGAAGATCCAGTTGAGTTTGTACATGACCATATTAATTGTATTATTACCCAACGTGAAGTGGGCGTGGATACTGATAATTGGAGTATTGCACTAAAAAATACCTTACGTCAGGCCCCGGATGTGATTTTGATTGGCGAGATTCGCGATCGAGAAACCATGGATTACGCGATCGCATTCGCAGAAACAGGTCATTTATGTTTGTCAACTTTGCATGCCAACAGTACCAACCAAGCCTTAGACCGCATCATTAACTTTTTCCCCGAAGAGCGCCGCCACCAGTTGTTGATGGATTTGTCTCTCAATACACGTGCATTCATTTCACAGCGCTTGATTCCAAAAGCAGATGGTGTGGGACGCGCAGCAGCGATTGAAATAATGATTAATTCCCCATTGATTTCAGATTTGATCTTTAAAGGTGATGTTCATGAGATTAAAGAGATTATTGGTCGTTCTCGTGAGCTGGGTATGCAAACATTTGATCAAGCATTGTTTGATTTGCATGAGTCAGGTGCAATTAGTTATGAGGATGCATTACGGAATGCAGACTCTGTGAATGATTTACGATTAAAAATTAAACTTGAAGGCAAGGGCGCGCATGATAGAGACTTATCTGCTGGATTAGATCATTTGGGTGTGGTGTAACTATTATCTATTATTAAATAGTGGTAACAAAAAAGCCGATGGAGTCCATCGGCTTTTTTGTTAGCGTAGATAAATTTATTCTACCGAAACCTCGACACGCCGTGCCTGGGCTAAATCGCTGCCGCCATCAACGCTTTCAGGTTTTCGCATTTCTATTCTCATCACATCAATGCCCGCTGCAATAAACGCGGCCTGCGCAGCTTTGGCGCGATTGTATGCAAGCTCTTCGTTAATAGCTTGATTACCTCGTGAATCATGGTAGCCGGATAATATCACTTTTGCAGTATCATGCGTTTTTAGCCACTCAACAATGGGAGCAAGTGACGAATCCACATCGCTAGGCAATGCTGTTTTTCCCGTATCAAAATAAAGCTTGGCTGCAGGCGGAGGTGTTGCTGTCACAGGATCTGCTGCTTTAACCAGAATCTGGTTGTCTATAATGATGTTAGGTCCAAAAAAATTCTGAATATCTGTACCTTTTTGCTCCTTGATTGTTTCAGTATCTACCGTGCCTCTTAGTACCACACTTTTATCATCACCTTGTACTTGTAAGGCATCACCGCCTGCTAGCAATGTCATGAGTGCTTCTGATTGGCTAAGCCAGCTAACATTAGCTCTGTCACCATTGCTAGTGAAGTCGTTGGCTGTTGCTGTAAACCCAAACCTTTCTGGGGCTAGAACAGGTACGGTTTCCTCGACAGCGGCCGCTGTTTCAACAGAATCGCCACAACATGTGATAGATGGCCCGCGTCCTGTAAACAGCATCCAAAGTAATAATAAGGTGAGTATTAGCGCAACTATCCAACTCCAGCGGTTATAGCTTGATTGATTGTTCTGCATTTTAGTCACCCCTGATTATTTTTTAACACCGCCAGAGAGCTTGTCTTGCAATTTCTTAAGCTCGACCCATTTGTTTTCAGCTGCTAACGTTGCCTGCTGCGCCCATGTACTTGGATTGGCAATGCGGAAACGTGAACCACCTTTATCTAAAATGGCACGCATTTGCGGCACGGTAGCTGCAGCAAGTTGGGCGAATGTTTTAATACCATTCTCATTAAACAATTCGTTAATTTTGGGGCCAATGCCTTCCACAATAGTGAGGTCATTTGCGCTTTTAATTGCAAAGCCAGCTTTCTTAGCGGCGGCAATGTCAATCACTGTTGCCTTGGGTGCTTCGGTTTTAGGCGTCGGTGCTTTAGTAGCTTCGGCCTTTTTTGCAACTGGGGCAGCGGGTGTGTCCGCCAGTTTCTCAGGTGCATCCGGGGCAGTTTGTGCTGCTGCCTGTGTGTTGCATGAAGATTTGTAGCAACATCTACACATGCATTTATTTAATAGCCAGCCAAGTAAAATACCAGCAAGAAACCACCAAAAACAACATCCAAAAGAACTTAAAAGAGAACTCATTTTTACTCCCCAATATAAAAGGATTATTCAAAAATTTAAAATCAATCGATACTACTAAAAAAAGAAAAGTAACTATCTGCGCCTTATAAGCAAACGTCAAGTATTTAAGGCAATTGCACTTAAAGCTTAAATTATTTTGATTCAGGCTTGGTAGGTAACTTGTCCATGCAGCAATGTATACTGCACCTTGCCTTGCATCGTTAGCCCCAGGAATGGCGTATTCTTGCCTTGGCTCTTGAGCTGGCTGGCACTTACTTGCCACTCCTCCAGTGGATCAAAGATCGCAATATCCGCATCAGCATCCAAACTTAAATGCCCGCCAGATATTCCAAGTATATTCGCAGGCTGACTGGTGATTTTCGCTAAGGCTTCAGATAACGAAGTTTTTTGATTTGATGCCCATTTTAGTGTCAGCGGCAATAATAGTTCTAAACAGGTAGCGCCAGCTTCGGCTTCGGCAAATGGCAGTAATTTTGCGTCATCATCTACAGGCGTATGGTCAGAGCAGATTGCATCAATCGCACCGTCTTTAAGTCCTTGGCAAAGTGCATTTTTGTCTCGAGATGAACGTAACGGCGGCTTGAGGTTTGCGTGAGCACTAAAAAAACCAATATCATGGTCGGTTAAATGGCAATGTTGTGCGCTTACATCTGCACTTACTTGCACACCTTGTTTCTTGGCTTGACGCACTAATTCAACTCCCTCTGCAGTAGAGAGCCGGCATAAATGCACTTTGGTTTTTGTTTCTTGGGCTACGCGCAAAATGCTGGCAATGGCGATACTCTCGGCCGCGGCAGGAATACCTTTGAGGCCTAAGCGACTGGCAACTTCACCGTCATGCGCAACGCCATTTCTGGCGAGATAGTAATCCTCTGCACGCAAAAATATCGTAAAGCCAAATGTGGCAGCATACTCAAATGCGCGCCAAAGCACCTGTGTGTCCGTGATGGAAATATCAGCTTGACTAAATCCAACACAGCCCGCTTCGGTGAGTTCGCACATTTCGGTAAGCAGTTTGCCTTCAAGTTGGCGGGTTAATGCTCCAAGTGGATATACATGCGCCAAATTGAGTTGTTTTGCACGATGCTTGAGCATTTCAACCAATCCTGGCTCGTCAAGCACTGGGTCTGTGTCAGGCGGGCAGGCCAGGCTGGTGATGCCACCTACGGCGGCGGCTAGCAATTCACTTTTTAGCGTGGCCTTGTGTTCAAAACCTGGCTCACGTAATCTGGCGGATAAATCGACAAAACCTGGCGCAACAATTAAACCTGTGGCATCGATGGTTTGGTTTGCCCCAAAGCCATCTGGCGCTTTGCCTATACTGACAATTTTACCTGCGGCTATATATACATCTTGCTTGGCATCAATATTGTTTTTTGGGTCTATAAGGTGACCATTTTTAATGTGAATTTTCATGCTCCACCTCCCAGAATGGCCATCACCGCCATTCTCACTGCAATTCCATAAGTCACCTGCGGTAATATGACGGATTGATCACCATCAGCAACGCTGGAATCAATTTCTACGCCGCGATTCATCGGGCCGGGATGCATGACAATGGCATCAGGCTTGGCAAACCCAAGCTTTTCCTGTGTTAGGCCAAAAGTTTTAAAATATTCCTGTGCGCTGGGTAGCAGGGCACCGCTCATGCGCTCGTTTTGCAGACGCAGCATCATGACAACATCTACATCCTTTAATCCGGTTTTCATGTCATGAAATACTTGCACGCCGAGTTTTTCGACGTCGGCCGGCAGCAAGGTTTTTGGCGCGATGACACGCACTTCCGGCACGCCTAGTGTAGTTAAAGCATGAATTTCGCTGCGCGCTACACGTGAGTGCAGCACATCACCTACCAAAGCCACACGCAGGTTGTGCATGTCAGGCTTGTAACGTCGCACGGTAAACACGTCTAGCAAGCCCTGTGTCGGGTGTGCATGGCGACCATCGCCAGCATTGATGACACTGATGTTATCCGGCACATGTTGTGCAATAAAATGTGCCGCGCCGCTCTGTGCATGACGCACTACAAACATATCTGCATGCATGGCAATTAAGTTATCCACTGTGTCTAAAATGGTTTCACCCTTCGATTGCGATGATGTTCCAACATTGAGTGTGATCACATCGGCTGAAAGGCGTTTTGCCGCGATTTCAAAAGTGGTGCGGGTACGGGTGCTGTTTTCAAAAAAGATATTGCATACCGTTTTACCACGTAGTAATGGTACTTTTTTAATGTCGCGCTCTGCTACGCCCACAAAAGTTTCAGCGGTATCCAAAATCTGGGTGAGGATTTTTTTAGGCAAACCTTCAACAGTAAGTAGGTGCTTTAATTTACCGTCAGCATCTAGTTGCGGGTTATACATGGCTGTTCTCTAATGACAAATGTAATTTGCCTTTGGTGTCCTGTGAAAGCTGCAAACTTTGGTCTGGCCTCAGTAAAATTTCTGCGCCAACAATATTAGGTTGTATAGGTAATTCCGCACCGCCGCGATTGATCAGTACAGCCAGCGTAATGCTGGCTGGACGGCCATAGTCAAACAGTTCGTTCATCGCAGCGCGCGCGGTACGACCAGTGTAAAAAATATCATCAATCAAAATGATATGTGTATTTTGTACATCAAACGGAATTTGCGAAGGTTTTGGCTCGGTCTTCAAACCACGCTGAGCATAGTCATCACGATACAGGGCTGCATCCAGCATGCCATGAGGAATATCAAGTTTAAGTGACTTCAAAATACGGTTCATTAACCATACTCCGCCGCTGTGAATGCCTACCAAGGCGCTTTTTGGCTGCAATTGCGTCTGGATTTTAGCGGTGATTTCGCTTAACAGGGTTTCGGGGTTGGGTGGCGGCATGATTTTATAGTGATATCATTATGTGGTTTGAAGCCCGTCAAAATAAGATTGTAATATGGTTTGTGCTGCGACTGCATCCAGCATGCCTTTTTGGTCGCGTCCTTTAATACCTGCCTCATTTAGATTCTGTGTGGCTTCGGCTGAGCTCAAGCGCTCGTCAATCATCATGACTGGTAAATTAAAGCGGCCTTCAAGTCGCTGTGCAAATTTTTTACAGAGATGTGTCAGTGTATGAGGCTTGCCATCCAGATGCACAGGCAGGCCTACTATCAATATACTAGGATTCCACTCATTTATGAGCGCGGCAATTTGCGAGAAGCGCGCTTCGTTCGATTCACTGTCAATCGTCAGCAGCGGGTGGGCGACTTTTAACATAGTTTCACCTACTGCTACGCCGATGCGTTTTTCACCAAAATCAAACGCTAGCACCGTACCTGTAATATCGGGGTAGTTACGTTCCAAAATAGGCAAGTGACTCTGACTTAACATTCAGGCGTGCCCCGCCACTTCTGATAAATTGGCCAAATTAAGCCCCATCATTCTCATTGCATAGTCAAATTTTTCATTGTCGGGTTTATCAAAAATCAGCGTATGAACATCTTCAAGTTTATCAGTCTTCAGACTTAGCCATGCATTTTGTGCCAGCTCGCTTTCTAACTGGCCGGCTGTCCAGCCCGCATAGCCTAAGGCAATAAGCATTTTTTGCGGGCCTTTGTTTTGTGCAGCGGCCTCTAAAATGTCTTTTGATGTAGTGAGTGCAACCGTGTTATTGATAACGATAGTCGAGTTGAATTCGTCATATGGCGCAGGCATGATGTCATGTAGAATAAATCCACGCTCTGTCTGCACGGGCCCGCCAAAATGGACTGTTTTTTTGAGCATGGGTTGTGATTCGACTTCGAGTTGGATTTGCTTAAACAGGTTTGCGACCGTAATATCCGCGCTGCGATTAATGATGACACCCATAGCGCCATCTTCATTGTGAGTGCAAATATAGGTGACGGTTTTAGAAAAATATGGGTCTGTCATGGCTGGCATCGCGATGAGAAACTGACCTGTAAGATTCATATTTTCCAATAGGGCTATTTTAACACAATTTTTTTGAGATTAATGAGCCTCTAAATATCCCGTGATATCCAGACCAAAGCCGATCATGCTGGGCATTTTACGTGGGGTAGCCATGAGACGCATTTTGCGCACGCCTAAATCCAGCAGGATTTGTGAGCCGATACCATAAGTGCGTAATTCCTGATTATATCGAATGGATTCGTCTGCATGCTGAATGCGCGTAATAATGTCATCGCCACTTTCACTATGATGTAACAGTACCATCACGCCGCAAGGTTCATTGGATATGGTTTGCATGGCTTTGAGCGCATTCCAGCTATGCGAACAGCTGCTGCTGTCAAGCAGATCAAATACCGAAAGCGGCTCATGTACGCGCACCAAGCATTCATTATCCGGAGCAGGATTGCCTTTAACCAATGCCAGGTGCGTTTCGTTGGCAATTTTGTCGCGGTATGCTACCAAACGCATTTCACCATAAGGAGTCATAACGGTGCGTTCAGTTGCGCGTTCAATAAGTTTTTCAGTTTCACTGCGATAACGAATTAAATCGGCAATGGTGCCGATTTTGATGTGGTGTTGCTTAGCAATCTCCACCAAATCAGGTAGGCGTGCCATTTCGCCGTCATCTTTTAAAATTTCGCAAATCACACTGGCTGGCTCACAGCCGGCAAGCGCTGCCAAATCACTACCCGCTTCAGTATGCCCTGCACGCACCAGCACACCGCCATTGAGCGCAGCCAGTGGGAAAATATGTCCTGGGCTCACCAAGCTTTTGGCGTTGGCATTTTTGGCGAC
Source organism: uncultured beta proteobacterium (assembly GCA_963701715.1). Lineage (GTDB taxonomy): Bacteria > Pseudomonadota > Gammaproteobacteria > Burkholderiales > Methylophilaceae > Methylotenera_A. Next base: position 147,626 of record CAVPAX010000006.1, read on the forward strand.
TGCCGCTTGAATCGTCGTTGCACGGTCGGCAGCAGAGATGCCAGTAGTGACACCTGTTGCGGCCTCAATAGATACAGTAAAGTTAGTCCCTAAACGTGAATCGTTTTTTAGCACCATGGGTGGCAGGTTGAGTTGTTTACAACGCGATTCAGTTAGCGTCAGGCAAATCAATCCTCGGCCATATTTGGCCATAAAATTGATATGTTCGGCATTGGCGAATTCGGCTGCGATGACAAAATCGCCCTCGTTCTCACGGTTTTCATCATCCACCAGAATGACCATCTTGCCAGACTTGATGTCGGCGATAATTTCGGCAATTGGACTAATCGAGTTAAGCGGCATTTTCATGCATCCATTCAGTCATGCGTTCCACATAACGGGCAATCTGATCGATTTCCAGATTTACACGGTCACCAACGTTTAAATGTTTGAAGGTGGTATTTCCTAATGTATGTGGAATAATGTTCATGGTAAAGATGTCTTGTACGATGCTATTCACGGTCAGGCTCACACCTTCTACGCAAATTGAGCCTTTTTTTGCGATATATTTTGAAACTTCATGCGGGGCACGTATCGCTAACAACCAACAATCTCCTACCTGTTCAAAACGCATTACCTGTCCTACGCCATCTACATGTCCGCTTACCAAATGCCCGCCCAACCTGTCTTGCAGACGCAATGCTTTTTCTAAATTAACAGATTGTCTGCAATTTAAGCCAACTGTAACGCTTAATGTTTCTTTTGAAACATGGGCTTCAAAATGTGTTTTATCGAGATTTGTAACAGTTAAACAAATTCCGTTTACCGCAATGCTGTCGCCAATTTTTACGTCATTCAGACCTAAACTGGCAGCATTGATTGAGAGCTTTAGGTCTTCACCAACTTTTGTGGTCGTGTCAATATTGCCAACGGCTTGAATGATTCCGGTAAACATGGTGATATTTTAACAGTATTAATAAAAAGTACGGTTTAAAAATGTTGGTGCTTAGTTTTCAAAATTGGCACGTAGTTTGCAAAAGGTTAACTGTAACTAACTTTTTTACTGACAGGTACCTAAAATGTTATCGAACGTAATACAGAAAATCCAGACAGTTTTACATCACCAGGATGTGCAAAAAAATCTTGGGTGGATGAACACGTTAACCGAAATGGACGAATTGAGTGCTATAAAAACGACGACTGCTCAATTGACAAAAATTCAATTTGAGTCTGTTGAGAGTTTGAAATGCAATATAGATATGGTATTGGAAATTGATAAGAAATCTTATCAAGCCGCAAAGAAAATCACATATAAGTACTTGACTGTATTGAAAATAAATAAAAACTCAGAAGTTGAGCTGTACAATGCGGCGTACGCATATCAAAGACAGCTTTATGTGGCTTATACGCAGTTTCTTGATTTATATTTAGGGCAAAACAAAACAGTTTTTAGTAACGAAGAAATCAATTTAATTTTATGCCGTCATTTAAATGCAACTTTTGCAATGGCAAAATGGCGCTATTTTGATGATCAACCTGCGCCAATCGGCACATGGGCAAATGTTTGTAAAGTCATCAAATGTGCCGAAAATTTGGCATTAATGAATACCAATATATTTTTGTATGATCATCAAAAGAAAGAAATCAGCATTGCGACCTTATTGAAGCGCGGTTTTATGATGGATACCTTGCATAAGGGTAATTACAGCCGTCTGCAAATTCAACTGACTGAGCAAGTCCTCAGGGTTTGGGCGACCAATCCATTGTTACTGAACAAGCATAAACAAGATAAATTTCAGTTTTTTATCGATGTTGAATCGGACAAGGGGCCAGAGCGCATCCGTGCTGTTGAAAAATTTGCAGATTATCGTTTTTGGAAGACTACGCGCTTGATAGATAAAATCGAAGCTTATTTATGTGCTGTGGATACACAAAAACCTCTGCAGGAGTTTGGACTGGAGAAAATGGCATCGGCAGATGTAATGGTAAAATTGTTTAAAAAATTGCGTGTGGATTGGTGTGTTGAAGGTTATGAGCGTCAACGTAGGAAAGAGGCTAGAAATAAAAGAAACATGCTCATAAATGTAAGTTACGGTTTGGAAGATATCTGTCGTCGATTAAGTGCAGCAAAGCCCAAGTCGGTTGTTAAATCGGCTATACAAGAAGATGATGGCCTATACGACTTCGAAATGCGGGTAGCTAAGCACCACATCAAACCACAGGAGCCACAAGTTTATCAAGCCAGCAAAAATAAACTTGGCAGTGAGAACTGGTGGCTGGTTGATGAAAGTGCCAGTGGTTTTGCCGTAGATTTGGGCAAGACTTATAGCAGTTGGATAGAGCCAGGCAAGCTGATAGGATATACCACGCCGGAAGATAAGGAATTGTTTGTCATTGCCGAAATCAGAAGCGTTAGAAAGCAGGCAAATGGCACCTACAGAGCCGGGCTAAAAGTATTAGGTTCGCACGGTGCTTCAGTTCAAGTCGGACGTGTCGATCAGAATAATTTCTCTGAGGCGCTCACTGGTTATTTTGTGGATGAAGCGGAAGCTAATCTGAGCCAGCTCAATACTTTTGCAGGTTTGTTGCTGGATAGACAGGATGACGCCAAATCGAATAAGGCTTCGCTAATTTTGCCAAGATGTGAATACAAGCGCGGCGGTAAATTTAGAATCAACATAGAAGGTGATGACAAGGTAATTGAGATGGGTGCACCATTGATGAAGCAACGTGAATGGGTCCGTGTGTCGTTGCCTATTTAAATTTTAATAATTTTCAATTCAAGGTGAATCTTAGCAGCTTAAAAACTGCTAAGATTCACCTTATGTCTGTATTTTCAAAACTTCCGTTTGAGCTGTTTGTAGGCTTTCGTTATACCCGTGCCAAGCGCAAAAATCACTTCATCTCATTTATTTCGCTTACCAGCATGATAGGCATAGCATTAGGTGTAGCGGCTTTGATTGTGGTGCTCTCAGTTATGAATGGTTTTCAGGCGGAGTTGCGTACGCGTATTCTGGGTGTGGCTTCCCACTTAGAAATCACCGGAGTGAATAACCAGCTTAGCAACTGGCAGAGTCTTGCGAGTCAGCTTAAATCACAACCGGAAGTAATAGCCAGTGCGCCCTATGTGATGGCGCAAGGCATGCTGAGCTATGGCCAAGCAGTGCAAGGAGCATTGGTGCGCGGCGTATTGCCGACAGAAGAAAACAAAGTCGCAGATATAGGTAAGCATATGAAAGCTGGCAATTTGTCTGACCTGCGTGCCGGAGAGTTTGGCATTGTTATCGGTACAGATCTGGCGATGTTGCTAGGGGCAAGTATAGGTGACAAAATCGTGCTGATGGCGCCGCAAGGCCAGTTTACGCCTGCCGGAGTTGTGCCTCGTATCAAGCAGTTTAAACTGGTTGGCTTATTTCAAATTGGCATGTATGAATACGATGCTGGCTTGGTGCTTATTCATATGGATGATGCGGCAAAACTGTATCGTATGGGTGACCATGTTTCTGGCTTGCGCTTAAAACTGGATGATTTATTTGATGCGCCGGAAATGTCAGCTGAATTGGCACAAAATTTAAGCGGTAGTTACTTTATTACCGACTGGACGCAACAGCACGCCAACTTTTTCAAAGCTGTGCAAATGGAGAAGCGCGTGATGTTTATTATTCTGACTTTAATTGTAGCGGTTGCCGCTTTTAATATCGTGTCAACCTTGGTGATGGCTGTAACGGATAAGCGAGCCGACATTGCTATTATGCGCACTTTTGGCGCTGGCCCGAGCAGCATCATGAGCATTTTTATGGTGCAGGGTGCACTCATTGGTGTGATTGGCACACTTGCTGGCGCTGTCATAGGTGTGTTGATTGCATTAAATATTGAGACCATTGTGCCGATGATTGAGAGTTTGTTCCATGTACAGTTTTTAGCAAAAGATGTCTATGCGATTAGTGATTTGCCGTCAAAACTGGAATGGCCTGATGTGATTACGATTGTGATTATGTCGTTTGTCTTGAGTCTGCTGGCTACGTTATATCCTAGTTACAAAGCCTCTACCATTAATCCAGCTGAGGCCTTGCGCTATGAGTAATATTATTGCTTGCAGAAACCTTTGCAAAACCTATACTGGCTTGGATGTGGCCGTGCTTAACGGTATTGATTTAAGTGTCAAAAATGGTGAACAAATCGCTATTGTTGGCGTATCAGGTTCGGGTAAAAGTACCCTGTTGCACTTGCTGGGAGGCTTGGATGCACCAACCGCCGGTATTGTCGAATTGTCAGGGAAAAACCTTAGCCAATTATCTGAATCGCAAAAAGGCCAGCTACGTAATCAGTCACTCGGTTTTGTGTATCAGTTTCATCATTTGTTGCCGGAATTCACAGCGATTGAAAATGTGGCGATGCCTTTGTTGATACGCCGCATGTCACGTGAGCAGGCGCTAAAAAAAGCACAACAAATGCTCGAAAAAGTAGGCCTGGCACATCGCTTGGAGCACATGCCGGGCGAGCTCTCGGGAGGCGAGCGTCAGCGTGCTGCACTAGCGCGCGCTTTAGTCACGCAACCCGCATGTATATTGGCAGATGAGCCGACTGGAAATTTAGATCGCGTGACAGCGAACCAAGTATTTGACTTGCTGTTGGAGATTAATCAAGCACAAAACACCAGCTTGGTAGTCGTCACTCATGATTTAGGTTTGGCCGCAAAAATGCAACGACAATACCGCCTAGAAGACGGCCAGTTAATGTCGCTAAATTAATTGATTACTTTTGCGCTAAGCTTTGTATTTGGCGCTTGGATGCTGCAACAGCAATCTGTTTTACCAAGCATGTATTGGGCGCTGTTGCTAATTCCTTGTTTTTTTGTTCTCGTTAGAACATATCATTTTCAATTCAAACTTTCCAAATTTTTTCAAAAAATCAGCGTTCTTATTTTGGCAATTTTATTTGGTTTCTTTTGGGCGGCTAGCTTTGCGACGATTCGACTAAGCGATGAATTATCCAAACAATGGGAACAAAAAAGTATTGATATCATCGGCGTAATAGCTACGTTGCCAGAAGTCACTGAGCGTGGTGAACGCTTTCAGTTTGATGTCGAAAAAATACTGACAAAAGAAGCTGAAGTTCCACGGCATATTTCACTTAATTATTATCGTGACGTTGAATTGTAAAAGTCCGAAAACACGTCTATCACAACCAATTACTTTCATGCCGGTGAGCGTTGGCAATTCACAGTGCGCTTAAAACGTCACCTTACGACTTATAATCCGCATGGTTTTGATTTTGAGGCATGGGCGCTAGCCGAAAATATCCGCGCAACAGGCACAATTCGTAATAAAAGCGGCTACAAAAAACTCAAAAGTATTGTATGGAAGCCGCGTTATGTTATTGAAAATGTACGTGAAAAAATAGGCGATAGAATTAGCCAAGCTTTGGCTGGTAAGGCTTATGCAGGCGTGATTCGCGCACTGGTGATAGGCGACGATAGTCAGATTGCACAGGCTGATTGGAATGTATATTTGCGCACGGGCGTCATTCATCTAATGAGCATTTCCGGACTGCATATCACCATGTTGGCAGGGCTGGCATTTGCAATTGCTGCATTGATATGGCGGCGATTTCCTGCCTTGGTAATGCGAATGCCCACAAGAAAAGCAGCGACGGTTTCTGGGCTTTTTGTAGCCGTTCTGTATGCGCTGCTAGCTGGCATGTCAGTGCCCACGCAGAGAACGCTATACATGCTGACTGTCTTTGCTTTGGCTTTGTTATTTGGTCGGAATTTAGCAATTTCACGGATGCTGGCAATCGCTTTGATTGCGGTTGTTTTGTTAGATCCCTGGGCGGTGATTGCACCTGGATTTTGGCTTTCATTCGGCGCAGTTGCGTTGATTGCTTATGTATCAGTGGGCAGGTTGGCCGCACGGCACTGGTTGAAAGAGGCCATCAATACGCAATGGGCAGTAACAATAGGTTTGTTGCCATTGCTCATTGTCATGTTTGGGCAAACCTCAGTCATTTCGCCACTTGCCAACGCGTTTGCAATCCCTGTGATCAGCTTGTTCGTGGTGCCTTTGGCTATTCTGGGCAGCTTGGCCCATATAGATATTATTTTGCATGCTGCGCATTTTGTTTTAGCACTTTGTATGCAGGGATTAAGCTGGCTCGCAAGCATGCCGATGGCTATATGGCAGCAAACCGCGCCGCCAATATGGGCGCTGGTTACAGCTATATTTGGTGTGTGCTGGCTTTTACTGCCGCGTGGATTCCCGCAGCGTTGGCTGGGCCTGGTGTTGCTATTGCCGGTTTTTTTTGTCAACTTGCCAAAACTTGCTGAAGGAGAAATGAGGGTTGTAGTACTGGATGTTGGTCAAGGACTGGCGGTGGTGATACAAACTAAAAATCATACTTTACTTTACGATGCTGGACCGCGCTACACAGTGCAAAGCGATGCTGGCAGCAGAATTGTCATTCCATATTTGCGGGGTGAAGGCGTTAAAAAACTGGATGGGTTTATCGTCAGTCATAATGATGTTGATCACAGTGGTGGCGCGGCTTCTGTGCTGGCGCAGTTGCCAGTGTCTTGGCAGGCAAGTTCTTTTGATTTGCCGGAAACTGACAAACATTTAAAGTGAATGAAGTGTTTTGCAGGGCAGCATTGGCGCTGGGATCAGGTTGATTTTAAACTGCTGCATCCGAATATCGAGGGATATCAAAATCATGAAATTAAAGATAATAATATGAGTTGTGTGGCGAAAGTTACCAGCCGGTTCGGTTCGATTTTACTCACGGGCGATATCGAAAAAGAAGCTGAAAGTATTCTGCTGGATGTAGGTCTGCAAGCCAATATCCACAAGGTCTCTGAGACTGCTGATTTGAGTGATGATTTGCTGAAAAGTGAAGTATTAATAGTTCCGCATCATGGTAGCAGAACCTCATCTACGCAGGAGTTTTTGGCGAACGTTGGCGCGGAGCATGCCATTTTTACTGTGGGTTACCTGAACCGATTTAAACATCCTAAGCCATTGATTAAAAATAGTTATGAGGAAAGCGGTGCCTTGTTATATCGTTCCGATTACCATGGCGCGTTGAAAATTGACTTTACCCGCAATAATCCCATAAAAATAGAGGCGTGGCGCCAAAGCCAGCCTAGGTATTGGCACGACAAATACTAGGAAAATACACATAAAGCTAAAAATTAGCAAACTGGAACTTGCCGAAATGCCTGCTTCCAGCTAAAGTAGCGGGAGTTTTTGAATACTAAAGGAGTGTTGCTGTGTGGGAAATTATTCAGGCGGCCGGCTGGCCAATTTGGCCATTAATTATTGCATCGGTTATTGCATTAGCGATTATTGGCGAGCGCTTTTGGGCACTGCGTTCCGAGGTGGTCGCGCCTACGAACTTACTGCCAGAAGTACAAAAGTGGCTAGGGCAGGGTGGTGTGACTAAGGAAACCCTGAACAAGCTGGAGCAACATTCTTTGTTAGGACAGGTTTTTGCGAGTGCATTATTTAATGCTAAAAACTCGCGTGAGGTGACCAAAGAGGCTATCGAAGAAACCGGGCGTGCGGTAGCACATAAACTGGAGCGTTATCTGCCTATATTAGGCACTATTGCTACTGTGGCACCATTGCTGGGTTTGCTCGGTACGGTGATTGGCATGGTGGAATTGTTCGGGTCGTTTACTAACAGCGGCCATGATGTCGCACAATTTGCACGTGGTATTTCGGTGGCGCTCTATAACACTGCTGCAGGTATCGTGGTGGCTGTGCCTGCGATGGTTGCATACCGTTATTTCCGCAGCAAGGTAGATGATTTGCTGGTGGACATGGAACAGCAGGCAATCAAGTTGGTTGAAATTTTACACGGCGAGAGAAAGTAGCATGAATTTTCAACGTGGCAAGCGTACTGAAGAGCTCGAGATGAATCTCGTGCCATTGATTGATGTGTTATTGGTGATTATTATCTTTTTGGTTGTAAGTGCAACCTTCTCGCGGACAAGCGAATTGCAAATTAATTTACCGACGGCTGAGGCGAACAGTCCTACAGATAAGCCGCTCGTAATTACTGTAGAAGTAGATGCAGCAGGACATTATATGGTAAACGGCAATGAAGTCGCGGGCGGAGAGGTTGAGTCTATTGCTGGCGCACTTACTAAAGCTGCAGGCAATGGCAAGGAGCCAACGATTGTGATTAATGCAGATGCCAAAGCAACGCATCAGTCTGTCGTGAATGTGATGGAAGCTGCGCGCCAAGCGAATTATACGCATATTACATTTGCCACCCAAATTGGGTCGGGTAGCTAAATATCATTATTATTTTTTATCTTAGTTCGACGTAGTTAACATGTCGAAATCATCGCGCAATAAAGAAAAGCCAGTTCACGTAGCAAACGCAAAAATGTTGTATTTGCGTTTGTTTCGCTATGCCTGGCGATACAAAGCTTTTTTTGCAGTCAGCATTATTTCAATTATGATTTTATCTGCCAGCAATACTGCTTTTCTGGCGATAATCAAGCAGGTGACTGATGAAGGTTTCGTTAAAAAGTCACCTGATAAAGTCATATTTCTACCATTGATTTTGTTTTCCCTAATGGCAATAAGGGCCTTGGCAAGTTATTTCTCTAGCTATGGCATGCGCTATATAGCGCGACATGTGGTAGCGGCTCTTCGTCAGGAGGCTTTTGCCCGCATGATGCAATTGCCGGTTCCTTTTTTCGATTCAAGTTCTGCAGGGATGTTGGTTTCTAAACTGACTTTTGATGCTGAGCGATTGTCGATGGTGACTACCCGCGTAGCGCTCAACGTGATAAGAGATGCGTTAACAGCACTTGGCGTGGTGTGCTACATGTTGTATTTGGATTGGCGTCTCACCATGATATTTGCATTAGTCGCGCCATTAATGGGCCTGTATCTGCGCAAAACCACACCTAAATTACGTAGTGGTGCAAGGCAGGTTCAGCATACGGTAGGCGAAATGACCAAGTCGGCAGAAGAGGCAATCTCAGGACAGCGTATCGTCAAAATTTTCGGTGCAACCGACTATGAATATGACCGATTTTCTAAAGTTGTGATTAAAAATCGTAGCACCGAAATGAGGCAGACACGGATTGCTGGACTAAATAGCTTGGTTGTTGAGGTGTTAGCCGCGATTGCGCTTGGCCTAGTGGTGTATTACTCGGTGGGACGCTTTACTGCAGGTGAATTTGCTGCGTTTGTAGGCGCACTACTCATGTTAATTTCGCCTATTAAGCACCTTACTGCAGCTAATGAAGAACTTCAGATTGGCTTGGCAGCGGCTCAGAGTGTGTTTGAGGTTATTGATACGCCTGCGGAAATTAACGAAGGTGAAAAGAAAATTGCACGTGCACATGGTGAAATAGAATTTAGAAATGTAAGCCTGCGTTACGATAATGCTAAAAAACCGGCTTTAAATAATTTAAGTTTTACCATTCAGCCAGGTGAAAAACTGGCGCTTGTAGGGCGGTCCGGTGGGGGTAAAACCACTTTGGTTAATTTACTGCCGCGTTTTTATGAGCTGCAACAAGGCTTGGTGCTGCTCGATGGGGTAGATATTCGTTCTTTGGAATTAAAGAATCTGCGTAGCCAATTCTCGTTGGTCAGCCAAGATATTATTTTGTTTAATGACACCGTATTCAATAATATTGCTTATGGCACACTCCGCAATGCAAGCGAAGCAGAAGTTATCGAGGCGGCAAAAGCCGCACATGCCTGGGAATTTATTTCACAGTTGCCGCTTGGTTTGCAAAATGAAATTGGTGATAGGGGCGTACGTCTTTCCGGCGGTCAGCGTCAGCGTATTGCCATTGCGCGTGCGATTCTTAAAAATGCACCTATTCTGCTGCTGGACGAAGCTACAAGTGCGCTGGACACTGAGTCTGAGCAGCATGTGCAAGCTGCGCTTGATACGCTCATGCAAAATCGCACCAGCATTGTGATTGCACATCGCCTAAGCACGATTGAAAATGCCGATAGAATTTTGGTGATGAGTCATGGTGAGATTGTTGAGTCTGGCACGCATCAGCAATTATTAGCTATGAATGGACATTACACCAAGCTTTATCAAAAAGAGCTGGATTAGATTATTTATTGTGAAAAGTTTCATACAAGATCTCGTGCAGAGCGCATGGAGAAAAAAACAAAAAGGTATGTTTTTCTACCTTCTATTCATCCCTTTATCATGGTTGTTTGCCCTCGTTACTGCGCTTAGGCGCAAGTTATACCAACGCGGAATTTTAAAATCATATGAGTTGCCAGTACCTGTCATTATTGTCGGTAATATCAGCGTGGGCGGCAGCGGCAAAACGCCCATGGTGATTTGGTTGGTTGAACAGCTAAAAAAAAATGGCTACAAGCCCGCGGTAATCAGTCGTGGATATGGTGGCAGTGCAACGCAAGCAACTAGCGTTACACCAGCAAGCCTGCCTAGCATCGTGGGTGATGAGCCAGTATTGATTGCAAGCCGCTGTGCTTGTCCCGTGTGGGTAGGTACTGACCGTGTGCAAGTGGGGCTTGAGCTGTTGAAAGCGTATCCTGCTTGTAACGTGCTTGTTAGCGATGATGGTTTACAACATTATCGCTTAAAGCGTGATTTCGAGATCGCGATAGTGAATACAGGCATGCCGCCAGAAGGCTCATATTTATTGCCTGCCGGGCCGTTGCGCGAGCCAGTTAGCCGTTTAAAAACAGTTAATGCTGTTGTGTACAATGGCGAAAAAACTAGCAACGCAGCTTATAAAATGCAGTTAGTTGGAGAGAAATTTTATAATCTTGCCGATGCAAATTTAACCGCAAGCGTGGCTGATTTTACACAGAAAAAAGTAACTGCATTGGCAGGTATAGGCAAGCCGGAACGTTTTTTTGAGCATTTGCGCAAATTGGGATTGACCTTTGCAAGTTTGAGTTTTGCTGATCATTATGTGTTTACTGCGCAAGATTTAGCTAAAATTGATTGCGATGCAATTATCATGACAGAAAAAGATGCCGTAAAATGTAAGACATTCGCCCGGAAAAACTGTTGGGTGCTTCCTGTGGAGGCCAGTATTGATGAGACTTTAGCATCGCTTATTTTAAATAAAATAGCAAAAAGGTAGAGTTAAAATGGATTCGAAACTACTACAAATTTTAGTTTGTCCTGTCACTAAAGGGCCACTGATTTACGATAAAAAAAATAATGAGCTGATATCAAAATCCGCGCGGCTGGCTTACCCTATCCGCGACGGTATCCCTGTGATGCTGGAAGAAGAGGCTAGAAAATTGTCTCCAGACGAGAAAATTGACTAATGTCATTTAAAGTTGTCATTCCTGCGCGTTATGCCAGTACGCGCCTATCAGGCAAGCCTTTGCTGGATATAGCTGGAAAGCCAATGGTGATAAGGGTTGTAGAACAAGCTAAAAAAAGTGGCACAAGCGAAATTGTCATTGCCACAGACTTTGAAAAGATTATGCAGGCTGCCGCAGAACACAATATTAAGGCCGTGATGACGCGTATGGATCATGCGAGCGGTACGGACAGAATCGCCGAAGTGGCGCAAAAATTGGGCTGGGCGGATGATGAAATTGTGGTGAACGTGCAAGGTGATGAGCCGCTGATAGATCCGCAACTCATTAACGAAGTCGCGCTCACGCTTGCTCATAGTCGCGATGCGGTGATGGCGACGGCATGTCACGCCATTCACGATGAAGTGAACTTGCTCAACCCCAACATTGTAAAAGTGGTGCTGGATATTAACGGCAACGCACTGTATTTCAGCCGTGCGCCAATTCCATACCCGCGCGATCAAGTCTATAAGCAACATATTCAAGCTTACCGTCACATCGGTATTTACGCTTATCGCGTAGGTTTTTTAAAACAATATGCGCAATTAAGTGTGACAGAACTGGAAAAAATTGAAAGTTTAGAGCAATTGCGCGTGTTGCATCACGGTTACAAAATCGGCGTGACGATTACACAATATGCCCCTGCAAGCGGCGTAGATACTCAGGAAGACCTGGATTACGTGCGGAGCGTTTTCTCAGGCTAAACTGAAGACCTGAACATAAAGTACACCGCACCTAGCAAACATAAGCCTGCCCATAAAAAATCTAGTTTGACAGGCTGTTGCATATAAAAAATCGCGAATGGTACAAAAACACTTAATGTAATTACTTCCTGTAGTATCTTGAGTTGTGAGAGTGAAAGAGTAGTGTAGCCAATACGGTTGGCAGGCACTTGAAACAGATACTCCATCAAAGCAATGCCCCAGCTAATTAAGGCAGCAATTATCCAAGGCTTGTTGCTAAGGTTCTTAAGGTGAGCATACCATGCAAACGTCATGAATACATTTGAAATGGTAAGTAGAATGATGGTTTTTAGGATGATTGGCATAATTTAATTCCTGCCACGTCAGGCAAGCGCTAGGCACACACGACGATGCCATGACAAAACTAGATGCTTGATATTAACCTAAACTGCCGATTCGCCCGTCTCACCCGTTCTAATTCGCACCACTTGTTCCACCGCGCTGACAAAAATCTTGCCATCGCCGATCTTGCCGGTATGTGCGGCTTTGATAATGGCTTCCATGGCAGCTTCTACCATGTCGTCGCCGACGACTAATTCCAGTTTGATTTTCGGTAAAAAATCCACCACGTATTCTGCACCGCGATAAAGCTCGGTATGGCCTTTTTGGCGGCCAAAGCCTTTTACTTCGGTGACAGTTAATCCATTTACGCCAATTTCAGAGAGCGATTCACGTACTTCGTCTAATTTAAATGGTTTAATCACCGCTTCAATTTTTTTCATGCTGGCTCCTAATCGTTTTTTAATGCTGAATTCTACTGGTTAAATTTTTACTAATCAAACTTTAACTTGCAAGTAATAGGGTAACGCCTGTCTTTGCCAAAACCACGTTCCGTGATTCTAACCCCAACAGGTGCCTGACGGCGTTTATATTCATTCTTATCAATCAAATTTGTGACGCGATTTACATCTTTTTCACTAAAGCCCCGCTGGATAATAGCTTGGCGGCTCATATCCTCTTCAACATAAGCTTGCATAATTGCGTCTAAAATCTCGTAAGGCGGCAAGCTGTCCTGGTCGGTCTGGTTTGCGCGTAGCTCAGCGCTCGGCGCGCGGGTGATGATGCGGTCAGGGATGACTTTTGAAAGACTGTTGCGGTATTTGGCAAGTTTATACACCAGTGTTTTCGGTACATCTTTGAGCAGTGAAAATCCGCCCGCCATGTCACCATAAAGCGTACTGTAGCCCACCGCCATCTCTGACTTATTACCGGTGGTAAGCACGATGCTGCCAAATTTATTCGACAAAGCCATGAGCAACATGCCGCGAATGCGTGCCTGTAAATTTTCTTCAGTCGTATCGAAAGGCAAATCGCCAAATTCGGGCGCAAGTGTTTCACGAAATAATTCAAATAAATGCTTAATCGGGATTTGACTATATTTAACACCGACTAAACTTGCCATTTCAATGGCATCATCTACGCTGATGCTGGCAGTAAACTCAGAGGACATCAGGACGACTTTAACGCGCTCGACACCTAAAGCATCTACTGCTATCGTAAGGGTAAGTGCCGAATCAACGCCGCCAGACAAGCCAAGCACTACGCTTGGAAAACCGTTTTTATTGACATAGTCTGCCAAGCCCATTTTAAGCGCGTTGTAGACCGATGCTTCCAAGCTTAATTTCGGTGGAATGGATGCCCTGAAAGGCTCATGGTTATTAACCTCCACGATGCCTAATTCTTCTGTAAACGATGACAATTGCTGCGTGACCTTGCCCATCTTATCCATCACGAACGATGCGCCATCAAACACTAGCTCGTCTTGGCCGCCAACCAAATTGGTGTAAATAATCGGCAAGCCTGTTTCTATGGCGCGCTTTGCGATGACTTCGTAGCGCGTTTCCAACTTGTCCATGTGGTAGGGCGATGCGTTGAGCGCAAGCAAAAATTCCGCGCCTCCTTGTTTGGCTTTTAATGCTGGAGCAGCTTCCCAGCCGTCTGCACAAATCATGATGCCGAATTTTGTGCTGCCGTGCGAAAATACTAGTGACGCATCTCCTGCTTTAAAATAACGTTCTTCATCAAATACACTGTAATTGGGCAAGATTTGTTTGTGATATGTGGCAATTATTTTGCCATGTTCAATCACTGATGCCGCATTATAAAGCTTACTATTTTTAGAGTGTGGATGGCCAATCAGCAAAGTAATGCCTGCAGATAGCTGGCCTGCAAGGACCACTAATGCTTGCTCGCAGGCATGATTGAAATCATCGCGAAATAACAGGTCTTCAGGCGGATAACCGGATAACGCCAATTCTGGCGTGATGATTAAGCTTGCACCATTTTGAGACGCGCGGTCAGCATAATCGAGGATTTTATTGGCATTGCCCTGAATATCGCCAACAATGCAGTTAATCTGTGCCAGTGCGATTTTCATGATTTAAACAATGATGTGCAGGCCTTAGTATTTGCCACCGGCATCTTTAATCAATTTTACAATTTCCGGATTACCTTTTTTTAGCGCATACACATAAGCCGTCAGCCCATACTGGTCGCGTGCTTTAACATCTGCCTTGCTTTCCAGCAGCAGTTTCACCATCTCAACAGAGTTTGTATCTACCGCGAGTTGCAGTAAGGGTGTGCCTTCCGAGTCCTCATGGTCTACGTCAGCGCCTTTTTCAATCAATGTTTTGGCAACGGCCACTTGCGCTTTTTTAACTGCCCAAGTGAGTGCGGTCCAGCGTGAATGGTCCTGCTCGTCTATATTGGCTCCTTTGTCTAGCATATAAGCCACCGCAGGAATATGGCCTTCGCGTGCGGCATACATCAAGGGTGTTGTGCCAAGCCTGTCATGAGCATTGGGCTGCGCGCCTTGCGACATAAGAGAGGTAATTGTCGGCACATCGCCACTTTTTGCAGCATACATTAATGCTGTTTTTCCATCATCGCTTTTGGCGTTTGCATCTACTCCATGCTTAATCATTAAATTCACTATCTCGCTGAAGCCGGAGGTCGCCGCCATGCCGAACGCGCTCCAACCACTGTCATCACGAATTTTTGGATCTGCCCCTTTTTCCAGTAACACTTTTACTGTTGCTACATGATTCTTTTTTGCAGCGAACATCAGTGGAGTCCAGCCACCCTTATCTTTGGCATTTACTTCGGCACCTTTATCAATGAGTGCAGCAGCAACTTCTGCCCGGTCTTTACGCGCTGCATACATAAGTGCGGTGATGCCATCAGCATCCTTGGTGTTTGCATTGACACCGCTTTCCAGCATGGCTTTTACCGTGGCAATGTCACCCTTAGAGGATGCGGTGAGCAGGTAAGGAATATCTTCAGCAAAGACTGTTTGGCTGAAAAATTTTATGCAAAGTATTAGTAATACTAAATATTTCTTCAAATTAAATTCCCTAAACCCGTTTCTTATTTACGGGCTTTGTTTTGTATTGCTTGCAATACGGCCTCACCCAAACCAGCCGGCGATGTTGCTACTACGCAGCCAGCGTTTTCAAGTGCTTTAATTTTATCTTCTGCACGACCGGAACCACCCGAGATAATCGCTCCGGCATGGCCCATGCGTTTGCCTTTTGGTGCAGTTAAGCCCGCAATATAAGCAGCAACAGGTTTGGTGACGTGATGTTTAATAAAATCTGCTGCAGCTTCTTCATCGGAGCCGCCGATTTCGCCCACCATAATTATTGCTTCTGTTTCTGGATCAGCCTCAAACAAAGTAAGGCATTCAATAAAGTTCAAGCCTTTAATCGGGTCACCGCCAATACCTACGCACGTTGTTTGACCTAAGCCAAGCGCAGTAGTTTGATGTACCGCCTCATAAGTCAATGTGCCGGAGCGCGACACCACACCCACCTTGCCGCGCATATGAATGCTGCCAGGCATAATGCCGATTTTGCATTCATCCGGTGTGATAATGCCAGGACAGTTCGGGCCAATTAGTTTAGTTCCGTTCGCTTTTAAGGCAGCTTTAACATTCAGCATGTCCAATACCGGAATACCCTCGGTAATACATACCGATTAACTCAATACCCGCATCTGCGGCCTCGAGTATAGAATCTGCCGCATAAGCAGGGGGTACATAAATTACCGACGCATTGGCTTGCGTTGCCCGCACTGCATCACGCATGGTGTTGAATACTGGTAAGTTAAGATGTAATTGTCCACCTTTACCCGGTGTGACGCCGCCTACCATTTGTGTGCCATAAGCCAGTGCTTGCTCGGAGTGAAACGTGCCTTGCTTGCCAGTAAAGCCCTGGCATAACACTTTGGTATTTTTATTGACTAAGATACTCATGCTGCTGCCTTTACTGCTTGTTTGGCGGCATCAGTCAGGTTTTCTGCCGAAATGATATTTAAACCGCTTTCACGTAACATTTGCTTGCCTAACTCAACGTTTGTACCTTCCAACCGGACGACAACAGGAATCGTCATGCCAACTTCTTTTACAGCAGTGATAATGCCGGTGGCAATAATATCGCAGCGCATAATACCGCCAAAAATGTTGACCAGAATTGCTTTCACATTACGATCAGCTAAGATGATTTTGAAAGCTTTAGAGACGGTTTCGGCCGTAGCGCCACCGCCCACATCCAGGAAATTGGCAGGCATGCCGCCATGCAGCTTGATTAAATCCATCGTCGCCATGGCAAGGCCTGCGCCGTTGACCATACAGCCAATGGTGCCGTTGAGTGCGATGTAGTTCAAACCGGCTTCGTGTGCAATCGCTTCTTTGGTATCTTCCTGAGACCAGTCGCGTTGCTCTGCGAGCGCTTTTTGACGATACAGGGCATTATCATCCACGCTCATTTTGCAATCCAGCGCGACTAATTTACCATCTGTTGTAATGATGAGTGGATTGATTTCCAGCAGGCTCAAATCGTTGTCTTTGAATAATTTGTACAACCCTTTGAGTAGCTTGGTAAATTCCGCCACCTGTTCAATATTTAATTGAAACGCCAGATTACGTGCTTGGAAATCCACTAAGCCATTCAGTGGGTCGCACACCTCCTGCAAAATTTTCTCTGGTTGTGTTTCGGCAATTTCCTCAATATCCATACCACCCGCTGAGGAGGCAATCACGACAATTCGCTCTAAAGTTCTATCTACTAATATCGATAAATAAAGCTCACGCGCAATCGGTAGAGTCTCTTCAATCAACACTTGGCTTACCATTTGACCATCAGGCGCATTTTGGTATGTGATTAAATGTTTGCCTAGCAATGTTTTTGCTGCGGCTTCAACTTCGGCGATAGAATTCACCAACTTAACACCGCCAGCCTTACCGCGTCCGCCGGCGTGAATTTGCGCTTTCACTACAAACGCGTTTGAATTGATGTTTTTCGCGACATCAACCGCAGAAACGGCATCGCTAGCAACCGCACCAATAGGCGCTGCCAGGCCATATTGTTTTAATAAGTTTTTGGCTTGATATTCGTGTAGATTCATTTTAAAGTAGGGCTTAATTGTAATTTTTTGTGCTAGGTGATATTTTCGCGCAAAAGCGCAATTGATGCTAGTAAAACCAACATGTCCAATAATAAAGGAAGCATTATGACAAGCGCACCACAAAGCCCTTCACCAACCTTGCGCGATATAACTGGCATGGGCTACAACCCTGCTGGCCTTAAAGATTCTGCTTTGATAATGGTGGATTGCCAAAATACCTATAGGCGCGGTGTGATGCAACTCACCAACATCGAGGCTGCAATTAAAGAAGCGCAAAAGCTACTTCAATTGGCACGCGATTTAAAAGTGCCCATTATTCATATTCAGCATGATGCGGGCGTAGGTACGCCATATGATGTGACTGCAGAAATCGGCCAAATATCAGCTGAAGTTGCTCCAAGAAATGGCGAAAGTTTAATCACCAAAAATTATCCAAATTCATTCATCGCAACGTCGTTAGAGACGCAATTAAAAGCGCATGGTATTGAAAATTTAGTGATTGCGGGCTTTATGACGCATATGTGCATCGACTCGACAGCGCGCGGAGCGTTTAATTTGGGTTTTAAACCCACCGTGGTCGCCAGTGCTTGCGCAACGCGCAGTTTGGTTGGTGCAAACGGAAAAGTGATAGATGCACAAACCATGCATGATAGCGCGCTAGCTGCGATTCGCGATTTATTTGCTGTGGTAGTTGATGACGTAGCGAGTTTGAAGGTTTAACTTAATGGGTATAAAACTATACCGACAAAGGCAAGTTTTTTATTGGCTTATGTTTTAATTGGCAACTGCTATAATCTCGCTTTTGATTTATTTAGGTTTTTCATGCGTTTAGTCGTTCAAGGCCGCGGCATTACGATCGCACATCTCACTCATATTCACGGCTTAATTGGTGGCAACGCGCAGTTTATGCAAATTGCTGAGCATGCCTATTATTTGCCTACCAATGACGCCGATATTGGTGATGTCCGTGTTTTTTGTGCTGAGCAGGAAATTGACTGTGCGCTGGTACCTGACAACCAGCGCTTAAGCCAGTTCGGGCTTGCCGTGATGGATATGGATTCGACGCTGATTAATATCGAATGCATCGATGAAATTGCAGACATGATGAATTTGAAGCCGCAGGTTTCGGCAATTACAGAGGCTGCGATGCGTGGCGAATTAGATTTTGCCGCTAGCTTGAGAAAGCGTGTGGCTTTACTGAAAGGTTTGCCAGAAAGCGCATTGCAGCGTGTAATCGATGAGCGGCTTAAGCCTAATCCTGGCGCACATGAATGGGTTGCCGTCTGTAAAGCCAATAACATTAAAACCATGGTGGTTTCGGGTGGCTTCGCGCCGTTTGCCAATCACGTCAAAGTATTGCTGGGTTTGGATTATGCGGTTTCGAACAATCTTGAAATTATCGATGGCAAACTCACCGGGCATATTCTGGGTGATATTGTGGATGCTGATAGAAAAGCGCTGGAGTTGGTGAAATTGCGAGACCAATTAGGGTTAGAAACTAGTCAAACTATCGGTATTGGTGATGGCGCGAACGACCTTAAAATGATGGTGGCCGCAGGAGTTGGAGTTGCTTACCATGCAAAGCCGGTCGTACAGCAGCAGGCAACTTACGCGTTAAATCACATGGGGCTGGATGGCGTGATTAATTTGTTTACGGCTTAATTTTTTTTAAATTTAAACTAGAAGTGCTAATTCAGTTTCGCTGAACCCCGCTTTGCGCCTGGCCTCCAGATTGAACGGTCGGCGCAGTTTGGGAGCTTTGTATTTTTTGGCCAAGTTATCATAAGTGGCAATTGGCTCCAGCCTGCGCTGTTCACATAGCCAGTTAAACCAATAGTTACCAATCGCTACATGGCCAATTTCATCGCGTAGAATAATATCAAGTATATTTGCGGCGTCAGTGTCGCCTATTTGTGCCAGCTTATTGCGCAGGGGAGGCGAAGCGTCCAAGCCGCGTGCTTCCATGGTACGCGGGACCAGTGCCATGCGAGAGAGCACATCTTCTTTGGTCCTGTCTGCCATCTCCCACAGGCTGTTGTGCCCTGTAAAATCACCGTATTGATAGCCTAGAGTTTGCAGGTGCGCATTTAGCAGGCTGAAATGATAAGCCTCTTCTGCCGCTACTTTGAGCCAGTCACCATAATATTTTTCAGGCATCTCGTTAAAGCGCCAAATCGCATCCAATGCCAAATTGATGGCATTAAACTCAATATGGGCAAGGGCGTGGATTAAGGCGGCTCGGCCTTCTTCTGTGCGCATGGAACGTTTTTTGACTTCAAGTGGAGAAACCAGCTCAGGCTTGATAGGGCGGCCAGGAATGAGTCCCACTGGCACGATAGAAATCTTCGTATCAAGCGCATAATAATGCTTATCCAATGCCAGCACACCTGCCGCTTTCGCTTTTGCATCTGATTCATAAAGCCAAGCGAGAGCCGCTTGACGTAATTCTTTGTTATTCAACTGTGATAAAGTCCAATTCACCTGCCTTCATATCGGGCACCATGAGTGTTTTACCATCATAAGAAAGTGCGATATCAGCTGCAGATTTATAACCCTCTTTTTTTACACGCGCTTTACCCATTGATAGCTGGAAGATTTTCCCGGTCTTCCAATCGCTGACTATAATTTTTCCGGATTTGGTTTTGACTAAGCCATCACCGCCACCAAACCCCTCTGCAAGTTTGGTTGTTGCACCCGTGCTTATATTTATGCGATACAGGATACCAGATTCGAAATCGACTTCCAGCAAGTTATTTCTGCCCTCGTTCAACAAACCATTAGGGGCAAGTATATGGGGATTTTTGTTATCTGCCACAATGCTCACAGCGCCGCCTTTGGTAATTTTGAAAATGGCACCGCCTGATTTTAAATCACCGCTATCGCTCACATATAAATTGCCAATTTTGTCAGCTTCTAAATCGTTTAAAAATTGTGGCACATTAGGAAAAGCCGATTTTTCAACATAAACTTGCCATGTGCCATTTGGGTTCACTTCCAGTATGCGGGTTTTATCAGTTACATAGAGCTTGTCGCCGATAATAACCAAGCCTTTAGGGTCGTCCATGTCCTTAGCGAATATAGTGACATTGCCATTGATATCGACTTTGCTAATCTGGCCATCACCATCTTTGCCAAACTCGTTAATTTCAGAAATGTAAATGTTGCCGTCTTTAGCTTGCACGCAGGATTCCGGTGTTTTAAGACCGGTAATTTTAGCGGGTAGTCCACCAATTGCAACGGAACTGAATGGCAATATAGCTAGTAAAAACAGTATTTTTTTCATTGTGTTACCTCAATTAGTAATAAATTTTTGCGATGGGTAAATCATCTAAATTATCGCAAATCGATTTTGGATTTTTCAAATTAGGTTTTTCCAATGCAGCTAAAAATGCTTTGTCTGTTTCCAGTTTTTTAATCACTTTTTCCATGGCTCTGGTGTAAGCTTTTTCCATATAATAATCGGGTTTTATACCAAGGTCACCATTTTGTGCGACTTGCTTTTTGATGGTGGTGATAGGATTTTCTGGGTCTTCCACGTAAGCTCGTGCAATGATTTCGCCATGGAATACGCGTAATTGCGCGTTATAAAACATATGCGGTTCTATCAGCAATACCACACTGGCTTTGCCACTACAATCATCCACATTAGCAAAACGTTTCTTTAATGTTTTAAATGCAGCTTTTTCTGCCAGCGGGCCTTTCATGTGCCATACATCCAAATAAGGGTGCAGTAAACGCACTGGATGCTCGTAATGTGTTTTGGCAATGTGCATGGCGATATTGCCAGGAAGCTTAACTGGTGCGGTTTCCGCATATACTGAAATACTTAACATTAAACTGGCAAGTAGTGAAAATAGTAATTTATACATAATATGTTTTCATTTTGATGATGAGTTTTTATAGGTAATGCGGTAAATATAACCAGCACGGTCGTCAGAAACATACAACGCACCATCCGGACCTGTGATGACATCCACAGGCCGTCCCCAGGCTTCATTTTTATTTAGCCAACCGGTTGCGAAATCAACGACTTCGACAGGGTTGTCGCCTATAAATTTCACCCGTACCAGTTTGTACCCACTGAGTTGCTCACGATTCCAAGAGCCATGCAGTGCGACAATCGCATCGCTTTTGTATTCTACGGGAAAATTGGTTTTATCTAAAAATGTGACGCCTATCGGCGTGGAGTGGGAGATAAAGGTAATGGCAGGCGGAGTAGTGGTTTTGCAGAAATCCTCGGCACCCATAAAATTGGGATCCTGAATTTGATTACCCCAACAATACGGCCAACCATAGTGTTTGCCAGGTTCAATTTTATTAAAGTGCTCAGGCGGAATTTCATCATTGACTTTTCCGTCTTTTTTGTCTGACCGCATATCGGCGCCGTTATTGGTAGCGAACATGCTACCGGTTTTTGGGTTCCAGGCGAAGCCTTGACTATTGCGTAAACCTTTTGCCCAAGTTGGGTTTGCGGCATGCCTGCCAATAGTTTCTAAACTGCCAGCTGGCTTGCCTTCTGGCGTATAGCGTAAGATAGTCGCACGCAGCGGGTTATCTTCGATGCACACATTACAACTCGAGCCGATATTCATATATAAAAAATTATCCGGCCCAATTTTTATGGTTTTGAGCGTATGCCCACCACTTGGAAGCTTGCTAATAAAGGGTTTTGGCGCTGACCAGGCGCCGTTTTTTTGAGTAAGTTTCACTACGCCGTCTTCGTTAGCAACCAGCAAGTCGTCGCCTACAAACGCAAGCCCATTGGGCGCTTTGAACTGGTCTGAGATTAAAACAGGAGCCTCAGCAAGCCCGTCTCTATTCGTGTCTGGCAGCATGATAACCTGATTGTTTCTTCCGAGAGATACAAACAGATTGCCCGCTTTATCAAATGCCAGCATGCGCGGGCCAGTAAAATACTCACCGCCACCGCCTTTTAATTTAGCAAAAATGTTTGCCTGAAAGCTAGCAGGCAGGTTGAGGTTAGCGGTTGCAGGTGGCGTAGATACTTCAGCAGCCTTGGCGCAACCGACCGCCGGTATGCTACAAATGCCGATGGTCAGTAAAGTACTCAGTTTAGAAATAATTGCTTCGAACATGATTCAGGTATTTAGGTCAGTACGTCTGACCAAATATTGGCTGCCCAGGCATTTGCATATTGGCCTTCCTGCTCAGATGGATTTAAGGATACGCCACCACCCTCGGCGGAAACCATGATTTTTTTGACATCATCATAGCGATATACATTGGCTACATGCATAGCTTGCCTATCATTTACATAACTATAACAGGTGTTGGCAAATACCGGCGCGAAGTCTGGCACTTGCCCGCTCATGAGTGCAACAATGGCATTGGCGCAGACTCTGGCTTGGCTGGTAGCCATGTGCGCTGATTTTGGTAGAGCGGCAGAAACGCTGTCACCAATTACATGGATATTGGCTACGAGTTTGGATTCATAAGTTAAAAAATTTACTTCGCACCAGCGTTTGTCAATGTTGTTGAGGGCAGCCATTTGTGCTGGCTTACCTGCACGTTGTGGTGGAATAATGTTAAGCACATTGGCCACCACAGTTTCAAAATCGGTTTTTACGGTTTTTGTTACGATATCCACTTCAACCAGTACATTATTCGGGCGGTAATCAATCATGCCTGCGTACATTTCCGCCCATACTTTTGTGAATAAACCCTTTTTAGAAACAATTTCTGGGTTGGCATCCAGTACAATGATTTTGCTGCTTGGCTTCTGGGCTTTGAGGTAGCTCGCGACTTGGCATACGCGCTCATAAGGCCCAGGTGGGCAGCGGTAGGGCGCTTTTGGCACGTTCATTACAAATACACCACCATCAGGCATGACTTCTAATTGCTTGCGTAAATTAACGGTTTGCCAGCCTGCTTTCCAGGCATGTGGCACTTGCTGTTGAGCTTCTGCAGATTGTAAATTTGGAATTGTGTCATAAATAAAATCAATTCCCGGCGCAACAATCAAGCGGTCATAAGTCATTTCTCCGCGTTGCATTTTTATTTTTTTATTGACAATATCAATCGAAATAACTTCATCCTGAATCCATTTCACACCGTGATTTTTTTTAACTAAATCGTAGCCAAAGGTGAGGTCGTTGATAGATTTGCTGCCGCCTAAAACCAGGTTGCTGAGCGGGCAAGAAACAAATTGGCTGGATTTTTCAATGACGACAGTCTCAATATTGCCCAAGCTCCACAAGCGGATATATTTAGCCGCAGTAGTGCCTGCATATCCGCCACCGATAATGACGACACGGCCTAATGGAGGTTTGCTTGCCTGCGCAAAACTGTGTTGGCTTAGCAGCAATGTGCCTGCGATACCAGCTGTCTTAATAAACTTGCGGCGGCTAATTTCTAAGAGATCAGTCTGCATGATGCGTTTTTAGTGTTTGTGGTTTCGGGTAGATGTTCGTAACACGTTTTTGCTGTGAAAAATAAACAGCAAGCTGATTAATTTCTTCTGCATTCAGGCCTTTAGCATGATGATGCATGACAGTTGCATGTCGGCTTCCATCCTTAAATCCATGCATTTGTGTAATGAAGTAGCCTGCTTCTAAACCCGCGAGCGAGGGTGTTGCATTGGCGCTATTGCCTAGTGTTCCATGGCAAGCTGCACATGAGGCGGCGAGTGTGCGTATATGAGTGTCTGAAAAAACAATAACCTCAGCAGCGTATACCACTGAGGTTATCAGTAAACTTACCAAAAACAAAAGTATGAATTGTGATTTCATGGTGTTTTGCTTTAAGTTAAAACACCATTTTAAAGGCTTTTTTAAAATAGTATGTAATTATTAAATTACAATATTCAATTTATTCGAAACACTTGCCTTCTGTACAGCCATCGTCTTTAACGCCAAGGCCGGTCAATAACTCAACCATATGTGTATTACCTTCGTCACGGAAATAGCGAATCAAGGAAACATCGGCTTTTAATTTTACATTGACGTCAGCACCTTGGCTGGCAAGATATTTTACGAGCTCCTCATGACCGTTTAGTGCTGCCAGATGGAATGCAGTGTGATGTGCAACAGGGTGCATATAGTTTATGTCTGCCCCTTTACCTAACAAATATTTGACTACGGCAAGTTGGCCTCGGTTTGCTGCCATTTGGATAGGTGACCAGCCAAAAAATTTTTCATTAACCACTTTTACATCAGCATTAACAAATTTTTCTACTACTTTCGTTTTGCCTTCGGTTACGCCATCGGTAAACTCAACTTGTTCTTCATCTGTTAAAGCCAAACTGTTTAACGAAAAACTTAAAGCTAAAACTGCAAATAATGCTTTTAACATGTTCATGTTACTTTTTTCCTTATTTTAATGATTGCCCAGTTAGGCAATATATTTTCTTGCATTACGGAACATCCGCATCCATGGTGCGTCTTCCTGCCAACTATCAGGCCGCCACGAATGCTGTACCGCTCTAAACACCCGTTCAGGATGTGGCATCATAATACTAAAACGCCCATCTGTGGTGGTTAATCCAGTAATTCCAAACGGTGAACCATTAGGATTAAACGGGTAAGTTTCGGTTGGCGTTGACGCGTTATCTATGAACCGCATCGTTACCAATTTTTTATCCAGCACGTTGTTGACAGCATCTTTGGCAGAAAATTCCGCAAACCCTTCGCCATGTGCAACAGCAATTGGCATGCGGCTTCCGGCCATGCTATTAAAGAACAGTGAGGGCGACTCTAATATTTCTACCATCGTAAAGCGTGCCTCAAACTGCTCGGACTTATTGCGCACAAAATGTGGCCAGTGGTCAGCGTTGGGAATGATGCTGTGCAGATTGCTCATCATCTGACAGCCATTACAGACACCTAGCGCGAAAGAATCTGTACGGTTAAAGAAGGCGCTAAACTCGTCGCGTGCGCGGCTATTGAATAAAATGGATTTCGCCCAGCCTTCGCCAGCACCCAGTACGTCGCCATAAGAGAAGCCGCCGCACGCCACGAATCCAGCAAAATCTTTGAGTGAAACGCGACCGGAAATGACGTCGCTCATATGCACGTCAAATGTCGCAAAACCCGCGCGATCAAATGCAGCAGCCATTTCCACTTGTCCGTTTACACCTTGCTCACGTAAAATCGCCATGCGCGGGCTTGTCAGATTTAAGTAAGGCGCAACTATGTTTTCATTGATATCGAAGGTTGTATGTACATGTAAGCCAGCGTCAGTTTCATCCAAAATACGATCGTATTCTTGTTGCGCACAGGCAGGATTGTCTCGCAGGCTCTGCATGCGGTAGGTGGTTTCTGACCATATTCTGTGCAAACTCATGCGCGAATCAGAAAATATGTTTTTGCCATTTAGTGCAATGTTAATTTGGTTTTCGGTGGTCACGCTGCCAATTTCTTGTGCACTAAGCGATTGATTTAAGTCGGCTAATATCTTCTTGGCATCGGCAGCACGTACTTGAATCACCACGCCTAATTCTTCGTTAAATAATACCTCTAAAGCGCCGCCAGAAACCGCATGGATATTGGCTTGCAGGCCACATCTTCCGGCAAATGCCATTTCACATAAAGTGACAAACAGTCCGCCATCACTTCTATCGTGATAAGCGAGGATTTTATTTTCGGCATTTAAGCGCTGAGTTTCAGCAAAAAACGCTTTGAGCTGTGCTGGGTTGTTGACATCTGGTGCTTCGTTGCCAAGCTGACTATACACCTGCGCTAAACTGCTGCCGCCCATACGGTTTTTGCCATTGCCTAAGTCGATCAGAATCAGGCAGGTTTCACCTAGATCTGTGCGTAATTGCGGGGTTAATGTTTTACGTGTGTCTAGTGTGTTGGCAAATGCGGTCACCACCAATGAGATTGGTGCGGTGACAGCTTTTTTCTCACTGTTTTCCTGCCAAACCGTCTTCATAGACATGGAGTCTTTGCCAACCGGAATGCTAATACCTAGTTGTGGACAAAGCTCCATACCCACAGCTTTCACTGTAGTAAATAGCGCGGCGTCTTCGCCCGCATGGCCTGCAGGTGCCATCCAGTTGGCAGAAAGTTTTAAATTGCTGATGTCATCAATTAAACTTGCGGCAATATTGGTAATCGCTTCGCCAATTGCCATACGGCCTGAAGCAGGTGCGTCAATGAGCGCAAGCGGTGCTTTCTCGCCGATGGCAAATGCCTCGCCGATATTGGTTTCATAGCCGACCAGTGTGACCGCAACATCGCTTACCGGCACTTGCCATGGCCCGACCATCTGGTCGCGCGCGATCAAGCCGGTTACCGTACGGTCACCAATGGTGATGAGAAAAGTTTTGTCTGCCACCCCAGGTAGCCTGAGTACACGTGCTACAGCTTCTTTGATGTCGATATTGTTAGTTTCAAAAGCGCTTAGTTTTTTAGGAATGCTTTTCACGTCGCGTGTCATTTTTGGCGGCTTGCCAAGTAGCACAGATAAATCCATGTCTACTGGTTTGTTGCCAAAATAACTGTCTGCAACTGTTAAATGGCGCTCTTCTGTAGCATAACCCACAATGGCAAATGGGCAGCGCTCACGCTCGCAAAGCTGTCTAAATAAATCTAAATTTTCTTTAGCAACTGCCATCACATAGCGCTCTTGTGCCTCATTACTCCAAAGCTCGCGTGGTGACATGCCTGGTTCTTCATTGTGCACGTCACGTAGTTGAAAAACCGCGCCTACTTTGGCATCGTTGACAAGTTCTGGAAATGCATTGGAAATGCCGCCTGCTCCAACGTCATGAATGCTCAGAATCGGGTTTTTATCACCGAGCTGCCAGCAGCGGTCAATCACTTCCTGTGCGCGGCGTTGCAGCTCAGGGTTACCGCGTTGAACCGAGTCAAAGTCTAGGTTTTCAGTATTGCTTCCAGTATCCATACTGGATGCGGCGCCACCACCCAAACCTATCAGCATAGCTGGTCCGCCGAGTTGAATAAGGGCAGCGCCTGGTGGAATAGGGTTCTTTTTAGAGTGGTTCGCAGAAATATTCCCCACGCCACCTGCCAGCATAATAGGCTTATGGTAGCCACGCACTTCATTGTCAACTTCCAACTCAAAGGTACGGAAATAGCCGGCAATGTTAGGGCGTCCAAACTCGTTGTTATACGCGGCACCACCTAATGGGCCATCTACCATGATTTGCAACGGCGATGCAATCCGACCCGGTTTGCCGTAAGATTTTTCCCAAGGATGGGTAAAGCTAGGGATGTTTAAATTTGATACGGAAAATCCAGTCAAACCGGCTTTAGGTTTAGATCCACTGCCGGTAGCGCCTTCATCACGAATCTCTCCGCCCGCGCCGGTTGCCGCACCTGCGAAAGGCGAAATAGCAGTCGGGTGGTTATGTGTTTCTACCTTCATCAGGTAATGCATGTTTTCTTCTTTAAACCCATACTCACCGAAGCTGTTAGGATAAAAGCGCTTGGTTTTCTGTCCTTGCACGATAGAGGCATTGTCAGCATAAGCGACTATCGTGTTGCCAGGGTTGAGCTTGTGCGTATTGCGGATCATGCCAAAGAGAGAGTTGTCTTGTACTTCGCCGTCAATCACCCAATCGGCGTTAAAGATTTTATGGCGGCAATGCTCAGAGTTGGCTTGCGCAAACATCATGAGCTCGACATCGGTTGGGTTGCGTCCGATTTTTGTAAAGTTATCGAATAAATAATCCACTTCGTCAGATGACAGCGCTAAGCCCATTTCGCTGTTTGCATTATCCAGTGCGGCTTTTCCACCTTGCAATATATCGACTATGCAAAGAGGCGCGGGCTCTTCGCTGTGATACAGTTTTTGTGCATCCTCAAGTTGAAACACGATCGTCTCGGTCATGCGGTCATGAATATGTATTTTTAATGCAGCTGTCTCAGATTCGCTCAAAGGCTTGCCGTTTTGTGTAGAAATGTAAAATGCTATGCCGCGCTCAATTCGAAAAATAGAACCCAGACCACAGTTTTTAGCAATGTCTGTCGCACGCGAAGCCCAAGGTGAAATCGTCCCAATACGTGGAATCACTAAAAATAATGCTCCAGAAGGCGCTTCCACATTAGCTTGTGGGCCATAGGTTAAAATTTGTTTTAAGGTGCTTTGTTGGTTTTCGTTGAGTGCAGTTTCGCTAAACGCAAAATGTACAAATTCTGCATAAATATGTGCAATGTTGGGGGCGGATTCTTTTAAGGATGCGTATAGTTTATCAAGACGGAACTGAGATAAAGCTGGGCTGCCGCGAAGGCTTAAAAATTGGGTGCTTGGCATGGGCGATGTAACGGCTAAAAATTAGTGTATTTATGCCGTATTTTAACAGAAAGCTTGCTGGCAGTTCTTACAAATCCATTAATTAATCTTTAGTTGCTTTAAGCTCGATAAATGCACGCTTTAAAATATGCGCTGCAGCTGAAAGGCTTAATCCAGCCATGATTATAGCAACTAGCAAATCTGGCCACGCGCTGCCGCTGCCAAAAACACCAAATGCAGCAAGCATAACCGCCACATTACCAATCGCATCGTTTCGGCTACATAGCCAAACAGAGCGCATATTGGCATCACCCTCGCGAAATTTGAAGAGCATGAGGGCAACGCTGGTGTTGGCTACCAATGCTATTGCGCCAATCGCGCCCATTGTGAATGGTTCCGGTGTGGCACCTGTTTTAAATGTCCATAAGGCTTTTGCAAGTACGAATATACCAAACCCGCCCATAGTTAAGCCTTTAAGTGCAGCGGCACGCGCACGCCAAAGTAAGCCCATGGAGAGTGCTGCTAAAGAGATTCCGTAATTAGCGGCATCGCCAAAGAAATCGATAGCATCGGCCATCAGTGATACGGAGCCAGAGCTAAATCCGCCTAACACTTCAACAAAGAACATAGCGAGGTTAATTGCTAGCGCTATCCAAAGTGCTTTACGGTAGCGAGCAGTTAGTATTTTTTCTATATTACATCCATTATCACAACATGATTTAGCCATATTTATTTTGAATCAATATGATGTTGTCTAAAACCCCAGTGCCCGTGCACCTTGATAAAAAATAAAACTGATCACCCACGCTAAGCATAGCGACCACACAATTGATAGCCACATAAATTTGCTGCTTTTCGATTCGCTTTTGAGCGTGGCAATTGTAGATAAGCAAGGTGTATAAATGAGTGTAAACAGCATAAAACTCATGCCTTGTACCCAGTCAATGTTCATGGAGATTTGGTGGCTTAGCGCATCGCCTTGCAGGCCATAAATCACTGCGAGTGAGCCAATAACAATTTCTTTTGCTACAAAGCCAAATATCAGGGCAATAGCAAGCTGTGAGTCAATACCGATAGGATCAAGTATTGGCGAGAATAGCATGCCAATTTGTCCAGCAAGCGTGCCGGCACTGGCGGGTGCAACATCAGTTGGATAGTTGGTGAGCACCCATACCATCACGACGCCGATCACGATGAATTTAGTGGCGCGATTTAAAAAATATTTGACCTCTTGCCAGCCGCGCAGCCATATCTGACGAGGAGTTGGGAAGCGATAGGGAGGTAGTTCCAAAATGAAAGGCTCCGCGCTTTCGTATTGACCTTTAAATAAAACTGCTGTTAAAAAGATAGTGAAAAAGCTAACCATGTAGAGCACAAATAAAATGTAGGGCGCTTGATCGGCTACAAAAAGCGAGGCTATCAAGAATAAAAACACTTGCAATCTGGCAGAGCAAAGTGAGAGCGGAATGATCAGCATGGTTAACAAGCGCATGGGGCGGCTACGCATCACGCGCGTTCCCATGAGCGCCGGCACGTTACAGCCAAAGCCCATTAGCACCATGACAAAACCACGACCGTCGAGACCAATTTTGGCCATCAATGCATCCATCAGAAAAGCAGCGCGTGACAGATAGCCGCTGTCTTCCACCATGCTCATCACCAAAAAGAACAGTACGATAATCGGTACGAAGGCTGCCACGGTGCTAATGCCATTAAAGATACCATCCAGCAGCAGGCCGTTCAGCCATACCGGTAAACCTGCAAATATCGGCTCGAGAACGCTGGTGCGCAACAAACCCAGTAGCCACGCCATGCCGTCTTGAAGGGGTTTGCCAGCAGTGAAAATAAATTGAAACAGCAAAAACATGGCTGCGAAAAATATCGGCAAACCTAGCCAAGGGTGCAGTAATACTTTGTCGATGTTATCAGTAGTTTTGTCGGCAAGCTGGGTAGGCATTTGCACGGTTTTTTTAACAATATCAAGCATGTCTTGCTCGATCTGAACATCTGCTTCAAGCATGGATGCAATGCTTTCAGGCAAAACGCGACTGGGTTTTTCTTCCATTAGCTTAGCAGCTGCTTGTAGCGCTTGTGGGCAGCCGTCGCCATATTTGGCACTGATTGGCAGGACTGGCAGGCCAAGTTGCCTGGACATGGCTTCGGTATCAATGGTGATGCCTGCGCGCTTGGCTTCATCTTGCATGTTAAGCAATAAAATTGCCGGCAATTCGAGGTTTTTAAGTTGTAAAGCAAGTGACAATTGACGATCGATTTGGGAGCTATTAAGTACAATCATGGCTAAATCTATCGGATTGCTACTTAGAAAGTGGCGCACCACCTGCTCATCATCCGAAAATCCATGTAAATCATACAGACCGGGTAAATCAATCAGTTCAGCAATGTGCCCGCCGATTAATATCTTGGCGCTCATCAAATCTACGGTGATGCCTGGCCAATTGCCGACGCGTGCCGAAGCGCCGCTTAAGCGATTGAATAGGGTGGATTTGCCCGTGTTGGGCATGCCAAGCAGAGCGATACGTTTCATTGGATGCTGGCTGCAGTTTAAGCAGCGTTGAGTTGAATGCGTTGTGCTTCGACACCGCGCAAAATAATGTCCGTTGCGCCAATGCGGACGTGTAACGGACCATTAAAACTGGCGCGTCGTATCAGTTCTATTTTTTTACCAATTCTAAATCCCATCGCATTCAGGCGTTGATGCAGGGCTTGTTCCGCATGTATTGCATGAATAACGCCGTGTTCGCCAGGGTTTAAATTGCTCAAAATAGTCATGTTGGCCATATTAATCTAAATGATAATTATTCTTAATTATTGCACAATGCAATAAAAAGTCAACGAATAAGCAAAAAAGCCTGCTTTCGCAGGCTTTTTATTGCGCAAAGGCTAGTTTATTTAGCGGATGTCACGCCGGGTACGTCGATTTTTGCTTTAGCTTTTAAATCTAACATCATTTTTTCAAGTTTACGCTGTTGCAAGGTACGCTCTAAGCCACTTTTAACTTTATCGTATGCAGGCACTTGCGTAGCACGAGTATCCACCAATTTAATTACATGCCAGCCAAATTGAGTTTGCACTGGTGCAGCTGTGATCTCTCCCTTTTTCAGACCAACGACTGCCTCACTGAATGGTTTCACCATGCCTGCTGGTGAAAACCAGCCTAAATCGCCACCTTTTTCTTTTGAGCCAGGGTCAAGTGATTTTTCTTTTGCAAGTTTGGCAAAGTCACTGCCCTTTTTGATTTGAGCCATAATGTCTTTGGCCTCAGTTTCTGTTTTTACCAAAATATGACGTGCACTGTATTCCTTGTCGCCCAGTTCTTTTTTATATTGTTCATATGCATCTTTTTTATCAGCTTCAGTCACAGGATTCTTTTTCATGAAATCAGCCAGAAATGCATTGACAACCAATTTACGGTGTCCGAGTTCTTCCGCAATGATAAAATCAGGCTGTTTATCAATACCATTTTTAATTGCTTCTTGGTAAGCCAATTCAGTGCCTACCAGTTCGTTAATAATGGCATTTTTTAAACCATCAGATTGTTTTTGACCGCGCGCAAGTGCATCTTTGGTGATGTAATCTACCCAGCTTTGCTTAATGGTCTTGCCGTTTACAGTAGCAACTGAGTCTGCAGCATATAGTGCCGGCGTAAATGCTAAAGTAGAGAATGTTGCGATAGCTACAAATATTTGGTTGATTTTCATAAGAAATCCTTGAAATAAAAAATTTAATCCTGATTTTATTAAGATATGAGTTAAATGGGATCGTCTGGCGAAATTGCAAATATGCTTATTGCATGAATTTGTTGCGGCATTAAGTCAGTCAATGCTTGATAAATTAATCGATGCCGCATTATCTGCGATTTTTGTGAAAAATGAGAGCTTACTATTTTTATCCTGAAATGTCCACCACCCCCATTACCTTTGTGACCTGCATGCAGCGCACTATCATCTTGTATTTCAAGGCTTAGCGGCTCAAGGATGGCTAATCTCGTTTTTATCGTTTCGGCTAGATTCATCCTGTGCTTAGGGTAGCGTTTTGCGAAAAGGTTTCACCACAACATTGGCATACACTCCCGCTGAGACAAAAGGATCGGCTTCCGCCCAGCGTATTGCAGAGTCTAAGTCGTTAAACTCTGCCACAATAAGACTGCCGCTAAAGCCTGCAGGGCCCGGGTCTACACTGTCAATCGCCGGAAAAGGACCGGCCAATAAAAGGCGTCCCTGATTTTGCAGTTCTGTAAGCCGCGCCAGATGGGTAGGTCTAGCAGCCATGCGCTTCTCAAGGCTATTTGGTACATCATCTGCAATAATCGTATATAACATGTTTATTTGCCTTCATCCACCGATTCAATTAAATAATCTTTTAATAACAGTGTCTGGGCAATGACAAACACAAACAACATGGCGGTGACGCCAAACAGTTTGAAATTCACCCAGGTATCCAAGCTGAAATTAAACGCGACATATAAATTTAAAAAGCCCAGCAGTATTAAAAAAATCACCCAGATCATATTTAGCTTATTCCAGATAACGGCTGGAGGATTGAGCATTTTCCCCATCATTTGCTGGATAAAATTCTTTTTAAAAACCAGGTTGGAAATCAATAGAATCGCAGCAAGAAGCCAATACAGCACTGTAGGCTTCCACATAATATAGGTTTTATCGTGCAGCAAAAGTGTAATACCTCCCAATACGCTAATAATGGCGCCGTTTACCAGCAGCATTTTTTCTATCTTGCCATGGCGGATCTTACTGTAAATAATCTGTGCGATTGTAGCGAGAATAGCAACCGCCGTTGCGATGAAAATCCCGTAGAGCTTAAAGCCTACAAAAAATAAAATCACCGGAAATAAATCAAATAAAAATTTCATGTGGCCCTAATTAAGAGAATATTAGACGGGATGGTAAAAGCGTAACTATCAGTAAAGACGGTATTTTGCTATGATTTGACTTTGATTGCAAAACATTGATTACATAAATTCTTTATGGCTGCACAGATTGATTTACATTGTCATTCCACAATTTCTGATGGATTGTTATCACCGCAGGATTTGGTCGCGCACGCCGCAAAAAGCGGCGTAAAAGTTTTGGCGCTTACAGATCATGATGATGTAAGTGGGCTGGAAGCAGCGCGGGAGGCAGCTCCCCAGCATGGTGTGCAATTTGTGAATGGGGTGGAAATATCTGTTACCTGGAAAAGACGCACGCTACATATTGTAGGGTTGAAAATTGATTCCGAAAATCCAGCTTTAAAAAGTGCGCTGGACAAGGTGCGTATCGGGCGTGATGAGCGTGCGCAAGAAATGGCGTCAGGATTGGCTAAAGTAGGTATTGATGGAGCATATGAAGGCGCTAAGGCAATTGCTAAACAAAGTATCCTGACGCGAAGTCATTTTGCGCAATTTCTGGTGCAAAATGGTCATGTTAAGGATGTTAAATCAGTATTCAAAAAATATCTTGTCAAAGGCAAGCCTGGCTTTGTTGATCATCAATGGATGAACCTAGAAGAAGCCGTCAGCTTGATTAGGGCTAGCGGTGGCAGCGCGGTAATAGCGCATCCGGGGCGTTAT
Source organism: uncultured beta proteobacterium (assembly GCA_963701715.1). Taxonomy (GTDB): domain Bacteria; phylum Pseudomonadota; class Gammaproteobacteria; order Burkholderiales; family Methylophilaceae; genus Methylotenera_A. The sequence goes on from CAVPAX010000006.1 coordinate 181,882, forward strand.
GATCTGGGTGCTATTAACATGCTGTTATTGATGCACGAATTCAGAAGCTATGGTGGGGCGGCGATTGAAGTGGTAACAGGTAGTCACACGCCGCCGCAATATCAACAATTTGCCAAAATGGCGCATCGCTTCAGCCTAAAATGCTCAATTGGCTCGGATTATCATGGGCCGGGCTTATCCTACATGTCGATGGGTTGTGTGCCAGAGTTGCCGGCAGGCTGCGTGCCTGTGTGGGATGATTGGGAAGAAGCCCAGCATCTAAGCTAAATGGCGCAATACTTTGTCATTAATGCCGAAAACCCGCAAACGAGACTGATTAAGCATGCGGTGGAAATTCTGCGTGAAGGCGGAGTGATTGCTTATCCGACAGACTCTAGCTACGCCCTGGGTTGTATCACAGGCTTTAAGGATGCACAAGATAGAATTCGCCGGATACGCGGTGTAGACGAAAGCCATCTTTTTACGTTGGTTTGCCGTAATTTGAGTGAGCTTGCAACATATGCACAGGTGGATAATACCCAGTTTCGTCTGCTTAAGGCCAATACACCCGGTGCTTATACCTACATTTTAAAAGCGACGCGCGAAGTGCCGCGCCGACTGCAGCATCCCAAGCGAAGTGCAGTAGGCATTCGTGTGCCGGACCATGCGGTGGTGCAGGCGCTACTGGATGAGCTTGGTGAGCCGCTGTTGAGTATGACTTTACATATCGCAGGCGAGGAAGAGCCGATGACCATGGCATGGGAAATTCGCGAGAGATTAGAGCATCAGGTAGATTTGGTGATTGATTCCGCTATTCATCATGCCGGTGCAACCACCGTGATAGACTTGACGGGAGAGATTCCGGTATTGATCCGACAAGGTACTGCAGACGCATCGCCGTTTGGGCTTTAATAATTTTAGAAAGAAAAAATGGAACTCAATATAATACAAAAAATTGCTATTTACGCACTGCCGATATTATTCGCGATTACTGTACACGAAGCGGCGCATGGTTATGCGGCAAAATATTTTGGTGATTTAACTGCAGAACGATTAGGACGCATTAGCTTAAATCCGCTTAAGCATATTGATCTATTTGGCACGATTTTATTACCCGCGCTTACCGTAATGTTGGGCGGTATTTTGTTTGGTTGGGCTAAGCCGGTGCCGGTGAATTTTGCCAATTTGCGCAATCCTAAAAAAGATATGCTTTGGGTTGCAGCGGCAGGGCCTGCTTCTAATTTTGTGATGGCGATATTTTGGGCATTAGTCATTAAATTCTCGCCTGCCGCTCAGGCGTTTGCTGTTCCAATGGAAATGATGGGCAGAGCGGGTGTGTCAATAAACATCGTGCTAATGGTGCTGAATTTACTGCCTTTACCTCCACTGGATGGTGGGCGCATCGCTGTGAGTTTATTGCCAAACCATTTGGCGCAGCCATTTGCTCAATTAGAGCGTTATGGTTTCATTATTTTAGTCGCACTGCTCTTTACAGGGGTTTTAGCTATGATTTTAGGCCCGTTTATTGAATTTGCATATCGCGTAATTTTTAGTTTAGTTTAACTTGCTATAATAAGGATGAACTCAATTTAAGGCTTTATTACTTCATGGCAATCGAACGCGTTTTATCGGGCATGCGCCCAACAGGCAACCTGCATCTTGGGCATTACAATGGTGTTTTAAAAAACTGGATCAAGCTTCAGCACGAGCATGAATGCTTCTTTTTTGTCGCCGACTGGCATGCGCTGACCACACATTACGATACGCCGGAAATTATTGAAGATAGCGTTTGGGAAATGGTGATTGACTGGCTGGCAGCTGGTGTGGATCCAGCTAACGCAACCATTTTTATTCAAAGCCGCGTGCCGGAACACGCTGAGCTGCATACCTTGCTAAGTATGATTACCCCGTTGAGCTGGCTGGAACGTGTGCCGACTTACAAAGATCAGCAAGAAAAACTATCTAGTAAAGATTTATCTACTTATGGCTTTTTAGGTTATCCGCTACTGCAAAGCGCAGACATCCTCATCTACAAAGCCACACAAGTGCCGGTGGGAGAAGACCAAATTCCCCATATCGAGTTTACCCGTGAAATCGCGCGCCGTTTTAACCACATCTACGGCAAAGAAAAAGGCTTTGAAGAAAAAGCCGAAGCCGCAATTAAGAAGCTGGGTAACAAACGCGGTGCGCTGTATGAAGAAATGCGCAACGCCTACCAGCAAGGTGGCGATGAAGAAGCTCTGGAAGCAGCGCGCGCTATGATTGAAGAGCAGCAAGGCATGAGCATGGGCGATAAAGAGCGCTTGTTGGGCTACCTTGAGGGCGGTGGCAAAATCATTTTAGTCGAGCCTGAATACAAACTCACACCTGCTTCAAAAATGCCGGGTTTAGACGGCCAAAAAATGTCTAAATCATACAACAACACTATTTCATTGCGTGAAGAGCCTGAAGCCATTGCTAAAAAAATCAAAACCATGCCAACTGATCCAGCCCGCATTCGCCGCAACGATCCGGGCGATCCGGCCAAATGTCCGGTATGGCAATTACATGAAATCTATTCTGATACGACGACGCAAGACTGGGTGCAAATGGGATGCAAAGGCGCATCGATTGGCTGTATCGAGTGCAAGCAACCGGTGATTGACGGCGTACTGAAAGAACTGAAACCGATTCAGGAACGCGCCGCGCAGTATGCCGAAGATCCCACGCTGGTCAAAAATATCGTCGCCGATGGTTGTGAAAAAGCCCGCAAACTCGCGCGTGAGACCATGCGCGATGTACGTGATGCGATGGGGTTGAGTTACAGCTAAAGAGTTTTGCGGCTAGCGCTCTGCAAGCCAACATTCATAATGGTTGCAGAGCATCTGCTTTAAAAAGGGAAACTATGAATCACTGGTTAGCGCTTGCCATTGCGATTGTCGCAGAAGTGATTGGCACCACTGCGCTCAAAGCCTCTAACGAGTTTACGCGACTGTGGCCATCCTTGATTGTGGTGATGGGTTACGGCACTGCGTTTTATTTTATGGCCTTGAGCATGCGCGTGTTGCCGGTGGGCATTATGTACGCCATTTGGTCTGGCATGGGCATTGTGCTGGTTTCTATTATCGGCTGGGTGGTGTATCGCCAAACGCTGGATATGCCCGCCATAATAGGGATGGGTTTAATTATCGCGGGTGCGATGGTGATTAACGTTTTTTCTAAAACGGTAGGGCATTAGTGTTAACGCAGCTTAATTCAGAAATCAAAATCAAAGGCGAGCTGCTCAATGAGTTGCCGCAGGATTTATACATTCCACCCGATGCGCTGGAGGTGTATCTAGAAGCGTTTGAAGGTCCGCTGGACTTGCTGCTTTACCTCATCCGTAAGCACAATCTGGATATTCTCGATATTCCCATGGCGGAACTCACTGCGCAGTATATGGTGTACGTCGAGAAGATGAAGGCGATTAAGCTGGAACTGGCGGCCGACTATTTGCTGATGTCAGCGATGTTGATTGAGATTAAATCGCGGATGTTACTGCCAAAACCTGCTGAAATTACCGAAGAGGACGACCCGCGAGCCGAGTTGGTGCGCCGTTTGATGGAGTACGAGGCGATTAAGCTCGCTGCCGCGCGTTTGGATGCCATGCCGCAAGTAGGCGTAGATATTAGCGTTGCGGCTGCCTATTATCAGCATATTATCGAAACCAAACCACCCGAAGTGAGTCTGGATGAATTGGTCGAAGCCTGGCGCAATGTGCTGAAGCGTGCAAAATTGAATTCGCATCACAAAATTGGCAAGGCAGAACTCTCGGTGCGTGAGCATATGAGCCAGATTCTGCGCCGCTTAAAGAGCGATGGCATGGTAGAGTTTTCACAGTTATTTGACATGACGACCGAGGGTCTGGCGAAACTTGTGGTGAATTTTTTAGCGATTTTAGAACTGGCTAAAGAAGGTCTAATCCGCATTACGCAGCAACAAGCGTTTTCGCCGATTTATCTGCAAGCGAATGCTAGTGAATGAATATGAAAGAACCAGAAAATATCATTGAAATGAAACAAGTGCTTGAGGCTGCGTTACTTACAGCAGGGCAGCCATTGAGTTTGGACGATATGTTGAAACTATTTGTCGGCCGCATGGAGCGCACAACTTTGCGCATGTTGCTGGATGAACTTAAAACCGATTGGGCAGAAAAGACGCTGGAATTGGTGCAAGTAGCCACAGGTTACCGCTTTCAGGCCAAGTCGCAATTTAGCGAATACATCGCGCGCCTGAACCCGGAACGTCAGCCAAAATACAGCCGAGCCGTGATGGAAACTTTAGCGATCATCGCTTACCGCCAACCGGTGACGCGCGGGGATATTGAGCAAATTCGTGGCGTTGCAGTTAACCCGAACGTGATGCGCCAATTGCAGGAGCGCGACTGGATTGATGTTGTCGGGCAGCGCGAGGTGCCTGGCCGTCCATCATTATATGCTACGACCAAACACTTTCTGGACGACCTTAATTTACGTTCATTAGCAGAATTGCCTCCGATGGATGATTTTGCCCAAAGTGAAATTCCGCTAGATAATTAAAAGTTTATCTGTAACTGCTGTAAAATCACTCCTTTAGCTATTCAAAGTTCAATATGGCACGCCCATTTAAACAACAACGCGACCCTCAGGCAATTCCACGCCGACCAAAAACCAACTTCACCAAATTAGAAGGCGGTTCTGATGCGCCTCCGGAGCCTACGCAGCGTTTACACAAGTTGTTAGCGCTGGCTGGCTTAGGCTCTCGCCGCGATATGGAAGAGCTGATTGCCACTGGCCGTATCACCATCAATGGTGAAACCGCCAAAGTGGGTGCAGCCGTGACACAACATGATGTGGTGCGCCTGGATAGCCGTCCATTGCGTTTGCCGTTTGAGGCCGAGTTGCCGCAAGTATTGATTTACCATAAACCAGAAGGTGAAATCGTCAGCCAGGATGACCCGGAAGGCCGAGCCAGCGTGTTTGATAAACTTCCACGCATCAAGCAAGGAAAATGGATAGCTATCGGACGGCTGGACATGAATACTAGTGGCTTGCTGATATTCACTAATTCGGGCGAATTGGCGAACCGGTTTATGCATCCGCGTTATGAGGTAGAGCGCGAATACGCGGTGCGCATTTTGGGCGAGCTGACCGAAGGTCAAATGCTACAGCTCACACAGGGCATCGAGCTGGAAGACGGCATAGCGAGCTTTAACAGCATCCATCCGACTGGCGGTGAGGGCGCGAATAAGTGGTATCAAGTCACCATTAAAGAAGGCCGCAATCGAGAGGTGCGGCGGCTGTTTGAGGCGTTTCATCTGCCGGTGAGCCGCCTGATGCGCGTACGCTTTGGCCCTGTGAATTTGCCGCCACGCGTGAAACGCGGGACGATGCTTAAGTTAGAGCCAAAACAAGTGGTGGATTTGCTGGAATGGGCTGGATTACCTGTGCCAAAAACACCGATGAAACAGCTCTCTCAGCGCGAAAAAGATAAAGCCACGGCGGTGTTTGTTCCGAAATTGCGCAAGCAAAGAGTGAGTGTTTTAGATAGAGACCCAAATCAAAGAAACGTTAGTCAAGGAGACTCAGGTCAAAGAAAACCTCAAAACAAAACTGAAAATAACGTGCCTGGAAGCCGCACGGATATTGGTTCTCAGGGTATGTATAAAAAGTCAGCACCTAAGCCAAACACAAAGCGGCGTGTGCGGCAGAACAGTGATTTAAGCGCACCAAGAATGCAGCATAAAAGCGATAGAAATCGCGGCCGCGGCTAATTTATTCACACTGGTTTACTTACAGATAAATTCACACTTCGGGCCGCTGCGCCCAACCCATGTGCCATCGGGACATTGCTTGGCATCCTGTGTACACATCACTTGATTTTCTGCGGGCGGCGATGCCTCAATTGGCTTGCTGGGCGTGGCTTGCGAGCATGCTGCCAGCAAAATAGCCGGTACCAAAATAATTTACTTCATTTGGTTAATTGCTCTTTAGTGAGTAGAAATACAAATTCATTGCCGGATTCCACCTCTAGCCAGGTAAAAGGCAGCTTTGGGTAGGCCTCCAATAAAGCGTCACGGTTGTGGCCGATTTCTACCACTAGGATCCCACCATCATTTAGGTAATTAGCGGCTTCCCGCAGGATCGTGTGTGTATGATCTAGGCCGGCTTTGCCACTGCCTAATGCAAGTTGCGGCTCATTACGATATTCTGCAGGTAGCTGTGTCATGCTAGGCGCGTCCACATAGGGTGGATTGCTGATAATCAGATCATATTTTTTGCCTGTTAAGGCGGAAAACATATCGGACTGGATGGCTGTGATTTGCTCCTGCAAGCCATAATTGGCGATGTTGATGTTGGCTACTGCAATCGCATCGGGTGATATATCCACAACGTCAATCGCCGCATTAGGGAACGCATTTGCCAACAAAATGCCCAAGCAGCCACTTCCTGTACAGATATCTGCTGAGCTTTCCACCATTTCTGGATACTCGATCCATGGTTGCAAACCATCAACAAGTAACTCAGCGATAAAAGAGCGTGGCACAATGACGCGCTCATCAACATAAAATTTAAAGCCGCGCAGCCATGCCTCGCGCACCAGATAGGCGGTTGGCGTACGTTTTGTGATGCGCTGTTCAATTAATTGTGCAAGATGTTTACGTTCAGCTTCGGTAATCACCGCGTCTAAAAAATTATGCAGTGTATCGTGTGGCAAGTGCAAGGCGCTCATCACGAGCCACACTGCTTCATCATAGCTGTTGTCGGTGCCATGCCCAAAAAATATGTCTGAAGCTTCGAATTGGCTCACGGTAAAGCGCAGCCAGTCACGAATGGTGAATAGTTCTTCGCTCAAGCGAGGGTGGTGCATCATTTGAGCAATTTTTTCATGGTGAGTTTATAGGTTTCTTTAAGCGGTTCGATATCTGCCACACCCACACATTCATTCAGTTTGTGGATTGTTTTATTAAGCGGGCCAAATTCAATGACTTGCTTGCAAATATCTGCAATAAAACGCCCATCTGAAGTACCACCTGTGGTTGATAATTCAGGGGAAACGCCATAGGATTTCTCGATCGCTCTGGAAATAGCTTCCACCAAGTTGCCGCGCGGCGTGATATAAGGCGGTGAATATTCCCATTCAAGCGTATATTCCAAGCCATATCTATCTAAAATCGCGTGTACACGTTCTTTTAGGTTGGTTTCGGTACTACCTGCACCATTGAGCTCGGGGCAAAATCTAAAGTTAAACAAAATCTCCACTTCGCCCGGCACTACGTTAGTGGCACCTGTGCCGCTATTCATATTCGAAATTTGCCAGCTGGTTGGTGGGAAGTATTCGTTGCCATTATCCCACACAGTTTCTACCATGTCTTTAATCGCTGGAGCAACCATATGGATAGGATTTTTAACCAGATGCGGATATGCAATATGACCCTGTAAGCCAATAACGGTAAGCTTCCCAGAGAGCGAGCCGCGACGTCCGTTTTTAATCATATCACCTACCACTTTGTTGCTGGTGGGTTCGCCAACGATGCAGTAATCCATCAATTCGCCGCGGGCTTTAAGTGCTTTGACGACTTTTACAGTGCCATCTACCGCTACACCCTCTTCATCTGAAGTAATCAATAACCCAATGGAGCCTTTATGATCCGGGTTTTCGGCAATAAACTCCTCGATGCTGGTAATAAATGCAGCGAGCGAGGTTTTCATGTCTGCCGCGCCGCGGGCATATAGTATGCCATCTTTGATGGTTGGCTCAAACGGAGGTGTGTGCCATTTATCCAGTGGGCCGGTTGGCACGACATCGGTGTGGCCAGCAAATACAATGATGGGCGAGGCAGTTCCGCGCCGCGCGTAGAAGTTATCGACATTACCAAAGCGCATGCGCTCAATCTTGAAACCGAGTGGCTCAAGGCGTTTAATCATCACTTCTTGGCAACCAGCATCTTCAGGCGTGTTTGAGCGGCGTTTCAGTAAATCGATGGCTAATTCTAATGTTTTACTCATTTTAATAATTCTTTGTAGGTTGCTTCGTCAAAACCCAGACATAAAATTCTACCGTCTTTTACGAGCACCGGACGTTTTATCACGGAAGTTTTTTCTTGCATCAAGGCGATGGCTGCAGTGTTATCAGTAATACCTTCTTTGGTATGCTCATCCAGGCCACGCCAAGTAAGCCCTGCACGATTGATGAGTTTTTCGTGTGGCAATTGAGTAAGCCAATTCTCGAGCAATTGTTGCGACACGCGTTGTTTTTTAAAGTCGTGAAATTCATAAGCAATACGATGATTCATAAGCCAATCACGGGCATTTTTAACCGTATTGCAATTGGGGATTCCATATAGTTTTAACGCATATACCATAATCACATTTTAACAGCAGAATGTGATTTTATGTTCTAGCCAAAGTTATAACTAACTAGATACTTCTTGGAATGTAGATTCAGATGATTGATTTTTTAATTGATGATCAAGGTCATGTTTTTTGAGCAAATTAAATAATTTAGCTTCCGCAATTGGCTTTGTGTTCAAATAGCCTTGCATGTGATTGCAGCCTAAATCGGTAAGGATTTGTCGCATAGACTCAGTCTCGACACCATCAGCAACTACGTTAAAATTGAGTGTTTGGGCGAGGTGAATAATTGCTCCTGCAAAGTTTTTAGATGAGTTGTCCTTGTCTATATTTGAGATGCAGGCTTTATTGAGCTTAATCTCATCCACTTTTAAATCTTGGAGGGAAGCTAAAGTGAAAGGGTGAAAACCAAAATCATCCAAAGCTATTTTAATGTTTGCTGCCTTAAATTGAGCCAGTAAGCGTTTGAATTGAACATCATTCATGACAGAAGTTTCTTTTATTTCGACGGTCAGATTCTGTGCCGGCACACCGTAGTTATCGAAGCGCTTAATAGTCTCTTTTACCAAATGTATATTGCGGAATTGCTGCTGCGATAAATCGATGGCAAGATTTAAATCAATATCTAAATCTTTCGCGCGATAAATGGTTTTACAGGCTTCTTCTATCATCCAGTCATTTATTTGACTTATTAAGCCTAGATGCTCTGCTGTAGGGATGAAATATTCAGGATCAATAAATCCTTTTGAGGGATGATGCCAATGAATCAGCGCCTCAGCACCCACTATTGCTTGTGTTTTACAGCATAGTTTAGGTTGAAACGCTAGACTAAACTCTTTTTTGTCGATTGCAATAAGTAAGTCATTTTGCATTTCTAGCAATTGATCAATTGAAGATTCGATTTCAACATCGTAAAATTTATATTGATTTTTGCCGCTTTTTTTGGCTTTATACATGGCATTGTCCGCACAAACCATCAATTTTTCTGTATCGCCATCGCCAGGGTAAATGGCAATGCCTACTGAACAGGAGATCTCGATTTTTTGCCTGTCGATTAAAAAAGGTTCTCGAATTGAGTTCACCATACGCTCTACGATAGGAATGATATCTTCGTTGGATTTAATGCCTTCGATGATAGCGACAAACTCATCACCGCCGATGCGTGCTAATGAGTCACAACCACGAATAGCGGCACTTAATCTGTTAGCTGCAGAGGCTAATACGATATCACCAACGTGATGCCCGTAATTGTCGTTAATAGGTTTAAAATGATCCAGATCGATATAGGCCAAAGCAATTGTTTTGAAAGAGCGCTCACTACGGCTAATGGCATTATTCAAGTTATCCTGAAGCCCTAAACGATTAGGTAAATTGGTTAAGCTGTCCACCGTTGCATGTAAGCTTTTGGCCGATCCTTTTTTAACTTCGAGTAAATCGAAATTAAACATCTTATATCCATGCCTTTCAAAAAAAAGCATCATCAGGAATGCCATTAAGAACAAGCATAGAACGGATAGTGCGATCGTAAAGCCGGCTAGTTTTGTAGTTTCAGAAGATCCATCTAGAAGATTGATGTCGATGATGGTGGCATTGTTTAACGTAAGGTGCGTGACTGATACCAAACCTGCAATTAAAAAAGCAAAGATTATTTTTACTATCATCGGATGTTTGCCAACATAACCCTTTGCCCAAAACAGAAGCAGGCTGGTCATGAATGCAACAAAAGCAGATAAAAGGATAGCGGGGAAGATCATTTCAGGTATTAATGTAATCCTGTCGGTACTATGCATCCCGCTTAAACAGCTAAAATACAGAGCAAATATGCAAATGCTGCATGCGATACTGCCGTTAATAAATGCGGGAAAATTAAAATAAGGCTTACTTGCGAGTTTTAGTATGAGAAAGCCGGTAATCACTGCAAAAAACCAGCCAAATAAGTGCATGATGGGCGCGTATCCGAGTTCATTTGTGCCGTGAATAGCCAAGGTGGTGAGAAAATGGTTTGCCCATAGCCCTGTGCCAACGATTAATGAAAAGGAGGGGAGTAAAGTTTTTCTAGAATTTGGCGTTGCTTGATAGAGATGGCCCACCATGTCAAATGTGAATAACCCAGCGATTCCTGTAATTGCTACAGAAAGCATTAGAAGCCAGATATCGTAATGAGCATGCATTGAATTATGGGCAAATAAAAATTATTAAATACTTAAAAGCAATTTTTATGCCTGATATGTAATGCTTGGAAAATGAATAGGCTGAATGCCAATCTATGTCGTTAACTTATTGATTTTATATATAATAAAACAAAGACTGATAAGTCGATATATGCTTTTTATTATCGAAAAAAATAGATCAAACGATAGAGGAGTATCTAAAACCTGACTGTTTTGCTGAAGCCAGAGGGCGGGAGAAATGAAAGGCAGGCAGCCATTATTGGGTAATTGGCTACCTGCAATTGTGATATTGAGGGTTAAATGCCTCGTAACAACTCGTTAATACCTACTTTACCTAATGTTTTGGCATCAACTTTTTTGACGATGACCGCGCAATATAGGCTGTAACCGCCATCTTTAGACGGCAGGTTGCCCGAAACCACTACAGAACCCGCAGGCACGCGACCGTAGAATACTTCACCTGTTTCACGGTCGTAAATTTTGGTACTCTGGCCAATATAAACGCCCATTGAAATTACGCAGTTATCCTCCACTACAACCCCTTCAACTACTTCGGAACGCGCGCCAATGAAGCAATTATCGCCAATAATGGTTGGTCCTGCCTGCACAGGCTCTAATACGCCGCCGATGCCGACACCGCCGCTTAGGTGCACGTTCTTGCCGATTTGCGCGCAAGATCCGACAGTCGCCCAGGTATCCACCATTGTGCCCTCACCCACATAGGCGCCAATATTGACATATGATGGTAAAAGTACGGCATTCTTGCCAATGAAGGAACCGCGGCGGACCATGGCATTAGGCACAACACGGAAGCCGCCTGCCTTAAAGTCTGCTTCGGTGTAGTTTGCAAATTTGGGAGGAACTTTATCAAAATATTGTGTGCATCCACCGTCAATCAGCACGTTATCTTCCAGACGGAATGACAACAAAACGGCTTTTTTCAGCCATTGGTGTGTTTCCCATTGTTGGCTGTCACCAATGCGGGAAGCTACGCGCAGCTTGCCAGCATCCAAATCGGCTAAAATGGAACTGACAGCCGATTTGATTTCTCCAGAAGCGTTACTTGGGTTGATGTTGGCGCGGTCTTCAAATGCCGCTTCGATGATACTTTGACGTGAATCCATGTGGCTCTCAGATGTTTAGTTGATTAATTAAAACCGCTATTTTAACTTAAACTGGGCGTTAGCCAAAAAAAGCGCGTGATTTAAACGCGCTTTTAGTTGGACTAAGAATTTATTTGGCGGCTTTGGCGGCCTCATACAGAGGGCGTACTTTGGGCGTCAAAGCTTTCAAATCGGCAATGCGGTTTTCACTCGCCGGGTGGGTGCTTAAAAACTCAGGTGGTGCACCTTTGCTATTGGCGGTCATTTTTTGCCATAAAGTCACTGCTGCATCCGGGTTGTAGCCAGCGCGAGCTGCGAGTTCTAAGCCAATTCTATCAGCCTCGCGTTCTTGCTCGCGGCCGTTTGGCAACGCAAAGAATAATTGCGAACCCATACCTGCTGCCTGAACTGCTGCTCCGCCTGCAGAGCCCGTCACAAGTGAGGCAAGCGCCTGCAAGCCAAATTGTTGCACATATGCTTGCGACATGCGCTCGCGACCATGCTCACGCAATGCATGCGCAATTTCGTGACCGATCACTGCGCCTAGTTCGTCATCGGTAGCTTTTAGTTTATCCATCATGCCGGAGAGCACCATAATTTTTCCGCCTGGCATGCAGTAGGCGTTCAGTTGATCATTTTTCTCAACATTCACTTCCCATGCCCACTTTGTGGCATCTGGACGGAACACGCCAACTTGTGCAATCAAACGATTTGAAATAGTACGTACCCGCTCCAATTGCGCTTTATCGGCGTTTAGCGTTTTTTTGGTTTCAGCTTCTTTTAATGTTTGCATGTATGCTTGTGCCGACATTTTATCAACAGTACCTGAGGGCAACAGCATAAATTGAGAGCGATTTACGCCGGAGACGCTGTCTTTAGTGGTGGTTGCACAACCACTCATGATTAGAGAGACGGAGGTTAATAAAGCAATATAGAGTTTTCTCATGGATATTTCCTTAAAACTAAATCTGAGTAACTTGTTTTAACGCATTAGTTGTAAAAAAGGTTAAATGCAAATGTATTTTATTAAATTATTAGCTGCGAGCCCAGTTCGACAACGCGATTTGGTGGTAGTTTGAATTGATTAGTAATTGTCTCTGCGCTGCGGAATAAACCGATAAAGATTTTTTTACGCCAATAGGCCATGCCAGATTTGTGGCTGGCAAATAATATCTCTTTGCCGATGAAGAAGGAAGTGTCCATGGAATCCATCTCTAGGCCGTACTTAGAGCATAAGATCAGATCTCGCGGCAAATCAGGCTCATCTTTGAAGCCGTAGCGCACGGTGACGCGGTAAAACTCGTAAGGCAGCGCTTCTACACTGACGCGCTCCTCTTGGTTGGTGTGCGGAAAGTCGAGAAATTTTACGGTCAAAATCACTACTTTTTCGTGCAGCACTTTGTTATGTTTTAAATTGTGCAGCATGGCGTGCGGCACGCCCTCCAGGTTGGGTGTCATAAATAATGCCGTACCAGGTACGCGTGGCGGCGGATGTGCGCCAATCGCCTCAATAAACGGCTCTATTGCCATCGCTTCAGACTTTAGGCGCGAATAGACTAAATAGCGGCCGGTTTTCCATGTCAGCATCACTGTGAAAATACAAATGCCGATGAGCAGCGGTACCCAGCCACCATCTGGAATTTTCAGTACGTTAGCGCTAAAGAATGCAAGGTCTATAGTTAAAAACAAGCCCACTAATAAGTAGGCTTTTGGCTTGCTCCAACGCCAAATTTCGATAAATACGATGGAGGCCAGCAATGTGGTAATCACCATGTCGCCAGTGACTGCGATGCCATAAGCAGCTGCCAAATTGCCCGAGCTGCGGAAGCCAATCACCAGCGCCATCACCGCGATCATTAATCCCCAATTGACGCGTGGCATGTATACCTGTCCTTGCGTGCTTTCAGAGGTGTGTTGTATGTGCATGCGCGGTATATAACCCAATTGCAGCGCTTGGCGCGAAACCGAAAATGCGCCTGTAATGACCGCTTGCGAGGCAATGACAGTGGCTACGGTGGCAAGGCCTATCAGGGGAAACAATGCCCATTCCGGCGCGAGCAAGTAGAATGGGTTTTTAATTGCGCTGGCATCGTGCAAAATAAGTGCGCCTTGTCCAAAATAATTCAGCAGTAAAGCTGGCAGCACAAAGCCAAACCATGCCAGACGTATGGGAAAGCGCCCGAAGTGTCCCATGTCGGCGTACAAGGCCTCAGCTCCCGTAACCGCCAATACCACTGCGCCCAATGCTACAAATGCAATCCAAGGCTGGTGTCTAAAAAAGTCGACCGCATAAAAAGGGTTAAGTGCATGCAGAATAGTGACATCGTGTGCAATATTAATCGCGCCCAGTACGCCTAAAGTGCCAAACCACAACAGCATCACCGGTCCGAAAAATCTGCCGACGACCTCCGTACCCTTGCTTTGCGCCCAAAATAAGCCAAATAACACCACTAAAGTAATCGGTACGATTGCGCTGTGAAGGCGTGGTGCAGCGACTTCCAGGCCTTCCACCGCAGATAAAACGGAAATCGCAGGTGTAATCATGCCGTCAGCATAAAACATGCACGCGCCCAAAATACCCAAATACATAATGTTGCGCTGCTTCACCCGGTTGCCTTCTGCATTGCGGCTGGCCAGTGCCAGCAGCGCCATAATACCGCCTTCGCCGCGGTTATCTGCGCGCATAATAAACGCCACATATTTGACTGAAACGATTAAGATGAGCGCCCAGGTAATCAGAGATAAAATACCGTACACATTGTCTGGGTTGAGCAGCAGCGGATGATGTCCGACCGAAAAAACCTCTTTCATGGTATACAAAGGGCTGGTGCCGATATCACCAAACACCACGCCTAAAGCAGCTAACGCCATGGTATGCAGTGCAGTTTTATGGGTATTATTGTTATCCATGACTAAAGGCCTTAAAACGAATAGCTATTATCAACCAACTTTTAATACTAAGCCAATATGTTTTTAGTTAAAGTTAGATGTTTTTTCATTAAATCCAGTTGAGGAAAAGCTAGGCGATATGAATACTGAAACGCATAGTATTATCAGGCTATTGAAAATAACTTTTATCAAGACTAACCTAAATATAGCATAGAATGAACTTTGGCTCACAGATTCCTGGTTAACAAAGTGATTGCTAGTATTTAGGGAATAAGTTTTTTGTTAAAAGCATGATAAAAGATCAAACTTTTGAATTATTTTTAGTTGGAATGTAGAAAAATGAAAATAGATACGCGTGAACTTGCAAATAGTCAGGTTGTAGAGTCTGATGTTTGTGTTATTGGTGCTGGGCCAGCCGGAACAACGCTGGCAAGAGAGTTTCTTAGCACAGATATCAGTGTGAACTTGCTGGAAAGCGGGGGTGATAAGCATGACAAGCAAGTACATCGTTTGAGTGAAGGTATCTTGAGCGGTGACATGTATGAGCCGCTAGAGTCAATGTATTTACGTCAGATTGGAGGCACTGCAAATAACTGGATTCTCCAGATGACAGACGATGAATATGGCTACCGGTATACGCCATTAGAAGCAATTGATTTCGAACAGCGCGAGGGGTTACCTTATAGTGGTTGGCCAATCAGGAAAAGTGATCTAGATCCTTACTATGCTCGCGCTCAGGAGGTTTGTGAGATAGGCCCTTATCAGTATTCTACAGAATATTGGGCCAGAGGCGAGATGAAGCCACTTTCTCTTCCCAAGGAAAAGGTATTTAATAGTGTGTTTCTTTTTGGGCCAACAAAAAAGTTTACTATAGATTTTCCGGCACAAATTGCCAGCTCTGAAAACGTCACTATTTACTCCCATGCTACCGTTGTCGAGTTGATTTCAAGCGAGGATGGAAAAAAGATTGATTCCGCATTGGTACGGACATTCGACGGAAAAGAAATATACTTCAAGGCCAAGCAGTTTATTATTTCGGCGAATGCGTTGCAAACGCCTCGACTTCTGTTAAGTTCAAGACGACATCATCCCAACGGGATAGGTAACCAGCATGATAATGTTGGCCGTTATTATATGGACCATAATCTGGTTCCAAGCGGTAACTTTATTCCGTATGACCCAAGACTCATAAATAAGATGGGGTTTTATGACATGCAGGCAATTGATGGTGCATCGGTTTTAGGCAGGCTCAACCTTTCACCGAAAATCATACGTGAGGAAGGATTGCGTAATTTTGCAGTTATGCTTTTCCCAACAAGCTGGAGCCAAGTGGATCTTGATGCTATGAACAGTGTTGCAGCGCTTAAGTTTCATTTCACATTTAATTACAGACGTTTTCCTAAAGGCTTGGGTAGACATTTGCTCAATATTTTTCGAGGCAGAAACCGTCTCTTTCGAGCAGTGTATGACAAGATTCGTTATAACGTCCCTGTACTCATGGGTTTGGGGCGCGGAGGCTGGTCAAAAGCAGCTGATAATGAAAAAAAATATGACCGTTTGGAGCTGTTGGCAATGATTGAGCAATCGCCTAACCCAGAGAACCGGATAACGTTAACTGATGAAAAGGATGAACTAGGTTGCCCTAGAATTAAAGTCCATTTTAAATGGAATCCGGATGATATTAAAAGCATTCAGCGCGCACAGGAAATTATGGCTGAAGCATTAGTAGAAACTGGCCTTGGCCGCTATGAGCCGCCTAAGCTGCCGATAGAGTCAGTGAAAACGCTTACAGGGTTACATCATATGATGGGTACGACACGCATGAGCGAAGATCCGCGCCATGGTGTGGTGGACCGCGATTGTCGGGTTCACGGAGTCAGCAATCTGTTTATTGCCGGAAGCGCCGTTTTCACAACTGGGGGATATGCTAATCCAACACTGACTAATCTTGCATTGTCTATTCGAGTGACCGATAAGGTTAAAGAGGAGTTGAAGGCTCATAATAATTAGCTGAGACTAGTCATTTATTTCTCGATAAGTTTGATTTCAGCCACTGCTTGACCTTCAGCAAAACGGATTTGCAATGAATTGGTAAGTTTAATTTGACCGGCCAATCGTACGACTTTGCAATTTTCTGTTTGTACTGGCGCGAATCAACGCGCCAGGACGTTTTGCAGGTAGACTGTTTTATTTAAGCACAACACATGTTGCTGATGCGTTTGATGATGACCCTGAAAGCCAATACCCATTAGCTTTCCAAGCCTAGACTATAATTATTGATTGTTTAATTTCAGCTAAGCTTTCGGTTACGGCTGGCAATCAGGCTCAATAACATACTGGTTCCAAGTACGGCAACCACCACGCCTAAAGAAACTGCTACCGGAATCTTGAACCAGTCCACGATCAGCATTTTGCTACCGACAAACATCAGCACCACAGCTAAGCCGTATTTGAGCAAATGGAAGCGATCGGCCATATCTGCGAGTAGAAAGTACAATGCCCGCAAGCCAAGAATGGCAAAGATGTTTGACGTAAATACGATAAACGGATCGCTGGTAATGGCAAAGATCGCTGGAATGCTGTCTAGGGCAAATATAACATCAGAGAACTCGACCAGCACCAGCACAAGAAACATTGGCGTAAACCAGCGAATGCCTTTTTCATAGATCCAGAATTTGTCACCATGATAGTTATCAGTTATCCGCACATGATTACGCAACCATTTCAGCAGCGGGTTTTTGGCCAAATCTGGCTCGTGATCAGCAAATATGAACATCTTGATGCCGGTGATCAATAAAAACGCGCCAAAGATATACAACACCCAGTGAAACTGAGCAATTAGCCAAGCGCCAAGCAATATCATCAACGCGCGCAGTACAATCGCCCCCAGCACGCCGTATATCAGCACACGCTTTTGATATTCAATCGGCACGGCGAAGTAGGAAAACAACATGACAAAGACAAAAATATTATCCATGGCCAATGTTTTTTCCAGCAGGTAACCTGTTAAGTATTCCATCGCTCTGGCATCCGCCACCTCGCGTCCTGCGGTGTGATCAAGCCAGCCCCACAAAGCGGCACCAAACAGCATGGCCATGGCAAACCACACCAGTGACCAGATCAGTGCTTCACGTGCGCTGACTTTCTGCGCGCCATGGCGCCCCAGTAAAAACATGTCAATTGCCAGCATGGCCAACACAAAAATGCCAAAGCCTGCCCACATCCACCAGGTACCTATTGATTGCAACTCACCCATCACTTCCCCTTACTTTTTTCATTTTTTAGACTCGAGAAAATTTAGGATTAAACTTGCCCGAATTTTGTATTCACCAACAAATGCCACTGAATTAACCAGAAATTTCTTTATCTTCCAGATGTGTCGCCCATTCACGCCATACCGACCAGACGACAGCCAGTACAATCGGACCAACGAACAGGCCGACTAGCCCAAAAGCCAAAAGACCGCCCAGAACACCAAAAAGTACCAACAAGAAGGGTATCGGGCTGACGCTGCTGATAAACAAAGGCCTCAGCACGTTATCCAGCTGGCTTACTACCGCTGCACCCCAAATCCAGACACCAATGGCCGCACCAGTTTCGCCTTGCAACAACAGCCAGAGCCCGGCAGTACCCCATGCCACAGGCGTACCAAATGGAATCAGCGCCAAAATAGCAGTCAGTACACCAAACACCACTGGCGACGCCAGCCCGGCCACCCAATAACCCAGCCCTGCGGCAATGCCTTGCACTACAGCAGTAAGTAGAATACCGTAAACCACTGCACGTGTGGTGGTGCCAGCCGCATGCAGATAGTCATGCACCTGAGGGCCAATAAATCTCGCCAGCACATGGCGTAACTCGTGGACGATGCGTGCGCCGTCACGGTAGAAGAAAAATAGAATCACCACGACAAATACCAGTTTAACTAGATTTCTGCCGACACCGCCGGCCAGCATGGCGACATCATTCACATGTGAGGCAAGCCATGCTTTTGCTGTAGCAGATACCTCTTGTGGGTTAGCAACAAGATGTGCCTGCTGCTGTATCAGCCAATCACCCAGCCATGGCAGGCCTCGCAGCGTTTCCGGCACTGGCGGAGGGGCTGCCAGGAATGTCTGAAGTGCAGGATAAACTCTGCTGATTTCCTGCTGCGCCAGCCAGGCCAGCCAAAGCAAAGGCAGAAAAAGTGTAAATGCTGCCAGTGCTGTCGTAAGGCTTGCCGCCAACGTATCACGCCCGCTGCACCAGCGACGCATGCGTGTGGCCACAGGCCAGGAAGCATAAGCTAGCACGCCTGCCCAAGCGATAGGCGCAAGAAATGGCGTGACCACCATAAAGGCAAGCAGCGCCAAGCCCACTAAAGCCAGCCACGGAACGATGCGACGGCTAAGCGGTGTTATTGTATTCAATTCTTATTTATCCTTGCTCGTGAGGCTTCCAGAAGCAATACGATCCATCAAAGCAAACATTACACCTGAAAATACGAGCGTTAAATGAATACCGATCAGCCAGGCTAATTGATCGTTACCATTTGGCTCTGCCAATACTTCTTTTACATTGATAAAGTATTTTAGCAACTCAATCCCTGAAATAGCGACGATAGAGCCAATGAGCTTAAGTTTTAAATCAGAAAATCCAACATGCCCCATCCATTCCGGGCGGTCTTCATTATCGCCTGTGTCAATTTTTGAAACGAAGTTTTCATAGCCCGCAAAGATGATAATCAGCAATAAATTAGCTACCAGCGTAATGTCAACTAGGGTAAGAACTCCCAGCAGGGCTGCACCGCCTTCACCGCCAAATACCGTAGGGATTAAAGTAAAGAATGCTTTACTAAATTTGACTAACAACAAACCAATGCCAGCAATTAAACCGATATAAAACGGTACCAATAGCCAACGGCTGCCAAACATAAAATGTTCTAGAAACAACTCAACACGTTTTATTTTCATTTTTTCATCTCAATTTTTATGAATGGCTGCGCAATGCAGCAATGCGTTCACTCAGGTCGGGGTGGCTAGAAAACAAGCGCTTCAAGCCGCTAGCACCACCGCCAGAAATACCAGAAGCTGCCATTTGTTTAGGTAAGGCCGAAGGTTCATGCTCGGCTTGCAAGCGCTCTAATGCTGCAATCATCTTTTTACTGCTGGATAATTTAGCCGCACCTGCATCTGCACGAAATTCGCGCTGACGTGAAAACCACATTACGATGATAGAAGCCAGTACGCCCAATACCAGCTCAGCAATTATCATGGAAACAAAGAAAGCCGGCCCTGTGCCTCGTTCCGTTTTGAAAATAATCTTGTCCACTGCATAGCCAACCACACGCGAGAGGAACATGACAAAGGTATTTACTACACCTTGAATTAAGGTGAGCGTTACCATATCACCATTGGATATGTGCGACACTTCGTGCGCAAGCACGGCCTCGGCTTCATCTTTACTCATTTTGTTGAGCAAGCCTGAAGAAACCGCTACCAGAGAGCTATTTTTGGTCATGCCTGTGGCAAATGCATTAACCTCTGGAGAATCGAACACAGCCACTTCTGGCATTTTGATACCGACCATATCTGCCTGTGCCCGCACTGTTTTTACTAACCATATTTCAGTGGGAGATTGTGGCTCCTGAATTACCACTGCACCAGACATGCGTTTGGCCGACCACTTGGACATAGCCAGCGAGATGAAAGCACCACCAAAACCCATGATAGCTGCAAACGCCAACAGGTTAGATAGGTCTAAGCCATTGGCATTGAGATATGGCTCCACACCTAATAAGCGCATGGAGACAGAAAGTACCAACATAATGGCAACGTTGGTGGCTAAAAAATACAAAATTCGTTTCATAAATTCCTAAATCCTAAAATTATACTTTAAAGAAGCATACTTAAAACTAACCATCAAAACCCTACTGCACTGGCAGTATTTCATGCGGGTGTTCACGCAAGCGTTCTAGGCGCCTGGCAAGTGTTCGCATACAACGCTCACAGGCGCGGTCTATTGCAAAATAAAGATCAGCCTCAGTATCTTCAATCACAATGTTACTTTGACCAGCGAGCGCAAGCTCTATCTGACAGCGCTTATCAACCCCACCGCGCGGCCCATTAATATCTGCAAGCCTCACGCGCGCGCGCATGATGTAACTGTCGTTTCGGTGCAGAGCAAATTGCATGCGCTGCTTGGTGTAGTTATATATGCCGTTAGTGAGTGTAAACCCTCTTGTCTGAATATCAAGTTGCATCTTGTTCCCCTTTTGGTATGAATGAAGTTGCATTAAAAAGCTGAGCTTGAGAGCTCAGCTTTCCAAGCGCATAAAACTTATTTCTGGTTTGTTGTAGCTGCAGGGCGACCTTCTGCCTCAGGAGTGGCAGCTTCTGCATCGGTAATCGCTTTATCAGCAGTCTTTTTTTGGTCTTTGATAATGCTTCCTTTGTGTGACTCAATTGAATGTTTTTCGTGGTTTGTAGTGGCTGCTGGCCGAGTTTCTCTTTCAGGGGTTGCTTTTTTAGCAGCCTCCATCTCTTCAGTAGTTGTTTTCCGTTGATGTTCAATTTGTGGGTCAGCCAAAACTGGCACTGAAATGCTCAACAAAATAGTAGTTAATCCATATAGCAGTGTTTTCATTTAAATCTCCTTAACATTATGTTTTATATAAACAATATTAATTTTTTTATTAACTTAGCATTAAATAAAGTGTTGGTTTAGCACGTTTCCATTTTCATATTCTCCTGTTATCTAACATTTACATTACCTGACTAAAGGTTGCGCTGCGTCTCATCGCATTTGCCCTATTAACAGTTTTGTTTGTAACTTGTGATGCCAGCTTAGCCTTTGTTATGGGCTGCGCTTTGGGAATTCTATTTATGGTGCTCATTTTTTTATTCAAAAGTTGGCTCAGCATTTCTGGTGTCGGCAAAATGCCCATCCGTATTGCGTACTGCAGGCGTCTACCAGAATATCCCTGCAAAATATGTTCAACTGATTCAATGTTATCAATTTCAACTTTCATCATCTCATTTCCTTTGCATTTAAGTTGTGGCAACTTTACGCCGAAAATATACTTCCAACAAACAGAATATTAATGAATAATACATCCAAATTTTAGATGTATTATTCATTGAGGGAATATAAATGGGAAACTTAAACTTCAAGCACTTGCGCTATTTTTGGATGGTCGCAAAAACTGGCAGCATTGTGAGGGCAAGCGAGCAACTTTATTTGTCGCCGCAGTCAATTAGCGGACAACTAGGCGATTTGGAAAATAGTCTCGGAGTGCAACTGTTTCGCAAAGTTGGTCGCGGTTTAGAGTTGACCGACATGGGCAGAAGGGTTTTTAGTTACGCGGATGAAATATTTACACTCGGTGGAGAGTTGTTAGATATAACGCAAAATCAGCAAGTAAAAAAAAGTACCCCATTTCGCATCGGCATTACAGATTCTGTTGCTAAATCAGTTGCTTATCGTGTGATAGAGCCAGTTTTGCATATCGAGGAGCCGATACGTTTAATTTGTCGTGAAGGCAAACTTGCAAGCTTGCTCTCTGAAATGTCAGTAAATCAGCTCGATTTGGTGATTGCAGATCGACCCATGCCGCCTAATTTGAATGTTCGTGCACATAATCATTTGTTGGGTGAAAGCAATCTAGCCATTTTTGCAGCAAAAAGTTTAATTGAAACTAATGCTAAAAAAAATCAAAATGCGACATTTCCATTTATGTTAAGTGGCGCGCCATTTTTGCTCCCAGGTGAAGATTTCACTTTCCAAAAAAAATTAATTGCTTGGTTTGAATCTAAAAAAATATACCCTCGCATAGTTGGAGAATTTGATGATGGAGCGTTGCTGAAGTCTTTTGGTCAAGCAGGTGCTGGTTTTTTTGCGGCTTCAATAGCAATTGCTGACTATATTTGCCGTCAATATCAGGTAATGCAAGTAGGTCAAATCGAACCAGTAACAGAGCAGCTTTATGCAATCACTACAGAACGGCGCCTTAAGCATCCGGCCGTAGTCGCTATCGTACAAGCGACTTCTGAGATATTTCCCATAAAGAAGCATTGAAAATAAAATTACTTAATATCAGTAATGCCAGCACTTACCTCACCTTGCTCAAATTTAATATTGACAGATTGATTGATTTTAAGCTGCTGCGCATTTTTAATTAAATTTCCAACTTCATCATGCACTAGCGCGTAACCGCGCGCCAGCACGTTCTGAGGGTTGAGCTGTTCCAGACTGTTTTTTAAACGCAATACATGTTGCTGATGCGTTTGAAGATGACCCTGAAAGGCAATATCCATGCGGTTTTTGAGCTGCTCTAATTGTGTGGTTTTAAGTTTAATTTGTTGAGCAGGTGAAATCAATCTACGTGCTAAAAAATCCAGCATTTGGGCATAGGTCTGCAGCCTAGTATCCATGCGCCTTCCAAGCCTGCTCGATAATTGCATTAGCCGTGTTTTTAAATGGACAATATCTTGGCAAGCTAACTCCGCGGCGGCGGTGGGCGTGGCGGCACGCATATCCGCCACAAAATCGCAAATGGTAAAATCGGTTTCATGGCCAACACCGCTAATCGTCGGAATCGTGCAATTGGCAATGGCGCGCGCGACGATTTCCTCGTTAAACTGCCACAAATCCTCCATGCTGCCACCACCGCGGCAAATAATCAGCGTATCAACCTCATTGCGCTGGTTGGCAGTGTTTATAGCTTTGGCAATCAGTTCGGCCGCACCTTTCCCTTGCACTGGTGTTGGGTAAATAATCACGCCAATATTCGGATTGCGGCGTTTTAGGGTGGCCAGAATGTCTCTTAGTGCGGCGGCGTCAGGAGAGGTGACAATGCCAATGGTACTGGGAAATTTCGGAATAACATACTTAGAAGCCTCATCAAATAAGCCTTCCAGGGCAAGCTTGTTTTTAAGTTTTTCAAATGCTTCAAACAATGCGCCCAAACCCGCTTTTTGTATAAACTCAACTGTGAGCTGAAAATCACCGCGTGCTTCATAAAGTGTCACCGTGCAGCGCGCTTCAATCTTATCGCCTTCGCGCGGGGTAAAATCGACATAACTATTGCGGCCTTTAAACATTACACATTTGACCTGTGCGGTTTGGTCTTTTAGCGAAAAATACCAATGGCCGCTGGCGGCACGGGTAAAGTTAGAAACCTCGCCCGAAATCCAAAATAACGGAAAACTCATCTCCAGCACTTCGCGCGCCAAACGATTAAGTTCCGACACTGTCAATATGTGTTTTGGAGCTAAATTTGAGCTACTTAAATTTACGGGTATTTCTGCCAAAGTTTGCTCGCCTAATAGTTTATCTAGGTTAAAATGTTTTTAGTGATTATAAGGTAAAGATGAATATGCTAAATAAACTTCTTATTGGCCGTGCTGGCTACTTGGTTGGTTTTGTAACATGCTTTGGTTTGGTGGGCTTGGCCTTGTGGATACAAACCACTTACAAGCTCGAGCCATGTCCGCTTTGCATCTCTCAGCGCATTATCTTCATGTCGCTGGGCATATTGTTTTTAATCGACACTTTTGTAAAGCCTGCCACTATGCTCTCAAAATTATTGACGGTGTTGCAAGTAGCAACTGCGCTTGGTGGCACCGGCGTGGCGATTCGCCACTGGTGGCTGCAAGCGCATCGCGAAAGCATGATTGCCGACTGCGGCGTGGGTTTTGACTATATGTTTGAGAACTTTCCGCTTAAAAAAGCATTTACGCTTATTTTTCGCGGTACTGGCGATTGTGCGACAATTGATTGGACATTTCTAGGATTGACATTGCCGCAACTGGGTTTAATCGCCTTTATTGGCTTTGGCTTATTTGCTATTTATCTTGCCAAGCTAAACTCAAAAACAAACTGAATAGAAAATAAAGAAGATTATGTATAAAACCTTGGACGATTTTGTCGGCAATACGCCGCTGGTCAAGCTACAACGCATGGCGGGCAATACCAGCAATACCATTTTGCTCAAACTGGAAGGCAACAATCCTGCCGGTTCGGTGAAAGATCGGCCAGCCTACAGCATGATTACCCGGGCTGAAGGGCGTGGCGACATTAAACCTGGCGATACTTTAATTGAAGCGACGAGCGGCAATACGGGCATCGCGCTTGCGATGGTGGCAGCAATGCGCGGCTATAAAATGGTGCTGGTAATGCCGGAAAATCAAAGTATAGAACGCCGCCAGAGTATGAAAGCTTATGGCGCAGAGCTTGTATTGACGCCAAAGGATGGCAGCATGGAACTTGCCCGTGACGTCGCCATGAAGTTGCAAGCGGAAGGCGAAGGCATTGTGCTGGACCAGTTTGGAAACAGCGACAATCCGCTTGCGCATTACGAAGGCACGGGACCGGAAATCTGGCGTGATACAGATGGCAAAGTCACGCATTTTGTTTCCAGCATGGGTACAACTGGCACGATTATGGGCGTTTCACGTTATTTAAAAGAGCAGAATCCCAATATTAAAATCATCGGTGTACAGCCGGAAGAAGGCAGTCAAATCCCGGGAATCCGTAAATGGCCGGTCGAATATCTACCCAAGATTTACGATGCCAAGCGTGTGAACGAGCTGGTTTATGTAAGCCAAAAACAGGCGGAGGATACCACTCGAAAACTTGCAACCAATGAAGGCATTTTTGCTGGCATCTCTAGTGGCGGGGCGCTTTATGCTGCTTTGCAGCTATCTAAAAAAGTGGAGAATGCAGTGATAGTCAGTATCGTATGTGACCGAGGTGACCGTTACTTATCCACTGGAGTTTTTCCAGCTTAAACATGTTGCGGCTTGCGATTTTTGCTTGTTTGTTAGCATTTTCGCAAGGTGCGCTTGCAGCTGGAGCTTTAAAAATCACCGCAGAATCTATCACCTACAATGGCGTAGAGCTCCGCAAAGCCGGTCTTTTGCTGGATTTGAAGGCAAACACCACGGTTTTGATGAAGGCTGAGCATGTGCAGTATCAAACGATAGAGGCGCGCAATGCCAATATTTATCTGGATTACCGCAAACTTAATCATCAAAGCCAGCCATCGTTAACCTTTGATACAGATTTAAAACAAATCACCGACACAGCATGGGCAAAAGCACAAATGCATTGCATGCTGCCAAAGAGCCTCGCGCATGATACCTGGAGTTGTAAAGATGGAAAATTCATCGCGCCGCGTATCAATTTACCTTTTGCGCTTGAAGTTACACCACAACCCAAAGGTTTTGTCGCCAATTTAAATCTGCAAGGTGCTAGTTTTAGTGATGAGGCTGGTTTGCACGCGGCCGAAAAATTAAAAGGCTATTTTACGATTGCAGCCACGCAAGATGGGAATGTACTGCGTTTTAATAGTGCGCTTAACTGGCAAAGTGGCGAGATGTTTTGGCAGCCTTTGTATTTTGCTAACGGTGGTCATGAACTGCAAGCTGCAGGTAATTTCAAAGATGATGTGCTAACGCTGGATAATGCGACCTTGAAGCTGGATAAAGTGGGTGATTTAAAATTTAGTGGTCAAGTAAATACTAAAACTTTCATGATTCCAAAGTTGAATGCAGATTTACCTAATTTAAACTTGGCCGAAGCTTACCCTTTGTTATTTAAGCCATTTCTGGGTAAGACAATGCTGAATAATGCCGAGTTGAACGGCAGGGCGGCGCTAAATCTAAGCATCATGGATTCTCAAGTGAAGGCGTTTAAAGTGGCTTTAAACGACGTGAATATTGATGACAAAAACCATAAATTTGCGTTTTATGATGTAAATGCCGATATTCCATGGAGTTATGACGAAGCGACAAAAATTAATTTTTCATACAACAGCGGGCAATTACTCAACATGCCGCTAGGCCTCGCCGACATTAGAGCAGAGGTTAATCGTTATTCGTTAGTTTCGCCTAATATTACATTGCCGATTTTAGATGGGGCACTTAAGTTAAGTGACATATCTGCAGCGCGCATTAATGACAATTGGTATTGGCATTTGCGGGCCGTGCTTACCCCAATTTCTATGCCGGAGGCTACGCGTGCGTTTAAATTACCGATCATGGGAGGTAAGGCATCGGCTGAAATCCCTCTTGTGACCTACAGTGGCGGCATTTTAACGACTGATGGCGAAATGGTGCTCAATGTGTTTGATGGCTCTGCCAAGGTGACACAACTCACAATGATTGAGCCGCTTAGCGAAATGCCAAGGCTGAGTGCGGATATGAATTTACGCAACCTAGATTTAGGTGAACTCACGCGCACTTTCAAGTTCGGCGCAATAGAAGGCAAGCTGGATGGCGATGTGCAAGATTTAGAAATGTTGAATTGGAAACCTGTAAAAATGGATGCAAGTTTGTATAGCAGCCCTGGAAAATACACTAAAAAAATCTCACAACGCGCAGTAGAAAACATCACTGCACTTGGCGGGGCAGGTGCTGCAGCGGCGATCCAACGCAGTTTCTTAAGGTTTTTTAAGCAATTTAATTACGAAAAAATGGCCTTAAGCTGCAAGTTGCGTGATGATGTATGCGAGATGAGCGGCATAGGGTCAACGAATGGGGGGTACATCATCGTTAAAGGAAGTGGCATACCTGCAATTACTGTGTTGGGGTACAATCAAACCGTGAGTTGGGGTGAATTGGTGAATCGCATTAAGCGTGTCATCGAGGGCAACACCAGAGCTGTAGTTAAATAAAATTAAGTTATATAATTGATGAGGACTAAAGATGAAAAATTGGCTAATAGGTTTTAGCGCAGTTGGCGTGCTTTCAGCATGCGTGACAATTAATATTTACTTTCCAGCCGCTGCAGCTGAAAAAGCGGCGGATAAGATTATCGACGAAGTTTGGCAGCTAAAACAAGATCAAGGCTCGCCTACTGAAAAAACTACAGAGCCAAAACCGACCGATACCCCTGCCGAAGCACCTGCTAAATAAAGGAAAAGACATGATGAAAAAGTTACTTTTAAGCCTGGTAATAGTCGTGAGTATGTTCGCAGCCAACTGGGTTAGTGCTGCGGCCGATTTAGAAATCAACACGCCAGCCATCTCTGCGCTCAAAGCCAGCATGCAAGCACGTCATGGCCAATTAAGCCCGTTTTACAGTAGCGGCGCAATCGGTTTAACTAAAGATGGCATGATTGCAGTAAAAGATGCTACTGCTGTCCCGCTAAAAGATCGCGGTGCACTGAATGGACTTGTTTCGGCAGAAAATGCTGACCGCTCCAATTTATATAAAGAAATCGCCACCGCCAATGGACACCCTGAATGGCAAAGCGAGATTCAAAATACCTTTGCAGGCCGTTGGATAGATAAAGCGCAGAGCGGCTGGTTTTACCAAAGCGGCGGTGGCTGGGTGAAGAAATAAGCTATTCACAATATAATCGGGTTTACCCCCCCCATTTTGTTTGTTGATAGCGGCTAAAAAAGCTTGAAAGAAAATGATTGTGTTAGCTTGACGTGAAAGAAGGCCCAAAAGGCAAACAAGCTTTTAACATTCAAAAAGCATAATAGCTGTGCAGGTTTAAACCTGCATTCAAACTAACGGATTCTGCGATTCTTTACAAACTACAGAATTCCTAAAATGGCCCTTAATTGAGCCATTTTTTTTATTTTGTTTCGACCAAATCGCGATATACGTGCCAGCTAGCGTGGCCAACAATAGGCATTGTGATAATTAGGCCAAGAAAGCTTGTTGCAAAACCAAAACCAACCAATACGACAATACATAAGGCCCAAAGCAGCATTGGTGCTGGGTTGCGGGCAACTGCAAGTATGCTGGCGATACCGGCAGTGATTGCATCGGTCTTGCGATCCGCCATTAGCGGCATTGCGATTACGCTGATTGCAAAAATGAAGGTGGCAAACATTGCGCCGACAGCAAAATACACAAGTACAAAAGTAGGCTGCTTGAAGGTAATCACATTGACCACCACATCCGTAAAGCTAGGTAAGCCGCCGTCAAAAAACAGTGCAAAAATAACCATTGATGCACGCATCCAGATTAACATGACAACCACCAAAAGTGCAGCAAACAGGCCAACATTCAAAAGATTAACACGCCAAGCAGTCAAGCTTGGCACGAGTGTTGGCGGCTCTCCAAGCTCCATCCGCCGACTCAAGTCGTAGAGCCCCATTGCAAGAAAGGGCCCGAGTAGAAAAAACCCGGTTGTTAATCCGGCCATCAACCAATACGATTTAGAGAAAACCAGATGCATGATTAAGCCCGCAGCGGCAAACGATAAACCGTAGAATAAGCTGGCAAAGCCGCCGCGGTGCGTATCTATCACGCCTGCATGAAGCCAGTCTAGAACAGCGGCGTTTTTGATTTTGCGTATCACAGGCAGGCTGTTGGATGCGCTTTCGTTACCCGATAATTCGTTTTCGCTCATGCCTATATCCTTAATAATTAAGTGTTAATTGTTGTATCGGTGCACTAGATGTTGAGCTATTTAACTTGTGCTCGAATTGCATACGATATTAATCATTAGCACTTAATATAGCAATAAAGTGTGAGCGTAATTGGTAAAAAATAAATGGAGTCAGACATGATTAATTTTATATTTTTTCATTTAATCAAATATCAGCGTAGGGCCCAGTAGCTCTGCGTATTGCGCCGTATGGGACAATTATTAAAAAATACCACCGTCTTGCAGACCAATATCCATAGGCCTTTCAGGGCAGTAATTTTAAATGTTTAAGCTACATATTTGAAATAACCTATTTAACCCATGTTATTTTCGGCTTAAATTTCATTAAAGCTGGCATACACTAGACTTAACTTGAGTAAAGTTAAGGGAGTGATGTTATGGCAAGCAATGTCCTAAGTTTCCCCACTTTTGGTAAAGCGATTACCTTAGACGACCAAGGTATCTACTACACCATGAACACGAGTACAGGCTCGATTCACAGCATTTTTCAGCTGGTCTATGAAGACGATTGGTATCTCTGCCAGCTTCAAAAATCCAGTATAGAGGACGAATATTGCTGGACGCTCATGACAGATAACGCTGATTACGCCCTCAACAGCATGACATCAGAACAAATTAGACATCATTTTTCAAAATCGGAATATACAGAGCCGAAAGGCGCATGGCAGGTGATTCGAAACTCGAAGTACGGGTTTGGCAAATTTACGCCATTAAAGGCAAATGACCCAATACGCTACGCCATGATTTTATTTTCCGGTAACGAGATGCTTATGCCAGTGCTGATACATAAGGCAGATGAAGAAGTGCTGCAAAAAATGGAAGATGTAGCGCAGTATGTGGAAGTGGAGTTCGCCTAAAAAGTAAGGAGGGCAATGGTTGCCCACGCGATACGCTATCGTGTATGCTTTATGCATGACACCGACCCTCGTCTTTGATATAGAAACCATCCCCGACACCACCGGCCTGCGCGCCTTGCTGGATGCGCCTTCTGGAGCATCGGATGAAGAGATTGCGAATATTGCTTTCCATCAGCGCCGCCAACAAAATGGCAGTGATTTTCTGCCGCTGCATCAGCATCGTGTGTGTGCGATTAGCTGCGCGCTGCGCGAAGGCAGTCACTTTAAAGTGTGGAGTTTGGGTGAGCAAGACGCAAGCGAAAAAGAAGTCATCCAACGCTTTTTTGACGGCATTGAAAAATACACACCGCAAATCATCTCGTGGAATGGCGGAGGCTTTGATTTGCCCGTGCTGCATTACCGCGCCATGGTGAATGGTGTGCAGGCGCCTAAATATTGGGATTTGGGCGAGGACGATAAAGACTTTAAGTGGAATAATTACATCAGCCGTTATCACATGCGGCATCTGGATTTGATGGATGTACTGGCGATGTTTAATGCGCGCGCTAACGCACCACTAGACGAAATCGCGCAGTTATGCGGCTTTCCCGGCAAGCTCGGCATGGATGGCAGTAAGGTATGGGATGCTTACAAAAACGGGGAGATTGAGGCGATTCGCAATTATTGTGAAACCGACGTTGCCAATACGCATCTGGTGTTTTTGCGCTTTCAGCTAATGCGCGGACATCTGTCGCAAGCCGCTTACGAAGCTGAAATCAAACTGGTGCGAGACACTTTAGCGAGTTATACAGCACCGCATTGGAGCGAGTTTTTGGTGGCCTGGAAATAGCGAGTTATTGCTTATTTTCGCTGTTATTTTCAACTTCACCATTTTCTTGCGCATCTTCTTCTACGCAGTTTTTCCAATTGAGCACCACTTTTTTATGCTCATTTTCCTTTAGCATAAATTTATGGCTCTGTTCATCGCCATTATAATTTCCTACAACACTGTAACTGCCCTTAGGTAAATTTACAAAAAGTTGGGGTTGTGCATTGTCAAGTTTGAAGACCAAGCTATGTTGATTGTCATAAATGCTGACATTTACATCAGTGATAAAACGTCCGCAGGCGCCTTCGGAAAATAGCAAACGTAAGTTAAACTTATCGATATAGCTGTTCATTAAATCAACTTCATCTACACTAATGCCGCCTG
This sequence comes from uncultured beta proteobacterium, assembly GCA_963701715.1. Classification (GTDB taxonomy): domain Bacteria; phylum Pseudomonadota; class Gammaproteobacteria; order Burkholderiales; family Methylophilaceae; genus Methylotenera_A. The sequence continues at coordinate 212,813 of CAVPAX010000006.1, forward strand.
TGACGTATTCAATGCCTTGCTCTGACTTTTTAATTTCAACAGGTTGGGCAATACCGACGGAGGATGTGATAAAGAGATTTAAGCCTAAAAAGATGACAAATATTTTAGCTAATTTCATAACGAGCTTCTTTCATTAAGTAGACGTAAGTTAACAAATATTAAGTTTTCCTCAGTTAAAATAATGCTTATGAGAAGAAACCGCAATAGAGTTCATGCCAATCCTGCACAAAATCCCATTTTAATGGCAATTGTTGAATCGCTAGACCAGGAAGGGCGGGGTGTGGCGCACGTGAACGGCAAAACTATTTTTATAGACGGCGCATTAGCAGGCGAAAAAGTTACATTTCAGTCGCATCACATTAAAGGCACGTACGAAGTTGCCAATGTGGTGGAAGTTTTGAAGCAATCGAATCAACGCGTCACGCCAAAATGTCCACACTATGGCGTATGCGGCGGCTGCAAACTCCAGCATTTGGATTTCACCGCACAAGTTGCAGCAAAACAGCGCCTGCTTGAAAATGATTTGAAACATATCGGCAAAGTGAAACCGGAAAATGTGCTGCCACCGCTCTACGGCCCAACTTGGGGTTATCGCCACAAGGCACGGTTGAGTGTGAAATATGTGGAGAAAAAGCAGCGTGTGCTGGTAGGATTTAACGAGAAGGCGACACGCTTCGTAGCCGACATGAACTCATGCGAAGTGCTGGTGCCAGCCGTTTCTGCTTTGATTGCGCCATTGCAAACGCTGATTTTTCAGTTAAGTTTGCGCGACAAAATTCCGCAAATCGAGCTTGCGGTTGGGGAGGGGCATGTTGTTGTCCTGATTTTTCGCATCATGGATGCGCTAAACGCTAATGACGAAGCGCTATTGAAAACTTTTGCCGACGTTCACCCTGTGCAGATTTGGACGCAAACCAAAGGACCTGATACGATTAAACCATTTTATGTGGCAGGTGGTCTGCAGTCCGCGCCGATATTGGCTTACAGTCTACCTGAATTTGACCTGGTTTATCCGTTTAAACCAAATGAATTCACACAGGTGAACCCGCAAATCAATCAGGTGATGATCCGCCGTGCGATGCAATTATTGATGCCGCAAAAAGGTGAAAACATTGCAGATTTCTTTTGCGGTATTGGTAATTTTACTTTGCCGATTGCGCGTAGCGGCGCGTCTGTACTTGGCTTGGAAGGTTTGCCCAATCTGGTTGAAAGAGCCTATGAAAGTGCACAATTAAACAAAATAGGCAACGTGAAATTTGGCGTGGCCGATTTATTTAAAATGACCGAAGCAGGCTTGGTTGAGTTGGGTAATTTTGTTAAATGGTTGATTGATCCGCCGCGCGATGGCGCGTTTGAGCTGGTGAAAGCAATTACGCCTGAAACTGCACCGGGACGAATTGTGTATGTGTCGTGCAACCCTACAACATTGGCGCGCGATGCGGGTGTGCTGGTAAATGAAAAAGGCTACACGCTAAGCGCCGCAGGTGTTATCAATATGTTCCCGCATACCGCGCATGTCGAGTCTATTGCCTGTTTTGTGAAGAATTAGCCTTGTCTTGTTCCAAAGAAATTAGTTTGTCTTCTTCTATTGTCCATGCTGTAGGAAGTTCTTCCGGTCACAGCCAGTAACAGCAGGCCGCCGGCAATAGCGATGTCTTTCAAGAACATAATCATCTGCATTTTGTCACTGAAGTCATTATGGAATAATGCCGCGGCGAGCACTGAAAAAATTGCCAGTGCGACTGCGGCCAACTTGGTTTTATAGCCTAAGACAAGCGCCAAACCTCCCAGTATTTCCAAGGCGATGGTAGGCCAAACCAGAATGCCCGCCACGCCCATTGACTGCATGTAACCGGCCGTTCCTGCGGGATCCTGGATTTTGCCGACGCCAGCTAGAATGAAAATAAGTGCCAGCATTACACGTGCCAATAGTTGAATCACGCCAGTCATCGTTCACTCTCCGCTGTTGAATATGCATCTATCATAAACTTATCAAACCCATGCTGCAATCCTGTGTAAAATTACAGTTATGATGAGAAAAATTTTGCTGATGATGGCCGTATTGCTGCTTGCTGCATGCGGGAACCCGTCATCAGAGACTTCGGAAATCCGTTTTGCCATTGCACAAGCGCCGCTCAACCTCGACCCGCGCTATGCCGCCGACGCTGCTTCAGAGCGCGTGAATCGGTTAATATACCAGCCGTTGGTAGGTTTTGATGCTGCCTCGAAATCCTCGCCAGTATTGGCTTCCTGGCATGCCTTGGATGATAAGGAGTATCGATTTACTTTAAATAAAAGGAACACTTTATTTCATTGTCAGAAAGTACTCAGTTCGGCGGACGTGAAGGCGACATATGATTCTTTACTGTCTTTAAAAGATTCGCCGCATGCGGCAGAATTTTCTAATATTAAAAGTATTGAGATATTGGATGAAAATACTTTGGTATTTCATCTAAAGCAAGCAGATAAGCACTTTCCAGCCAAGCTTATTATCGGCATTTTGCCAAAAGATTTAATTGATATAAATCATGATTTTTCTCATAACCCGGTAGGTAACGGGCCGCTGAAATTTGTGTCCTGGCAAAATAAACTAATGCTTGAAAGAGTAAGTGACGGGCAAGCAATTAGCCTGCAAGAGGTAAAAGACCCGACCGTGCGTGTGCTTAAACTGTTACGAGGCGAAGCAGATTTGATACAGGGCGACTTGCCGCCAGAGTTGGTGAAATATCTGCAAAGCAAACCCGAAATAATGGTTAAAACTAGCGTGGGTGCTAATTTTTCCTACCTCGGCTTAAATATGCAGGACCCGCTACTTAAAATCATAAAAGTGCGGCAAGCAGTAGCGCATGCCATAGATCGTCAGGCAATCATTAATAAAGCGATGGTAAAAAGTTCGCGGATTGCAGGTGCAATTTTGCCTCCCGAACATTGGGCGGGCAATGGGTATTTAACACCTTATGATTACAACCCGATTTTGGCACAAAAGTTACTCGTTGAAGCAGGTGTTAAGCTGCCATTAAAGTTAGTGTATAAAACTTCCACCGATGCCCAGCGCGTGCGCTTTGCCACTATTCTGCAAGCTCAGATGCAACCGGCAGGCATTGATCTGGAAATCCGCAGTCTGGATTGGGGTACTTTTTTTGAGGATGTCAAACAAGGCAACTTTCAGCTTTTTGGCCTCACTTGGGTAGGCATCAGAACGCCGGAAATCTACTCAAAAGCATTTGGTTCGCAAGGATTTCCACCTAACGGTTTCAACCGTGGGCGCTATACTGATGTTGAGCTGGATAAGTTGCTAGCCGAGGAAGATTGGCCTGCTGCAACACAGCGCATCCACGCGCAATTGCCATATATTCCGCTGTGGTACGAAGGGCAATTTGCAGCAATGCAAAAAAATATCAGCAATTATTCACCTAAGCCTGATGGTAATTGGGATGATTTAACAACAATAGTAAGCTCGGCTACAATAGGCAACCATGCGCATTGAGATTTCAATTTCCAAACAGACGCTCAAATTGCTGGCTGATAATGGCAAAGTGAAAGCGAAATATCGCGTTTCTACGGCAGCTAATGGCGTGGGCTGCAAGAAAGATAGTGGCTGCACACCATTTGGCAAGCATGTTATCCGTGCCAAGATTGGTGCAGGTTGTATGCCCAATAGCGTATTTGTTGGACGAAGGGAGACAGGTGAAATCTGCACGCCAGAGTTGATGGCGCAATTTCCTGAGCGTGACTGGATTTTAACGCGAATTTTGTGGCTTTCGGGCAAAGAAATCGGCAAGAATCGACTCGGGAATGTGGATACCATGCAGCGTTATATTTATATCCACGGTACGCCGGATAATACAAAAATGGGTGAAATAGGTTCACACGGCTGTGTGCGCATGCGTAACGAAGATATTGTCGAACTGTTTGATCTGGTCGCTGTCGGCACTCCCGTTTATATTCACAATGATTAATAAAGTATTTAGCTTTGCCACTGTTATTTTTGGCGTATTGATACTCACTTTTTTGCTGATACATTTAGTACCAGGTGATCCTGTAGAAGTGATGCTGGGCGAATCGGCAAGTGCTGCAGACCGCACAGAATTGCGGGCGGATTTAGGTCTGGATCAACCGCTAGTCAATCAATTGGGCAGTTATCTAACAAAACTTGCTCATGGCGACCTAGGCCGATCCATCCACACTAAAACACCGATTATTGAGCTTATTAAAGCACGTTATCCGGCTACAGTTAAACTTGCGGTCTTGTCACTCATTATTGGTTTAGTGATTGGTATTCCACTAGGCATTTATGCCGCGCTTAAAGCCAATCATTGGCAGGATTTTCTGGTGACGATTATTTCGGTACGTTTTTCAGCCATGCCTGTATTCTGGCTGGGGCCCATGCTGATGCTGGTTTTTGCTGTATGGTTGGGCTGGCTGCCAGTTAACGGAATGGAATCCCGTACTTCGATTATTCTGCCTGCTGTGACGTTGGGCTTTGGCTTGAGTGCCATTCTTACGCGCATGACGCGGACAAGCTTGCTGGAAGTGCTGAATGAAGATTTCATCCGCACGGCCCGCGCCAAAGGCTTGAGCGAAGAGACGGTGATTTTCCGCCATGCCCTGCGTGCAGCGCTATTACCAATTATTACCATAGTCGGCTTGCAAATGGGCAGCTTGCTGGCAGGCGCAGTGATTACTGAAACGATATTCAGCTGGGATGGTATTGGGCGCTTGCTGGTCGAAAGTATTGAAAAACGCGATTATCCCGTGACGCAAGCCTGTGTGCTGGTAGTGGCGTTAAGTTATGTCGTGATTAACTTCATAGCGGATTTGACTTATGCAAAATTAGATCCGCGTGTAAGGTTTGGTCAATGAGTCTTTGGTTAAAACGTCTGCCAGCTGCTTTATTGTTGACTTGGCTATTGGCAGTGATTGTAGGTCGAATATTTAGCCTGCATGGCAATGATATCGATTTGGAATCCATTCTTGTCACACCTAATATCCAGCATTGGTTTGGTGCAGATGATTTGGGTCGCGATGTTCTGGCGCGTATCTTACGCGGCGTGGAAATTTCGTTTACAGTGGCTGTTTTTGTTACCGCGATTACCATGACAGTTGGCGTGATTATTGGCTTGCTGGCAGGATTTTACGGCGGAAAAACAGACAGGATTTTGATGCAAATTACCGATATCTTTTTGGCTTTCCCGGGAATTTTGCTGGCTATTGCATTTGCGGCGGTGCTTGGTCCAGGTGTCATTAATTTGATGATTGCATTGTGTTTAACCGGCTGGGTGAGTTACGCAAGATTAACCCGAGGTCAAACACTGGCTTTGCGCAACCGTCAGCATGTGATTGCGGCAGAGTCTCTCGGCGCCAGCGTACCTCGACTTTTAACCAAACATATTTTTCCATTGTTGGGTTCAATCTTAATTGTTGAGGCGACCTACAGTTTAGCGAGTATTATGATCGCCGAGGCGAGTTTGTCGTTTCTGGGTTTGGGTATACAAGCGCCCAATGCATCGTGGGGTGCGATGTTGCGCGACGGCGTACGCTATATGTTGGTTGCGCCGCATTACGTGTTGATTGTAGGTTTAAGTTTAATGAGCCTGATTTTGGCGATTAACCTGCTTGGCGATCAGCTGCGAGATAAATTGGATGTACGCACCAGTTTTGATAAATTGGGTTAATTAAGGAATCATTTGAACAACACTGTATCTTGGCAAGAAAAAAATAAAACAATGGAAGCAGCCTGGCAATCCGAGGCTAACAATCTACCTCCTAAAAGTGTCATGGTTGTCAATGACACGATAAAAGCGGATGCAGCTTATAAACTGGCTTGCGAAGGCACCGGCTTGCTGTATCAGGGCGATTTTCAGAACGCAAAACAATTACTGCAGGCGATTACAAGGCGTGTTGATCGCAAGCCAATCAAGCCGGCAAGCAACATGACCGAAGCGTTTCATCAGCACCGTGCGAGACAGATTCAGCGCGCTAATATCACTAACAAAATTTTAATCGAGCTGCAGCATGGCAGCTGTAATTTGCGCCGAGCACCGGATGTAAAAGAAGCGGTGACGGAGGCGATTTCTGAGAAAATTCCCGCAAAAATGGTGCTGTCGCTGCGTGAATTGCTGGGCATGATAGGCGCACATGAGTGGCGTAAAAAAGGCGTGTTTATTGATGCTCTGCAAGCCAGTATTCATGCGCACTTTGGGGTATATTCCCCGGTGCGCGGTGAGTATTTGGAGTTGGTTAATAATGCGCCGTTGAATAACCCGCAAACAGCGTTTGATATCGGCACCGGCACGGGTGTGATTGCGGCGATTCTGGTGAATCGCGGTGTCAAACATGTGGTTGCAACGGACATCAATCCACGTGCGCTGCAATGTGCTACTGATAATATTCAAGCCTTAGGTTTAAAGCAGTACATTGATGTAATTCGGGCGGATTTGTTCCCGCCTGGTAAAGCGGACTTAATCGTTTGCAATCCGCCGTGGTTGCCTGCCAAAGCCAATGCGCCGATTGAGCATGCAATTTACGATCCGAACAGCCAAATGCTGAAGGATTTTTTGAGTAGTGTTAAAGTGCACTTGAATGTGGATGGCGAAGCGTGGCTGATACTTTCTGATCTGGCAGAGCTTCTAGGCTTGCGCTCGAAAGAAGAATTGCAGAAATGGATAACTGATGCAGGTTTGAGCGTGATCGAAAAAATTGATATTACGCCAAGACATGCGAAATCTGCTGATCAATCTGATCCATTATATGCGGCAAGAAGCAAAGAAATCACCTCGCTTTATAGGCTAAAATAAACAAAAAATTCGGTGAGATAATTATGTCATTAGGACCGGTTATGTTGGATGTTGTCGGTAAAGAGCTTACCGCCGACGATGTGCGAAGATTGCAGCATCCGCTGGTGGGCGGCGTGATTCTATTTGCGCGTAATTTTGAAAACTGTGCACAACTTAAGGCTTTGACTGCCAGTATCCATGCGGTTCGCCAGCCACCACTTTTGATTGCAGTTGATCATGAAGGCGGCCGCGTGCAGCGCTTCCGTGATGGCTTTACCAAAATCCCGCCGATGCGCGAGTTCGGCAAAATCTGGGATGCGCATCCAAAAAAAGCGCGCGAGCTGGCAGTAGAAGCAGGCTGGATTCTTGCCGCAGAGTTACGTGCGCATGGTGTGGATTTCAGCTTCACGCCGGTTTTGGACATGGATTATGGTGATAGTTTGGTGATTGGCGACAGGGCATTTCATCGTGATCCGCAGGCGGTCAATGAACTAGCTTTCAGCCTGATGCAGGGTCTTAAAAAAGGCGGCATGGCGGCAGTAGGTAAGCACTTCCCGGGGCATGGTTTTGTGGTGGCGGATTCGCATGTGAGTATCCCGATTGATGAGCGCGAGTTTGATCAAATTGCGCAAAATGACATGCAGCCATTTCGACAGATGATTGATGAAGGGTTGGCCGCAATCATGCCTGCGCACGTGATTTATCCCAAAGTAGATGACAAGCCTGCGGGTTTTTCGAGTAAGTGGCTGCAAAAAGTGTTAAGAGAAAGATTGGGCTTTAATGGTGTGATTTTCAGCGATGATTTAAGCATGGAAGGAGCCAGTGTAGGTGGCGATGTGACTACACGTAGTTTGGCAGCGCTGAATGCAGGCTGCGACATGGTGCTCTTGTGCAATCGTCCTGATTTGGCAGACGAGTTGCTGGATAATTTAACATGGAAAATGCCTGCACAAAGCATTGCGAGACTTGCGCGCATGCATGGTGCACATCATCCGGCAAATTTGGATCATTTACATGAAAATGGGGCATTTGTGGCAGCCGTGCATCGGGTTGGTATGGTTGGAAAATCAGAAATGGACTTGTTTGCTTGAGCGAGCTTTCCTCAAGTTTAACGTTGACCGTCCACTCAGGCGCGCGTAAAATTCGCGCCAATTCTTAAGGCGCATCAATGACTCAACAAGTCTCTAAAAAAAACGCAAAAAAAATAGTTGTTGCTAACTGGAAAATGCACGGCAGCCTTAAACAGAATGAGACCATGCTCAATGATTTTATCGCCACAATCTCAGATTTGAAGCATACGCAAGTGGTGGTTTGTGCGCCATATCCTTATCTCGCACAGCTGCAAACCATGCTGCAGCATACCAATATTGCCTGGGGAGCACAGAATATCGCAAAAAATGAAATTGGCGCTTACACGGGTGAGGTGAGTGCGGCTATGCTGCGTGACTTTGGGGCGACTTATGTAATTATCGGGCACTCGGAACGGAGTACTGCCTATTGTGAATCCGACGAAAATATTGCTCAGAAATTCATGGTGGCAAAGAAGCACGGACTCACGCCTATATTGTGTGTCGGTGAAACGTTGATCGAGCGGGAGGCTGGCGTGATGGAGATGGTTGTGGGTAAGCAACTGGATACCATTATCAATATGTATGGTGCGGAAGTTTTTGCTGATGCTGTGATTTCTTATGAACCAATCTGGGCGATTGGAACAGGGCTGGCAGCCACACCAGTCCAAGCACAGGCTATGCATAAGTTTATCCGCAACAAGATTTTCAACCTGAGTCCGGAAGCTGCGGATAGCTTAAAAATCCTCTATGGAGGCAGCGTAAACCCGCAAAATGCGGTACAATTATTCGTTGTGCCGGATATTGATGGCGGGCTTATTGGTAAATGTTCGCTAAATGCGCAAGAGTTTGAAGCAATCTGTCTTGCGGCTGAGAAATCGGCGCAATAATTAAAGATAAAGTTATAGGTAAAGATGATGGAAAATTTAATTACGGTTATTCATGTGCTGGCTGCGGCTGGTGTGATCGGTTTGGTGCTATTGCAGCATGGCAAGGGTGCTGACATGGGCGCTGCATTTGGCAGCGGAGCGTCGGGCAGCTTGTTTGGCGTGAGTGGATCATCCAACTTTATGAGCAAAGCCACTGCGTTTTGCGTCACTATATTTTTTGCAACCAGCTTAACTTTAGCTTATATGGCAAGCCATCGTACTGGCAATAGCAGTGTTGTAAAGGTGCAAGAACTTAATACCGAGGCGCCTAAGCCATTAGAAGCTAAACCTGTAGATACAACACCAACCAGTAATGCTGCGAAAGATATTCCTAACTAATCTTTAGGGTAAACCTAATAAACGGCCGTCGTGGTGGAATTGGTAGACACGCTATCTTGAGGGGGTAGTGGCGAAAGTCGTGAGAGTTCGAGTCTCTCCGACGGCACCAAGTGTTAGGAAAGTCAGTATTAAAAGTTAACTTAAAGCAGTGAATTGAGCATTTATTCCAGTGGTATTTGAAATAAGTGGGTAATAAAAATCATGTAAAAATTATGCGATAACTTCAATTTTTTTATTGATTTCTGTTTGTAGACATTAAGTTTGGGGCTAGCAAGTGCTAGAAAATTATTTTCCTATATTGTTGTTTATCCTCGTAGGCCTAGCGGTCGGCGTTGGTCCGCTTGTATTAGGGAAACTGGTTTCTCCCAACAAGCCAGATTCTGAAAAAAACTCTCCCTATGAATGCGGTTTTGAAGCATTCGAAGACGCGCGCATGAAATTTGATGTGCGTTATTATCTGGTTGCTATCCTGTTTATTCTATTCGATCTTGAAATCGCTTTTTTATTTCCTTGGGCAGTGGTGCTTAAAGAAATCGGGCTGTTCGGTTTTGTAGCGATGTTGGTGTTTTTGGGTGTGCTGGTTGTAGGTTTCATTTACGAATGGATGAAGGGCGCGCTCGAGTGGGATTAATATGAGTTTAGAAGGTGTCCTGGAAAAAGGTTTTGTCACCACTACGCTCGATACGGTGATTAACTATACCCGTACTGGCTCTATGTGGCCGATGACGTTTGGCTTGGCCTGCTGCGCGGTAGAGATGATGCATGCAGGAGCTTCCCGCTATGATCTAGACCGCTTCGGCATCGTGTTTCGCCCAAGTCCGCGTCAGTCTGATGTGATGATTGTTGCTGGGACACTGGTGAATAAAATGGCGCCTGCTTTGCGTAAAGTCTATGACCAAATGGCAGAGCCGCGCTGGGTGATCTCTATGGGCAGTTGTGCCAATGGTGGTGGCTATTACCATTATTCCTATGCCGTAGTGCGCGGATGCGACCGCATCGTGCCTGTGGATGTATATGTGCCGGGTTGTCCGCCGACCGCAGAGGCATTGTTGTACGGCATTATTCAATTACAGAAAAAAATCAGGCGTACCAATACGATTGCACGATAACTAACAATAAAAATATGTCAGCTAAATTAGATCAATTATCCGCACAGTTAAAATTGGCTTTAAGCGGCTATATTACAAAGCATTCAATTGCTTTGAATGAAATTACCATTGAATGTAAAGCGCAGCATCTAATCGAAGTATGCGCCAAATTGCGCGACCATGCCGAGCTCAAATTTGAGCAATTGGTTGATTTGTGTGGCGTGGATTATACTGATTACAAGGATGGCGCCGGTTTTGATAGCGGGCAAGGTGCGCGCTATGCTGTTGTATTACATCTGCTTTCGGTGAGTTTAAATCAACGCTTGCGGTTGCGTGTTTTTGCGGAAGATGATGATTTTCCTGTGTTGCCAACATTGGTAGATATGTGGCCAGTAGCAAATTGGTATGAGCGCGAAGCTTTTGATTTGTTTGGCATTATGTTTGAAAATCATCCGGATTTGCGCCGCATACTAACAGATTATGGCTTTGTTGGTCATCCGTTCCGCAAAGATTTCCCAATGATTGGTAACGTCGAAATGCGTTACGACCCAGAACAGCAGCGCGTGATCTATCAGCCGGTTTCGATTGAGTTGCGCAACAATGTGCCGCGAGTAATTCGTGATGAAGGAACGCATCATGGCTGAGATTAGAAACTACACCATGAACTTTGGTCCGCAGCATCCAGCAGCGCACGGCGTGTTGCGCTTGGTGCTGGAGCTGGACGGTGAAGTGATTCAGCGTGCCGATCCGCATATTGGCTTGTTGCACCGCGCGACAGAAAAGCTGGCAGAAAATCGCACCTATTTACAATCAGTTCCTTATATGGACAGGCTTGACTACGTTTCCATGATGGCGAACGAGCATGCTTATGTGATGGCGATTGAAAAGATGTTGGGGTTGGAAGTACCTATTCGGGCACAATATATTCGTGTGATGTTCGATGAAATTACGCGCGTTTTAAACCATTTGCTGTGGTTGGGTGCGCACGCGCTGGATGTCGGTGCGATGACTGTGTTTTTATATGCTTTCCGCGAGCGTGAAGATTTGTTTGATGTATATGAAGCGGTTTCCGGTGCACGCATGCATGCTGCTTATTACCGCCCAGGTGGCGTGTATCGCGATTTGCCAGACCAAATGCCGCAGCATGAAACCACCAAGTTTAGAAGTGCGAAAGAAATCCGCAAGCTTAATGAAAACCGTCAAGGCTCGGTACTCGATTTTATTGAAGATTTTACCAATCGTTTCCCGGCTTACGTGGATGAATACGAAACCCTGCTCACAGACAATCGAATCTGGAAACAACGTACTGTGGGGATTGGCGTAGTTTCGCCAGAGCGTGCATTGGCGCTGGGCATGACCGGTCCGATGCTAAGAGGTTCCGGCATTGAGTGGGATTTACGTAAAAAGCAGCCTTATGAAGTGTATGCTGATTTGGATTTTGATATTCCTGTAGGTGTGAACGGCGACTGCTATGATCGTTATCTGATCCGCATGGAAGAATTCAGACAATCGAATCGAATCATTAAACAATGTGTAGATTGGTTACGTAAGAATCCTGGTCCTGTGATTACGACCGATAACAAGGTGGCTCCGCCTCATCGCGAAAGCATGAAAACCAACATGGAAGACATGATTCACCATTTCAAGTTATTTACTGAAGGTTTTCATGTGCCGGCAGGTGAGGCCTATGCAGCTGTGGAGCACCCAAAGGGTGAGTTTGGTATCTATATGATTTCAGATGGAGCCAATAAGCCATATCGTCTGAAAATCCGTGCACCGGGTTTCCCACATTTGGCCGCTCTGGATGAAATGGTTCAAGGCCACATGATTGCCGACTTGGTGGCAATCATCGGTACGCAAGATATTGTGTTCGGCGAGATAGATAGATAGATTATGTTAAGCAAAGAGTCTATAGAAAAAATAGAGTACGAACTGACCAAGTATCCTGCTGATAAGCGGCAGGCGGCGGTAATGTCTGCGCTACGGATTGTACAGACTGAGCGTGGCTGGTTATCAAAAGAGAGTATTGCTGAGGTGGCTGAGTACTTGCGTATTCCAGAAATTGCGGCATTGGAAGTTGCGACTTTTTACAATATGTATGATCTGGAACCGGTAGGCAAGTATAAACTGACGATCTGCACCAACATTTCATGCATGCTACGTGACAGTGATGCAATTGTGAATCATCTGCAAGCCAAGCTGGGCGTTGGATTTAACGAAGTTACTCCCGATGGAAAATTTTGTCTGAAAGAAGGCGAATGCATGGGTGCATGCGGCGGCGCGCCGCTAATGACGGTGAATAATCATACTATGCATGAGCGTTTAACGCTTGAAAGCGTAGATGCCATTTTGGAAAGATTGAAATAATGGCTGAAAAAACTATTCAATCTAAAGCAAGCAAACTCAATAAATCTGATTTAAAAGGTCAGACGCTAGTCACTTTGCGGACTCTGACTGAAAAAAATCCCGGCTCGCTTGAGGTTTACGAAAAGCTAGGTGGTTATTCCCAACTCAAAAGAATCGTTTCCGAAAAAATAAAAGCAGTTGATATCATCAGTCAGGTGAAAGTGTCGGGTTTGCGCGGTCGCGGCGGTGCGGGCTTCCCGACCGGCCTTAAATGGAGCTTTATGCCACGCTATTTCGATGGCATCAAGTATTTGGTCTGCAATACGGATGAAGGCGAACCCGGTACATTTAAGGACCGTGATATTTTACGCTACAACCCGCATCAAATTATTGAGGGTATGGCGATTGCGGCTTATACGCTGGGTGCACGTGTAGGGTATAACTATATCCATGGCGAAATCTGGCAGGATTACGAGGTTTTTGAAGCGGCCTTGCAGGAGGCTAAAGCAGCTGGTTATTTGGGCCAGAATTTATTTGGCAGCAATTTCAGCTTTGATTTATATGCTGTGCATGGCTATGGCGCCTATATTTGTGGTGAAGAAACTGCACTGATTGAATCGATCGAAGGAAAAAAAGGTCAGCCGCGCTTTAAGCCGCCCTTTCCTGCCAGTTACGGCGTTTTTGGCAAACCGACCAATGTGAATAACACTGAAAGTTATGCCAGTATTCCGTGGATTTTGCAGCATGGCGGCGAGGCATTTGCTGATTTAGGTGTGCCTAACTCAGGTGGAAGTAAGATATTTTCGGTTTCAGGTCACGTAGAGAAGCCTGGCAACTATGAAGTGAAGATGGGTACGCCATTTGCTGAGCTATTGGCGATGGCAGGAGGTGTCTGGAAAGGCCGTAAGCTCAAAGCAGTAATTCCGGGTGGCCCATCTACGCCTGTCATGACAGCCGATTTAATATCCAAAGCCACCATGGATTACGATGGGCTAAGTAAAGCAGGCTCTAGCTTGGGTGCGGGTTCGATGATTGTGATGGACGAAACGACCTGCATGGTGAAAGCGCTTAAACGCCTTAGTTACTTCTTTTATGAAGAAAGTTGTGGCCAGTGTACACCATGCCGCGAAGGTACCGGTTGGGTATATCGTGTGATAAAGCGCATCGTCGAAGGCAATGGCAAAATGGAAGATTTGGACTTATTGACGGATGTAAGCAGCAATATTTCCGGCCGCACTATTTGTGCGCTGGGAGATGCCGCTGCCACGCCTGTTTTAAGTTTTATCAAGCATTTCAGGCCAGAGTTTGAATATTATATTCAGCACGGCAAAAGCATGGTCGACGGAAAGTAATTAGGCAAAAGAAGATGGTACAAATTGAAATAGACGGTAAAGCGCTCGAAGTCGAATACGGCAGCACCATCATTGATGCGGCTGATAAAGTCGGTATTGCCATTCCGCGTTTTTGCTATCACAAGAAATTGTCGGTTGCAGCCAATTGCCGTATGTGCCTAGTGCAGGTGGAAAAATTCGCTAAGCCATTGCCTGCCTGCGCAACGCCTGTTGCCGATGGCATGAAGATTTATACCCGCAGTAAAGCAGCGGTAGAGGCACAGCAAAGTGTGATGGAGTTTTTGCTGATTAACCATCCGCTTGATTGCCCGATTTGTGATCAAGGTGGTGAATGCGAGTTGCAGGATATTGCCGTAGCCTATGGCGCAAGCGGCTCACGCTATACAGAAGAAAAACGTGTCGTCATCAATAAAAACATAGGTCCGCTGATCAGCACTGATATGACGCGCTGCATCCAATGTACACGCTGTGTACGTTTCTTAAAAGAAGTTGGCGGTATGCAAGAGCTGGGGCTTATTAATCGCGGTGAACATGCTGAAATTACTGCCTACATAGATAAGTCAGTTAATTCCGAGCTCAGTGGAAATATTATTGATTTGTGTCCGGTAGGTGCGCTTACGAGCAAGCCTTTCCGTTATTCTGCACGCAGTTGGGAGCTTATACGTCGCCCATCAATTGCGCCGCATGACGGTTTGGGGTCGCATATAGAAGTACACGTGAAAGATAACAAAGTAATGCGTGTATTGCCGCGTGAAAAAGAAAGTATTAATGAGTGCTGGTTGTCCGATCGTGATCGCTATTCTTATGAAGGGCTCAATAGTCCTGATAGATTAAAAGCGCCAATGATTAAACACAATGGTGCCTGGCAGGAAACCGACTGGAAAACAGCTTTGGAGTTTGCAGCAGGGCAATTAAAAGACATTACAAAGCAGCATGGTAGTGACTCGCTGGGTGTGTTGGTTTCACCGAACAGCACCATGGAAGAGGGGTATTTAATCAAGCAGTTGGCGACTGGTTTAGGTTGTGGCAATGTTGATTATCGCTTGCGCCAGACCGATTTTAGGTTAGATGGCAAACGCGTTGGTACGCCTTGGATGGGCTGCAATATTCAGGAAATTGAAGAGCTGGATCGTATTTTGTTAATCGGCTCCAATTTGCGCAACGAGCATCCCTTGCTTGCACAGCGCTTCCGTAAGGCTGTGAATAATGGTGCGGAACTTTCGATTGTGAGTCCGCTGGACAATAATCCTTTGATGGATATTGCGCATAAAGTAATTGTGCGACCGAATGATATGGTGAATGTGCTTGGGCAAATTCTCAAAGCCATGTCCAAAATACAACGTTTATCTCTATGTCTCCCGCCATCCCTTGAGAATTTACTGAGTAATATCAAGGTGAGAGATAATACACAAGCCATTGCAGAAAGCATGGCGGGTATGGGAGGAGACGTTGATCTTGTTGCACCAAAAGTAGGTATTTTCTTGGGTAATATGGCGTTAAGTGATCCACGTTTTACTGAAATGTATAGTATGGCCGAGGCCATTGGCGGTATCTGTGGCGCTAAAGGCGGCATATTACCTGCCGCGGCGAATAGTACAGGTATGCACTTGATGGGCGTGATGCCAAGTGCTATGGGTATGCATGCGCGCGCGATGTTGGAAGTGCCGCGCAAGGCATATTTATTGTTAAATATTGAGCCAGAATTGGATTGCCAGCATGCTGCCTTAGCAGCGGCAGCGATGGCGCAAGCCGAATGCGTGGTAGCATTAACTGCCTATAAATCAGAAGCGTTAGAAAATGCAGATATATTGTTGCCAATTGCTCCTTTCACAGAAACTTCTGGCACTTTTATGAGCATGGAAGGACGGGTGCAAAGTTTTCAGGCCGTTACCAGGCCATTGGGTGAATGTCGCCCCGGATGGAAAGTGTTACGAGTTTTGGCGAATACATTAGGTTTGCAAGGATTTGAATTTGATAGCAGCGAACAGGTTAAAGATGCGATTTTTGGCAGCGAGAAACCTTCCGATGTGGTGTGGCGCAGTTTAAACAACAATTTGAAAGAGCTGGTTGAAATCCAAGTGAATATTAAAGAGCAAGGGTTGCAACGTATTGGTGAAGTGCCGCAGTATGAATCAGATCCTATCGTGCGTCGTTCGCTGTCTTTGAAAAAAACCAAATATAACACTAAGCCAATGGCGCGTATGCGCGCTGAGCTAATAGACAAGCTAGGCTTAGTCGAAGGAGACACCGTATTAGTGAAGCAGGATAAGGGTAGCGCAATACTTACTGTACGGCTAGATAATCATGTGGCGATGGGATGTGTGCGTGTGACTGCGTCACATGAAGATTCGGTTGGTTTGGGTGATTTAATGGGTGACATTACGGTTGAAAAAATCACACAACAAGAAGCGGAAACTGTGTAATGGAAATGTTCGCAAATCTTTTTGGTAGTTACTGGTCAGCAGTGCAATTGACCACTTGGACGCTAATTAAAATTGTGGCTATCGTATTACCGTTAATGGTTGCGATAGCCTATTTGACGCTCGCGGAACGCAAGGTGATTGGTTATATGCAAGTGCGCATCGGGCCAAACCGTGTGGGTTATTTTGGTTTGCTGCAGCCAATTGCAGATGGCATAAAACTGCTATTTAAAGAAATCGTCTTACCTACCGCTTCCAACAAGGCCTTATTTTTTATTGGTCCCATATTGGCTATAGCGCCGGCCTTTGCTGCATGGGCCGTTATCCCATTTGATGCAACCAAGGTACTGGCAAATATTGACGCGGGGCTGTTGTATATTCTTGCGATGACGTCAGTTGCGGTATATGGCGTCATCATCGCGGGCTGGGCTTCAAATTCAAAATACGCGTTCTTAGGCAGCTTGCGTTCGGCCGCACAAATCGTTTCGTACGAAATTGCCATGGGTTTTGCGCTGGTAGGTGTTCTGATGTGCGCAAACTCACTCAATTTGGGCAAAATCGTCATGGGCCAGGAAGGCGGTTTCTGGCATTGGTATTGGCTGCCATTATTTCCCCTCTTTATTGTGTATTTTATCAGTGCTGTGGCCGAAACTAACCGAGCACCATTTGACGTGGCTGAGGGAGAGTCTGAAATTGTTGCAGGTTTTCACGTGGAATATTCAGGTATGGCTTTTGCGATATTTTTCCTCGCTGAATATGCGAATATCTGGCTAGTTTGCGCTCTCGCAGCGACGATGTTCTTGGGTGGATGGTTATCACCTTTCCCATTTTTACCCGATAGCATTTTGTGGTTTTTGGCTAAAATGTGTTTTTTGGTATTTTTCTTTTTATGGTTTCGGGCGACTTTTCCGCGCTACCGTTATGACCAAATCATGCGTTTAGGCTGGAAGGTATTTATTCCAATCACTTTGGTGTGGATTATTTTTGTGGGTGGCATGATGCAAACCTCATTAGGGCATTGGTTCCACTGATATGTTGAAATCAATTAAAAATACATTATCGAGCTTAATGCTGTGGGAACTGCTAAAGGGCATGGCGCTCACAGGCCGTTACTTTTTTGCGCGTAAAATCACTATTCAGTATCCTGAGGAACGTACACCGCAATCCAACCGTTTTCGCGGACTGCATGCGCTTCGCCGCTACCCAAACGGAGAAGAGCGATGCATTGCTTGTAAATTGTGTGAGGCGGTTTGTCCTGCGATGGCAATTACGATTGAATCAGAGCAGCGCGAGGACAATACACGTAGAACTACAAGATATGATATCGATTTAACAAAATGTATATTCTGCGGATTATGTGAAGAATCATGCCCGGTAGATTCAATCGTAGAAACGCGTATTTTTGATTATCATGGAGAGCAGCGGGGTGACTTAATTTACACCAAAGAAATGTTGCTGGCAGTAGGTGATAAGCATGAGAAACAAATTGCCGCAGACCGCGCGCAAGATAAGAAATTTAGGTAATAAATATGGTATTTACCGATTTTGTTTTTTACTCCTTAGCAGCAATCTTGCTGTTTGCAGGCTTACGTGTAATTACTACGCGCAACCCTGTGCATGCAGCTTTATTTCTGGTATTGGCATTTTTTACTGCAGCAGGCATCTGGCTACTGCTTGAAGCCGAGTTTTTAGCGATTGCGCTTGTTTTGGTGTATGTGGGTGCAGTTATGGTGCTATTTTTATTCGTTGTGATGATGCTGGACATCAACATTGACAAGCTGCGGGAGGGCTTTTGGGAATATTTGCCCATGGCTGGTACGATTGGTTTGCTGATGGCGGTTGAGATGGTAATGGTTTTAGGTGGAAAATATTTTGACGGCCTCAAATTAGAGACTGGCAAAGTGGTCACCAAATCCGCCGATTACAGCAATACCGCTGAAATTGGACGTGTGCTTTACACCGATTATTTATTGCCGTTCGAACTGGCATCAGTTGTTCTGTTAGTGGCGATTGTTGCAGCAATCGTGCTCACTTTAAGAGATAGAAAAGATAGTAAGTCGATGAATCCTGCTGATCAGGTATTGGTTAAGAAGAAGGATCGAATTCGTATCGTGAAAATGGACGCAACGGTTGAAGTTGCAAAACCTGATGAGCCAGTAGCAGAGGAAAAGAAACAATGATTGGTTTGTCGCATTACCTCATTTTAGGCGCATTGCTATTTGCAATAAGTGTGATTGGAATATTTTTAAATCGCAAGAATGTGATCATTTTGCTGATGGCTATTGAGCTGATGCTACTTGCAGTGAATTTGAATTTCATTGCATTTTCACATTACTTAAACGACATTGCTGGCCAAGTATTTGTGTTTTTCATTCTTACCGTTGCTGCCGCTGAGTCAGCAATAGGCTTGGCGATTTTGGTTGTGTTGTTCCGTAATTTGCGCACGATTAACGTGGATGATTTGGATTCATTAAAGGGCTAAAAGAATAAAAATATGACGTTGCCTCAAATCTCATTATTAATAGCAGTGCTACCTTTAATTGCGGCTGCAATTGTAGGACTTTTTGGTCGAAAACTTCCACGTGCAGCAGCGCATTGGCTCACAATTAGCGCCGTGGGTGTTGCGTTTGTATTATCTGCGTACGTGCTAAATGCAACACTTGGGGGCTATGCCTTTAATGATAATCTCTATACTTGGCTGACATCAGGCGACATTCAATTTAATGTAGGTTTTTTAATTGATAATTTAACCGCTATGATGATGGTCGTGGTGACGTTTGTTTCACTTATGGTGCACATCTATACCATTGGTTACATGGCGGAAGATCCCGGATACAACCGCTTCTTTAGCTACATTTCACTATTTACTTTCTCCATGCTGATGCTGGTGATGAGTAATAATTTTATGCAATTGTTTTTTGGTTGGGAAGCAGTTGGCCTCGTATCTTATTTGTTAATTGGTTTTTGGTACACTCGACCAACAGCGATTTATGCGAATCTTAAAGCTTTTCTGGTTAATCGCGTAGGCGATTTTGGATTTTTGCTTGGTATCGGCATGGTGCTGTATTACTTTGGCAGTTTGGATTATGCCGTTGTGTTCCAGGCGGCACCTAGCATGGCTGATGTGCAGGTAAATATTATTCCAAATGTGCCTTGGTCGCTTATGACGGTGACTTGCATTTTGCTGTTTATCGGTGCTATGGGTAAATCAGCGCAAGTGCCGTTACATGTATGGCTGCCGGACTCGATGGAAGGCCCTACTCCGATTTCCGCATTGATTCATGCTGCAACGATGGTTACGGCTGGGATCTTTATGGTGGCGCGCATGTCGCCCCTATTTGAGTTGTCTTCAACTGCGCTCTCTTTTGTGATCATCATCGGCGCAATCACCGCCTTATTCATGGGCTTTCTGGGTATTATCCAAAACGATATCAAGCGTGTAGTGGCTTATTCCACTTTGTCGCAGTTGGGCTATATGACGGTTGCACTTGGTGCATCAGCTTATTCAGTCGCGATTTTTCATTTGACGACACATGCATTCTTTAAAGCATTACTGTTCTTGGCAGCAGGTTCGGTGATTATGGGTATGCATCACGACCAGGATATTCGCCATATGGGCAATTTAAGGAAATATATGCCGGTGACCTGGATTACTTCATTAATTGGTTCTCTAGCCTTAATTGGCACGCCATTCTTTGCAGGGTTTTACTCAAAAGACAGTATTATTGAAGCGGCAAAATTCTCCAATATTGCCGGTAGCGGCTTTGCTTATTTTGCAGTATTAGCGGGTGTATTTGTCACTGCGTTTTATTCGTTCCGGCTGTATTTCCTCGTTTTTCATGGTAAGGAAAAATGGCGTATGATTAAACATGACGCACATCACGATAGCCATGAAGATCACCATGGCCTAACCCCTCATGATGATCCGCATGAGCCAGGCTGGGTAGTAAAGTTGCCGTTGATTCTGCTAGCTATACCATCATTCCTCATTGGCTATATTGCCATTGAACCCATGTTGTTCGGTAATTTTTTCAATGATGTAATTCTGGTTGATAGTGCAAGTCACCCTGCGATGATGCATTTAGCACATCATTATAAAGAAATCTTGCATTCCCCTGCGGGTATGGCGCTGCATGGTTTGATGACGCTACCGTTTCTATTAGCAGCTAGTGGCGTGGCTTTGGCATGGTTCTTCTACATGAAACGTCCTGATATCCCTGCAAATATCCAACAGCGTTTTAATGTAGTTTATAAAATATTAGAAAATAAATATGGTTTCGATAACTTTAATGAGCGTGTATTTGCTGGTGGTGCGCGTTTAATTGGCAATAAACTGTGGCAAATTGGTGATGTGCAATTAATTGATGGGGCATTGGTAAACGGTACCGCTAATTTGATTGTACGTATTTCAGGCGTCATTCGTCATTTACAGTCCGGGCTGATTTATCACTACGCGTTCGCCATGATCATTGGCGTATTTTTGTTGTTAACTTTCTTTATAAAAATTAATTAAATGCTGCAATCTCATGTATTAAGTGTATCCATCTGGCTGCCAATATTGGCTGGCATAGTTGTATTGCTGCTTGGCAGTGATAATAAGGCTAGCTTCACGCGTTGGCTTGCGCTGGCAGGCAGTCTTGCAGCTTTTTTTGCTACATTGCCACTTTATACAAAATTTAATTTTGATAAAGGTGCTTTCCAGTTTGAGGAGATGATGCAATGGATTCCTAGTTTTAATATCAATTATCATCTAGGCGTAGATGGTATAGCTGTGCCGTTGATATTACTGACGAGCTTTACCACGGTGATTGTGGTGATTGCAGCATGGGAGGTTATTACAAAAAATATTGCACAGTACATGGCTGCATTCTTAATCATGAGCGGCTTGATGATAGGCGTGTTCAGTGCGCTGGATGGTATTTTGTATTATGTGTTTTGGGAGGCGATGCTCATTCCCATGTTCTTGGTGATTGGTATTTGGGGTGGAGCGAATCGTGTTTACGCGACTATTAAATTTTTTCTATACACATTGCTAGGTTCCTTGCTGATGTTGGTTGCGTTTATCTATTTGTTTCATAAAACAGCTAGCTTCGAGGTGACTGACTACTATCAATTGCCACTTACTTTAAATGAACAGATTTTGATTTTCATGGCATTTTTCATGGCATTTGCGGTGAAAATCCCGATGTGGCCGGTGCATACATGGTTGCCAGACGCTCACGTAGAGGCACCCACCGGCGGCTCTGTGGTGCTAGCGGCGATTATGCTGAAACTTGGAGGTTATAGTTTTATCCGTTTTGCTATGCCAATCGCACCAAATGCCGCACATTATTTATCTGGTTTTATGATTACGCTTTCCCTGATTGCAATTGTTTATATTGCGTTGGTCGCACTGGTGCAAAAAGATATGAAAAAGCTCATTGCTTATTCGTCTATCTCGCATATGGGCTTTGTGACTTTGGGATTTTTTATATTCAGTCAATTAGGGCTGGAAGGTGCGGTTGTGCAAATGATTTCACATGGGTTTATTTCTGCGGCAATGTTCTTGTGCGTAGGCGTGATGTATGACCGCATGCATAGCCGTCAAATTGCAGATTATGGCGGCGTAGTAAATACTATGCCGATTTTTGCGGCATTCGTGGTGTTATTTGCCATGGCCAATAGTGGGCTGCCAGGCACATCGGGCTTTGTTGGCGAATTCATGGTGATTATGGCCGCAGTTAAATTCAATTTCTGGGTGGCATTCTTGGCGGCAACCACCCTGATATTTGGTGCAGCGTATACATTGTGGATGGTGAAGCGGGTCTTTTACGGAGAGGTTGCCAATCATCATGTCGCTGAATTAACAGATATTAATAAACGTGAATTTTTTATCTTAGCGATGCTTGCTGTTATGGTAATAGGTTTGGGTGTGTATCCTAAACTGATCACCGACTTTACCCACGTTAGCGCATTGCAATGGTTGAGTCATATGGCAATCAGCAAATTGCCAGTGTCGGGAATATAGTTATGGAAAATATTCAGATTGACCTGATTACAGTGTTGCCAGAGTTGACCGTGCTATCTATGGCGATGTTTATTTTGTTGGCAGGATTATTTTTAAAGCCAAAAAATAGAATTGTTATTTATGGCTTCGCGCAATTTACCCTACTGGCGGCTGCCTATTTTACTGTGGCTACGCACAACCCAGCTGTTGGTTATGCTTTTAGTGATATGTTTGTAGATGACACATTAAGCGATGTGCTCAAGTTGATGATTTACTTTGGCACCTCAATAATGCTTGTCTATACGCGTAACTACATGATGCTTAGAAATATGTTCCGTGGTGAATATTATTCACTTGTGTTATTTTCAGTTTTAGGCATGATGATTATGGTGTCAGGCCAAAGTCTGCTCACCATTTACATGGGGCTTGAATTACTTTCGCTTTGTCTATATTCACTCGTTGCGCTTGATCGTGACAACGCCAAATCATCCGAAGCCGCAATGAAGTATTTCGTACTCGGTGCGTTAGCTTCTGGCATGCTGTTATATGGTATGAGCATGATTTACGGCATGACCGGCAGCTTGAATTTGACGGAAATTTCGAGCGCGTTGCAAGAAAACAACCCTAAAAATCCAGTTTTGATATTGGGATTGGTATTTATTGTTGCAGGCTTGGCCTTTAAATTTGGCGCAGTGCCGTTTCAAATGTGGGTGCCTGATGTGTATCAAGGCGCACCTACCAGCATCACAATGTTGATTGGTTCGGTGCCAAAATTTGCTGCATTTGCAATCGCTATCCGCTTGTTGGTGCAAGGATTGCACCCGCTAACAGCCGATTGGCAAGATATGTTGCTAGTTATGGCCGTATTGTCTATTGCCATCGGAAACATCACAGCAATTGTGCAAACCAACTTAAAGCGCATGCTGGCATATTCTACTATTTCGCACATTGGCTTTTTGCTGTTCGGGTTAATGAGCGGCAGCCTGAACGGCTTTGCCTCGAGCATGTTCTATATTAGTGCCTATGTGCTGATGACATTGGCTGGTTTCGGCATGATTTTGCTGCTCTCTCGCAAGGGATTTGAGGCTGAAAACCTGGATGATTTGAAAGGCCTCAATCAGCGTAGTCCATGGGCAGCGTTTCTCATGCTCATCACCATGTTTAGCATGGCTGGCGTGCCGCCAACAATTGGCTTCTATGCTAAATTTACCGTGTTGCAGGCCGCTTTGCAGGCAGGTTTTCTTTGGGCTGTAGTGTTTGCGGTTCTGATGGCGGCAATAGGCGCCTTCTACTATTTGCGCGTTGTGAAACTCATGTATTTTGATGCGCCCCAGGATAATTCAGCTATTAGCGCTCCCCTTGATATGAGATTTGTCCTCAGTATTAATGCTGTAGGACTGCTTGTGCTCGGTTTAATGCCACAAATACTACTGAATATTTGCGGCACAGCGATTGCAAGAAGTTTGCAATAACGGATTCGTTAATTAGAATTATTCTTGAAATTTATAAGATAAAAAAGCCAGACTTTTAGTCTGGCTTTTTCCTTTTAGTCTGGCTTTTTCACTGACCTGCTACAAATTAGTACTGGTCGAACATCCTGCCATCCCCTAATAGGTGGGCTTGACAATCAAGCTTCTTGTTCAGGCAATTATCAATGAACGTCTTCATAAACGTTTCATCCCACCCATTTACCCAGTCGGCATGT
This sequence comes from uncultured beta proteobacterium, assembly GCA_963701715.1. GTDB lineage: Bacteria > Pseudomonadota > Gammaproteobacteria > Burkholderiales > Methylophilaceae > Methylotenera_A. The sequence continues at coordinate 236,821 of CAVPAX010000006.1, forward strand.
CCAGAGTATCCACCGGGTGAAGTAGTTGCGTAGTTATCACTCGCCAGTCGCCACTTAGTCGTATCGGTAGATGCGTCGATTTTGAAGTTGACCGTAATCGTTATGCCAGGAATGATGATTGGATGTGTCGCAGGGCAACCGCCTTTACTGTAAGCCATGTGGTCTTTATGGTTCGGGCTGTCTAGATTCTTCCCATCCCAGCATTGAGGAAAGTCCACCACCATCTGCATGTTGTCGCCGACAGCACATACAGGAATGTTCTTGTGCCAGCCTTTGTTGTGCCCATCCGGTGGTACGCACATATAGCTAGAGACTGAATCCCCTGCTGCAATGCCTTTGGCATTGCCCGCAATCATCCGTAACCCTTTCGGCGGCACAGATACAGGGTACATATCAGTTTTATAGTAGAACAACGCGCTCGTTGGCACGATGGGCGTATTGGTCTTGGTATTGATCATTGACGGAACCCAGTACGCGCTACGGTTCATGATGCCGCCATTGCAGGTACTATTGCCAGTGGTGGAGAACGTCATGAGATTACTTTTATAATTGACCGAGGTGTTTCCAAAAAACGTGTGATGGTGCGCTGCACCTTGCTGGTTCGGGTACACAATCGGGTCATCGTTTGACATGTGGCTGGTTTTGCATGAGATGCGGAAAGCACCAACATCGCTCGGGCTAGGCTTTTGTGTGGTTGGGCGCACGATCAAGGTCGAATGGCCGACTGTAGGCGTAATATTCTTGCTGATATCCACCGCTGGCTGTAAGCCCACTTGGATAATGTTTGAACCGGTGGAAGGAGCAGGAGCAGGAGCAGGAGCAGGAGCAGGAGCAGGAGCAGGAGCAGGAGCAGGAGCAGGAGCAGGAGCAGGAGGCAGGAGCAGGAGCAGGAGCAGGAGCAGGAGCAGGAGCAGGAGCAGGAGCAGGAGCAGGAGCAGGAGCAGGAGCAGGAGCAGGAGCAGGAGCAGGAGCAGGAGCAGGAGCAGGAGCAGGAGCAGGAGCAGGAGCAGGAGCAGGAGCAGGAGCTACAGCTACTGTAGTTCTACTTTTGCTAGTGGTTGCAGCGCCAATTGACACTATGCTAGAGGTATTAGATTTTGTAGCGCGTACACTGCCATTATTGGACACAATCAAATCTGCGCTGAATTTCCTTGAAGTTTTTGTTTTAGTTTCTGCTGGATCAGTTGTGCATAATTCCTTTTTCTGCAAAGCATTTACGATTTCGCTTTGTGAGGCTTTAGTGAATCCAGAAGCTGGCGGCTTATCAGAATACTGGACGACACCTCTTGCATCACGCCATTTATATATTTCTGCGTGGGCAACATTGTTGGCGAGAACAATCGCCATGCGTTGATATGACTAATACTAGAGTTTGAGTGCCGTTAATATATTTAAACATATGTAATTACTCGCCTGCATATTTAAGAAGATGTGGCATTTTAGGTAAGATTTAAATGCTAAGTCAATGAATTTAAAATTAATATTCTAACAACTAGGAACTAAATAACTATTTGTTATAAGTAACAAATTGTTTTATTCTTACTCAAAGCTGTACTAGCTAAAAATACACTTTTGTTTTATCTTTCACTATAAATGTTAGCAGTACGTTGTTAACAAATTATGTCGAAAATGTAAAAGGTTAAAATGCGCTTAGATAACGAACGTGAGAGTGAAAATGTTGAGGATAGACGAGGCAGTGGCGGCGGCTTCCCTATTGGCGGGCGGAATATAGGAATAGGAACCATTGTCTTTGCTCTGGTTGCCTTGTATTTTGGTGTCGATCCTTCCCTTGTCATGAATCATTGGTCAAGGCATGAACCAGAATGCGCCAGTAGAGGCGCAACCTATTCCGCAGGATGACCCCGCTGCCAAGTTTGTGGCAAAAGTGTTAGGAAGTACTGAAGACACTTGGGGCAAGATTTTCCAAAATTCAGGGCATGAATATCCAGCACCTAAATTAGTCTTGTTTAGTGGGCAGACTCCAACGGCATGCGGCTCCGGGCAAGCAGCAATGGGGCCGTTTTATTGTCCTGGCGATCAAAAAGTGTATATTGATCTTAGTTTTTATCAGGAGATGAAAGATCGTTTCAACGCGCCAGGTGATTTTGCACAGGCTTATGTGATTGCACACGAAGTGGGACATCACATTCAAAACCTTATGGGCACTTCAGATAAAGTGCAGCAAGCGCGCCAGAGTGCACGAAGCGAAGCGCAGGCAAATCAATATTCAGTGATGCTTGAGCTGCAAGCGGATTGCTATGCAGGTGTGTGGGCACATCATGCTGATGGCACAAATCGCATATTAGAAGCAGGTGACGTTGAAGAAGCCATGACGGCTGCCGCCGCCATTGGTGATGATGCGCTACAGAAGCAGGCGCAAGGCTATGCTGTGCCGGATAGCTTTACCCATGGCACTTCTCAGCAACGCATGCGCTGGTTTAATCAGGGTTTAAGCGCAGGCGATGTGAATAAATGCGATACCTTTAATGTTGCGTCGCTTTAGCTATGCAGGATTTGACTGAGCACTACATTAGCTCGCAAACGATTGCATCTGGCGGCATGCTTACGGTAAAGCGGGACCAAGTGCGTTTGCCCAATGGTAACACCAGTCAGCGCGAGTACGTGATACATCCGGGCGCAGTGGTGGTTGTGCCGATATTGCCGAACGGCAATGTCATTCTTGAAAAGCAATTCCGCTATCCGCTACATCAAGTCTTTATTGAATTGCCCGCAGGGAAGATTGATGCGGACGAAGATATTTTACTGACAGGCCAACGTGAGTTGCTGGAAGAAACCGGCTATAGTGCCAGCGAGTGGGTCAAGCTTGGGTATCAGCATCCTTGTATCGGTTATTCCAATGAAGTCATCCATATTTATTTAGCGCGTGAGCTTATACGCAGGCGAACATCAACGTGATGATGATGAATCGCTAATTGTCTTTGAAGCGCCTTTTGAGCAGTGTTTAGGCATGATTCAAAATGGTGAAATCACTGATGGTAAAACCATCGTGGCTTTGTTTTTTGCCGAGAAATATCTGCAAAAACATGGCTAAGATATCTGATTGTCGGTTGTGGAGATTTAGGCACGGCCATCGCTGTGCGCTTACACAAAAACCATGAGGTAGTTGGTTTGCGGCAAAGCGATAAGCCTTTACCTCATGGCATGCAAACTATTCAAGCCGACGTTACGCAACCTAATATATTAACTGCACTCGAAAAACTCAATCCGAATATTGTCATATACTGCGTCGCGGCTAGCGCACAGACCGATGAAAATTATAAGGCGCATTACGTCATGGGGCTAAAGAACATACTCATAACACAGCGTCAGAATAAAGATTTGCAGCACGTGTTTTTCGTTTCCAGCACGCGCGTGTATGGACAGGCGCATGGTCAGAATTCTGAAGCAGAGCTAGACGAAAGCACGCCAGCAATCCCTATAGATTTTGGCGGCCACCGCTTATTAGAGGCTGAAAACCTCCTAAAATCATTGCCCTGCAAGGCAACATCCATGCGCCTCTCAGGCATATATGGTGAGGGCCGTTTATATCTGGTAAATATGGCAAAAGACACTAGCAAGTGGCCGGCAGAAAATCATTGGAGCAACCGCATTCATCGTGATGACGCGGCTGGGTTTATTGCGTTCATGGTTGAAAAAGCATTGAATGGACAAACGCTAGAAGATACTTACATCGTGACGGATGACATGCCGACACAGCAATACGAAGTGCTGACTTGGCTGGCGAATCAGCAAAAGATTGATACTTCCAATATCAAAACACCTGCCAGCTCAAGGTGGAAAGCGCCTAAGCAACAAGCGCTTACGTAGCTCTGGTTTTCAACTGGAATACCCCAATTACCAAGTCGGCTATAGCCGCATTTTGCAAAACATAAAAAAACATGTTTAAAAGCATAGCGATAACAGTTTTTATTTTTGTATTCAGTTTTCAAGTGCATGCATTTGATAAAAAAGACTTTTCTGTTTGGTTAAAACATTTAAAGCGTGATGCTAAAGAAGCTAATATTTCATCTAAAACCATCAAGAACACTTTTAAAAACGCGAAATATTTGCCGCAAGTCATCGTGTTAGATAGAGGCCAACCCGAATTTATCTCCCCCTTTTTAAGTTATATCGATAAACGCGTTACTCCCAGTAAAATCGAGCTAGGTAGGGCGATGATACAACAGCATGATGCGCTGTTAAACCAAATTGGAACGCAATACGGTGTGCCAAAAGAAATATTAGTCGCATTTTGGGGCTTGGAGACGCATTATGGTGAAAACCAAGGCGGGTTTGCTTTGCCGTCAGCCTTAATGACGCTGGCTTATGAAGGAAGGCGTGCGGAGTTTTTCCGTGGTCAATTATTAGATGCCATGCGCATTGTCGAGGCTAAACATACTACTGTTGCAGGCATGCGCGGTTCGTGGGCTGGGGCAATGGGACATATGCAGTTTATGCCTTCCACATTCCTGAAGCACGGTGTGGATGCTGACAGTGATGGTCGAATTAACATCTGGACATCTTTGCCAGACGCCTTTGCTTCTGCGGCGAATTATCTGGCAAAAACAGGTTGGCGCAAAAGTGAGTTAACTTCGATAGAGGTGAAATTGCCAGAAAATTTTGATTATAGTTTGGCACAATTGCACAACCGTAAATCGACAGCAGATTGGTCACAATTAGGCGTGGTGGATATAGATAACAACACATTGCCAGCGCTGGATAATGCAGCGATTTTATTGCCACAAGGCTGGCAAGGACCAGCGTTTATGGTGTTCAGCAATTTTGATGTGATTATGGATTGGAACCGTTCGGTCAATTACGCGCTTTCGGTAGCGCATCTTGCCAATCAGTTTGCTGGTGAAAAACCTATTGTAGCGGGTTTGGAGGCCGAAAGTGAGGCGCTTACTTTTAACCAAATGTGGGCATTGCAAGGCAAGTTAAATGAGCTGGGATTCAATTGTGGCATGCCTGATGGTTTTCCAGGCTTTAAAATGCAGGCAGCGATTCGGCAATATCAAGCGACTAAAAATCTGCCGCAAGATGGCTACGCCAGCCCTAGTTTGTATCAGCAGCTATTACAACCTTAGTTTGCGCGCAAGGCGCTAATACGCTAAAATTCGGCCTTGCTCTAAGAGTGAGCAAATATTAGGCGGTTAGCTCAGTTGGTTAGAGCGCTTGGTCGACATCCAAGAGGTCAGCAGTTCGAATCTGCTACTGCCTACCAATATTCAACAACTTGTTGAATTGATTTAGAATTGAAAGTAAAGCCGTTAATCTAGCGGCTTTTATTATTTAATTAGAATGTGTGGATATAGCATGCCAGTAATTCGCTTACCAGATGGCTCACAACGCAGCTTTGATGCGCCGGTTACCGTGGCCGACGTCGCCATGAATATTGGCGCGGGCCTTGCTAAAGCAGCGCTGGCTGGCAAGGTGAATGATAAATTAGTGGATACGAGCTATCTGATTGAGCAAGATAGTGATTTAGCGATAATCACTGATAAAAATCCTGAAGGCTTGGAGATTATTCGCCACTCCACCGCGCATTTATTGGCTTACGCTGTGAAGGAGCTGTTTCCCGATGCACAAGTAACTATTGGCCCGGTGATTGAAAATGGCTTTTACTACGACTTTTCCTACGTGCGGGCTTTTACGCCAGAGGATTTAATCTTTATCGAAAAAAAGATGGTGGAGTTGGCTAAAAAAGATGAGCCGGTGACACGGCAGGTGCTGCCTCGCGACGAAGCGATTGCTTACTTTAAAAGCATTGGTGAAGCTTACAAAGCTGAGATTATTGCATCTATTCCTGCCAATGAGGATGTTTCATTGTATTCCGAAGGCAACTTTACCGATCTTTGCCGTGGTCCGCACGTGCCGAATACTGGCAAGTTAAAAGCCTTTAAGCTGATGAAGTTAGCGGGTGCTTATTGGCGCGGCGACAGCAATAACGAGATGCTGCAGCGCGTGTATGGTACGGCTTGGCGCAACAAGGAAGAGCTGGATGCGTATTTATTCCAGCTGGAAGAAGCGGAAAAACGCGACCACCGTAAGCTAGGCAAGCAGCTCGATTATTTTCACATGCAGGACGATGCGCCTGGCATGGTGTTTTGGCATCCGCGCGGCTGGAGCATTTGGCAGGAGATTGAGCAATATATGCGCCAAATGTTTGTCGATTATAACTATCAGGAAGTGCGCACACCGACCATTCTGGATAGAAGCTTGTGGGAAAAATCTGGTCATTGGCAAAATTATCGCGACAATATGTTCACCACTAAGTCTGAAAACCGTGATTACGCGGTGAAGCCTATGAATTGCCCAGGTCACGTGCAGATCTTTAATAGCACTTTGCACAGCTATCGTGATTTGCCTTTGCGCTTGGCCGAGTTCGGCTCGTGCCATCGCAATGAGCCATCTGGCGCGTTGCACGGCTTAATGCGCGTGCGCGGCTTTACGCAAGACGATGCGCATATTTTCTGCACTGAAGAACAGGTGGAAGCAGAAGTCGCTGATTTCATCAAAATGCTCTACAAAGCCTATGGTGACTTTGGTTTTAAAGACGTGTTGGTGAAATTGTCCACGCGACCTGAAAAGCGCATCGGCACGGATGCGGATTGGGATAGAGCAGAAACCTCGCTTGCTAATGCGCTTAAAATCAATAACTTAGATTTCGAATATCAACCAGGCGAAGGCGCGTTTTACGGGCCGAAAATTGAATTTACCTTGAAAGATTCGCTTGGCCGTTTGTGGCAGTGCGGTACGATTCAACTTGACCCTAATTTGCCAGAGCGTCTAGGTGCAGAATATGTGGCAGAGGATAACAGCCGCAAACGCCCAGTGATGCTGCATCGTGCGATTGTTGGTTCTATGGAGCGTTTTATCGGGATATTGATAGAAAACTACGCTGGCGCGATGCCGCTTTGGTTGGCGCCTGTGCAAGCGATGGTGTTGAATATTTCTGATAATCAAGCCGAATATGTGCTGCAAGTTGTTGAAAATTTAAAGAAAAATGGCATTAGATGCGATTTTGACTTGAGAAATGAGAAGATTACCTATAAAATACGCGAACATAGCATGCAAAAAATGCCTTATCTGCTTGTGGCAGGTGAGCGTGAAATGCAAGCTGGACATGTGGCCGTGCGTACCAGAAAAGGTGAAGACCTGGGTTCTATGCCAGTAAGCGAGCTGATTGCTCGGTTAAAAGCAGAAGTTGATGCCAAGGTTTAAACTGAATTTTTGGCTTAGCGCGGTTTAATTTTTTATAGTACAGAATAGGAGTCAACAATAGCACAGGACAAGGAAACGCGAATTAACGGGGATATTACTGCACCCGAAGTTCGTTTGGTGGGCATGGAAGGCGAGCCGCTAGGTATCGTGAGTTTACGAGAGGCCTTTGCAAAAGCAGAAGAAGCCGATATTGATTTGGTAGAGATTGCACCAAATGCAGTGCCGCCAGTGTGCAGGTTGATGGATTATGGTAAGTTTAAGTACGCTGAAAGCAAGCGCCAGCATGAGCAAAAACTTAAACAAAAACAAGTAGTTATTAAGGAAATTAAGTTTCGTCCTGGTACCGATGAGGGTGATTACAATATAAAATTACGTAACATCATCCGTTTTTTGGGTGAGGGTGATAAAGCCAAGATTACATTACGTTTTAGAGGCCGCGAAATTACGCACCAAGAGTTTGGTTTGGCTTTACTTAAACGCGTAGAAGCGGATTTGCAAGAACATGCAGTGGTTGAGCAGTTTCCTAAAATGGAAGGTCGACAAATGGTGATGGTGTTAGCACCTGCTAAAAAAGTTGCAGTAAAAGCGGCTAAAGAAAAGCCAGCAGAAAAAATTGCTGAGAAAACAGTGGAAAAAGTAGCAGCAAGTTAAAAGGTTTATTCGAGTGATACGGCGAAATGGCATGCCTAGGCGCTCTTAACTACTCTTAAGGAGAAAAAAATGCCAAAAATGAAAACAAAGAGCAGCGCCAAAAAGCGCTTTAAGTTCTTAGGAAATGGCAAGGTGAAACGTACGCATTCACATTTGCGCCATATCCTGACCAAAAAGACCACCAAGCAAAAGCGTAAATTACGCGGCACGGCGATCATCTCTGCAACCGATGTCAAGCGCGTTCGCGCCATGATGCCAACTCAATAAGGAGACCGATATGCCTAGAGTAAAACGTGGTGTCATTGCCCGTGCAAGACATAAAAAAGTATTAAACGCCGCCAAGGGTTACCGTGGTCGCCGCAAAAACGTTTACCGCATTGCCAAACAGGCGGTAATGAAAGCGGGTCAATATCAATATCGTGACCGTCGTCAGAAAAAACGTCAATTCCGTACTTTATGGATTGCACGTATCAATGCAGGTGCGCGTGAATGTGGTTTGACATATAGCCGTTTCATGAATGGTTTGAAAAAAGCCGCTGTAGAAGTTGATCGCAAAGTGTTAGCTGACTTAGCTGTGTTTGATAAGGCAGCTTTTGCCAAGTTTGTAGAAATGGCGAAAACTGGTTTAGCAGCTTAAGTTACCAAGTTAAAAAAAGAGGCTGCGGCCTCTTTTTTTATGTTTATTCAATCGTTTAAGTTAAAATAGCGCATGGCAAATTTAGATCATTTAATAACGGAAGCGCAAGCAGATTTTACCAGTTGCGCCGATATGCCTGCGCTTGAAAACGCCAAAGCAAAATATTTAGGTAAAACGGGCGTGCTAACCGAGGCATTAAAGGCTCTTGGCAAGCTGCAGGCTGAAGAGCGTCCCGCTGCAGGGGCCGCTATTAATGTAGTAAAGCAGGCAATCGAAGCAGCTTTATTGGAGCGCCGTGAGGCGATTCTAGATGCTGCACAAGCGCAACAATTGGCGCAGGAATCAATTGATGTGACTTTACCCGCCCGAGCTCAATCTCAAGGCGGCTTGCACCCGGTGACTTTAACACTTCAGCGCATTGAAGCCTTGTTTCACTCAATTGGTTTTGATGTAGCAACAGGCCCAGAAATCGAAACGGATTTTTATAACTTTACTGCGCTTAATATTCCCGAAAATCATCCTGCACGCGCCATGCACGATACGTTCTATGTGGATGAAAGTAACGTTCTAAGAACTCATACCTCACCTGTACAAATTCACTACATGGAAAACAAGCAGCCGCCGCTTAAAATCATTGCGCCGGGACGTGTATACCGCGTGGATTCGGACGCGACGCACTCGCCCATGTTTCACCAGGTTGAGGGGTTATGGGTGGATGAAAACATCAGCTTTGCCAATCTCAAAGGCGTAGTGCAGGATTTCCTGCAGAAATTCTTCGAGCGTGACGATCTCACTGTGCGTTTCCGTCCGTCATTTTTCCCGTTCACCGAGCCTTCCGCCGAGATGGACATGAGCTGGAATGGAGGCTGGCTGGAAATCGGGGGTTGTGGCATGGTGCATCCGGAAGTATTCAAGCATGTGAATATCGACAGCGAAAAATACCGCGGCTTTGCTTTTGGCTTAGGTGTGGAGCGTCTCGCAATGCTGCGTTACGGCGTTAACGATTTACGTCACTTTTTTAATAACGATTTGCGTTTCTTGCAGCAATTTAATAAGTAAATAACATGCAATTTTCTGAAAACTGGCTCCGCCAATTTGTTAATCCAAACCTTGATTCGCAAGCTTTGAGTCACGCACTTACCATGACGGGGCTGGAAGTAGAGGAAATGACACCTGCAGGTGCCGTGTTCACAAAAGTGGTCATCGGCGAGATTATAGAGGCTGCAAAACATCCGGATGCAGACCGCTTGCAAGTATGCAAGGTGAATATAGGCAAAGAGGTTTTGCAGATTGTATGCGGGGCAAACAACGCCAGAGCAGGCCTTAAAGCACCTTGTGCGTTGGTCGGTGCGGAATTGCCTGGCATTAGCATCAAGCAGGCCAAGGTTCGTGGCGTAGAGTCTTTCGGCATGATGTGTTCAGCTAAAGAGCTGGGTTTAGCAGAAGAGGCTACAGGCCTGCTGGAGTTGCCAGCAGATGCGTCTGTCGGTCAGGATATTCGCGAATATTTAAGCCTGAATGACAATCTCTTTACATTGAAACTCACACCCAATCGTGCTGATTGTCTTAGCATATTGGGCATTGCACGCGATGTTGCGGCCATTACCGGTGCATCGTTATGCCTACCTAAAATTTCGCCTGCAAGCATAGAATCACAACGCACCATGGCAGTGCTGGTAAATGCGCCGCAAGCCTGTCCTGTCTATTATGGACGCGTGATTGAAGGTGTGAATCCGCAAGTTAAAACACCGGATTGGATGGTGCGTAATTTAGAACGTAGCGGCGTACGCAGTATCAGTGCGATTGTCGATATTACCAATTACGTGTTGTTGGAGCTTGGTCAGCCAATGCATGCGTTTGATTTGACCAAACTAGGTAACCATATTGAAGTGCGTTTCGCCAAAGCAGGCGAAGAATTGAAATTGCTGAATGATAGTGAATTGAAATTAGCAATCGATGATTTGGTCATAGCAGATAGCAGCGGCGCGATTGCGCTGGCGGGCATTATGGGTGGTGAGCCGACTTCTGTCACGGATGCTACAACTTCAATATTCTTGGAAAGTGCTTTTTTTGTACCAGATGTTATGGCTGGGAAAGCGCGCAGATTGGGCTTAAGTACAGACTCGTCCTATCGTTTTGAACGCGGCGTAGACTTTGGTAATTCGCAACATGCGCTGGAACGTGCCACACAGCTGGTTTTAGAAATTTGTGGTGGTAAAGCAGGTCCCGTGACTCAAGCGGTAACTGCGCTTCCAGCACGTAACATCGTAAACTTGCGCTGTGCGCGTTTACTATCCGTGCTGGGCATTGCCATTTCTCAACAAACGGTCGGTAGCTTACTCAAACAATTGGGTTTTCAGTTTAGCGTAACTACAGACGGCTTTGCCGTACAAGCGCCTAGCTACAGGTTCGACATCGCGCGCGAAGAAGACTTAATTGAGGAAATTGCGCGTCTTCACGGTTACGACAAAATTCCAGCAATTAAACCGATTGCAAATCTAGGTATTTTGGATGCCCCAGAAGCCTCATGGAATAAGGCTTCCATGGCTGGTGTTTTACAGTCGCAAGGCTATCAAGAAGTTGTTACTTACAGTTTTGTGGATGAAAGCTGGGAGCAAGATTTGATGGGGAATGCGAATCCAATCAAGCTAAAAAATCCCATCGCAAGCAACTTGGGCGTGATGCGCAGCAGTTTGTGGGGAGGGCTTTTGGATGTGCTGACTTATAATCTGAACCGCAAACAAGAGCGTGCCATGTTGTTTGAAATTGGCGCAAGTTATTTTGCAGGCAAAGACAGTTATTGTGAGGAAATGCATGTTGCAGGGTTATTTTACGGCGCTTTCCAGCCTGAACAATGGGGCGAAAAAACACGTGATGTGGATTTTTATGATGTAAAAGCCACAGTAGATAGCTTGGCGCATGGCCAGGCCGAATATCGTGCTGAGGTTCATCCAGCATTGCATCCCGGGCAATCTGCGCGCGTTTATATGCACGGCAAGCCAATTGGATGGTTGGGTAAGTTACATCCAAAATACCAGCAGCAGTACAATCTGCAAAAAAATACAGTTTTGTTTGAGTTGGCTTTGATGCCGCTTATGCAAACGAAAGTGACTCAATATCAGGAAGTTTCAAAATTCTTACCGATAAGGCGCGATATTGCCGTAGTGGTAGATGTGGATTTACCCGTTCAGACTATTGTGAAAGCAGTAGAAGAAGCTAAAATTCCTCTGTTGCATCAAATGCAATTATTTGATGTTTACCAAGGAAAGGGCATTGCAGAAAACAAAAAAAGCCTTGCATTTCTTGTACTTATGCAAGATACTCATAAAACTTTGTTGGATATTGAAGCAGAAGCAGCGATGGCAGAACTGCTCAAATTATTGGAAAATAAGTTCGGCGCATCGTTACGCAATTAAGTATTAAATTAAATTAGAACAAGCAATAAAGGTTCAGGGAGAGGATTGCATGACATTGACTAAGGCTGATCTTGCCGATTTGTTATTTGAACAAGTGGGTTTGAATAAACGCGAAGCGAAAGATATGGTGGAAGCTTTTTTTGAAGAAGTGCGCACCGCTTTGGAAACCGGCGATAGCGTGAAGTTGTCAGGTTTTGGCAATTTTGAGTTGCGCAAAAAATCTGAGCGTCCAGGCCGCAACCCAAAAACAGGCGAAGAAATCCCGATAACAGCACGTCGCGTAGTGACATTTCATGCAAGTCAAAAATTAAAAAGTAAAGTAGAAGAGCATTACGCCACCAGTTAAGGTCAATAATTAACGATGCTAGATTCCGCTGCAAAAGTGCAATTACCACCAATTCCCGCCAAACGGTATTTTACCATTGGCGAGGTGAGTGAGTTATGCGGTGTTAAGCCACATGTATTGCGCTATTGGGAGCAAGAGTTTACGCAACTTAAACCTGTAAAACGTCGCGGCAACCGTCGATATTACCAGCATCACGAAGTGTTATTGATTCGCAAAATTCGCGAACTGCTTTATGAACAAGGCTTTACTATCAGTGGAGCGCGGAATCGCCTGGATGGTGCAGAAGACATCATGGAAACATCAGCGATACCTCAGGTCGGCGCCCTAGTTTCTAGTGTTGAATCTGCTTCAAAAAGCGATTTTGACTTCTTAACTTTCAAAAATGGGTTACGTGAAGTTATTCAGTTGTTAAGGGCTTAGGTTTTAGAAATCTTAAGTTGTTATCTAGTCAGGCTGCCTCAAGCCTTTATTCAAAAAATGTTTTTATCTTTAAATTCACCGGTTCAATCTGTATCCGGTGCTTTTCATTTATAATGCTCACTTGTTGCAATCGACTGCAACGCGGTTCGGGGCGTAGCGCAGCCTGGTAGCGTACTTGTCTGGGGGACAAGGGGTCGCAGGTTCAAATCCTGTCGTCCCGACCAAAAAATATCATAAGTTTTTTTACACTTTACAAATAGAATTCTAGTCGTCTTCTGGTTATCTTCAATTAAATGTTCTTGGAAATAGACCCAATTACATTGCTCCGGTAATTGTTATATGGAACCACTTTGGCATACATTTTTATGCACCATTTTGGAGTTTTACGCACTAATAGAGTGCAAAATTGACATATATATCAATAAGATAGCTTCTTTTGGTAAAAATGCTGAAATATTGTGGTAAAAATGCAAAAACTTCAATGCTATCCATAAAATTATCTTGTAATTGATATTTCTTTCCTTGTTTATGCATAGGGTATTTGTTACTGTGTACTCAAGGGCAGTGAGAACGTGACCGCAGGTAGTTGTAGCTAATAATAAAAATAACTACGAACAAGTTTGGTGCAGTTTTTAAGTCAAAATTTTAAGTATTGCAGTATTTTTTAATTGTTAAGGGAATCTTATGAAAACTATTAGTTGGTTATTAAACCGTCAAGTGTTGAGCGTATTATGTGCAGCACCAATTTTATTAGGCAGTGCTCTTGCTTATGCAGACGAAGCAGCAGCACCAGCCGCTGAAGCAGCACCAGCCGCTGAAGCAGCACCTGCCGCCGAAGCAGCAGCACCAGCCGCTCCTGCTGAGCCAGCCTCACCACACTCATTTACATTTAATGTTGGTTTGTACAGTGAATATATGTTCCGTGGTGTTTCCTTAAGTGATGGCCCTGCGTTGCAAGGCGGTATCGATTACGCACATAGCAGCGGTTTTTATGCAGGTACTTGGTGGTCTAATATTGATAAAAACTTTACTGGTCATGGCGATGGTTTTTCTGGCGGTAACAGTTTAGAAACTGACTGGTATGTTGGTTATGCACATACATTTGAGAATGGTATTGGTGTTAATGTGATGGGTAATTACTACTACTACCCTAACCGTGAAGATTCATATACCTACTTAACTACAGGATTTAGCGATGGCGATAAACAAGACACATTTGAGGCGTCGATTGCATTGTCATACAAATGGTTAACTTATACATTCTATTACATTCCTACTGAATACTATGGTGCTGCTGCTTCAGGTACTAAAGACGGCACAGATGATACTGAGGGTGCAACTTACAATGAATTAAAATTCAACTATGCACTACCTATTGCCGGCTTGAATTTCATGGCTAAAGTAGGTTACCAACATACGCCAAACCTGTTAGGTTCTCAAAGTGATGTGGCGATTGGCTTAACCAGAAACTTTAGTATTCCAAGTGCGGGCAAGCCAATCGAAGGATTTAGTGCTGGCGCCTACTACACAGATACATTCAATGTAAAAAGCGAAGCATATTATGTAACTTCAGATGGTAGAGATGTTAACGAAGAAAAATTATGGTTCTTTGTTAAACGTACCTGGTAATTACTTACTATCGGTGTTAATAAAAAAGGGTGCTTCGGCACCCTTTTTTAATGCGTTGCAAAAAACTCTCAAACATTTATTTCATCGTTGGCATCACAAATTCTGTACCTGAGTTGTTATTACTTGCTGGCCAGCGTGAAGTGGTTGTTTTTAGGCGGGTGTAAAAACGTATACCTTCCATGCCGTAAATATGGTGGTCGCCAAATAGAGAGCGTTTCCAGCCGCCAAAGCTGTGAAAAGCAATAGGCACAGGGATTGCCACATTTACGCCTACCATGCCCACTTGTACTCGATTGGTAAACTCGCGTGCAGTTTCACCATCTCGAGTGAAAATGGCTGTACCATTGCCAAACTCATGATCATTCACCAGTTGTAGCGCTTCTTCAAATGTTCTGGCGCGCACCACAGATAACACAGGCCCGAAAATTTCTTCTTTGTAAATGCGCATATCTTTGGTGACAAAATCAAACAAGCATGGTGCTAAAAAGAAGCCATTTTCATGGCCTTTGTGACTGTAATCACGGCCATCTATCACCAGTTTTGCCCCTTCGGAAACGCCTAAATCAACATAGCTTTTCACTTTTGCAAAATGCTGCGGTGTAACCAATGGGCCCATGTCCGCCTTTTCATTCAGTCCTTGGTCAATAGTGATATTGTTTGCTTTTTCAACAATTTTTTCGATTAATTTATCGGCAATTTCACCTACGGTCACTGCCACAGAAATCGCCATGCAGCGCTCACCAGCTGAACCGTAGCCTGCGCCAATCAAGGCATCTGCTGCCTGGTCTAAATCAGCATCCGGCATTACGACTAAATGATTTTTTGCGCCTCCCAAAGCCTGCACGCGTTTACCATTCTTGGTGCCGGTGCTGTAAATATATTCGGCAATAGGCGTTGATCCGACAAAACTGATAGCCTGCACGCGTTTATCGGTGAGCAGTACATCAACGGCCTCTTTATCACCATTTACCAAATTGAACACGCCTGCGGGTAAGCCTGCTTCAGCCAGCAGATCGGCTAACATAAGGCTTGCGCTAGGTGTTTTTTCTGAGGGTTTTAACACGAAAGTGTTACCCGTAGCGAGTGCCATTGGAATCATCCACAGTGGAACCATGACGGGAAAATTAAACGGCGTAATCCCAGCAACGACGCCCAACGCCTGGTGCATGCTGTAGGTATCAATACCTGTGCCGACCTGATCGTTAAAATCGCCTTTCATCAGGTACGGCGCGCCGCAAGCAAACTCCACCACTTCAATACCGCGCGTCACTTCTCCGCGTGCATCGCTAATGGTTTTGCCATGTTCTAGCGAGATTGCTTTAGCTAAATCGTTTGCATGTTCATCGAGCAATGCTTTGAATTTAAATAAGATTCTTGCGCGACGAAGTGCGGTCATTGCGCTCCAAGCCGGGAAAGCAGCTTGTGCAGCCGAAATCGCAGCTTCAGCTTCGGTCGCGGTTGCCATGGTAATTTTCGCCGAAATTTCTCCGGTGGCAGGGTTATAGATGTCGCCTAAACGCTTGCCTATGCCCACGGTGTGTTTGCCGTTAATGTAGTGACCAATTTTTTTCATTATTAAAGCTCCAGTTAAATCGAGGCTTGCTGATGCAATGCCCATTGTTGTTCATTTTTCAGGTAATTGTTGGCATCTAAACCAGCTTCGCCTTGAGTAGCTACATATTTAATCGCATCTGCCAATGTGTTATAGATGCGATCAATCTCATGTTGTTCGATGGTCAGCGGCGGTGAAATGGCAATGATATCGCCAGTGAAGCGTACGTGTAGGCCAAGCTCATAGCACTTGAGATAAACTGCAAAAGCAAATGCGCCCGCCTTCCCAGCAATAGCCTCAAATTCAATGCCTGCCACTAAGCCAATGTTGCGAATATCTTTTACCATCGGCAAGCCTTTCAAGCCATGTGCGGCCTGCTCAAAGTACGAGCTTAAACCGGCGGCGCGGCTTTCTAGTTTTTCTTCTGATAAAATATCCAGTGTAGTGATAGCGGCCGCACAGGCAATAGGGATGGCGCTGTAGGTGTAGCCATGCGGCAGTTCGATTGCGCCCGTAGCAGAATTTTGCATAAACGCATCATAAATTCCGCGTTTAACCGCTACCGCCCCCATTGGTACGACGCCATTGGTGAGGCCTTTCGCGCAAGTGAGGATATCCGGAATCACGTCGAAATAATCCGCACCCCACTTGGTGCCGAGTCGGCCAAAGCCGGTAATCACTTCATCGAATATCAGCAAAATGCCGTATTTGTCGCAAATCTCGCGCAGCCGCTTTAAATAACCTTTGGGCGGAATAATTACGCCCGCAGAGCCTTGCATGGGCTCAACAATAAGAGCTGCAATGGTCGATGGATCATGCAAAGTAGTGATGCGTTGTTCAAATTCATTGGCGAGGGAAATTCCTCCATCTTCCGGAACACCTTTGGTAAAGGCATTATTTGCGATATCCAATGGATGGCGAATATGGTCTACGCCCGCCAGGCCATTCCCAAAAGCCTTGCGGTTGCCCGCAATGCCGCCCACCGAAACGCCACCGAAGTTGACGCCATGATATCCGCGCTCGCGACCAATGAGCTTATTCCGCAATGGATTTCCTGTGACACGGTGATACGCCAATGCGATTTTAAGTGCGGTGTCGGCAGATTCTGAGCCGGAGTTGGTAAAAAATACACGGTCTAACCCTGGCGGCATGTAATCTGCCAAGCGGGCTGCAGCTTCAAATGCAAGCGGATGGCTGGATTGAAATGCAGGTGCATAATCTAGCGTACGTAACTGATCTGCGACAGCGGATGCAATTTCTTCGCGACCATGCCCGGCAGGCACACACCATAAACCAGCCGTACCATCAAGAATTTGGCGGTTATCTACACTTGTATAGTAATTGCCCTTGGCTGCCTTGAATAGACGTGGCATAGCTTTAAATTGCCGGTTGGCGGTAAATGGTACCCAATAATTTGAAAGATTGGGCAATTTGACTTGATCTGATTTTGGCACGCAATAATCCTTAAATATTACTTTATCAGCATATTCAAGTGTTTAGAATATTGTGTCAAGTCCGGTTTATTATTTAATTAACATACTGATTATTATAGTATTAATTTTATGAATGTTATTGTATATTTAACACTTTAAACACCTTGAGATAAGCATATGGATATTGATGTAGGCTTGAGACTAAAAATAGTAAGGTTGCGGCATCAGCTTTCTCAGCGGGCGCTGGCAAAAAGAGCAGGCGTGGCAAATGCCAGCATATCCCTTATAGAGTCGGGCAATACCAGCCCCTCGGTAAGTGCGCTTAAACGAATTCTGGCTGGCATTCCCATGACATTGGCAGAATTTTTCTCAGACGAATTGCCAGGGATGAAAAGTGAGGTGTTTTATCGCGCTCAAGACCTCATCGAAATTAGCGGTGGCGAAGGTATTTCATATCGACAGATCGGTTCTGCCAAAGCAGGGCATGCCTTGCAAATTCTATTCGAAAGTTATGCCATGGGTGCAGATACAGGCATGATAATGCTTGAGCACGAAGGTGAAGAAGGTGGTGTCATCATTTCTGGAAGACTGGAGGTGACTGTAGGTGAGACCACACGTGTATTGGGCGCTGGGGATGCTTACTATTTTAATAGCCGACAGCCTCATCGGTTCCGTAATGTAGGGAGCGAGGTCTGTAGTCTGGTAAGTTCGTGTAGCCCTCCTACATTTTAGTAAATGTTATGTGATTGATTAACTTAAATTTTACAATGGTTACAGTAGCTTAATTTAAATTCCATATAGCTCAGTGTCTGCCAAAAATGTAAGTTCTGGCACATCTTGCGGCATAACAGCCCCTACCCCTAGAGTATCGATATTAGATTGATCAGTGGAATCATCCTCATTTCCAGATTCGGCAAAAAAAATCAAATTGTGCAAATTTGCAGATAAATAATCGTTCAGTTTCATGGCCGTGTCTTTCGTGGGGTTTTTTAGTATGTCCTGATATACATAACGGCCTCCCAGCAGAAAAATTTAGGGAAGTAATTAAGCCACAAATGAAAAAAGTGAAGAATAGAGTGCAGGTAGAATGAATGTATTTAATCTTCATTGCTTCGCATTTCGCTGAACTTTCTTGCTTGAGCTCAAGTCGAATATGAAGATTCTTTGTGAATTTAGTGTATTGAGAGAGGAATTACTATGAGAACAAAAAACAACCTAAGTATGACTGTCGTAGCGGTAATGCTTGTGGTAGGACTAAGCGGGTGTAGCAGTATGACAACACGGGACAAGAATACCGCAATTGGTGCAGGTGTTGGGGCCGTTGCTGGTGCGGTATTAACCGGCGGCAGTGGTGTTGGAACTGTAGGTGGTGCGGCTATAGGTGGTATTATAGGCAATCAAATCGGCAGGCATTAAGCAGTCGGTTTCTATTAGATTAACATAGGGTGAGTAATAATTACTCACCCAACAAACTTTATAGTTTCACCATGACGTGTCGCACGGCACTGTAATCTTCAATTGCGTACATGGACATATCTTTACCGTAACCAGATTTTTTTAGCCCTCCGTGTGGCATTTCTGATACCAGCATGAAGTGCGTATTTACCCATGTGCAGCCGTATTGCAACTCGGCAGATACACGCATCGCACGGGATACATCAGATGTCCATACTGAACTGGCAAGACCATATTCCGAATCATTCGCCCAGCCAATCACGGTTTCTTCATCATCAAAGCGGGTTACAGAAACTACCGGACCGAACACCTCTTTGCAGACGATTTCATCAGTTTGCAGTGCGCCGGCAATAATGGTTGGCTCGTAGAAAAACCCACGACCTTCGCGAACTTTTCCGCCTGTTGTCACTTCAATATGTTTTTGTGCAGCCGCACGCTCTACAAAACCTGCCACACGCTCGCGTTGACGCTGTGAAATCAATGGCCCCATTTCTACACCATTTGTCTTTTGTTCGCCTACTTTAATGCTGGCTACAGCTGAAGATAGTTCTGCAACCAGTTTATCGTATATTTTTTTGCCTGCATAAATACGGCAAGCAGCGGTACAATCCTGGCCTGCATTATAGAAGCCAAAGGTGCGCACGCCTTCTACTACAGAAGCTATATCAGCATCGTCAAACACGATCACAGGCGCTTTCCCACCTAATTCAAGGTGTGTGCGTTTCACGCCTTTGGCTGCAACTTCCATGATTTTTTGACCGGTTGAGATATCACCCGTAATTGAAATCATCTGCACTTGTGGCTGTGAAATCATTGGTGCGCCGACAGATTCACCACGACCATTCAAAATATTAACCACGCCGGCGGGGAAAATTTCTGCAATGAGTTGTGCAAGTTTGAGCGTTGTGAGTGGCGTCATCTCCGAAGGCTTTAATACCACAGTATTACCTGCAGCCAGCGCTGGCCCTAGCTTCCATGCTGCCATCATAAGCGGATAATTCCATGGTGCAATTGAGGCAATGACACCCAATGGATCGCGTCGAATCATGCTAGTGTGGCCTGGTAAATATTCACCTGCCAGTGAACCTGTCATATTGCGTACCGCGCCTGCAAAAAAGCGGAATACATCCGCAATAGCTGGAATTTCGTCATTTAATGCAGCCAGATAAGGTTTGCCACAATTTTGTGATTCAATTTCCGCAAAGGCTTCTGCGTCAGCCTCTATCGCATCGGCAAGTTTCAGCAGCATGGTCGCCCGGTCACGTGGAGTTGTCTTTTTCCAAGTTTTAAATGCATTCGCAGCTGCGTTTGTCGCGGCCTTAATTTGTGTCAGAGAGGCTTCTGCTACTTGTGCAATCTCTGCACCTGTTGCGGGATTCAGCACACTGATTGATGCACCTTCGCCTTTAACAAATTTACCGTTAATCAATAATTGCGTGTGAATATTTTGCATCTTCTCTATCCTCTTATAATTCGCTTATTATGGTGCTAGCGGCTACTGCCTGCAATGCTTTCTGTACCTCGCGTGAGGTAATACGCAGCGATAATGGGTAATGCCGTAATCACCATCACCATCATGGCCACAACATTGGTAATAGCCGCGTCGCGCGGACGAGCCAGCTGGTTAAGTAACCAGATTGGCAGTGTAATTTCATGTCCTGCGGTAAATATGGTCACGATCAGTTCATCAAACGAAAGTGCAAATGCCAGCAATGCACCTGCAAGTAAGGCAGTAGCAAGTTGTGGCAATATAATGCGACGAAAAGTCACAAATCCATCCGCACCCAGATCCATCGAAGCTTCTACTAGGCTATACGGCATGCGCCTAAAACGTGCAATCACGTTGTTGTATATCATGACCACGCAAAATGTGGCGTGGCTGACCACAATCGTCCAGAAACCCGGTGTGATATTGAGCATATTCATGGCGGACAACAAGGCGATACCGGTAATGATGCCTGGCAGAGCAATCGGCAGAATCAGCATGGTGGTGATAGCCTCCTTGCCCAAAAAATTGCGTCGATAAAGCGCGGCTGCCGCCATCGTGCCCATGATTAAAGCCAGCAAAGTAGCCACAGTCGCTACTTTGAGCGATAGCGCGATTGCTGACATCACATCTTCACGTGCAATAGCTGCATAAAGCCAACGCAGTGTAAAGTAAGTATTACCGCCATCGGTTGCAATGAATGCATTGATAAGTATGACGGCAATTGGGAAATGTAAAAATACCAGTCCACCATAGGCGAGTATTTTGAGCCAAATAGGAGACTGATTTTCGTTTGATTTAGAGCGCAACCTTTTATCTGGCTGCTTTATTTTATAAAGCATCGAAAGCTCCTGTACGCTTGGCAAGCGCAAGGTAGATAAAAATTATCACAATGGGCACTACGGTAAACGCTGCAGCTAGCGGCATATTGCCCACAGAGCCTTGCATGGTATATACCATCGTGCCAATGAATAAGCCGCTCGGGCCAATAAGCTGCGGGATGATGTAATCACCAAGCGTCAGCGAAAAAGTAAAAATGGAACCTGCAACAACACCAGGAAACACGAGGGGTAACAATACCTTGCGAAATGTTTGCGTGGGTTTTGCCCCTAAGTCAGCGGAGGCTTGAAGCAGATTTGTTGGCACTCGCTCCAACGCGGCTTGAATCGGCAAAATCATAAAGGGCAGCCAGATATAAGTGAACACCATAAAGCGCCCGAGATTGGAGGTGGCGAGTGTGTTTCCGCCAATTACTGGCAATTGTAGAATGTAGTTGAGCGAGGAATTTAAACCTAAAAGGTTAACACACCAATATAAAACGCCTTGCTGTGACAAAATTACCGTCCACGCATAAGTTTTCACGATATAGCTTGCCCACATTGGCAGCATAACCGCGATATAAAAAATGCCTTTTTCGGCGCGACTGCCATAACGAGTCATGTAATAGGCGATAGGAAACCCGATTAAGGCGCAGGCCAGCGTTACTGCAATCGCCATGCTTAGCGTACGCAGAATGATGTCAAGGTTAGTAGCATCGAAAAGGCTGCGGTAGTTTTCGAGTGTTAAATCATTTGAAACCGCCATGCTAAAGCTGTCAAAAGTATAAAAACTTTGCCAAAGTAAGGCAAACAATGAGCCAAGGTAAACCACACCAAACCATAGTAGTGGCGGGGTGAGCAGTAAAAATAGAAACAGATTGCGCTTGCTATAAAGCTTATTGCTTAACCATCTTAGGAGTGGGTTTGTAGATGGGGTTAAACTGGCAG
The DNA here is from genome assembly GCA_963701715.1 of uncultured beta proteobacterium. Lineage (GTDB taxonomy): Bacteria > Pseudomonadota > Gammaproteobacteria > Burkholderiales > Methylophilaceae > Methylotenera_A. The sequence continues at coordinate 258,836 of CAVPAX010000006.1, forward strand.
AAAATTGCATGACTGAAAATAACGATTTAATTTTCCAAGATCACCATGCGGTTTTGCGCCCAGCATAGAGTTAGTTTTTGGCCGATTTTCGGCAGCTGTGTCTCGCTAACTTCAGTGTTAGAAAGTACCATGGACAGTAATTGACCATTCACGGCAACTTCGATTTTGCTGGTCGCGCCATGGTATTGAATATCTGCCACTTCGCCGCTTACTTTCAGAACCTTAGCTTGTTTGTTATAAATATCAATATGTTCAGGGCGAATCGAAAATGCCTGATTATTGCCGGTAATTTGCTGCGCCAAACTGTTGCCTATAACATTTGAAGTGCCTACAAAGTCGGCTACGAAGCTTGTTTTTGGATGACTGTAAAGATTGCGCGGTGCATCGATTTGCTCGATTTTGCCTCGATTAAATACTGCCACCCGATCAGACATTGACAGTGCTTCGCCTTGATCGTGCGTGACGTAAATAAAGGTAATCCCAAGCTTTTTATGCAGAGTTTTTAGTTCTAACTGCATTTGCTCACGTAGCTTTAAATCAAGCGCGCCTAGCGGTTCATCTAGCAACAATACGCGCGGCTCATTCACCAAAGCCCTCGCCAATGCTACACGCTGACGCTGCCCGCCTGAGAGTTCCCCCGGTTTGCGCTGACCATAGTCTGCCAGCGCTACTTGCTCCAAAGCTTGCCTTGCTCTTTTGTAACTCTCTTGCTTTGCAATGCCCTTTACATGCAAACCATAGGCGACGTTATCAAGCACGTTCATATGCGGAAACAATGCGTAATCCTGAAATACCGTGTTTACTTCGCGTTCGTAAGGTGGTGTGCCGGCAGCTTCTTTACCAAATATTCTGATGCTGCCGTTGCAGGGCTGCTCAAAGCCTGCAATCAGGCGGAGGCATGTTGTTTTGCCCGATCCGCTTGGTCCGAGCATAGAGAAAAATTCACCTTCGGCGACAGCAATCGTCACATCATCAACCGCCTTTACTGTGCCGTAATGGCGGCTGACAGCGGAAAACTCAACAGCTGCAACCATAAGCTACTGTTATCTTCCACCCATGATGCTGATATAGTCAGAAGTCCAGCGGCTATAGGGTATACAGCCTTCTTTAAGAGAACATTTGGCCTGAGGCGTTTTCCAGAATTTAATCTCTGTAAAGCGCTCAAAACCGTTATCTGCACAGAAATCGCTGCCACCCGGCGCCTTGGTTTTGCAGGCTGTAGGCACGGCGGGGTTAGAGCCAAACCATTCGGCTAGGCCAGATTGCAGATTTGGGTTGAGTGAGTGCTCTAGCCATTTATACGCGCAATTCGGGTGTTTCGCACCCGCTGCCAGCATGGTGGTATCGGCCCAGCCGGTTGCACCTTCTGCAGGAATCACAGAGGCGATAGGCTGTTTTTCGGTTTTTAGTGCATTTACTTGATATGGCCATGCGCCAGAAGCCACTACGCCTTCTTTTTTAAAGTCGGTCATTTGCACGGTGACGTCGTGCCAGTAGCGGTGCGTTAAGTTTTTTTGCTGGCGCAGCAGTTTTAATACGGCTGCGTATTGTTTTTCGTTGAGTTCGTAGGGGTCTTTAATACCAAGAGACGGGGCTTTTTTCATCAAGTACAGTGCAGCATCAGCGATATAAATTGGGCCGTCATAAGCCTGGATACGGCCTTTATTCGGCTTGCCGTCTGGAAAGTTTTGCGGCTCGAACACTGTCGCCCATGATGTAGGTGCGGTTTTAAATACTTGAGTATTATACATCAGCACGTTGGGACCCCATTGGTAAGGCACACCATAGTGTTTTCCGCCAACCGTATGCCAAGGTGCATTTTGCAAGCGTGAGTCTATCGTACTCCAAGAAGGGATTAATGCAATATTAATCGCGTGCACTTTTTTGCCGGCAACTAACCGCAGGCTAGCATCGCCAGAAGCCGTGACCAAATCGTAACCGCCTTTGTTCATGAGTGAAACCATTTCATCGGAGGTGGCAGCAGTTTTTACATTTACTTTGCAGCCGGTTTCCTTTTCAAAGCCGGTTACCCAATCGTAATTTTTATCTGTGGCACCGTTTTCAAGGTAGCCTGGCCAAGCGACAATATCTAATCTGCCTTCACCCGCACCAATTTTACTCATATGTTCTGCTTGAGCGTTATACATGGAAGCTAACAAGCCTGCTGTAAGTCCTGTTATTAAAACTTGCTTTATAGAAATTGAAATCATTTTTAACCCCTTAAAAAAAGTTATAAAGTCAAAGTGATAAAACTATTGCGATGGATAAAGATTACTAAAACTCAAGCAAATTTATGCTAATTACAATAGCATTGTTTTCTTAAACTGGATAGGCGACAAGAGCCATTTGGAATATTTTTCTAGAACCACTTGAAAATCATTTTATATTCAATCTTTGGCCTCTTCTAAAGGCAGTGAAAAACCTTCTTTTACTTCTTCCATCACAATATAACTGCGTGATTCCTGTGCTCCTGGTAGTGTAAGCAATATATCGCCCAACAAGGTGCGGTAATCGGCCATCTGAGCGATGCGTGCCTTGATAAGGTAATCAAAATCACCTGAGACCAAATGGCACTCTAGCACACTGGGTAGTTTGAGAATTTCCTGCTTAAATTTGCTGAAAATCGCTCCAGATTTTGTGGATAGTTTGAGTTCCACAAACACCAGTAGTCCTAATCCCATTGCATGCGGGTTCAGACGTGCCTGATACCCCATAATTACACCTTCTTTTTCCAGGTTTTTAACACGTTCGCCACAAGGTGTGACTGACAAGCCAACACGCTCTGCAAGCTCTGTAATGGGGATGCGTGCATCGGCTTGTAGCACCGATAGAATCTTCATATCAATACGATCTAGCTCACGCACGGCATGGGTACGAATACGCATGATTTCTCCTCGAAATTGTATAAAACTATTTATTTGTAAAAATATAGAAAATATTACTATTAATTAATAATAAATAGTTAAATATATCTATTAAAACTATTTATTTGGTTAATCAGTCGGATTGATTTTCAATAGACTGTGCTTATTGTCTTTTGAATGCTGAGGTTGTGATGAAAGCACTTGTATTGGGTTCTGGCGTGGTTGGCGTAACCAGTGCGTACTATTTGGCACAAAAAGGGTTTGATGTTACGGTGATTGATCGTCAAGCAGCGGTAGGGTTAGAAACCAGTTTTGCTAATGCAGGGCAAATTTCTCCAGGTTACTCAGCACCATGGGCCGCGCCAGGTGTGCCCATGAAAGCGCTTAAATGGATATTTCAGCGCCATTCACCACTCGCTCTTAAGCCAGACGGGACATTATGGCAACTGCAATGGACGTTTAGATTGCTGCAAAACTGCAACGCAAAAAGCTATGATCGCAATAAAGAACGTATGGTTCGTTTAGCCGAGTATAGCCGAGACTGTCTAGGCGAGTTACGCGCAAGTACCGGTATCAAGTATGAAGGCCGTACACAGGGTACTTTGCAGGTGTTTCGCACACAAAAGCAATTGGATGCTGAAGCGAAAGACATTGCCGTACTTGAACGCTTAGGGGTTCCTTTTGAACATCTTGACCCTGATGGTTGCGCCCGTGCTGAGCCTGCCTTAGCTTTGGTGAAAGATCAGTTGTTGGGTGGCCTGCGCTTGCCTGGCGATGAAACAGGTGATTGCCAGCTATTCACAACCAATCTGGCCGAGAAAGCGAAAGCACTAGGGGTGAAATTTGTTCACAATGTGTCGATCAATCGTTTAATCAAAGGCAATAACCAACTTAGTGGTGTAGAAGTTACAACAGATGCAGGCATTGAAACGCTGTATGCAGATCAATATATAGTGGCGCTTGGCAGCTATACGCGTCAACTCATGCAAGCTTTAGGTGTGCAAACGCCTGTTTATCCGGTCAAAGGTTATTCGCTCACCGTGCCGGTCCTCAATCGCGATGCGGTACCTATTTCTACTGTGATGGATGAGACTTATAAAGTTGCCATTACACGTTTTGATGACAGAATTCGCGTTGGCGGCATGGCGGAACTCGCAGGTTTTGATTTAAGTCTCAACCCGCGTCGTCGAGAAACGCTGGAAATGGTGTTAAATGGATTGTTTCCCAATGCGGGTGATGTTTCAAAATCACTGTTCTGGACTGGATTGCGCCCCATGACGCCAGATGGTACACCGATTATCGGCAAAGCCTCTGAAATGTATGATAATGTATGGCTTAACACCGGCCACGGCACGCTGGGCTGGACAATGGCTTGCGGTTCAGGCCAATTGCTGGCGGATTTGGTGGCAAACCATAAACCGGCAATTCAAAGTGATGATTTGGCGCTTGGTCGATACGCCGTTAGCCGATACAATAAAGGCGTTCAAAAACCTGCCAGTGCAAAACACATACTTTTAAAAGTGTAATTTAATGTCCCGTCCCGCCATTGCGCATGTTCGCCTAGATGCGTTTCGTCATAACTATCGCGTTGCCAAGCATATGCATGGAGGTAAAGCGCTGGCAGTCATTAAGGCCAATGCATATGGTCATGGCGCAGTACAATGCGCCAAAGCGATAGATGGCGAAGCGGACGGCTTTGCCGTTGCCTGTTTGGAAGAAGCGCTGCAACTGCGTCAGGCTGGCATCAAAAATCCTATTCTATTGCTGGAAGGCTTTTTTGAAGCCGCTGAATTGCCTGAAATTGTCGCGAACGACTTGTGGATTGTCATCCACGCCGAGTGGCAAATCGAGATTTTACTTAAGGCGAAGCTTACAAAACCGTTGTATGTTTGGCTGAAAATGGATAGCGGCATGCATCGTGTCGGCTTAAATTACATGGCCTACGAGCAAGCATTCATAAGCCTTTCTGGGCATGTCAATGTAAAAGAAATTGTGCTCATGAGTCACTTTGCCAATGCGGATAATTTAAAGTCAGAACATACGTTGCAGCAAATTGAGATATTTAAAAAGGTCACGCAAAATTTGGCTGCGAATGAGGTAAGTTTGAGCAATTCTGCCGCTATTCTTGGCTGGCCGCAATCTTACAAAAGCTGGTCGCGGCCCGGCATAATGCTTTATGGTGCAGATCCACTTTACGACACGAAAACGCCGCTTCGCGCGGTGATGCAACTGACTTCGCAAATCATCTCGATTCGCATGGTTCATAAAGGTGAATCGATCGGTTACGGCAGTATTTTTATTGCGGATAAAGAAACAATCGTCGGCGTGGTGGCTTGCGGCTATGCGGATGGTTATCCAAGAGCCGCAACTAGCGCGCCCGCTACGGTAGATGGCAAAACGACAAAGCTGATTGGTCGCGTTTCCATGGACATGCTGTTTGTGGATTTAACCGGCATACCCAATGCTAAAGTTGGCTCAACGGTTGAATTGTGGGGTGACCAAGTGCTCGCGAACGACGTCGCCAAAGGCCGCAGGCACTATTGCTTACGAATTGTTTTGCAACACTAAGCGGGTACAATTTAAATACTCAGATAATTAATTAAAAAGGTTTTAAAATGAAAGTCATTCAAACTCCCAACGCACCCGCCGCCATTGGCCCTTATTCGCAAGCCATGCAGATTGGAGATTTGCTTTTCACCTCAGGCCAAATTCCACTGCGCGCAGATGGCACACTGCTGGAAGGCGATATTACCGCGCAAACTACGCAAGTACTGGCTAATTTAAAAGCCGTGATTGAAGCCGCCGGTGCGAGCCTTGATAGAGTGGTTAAAACCACCGTGTTTATGAAGAATTTGGATGATTTTGTCGCCATGAACAAAGTGTATGGTGATACCTTTGGCAGCCACACGCCTGCGCGCTCTACCGTGCAAGTGGCCAAGCTGCCGCGTGATGTGTTGGTGGAAATTGAAGCGATTGTTTCATTATGAATTTAAGTTGTAAAAGCGTTGCACTTAAAATCATTGTAATCAATTAGATAGAAATACATTTTAAAGACAGCTCTCTATTGTTGTCTTTTTATTAAGTTGGGCTTGTACCCACCATTTTTATTGGATATGATTCTACGGAGTTGGTCTAAAAAGGATATGTAGTGAAAAGCTTATTTTTGTCTTTATTCTTAGTAGCTGGTTTGTTTTCCAGCAGTGTTTTAGCAGCAGAAAATAGCTGGACGGGATTTTATATTGGTGCGAATCTTGGCTATGCGGATGGCGATGCCGATGCGATAGCTAGCTTAGGAGGTCAGTGGAGCATTCAGCCTCAAACATTGCGTGATTTTATAGTGAGTAACTCATCAAAAAATCAAAGTCCGAGGGGTGTTGGTTTTGGAGTTCAACTTGGTTATGATTATCAGTTAGCTAACAAATTTGTGCTTGGTTTAGAGGTGGATTACACGAAGCTAAACATGGATGAAAGTCGTCAAACAGCGCCCATTACATATGCATTCGGGTTAGATTATTCTTTTAGCAATAAAGTAGACGTTGATCATGTGTTTTCATTACGCCCCAAATTAGGCTATGCGTTTGATAATACAATGATTTATGCAACTGTTGGTTATGCTTGGACCTCAGCAGATTTTAGCTCGGATTTATTAAGCAATGTAAATTACAGTAAGGCTGGGAAAAAGTCTAAAACTTTAAGTAGCGCCATTTTTGGAGTAGGTGCAGAACATAAATTTTTCGATAACATTAGTATGAAATTAGAATATCTAAAAATTAATGGGGATGACACAAGCTACACAACAGTGTATAGAACTAGTGCCTTTCCAGGCTACATTGAAACTTTTAATGTCGATCTAGATTATGATGTTATTCGTGCGGGCATTAATTATCGGTTTTAAATTAGTACTTTCTATCAAGTTTACTTAGCTTGCCAAACACATAATTTTTTCACTGCTACTAGCGTTTCCCCAAGTTCCTTTAAAACCTGGTGGTAAAACAAAGGTGCTACCCGCACCAAATTATTTGGCATTGCCTGTTAAATCGGTTAAGCGCACGCAACCTTCTAAAATAACGCAGACTTCTTCTTCGGTGTAATTCACGGTTTTTGCGCCTACGCTGCTTTGCCATATGCTTGCAAAAAATTGCTCGGGGGATCGGTATGCTGATTGGGTGTTTCAGCGTGAATGGTGTTTACAGCATGCCCTGCAACGCCTGCCACTACTTTATCCTTTGCGACCATGCCGCTCAATTTATACTTGGTTTGTGGCAAAACTAATCACATCGTTTATTGCTTTAGTCATTCATTTTCACCTTTATAATAACAATTTATATTTAACTTCGTCATTCTTTCATTTCGCTCAGAATGACGGAATCTAGGGTCTGGTCAGATCAGTTAAACAATCATTAAATACTTGCACCAATTTGCTTAAGTCTGCTTCCGAAGTAGTGGAACAAACTAACGTCATGTTGTGTAACGGCGTGAGTGATACGCCACGCTTCAATAAGTAAAGGTGAATGGCAGATTCAACTGTGTCGTTTTGCGCATTTCTCGCTTCTATAGCAATTGTGGGCGGATTTTTGCAAAACTGCAGCCCTAGCCATACATCTGCGCGCTCTACCCTGCAAGTGGCTAAATTGCCACATGACGTATTAGTGGGAATTGAAGCTATTGCTTCTTTAAAAAATGATTTTGTTATAAACGTTAAACGCCCACGATTAATCTCATGGGCATTTTTTGAATTAAAGACCAGATTTTAACTTGGTAAATGCCCTGGTCATGGCTCTGCGTGTGGCATTGCTGCGTACTTGGTAAAACTGCGCTTTGCTGCTTAAGTATGCATCTGGCGGAAACGCGATTTTATTGGCAAGTACTTCAGGGTCTATATATTTACGCGCAGCCAAGTTGGGGCTGGTAAACATGGTGTAGTTGGTAATTTCTGCCTGCACCTGCGGACGTAAGATGTAATTTATCCATAGCAGCGCATTTTCAGGATGTGGTGCGTCTACGGGAATCATCATCGACTCAAAGCCAAACTGTATGCCGTTGGGTGGTAGAGGTGCTTCTATGCGGATGCCGTTTTTAGCTTCTTTCGCTTGAAAAGCCGCATTATTAAAATCGCTTCCGTAACCCAGTGCCACACAAATATTACCAACTGCTAAATCGGTAATATGGCCGTTATAAGTGAAAAGCTTGATATCTTTACGTACTTTTTGCAGCATGTCTGAGGCAACTTTGTAATCAGCCGCATTATTACTAAAGGCAGGCTTGCCTATGTATATAAGCGCAGATGGGAACACATCGCTGGCACTATCGAGCATTGAAATGCCGCATTTTTTGAGTTTAGAAGTGTATTTAGGATTAAATACCAACTCAAACGGGTTGGCCGGAATAGGCTCTGTGCCAAGTGCTGCTTTTACCTTATCCACGTTGTAGCCCACGCTCACTGAACCGCCTAGCCAAGGCACCATATACTGGTTTCCCGGGTCAAGCTTTGCCATTTGCTGCATCACCGCTGGGTTTAAATTGCCCCAGTTAGTGAGTTTTTTGCGATCTAGCTTTTGCACTTTGCCGCCATCTATCATAATACGGCCAAAATCAGATGATGGCACCACAATATCATAGCCAGTCTGGCCTGCAATCACCTTAGCGAGCAGCACTTCGTTTGAATCAAAGTTATCGTAACGCACCTTAATGCCTGTTTCAGCCTCAAAGTTTTTAACTGTGTTTTCACCTATGTACTCAGCCCAATTGTTAATATTTAACACTTTATCTGAAGCGGCCAAGGAGAAAGAAGGTGCGAGTGTAAATACAATAAAGACCGACAAAGAATGTTTACACAATTGATTCAAAGTCATTTGAGATTCCTCATTAAAAATTTAAATGCGTATTCATTTATTTTTGCTGTGCGCTGATGACACACAGCATCTCTGCGGCAATTTGTGCAGCGCTTAAAGCAGTAATTTCGCTGTGGTCATAGGCTGGGGCGACCTCTACCACATCCATACCGATGATATTTAACCCGACGAATTTACGTAAAATGGCCAGTGCTTGCGCAGAGCTTAAGCCACCAGCAACAGGCGTGCCTGTGCCAGGTGCAAAAGCAGGGTCCAGGCAATCAATATCAAAAGTCAAATAAACCTTTCGCTTGCCAATAATCTCATGCACTTTGTTCACTACGGCAGTTGTGCCATGCTCGTGCACCCAGTCCGCACCTAGAATATTCACGCCCATAAAGTCTTCGTTCCATGTTCTGATGCCTATTTGAACGGATGTTGTTGGGTCTATTAGTCCATCTTTAATCGCTTTATAGAACATTGTGCCATGGTTAAGTGAGTTTGGCTCGTCATCTGCCCAAGTGTCGCAGTGTGCATCAAAATGAATCAGTGAGAGTGGCGCACCATATTTCTCTGCATGCGCCTTTAAAAGCGGGTAGGTGATGTAATGATCGCCACCTAAAGTAAGCATTTTTGCATTGGATTTCAATATGGCTTTTGCATGCTCATAGATGGATGAGAATATGGTATGCGGATTATGTGAATCTAACCAGCAATCGCCATAATCGATGACGGACAATCTATCGCAAGGCCCAAATCCCCATGGATGTATTAGCTCGTTCATCTGCACTGATGCGGCACGAACGGCCGCAGGACCCATGCGCGCACCGCTGCGGAAGGTAGTCGCTAAATCCAGCGGGACGCCGGAAACCACGACATCTACCCCATCTAGATTTTTGGTGTATTGCCTGCGCATGAACGATAAAACTCCTGCGTAGGTGTTTTCACGGTCATAACCTTTTTGGTTTTTACGTACGATAGCGCTATCACCAAACGTGTCAGAAGTAGCCATCTCATTCCCCTTAAAATATTTAGGTATGTTGGCAGTTTTACATCACTTAAGCAATTAGTTATACTGGGTTAGATATTAATTTTTTTAATACCATGAGCAAAATTCTACCACCATTTAAATACCTAATTACTTTTGATGCCGCCGCTAGATTAGGCAGCTTTTCTAAGGCTTCTGAAGAGTTATCGCTTACGCAATCTGCCATTAGTCAGCAATTGCTAAAGTTAGAGGAGCTATTAGGTCAGAGCTTATTTTTTCGAAATGGTAAAGGCGTCACTTTAACTGCAGCAGGTGAGTTGTTATATGAAACAGTGCGTGATACTTTGTCTAGATTGTCAACAGGTATTGGTCGAATTGAGCCATACAAAAGTAATGATTCTGTATTGATTGCTTGCCCACCTGATTTTGCACAAGGCTGGTTAATGCCGCGATTAGGGAAGCTTAAGCTCATTTATCCTGCGATTGAAGTCTGGATTATGACTGAGAAAGATGTGCGGGAAATTGACCGTATTGATGTCGATTTAGTCATATCTAGAAGGCCAATTCATACTGAAGATGTTGAATGTGCGGCGTTGTTAGAAGATCATTTAATTGCCATTTGTGGTGTGCAAACTGCGCAGCGCATCCGCCATTTTCCGTACCCAAAGCTATTAGAAAAAGCACCAGTGCTACTTCTAGAAAGTGAACCAGCATGGAGAGGCAGATTATCTGGTAACGAGCTCAAAGACTTGCAGTTGGTACGTGGTGCCACAATAGACGATAGTCGATTACTGCTTGAAGCGGTTATACATGAATTAGGAATCGGATTTGTATCAAACGCCCTTGCAAGTCAGGCGGTTAAAGAGGGTAAAGTCAAAGTGTTAACGCAAGTTCCTGCAAAATCGCTACCTCGATTATGGATGATGCGTTCACGGTTGACGCCCCGCACACAGGTTGCGAATGAGGTCTTTAACTGGATGTTAGATAAGGCTAAGACTATTTAGTCTGCCAAGTCACATAAATCTTTTTCACTGCTTCTAAGGTTTCCCATATTCCTTTAAAACCTGCGGGAATTACAAATGTGCTGCCAGCGTCAAACTCTTTTGCATTATCTTCTACATCGCTTAAACGCACACGACCTTCTAAAATAACGCAAACTTCTTCCTCGGTGTAATTCACGGTTTTTGCTCCCACGCTCGATTGCCAAATGCCTGCAAAAAATTGCGCGGTGGGATCGGTGTAATGATTCAAAGTAACTGTATTTATTTCTTTTACGGCATGCCCTGCGATGCCTGCCTTTATTAACTCATGTGGCACTGCGCCAAATTATTTTTCTACATGATTTGTTGAAAAATCTATTACGTCATTAATATTCTTAGTCATTCGTTAATTCCTTTAAACAATCATTAAACGCTTGTATCAGTTTGTTAACGTCATACTGGCTGGTAACGGGGCAAACTAACATCATGTTATGGAAGGGTGTCAGCAATACGCCGCGATTGAGTAAATATAGGTGAATGGCGCTTTCTAAAATGTCGTTTTGTGCATCACGCGCCTGATTTGCATTGATTGGTGGGTTTTCGCAAAATTGTAATTCTAGGCGCGCGCCAAGTCGCGTAATGGTCCAAGGCAGATTGTGCGCTTTGATTGAGGTTGATAATTGCTGCTCCAGCAGGCTTGCCAATGCCAGCATGTGGCCGTAAGCCTCCTCTGTGGCAGTATCTGCGAGAGTTGCATATATGGCTGCGATTGTCATTAAATTGCCGGAGAGTGTTGTACCAATGCCAGAATGTCCAGGCGGTGCGCTGTCTTTGGCAGTTTTCATTTGGGTTGCCATTTCTGCGCTAAAGCCGTAAGCGGCAGCAGGCAATCCGCCAGCGATTGGTTTGCCGACAACTAAAAAGTCCGATGTGACGTTGTTGTTTTTTGCCCAGCCACCACGGCCTGTAGAGATTGTGTGCGTTTCATCCAGCACCAACAAACTGCCGTATTTTGTGGTGAGTGCACGCAAACCTTCAATAAAGCCAGCGTTAGGCAGCACCATTCCGCAGTTGGTAAGTGCCGGCTCGGTGAGTAGGCAGGCAACATCACCTTTGGCTAATTCGTGCTCAACTGCTGCTAAATCGTTAAACGGTACAGCCACTGTATATAAGCCTAAATCGTACACTTGCCCGAGCAAGCTGGCGCGATTGATGGTTTTGCCATCGGCTACATCAACTTCAGTATCATCAACAGTGCCGTGATAGCAGCCGTCAAAGACCAATAATTTTTTGCGATTCGTTATGGCGCGTGCCCAACGCAATACAAAGCGATTGGCATCTGTAGCTGTGGTGGCGAGCTGCCAATAAGGTAAGCCAAAAAAATCGCTCAAAGCCTCACCCACGGCAGGTGCTAGTGTAGAAGGCAGCATGGCAGTAAAGCCATTATTTGCTTGGGTGCTTATTGCCTTTGCCACAGCTGGCGGGTTATGGCCGAACATGGAGCCCGTATCTCCCAAACAGAAATCCGTGTAATCAATGCCATCCGCACAGCTAAAATGCGCGCCTTGCGCATGCTTCACAAACAGTGGCACAGGTGTGCCCCAATCATTCATCCAGTGCATCGGTACACCATATAGAAAATGCTGATTTGCACGTTGAGATAATTCATGAGAACGCGGATGCAGCTCTAGGTAGCGCTCACGCTCGGTTTCTATAATTTGCTGGGCTTTGTTAATTAATTTTTGCATGGAGTTCTACCTACAAATGGCTCTAATCGTTTTATATAAATGGCACTATTTTTAAGACCAACATTTAATTAGTATTCTACCTATAATGTCACATCTGTACATTGTTGTTCTAAATTTGAGTTGGTATTTTTAAAGGAAACCATGTCTGCAATTGATTTAAAGGCTACGCAAAACTCATACTACGCCGCCAGCGTGAATGAACAGCCAAATTACCCCAAATTGCAGGGTGATATTGAGGCGGATGTGTGCGTGGTGGGCGGCGGTTTTGCAGGCTTGAGTGCGGCGATTGAGCTGGCTGACCGTGGCTATAAAGTGGTGGTGTTAGAAGCGCATCACATCGGGTTTGGCGCGAGCGGACGCAATGGCGGGCAACTGATTGCGGGTTTGGCCTGTGAGCAGGATGTGATTGAAAGCGCGCTGGGTTTTGAGGCTGCCAAGCAAGTATGGGTGATGACACTGGAAGCACTGGATTTGGTGCGCGACCGCGTGAAACGCTTTAACATTGATTGTGACCTTGTGGATGGATTTTTGGGCGTTGCTACCAACGAAAAAATGGGCAATAGACTGAACAATTGGTACGATGGCATGGCGAAAAAGTATGGTTATGATTCAGTCGCAAAATGGATAGAATCCGAGCACTTAAAGGCTTGGATAGACAGTCCGCGCTATTTCAATGGCTATTATGATAAAAGCGGAGGTCATTTGCACCCGCTCAATTATTGCCTTGGGTTAGCGCGCGGCGCGGCAAGTTTGGGTGTGCAGATTTTTCAACATTCTCCTGTCAGCGCCATGCAACAAGGCGATACAGTTATTCTGAAAACTGAGAACGGTCAAGTTAAGGCAAAATTCGCCGTGCTGGCTGGCAATATATTTCTGCCGGAGATTGCGCCGGAACTCGCACCAAACCTGGCTAAGCGCATCATGCCTGTTGGCACGTATATCATTGCCTCCGAGCCAATTGACCCAAATTTAGCCGCCAAGCTCATTCCAACGAATGCTGCGGTGTGTGACACCTGTGTGGCGCTGGATTATTTTAGATTTTCAGCCAAAAAGCAGTTGGAAGGTCCGCGCATGGTGTTTGGCGGTCGCGTTAGCTATAGCACGATGACGCCGCGTAATCTCACCGAAAAGATGCAAGTGCGCATGGTGGCGGCTTTCCCTCAGTTAAAAAATACCAAAGTGGAATACACCTGGGGCGGTTTTGTCGACATCACCATGAGTCGCGCGCCGGATTTTGGAAAAGTGTCGCCCAATGTGTATTACTTGCAAGGTTTTTCCGGCCACGGCGTCGCATTAACGGGGCTTGCAGGCAAGCTTGTGGCCGAGGCTATAAGCGGCCAAGCTGAGCGTTTAGAAGTGATTTCTAAAATCAAACATCACGATTTCCCAGGTGGAAAATTGCTACGCACGCCTGCTTTAGTTTTAGGCATGGCGTGGTATCAATTGAAAGAGAAATTCGGATAATTGTCTTTTATCTATTAAATAATATGCCCTGAGAGCCTCATAGGTATTGGCTTGAAGAGAAAAATAGTTTGCTAATTACGCCTTATACAGGCTAAACGCAAATTTAAGAAAGAACACATGTCTGACTTAAAAAAGTTTATCGAAGAAAATAAAATTCATGAAGTGGAGTGCATTATTTCCGACATGACGGGCATCGCTCGTGGCAAAATTTTACCTAAAGATTTATTTTTAGAAGCAGGCGAAATGCGTTTGCCCAAAAGCGTTTTGCTTAATACGGTGAGCGGCGATCAGCCGGACAACACCCCTTTTGTTGGACCGACCGACCCTGATATGCGCTGCGTGCCTGATGCAAGCACGATACGCTTAGTGCCGTGGGCTGTTGAGCAAGTTGCGGTGGTGATTCATGATTGCGTCAACTTTGATGGTTCACCTGTGGATTTATCGCCGCGTGCTGTATTACGAAACGTGCTAGCGCTTTATGCAGAAAAAGGCTGGAAGCCAATCGTTGCGCCAGAGATGGAGTTTTACCTTGTTGCGCGCAATAGCAACCCACACGAGCCATTGCTGCCGCCATTAGGGCGTTCTGGCAAGGCAGAATCTGGGCGCCAATCTTATTCTATCGATGCAGTAAATGATTTTGACCCATTTTTTCAAGATGTATCGAGCTTTTGTAAGTTGCATCAACTGCAAGTGGAAACCTTGATTCATGAAGCTGGCGCAGGGCAAATGGAGATTAATTTTGCACATGGCGATGCGTTAGCACTTGCAGATCAAGTTTTTTTGTTCAAAAGAGCCATTCGAGAAACGGCCTTAAAACATAGCATATCCGCCACATTCATGGCAAAGCCAATGGAAAACGAGCCGGGCAGTGCCATGCATATTCACCAAAGCATAGAAGATGCGCACACTAAAAAAAATATCTTTTCAAACGAGGACGGCAGCGCCGACCCTATTTTTTTTCAATATATTGCGGGTTTGCAAAAATACATTCCGCTCGCGATGCCGATTTTTGCGCCTTATGTCAATTCTTACCGCCGATTAACACGCTACATGTCTGCGCCGATTAACGTGCGCTGGGGTTTTGATAATCGCACTTGCGGCATTCGGGTGCCTAACTCAGAGCCCGCTTCTAGGCGCGTAGAAAACCGTGTGCCAGGCGTTGATGTGAACCCCTATTTAGCCTTTGCCGCCACGCTCGCATGTGGTTATTTGGGCATAATGGAACAGTTAACGCCTTCTGAGCCACTCACTGAAAGCGCTTGGGAGTCTGACGTCGAGTTGCCACGTAATTTAGAAGATGCGCTGCTGCGCATGCAAAATTGTGATGCTTTAGCGCAATTACTAGGCAAAAATTTTCTGCGTGCCTTTGGCGAAGTAAAAGCCTTGGAATATGCTACTTATAATCGCGTGATTAGCTCTTGGGAGCGCGAACACCTGCAACTGCATGTGTAAACCGCGAATGTAATGCGGTGATAAGCTTTTTTAACGAATTATTTCTTTGTTATAAACATAAAATACTTCATCGCGCACCCAGCCGAGCGATTCGTACAGCGCTAGCGCTTTCAAATTATCTTTTGCGGTACTTAAATCTAAACGCGCCATGCCATTGTTGGCAGCGTATTCGTGTGCAGCCAGCATTAAAGCGCGTCCTGCGCCAGTTTTACGTGCTGTTGAGTCGACAAATAAATCGTACAGTACGCCGATTTTTGCGGCAATCACCGAGCAAAAGCTGGGGTAAATTTGGCAAAAACCAATTAATTTACCTTCATAATTTTTTACCACAATAATCACCGAATCTTGTTTTTTTAAGCGTTCAGCGATAAATGTTTTAGCCTGCGCGATATTTGGCGTTTGCGCGTAAAACTGACGATATTGGTCGAACAAAATGGTGAGCGCTTCAAGGTCGTGAATGTTTGCAAGTCGAGTGGTCATGATGTCATTAAAGCGTTTTGAATCACGTCAGCCAGCAAACTGCCGTATTCTGTAATTTTTTCGGTGGCAGCATAGGCATAACCAATAATCAGGCCTTTTTCGCGTTTTTCCCCTACGCTGTAATTTGAAAGCGGGTATACGCGCAAGCCATATTTCGTAGCCATTTCGGCTACACGTATATCATCAACGTTCTGATCAAATTCCACTACCAGATGCAGACCGGAATCTACGGGCGACAAGCGTGCGCCTGCATAAGAGATTGGTGCCAGTGATGTTTGCAGCAAACGTCTGCGTTCGCCATAAAGCTGCCGCAAGCGCCGAATATGGCTGGCAAAATGGCCTTCTTCTATAAAGTCTGCGAGGGCGGCCTGAATCATGACCTGTCCAGGGCGTTGCAGCTCGTAAAGGCCGTTTTTGAATGGAGCTACTAATTGCGGCGGGATAACCATATAACCCAAACGAATTCCCGGGTACATTACTTTCGAAAACGTACCTAAATACAGTACGCGGCTATCCTGATCCATGCCTTGCAGCGATGAGATGGGACGGCCTTCAAAGCGAAATTCGCTGTCATAGTCATCTTCGATAATCCATGCGCCATTATTTTGCGCGTAATCCAGCAGTAAGCGCCTGCGGCCATAACTCATGACCATGCCTTTGGGGTATTGATGCGATGGCGTGGTATAAATAATACGCGGCTTTACTCGAAAGTCCTGTGTGGTGGGTGCCATGCCTTCTTTATCTACGGATACGGGATGCAGCTGTAAGCCGTTAATTTCCAGCACTCGCCGTGCTGCCCAATAACAGGGATTTTCTATCCAGGCAAAGTCATTGTGATCAGTTAACAAGCGAGCGCATAAATCAATGGATTGCTGCGTGCCAGAGGTAATCAATACCTGATCTACAGTGAGATTTACCGCACGAGATACGCGCAAGTAATCGGCAATCGCCTGTCGTAATGGTAAATAGCCGCCGTTATGGCTGCTGTCAAGCAGAGTAGGGTTTAGCGTGCGCCATTGGCGGTTTAGCAAGCGCCGCCAAAGCTCGAATGGAAATCTGGAGTAATCGTCTTCACCTGGTGTGAATGGCTGCACTTCATGGTTGCCAGAGTGACTGTTTGGAAGATTGGGCATGTCAGATGCAGCCAAACCACGTCTAGATAGCTCGATTTTTGTCTCAGTGTTGACAGGTATGATAGCGGGCAGGTCTTTTGAAAACTCATCCGGTTGATTGTAGGCAACATAAGTGCCGCTACCTGTTTTGGCTGCCACATAACCTTCGTCCAGCAATTGATCGAAAGCAGCTAGAATGGTGTTACGTGATACGCTTAAATCGGCAGCTAGGCTGCGTGTAGAAGGTAATCGGCTGCCTGAAGACAATACTTGCTCTGTAATAGCGCGGCGGATAGCTTCATAAACACGCCTGTGATTAGGCATACGAGCCGGGAATTTATTCTGGCTAAGCTGTGTGAGTAGCCATTCGGAGAGTATTAGCTGTTTCATCAGGTCATATTGGGTTTAAAGTGGTTCTATCAAAATAAGTTAAATGGCTCTTGTAGAGTTACCAATTAAAAGAATAGTATACTTGTAACTGAATTGTTGCAATCCTTGAAACTAGTGGTATAACAAGCAATATGGCTATGTTGATAGGGTTGCCGAGTAGTAAACGATGAATAAACTAGCATACAGAAAACCAGTAGTATTATTGCCAGCTGACGTGAAATTGCTGGGCGCACATCCTTTTCATGCGGTCGGACAAAAATATATTTTGGCAGTGGCTGAAGCAGCGGGCGCTTTACCCCTGCTCATCCCTGCAATTAGTAACCATATTGAGTTAGAAGAACTTCTGGAAATGGCTGACGGCATCTTGCTTACAGGCTCAGTTTCTAATCTGCATCCTTCGCATTTTGGACAAGAGGTGCACGATCCATCGCTGCCGCTGGACCCTGCACGTGATGCGCTCACGCTGAAACTGATTCGCACGGCGATTGAGGCCGGCATTCCGCTATTAGCAATTTGCCGTGGCTTTCAGGAGATGAACGTGGCATTTGGAGGCAGTTTGCATCAAACAGTACATGCTGTAGCCGGCCTGAGTGATCATCGTGAAGCAAAAGACGCAGATGTAGAAATGCAATACGCACCATCACATCCTGTAAGCTTATTAGCTGGCGGTCAACTGGCATCTATTGTTGGCAGTACGCAAATGATGGTTAATTCGATTCACGGCCAAGGGATAGATAGACTTGGCAAAGGGTTGACGGCAGAAGCTTTTGCGCCAGATGGCTTAATCGAAGCTCTGCATGTGGACGGTGCCCAATCTTTTGCTTTAGGCGTGCAATGGCATCCGGAGTGGAGAGTAATGGAAAATCCGCAATATTTGGCGATTTTTAGAGCTTTTGGTGAGGCTTGCTTGGAGCGAATAAACGCTAAATACAATAACAAAAATGGTTGTACATAATTACAATACCTAACGTTAGTTTAAATTAAATAAAGAGTGAAATTGGGGAACAAAAATGCCTGAACGTAAAAATTTTGATCTTGCTGATATGGATCGTTGGCTGACAGAAAACAATATCACTGAAATTGAGTGTCTAGTCCCCGATTTGACCGGGGTAGCGCGTGGCAAAATTTTACCGCGCGAAAAATTTTCGACAGAACGGATGATGCGTCTGCCCGAAGCGGTGCTCGGGGTTACTGTGACGGGAGAGTCTCCCGAGGGGCATGAGGGGTACGACAATGTCATGGGCTTTACTGATAAGGATATGGTGTTATTGCCTGACCCTACGACGTTAAGGCTGGTTCCATGGGCGGTTGATCCAACCGCGCAAGTGATCATGGATTGTGTGGGACATGATGGAAAGCCGATTGATTTTGCGCCTAGAAATGTATTGCGGCGTGTGGCTGGTTTATATAAAGATTTAGGCTGGACTCCAATTGTAGCGCCGGAGCTGGAGTTTTATCTGCTAGCGCGGAATACTGATCCGGATCTGCCGCTAACCCCGCCAATTGGCAGAAGCGGGCGTAAAGAAACCAGTCGTCAGCTTTATAGTATTGATGCTGTGAACGAGTTTGATCCGTTGTTTGAAGATATTTACGACTATTGTGAAATCATGGGTTTAGAGCTCGATACGCTGATTCATGAGTTTGGTGCAGGGCAGATGGAAATTAATTTCTTGCATGATGAGCCCATGGTGTTGGCAGATAAGGCGTTTTTCTTTAAACGTACGTTAAGGGAGGTGGCCATGCGACATGATATGTATGCCACGTTCATGGCAAAGCCTATGGAGCATGAGCCAGGCTCTGCCATGCATATTCACCAAAGCGTGATTGACACTAAAACTGGGAAGAATATTTTTAGCAAACCGGATGGTGAGGCTTCACCGCTTTTTTACCACTACATTGCAGGTTTGCAAAAGTATCTTCCTGCTGCCATGGCCTTGCTTGCTCCATATGTGAATTCATATCGCCGCATTGTGCGTAATGGCGCAGCGCCGATTAACATTGAATGGGGTTATGACAATCGCACAGTGGGGATTCGTGTGCCAATTTCCGATCCAAATGCACGTCGTGTAGAAAACCGTGTAGTTGGCGCAGATGCCAACCCATACCTTGCAATGGCAGTTACGCTTGCTTGCGGTTATTTGGGTATTACAGAAAAACTAAAACCAACCGAAGTGACAACGGGCAGCGCTTATGCCCATGATTACCAACTTCCACGTGGTCTGTCCGAAGCATTGCGTGAACTGGAAGATGCCAAGGCCTTGCATGAAGTGCTAGGCAAAAATTTTATCGATGTGTATTTAGCAGTGAAAGAAACCGAACATGATGAATTTATGCGCGTAATTAGCCCTTGGGAACGAGAGCATTTATTAATGCATGTATAAATCACTCATGTCAGGCAAACTATAAATTGAGAACGATATGACAATCACTAAAGATATTCAAGCAATAGACTCGGCGCATTACATGCACCCATTTACCGACCATAAAAGCTTGGCAGCCAAAGGCGCGCGTATTATTACTAAAGCTGAAGGCGTTTATATCTGGGATTCAGAAGGTGCAAAGATTTTTGATGCGATGTCAGGGCTTTGGTGCGTGAATGTCGGCTATGGCCGTAAAGCCTTGATTGACGCAGCTTCCAAGCAGATGCAGGAGTTGCCTTATTACAACAGCTTTTTTCAAACTACGAACGTACCCGCAGTAAAGTTGGCAGAAAAAATTATCAAGCTGGCGGGCGATAATTACAGCCACGTTTTTTTTAGTAGCTCTGGCTCGGAGTCCAACGATACTAACCTGCGCATGGTGCGTCATTACTGGACGACATTGGGCCAACCAGAACGCACAGTAATTATCAGCCGTAATAACGCATATCATGGCTCAACTGTGGCAGGCGCTTCTCTTGGCGGCATGGGCGGTATGCATGCGCAGGGTGGCTTGCCGATTCCTGGCATTGTGCATATTGAGCAACCGTATCATTATGGTTTAGCGCCAGATGAGGATCGAGATGCGTTTGGCATTAGAGCGGCTTCGTGGCTGGAGGATAAAATTTTAGAAGTGGGTGCAGATAAAGTTGCCGCATTTATTGGTGAGCCGGTGCAGGGCGCGGGCGGTGTGATTATTCCGCCTAGGACTTACTGGCCGGAGATTCAGCGTATTTGTGACAAATATGGCATTTTGCTAATTTGTGATGAAGTGATTTGCGGTTTTGGTCGACTCGGAAAATGGTTCGGCTCACAATTATTAGGCGCCAAACCAGATTTAATGACTTTTGCCAAAGGTGTAACTTCAGGTTATATACCGCTTGGCGGTGTGGTAGTTGGTAAGCGTGTTGCCGAAGTGCTGATAGATAAAGGCGGTGAGTTCAACCATGGCTACACCTACTCAGGCCATCCTGTTGCCTGTGCAGTCGCTTTAGCCAACATTGAAATTCTTGAGAGCGAAGGTTTGGTGGATAGGGTATTGAATGAAACAGGTCCCTATCTGGCTGAGAAATATGTTGAACTGGCCAAACATCCGCTGGTGGGCGGCGCGGAAACCTGCGGTTTGGTAGCTGGTTTTGTTTTGATGAAGGACAAACAAAATCACATTGCGTTTGATGAAGCGCTAGAGGTAGGTATGATTTGCCGGGGACATTGCTTTGCAAATGGGTTGATTATGCGCGCCGTGGGCGACCGCATGATTATCGCACCTCCGCTGGTAACAACCAAGGCGCAAATTGATGAAATGATGGCATTAATTCGCCTATGCCTGGACAATACTTTATTGGATTTACAAAAGCTAGGCTTGCTGGAATAAATTTTTAATCATATTGCTAAATTAGGGTCACTATTACTGTGGCGATTGCGAAAGACATGATGTAAGATTGTAATCAAGAAATACGCTCAAACGCACGCATTGTTGCAATGTGTAGCGGTGGCTAAATCGGGATTCGTCATTCAACTTTTTTAACTTTAGGGAGTAATTAAACTATGCCTTTACCTTATAAAAACACCCTGCTCAGTTTGCTTTTTGGCCTTGCAGGCTTAACCTTGGTTGCTTGTGGACAGAAAACCGAAGAAACCACCGCAGCGGCACCGGCGGAAACGGCCGCACCTGCTCCGGCAGCTGGGGAAGAGGAAAAAGTATTGAATATTTATAACTGGTCGGATTACTTGGCTGAAGACACGATTCCGAACTTTGAAAAGGAAACCGGCATTAAAGTCCGTTATGACGTTTTTGACAGTAATGAGATTTTGCATGCCAAAATGATTGCCAAAAATACCGGTTACGACATCGTGGTGCCATCCTCAAACTGGGGCGCTATGCAAATTGCAGGCGGCCTGCTGCAAAAATTGGACAAGAGCAAATTACCAAATTGGAAAAACTTAGATGAAAATGTCTTGGCGCAAATGGCTAAGCTCGACCCAGGCAATGAGTATTTGGTGGACTGGTTGTGGAGCTATACCACTGTGGGTATCAACGTAGAAAAGGTAAAAGCGGCTTTGGGCGATATGCCGATGCCGGAAAACACTTGGGATCTAGTATTTGACCCCAAATATACCAACAAATTGAAATCGTGTGGCATTTCCATTTTAGATGCGCCATCAGAAGTATTCCCAATCGCATTGCGCTATGTAGGTAAACCTGAGTTTAGTAATAACGCAGACGACTACAAGGTGGCATTTGATATGCTCATGAAAGTGCGTCCGGACATTAAACGCTTTAACTCGGGCGGTCAGATCGAAGATTTGGCCAGCGGTAATATCTGTGTGGCGCTAGGCTGGGCGGGTGATTTCAACTTGGCTCGTAAACGTTCCATAGAAAATAAATCCGAGCAAAATATTGAGGCTTTGATTACTAAAATGGGCGGCTATATGTTTATGGACACCATGGCGATTCCAGCGGACGCAAAACATCCCGATAATGCGCATAAATTTATCAATTACATTTTGCGCCCGGAAGTTCATGCTGGCTTAACTAACGCGGTGACCTATGCCAACCCGAATAAGGCAGCTACGGAGTTTGTTGACCCTGAAATTAAAAACAACAAAACTATTTTCTTACCAGACGCGGACGTGAAAAACTTGATTCCACCTGGCAATGTGGATAACGCCACACGTCGCATCGAGACACGTTTATTCACCCAATTTAAAACTGGGACTTAAGTTGACGACAAGGGCTTGCTGATTGCAAGCCCTTGTTTTATAAGCTATATTTAATTTTAAGTGTTTAACTAACCATTTCCTAGTTCGGGGCTCATATGGCGACAGCACCAAAATCACAAACAGAAAATAAATCCGAAAAAGAAGTGTTGTTACGGGTTGAAGGCATTACTAAGATTTACGATGGTACCGTGAAAGCTGTCGATGATGTTTCGCTTGAGGTTAGCAAAGGCGAAATTTTTGGTCTGTTAGGTGGTTCTGGTTGCGGCAAATCTACTTTGTTGAGGATGATGGCAGGTTTTGAAAGGCCGACCAAAGGCAAAATTTATCTTGCTGGTCAAGATATTACCGATGTGCCGCCTTACCAGCGTCCCATTAACATGATGTTTCAATCCTATGCACTTTTTCCGCACTTAAGCGTGTGGGAAAACATTGCATTTGGCCTTAAGCGTGACAATATGCCTAAAGGTGAAATTGCAACGCGGGTTGAGGAAATGCTCTCGCTTGCGCAACTGAATAAATTCGCGCAACGTAAACCGCATCAGCTATCAGGCGGACAGCAGCAGCGTGTTGCTTTGGCGCGCAGTTTGGCAAAACGGCCACAACTTTTGTTGCTAGATGAGCCGCTGGGTGCGCTGGATAAAAAATTGCGTGAGACCACGCAGTTGGAATTGGTGAATATTATTGAAAAAGTGGGTGTCACCTGTGTGCTGGTAACGCATGACCAAGAAGAAGCTATGACGATGTGCAGCCGCATCGCGGTGATGGCGGAAGGCTATTTCTTGCAAATTGGTGAGCCTGACACAATTTATGAAATGCCAAATAGCCGACAAGTGGCCGATTTTATTGGTAATGTGAATATGTTTGAAGGCGTTGTGGATGAAGATGAGCCGGATCACGTTACGATAAACTGCGCCGAATGCACGCATTATGTGGGCCATGGTATCTCGGGGCATAGCGGACAAGCGGTTGGCGTGGCACTACGGCCAGAAAAAATCATGCTTTCCAAAGATAAACCAATAGGCAAATATAACTGGTGTGAGGGCGAAGTGGTTGAAATTGTGTATTTTGGCGACCACACGACTTATCATCTGAAAACACCAACCGGCATGGTGATAAAAGCGCAAGAGATTAACAATACGCGCGATTTAAGCTGTGGCCTCACTTGGGGCGACCACGCGTATATGCACTGGAATGACTTGGCGATGGTTGTGCTTACACACTAGGGAGAGTGGCGATGAATAAATTCTTCCAAAGTTTGTTTAGCGGCGATAAGCTGGTGATTGGCATTCCTTATGGCTGGTTTATCCTGCTAGTGGCCATTCCGCTACTCATTGTAATGAAGATCAGCCTGTCAGAAATGGAGGCGACTTCCGTTTCAAATATGATTAGCTGGGTTGATGGCTTCCCGACACTTAAGCTTAATTTCGCCAATTATCAGTTTATTTTTAGTGATGCATTATATGTAAAAACCTATATTTCTTCGCTTAAATACGCGGTGCTTACTACCTTGATTTGTTTGGCGATAGGCTATCCGTTTGCCTACTTTATGGCACGTTCGCCCAAGCACTTGCAGCCGATGCTGCTGATGTTGATTATGCTGCCGTTCTGGACATCGTTTTTACTGCGCATTTACGCATGGAAAACGCTGCTGGTCAGCAATGGCGTGATTAACAACATCCTCATGAGCTTGCATATTATTGATTCGCCAATTGCGATGATGAACAACTCCTTTTCGTTGATAATCGGTATGGTGTATTCCTACTTACCGTTCATGATTCTGCCTTTATACGCCAATTTATCTAAGCTCGATTTACGTTACCTTGAAGCTGCAGCCGACCTCGGCGCCAGCCCATTTAAAGCGTTTTGGCTCATCACCGTGCCGCTTTCCAAAGCGGGCATAATTGCGGGCTCTATGTTAGTGTTTATTCCTGCCGTGGGCGAGTTCGTGATCCCGGAATTATTAGGCGGGCCTGATACGCTCATGATAGGCCGTGTGCTGTGGGATGAATTTTTTAGTAATAACGACTGGCCGATGGCGGCGGCTGTTGCGGTGGTGATGATTGCATTGATCTTAGTGCCAATGGCGATTCTCAACCGTGCTGAGGCGAAGCTGGAGGAGGCAAAATCATGAATCAAGCAAGCAATAAATTGTTTGCCAAAGGGTGGATGTTTGCGGTTTACGCCTTCCTCTATCTGCCGATTATCACTTTGGTGGTGTTTTCGTTTAACGATTCCAAGCTTGTTACGGTGTGGAGCCACGCCAGCACACGCTGGTATAGCGCTTTGCTGGAAGATCGTGACCTGATTGCTGCAATATTTTTGTCACTAAAAATCGCCTTTCTTTCTGCCTTGATGTCAGTGTTTTTTGGCACATTTACAGCGTTTGCGCTCAATCGTTATCAGCGTTTTCGTGGCCGCACTTTACTCGATTCTATGGCCAGCACGCCGCTGGTGATGCCTGATGTGATTGTGGGTTTGTCGCTACTTTTAATGCTGGTCTCGCTGCAACATTGGCTGGGCTTTCCAGAGCGTGGCTTGTTTACCATTTTGCTCGGTCATGCGCTTTTGGGCACGGCTTACGCCGCGGTGGTGGTCACATCGCGCTTGAAAGAGATGGATAAACGCTTGGACGAAGCTGCAATGGATTTGGGCTGCAAACCCATGCAGGTATTCACACTGGTGACATTCCCATTGTTGCTGCCTGCTTTGGTTTCCGCATTTTTACTCACGTTTACCTTGTCGTTTGACGATGTCGTCCTATCATCATTCTTGTCTGGCCCCGGATACAATACGATGCCGATGGTGATTTTCTCGCGGGCGCGTTTAGGCCTAAACCCTACGATTAATGCGGTTGCTACGGTAACGATTACTGTGGTGGCCATTGCAGTAGTGGCTTCCAGCTTTTACACCTCACACGTTGAGCGCAAACGTAAGCGTGAAATGGCATTGGCCTATAGCGACGCCAATAAATAACGGTAATATACATGAGTGACCCAATAATCCCTCTTAAACTCAAGCATTCTGCACTGCTTAAACAAAACAGAACATGGCTGGAAGGCGCATGGATTGGCGCTGATAGCGGTGAGTCAATCGCGGTAACGAATCCTGCCAACGGTCATGTGATTGCGCACGTGCCGCGCATGGGTAAAGCGGAAACCGAGCGTGCGATTGTTGCCGCAGAAGCGGCGCAAAAGTCTTGGAAAAATCTCACCGCCGCAGCACGTGCGGCTATTTTAAGGCGCTGGTTTGATCTGGTTAAATTGCACACTGATGACTTGGCATTAATACTCACTAGCGAGCAAGGCAAGCCGCTGGCTGAGGCCAAAGGTGAAGTGAATTACGGCGCAAGTTTTATCGAGTGGTTCGCAGAAGAAGCCAAGCGTGTGTATGGCGAAACAATCCCGAGCCCTGCGAATGACCGCCGTTTGTTGGTCATCAAGCAGCCGATCGGTGTGACTGCGGCAATCACACCGTGGAACTTTCCAATCGCGATGATTACACGTAAAGCTGCACCAGCATTGGCAGCAGGCTGTACCATGATTATCAAGCCCGCCGAACAAACGCCCTTATCTGCGATAGCATTGGCTGTCTTGGCGGAAGAAGCTGGTGTTCCGACTGGCGTACTGCAGGTAATCACTGGGAAAGCACGAGAAATCGGTGCTGTAATGTGCGAAAGCCCCATTGTCACCAAGCTTTCATTTACAGGCTCTACAGAAGTAGGGCGCATTTTGATGCGTCAAAGTGCGGATACCATTAAAAAACTATCGCTTGAGTTAGGCGGTAACGCGCCATTTATCGTATTTGACGATGCTGATTTGGATGCTGCGGCAGAAGGCGCCATGATCAGCAAGTTCCGGAATGCGGGCCAAACCTGCGTGTGCGCTAATAGACTGTTTGTGCAAGACGGCGTGTTTGATGCATTTTCTGAAAAATTAGCCGCTAAAGTCCGCGCGCTCAAAGTGGGCGAAGGCACGGTAGAAGGGGTGACACAGGGCCCGTTGATTGATAACGCTGCGATTGAAAAGATTGAAAGCCATGTTGCAGATGCTGTCGGTCGAGGTGCAAAACTTGTACAGGGCGGTAAACGCCATGCGCTGGGGGGCACGTTTTATGAGCCCACAGTGCTTGCAGGCGTGACTGCAGACTCGCTGATTTTTAAAGAAGAGACTTTTGGCCCCGTCGCGCCGCTGTTCCGCTTTAAAACTGATGATGAAGTGATTGAGCTGGCCAATCGCACTGAGTTTGGCTTGGCTTCATATTTCTACAGCCGAGATATCGGTCGTATTTGGCGTGTGGCAGAAGCGCTGGAGTACGGCATGGTGGGCGTCAATACGGGCATGATCTCCAACGAGGTTGCGCCATTTGGCGGTGTGAAGCAATCGGGACTGGGACGTGAAGGCTCGCATCACGGTATTGATGAGTATCTCGAAATTAAATATATCGCCATGGCAGGATTGGACAGGTAATCATGGATACTTCTAACGCTATTGATTGGCATGAACGTGCCAAAGCATTGAAAATTGATGGACGGGCCGTGATTAATGGCAAGCGCGTAGCCGCCGCTGACGGTCAAACTTTTGAATGTTTTTCGCCAATTGATAATCGCAAACTCGCTGATGTGGCGAACTGTAAAGCTACCGATGTTGATATGGCCGTTGCTGCCGCGCGTATGACTTTTAATGACAGGCGCTGGGCTGGTTTGTCACCAAAAGAGCGCAAGCAGACCTTGATTCGTTTTGCTGATTTAATCTTGACAAACCGGGAAGAATTGGCGCTACTGGAAACGCTGGATATGGGGAAACCCATCACCGCCAGTTTGAATACAGATGTGAATTCTGCAGCGAATACTTTACGCTGGTTCGGTGAGGCGATAGATAAGGTATATGACGAGATTGCACCGACAGCTGGCCATACGTTGGCCATGATTACCCGTGAGCCAATTGGCGTCGTTGGGGCTATTGTGCCGTGGAATTACCCGATTGCCATGGCGGCTTGGAAAATAGCGCCAGCACTGGCTGCTGGTAATAGCGTAGTGCTCAAACCTTCAGAAAAATCGCCACTCACCGCTTTGCGGTTAGGGGATTTGGCGTTGCAAGCAGGCATACCAGCTGGTGTGCTGAATGTGATTCCAGGTTTTGGTATAGAAGCTGGTTCGCCGCTCGCCTTGCATATGGATGTAGATTGCATCGCATTTACTGGCTCGACCGCTGTGGGCAAAAAAATCCAGGTGATGGCAGGGCAAAGCAACCTCAAGCGTGCCTGGTGTGAACTGGGCGGCAAATCGCCCAACATCGTGTTTGCGGATTGTAAAGATATGGATAAGGCCGCAGTAGCTTCTGCGGGTTCAATTTTTTACAATCAGGGCGAAAGCTGCAATGCCCCTTCACGGCTGTTAGTTGAGCGATCGATTAAAGATGCGTTCGTTAAAAAAGTACTCGCAGAGCTCAAAAATTATCAGCCTGGCGACCCACTGGATGAGGATACCAGCATGGGCGCGCTGGTGGATTGCGGACAAATGGATACAGTCTTAAAGTACATAGAATCAGGTAAGCTGGAAGGCGCGACCCTATTGGCTGGTGGAGCACGTGTGCGCTCTGAGACGGGTGGTTTTTATGTGAGCCCGACCGTGTTTGATGACGTAAAAAATGACATGAAAATCGCTGCAGAAGAGATTTTTGGTCCGGTGCTGTCGATTATTACTTTTGACACACAGGAAGAAGCGATTCGCATTGCCAATGATACCCATTATGGCTTGGCAGCAGCAGTGTGGACAAGTGATATTTCGCGTGCGCACCTAGTGGCAAAAGCATTACGTGCAGGCACTGTGCATGTAAATAGTTATGATGAAGATGACATCACTGTACCATTTGGAGGCTTTAAACAAAGCGGAAATGGTCGCGACAAATCACTCCATGCATTGGAAAAATATACCGAACTGAAAACCACTTGGATTCGGCTGACTTAATTTAAAGGAAAACATGATGAATACAGTCACTGATAAATTAGCCAGCAACCAGGAATTACACAGGCGTCGCCTTGCCGCAACTCCGCGTGGCATTGGTGTGATGGCCAGTTTTTTTATCGAGCGAGCACTTAATTCTGAAGTATGGGATGTGGAAGGTCGCCGTTATATTGATTTTGCAGGTGGCATTGCGGTGTTAAATACTGGGCATCGTCATCCAAAGGTTGTGGCTGCGATTGAAGCACAATTGCAAAAATTTACACATACCTGTTATCAAGTGTTGCCCTACGAAAGCTATGTCAGTTTAGCTGAGCGCATCAATAAGCTCACACCAGGTACACATGCAAAAAAAACCTGTTTTTTCTCAAGCGGAGCCGAGGCAGTTGAAAACGCAATCAAGATTGCTCGCGCCAGCACGGGTCGTTCTGGCATCATCGCTTTTTCAGGCGCCTTTCACGGACGCACCATGATGGGTTGTGCGCTTACGGGGAAAGTGGCGCCATACAAAATTGGATTTGGTCCATTTCCTGCTGAAATTTACCACCTGCCTTTTCCGATTGATATTCACGGTATTAGTATCGAAGATAGCTTACACGCGCTACACACTTTGTTTAAGGCGGATATAGATCCTAAGCGTGTTGCTGCAATTATTCTTGAGCCTGTGCAAGGTGAAGGTGGTTTTTATGTCACACCGCCAGCTTTGATGAAAGCGTTGCGTAAAGAATGTGATGAACACGGTATTTTGCTTATTTATGATGAGGTGCAAACAGGTTTTGGCCGCACAGGCAAAATGTTCGCCGCTGAACATTATGACGTAATTCCTGACATTATCACGATGGCGAAAAGTATGGCTGGAGGTACCACTTTGTCTGCAGTGAGTGGAAAGGCGGAAGTGATGGATGGTCCTTCGCCTGGCGGTTTGGGAGGTACTTATGCAGGTAATCCATTGGCAATCGCAGCAGCACATGTGGTAATTGACGTGATTGAAGAAGAAAAACTGGTAGCGCGCGCCAATTATTTGGGCGAAAAACTTACCAGCCGATTAAAAGCAGCGCAAGCGAAAGTGCCAGCACTTAAAGAAGTGCGTGGTTTAGGCTCGATGATCGCAGCTGAATTTTTTGACCCTAAAACTGGTGAGCCTTCAACAGATGCGATGAAGCGTGTGCAAGCCGCAGCATTGGAAGAAGGGTTGATATTGTTAAGTTGTGGCGTGTATGTGAATGCGCTGCGTTTTTTGTATCCGCTGACGATACAAGAAAATGTGTTTGATGAGGCGCTGGATATTCTTGACCGCGCCTTAGCTAAGGCTTAATGGGGTTAACGATGGATGATGCGGCAAAGCAAGTAAGTGCGATTGAAGCTGCGAAAGCCAGGCTGGCTAAGGCTGGTGTGCATACTGTGATTGCTCAGTTTGTGGATATTTATGGAGCTGCAAAAGGCAAATATATTCCACTCACACATTTAGACGATATTGTGAGTGCAGGTGCCGGTTTTGCAGGACCCTCCATTTGGGGTACAGGATTGCCGCGACATGGTGCACGCTCTGAGTTTTATGGACAAGGCGATTTAAATACATTGCAGGTGCTGCCATGGATGCCAGGTTATGCGCGGATTGTATGCAATGGCGTGGTGGATGGCAAACCATTTGATGGCT
Source organism: uncultured beta proteobacterium (assembly GCA_963701715.1). GTDB lineage: Bacteria > Pseudomonadota > Gammaproteobacteria > Burkholderiales > Methylophilaceae > Methylotenera_A. The sequence continues at coordinate 288,902 of CAVPAX010000006.1, forward strand.
GTTCACGCCGTTTACTATTACGTCTGATTGCGCGCTTGCAAATACGTGGATGGACGCTCAATGTAGGTATAGAACCAGAATTTTTTCTGCTTAATAAAGATGAAAACGGTCAACCAATCTCATGCGCTAAAGACGACCAAGATAAGCCTTCTTACGATTTAAGTGCCTTGGCACGGGTGCGCGATGTGCTGCATAGTATGGAGACTGGACTTGCAGCATGCGGCTTCGATATATTTCAAATCGACCACGAAGATGCCAGCGGACAATATGAACTGAATTACCATTATAGCGACGCACTTAAAGCGGCCGATAATTTCATTTTATTTAAAATGGCTGCTAGCCACATTGCCGAAGAGGCAGGCCTGATCTTTAGTCTGATGCCCAAGCCTTTTGCGGACCGCCCCGGTAGCGGCTTGCACCTGCATCTTTCGCTTACAGATGCACAAGGCAATGCTGTGATGGCAGACAAAGCGGACACGCACGGCTTGTCGAAGATAGGACGTGAATGTATTGCGGGCATGCTGGCACATAGCCCAGCATTGGCTGCTTTTCATGCACCTTCAGTCAATTCATACAAGCGTTTGGTAGTAGGCCGATCACTTTCTGGTACGACGTGGGCGCCTGCCCATATCGCTTGGGGTTACAATAATCGCACGACTGTTGTACGCATAGTTGCAGGTCGTATGGAATTTAGGTTAACCGACGGGAGCTGTAATATATATGCGGCGTTAGCCTCTACTATTGCAGCCATGCTGGATGGTGTTGAACAGCAATTAGTAGCCCCGGTAGCAGTTGATGAAGATCTCTACGAATGGGATGACAAAGAATTTAAACGGCATCGGGTAAAAACATTGCCGCAAACCTTGGGCGAAGCTTTGCAAGCACTTTCAACCGACACTACACTTGCCAAGGCATTGGGCGATGACTACGTCACAGAGTATTTGGCCACTAAAACCCCAGAATGGATAGATTATTGCCGATCAGTCAGTGATTGGGAATACAAGCGCTACCTGACTTGGCCCTGATGGTCAATTTTTAATCATTAGTTACTGCGAGTATTTCCAGTAATTTATGTGGAAACCAATGTAACACATTAATACTAAATGAAAATTTAGTATTAATAATATATTATGAGTTAGAATAGGGCCTATGAAATTTGGGTCAAGAACTTCTAATTGGTTATCACGTCTGGTAATGACGGTTAGTATACTTGTTTCAGTGGCTGCTTTTGCCGCACCCAACTTGCCAGACCCTGCTAATCTGCCGCGAATCGAAACGCAACCAAGCCCGCCAGTTATTGTCAGTCCGAAAATCGAGCAAAAAGAAGATTCGAATTATCCTGCGGTAATGTCAGAAACCTCAGATATTAAAGTCAAAGTCGAACATCTTAAATTTACCGGCAATAAAAATGTGAGCAATACTGAACTGACAGCCTTATTGAGTCCATATTTAGGGCTGTCTTTGGGAATCAAAGAGCTACATCAAATGACTGCTCTAGTTACGCGATATTATCGCCAACTTGGCTATATGCTTGCTGAAGCATATCTGCCGGAGCAGGATATTACCCAAAACACACTAGAAATCGCCGTGGTCGAGGGCTATTTGGGCGAGTTGAGAATGCAGTCAAAGGGTGGGTTGGACGAGGCGTTTCTGAAAAAGATGGCATCGCATGATTTGGCAAACAAAGATGTGATTAGAGAATCTAATTTAGTCAAAAATATTACTTTAATTAACTCATTGCCTGGCATTAAAGCTATCTCCGAGTTATCGCCTGGTGCAGATGTCGGCTATAGCGATGTGGAAATAGAAGTGCAAGCGCTACCACTTTTAACTGGATATCTCGGTGCGAATACTTACGGCAATCGCTTTACAGGTAGAGAGACGTTAATCGCGAGCCTGTTTTTTAATAATCTTGCTGGCAGAGGAGACCGCCTGGGGCTGAATTTGAAAGACTCTAATGGCGAACGCCAACGCAGCGCACAGGTTGGTTATAGTGTACCTATTCATGAATCCGGTACTATACTTAATCTAAACGCCGGATACTCAGATTATCGCTTGGGTGGCGAATTTTCCAAACTGGATGCTTTGGGACAGAGTTCGTACCAAAGCGTATTTTTAGATCAGCCAGTGTTGAGGTCTAGGCAAGGAAATATAACTTCAAGAGTTGGTTTTTCTCATAAAGATATTTCTGACGATGTTTCGGCATTTTCGTTAAAAAATCACCGTGGAATCAATGCGATAGAATTCGGATTGTTTGGCGACTGGCGGGACTCGTTATGGAAAGGGTTTAATCAATTAGGTTTAAATTTGAAATTTGCAGAAGTTGATTTTAAAAATAGCTTAGCCCAATCATTGGATGATACTGGTGCGAAAACAGCAGGTAATTTTGTTAAGTACAGTTTGTTCGGATCCCGCATCCAGCCATTGAACCCCACGTTCAACCTCATTCTGAGAGCAGAGTATCAAGGTACAGATAAAAATTTGGATAGCACCGAAAACCTGGCGATTGGAGGCATCAATCGCTGGCGCGAATTCGGCGAACTTCCAACTTCTTCAGATAGAGGGTTAATCGCTGGGATAGAGTTACGAAGATCCATGTTGCCGATGACGACGCTGGCAAGTTTTTTGCCTATCTTAAAAAGTGCAGAAACCAGTCCTTACGCGTTTTTTGATTATGGCAGGGGCATTATTGATCACAGTGCATTGAGTAATAACAACCATGTCAATTCGGCACATTGTGGAATTGGTATTGATATACAGTTTGCAAAAAAATGGATGCTAGATTTAGCAGCATCTCATCAAAGAAGCAAGGTTGAAGGTGTCGATTCTGAATCAGAGACCAGAGTATGGGGGCAGATTAGAGCTGAGTTTTAGAAAATAAGGCTTAGGAGCAAGCAAGGTATGAAAAGGATGTTGAAATCAAAGCAGAGTCTTAATTTACCGCGACTTATTTTAACAAATCAAGCGCGCAACAGAATTATGCTGTCCGCATTTATTTGCAGTGCTTTTGGTCAAGCACAGGCCTTGCCGTTTGGCGAGCAGGTGCAGGCAGGAAGCGCGAGCTTTGTGCGCAATGCGCAATCTTTAAATATCAATCAAACCAGTCAAAAAGCCATTGTCAATTGGCAATCTTTCAGCATCGCTGCTGATGAAGCGGTTAGGCTCAATCAACCTAATCAAGGCATTGCTTTGTTTAGAGTTATAGGCTCTGATCCATCCCTGATTTTTGGCAATTTAAGCGCGACGGGCAGCCTGTTTCTAAGCAACCCCAATGGTGTTTTGTTTGGGCGTGGTGCACAGGTGGATGTAGGCAGCTTGGTTGCGACTAGCATGCGCATCAACGACAACGATTTTTTAGCTGGTAATTACCAATTTCACGCGGATAGCGATGCTACTGTCAATAATCAGGGTGTGATTCGCACAGAAGATGGAGGCTACATTGCGTTGCTTGGCGGCACTGTCGAAAATAGTGGTACGCTGCAAGCCAATAATGGCAGTGTCATATTAGGCTCGGCACAATCTGCCATGCTGGATTTTTATGGTGATGGCTTGGTGCGTGTTAAGCTGGATGGTGATGCACTAAATGCGGTAATTAAACAAACGGGCAATATTACTGCCGATGGTGGCGAGATACAACTCGCTACCAACGCGCGCACTGCTGCCATCAATGTAGATGGCGTTATTCAAGCTAACAGTTTGGTGGAGCGTAATGGCGTGATTCGCTTGGAAGGTGGCAATAACGCCAAAGTCAGTATACATGGCAAATTAAGCGCCGCTGGCAATGAGGCCGGAATAACCGGAGGTATTATCGAAGCAACCGGCGAACAAGTCGCGCTATTCAAAGCCGCCAAGCTGGATGCTTCAGGCGATGCGGGTGGTGGTACGGTATTGGTTGGCGGCGATTACCAAGGCAAAAACGCACAAATTTACAATTCCCGTACTACTTATATGGATAGCGATGCGAGCATCAATGTTGATGCCAAGAATCAAGGTAACGGTGGCAAAGCGATTGTTTGGTCAAACGATATTACGCGATATTACGGCAATATCTCAGCGCAAGGTGGCATCAATGGTGGCAACGGTGGCTTTGTAGAGGTTTCCGGTAGGCAGAGTCTAGATTTTGTCGGTAAGGTGAACCTATCCGCCAGCAACGGTATGGGGGGCATTTTCTTGCTTGATCCGACAAATATTACGTTTAACACTACAACTCAGGCCAGTCCGCCCAATAATGCTAATGGCACACCGGATATCGCATTTGGTGATACACCAGCAAATACTATCGTGCAAATTTCCGATATTACCGGGTTTTCAGAAGCCTACTTTCAAGCGACCAATGATATTACCATTGCAAGTGCGCTCACTATGGCTGCCAATAACAGCATTCGGCTGGAAGCCAATAACAACATCAACGTTAACGCCGCTGTGGCTGTGAGCGGGACAGGTAACATCAATTTCAAGGCCAATGCAGATACTGTCGGCGCTGGTAATTTGGCAATTGGTGGCAATATCACCTCGCAGGTGGGTGGAATCTCGCTTTCTGGCGCGACTATTACACGCAGTGCAGGCAACATTACTTCTACTGGCGCCAGTAATGGCGATGCAGGCAATATCAGCATTACTTCAACCGGCACTACCAACTTGGGGGCGGCAACTGTTACGGCAAATGGCGGAACAGCCAGCGCAGGCAATGCCGGACGCAACGGCGGCACAATTACCATTAGCGCTGCGGGCTATACTGGCACAGGTGTTATTACCGCATCAGGTAGCGCCGGTAGCGGTGCAAATACCAATGGCGGCAATGCAGGCAGCTTTAGCGTTAACAGCACGAAAGGTATTTCAATGGTTGCGGCGACCGCCTCTGGCGGCAATGCGGGTACGGGTAACGGCAATGGCGGTAACGCAGGTATTATTGCCATCAACAATAGTTCAGCCGGTGCGATCTCTACCGGTGCGCTGGCCAGCAGAACCGGCAACGCTATCGGCTCCGGAGTTGGAGGATCTGCGGCCACTATCAGCGTAGTAAATACTGCGTCCGGTAATGTTACCACTGGCGCAATTACCACCACAGGCGGCAACAGTGGCAATGGTGGCAACGTCACGCTAAATTCGACTGTTGGCAATATTTCAGTGGGTGCGCTGGCGAGCAACGGCGGCACGGCGCTCAGTGGCAATTCGGGTAAAAATGCAGGCGCAATCAATATCAGCGCTGGCGGCAGTTTCACAGGCACAACGATTGCAGCCAGCGGAAGCAATGGCCTCGGAACGAGCCAATCCGGCGGGAATGCTGCCAACATCACCATTGGTGCAATCGGCGGCATTACCACCACCACAGTTGCAGCCTCTGGTGGCGCTGCCACCGCAAGCAATGGTAGCGGCGGCAATGCCGCCAGCATTAGCCTAACCAATAGCGGCACGGGCAATATCACCACCACTACGATTACCGCACGCAATGGCAATGCCGCTGGCACAGGCACAGGTGGTGCTGTTGGTGCAATTAATATCGCCAATAATGCAGCAGCCGGCAACGTGACCACGACTACACTTTCTACACAAGGCGGCACTTTGGGGCATGGCGGTAATATCAGTTTAAGCGCTTTGGGTAATGTTTCTGTTAATAGCTCCATCACGACTTCCGGCGGCACTAGCTTAACCGGCAACGCAGGTAGAAATGCAGGCGCAATCAATATCAGCGCTGGCGGCAATGCCGTCACCGGAGCGATTGCATCTACGGGCAGTGCGGGGCTGGGAACCAATCAAAATGGGGGTACTGGCAGTACCGTTAATTTAAGCGCTGGTGCTGGCAACACTATTACCCATGCCAATATCGATACCAGAGGTGGCGCACGCACAGGTATTGGCATAGGCGGTAACGGCGGCACTATCAATGTAAACAGCAATGCACTGCTTTCTGCCAATACGGCCATTACCGCAACTGGCGCGGCAGGCGGCGGTGTGGGTGGCAATGTCAACCTTGCGGGCAGCATCGATTCCAGTGGCACAAATCGCACACTTGCCATTAACACTAACGGCGCAACTACCATAAACGGCGCTATCGGCAACACACTCGCTTTAAGTTCGCTTACAACAGATACTGGCGGCACCACTACAATTAACGGCAGCACTGTGACCACAACCACTACGCAAACCTACAATGATGCTGTAACTTTGGGCGCAATCACTAATCTCAATACCACCAACAGTGCGATTACTTTTGCAAATAGTATCAATGCTGCTGGCAATGCGCTAACCATGTCTGCCGGTACTGGCAATATTACCGCCACGAATGCAGCAAACAATTTTAGTAATGTAGCGATTACCTCCGCTAATAATGTGAGCTTGCGTGACGCCAATGCAATCGTGCTTGGTGCCAGCAATGTAGCAGGTACTTTTGGCGTGCAAACCACTGGGGCAATTACGCAAACCGGCGCAATTACGGTAGGTGGAGCCACCACCCTCAACGCAGGCACTGCAAACGATATTACGCTGAATGATGCTGCCAATAACTTTAATGCAGTTGCAATTACCAGTGGCCGCGATGTGACATTGGTAGATGCTAATGCCATAGCAATAAACACTTCGAGCGTAAGAACGATTTCTACACGTACACTTAGCAATAATTTGACACTTGGCGGCAATATTACGGCAACGGGAACTGGCTCTGGAACTTCTATCACGTTGGCTTCCGCACAAAACTTCTTGAATCCAGGAAGCAGTAACCTGACTCCAGGTGCTGGTTCTCGCTGGTTGATTTATTCGACTAATCCGGCTAATGATACCCGTGGTGCGAATTTGCTTTCTGCTTATGACTTTAAGCAATATAACACCGCGTTTGGCGGCGCGATTTTAGGCAGTAACGATGGCTTCATTTACACCATTGCGCCCACCATTACCGCAACTTTAAGCGGTGCAGCAACCAAAGTATATGATGGCAATACTACCGCTGCAATCGGCGGCCTTACGCTTGGACAAAGCGGCTCGATAGATGGTGACACAGTAAACATCTCTGCATTTACCAGTGCTACTTACGATAATAAAAATGCGGGTACAGGTAAAACAGTCACTTCAAATGCACTCTCGATTACCGGTGCCACGAATGGCACAAAACAGGTATTTGGCTACCAATTGTCAAGTCCTACTGCCAATGGAAATGTGGGCACAGTTACACCTGCGAGTTTATCCCTAAGCGGTCAAACAGCGAACAACAAGGTGTATGACGCAACCACGAATGCCACCCTGACAGGCGGGACACTGTCTGGTGTGCTAGGCACGGATGCAGTGAATTTGGTAACGGGAACAGGTAGTTTTGCCGATAAGAATGTAGGCACTGCAAAAGCTGTGACGGTAACTGGCACAGGCTTGTCCGGTGCGGATGCTGGCAATTACACGGTTGCCGATCCGATTGGCTTAACTGCCAATATCACTTCTGCGAGCCTAACTGTAACTGGTCAAACAGCGAACAACAAGGTGTATGACGCAACCACGAATGCCACCCTGACAGGCGGGACACTGTCTGGTGTGCTAGGCACGGATGCAGTGAATTTGGTAACGGGAACAGGTAGTTTTGCCGATAAGAATGTAGGCACTGCAAAAGCTGTGACGGTAACTGGCACAGGCTTGTCCGGTGCGGATGCTGGCAATTACACGGTTGCCGGTCCGATTGGCTTAGCCGCTAATATTACTCCCGCAGATATTACAGCAGTAAATGGGATCACGGCTAATAACAAGATTTATGATGCGACCAACACCGCTACAATTAACACTGGCGCGGCGACATTTACTGGTATCTTAGGCGCAGATAGCTTGAATGTTGCAACTGCTACTGGCAATTTTAGTGATATAAATGCAGGCACTGGTAAAACTGTAAATATCAGCGGGATCAGCTTAGGCGGTGCCGATGCAGGAAACTATAATCTTGCTGCTACTACAGCCAGCGCCACTGCAGATATCAGCCAGCGCTCAATTACGGTAACCGCCAATCCGGGGCAAACTAAAATTGTCGGCAACGTAGATCCGTTACCGTTTAGCTTTACAATCGGAGGACTTGGCCTAGTAGGCGGAGACACGCTTTCAGGGTCGCTAAGTCGTGCCGCAGGTGAAGCAGTTGGTAGCTATGCTATCAATCAAGGTAGTTTAGATGCAGGAAGCAACTATAACCTTACTTATTTTAGCAACGACTTTACTATTCTGCTGCCACCGGTGGGAAGTGGAAACCCCCGGAATGCTGCGGGTTTAGTAGACTTGAACCCGATGCTTGGCAATTACACAAATCAACAGTTATTTGTGTTAAATGTCGGGTTTACTGCTGCGGGTAATGATTCTAGTGGCAACCAGGAAGTGTGTGAAGGAGATCCGGAGTCACTTGCAAAAGATAAAGATTTCATCCTAATGTTAAATTATGGCTTAAAATTACCAAGAGGCGTAAACACAAGTTGCGACAAAGCCTCTATTTAATACGAAAGTTATTGCTACAGCCAACTTAATCTAAATTGTATATATTTAATTTAAAAGAGTAAAAAGTGACGAAAATAATCACAACACAAACACAGCCTTTTTTAGATCAAAAACCAGGCACTTCTGGGTTGCGCAAGAAGGTCAAAGTTTTTCAGCAGCCACATTATCTAGAAAATTTTGTCCAAAGTATTTTTGATACATTGGAAATCCCATCTAATGGGACGCTTACAGTTGGCGGCGATGGGCGCTATTACAACGCACAAGCCATCCAAACCATCATCCGAATGGCGGCTGCCAATGGTTTTGCCAAGGTGCTGGTGGGGCAGGGCGGCATTTTATCTACACCAGCTGCATCGCATATCATTCGTAAATATCAAACATTCGGCGGCATTATTTTATCTGCCAGCCACAATCCTGCTGGACCTGATGAGGATTTCGGCATTAAATATAATTCTGCCAACGGTGGCCCCGCGCCTGAAAAAATTACCGAAGCGATTTTTGCCAAAAGCAAAACCATTACGCAATATAAGATAGCCGATTTTCCGCCAATTGATATCCGTACCATTGGTGAAACGAATTATGATGGGTTTACCGTGCGGGTGATTAATCCTGTTGAGGATTATGCAGGTTTGATGGAAAAGCTGTTTGATTTCAACGTGATAAGGACATTGATTCAATCAGGATTCGCTTTGAAATTTGACGGCATGCATGCTGTGACGGGACCTTATGCCAAAGAGATTTTTGTGAGCCGCTTAGGGGTGCCTGAGGCCGGTTTGATGAATTGCGAAGTGAGCGAAACCTTTGGTGGCGGTCACCCGGATCCTAACCTTACCTATGCGCATGAGCTGGTAGAAATACTCTACGGAGAAAATGCACCGGACTTTGGTGCGGCTTCTGATGGTGACGGCGACCGCAATATGATATTGGGCAACCACTTCTTTGTGACGCCCTCTGATAGCTTGGCGATTATTGCTGCCAATGCACAATGGATACCTGCCTATAAGCAAGGACTGGCGGGTGTTGCACGCTCGATGCCTACTAGCGGCGCTGTGGACAGGGTTGCTAAAAAGTTGAATATTCCGTGCTATGAAACACCAACCGGCTGGAAATTTTTTGGCAACCTGATGGATGCAAATAAAGTGACATTATGCGGCGAAGAAAGCTTTGGCACAGGCAGTAACCATGTGCGTGAAAAGGATGGCCTTTGGGCCGTGCTGTGCTGGTTGAATATTATTGCGGCCAAAAAGTTGAGCGTAGAGGCTATTGTAAAAGCGCATTGGGCGGAATACGGCCGCAATGTGTATTCTCGACACGATTACGAAGCGATTCCTACCGATGCCGCGAATGGTGTTATGGCGCACATCAAATCGCAATTTACCAGCTTGCCGGCGCAAAAATTTGGCAAATATACGGTAAGCACCTGCGATGATTTTAGCTACACAGACCCGATTGACGGCTCGATCAGCACCGGGCAGGGCATCCGCATTTTGTTCGCCGATGGTTCGCGCATTGTGTTCCGGCTTTCTGGTACAGGCACCGAGGGTGCAACGCTAAGGATCTATTTAGAAGCGTTTGAACCGAATGTGGCGAATCATCATTTGGATGCACAAGTGGCACTGAGCGAGATGATAGAAATTGCGCTGGAGATTTCTCAATTGAAACAGCGCACTGGCCGCGATAAGCCGACTGTCATTACCTGAATCAATAAAGTAATTAAAAGTAGCCAGCCCGATTAAAACGTTCGAGGGCAGGCTCTCCAAGCCGCATGGATATTGGTCTGCAGGATGGTATATTTTTGAATTTAAGCATGCTGTATTCAGTTTTCAACTTGCTTGATTGTCATTTCGCCCCTGAATAGACGCACATCCATGCGACCCAAATAACTCATGCCAAGTAGTACATCACCGTCCAGACTGGGTGCAATCATGGCAGAGACATTTTTAGCCTCGACTCCGCCGACTTTAACCGAATCCAACCGCACCATATAACCAATACTATCTCCATTGGCTGTGCTGGTACGGATGGCATTGATGCTTTTCAGGTTGAGTTTATCTGCGATTGATTGTGAAATTGCAACACCTGTGGCGCCAGTATCCACCAATACATTTACTTTTTGGTTGTTAATAAGTGCTTCGGCGCGATAATGACCATCGAGACCACGTTTAAGCGCCACTATGTTGGAGCTGTCGCCCAAACGCCAAGCTTTATTGGGGTTTTGAATGTTATCGGCCAAGTAATAAATACTTGAGGCCAAACCTAACCAGATAATGGCGAAAACAAATGAGCTTTTTGTCATATCGCTTCGACAAAATTGCTTAGGTGAAGTTTAGAAAGGTAACGCCACATGTGGTGCAGCGTTCCAGATGACCTCGCGGAATTGTGCTTGGATGCGTTTTAGTGCCAGTTCATTATCTGCTTCAAAGCGCAGCACAATTACCGGCGTGGTGTTGGATGGGCGCATTAAACCAAAGCCGTCGGCATATTCCACCCGTAGGCCATCAATAGTAATGACTTGAGTTGCGCCATCAAAATGAGCGGATTTTTGTAATTGTGCAATGAGCGCATGTGGCTCGCCTTCCTGCATCTGGATATGCTGCTCAGGTGTGCTAACACTATCGGGTAGGTTGTTGAGCACTTCTGAGGGGTTGGCAGAGTGACTTAAAATTTCCAGCAATCGTGCGCCGGCATATAAACCATCATCAAAACCATACCAGCGCTTTTTACCATGACCGTCGGCGTCATTGAAAAAGATATGTCCGCTCATCTCTCCCGCCAGCGCCGCGTCAGTTTCTTTAATTTTGGCCTTGACCAGTGAGTGGCCAGTTTTCCACATGATTGGGTTGCCACCAAGCTTGTGTATCCATGGGCTTAAGTTACGCGTCGATTTCACATCAAAAATAATATTGGCTTTAGCATTACTGCTTAACACGTCTTCTGCAAACAGGAGCAGCTGGCGGTCCGGGTAAATAATGTTGCCATCCTTGGTCACTACGCCTAATCTATCGCCGTCGCCGTCAAATGCCAAGCCAATTTCTGCGCGACTGGATTTAAGTGCTTCGATTAAGTCTTTTAAATTTTCTGGTACGGATGGGTCGGGGTGATGGTTAGGAAAATGTCCGTCTACCTCGCAAAATAGCTCATCAACGTGGCAGCCGATGGCGTTGTAAAGTTGCTTGGCAAATGCACCGGCCACACCATTACCGCAATCAACAGCCACTTGCAGTGGGCGCATAAGATTAATATCGGCTTTAATTTTTGCAATGTAATGTGGCGCAATATCGTAGCTACGCTCAAGGCCCTTACCATAGGCAAATCGATTGTTTTCGATGCGATGCCGTAAACTTTGAATGCTTTCGTTTGATAACGTTTCGCCAGCTAACACCATTTTCAAGCCATTATAATCAGGCGGATTGTGACTTCCCGTGACCATGACACCACAATTGTTATTTAGGTGGTAAGCCGCAAAATACACCATAGGTGTAGCCACCATACCTAAGTTCACTACATTAATACCTGCTTTGCGGATGCCTTGTGATAAAGCTTCCGCTAATTCTGGCCCAGATAATCGGCCATCGTAACCAATGCAAATTTCTGTTTGCGCACGTTGCTTCGCTTCGCTGCCCAAAGCGTGACCAATGGCTTCGACGATGCTTGGTGTTAAGGTTTTGCCGACAATGCCACGAATGTCATAAGCTTTGAAGATTTCTTTTGGTGGTTGCATAGTTCTTATAGATTTAAGTTAAAAGCGAAATAGACAAGCGCAAAATATGTCATGTGATGCAGCAATTGATCGAAACCTAATAATAACCAGAAGCGCTCGCTGTTGTTTGGTTGCAAATCATAGCGCTTACTCACATTCATTTTTGCCCAGTCAATATGATAATGCAGCACCATGTCAATTGCTGCATATAGAAGGGATGCGCTACCGATATACGGCGCGAGTACCAACAGCGTGCCGATAGCATGTATCCCCGCATGGGTAATGCCCCCGGGGTGCATATACGTGCCCTTGTTGCGATATATCCACGGATTAGCCTGCAATGGGAAGTCACAGACAAAATGCTTTACAAACAGTAAAAACAAGGCTTCAAACATAAGTGATTCAGTCCTCAGGCAGCTTCGTCAATCCATGCGAGTTGAATCGCTTCTAGTATTTTCTCACCACAGTGATTTTGTTCGTCGTCGAAATCATCGAGCGCCATGACCCACTCCATTAAATCGGTAAATCGAATGGTTTTAGGATCAGTGTCGGGATACTTGTCGAACAATTCTTCAGCAATTCTTTGGCTGTCAGTCCACTTCATAGAAATGTTTTGGTAGTTAACTTTAAAGCAGAATTATAACGCCTGCTTAAGTTAAGATGAACGACATATCTTAAAGAAGACAAAAAAAACCCAGCTTGAGCTGGGTTAATGGGGAGCGACATTGGAGATAACGCTTAATTTATCTAAAGCAACCATCGTGCCATTTAATTAAATCAATAAAAACAATGAGTTGTATTTTTTATGTTCAGTAAATGGTTGTTATATGCAACCAACATTGTGCTTATTGAACCAGTTTGGTGCAAATTGACTTAGGCTATAGGCCAAGGAGATTTTAGTAACAACAATTTTATGTATAGCGACAGCGTGTTAAAATGCACTACTTATTTATTCGAATATTTTTTGGAAAAAATTATTGTCATGTTCAGCACTTCAAAAACTCTAAATATTGCCGATCCAGCGCTTGCACAAATGATTGATGCTGAAGTAGTTCGTCAACATCAACATATTGAGCTGATTGCCTCAGAAAACTACACCAGCCCTGCTGTAATGGAAGCGCAAGGCTCACAGCTTACAAACAAATATGCAGAGGGCTATCCAGGCAAGCGCTTTTATGGTGGCTGCGAGTTCGTGGATCAGGTAGAGCAACTGGCGATAGACCGTCTGAAGGCCTTATATGGAGCTGAGTATGCCAACGTGCAGCCTCATTCTGGATCACAAGCTAATCAGGCAGTATATTTTTCTATTCTAAAACCAGGCGATACAGTGATGGGCATGAACCTTGGTCATGGAGGTCATTTAACACATGGCTCACCTGCTAACTTATCAGGCAAATTGTTTAATATCGTGCCGTATGGTTTGAATGACAAGGAAGAAATCGATTACGATGAGATGGAACGTATTGCACTTGCATGTAAACCAAAACTGTTAATCGGTGGTGCATCAGCTTTCGCCTTGCGTTTTGACTGGGCACGCATGGGCGAGATTGCCAAAAAAGCCGGCGCATTTTTCATGGTGGATATGGCGCATTACTCAGGCTTGATAGCGGCCGGTGTATATCCAAATCCGGTGCCTCATGCAGATTTTGTGACTTCAACTACGCACAAAACCTTGCGTGGCCCGCGTGGTGGAATTATTTTAGCTAAAGCCGAATTTGAGAAATCGCTCAATTCCAGTGTGTTTCCGGCGCTGCAGGGTGGTCCGTTGATGCATGTGATTGCAGGCAAGGCAACGGCCTTTTTAGAGGCTGCACAGCCTGAATTCAAAACCTATCAGCAACAAGTGCTTAAAAATGCACAAGCAATGGCTGAAACATTGACTTTGCGTGGATTGCGCATTATTTCAGGCCGTACCGAATCGCATATGTTCTTGGTGGATTTACGTCCAAAAGGGCTGACCGGAAAAGCGGCTGATGCTGCGCTTGGTTTGGCACATATTACTGTGAACAAAAATTCTATTCCAAATGATCCAGAAAGCCCATTTGTGACTTCTGGCATCCGTATTGGCTCGCCGGCCATTACTACGCGCGGCTTTAAAGAAGAGGAAGCAAAACTGGTAGCGAATTTGATTGCTGATGTGCTGGATAATCCTACTAATGAAGCGGTCATTGCAGCGACTAAGGATAAAGTGCATGCTTTGACTGCACGCTTTCCCGTGTATGGGAAATAAGTATGGTGGTTAACTAAAGTGAAATGCCCGTTCTGTGGCGCTGATGATACGCAAGTCATTGACTCCAGAGTTAATGATGAAGGTGATTCGATTCGCCGTCGCCGTAAATGTGGCGCATGTGATAAACGGTTTACCACATACGAAACAGCTGAATTACATCTGCCGCAAGTGGTAAAAGCCAATGGCACGCGCGAAGAGTTTAATAGAGAAAAGCTGCGTCTTTCTTTTACACGCGCTTTGCACAAACGCCCGGTGCCGACGGAATATGTCGACCGTGCGCTCGATCACATTGTGCAGAAGGTATTGAGTTTGGGCGCACGCGAAATCCCTGCGCGTGATCTGGGCGAAAGTGTGATGCAAGAACTTAAAGTGATGGATAAAGTCGCGTATATTCGCTTTGCATCGGTATATCGCAGTTTCTCTGATGTGGACGATTTTCATGATGTGATTCGCGGTTTATGAGGCACAGAAAGTGCGTTGTGAGTTCTTAGGAAACGGGCATGAACCTAATTAAAATATCTTCAATTGCATTTGCAGTAATCACCTTACTGATTACCATCGTATTTTTCTCCTGGTGGATGTTTAAAGATCCGATCATGTTTGGTAGTGAAAAATTTGATCAGATCAAATGGATGCAAAGCGTGGCAACTATCAACACCGATTGCAAGCGTGGCGACATGGCTTACGATTTGCAAAAGAACATTCTGTCTAAAGGTGTTAAACGTGAAGCAGTGACGGCTCTGCTGGGCAGACCAAGTTACGAAGAAAAAAACGCCATTGAATATGATTTAGGCAAATGTATGCATGTCTATCATGGTTTGCTGGTGTTTTTTGATAACAACAACAATCTTGTGCAAAGTCGCATTTCTTCTCATTAATGGCTGTATTCGGTAAACATACTTAAGATAACTTAATGTTTACAGCGGATGATCATCGGTTTATGGCACATGCTCTGCGCTTGGCAGAGCAGGGGCTATATACCACCATGCCAAACCCACGCGTTGGATGCGTGATTGTCAAAGACAATAAAATCATTGGTGAAGGCGCGCACTTAAAGGCAGGCGAACCACATGCTGAAGTGTTTGCTATACGTCAGGCAGGAGAACAGGCTAAAGGCGCGACAGCTTATGTCACACTGGAACCATGTAGCCACATAGGCCTTACCCCGCCTTGCTCACAGGCCATTATCGATGCAGGAGTTACCAAAGTCATTGCCGCCATGCAAGATCCGAACCCGCAGGTTGCAGGCAGCGGCTTGGCGCATTTGCATTCCCATCACATTGAAGTCTCAACCGCTTTGATGGAGGCGCAAGCACAAGCGCTAAATCCGGGATTTATCTCGCGCATGGCACGTAAAATGCCTTTTGTCCGCAGCAAGATCGCCGCCAGTCTGGACGGCAAAACTGCGCTCAACAATGGTGAAAGCAAATGGATCACAGGTGAGGCGGCAAGGTTAGACGTTCAGCATTGGCGTGCGCGTTCTTGCGCAATACTCACCGGTGCTGGCACGGTGCTGGCAGATAATCCTAATATGTCTATACGTGGCATGGATATCGGTCGGCAGCCATTAAAAGTGATTGTGGATAGTCAATTACAAACACCAGTGAACGCGAATATACTGCAGGGCGGAAATGTATTGATTGCATTTGCTACGGATAGCCAAAACAAAGCCAGCCGGTTGCTGGAAACAGGTGTCGAACTACTTTGTTTACCTAATGAGGAGGGTAAAGTGTGCCTCAAAACGCTTTTAGGCCATCTCGCAAGCCAGCAAATCAATGAGGTGCAGTGTGAAGGCGGCGAAGGTTTAAATGGTGCGCTCATGGCACAAAGCCTGATTGACGAGCTATTGATTTATTATGCGCCTAAACTGATGGGCAGCGCCGCAAAAGATATGTTTTCCATGCGGGAATTCATCAGCATGAACCAGGCAATTACGCTGGACATTCTAGATGTGCGTCAAATCGGCACCGATATTCGAGTACGCGCTAAACCTCACTATGCTGATTGATACCCACTGCCATTTGGATGCCGCTGAGTTTGATGCGGATCGAGATATTGTTGCAGAACAAGCCGAACAGGCGGGTGTAGGAGCTATCGTTGTGCCATCGGTTGAGCCCAGTAATTTCCAGCATGTGATTGATGTATCAAGCCAATACCCGCATTGTTACTTTGCCTTGGGTTTGCACCCCATGTATATCGATATGGCCAGTCCCAGTGACATTAAGCGATTACATGCACTCATCAAGCAGCAACTTTCAAATAACAATAAGTTAGT
Source organism: uncultured beta proteobacterium (assembly GCA_963701715.1). Classification (GTDB taxonomy): domain Bacteria; phylum Pseudomonadota; class Gammaproteobacteria; order Burkholderiales; family Methylophilaceae; genus Methylotenera_A. The sequence continues at coordinate 305,558 of CAVPAX010000006.1, forward strand.
CGCGGTTGGTGAAATTGGTTTGGATTTTTTTGTCACACAGCAAAATAGGGAAACACAGGAATATTTTTTTACAGAACAACTTAAAGTCGCACAAGATTTTAATCTGCCAGTCATTCTACATGTACGTCGAGCGGTCGATGATATCTTAAAGAATTTGCGACGCTATCCGGTGTCGGGAGGAATCGCACATGCTTTTAATGGCAGCCGGCAGCAGGCCGATGCATTTATCCAGATGGGTTTTAAATTAGGTTTTGGCGGCGCGATGACGTATCCGCGAGCATTAAAAATCAGAGAGCTGGCACAAACTTTACCGCTCGAATCGATTGTGTTAGAAACCGATGCGCCGGATATTCCGCCGGAATGGATTGGAAACAAGGCGAGAAATACCCCCGCAGAACTGGCTAAAATCGCCCAAATACTGGCCGAATTAAGGGGTATTGAAGTTACGCAAATCATTGAAATAACAAGTAAAAATGCGATACAAGTTTTACCGAAATTAACCGATTTATGCACATCACTTCAAGTGTTACATTAACTAGCTCAAAAAAGCCTTATCAAACCAATGGCATACTGTAACATATTGATTTATATACAAAAAAAAGTAGATTAAAAAATGAACTTTTTGAAAAAAGCCTTATAAATTGATATGTTACGTTTTGAAGACACAGTAATCCACAAAGTTATCCACAGATTTTGTGGATGGAAAAACGTGGAAAATAAAACCTAAAAAATTGCAAGCTTTTTATCAAAATTATTTATACTGATTTTAAATATTTGCGAGTTAAATTAAAACTAAAAGTCATATGCAAAGAAGATGAAAGTTGGCTCTCAACACTTCCGCACTATCTGGCCAGATGCGCGCTGTAAGTTTGTCGAAATTATCGATCAAACCAAGTTGCCATTTGCGTTCGAAATTGCTCGCATTAGCAGTATGGAACAAATGGTGCATGCGATTAAAGCGATGCAAGTGCGTGGTGCACCATTGATCGGAGCGGCGGCGGCCTATGGGATTGCGCTGGCGATGCTTCATGATGACTCGAATGATTATTTGTACCAGGCAGGCAGTGAGCTAATATCCACGAGGCCTACAGCAATTAATTTAAATTGGGCGGTGCAGCGCATGCAAACATATTTACTTGCTTTGCAACCCAGCCAACGTATTTTTTCGGCATGGAAGGAGGCCGCAAAAATCGCCGAAGAAGACACTTCTCAAAATCAGGCTCTTGGTCAGCACGGCTTAAAGTTAATTAAAGACTTATACCAAAATAAAACCTTGAATATTTTAACGCACTGTAATGCTGGCTGGCTGGCGACTGTAGATTTCGGCACTGCACTTGCACCTGTTTACGCTGCGCATGATGCCGGTTTGAGTGTGCATGTCTGGGTGGGTGAAACTCGACCGCGCAACCAGGGTGCTAGCCTTACCGCATGGGAGCTGGCGCAGCATGGCATACCGCATACCGTGATTACCGATAATGCTGGCGGACACTTGATGCAACAAGGTCGGGTGGATATGGTATTAGTGGGCGCAGACCGTGTGGCTAGTAATGGAGATGTCTGCAATAAGATTGGCACCTATTTAAAGGCATTGGCTGCATTCGATAATGAGATCCCTTTTTATGTCGCTGCGCCAAGTCCAACGATAGATTGGAGCATAGCGAGCGGCAGCAATATCGAGATAGAAGAACGTAGTAGTGATGAGGTGGCTTATATGCAGGGTTTGTTAGTAAATGGAGTTGTGCAAAATGTGCGAGTGATTCCGATGGAATCGCAAGCCGAAAATCCTGCATTTGATGTCACGCCTGCACGATTGGTTACAGAAATTATTACCGAGTGTGGCTTGTTTAAACCACAGCAGTTGCAGCAATTGATTTGGCAACAAAAGATGATGCAATGATAAATTTGTTCAATTTAGGCCGTAGGAATTTTTTAGCTGTTTCTGCAGCAGCATTTGCAACTTTATATTTAGGCGCAAAAAGTGGGATTGTAAAAAAATCCGAAATTAACAATTTTGCAAATCATACTGAGCCCAACGCCCGCCTAGGTATCAACCTCGCCGGCATTGCGGATTGGGGTACAGAACACCCCTTTGTTGATTTTTTTCATATGTCGCGAGAATGGATTAGCCAAACCAAAGGTGGTGATTGGGGCACAGGCCCGGCTTTGGAGATTGATGAGCGTGGCTGGATTAAGCGTTTGGCTAAAGGTTGCTATGCGACAAGAGTTATTTGCTCACTCGAAGGCAATCAATATCCAAGCGGAGATTATGCCATTCTCTACGATGGGGAAGGCGAACTTGCTTATTCAAACGGAACTATCATAGATAGTAGAGCTGGGAAGATGGTACTTAGGGTCGATGCGGCAAAAGGGCCGCTATTTTTAGAGATTCATAAAACCAATCCGCAAAACTATATTCGCAATATTCGGGTTATCTTACCTGGCTATGAGAAAGTTTATCAAAACGATCCATGGCATCCGGATTTCTTGAAACGTTGGTCTGGTATTGCATGTTTAAGGTTTATGGATTTTATGGGAACCAATAATTCAGATCAGATTAAATGGGTAGATAGGCCTAAACTAACAGATGCTAGTTATGCAACAAAAGGCGTTCCGTTAGAGCTAATGATAGATTTAGCCAATCGCTTAAATGCTGACGCCTGGTTCTGCATGCCACATCAAGCAGATGACGATTATGTAAATCAGTTTGCACGCTATGTAAAGCAAAACCTTAAACCTGAATTACGTGCTTGGGTAGAATATTCAAATGAAGTTTGGAATAGTATATTTGATCAAAATGACTATGCTGGAAAAGCAGGGCAACGCTTAAAATTTGCCGACAAGCCTTGGGAAGCGACATGGAAATTTAATGCCTATCGTTCGGTGCAAATATTCAAAATCTGGACTGAAGTTTATGGCGGACATGAGCGATTTGTTAGAGTTTTGGCGTCTCAGGCTGCCAGCGCATATGTATCAGATCAGATTTTAAGTTTTCAAAATGCCGCTGATAGTGCGGACGTACTTGCAGTAGCGCCTTACGTCTCGCTTAATGTATCGCCTGATTCTGAAGAGGGTATTACTGAAAAAGCAGTTGCATCATGGAGTCTTGATAAGTTATTTGATCATCTTAATAAAGTTGCCCTGCCAGAGGCTGAAAAATGGATTATACATAGCAATAAAGTGGCAGATCAATATGGGCTTAAACTCGTGGCGTATGAGGCGGGCCAGCATTTGGTTGGTATTGCCGGTGCTGAAAACAATGAGAAGTTGACTCAATTGTTTCTTAAGGCCAACGCTGATACGAGAATGGGTGATATTTATAGTCGGATTTTGACCACATGGGAGCGACAAGGTGGTGATTTAATTTGTTGCTTTCATAGTATGTCTGGCTGGTCCAAATGGGGTAGCTGGGGTTTGTTAAGAAATTATGGTGATTCACCTGCGAGTTCACCCAAATTTATGGCAAGCGTGAAATGGGCTATTTCGCGCGGACAAAAAATGACTTATTAATGTAAATTGGTCTAGAGAAAATGCAAAACTTATCTGAACAATTACTCAAAATCACGCAAAAACTTGCCGATCTTGGCTTAAACAAAGGCACGTCGGGCAATTGCAGCGTGCGCCATGAGGGCGGCTTTCTCGTCACGCCATCCGGTATGGGTGTGGATGAAATGTCACCGCGCGATATGGTGTTTATGAGTCTTGATGGCGTGGCGGAGAAGGGCAAAAAACCTTCATCCGAATGGCGTTTTCATCGCGATATTCTGGCAAACAGGCCGGAAATCGGCGCTGTGATACACGCGCACAGCCAGTTTGCCACCACCATGGCGTGCCTGCATAAAAGTATTCCGCCGTTTCACTACATGATCGCCGTCACGGGCGCGGATATCATTCGCTGCGCGCCTTACGCGCTGTTTGGAACGCAAGTGCTGTCAGACCACGCACTTGCGGCCTTGTACCACAGCAAAGCCTGCTTATTGGCGAATCATGGCATGATAGCACTGGGGCGCGATTTAGATGATGCGCTGGCAGTGGCGGTAGAAGTCGAAAACCTGTGCGAGCAATATTGGCGGATTTTGCAGATTAATCCTAACCCGCCGCTACTCACCGAAGCCGAAATGCGCGAAGTGTTTCAGCAGTTTAAGGGTTATGGGAAGTGGGCGATTTAGGCATTGGGGGTTGTTAGTTTTTTTATTTGATACGAATTAAGTGTTTCATGAACGAAGATGAAATTTCTAGAATAAAATCAACTTCTGTGGTCGGTACTGCATCATCATGTTTAACGTAAGTGTTCTGGTATTTAGAGTAGTAATCGATTAGTTTTTCGAACATATTTGCCAATTCAGAAGAGCCCTCCCTGTCTTTAATGTAACGTCCGACTAAAGGAATCTGATTTTCTAGAGATTTGGTGTTATTTAGTAACTGACGCAATAGCTCTTCTAGCGATAATCTAAGGTCGTCAAGCATGTTTCTTGTAAACATGCCGCTGCCATGTTTTTGTAGTGCTTCATCAAATATTTTGTGAACTGAAGGGAAGTCAAATAGCTAGTGTCTCACTTCCGTCACTACAGCGGGCTTTGCGTTGGTTGAAGTAACCTGATTTGCAAATTGATAATATTGTGAAAGTAGTGTTAGTTTGAGTTGAGAAGAGGCGATTTTCTGCGCGGGCGTCACATTTTCGGTGGTGCCAACACGGTCGCATAGTTCATGAATTATTTGATATTGTTGTGCTGGGTTAAATGGCTGAAGATTCTCAAAAAGTGCAGTTTTTTTGTTTGGAGCTAGAAATGGATAAGATGCGTGTGGAATGTTGACATTGAAATCAACTGCATAGGCACGTGACGCTAACGATTTGCGAACCTGAGAGTGCTTGCGACAAGATTTCTGAAGCTCGTTGAATAAAGGCTGTACTGATTCTAGAATTTAAGGCATTCATTTTTTTCTCTTTAATGCGAAACATCTTCCACATGCAAGCCCGTATTTTGGCGCACGTAGAGTTCTTCCCACAAGTCTTCGGCGCGTTTGTCGCGGGTGAATAAGCTAAATAGAATAACCATTAAAAAACCAAGTGGAATTGAAATAATGCCCGGGTTTTTAAGAGGAAACAGCGGTTTTTCCAGCCCCATCAAGCTAGTGGTTTGGCCTTGATATTTAGCTGTATCTTCTTCTGCTTTTTTAACTTGTTTTTCCAGCGTTGCAATTTCCTTTTCAATGTTAGCCACTGCTTCTTGACTGCGGATGCGCATCAGCAAATCGCGCTGTTCGGCAATCTTCTGCGGCGCGCTTTGCATCACGGCATTGGCATCACTCAACACTTTTAGCGGGTAGGTCATATTGGGTGACACCAGCACCAGTAAAATCGCGCTGCCCGCGCCTATCAGCATGCCCATCACTACGCCGGTGGTATTGCATTTTTTCCAGTAAAGCGTGAGAAAAATCGCGGGTAGATTGCTGCTGGCGGCCACGGCAAACGCCATGCCGACCAAGTGCGCGACGTTTTGGCCTTTCGCCAGAATGCCGATAAGAATTGCCACAATGCCCACGCCAACGCTGGCGATGCGCGCGGCTTTCATTTGCTGCTGCTGTGGGGCCTTGCCATCTTTCATGACATTCACGTACAAATCGTGCGCGATTGCAGAGGCAGATGCCAGCACCAAACCTGCGACGACGGCGACGATGGTCGCAAACGCCACCGCGGCGACAAAGGCGAGCATGAAATTGCCCAGCAGAGAGTTCTCGCCGCCGCCCAGATACTGCGCAAGCAAAGGCGCGGCCATATTGCCGCCTTTATCAATGCTACCGATAACGTCTGGGCCAACGTGCATCGCCGCGCCAAAGCCCAAAAACAGCGTGAGCACATAAAACCCACCGATAATCACCATCGCCCAGACCACGCTTTTACGCGCTGCTTGTGCGTTGGGTACGGTAAAGAAACGCATTAGGATATGCGGTAAACCCGCGGTGCCGAATACTAGCGCCATGCCAAGACTGATTTGGTCGATGGGGTCTTTCAGAAATAAACCGGGTTCCAGAAAGCGTTGGCCGAGCTCTTGCGCGTTCATATTGCTGGCCACATCGCCTAACAATTTCGCCACTTGCGCTTGAATTTTTGCGTCGTCGACTACTGCTTGCAAAAAAGCCGGTAGGCTGAATCCATAAGGCAGCCAGACCAATGTGACCAACACCAAAGATGCAATCACAAGCAAAATCGCTTTGACGATTTGCACGTAGGTGGTCGCCACCATGCCGCCGAACACCACGTAAGCGAGCATGAGCGTGCCGACTGCGATGACCGAGATTTCGTAATCAATGCCGATGAGTGTTTTTACCAGCACACCGCCGCCGACCATTTGCGCGGTGAGGTAGAAAATGGAGACTGTAATGGTAGAAAGCGCGGCAATCATGCGCGCTCTTTTAGGGTTGTTGCGGAAGGCCAAAATGTCGCCCAGCGTATATTTACCGATGTTGCGGCAGGGCTCGGCAATCACCAACAGCACTGCGATATAACCCATGAGAAAGCCGACCGAATACATAAAGCCATCGTAGCCGTAAAGTGAGATCAAGCCGGCAATGCCGAGAAAAGATGCGGCGGAAAGGTAATCGCCCGCAATCGCCCAGCCGTTTTGCAAGCCGCTGATGCTGTTATTAGCGGCATAAAAGTCGGCGGTAGATTTGACGCGTTTGCTTGCCCACCATGTGATCACCATGGTGGCGGCGATAATGCTGCTGAATACTAAAAAAGTGAGCCATTTATAGTCATTTGCGACCGCGCCAGAAGCTAGTACTGGTGCGCTTTGCAGGGCGGTGCATAAAAACAATAATTTCTTCATACGATGCCTTTGATATTGTGTGCATCATTGACTAATTCGCGCGCTCTCGTGTCAAATTCAGTATTGGCACGCTTGGCGTAGATGGTTGCAATTGCCCATGCGACAATAAATTGAGATAGGGCAAATAGCAGCCCGATATTGATGACGCCCCAGATTTTGATTTTAAAAATATCCTGAAAATAGGCAGTGCTAATCGGTAGCAAAAAATAAAAAATCAATGCAAACAACATCATGCGCCATAAGAACCTATTTTTGTCTCGATGCAGGGCTTGAAACCGTGGATCAGCCACAACCGCTTCCCAATGGATGTTGGATTTTTTCAAAAAGATTTCCCCTTATTTTTTGAATGTATTGCATCGTTTTACTGATGATTGTACTGGCGATTGTACTGGCTTTGCGGTAAAATTTCTTCCCGTCTGTACGAATTTAATCGTGCGCCAATATTCAAGGGTTTTATGACCAAATATGTATTCGTCACCGGCGGTGTAGTTTCCTCTTTAGGCAAAGGTATCGCGGCTGCTAGCCTAGGTGCTATTCTCGAATCCCGTGGCATCAAAGTGACCATGCTCAAGCTGGACCCTTATATTAATGTGGATCCGGGTACTATGTCGCCGTTCCAGCATGGCGAGGTATTTGTCACCGATGACGGTGCTGAAACTGACCTTGATTTAGGCCATTATGAGCGTTTTATTTCTCAGCGCATGGGCAAACGTAATAATTTTACTACCGGCCAAATTTACGAAAGTGTCATCAAGAAAGAACGCCGCGGCGAGTATCTGGGCAAAACGGTACAGGTGATTCCACACATTACCGACGAGATAAAAGCTCACATCAAACGTGGTGCAGAAGGCGCAGATGTGGCAATTGTGGAAGTGGGCGGTACGGTGGGTGATATCGAGTCACTGCCATTTCTGGAAGCCATTCGTCAGATGGGTTTTGAAGAGGGCAAGACAAACACTTGCTATGTCCATTTAACTTTGCTGCCGTGGATTCCCACCGCAGGCGAGCTTAAAACCAAGCCAACGCAGCATTCGGTAAAAGAACTGCGTGAAATCGGTATTCAGCCGGATATTCTATTGTGCCGTGCTGAGCGTGAAATCCCAGAAGACGAAAAGCGCAAAATCGCGCTATTTACCAACGTGCCGTATGAGGCTGTGATTAGTGCGATAGATAGCGATTCAATATATAAGATACCTGGATTATTGCACGACCAGATGATGGATGAGATTGTTTGCCACAAGCTGGATATTTTAGCTAAGGCGGCAGATTTATCCAGCTGGAAACATATTACCCATGCGCTTGCCAATCCAAGACACACCGTTGATATTGCCTTTGTGGGCAAGTATGTCGATTTGGCCGATTCGTATAAATCTCTCACCGAGGCCTTAATCCACGCAGGTATTCATACGAATTCCAAAGTAAAAATTCACTACATGGATAGTGAAGAAATCGAAAAAAATGGTACTGATAAATTAAAGGCCATGGATGCGATTTTGATTCCTGGTGGATTTGGCAAACGCGGTACCGAAGGTAAAATTGCAGCGATTAAATATGCGCGAGAGAATAAAATTCCATACTTGGGTATTTGTCTGGGCATGCAACTGGCGGTGATTGAATTCGCCCGCAATGTGGCAGGCTTAAAAGATGCCAATAGTACTGAGTTTGATGCAGAGGCGCCTCATAAGCTGATTGGCTTAATTACCGAATGGAAAGATGCTTCCGGCAATCTAGAAGTGCGTAATGAAAATTCGGATCTTGGAGGCACCATGAGACTAGGGGCGCAAAGCTGCCCGATAGTGCCGGGTACACTGGCAGCGAGTATTTATGGTGCGCAGGTGAATGAACGTCATCGCCATCGCTATGAGGTGAATAATCATTACGTGGAGCAGTTAAAACAGGCAGGTTTGGTGGTATCTGCACGTACGCCGACCGAAAATTTATGCGAGATGATTGAGTTGCCACAAAATGTACATCCATGGTTTATAGCTTGCCAGTTTCACCCGGAATTTACTTCTAATCCGCGCACTGGACACCCGTTATTTAAAGCCTATGTTGAAGCTGCTTTAAAGTGCAGAGGAGCCAAATAAATGAAATTATGTGGCTTCGAAGTTGGCTTAGATAAACCACTCTTTTTAATTGCAGGCCCTTGTGTGATTGAATCACGCGAATTTGCAATCGAGACGGCGGGACAGTTAAAAGAAATTGCGGCAAAAGTCGGTATTCCTTTTATTTATAAATCTTCTTACGACAAGGCGAATCGCAGTTCCACCAAGACGTTTCGCGGCTTTGGCATGGAAGAGGGCTTAAAAATTCTGGATGAAGTGAAGCGCCAAGTGGGCGTGCCGGTGCTGACCGATGTGCATACAGAGGAACAAGTTCCGCATGTGGCAGCTGTGGTGGATGTGCTGCAAACACCTGCATTTTTATGCAGGCAAACCGATTTTATTGTGGCTGTGGCGACTTGCGGCAAGCCAGTAAATATCAAAAAAGGCCAATTTTTAGCCCCGCATGACATGCTGCAAGTGGTAAATAAAGCCAAAGAGGCTAATGGTGGAGCGGATACTATTATGGTGTGTGAGCGTGGCGTTTCTTTTGGCTATAACACACTGGTTTCAGATATGCGTGGTTTGGCAATTATGCGTGAGACCAATTGCCCGGTTGTGTTTGATGCGACGCACTCGGTACAACAACCAGGTGGACAAGGTGACAAAAGTGGTGGGCAACGCGAGTTTGTGCCTGTATTGGCTCGCGCTGCAGTGGCTAGTGGTATCTCTGGCGTGTTTATGGAAACGCATCCTGATCCATCAAAAGCGTTGTCTGATGGCCCCAATGCATGGCCGCTGCATAAAATGGAAGATTTACTGCATTTGTTGGTAGACTTGGACAAGGTAGTAAAAAAAGCTGGTTTTATTGAATCAACATTATAAAAAAGACTGTAAGCAGAAGTTATTAGTGAAGTTATTTGTAAATTTTAGGAGAAAGTCATGAGCGCCATCGTAGATATCATCGCCCGCGAAATTATGGATTCACGCGGTAACCCAACAGTTGAGGCTGACGTACTGCTGGAAAGTGGCGTGATTGGTCGTGCCGCGGTACCATCGGGTGCGTCTACAGGCGCTAAAGAGGCGATGGAGCTGCGCGACGGCGACAAAGACCGCTATCTGGGTAAAGGTGTTCTGCAGGCAGTGGAAAACGTAAACACTGAAATTACTGAAGCGATTATAGGGCTGGATGCAGAAGAGCAAAGTTTTATTGATAAAACGCTGATTGAATTGGATGGCACTGAAAACAAAGATCGCCTAGGAGCCAATGCGATTTTGGCGGTTTCGATGGCTTGCGCACGAGCAGCCGCTGAAGAGAGTGGACTCCCTCTGTACCGATATTTAGGCGGTTCAGGTGCCATGCAGTTGCCGACGCCAATGATGAATATCATCAATGGCGGCGCGCATGCTGATAACAGCGTGGACATGCAGGAGTTCATGATCATCCCGGCAGGTTTGCCAACATTCCGCGAAGCTTTGCGTTGCGGTGCGGAAGTGTTTCATCAGCTCAAGAAAACATTGCACAAAAAAGGCTTAGCAACCACAGTAGGTGACGAGGGTGGGTTTGCACCTAATCTGCCATCAAACGAGGCGGCGATTCAGTTGATTATGGAATCGATTTCTGCCGCTGGTTATGAGCCAGGTAAAGATGTGTATCTGGGTCTGGATTGCGCTAGTACCGAGTTTTATAAAGATGGAAAATACCATTTAGAATCAGAAGGTTTGGCACTTTCCTCTAAAGAATTTACAGACTATTTAGCCACCTGGTGTGATAAATATCCGATTATCACGATTGAAGATGGTATGAGTGAATTTGACTGGGATGGATGGGATATCCTTACTAGACGCTTAGGAAAAACAACTCAATTAGTGGGGGATGACTTGTTTGTGACCAACTCCAAAATTTTGCGAGAAGGCATTCAACGCGGCGTGGCGAACTCTGTGTTGATTAAAGTTAATCAGATTGGTACTTTGACTGAAACCTTCCAAACCATCGAGATGGCCAAACGAGCCGGTTACACTGCAGTGGTTTCGCATCGCTCTGGTGAGACAGAAGATACCACGATTGCGGATATTTCTGTTGCAACCAACGCATTGCAAATTAAAACAGGCTCACTGTGCCGTTCTGAGCGTGTGGCTAAATATAACCAACTATTGCGCATTGAAGAAGAACTGGGTGATGCGACCAGTTATGCAGGCAAAGGCGCTTTTTACCAACTGTTTAAGTGAAAGCATTAACGCTTATATTTGTGATATTGATTGCCTTGCTGCAGTATCCGCTGTGGCTTGGCAAAGGAAGCTGGTTGCGGGTCTGGAATGTGAACCAGCAAATTGAAGAACAAAAAGAAAAAAATGCAGCGTTTAAGCAACGCAATGAAACCTTGAATGCTGAAGTGCGTGATTTAAAACAGGGCAATGCTGCGATAGAGGAGCGTGCACGCAGCGAGCTTGGCATGATTAAGCAGGATGAAGTGTTCTATCAGGTCATTGATCAACCACTGCCAACACAGCCCGCTAATCAATTACCAGCGGTGCCGGCTGCGCCCTAGGTCTCCAATGGATAGGGTAATGGCTTAACAAAAATGGGCGTGCTATTCCAGTAGATATTGCCCGTTTGTTGTGCATCGATACGCATTTCAACCAGTACGTCAAATTCTTTTGAAGCATTTGTAGCAACCCTGACGATTTGACCCACTTCATTTTTTGTTTCATCAGTCACTTTATCACCGGCCTGCGGAGTTCTATCTGATTGGCCTACAGGGCATATAGTAGCCAAATAAGTGCGACGTTTTACGCTGCCTAAATAATGGGTTCGCGCCACGATTTCCTGGCCTGTATAGCATCCTTTTTTAAAGCTGATACCATTTAAAATATCCAAATTAAGCATCTGTGGCACAAATTGTTCTTGTGTGGCTAATTCAACATCAGGAATGCCTGCCTGTATCTCCAGCCAATCCCAGCGCGACTTTTCGACTACTTCGCAATCAGTTTTGAGCGCACTCCATATGGTCGATGCGTGGATGGAATCGGTAAAAATTTCAAAGCGGCTGTGCCCTACAATCGTGGGTAGTTTCAGAATCGTTGCATTTTCCAAAGTAACTAATTCGTAGTTTTCAGTCGGTATTTTACCAAGGCTGCAGCTCAGTATTGATGCGGTTTCCAGGCCATCTATTCCAAACTTTTTAATCTCGTTTGAAACATCTTTAATCTCAACCTTGCTGCGCAACACATACATTTTCAGACGCTTTATGATGGGTTCAAGCAGATCGCGGTTGAATTGTAGGTGAATATGGTCAGCATGAGCAAATGCGAGAAATAAAGCTAATATACGGCCCTTGGGATTGCAGTAAGCAGTGTAATGCGCATTTTCGTCCGTTAGTAATTTTACATCATTGGTGACCTGGCCTTGCAAAAACGCGGCGGCATCCGCACCGCTAATCTCTAGTAAGCCCAGATGCGATAAATCGCATAGAATATTGCTGCTTGTTGTCATGCTGTTAGCTGCCTTGTTGTGACTATAATGTCGTATGCGGTCTATTTTACTTCAACCCATACATATTAAGCTTATGTCTTCTAACCTAATCTCGGGGTTGCTTGGTATTGTTTCAATCATTTGCTGTTTGATTATTTTGAGCTTACCGGTCTCAATCACCATTAAGGCTTCTATTATCGGGCTAATTATTGCTTCAAGTATTTATTTTATTTTGCGCGATGCTTTGCTGCTTTTGCCCTGGTCATGGCAATCAATTGAGGTGAACTGCCGAGGCGAACTTAGTATGACAAATAAACGTGGCCATAAATTTCAGCCTGCACTTGCCTCTAATTGTTTTATTCAGGCCAATTTAATCATTTTGAATTTTAAAAGAAAAGAATTTAAGTTTGCTTTGCCGCCTGTAATTTTATTCGCAAACGTTGAAAATACTGATGAATTAAGGCGCTTAAGGATTTGGCTGCGCTGGTTCAAGCGTGATATAGAGAATCAAGAAGATTTAAATATACCAGATTCCGCTGCCTGACGTTTTTTGCGCCATGTGAATTTCTTGAGAATCTCTTTCGATTCTTTAATCGGGTGTTTGGGTAGATAAGCCGCTAAAAACAACAGGCCGGCTAATCCTGCAAAGATCCATTTCAGTTCAAAAGCTGCCGTATCACGACGGGCAGGTGGTTGTTTTTTCATTGCTGCCAATATATTTTGCAAGCTGCTGCCATTGACATAATTAGCACTGATTTCTTTGGCGAGTGAAATAAGATATTTTTCGTCTAGCTTAGACATGTAGCGGTCACTTGGCTCTTCTGCCACGCTGTCTTCACGCGAACCGATGTTTTCTTGCGCGATTTGTGCGACACCAGGCTGCATAGCAAAACTTTCAGCTGACCAGTAACCTATTAGCTGATTTTTGTCATCCAGTTTGGGAATGGCAGTGCCTTTATCACTTCCTATGCCAACCAATAACCAATCTTTACCACCCTGAAAGCCTGTTAAATCGCGGGTGTTGAAGATGTGCAGTCTTGGCGTTTCTTCACCATCGGTAAAATACACTACTTGCACAGGCTCGGGAAAGCTACGAATCAGTTTTGCAAGTGTTAACATGCTTTCGCGAATACGACTGTTGCCAGACCAGCCATTACGCCAATCCAGATGGTCGATTGTATCTTCAATTGCGGCAAAATTTTCACATACTTCGATCGGTGTATAGAGTGCTGCCACACTCACACCGGCAAATAAGCCCATGCTTACTTGCGTACCACAAGGCATTTCCCCAACGATACGGTGCAATAAAAACTGCTGGTATTGCATACGCGTGGCGGGTTTGCCATCTAAACTCATATCTTTCACATTCATGCTCTGCGAAATATCTGCTACTAAAATGTAGCTGAAAATATCACGTTTAATTGGCACAGTCGGCTTAAACAGCGCAATAATCAACAATAGAAAAGCGATGCTTAGCAAGGAAATATCGCGGCGATGACGTAAATAATTAAATAGTTTTTTCATGAATATTGAAGGTTTACAGTAAATGCCTCTAGTTAAGGCAAACCCACGGGCACGTTGCCCATAATTAGCCCGGCTTTATCGCCTTCGCCTACGCCTGGCGTAGGCGTTTCAGGTAGCAAGCCCAATAATCTATCCAAATTATGTTTGGCGTCCCATTGGCTGTTATCCATCTTAAGTGATGCCATATAAGCCGTTTTGGCTTGCTGCAACAAATATTCTGTTTCTTGCGAAACGGCGGCACCACGGCCGCCCATGGCGTTTGCGCGCAATAAGAAAATATTGCCCACGTTGTATTGCACGGCCGATTTTTGGTAATTATTCGCCTTTTGCATTAGCGCGGTAAATAGCAAAGTCGCTTCTTTGTAGCGCTCTTTTTTAGCTAAATACAGCGCTGTAGCAAATTTCGCTTCGAAGCTTTGCTGGTCAGTTTCTGGTGGTTTTCCTGCACTAACTGCTTGATTAAAAGAATCTATTTGCATGATACGTTTGTAGGTGTAAATGCTACCAAACAAACAAATCAGTGCAATAATGGAAAGTACCCAACTGAGTCTTTTTACACTTAAAAATCGCGCGAGCTTGTATGGAATGTTTAATGCCATGTTTTTACCTCAAAGTATTTGACGCCAAGCAATAATGCGATCATGCCAGCCGCAATTAAAAAACAAAGGTTGGATAAATCTTTGCCTGGAATTTTTTCCATATATTTAATCGGCTTTTTCTCTTTACGATTAATGTCGTCAATCGCCATTTGTAAGGTTTTTGGGTCTTCCGCCTCGTAAGCATGAAACTCGGTTTTCATGGTTTTAAAAAACTCATACAACTCAATTTCAGCTGGTAATGCCTTGTCTGGGTCAGCTTTGTAAGTGGTATCAAAAATACTCAAGCCGCCTGGTTGGCGCAATACAATCCAATACAAGCTAATATGCATGCGGTCGTACCAATCGCGGATTTTTTGTTGCGCATCTGCGCCAATTCTTCCTGCGCCATCAGATAGTAAAATGACTGCACGCGAGCCAGAATCGGGTACTTTTTCGAATAATTCCGCACCCGCGGTAAGTCCGCTACCAATATTGGTTTGAAACAGCGCATTGCCTGCAGTAGCTTGCACGGCGGCTACCATGGCCAGTTTATTTTCAGTTAGTGGCAGCACATGCATGGCCGAGTTGCTAAAGGAAACCATACCCATTAAGTCGTTTTGGCGCGATTGCACAAATTGTGTGATTAAACGTGCCGCCGCGGCCGATTTGTTTTCGCCAACCGTGCCAACTACCCCGGAAAACGGGTCATCCATACTCGCGCTTCTATCCAGAACCAAACCAATTTGCGCGCCTTCGCCGATGCGCTCTACTTGTTGCTGGTTAGTGTGTGGCGCACTTAGACCCAGTACAATAAATAACAGCGTGAGCACTGCAAGCGCCTTCAAAATCCAGCCTATCAGGTCAGATAGCGGGTCTGCAGGCAGCATTTCTAGCCATGAATAATTTTTGCTGTGCGCCCGCTGAAACACTAGCGGCAAAAAAGCCAAAGGTAACAACCACAATAACCAAGGATGGGAGAAAGCCACAGTTTAGACCTTGGTGTCTGGAATTAAACCGCGTTCGCAATCACGGCAACGACGGCAAAATTGCGCCAGCCATTGTAAGGGGTCATTGCCTACTTGATGTTGTGTGTTCGGCTCAAAAAATATTTGATTGGATAAACCAAAAAATTTCTGCATTTCTGATTCAATCGCTTTAAACGCGGGTTTTTTTGCTAAAAATTCATCTAGATTATCACTGAATAAGCTGTTACCTGCAGTGGTGTTTAACGAAGTATGTATGCTGGACACTGCCTGTTCTATGCCTTGTAGCGTATTCGGCAGTTTGCGAATTTCACGATAACATTTGGCAAATGGCCCACCCATGCGCGGCAGCCAAGCATTTTTACCTAACATATATAGCAAGCCTAGCAAACTCAACGCTAAAATTGTTAGCAAGATTTTTAAGCGTTGTTTCTCAGCCGTGCTATCAAGCAGTAGAGGCCCTCTATATTGGCTCATGTCTTCTTCAATTTTGATTTGGCCAAAGCGAGCAATCGGCGAAATATTAAATTCAAAGCTAGGAATGCGAAATTTCACTACTTCTTTGTCTTTAGATTCTACATTGATGATATGTAGATATTCGGCTGGCAAAGCTCCATTTTTAACCACGTTTTTATTAGTCCATACTTGATAGCTCAAGATTAAATTGTGCCTCACCGCATTACCAGTATCTTTGCTGCTATGTTTAATATCGCTTAAATCAATGCCAAGTGGCTGGCCTCTATAACGTTTCTGATAGCCGATAATCGGCAATGATTCAGGGATGAGTTTGTAAGGTTTTTTGATGCTAATCACAATGTGGCGCGTCAGCACATCACCCACAGTATAGCCCACGGCCCTCGTCGGGTCTTGTATTTGAAGGCTAACCACGCCCGCTTTAATATCAGGTAGCGATTGGCTATCTAGCGCATGCGTAGCGATTGCGCTAAGGCTTAAAATGCACGCAGATAATAATTGGGTTATTAATTTTGTCATATATTTTAGTAGGTTTAAGCTGCTACAAATTGGTAAAAGTATTCGGTCAGCATGTCAGCGTCAAAATCGCCTTCTACATAAAATGGCGGCATATCAAACTGCATAAATAGTTTATATATAGCTTCACGCCGCGCCTCGAACGATTCGATGATTCTATTACGAAAATCTTTACGTAAAAACAGTGTACGTTTAGCGCCTGTTTCAGGGTCTGTCACAGCTGTAATGCCATTTTCAGGCAGGTTTCTATATTCGTCTCCATCCCATAGCACAACAGGTACAATGTGGTGGCGCAGCAAATTGGCGAGCGACTCCTCTAGCTGTTGCATCGGCATATGGAAATCTGAAATTAAAAATACCAGCGAGCGCTCGCGTGGCAAAAAACGCCATACTTCTGAGATGCCAGCGCTGGAAGCATGCGCCGGATGATACTCTTTTAAGCGTTCAGCTAACTCGATCGCGCGCTGCGACTTAAAAGAAGCCATGCTGATCCAGTCTTCTCTCACCACATCATCAAACCCGATAAATCCGAATGGATCGGCATTGCGGCTGGCGGATTGTGCAACGGATTCGGCGATTTCTGCAGCTTTGCGGATTTTGCGCTCCTTCGCGCCAAAATTCATGCTACCGGATAAGTCACAGACAACAAACACTGGCGTGGCGCTTTTCTGGTTAAACAGGCGCACAAACACCTGTTCCATCGGGTCGCGCAGGGTCTGGCGCAAATCAATGCGACGCGGATCAGGGTAAGCGACCAGTGTGGTATGCCCAATAAATTCCATACCCATACCGCGTTGTGTACTGGCATGACGGCCGGGATGGCGGCCTCGGTTACGCCAGCCGATGTGATACGAGAATTCTTTGATTTCCTGCATTATGAAAATTCTAACTAAGGCGCTGCAACGGCATTAAGTATATTTGAAAGCATTTCGCGCGCAATCTCGGTGCGGCGCATTTCATATACTGGACTAAATACCAAACGGTGTGCAACAGTTTCATGGAACACTGCATGAATATCCTCGGGAGTAATCGCAGTGCGCTCGTTCAACCAGGCATTAACGCGGGCTGCGCGCAACATCATGCTCATACCTCGCGGACTGGCGCCCGCAAGCACAAGGCGGTTCATATCCACATTGGTGACTTTTACGCCATATTCGGTCGGATTACGCGTGGCTTTCCATAAATTAAGCGCATATTTTTTAAGGGTGTCAGAGGCTTCGATATGGTTTTGAATAACCGTTGAAAATCCATTCAGCTGATCAAACTTCAACACATCCGCTTGAATAGTGTCTATTAATGCGTCCACGTTATGGAATCTGGTGTCAAACATCAAGCCGGACATGATGGCGTCATCACTCGGAACTACGATCGGAATTTCCATCATAAAACGGTCCCGTGCAGCGGATGGGATTTCAAAGGTCTCCTCTTTTTCAACCTGATTACGATCTGCAAATACAATCATGTGTGGAAATACATGTTCTTTATTGAAGGCAGAGAGCGTACGTTCCGCCATTACCCGCAGTAGTAAGGAGTGTACTTGCGGACGGGCACGGTTGATTTCGTTAAAGAAAAACACCGATAAGTTTTCGCCTGACATCAGCAATGGACCTGCGCTTACGTGCGGTTTGCCATCCTCGCCCAAATAGGTGTGATATACCAAATCGTTAGGCATCAGGTCAATCGTACCTTCAGTACGCTGATAACCACCACCGATGCCGCGCGTAAAAGCACGTAATAGTGTGGTTTTACCAACACCGACATCGCCTTCTAGCAACACATGACCGCGAGCGAAAATCGCGATGGTAATCAACCGTATCGGGTTAGCTTGACCAACTACGACTTTGTTGACTTCGGTTTCTAAAGTTAGCGCATGTTGACGCCAGTCGGCCAATTGACGGTCGCTCATTGAGTTTTCCTAAAAAATTTAATGGTTAATTAAAAACTAATTTAACATTTATATTAAATGAATTTATTGAAAGTGTATACAGGTTTGTATATCCCGTAGAGATTAAAACACTTTTATCAATAAACTAAGCTATAAATCTAAAAAACATATGCCTTGTAAGGCTCATGGATATTGTCTCACAGAGCATGAAAATAAAGTATTTATTAAGCCAGGCAGTAATGAAGATGGCTTGTATATGTCCACCGTCATTAATCGGCACCAGCCTGTTTTGAATAATAGTTTATAGATAGTACTTTCGCTAAATCCAATTTCCAGCGAAAATAGCATATATATCAAAATATCAAAGTATAAATCTAATGAAAAAACAAAATAGCTTCACCAAAGAAGAGTTGTTGGCGTGCGGTAGGGGAGAGATGTTCGGCGAGGGTAATGCGCAATTGCCATTGCCGCCAATGCTGATGTTTGACCGCATTGTGAAAATTAGTGAGGGTGACGGCAAATATGGACAAGGCCAAATTATCGCCGAATTGGATATCAAGCCAGATTTATGGTTTTTTGAATGCCATTTCACTGGTGACCCGGTTATGCCTGGTTGTCTAGGTTTGGATGCAATGTGGCAATTGGTCGGGTTTTATTTGGGTTGGATGGGTGGGCCGGGACGTGGCCGTGCTTTAGGAGCAGGCGAGGTTAAATTTAGTGGGCAAGTACTGCCAACTGCAAAAATGGCCACCTACACGATAGATTTGAAACGCGTTATCATGCGCAAATTAGTCATGGGAATTGCTGACGCTACTATGACTTTAGATGGCCGTGAGATATATGTAGCCAATGATTTGCGTGTAGGTTTATTTACCAGAACAGACAATTTTTAATACAAAATTCTTAATAATTGTTGAATAGAATAAAGAGTTAATTTTAGGGAGCACGAAATGCGTCGTGTCGTAGTCACTGGTCTAGGTATTGTATCTAGTCTAGGTAATAACAAAGCAGAGGTGAAAGATAGCCTCTATGAAGGCCGCTCTGGCATTAGTTTTCAGCAAGAGTATGCAGACCGCGGTTTTCGCTCGCATGTGGCAGGCAATATTAAGCTGAATTTAGAAGGGTTAATTGATCGCAAGCTGATGCGCTTTATGGCGAAAGGCCATGCTTATAGCTGGATTGCGTTGCAAGAGGCGATTGCCGATGCAAATCTGCCAAAAGAACTGGTTTCTAATATCCGTACAGGTATGATTGTAGGGGCGGGTGGTACGTCGACCGAAAGCATGCTTGAGGCGACTGATACTTTCCGTGAAAAAGGCGCCAAACGCGTGGGACCATATATGGTCACCAAAACCATGTCAAACGGTATCGTGGCTTGTTTAGCGACTGGAGCGGAGATTAAAGGCGTTAATTATTCCATCAGCTCTGCTTGCTCTACCAGCGCGCACTGTATCGGCAATGGTGTAGAGCAAATTCAGATGGGTAAGCAGGACATTATTTTTGCTGGCGGAGGCGAAGAAGAACACTGGACTATGTCGCTCCTGTTTGATGCCATGGGCGCATTGAGCAGCAAATATAACGATACGCCAGAAAAAGCCAGCCGTACCTATGATGTAGACCGTGATGGTTTCGTGATTTCCGGCGGTGGTGGCATTGTGGTGCTGGAAGAATACGAGCACGCAAAAAAACGTGGCGCGAAAATCTATGCTGAGGTTGTGGGTTACGGTGCAACTTCAGATGGCTATGACATGGTCGCGCCAAGCGGTGAGGGCGCAGAGCGTTGCATGAAGTTGGCGCTGGAAGGCATTGACCATGTGGATTACATCAACACGCACGGGACGTCGACGCCGGTGGGTGACACCAAAGAGCTGGAAGCGATTCGCAACGTGTTTGCGACTGGCGCTTACGGCAAGCTGCCTGCAATCGCCTCGACTAAATCACTTTCCGGTCATGCGCTGGGAGCAGCAGGTGTTAATGAGGCGATTTACACCCTAATTATGATGGAAAATAATTTTATCGCGGCTTCTGCCAATATTGAAAACCTTGATCCTGCTGCCGAGGGTTTGCCAATAGCCACTCAGCGCATTGATAACGTGAAGATTCAAACCGCTTTATCTAACAGTTTTGGCTTTGGCGGCACTAATGCGACCTTAACGCTGTCCACTAAAAACCTGTAAAGCGCGTTAATTGCGCATTGCCTAAAACAGGAGCGCATTGTGAATAAAATCTTAATACTTGTTCTTGCCTTTATTCTAAACGGTTGTGCAACTTTAAGTGGCGACCGCACAGTGAATGTGACGGGTGACCAAATCGCGCAAAAATTGAATGAGAAATTAGCGCTCCCCATTTCACTGCTCAAAGTGTTCGATGTCAATTTATCCAATTCCGTGGTGACTTTTGACAAAGCTACTGGTCGAATGATCACAACAATGGATACCAAGCTTTCCAGCGAATTATCTGATAAATCTGTGACTGGGAAACTGGGTATTTCCGGTAAATTGCGCTTTGATCCTGCCACCAGTGCTGTGGTGCTAGATGAACCAAAAATTGAAAACATTAACTTTGATGGCGCAAATGGTAAATTTAATGACCTGTTTAACGCCATGGCCAAAGCCGTGGGTGGCGAAATGTTGAACGGTTTGACGCTCTATACCGTGAAGCCAGAAGATTTGAAATTTGGCGGCACCAGCTATAGCCCAAAAGACATGGTGGTGACGGATAACGGTTTGCAACTGACGTTAACGCCGCAAAGGTAATGTGTAATTAATTTATGCAAATAAATTAAAAATAGATGCTCTGTAGGCCTCATAGATGTTGAGTTGTAGAGCATCATTTAAATCAACAAAGCGGCTGCCACATTGCGGCCTTCACTCATTAAAAAATTATAGGTTCTGCAGGCTGCGGCGCTGGACATGCATTCAAGTGGAATGCCTTGCGCGGTTAAATTTTGATAAATTTTCGGGTGCAAAAATTGATGTTTTTCGCCCGTGCCCAATAAAACCACTTCCGCTTTTAATTCTACAATCTGCGTAAAATGTGCTTCGGTTAAATTTGCAAAAATACCCGCCTGCCAATCTAAAATGAGCATCTGTGGCATCACAATTAAATTTTGTGTATGGCGCTGTTTGTTGATTTCCACAAAATTCCCATCATTAGCCGTACCATAGCCTGTAATCAAATAATTATTTTCTGCAGTGGTTAAATGTAGTTTCATTGTGCAATCCTAGCATGACTTTCATTGAACGAAATCCCCATTCTAATGTACACTAATACCTTTATAAATTGTGCTTTTCAAGCGAAAATCTCTGCTTTATGTCGTCACCTAATAAGCTGGAAAAACTAGCCAAATCCAACAAGCTTGCCAACGTTTGCTACGATATCCGTGGCCCGGTATTGCAACGCGCACGCCAAATGGAAGAAGAAGGTCAGCGCATCATCAAACTTAATATTGGCAATCCTGCCGCGTTTGGTTTTGAAGCGCCGGAGGAAATACTGCAGGACGTGATTCGCAATATGGATCAGGCTTCTGGCTATACTGACAGTAAGGGCTTGTTTGCGCCGCGTAAAGCCATTATGCACTACACGCAAAGCAAGCATATTGCAGGCGTAACGGTAGATGACATTATCATTGGCAATGGTGTTTCAGAACTGATTGTGATGGCAATGCAGGCATTGGTGAATAATGGCGACCAGGTGCTGGTGCCGATGCCGGATTATCCATTGTGGACAGCAGCAGTGACGCTTGCGGGGGGCACAGCACGCCATTATCTGTGTGATGAAGAAGCGGAGTGGCTGCCCGATTTAAAAGATATTGAAGCCAAAATCACGGCCAATACACGCGGCATTGTGGTGATTAATCCAAACAATCCAACCGGTGCGCTTTATCCGCGTGAAACTTTAGAAGGCATTATCGAGATTGCCCGTCATCATAACTTGGTGATTTTTGCCGATGAAATTTACGATAAAGTCCTGTATGACGGCAATACGCATATTTCTATTGCTTCGCTGGCAGATGATGTGTTGTTCGTGACATTTAACGGTTTATCAAAAAACTATCGTACTTGCGGCTATAGAGCAGGCTGGATGGTGATTTCAGGTGAGAAAAATCACGCCAGCGATTATATTGAAGGTTTGAATATGTTGGCCAGTATGCGTTTATGTGCCAATGTGCCGGGTCAACTGGCAGTACAAACCGCATTGGGTGGCTATCAGAGTATCGAAGACTTGGTTGCACCGACCGGCAGGCTTTGCAAGCAGCGTGATTTGGCTTACGAGATGCTTACAGCAATTCCCGGCGTGACTTGCGTTAAGCCGAAGGCAGCGATGTATCTGTTCCCAAAACTGGATCCTAAAATCTACCCGATTAAAGATGATCAGCAATTTATCCTGGAATTATTGTTAGAAGAAAAAGTATTGTTAGTGCAGGGTACGGGCTTTAACTGGAAAGCGCCAGATCATTTCCGTGTCGTGTTTCTGCCTAATGTGGATGACCTGACCGAGGCGATTAAACGTATTGCAAGATTCTTAGAGAATTACAGAAAAAAACACGGAGCAAAAGCTTGAAGCAGTTAAATGTAGGTTTGTTGGGCATTGGTACCGTCGGTGGAGGCACATACGCCGTTTTAGCCCGTAATGCAGCAGAAATCACGCGTCGCACCGGTGTGGCGATTAATGTGGTGCAAGTGGCAGACAGAAATGTCGACCATGCCAAAACCGTGACTGGCGGTAAAGTCGAGGTGACTAATGATGCATTTGCGGTAGTTAATAATCCGAAAGTGGATGTAGTGGTTGAACTTATCGGCGGCTATACCCTAAGTAAAGAGCTCGTGCTGAAAGCGATTGCAAATGGTAAACACGTAGTGACAGCAAACAAGGCGCTGCTTGCTTTGTACGGAAACGAGATATTTTCTGCTGCACAAAAGGCAGGTGTTATTGTCGCTTTTGAAGCGGCCGTAGCAGGCGGCATCCCGATTATTAAAGCCTTGCGCGAAGGTTTGGGTGCTAACCGTATTGAGTGGGTAGCAGGCATTATCAATGGTACAACCAATTTCATACTCACGGAAATGCGTGAAAAAGGCTTGGCCTTTAAAGATGTGCTAGGTGAGGCGCAACGTCTAGGTTATGCAGAAGCGGATCCAACTTTTGATGTGGAAGGCATAGATGCCGCACACAAACTCACCATCATGTCAGCGATTGCGTTTGGCATGCCGATGAAGTTTGAGCAGGCATATACCGAAGGCATCACAAAACTGGAACAAACGGACATCAAATATGCAGAGGAACTTGGCTACCGCGTAAAGTTGCTCGGCATTACCAAGCGTACCGATAGAGGCGTGGAACTACGCGTGCATCCAACGCTGATTTCTGAAAAACGCCTTATCGCAAACGTGAATGGTGCGATGAATGCCGTTGTAGTAAAAGGCGATGCTGTAGGTCCTACGCTTTACTATGGTGCTGGTGCAGGCGCAGAGCCGACAGCTAGCGCTGTTGTTGCGGATTTAATGGATGTAGCAAGGCTAAGTAGTGCGACGGTGGAGCAGCGCGTACCTTATCTTGCCTTTCAGCCTAGTAGTGTGACAGATATGCCGATATTGCCTATTAGCGAAATCAACAGTGCCTATTATTTACGCCTGCGTGCAAGTGATAAGCCGGGCGTATTGGCGGGAGTGACTAAGATTTTAGCTGACCGCAATATTTCGATTGATGCGATGCTGCAAAAAGAGCCGGATGACAACGAAACGGAAGCTGACATTGTAATTTTGACGCATGTGACTGTTGAAAAAAACATGGATGCCGGAATTGCCGAAATTGAAGCTTTGCCTGCGATAGTAGGTAAAGTGATCAAGTTGCGCATGGAAGATCTAAGTCGTTAATTATTAAAGTTAATATTGCATGAAATATATTTCTACTCGAGGGCAATCACCTGCGCTAAGCTTTAGCGAAATTTTATTGGGTGGCCTAGCGCCAGATGGCGGATTGTATCTGCCAGAAACTTACCCGCAATTCTCAGATGCTGATTTAACCGCCATGCGCGGCATGAATTACTGCGATTTGGCATTTGCCATCCTAAGCCGGCTGATTGATGACATACCTGCCGCAGACCTAAAAGTGATTATCGATAAGACTTACCGTGCTGATGTTTACGGTTTTACGCGCAAAGGGCAAGATGCTAAAGACATCACGCCCACACTTAAATTAGAGGATAATTTGTATCTGCTTTCGCTTTCTAACGGCCCTACATTGGCATTTAAAGACATGGCGATGCAGTTGCTAGGCAATTTGTTTGAGTATGTGTTGGCAAAAAAAGGTGAAACCACCAATATTTTGGGAGCAACATCTGGCGATACGGGCAGCGCGGCGGAATACGCGATGCGCGGAAAAAAAGGCGTGCGTGTGTTTATGCTGTCGCCATATCAAAAAATGAGCCGCTTTCAAACTGCACAGATGTTCAGCCTGCAAGATGACAATATCTTCAATATCGCGGTAAAGGGTGTGTTTGACGATTGTCAGGACATAGTGAAAGCAGTTTCTAATGACGCTGCGTTCAAAGCCAAATATAAAATCGGCGCGGTGAATTCTATCAACTGGGGGCGCATCGTCGCTCAGGTGGTGTATTACTTTAAAGGTTATTTCGCAGTCACAAGCAGCAATAGTCAAAAAGTGAGTTTTGCCGTACCTTCTGGCAATTTTGGCAATGTGTGTGCCGGCCATATTGCACGCATGATGGGCTTGCCTATAGACAAGCTAATTGTGGCAACCAATGAAAATGATGTGCTGGATGAATTCTTTAAAACAGGGGTATATCGTCCGCGCGGCTCTGCTAATACATATCACACATCCAGCCCTTCCATGGATATCAGCAAGGCTTCTAACTTTGAGCGATTTGTATTTGATCTGGTTGGCAGGGATGGCGGTAAGATACGTGAGTTATGGGCGAGTGTCGATAGGGGCGGTGCTTTTGAGATTAAAGAATTAATGTCAGAAGTGCGTGCGTTCGGCTTTGTGTCAGGCAGCAGCAATCATGTGAATCGCATGCAAACGATCCGTAAAACTAAATCGAAATATGGTGTTGTGATAGACACGCATACTGCAGATGGCCTCAAAGTTGCGCTGGAGTATTTCGATAAATCCGAGCCTATGGTCGTACTGGAAACCGCACTTCCAGCCAAGTTCGAGGATGCAATTATAGAAGCTTTGGGTGAAACACCGGAACGGCCTGAAAGTTTGAATAATATTGAAAATTTACCTCAAAATTTTACCGTGATGGATGCAGATGTAACGGCGATAAAAGATTTTATAGTGAAGCACACATAAAATAGGCCATGATATGAAGCAATATACTGATTTGATGCGCCATGTGTTGGCGAAAGGACATAAGAAAGAGGATCGCACCGGAACAGGTACGCTTTCTGTATTCGGCTATCAGATGCGCTTTAATCTAGCAGAAGGCTTTCCGCTACTCACCACTAAAAAAGTCCATCTCAAATCCATCATTCATGAGTTGCTATGGTTTTTGCAGGGCAGACACCAATATCGCTATCTCAAAGAAAATGGTGTAAATATTTGGGATGAGTGGGCAGATGAGGATGGCAATCTGGGCCCGGTATATGGCTATCAGTGGCGTAATTGGCCTAAGTCGGATGGTACACTATCGACCAGATTTCAGATGTGAATGCAATTAAGCAAACTCCCGATTCACGCCGGCTGATCGTTTCTGCCTGGAATGTAGCGGAGGTGGATCAAATGGAGCTACCACCATGCCATGCCTTTTTCCAGTTTTACGTTTCAGATGGGAAATTCACTTGCCAACTTTATCAGCGTAGTGCGGATATATTCCTTGGCGTACCTTTCAATATTGCCTCATACGCGTTACTTACTATGATGGTTGCGCAAGTATGTGGCCTGCAACTAGGTGATTTTGTGCATACCTTCGGCGATGCCCATATCTACACGAATCACATGGAGCAAGTGCAGGAACAGCTTTCACGAGACCATCGTGCTTTACCACTGATGAAAATTAACCCGGATGTTAAAGATATTTTCAGCTTTAAGTACGAGGACTTTACCTTAGAAAACTACGATCCACACCCTGCTATTAAAGGCGCTGTGGCTGTGTAATGGCGGGTTTATCACTCATTGTTGCCATGGCAAAGAATCAAGTCATTGGTGTCAACAATGCACTGCCATGGCATCTGCCTGAAGATTTGAAGCGTTTTAGAACGCTTACCATGGGACATCACATCATCATGGGGCGCAAGACTTACGAATCGCTAGGACGATTGTTACCGGGACGCACTACAGTGATAGTGACGAGAAATAGGGCGTATAAATTAGAGGGTGCGTTGATTGCCAATTCGCTAGAAATGGCAATTGATCTATGTAAAGATGATACAGAACCCTTTTTAATTGGTGGTGCAGAGCTATACAAAGAGGGTTTGAAGCATGCAACTAAGCTCTACCTTACAAAAGTAAATGCTGAATTTTCAGGGGATGCATTTTTTGAGGATATAGATTCTAATCACTGGATGTTAGTCGAAAAAAAAGACCACGTCTCATCTAGTGGCCTTGAATATAGTGATTTAATATATATTAGGAATTAGTTATTTTTCTACACAGTCCACGTAATAGACCGCCTTACCATCCACAATTTCTTTTACCAGACCATGATTATCTGTCTCAAATCCTGGAAATTTTTCGTTAAATTCGCGTGCGAACTTGAGATAGTTCACTATCACTTTGTTAAAGCGCTCGCCTGGGATTAATAACGGAATACCTGGAGGATAAGGTGTTAAGAGTACGGCGGTAACGCGGCCCTCTAAATCATCAATTGATACTCGGTCTATCTTACGATGTGCCATTTTAGCGAATGCATCGGTTGGCTTCATAGCAGGTACCATATCAGATAAATACATCTCTGTAGTTAAACGTGCTACATCGTTGGCTTTATATACGGTATGAATTTGGTCACATAAATCACGTAAACCAATTTTCTCATAGCGTGGCTGTTTTTGAACGAACTCAGGCAGCACCTTCCAAAGGGGTTGATTCTTGTCGTAGTCATCTTTAAATTGCTGCAGAGCTGCCACCATGGTGTTCCAACGGCCTTTGGTAATGCCAATGGTGAACATGATGAAGAATGAGTAAAGCCCGGTTTTTTCAACAATCACGCCATGTTCTGCCAAGTATTTGGTGACGATTGCAGCAGGAATGCCAAACTTGTCTGAGAAGTCACCTTTAATGTCCAAGCCAGGCGTAATAATGGTCGCTTTGATTGGATCTAGCATATTAAATCCAGGTGCCAGATCGCCAAAGTCATGCCAAGCCTCGTTAGCCTTTAGCATCCATGCATCGCGCTCTTCCAGACCTTCTTCAGACAAATCATCCGGACCCCAGACTTTGAACCACCAGTCTGTGCCCCATTCTTCGTCCACTTTGCGCATGGCACGACGGAAGTCCAAAGCTTCCATAAGTGATTCTTCCACTAGAACAGTACCGCCAGGAGCCTCCATCATGGCCGCAGCTACGTCGCAGCTGGCAATAATCGAATATTGCGGGCTGGTAGAGGTGTGCATCAGATACGCTTCGTTGAATACATCCCGGTCTAAATGGTTATTCTCAGCATCTTGCACTAAAATTTGCGATGCCTGACTTAAACCAGCAAGCAGTTTGTGGGTAGACTGAGTTGAAAATACCATGCTTTCCTTACAGCGTGGGCGCTCTGCACCTATCGCATGATAATCACCATAAAAGTCATGGAATGTTGCATGTGGCAGCCATGCCTCATCGAAATGCAGTGTGTCGATTTTGCCATCAAGCATTTCTTTGATCTCTTCTACGTTATATAACACTCCGTCGTAGGTAGACTGCGTAATCGTCAGTACGCGCGGTTTGGCTTTTTTATCAATAATAAACGGGTTGCGATCGATTTTCTTTTGAATGTTTTCCCAGGAAAATTCGGATTTTGGAATTGGTCCGATAATGCCAAAATGGTTGCGGGTTGGCATTAAGAATACAGGAATCGCCCCTGTCATAATGATGGAATGCAATACAGACTTATGGCAGTTACGGTCAACTACGACAATGTCTCCTGGCGCTACAGTACTATTCCATACGATTTTATTGGATGTTGAGGTGCCGTTTGTCACAAAGTACAGGTGATCACAGTTAAAAATGCGGGCAGCGTTACGTTCTGATGCCGCAACTGGGCCTGTGTGGTCAAGTAGTTGGCCAAGTTCATCAACTGCGTTACACACGTCTGCACGCAGCATATTTTCACCAAAAAACTGATGAAACATTTGTCCTACTGGCGATTTTAAAAACGCTACGCCACCCGAATGGCCTGGGCAATGCCAGGAGTATGAGCCATCGGCCGCATAGTGAGTAAGTGCCTTAAAGAATGGCGGAGGCAGGCTATCTAGATAAGCCTTGGCTTCACGAATAATCAGTCGAGCCACAAATTCCGGAGTGTCTTCATTCATGTGAATAAAGCCATGCAACTCGCGTAATACATCGTTGGGGATATGGCGGGAGGTGCGGGTTTCACCATGCAGGAAAATAGGGATTTCTTCATTACGATAACGGATTTCAGTTACAAACTTACGTAATTGCTCGATAGCTTCTGGTTTTTCTTCAACGATTTCCTCATCGTCAATCGATAGAATGAATGCGGACGCCCGGCTTTGCTGTTGTGCGAACGATGTCAGATCGCCATAACTGGTAACGCCAAGTACCTCAAAGCCTTCATCTTCTATGGCTTTAGCAAGCACGCGAATACCTAAACCAGAAGAGTTTTCTGAGCGAAAGTCCTCGTCAATAATGACAACAGGGAAACGGAATTTCATTAAATTTCCTTAATTAAATCTCTGGCCTATCAAATTTTAGGCAAAGTAACGCCAACTTGGCCTTGATACTTGCCACCACGATCTTTATAGCTGGTTTCGCACACATCATCTTCATCAGCTTCAAAAAACAGTACTTGCGCACAGCCTTCATTTGCATAAATTTTTGCTGGCAATGGTGTTGTGTTACTGAACTCAAGGGTGACATAGCCTTCCCATTCAGGCTCAAACGGGGTGACATTCACAATGATGCCGCAACGTGCATAAGTTGATTTACCTAAACATATCGTCAATACATTACGTGGAATGCGGAAGTACTCTACAGTGCGCGCCAATGCGAATGAGTTGGGCGGGATGATACAGTAATCTGCATTCACTTCGACAAACGAATTCGGGTCAAAGTTTTTAGGATCAACTATGGTACTGTTGAGGTTAGTGAACAACTTAAATTCTTTTGAGCAGCGAATGTCGTAACCGTAACTGGAGGTGCCGTAAGAAACAAGGCGTTGTCCATCCGCTGACATCTTAACTTGTCCAGGTTCAAAGGGTTCTATCATGCCGTGTTGCTCTGCCATGCGGCGTATCCATTTGTCTGATTTGATGCTCATAACTTTGCCCTAAAATTAAAAAATAATGCCCAATGTTTAACTTGGGCATTATAAAGTGCTTGGATTGATTATGTTGAAAAATTAGTGTTTATCGCCGCCAAGTTCAATGCTATAGCGCCAGAATTGATCTTGCGATTCAAAAATGACACTCGATTCTTCAGGGTCGCGGTTGCCGGCACGATATTGATGCAGTGGTGATTTGTCTTCCGCCCATGCTTTCACGATTGGGTCTACTAGACGCCATTGAGCCTCGACCTCGCTAATATGAAGGTATTGTGATGGATCGCCTTCCATGAGGTTAAGCATCAATGTTTCGTAAGAGTCGATGGTTTCATCGTCTTTTTGACGTTGCGGCGCATCAATGCTTAAGGTGCGGGTAGCAATGTCTAAGCCTGGAATTTTTGACTCGATTTCCAGCTTGATGCATTCACGAGGCTGAATGTTGATGCTGAGCCAGTTTTGATGTTGGCCTTCAACCAATAGCATCGGCGCTTTTTTGAAACGGACAGAAATCGCCGTGTTGCCTTCGTGCATACGCTTACCTGTACGCACATAGAAGGGCACCCCTTGCCAACGCGGATTATCGATAAATAGCTTAACTGCTGCGTAGGTCTCAGTGTGGCTAGATTCCACACCATCACGCTTAAGCTCCTCTAAATAACCATGTACATTTTCACCGTGACCATCAGCCACACAGACACGGCCAGCTGCATATTGCGCACGAAATGCCTGTTTATTCAGGTTTTTTACATCGACAGGGCGGATGGATTGCAGTAGTTTGATTTTTTCTGTACGGATGCTTTCGGGTCGAAAATCTTCTGGCTTTTCCATTGCAGTCACTGCTAGCGTTTGCAATAGATGGCTTTGGAACATATCACGCAACGCACCTGTTGCATCGTAAAAAGTAGTGCGGTCGCCGACGCCTAGAATTTCGTTATTGGTGATTTGCACATGGTCAATATGTTCTTTATTCCAAAGAGGCTCAAATATGGCATTCGTAAAACGTGTGAGCATAATCCCTTGCACCGCTGATTTACCTAAATAATGGTCGATACGGTAAATCTGACTTTCTTTTAAGTGCTTGGTGATTTTGCTTTGCAAGTCTTGCGCGCTTGGTAAATCAGTGCCGAATGGTTTTTCAATCAGTACTCGACGCCAGTATTTGCTTTCATCCAGCAAGCCCACGCCTGAGAGCTGCTCTACAACGGGCGCAAAATCGGTTGGGCGGACGGATAGAAAGTAAGCCAGGTTCTGAGGAAATGTTTTTTCATCGGATATTTTGGCTTGCAGTTTTTTAAATGCATCAGGATCGGTAGGTGGGTTTGCATGATAATGATTACGCGCTATAAAGCGTTCAAAGACTTTTTGATCATAGCCATTTTTGAATTTGGCATCCAGCATACCCTTGACGTCGGCTTGCCAAGCTTCGCGAGATACCTCTCCGCGACCAACAGAAAGAATTGCCATATGATCCGGCAAGCGGCCTGCCGCATCTAAACGAAATAAACCAGGCATTAACTTGATTCGAGATAAGTTGCCGCTGGCACCAAATAATACGAGGGTACATGGATCAATTTTTTTAGTCATTTTCTATTACCTCAATTTACCAATTGTTATTTGGATGATTTGACGGCATGCCCACCAAAGGCATTACGCATCATTGAAAGCAGTTTATAACTGTAACCGTCGTTTTCCTGCGATGCAAAGCGCATTTGCAATGCCAGAGTAAGCACCGGTGCAGCTACGCCCTGTTCTACGGCCTCAACGACTGTCCAGCGGCCTTCACCAGAGTCAGCCACGTAAGGCGCAACACCATCCAGGGTTTGGTCAGTCTTGAGAGATTCTGCAGTTAGATCCAGCAGCCAGCTGCGCACCACAGAACCATGACGCCATAGCTCGGTGATTTGTGCCAAGTCCAGATTGAATTCTTCTTTTCCCTTGATTAGATCCAATCCTTCAGCCATCGCTTGCATCATGCCGTATTCAATACCATTGTGAATCATTTTGGTGAAGTGGCCGCTGCCAACAGGGCCGACATGCGCCCATCCACGGTGTGCTGCCGGGGCAAGTGCTTTGAGTATCGGCGTGACGACCTCTGCCACTTCTTTGGTTGCACCTACCATGAGGCAGTAGCCGTTATCCAGACCCCATACGCCGCCAGAGGTGCCGGAATCCATAAAGCCGATGCCATGTTCAGCTAGCATTGCGCCGCGACGCTGACTGTGTTTGTAGTTGGAGTTGCCGCCATCGACAATAATGTCGCCTTTATTCAGCATAGGGATTAATTCTTTGATCTGTTTTTCGGTGATCTCGCCGGCAGGCAACATCATCCAGATGATTCTTTGGCCTTCTAATTGGTTGACTGCGTCCTGTACCGAGGTCGCAGGAATTAGCCCTTCTTTTTCTACCAGATTGTTGACAAAGTCTTTATTGAAATCGAAACCAACTACTTCTATTTTGTGACGCAGCAAACGGGCGGCCATGTTGCCACCCATCTTGCCTAAACCTAACATTGCTAATTTCATTGCGTTTTTTTACCTTTTATAGAGGATTATGAACCATCCACCTTGTGAGTTAGATTAAGTTCGGAAGTAAATCTTTAATACGTTGTAATAATAACTTGTAACTTTAGTGGCGGCTTTCCGCTGGTGCTGCATCAGTTTCTACATCAAGATCGCCCCAGCCTAGGCGGCGATTGAATAACTCGAGCAACAAGTCCCAGCTCAGTCGTGATAGCGCTGGGTCATAACGATGACCTTCATCGCGCATAAAGGCATGCTGTCCATTGAATTCATGCCAAGTAAAACGCGCGCCCACTTCTTCTAGACGGGCTTTAAGCAGATTGCGGCCTTCTAGTGGCACATGCGGGTCTTGGCGGCCCCAGATGTGCAGAAGTTCACCTTTAATTTCGCCTGCACGTTCTAATGAGTTATCATTTTTGCCTAACCCTAGTCCTTTTTTGTGAATGTCTGTGGCATAGAAACAGGTTGTGGCCAATACGTCTGGATTCATCGCAGCGCGGAACGCAAGGTGGCCGCCGATGCAAATACCCATGACACCTAAACGTCCGGTGCAGTCTTCACGTGATTTCAGATAATCCAGCACGGCACGTGCATCGTTATCATAGGCATCTACCGGTTTGGTGATTTTTAATTCGTTGCCGCGCGTGGTGCCGGTCTCATCGTATGCCAGCACAGTGCCTGATGGCTCATATTCGTGATAAATTTCTGGACAAGCAACGATGAAGCCGTGTCCTGCAAGCATTGCTGCGGTGCGGCGAATTGGGGCTGTTACTTGAAATATTTCTGAGAACATCAAAATCCCAGGATATTTGCCTGGTGCGGCTGGGCGGAAAATGTGGGCGCGCATTTCGCCGGTTGGCGTGTCAAGATCGACGATTTCACTGTCTTTAATTAGCATGTTTATTGTCCTTTTACGTAACCTAATATGATAATGCATGGCAGCCTTTACACACAATGACTTGGTGTAAAAAAGCATAAAAAAGCGTGACAATTCCTGTTATTTCGTGTCAAATTCGGCCTGAATTTTCATAAGATTATTTAAGAAACATGCAAACGAAAAATACGAGCAAACGCACACGGTGGCAACACTTTGAAAGTATTGAGGCATTAAGGCACGCTGTATGTGATGCAATCGTCCATAGCGCAAACGAAGCTATTGTCAAGCGAGGTCAGTTTTCTATTGTACTGGCGGGCGGCAACACCCCGCGTGCTGTGTATCGGTTGTTACGCGATATTAAAACGGATTGGTCAAAATGGCATATTTATCACGGCGATGAGCGCTGCCTGCCGCGCGAGCATGAGGATAGAAACAGTCTGATGGTAGAGCAGGTCTGGACACATTATGTCGACATTCCTGCAAGCCAGATTCATGACATTCCAGCTGAACTAGGTAATGTTGAAGGCGCAAAAGCTTATGCGAAGACTTTGGCTGGTGTGCCGACTTTTGATATGGTACTGCTGGGATTGGGAGAAGATGGCCATACAGCCAGTTTATTTCCTAGTCATACAGTCGATAATAGCGCAGATGCTGTTCCAGTTTCTAACTCGCCAAAACCGCCGCCAGAGCGCATTAGCTTAAGCCAAAACCGTTTAAATAATACACGCGAAGTGATTTTTATTGTTTCTGGCTCGGGTAAGCAGCAGGCTGTAGACCAATGGCGAAGCGGGGTGCTAATACCAGCGACACTGATTGCGCCAGAAGCTGGCGTAGATGTATATTGTTATGAGGTAAAATTAGATTGATTTTTAGAGCTGACAATCAATCAGCTTTTTTCTCAATTAAATTCGATGTAGTTTTTGATGGGAGAGAGAGAGGTAGTGGAAGTGGGGAAGGACCCAATAATCTAAGTTGTTCTTTCTGAATGGCGATGAGTTCGCTCCATTGATGCTCACGTAGCATGTCGACTTTTTCGTGCAACAACATGATTTCCAGCTCTGCTTTGAGATTGACTTCATAGTCATGCTCAGCTTCCAGTCGATCTTTTTCTGCCTGCCTATTTTGTGACATCAAAATAATCGGGGCTTGAATAGAGGCTAGCATCGATAAAAATAAATTTAATAGTATGTAAGGGTAAGGGTCAAAGGCTTTGTTGTAATTGACCAAAACATATGAGTTCAGCACTACCCAGCTAACCAGTACAATAGCGAATACGATAATAAATGCCCAGGAACCTCCAAATCTTGCGACTGCATCAGCTGCGCGCTGCCCAAAGGTAATTGCGTTGTCATATTCCTGTGAAGTGTTTCTTGATATATACGTACGTTCCGCGATGTGACGCGCTACCTTTTTGGTGCGTTCATCCATGGCGTCATAAGTTGAGCCAATAAGCTTTTCTGCTGCGCGATGTTTATTTGTCATGAATACAGTCGAGCGCTAAGTATTCTGAATCACAATGTTCGGGAATTTGCTGCTGTGATCCAAGCTGGCATTGGCGATTTTAATCGCGGCTTTACGTGCTATTTCCTTGTAAATGCCAGAAATTTTCGAGTCTGGTTCAGCGATCACTGTCGGTTTCCCGCTATCAGTTTGTTCGCGGATACTAATGTCTAGCGGTAAGCTTCCCAGCAAATCCACATTGTAGTCCGCACACATTTTTTCACCGCCGCCCGCACCGAATATATGCTCTTCATGACCACATTTGCTACAAATATGCGTACTCATATTCTCGACAATGCCTAAAATCGGTATGCCGACTTTCTCAAACATTTTTAAGCCCTTGCGTGCATCTAACAATGCTATATCTTGCGGCGTAGTGACAATAATCGCGCCGGTAACAGGTATTTTTTGCGCCAGTGTGAGCTGAATGTCACCCGTGCCAGGCGGCAAATCAATGACAAGATAATCCAAATCTCGCCATTTTGTGTCGCGCAACAGTTGCTCCAGCGCGCCCGTTACCATTGGGCCACGCCATACCATAGGCGTATCTATATCCACCAAAAATCCAATCGACATGGCTTGTATCCCATAGGCCAGCATCGGTTCCATACTTTTGCCATCGCTACTTTCGGGGCGACCGCTAATGCCCAGCATTTGCGGCTGACTCGGGCCATAAATGTCTGCGTCCAGCAAGCCTACTGTTACACCTTCCGCGGCCAGTGCCAGCGCCAAATTAACTGAAGTAGTCGATTTGCCTACACCGCCTTTGCCGGATGCCACGGCGATAATATTTTTCACGTTAGGCAACAATGTCACGCCTTGCTGAGACTTGTGTGCTGCAATACGACTGCCAATATTCACGGACACATTTCCAACGTTGGCCAATTTTTTTAGATGGTCGGTGACAAGTGCTTTCACATCATTCATTACGCTTTTCGCTGGGTAACCCAGCACAATGTCCATACTTACGTTATTCCCGCTGATCTGGATGTTTTTGGCCGATTTTCCAGTAACAAAGTCGCGCCCAGTATTCGGGTCTATCAAGGTTTTGAGGCTGTTGAGAATGTCTTGTTCTGCAATGGTCATGGGGATATTTTAGGTCAATTAAGTAATCTTGTAATTTTAACTTATGTGTGATGCCCCGTCATTTGCTAAAATAGCGTTTTAGCTAATAGATTCATTTATCTTATGTCACGCAAAATTCTTGTTACCTCCGCACTTCCATACGCAAACGGCAGTATTCATTTAGGTCATTTGGTCGAATATATTCAAACCGACATCTGGGTGCGTTTTCAAAAGATGCAGGGACACACTGTGCACTATGTGTGCGCAGATGACACGCATGGCACGCCGATTATGCTGCGCGCTGAGAAAGAGGGTATTACGCCAGAAGCCTTGATTGACGCAGTGCATCAAGAGCACAACGCTGATTTCAAAGAATTCTTAGTAGAGTTTGATAACTATTACTCTACAAACTCTGAGGAAAATAAAGTACTTTCACAAGGCATTTATCGTGCGCTAAAAGCCAATGGCAAAATTGCCACAAAAACCATCGAGCAATTTTACGACCCTGTTAAAAACATGTTTCTACCAGACCGTTTTATCAAGGGCGAATGTCCGAAATGCCATGCCAAAGACCAATATGGCGATAGCTGCGAAGTGTGTGGCGCGACATACAACCCGACAGAACTAATCAACGCGTATTCCGCGGTTTCCGGCGCCGCGCCGGTGCGCAAAGAAACAGAGCATTATTTTTTCAAACTGAGTGAGTGTGAACAATTCCTAAAAGATTGGACACGCTCTGGCACACTGCAAGGCGAAGCAGCCAACAAAATGGGCGAATGGTTTGAGAATGGCTTGAACGACTGGGATATTTCACGTGATGCACCTTATTTTGGCTTTGAAATCCCCGATGCGCCCGGCAAATATTTTTATGTATGGTTGGATGCGCCGATTGGTTATATGGCTAGTTTTAAAAATAAAGTTGATGCTGTAAATAAAAAAGTAGATGCTGGTGAATTACTAGAGTCTAGTAGGTTGGATTTCGACGAGTACTGGAAGGAAGGGTCCAGTACAGAGTTGTATCATTTTATCGGTAAAGATATTTTGTATTTCCATGCGCTATTCTGGCCTGCAACTCTTAAATATAGCGGCTACCGTACACCTACGAGCATATTCGCGCACGGTTTTTTAACTGTGAATGGCGAGAAAATGAGCAAATCACGCGGCACGTTTATTACTGCGCGCAGCTATTTGGAGCATGTGAAAAATCCAGAATATTTACGCTATTACTACGCGGCCAAGCTGAATGGCACGATGGAAGACATCGATCTTAATTTAGAAGATTTTGTCGCACGCGTAAATAGTGACTTGGTGGGAAAGTATGTGAATATTGCGAGCAGAACCGCCAACATTCTAAATAAATACTTCGAAGGAAAGCTATGTGAGCTCGAGTTTAATACTGGCTTCTATGCGTTGGGATTAATTAAGATAGAAGATGAAGTAAAGTTAGCTTATCAGCAACGTGATTTTAGTAAAGCGGTAAGACTAATCATGGGTTATGCAGATGAAATTAATCAATACGTTCAAACTAAACAGCCTTGGGTGCTTGCAAAAGACTTTGAGTCGAACAAAAACGATTTGCATCAAATTTGCACTAATGCATTACTAGGTTTTTACAATCTATCAATACTTATTAAACCGATATTGCCTGCATTAGTTGAAAATGTTGAACGATTATTCAGTACTCCAGATTTAGAATGGGATGACTTGGGGACTAAGCCTACGAATCCTGTTAGAGCTAAATCAATCAAGGAATTTCAACATTTAATGAACCGTATTGATCCTAAACAGATTGAAGCTATGACAGTAGCTAATAAAGAAAATTTGCAAGTTACAGCACCGCCGCATTCTGAGCAGCATCATGCGGTGCATCAGCAGAACGAGGTGAATACGGATGCTGTAGAAGTTGAATACATCAGTATTGATGATTTTACCAAGGTGGATTTGCGCATTGCGAAAATCGTAAATGCCGAGCACGTGGAAGGCGCGGAAAAATTATTGAAACTGACCTTGGATATTGGTGAAGAAAAACCAAGACAAGTGTTTGCAGGCATTAAATCGGCTTACGACCCTGAAACATTAAAAGGCCGTTTAACGGTGATGGTGGCAAATTTAGCTCCGCGTAAAATGAAGTTTGGCATGAGTGAGGGTATGGTATTAGCCGCTAGTGATGAACTTGGAGGCCCATATATACTCTCACCCGATGTTGGAGCAAAAGCTGGCATGCGCGTTAAATAATTATAATTTTTTAAAAGTGATAAAGGAGTTTCTGATTGATTATCAAAACAATATATACCGTTTTAATTGCTGGCGTATTAGCTAGCACTCATGCAGCTGCCGAAGATAGTAATGCAAAAACTGCAGTAGGCGGTGGTTTAGGTGCAGCGGCAGGCACAGCAATTGGCGGCGTGTTGGGTGGCAGTACTGGTGAGGTAATAGGTGGCGCCGTAGGTGGCGGAGTGGGCGGCGCAGTCGCTACTAAAGGCGAAGGTCAGGCTGGTGCGGTGATTGGTGGTGCAGCTGGTGGTGCTACGGGCGCCGCAGTTGGGCGTAAAGTCAGTGGCAGCGGAACTGGTGCGGTCGTTGGGGCTGGTGTTGGAGGTGCTGGTGGCGCAGTGGTTGGCAAAGTGATTGCAGAGCCCGAGAAAAGTACTAAACATAGACATCATAAACGGCACTACAAGCATAAAAAACATAAACATGGCAAAGGCCATGCGTATGGACATGATAAACATTCAGAGGTACGCCATAACGAAGGGCGCCACGACTGGTAAGAAATTTGGCCAATAAAAAAGCCCCTTTTTTGAACTGACCCCCAAAGGTTGGACATTAGTTTGGGTTTAAACTTAAGGACTGATTTCTGTACTCTACAGGACTCAGTCCTTTTAATTTTGTCTTAATCCTGTCGTGATTGTAATACCAAATATAATCTTTTAGCTCCTTGATGAAAGAGGCTACATCTTTAAATTTCTGGGTGTAGTAAAACTCGGTCTTTAATATGCCAAAGAAGTTTTCCATCACGGCATTATCCAAACAATTACCTTTTCTCGACATGCTTTGGCTTAAACCCCGTTCTTGTAATGCTGTTTGATAGCAAGCCATCTGATACTGCCAGCCCTGATCCGAATGCACCATCGGTGCTTCATGCGGCTTGAGTCTGCGGATGGCCTGACGAAGCATACTATCCACGAGACTATACTGCGGGCGCTGCGCCACCTCATAGGACACAATCTCTCCGTTATACAGATCCAGTATGGGCGAGAGATAGACCTTTTCTCCCAGGATATTAAACTCCGTCACATCGGTGACCCATTTTTCATTCGGGGCCGATGCCTGGAACTGACGCGCTAGCTGATTGGGTGCGACTTTGCCTACCTGTCCTTGGTAGGATTGATATTTATTCTCCCTCACAATGGACTTCAACTGCAATTGCTGCATGAGCTTCTGTACGGTCTTGTGATTTAACCATACCCCCAAACGCTTTAAAGCAAGACCGATACGACGATAGCCGTAGCGGCCTTTGTGTTGGTGATAGACATCCTGTATGAGCTGCTTCTCGTCTACATAACGATCCACCTGAAGATGGCTGTGATAGTAATAAGTACTTCTGGATAAATTAGTGACTTTCAATAGACGGTCCAGCCCATGCGTGGCCCTTAACTCAGTAATTAATGCGGCTTGGTCTTTGCGGCCAACTGCTTTTCCTGAATTAAGGTCTGTAACTTTTTTAAGTAATCACGCTCCGCACGAAGATTCAGCACTTCTTCCAGCAACTCTTCCTGCGTCATCTCTTTGGGATGTTTATCCACTTCAGGCTTAGGTTTCGTCATTTTAGGTCGTCCGCGCGGTTTAGCTATCAGGGCATCTTCCCCACCTGCATTATAAAGTCTTTGCCATTGCAAAACAGTCGTAAATGCAGGAATACCAAAGAGTGCTGCCACCCTCATGAGGGACATCCGATGGTCTTTCCTGTGCTGTAGAACGCTAAGCTTAAATTCAGCAGAATAGATTTGTGTGCGTTTCTCAAAATAGTCTGCACCATGGCGCTGGTAGCCATAGATCCATTTCTTTAGTAAAGAGCGATTGACATCATGCTTCTTAGATAGAGCTGTGTAGCCAAGCTTGAACAATTCGTAGTCCTGAATGACCTGGAGTTTTAATTCTTTTGTATATTTAGACATAAAAACTGCACCTTAATTAGTTGGACAAAGTGTCCAACTTTTGGGGTGCAGTACATTTTGGGGCTTTTTTATTGTCTGATGCCAGGAAGTTATTCGGCTTTTTTAGAATCGCTATCGCTCTTTTTTTTGTCGGCAGAGGCTTTTTTATCTGCTTTCTTTATTGCGTCTGCTTTTTTCTTGTCCGCCTTTTTTTTGTCGGCTGAGGCTTTTTTATCAGCCTTAGCTTTTTCTTCTTTCGTCATATCAGCTTTTGAATCTTTCTTAGCTTTATCGGCTTTTTCTGTTTTAGATTCTTTTTCTTTTTTCATTTCCTTGTCTTCGGAATCTTTTTTATCTTTAGATTCTTTAGCAGGTTTCTCTTCTTTTACCTCTTTGCTGTCAGCAACTTTGCCGCTGGTGGCCGCTTTTTCGTTGCCAACAGTTTTTGTTTTTGTTTCTTTGGTAGATTTATCTTCTTTTTTCATTTCTTTTTTGTCGGACTTATCAGCCGCAGGCGCTACAACTGTAGTTTTGCCACTTACAGCAACATCTTTACGCACAGCTTCTAATGTAACCGGGCCAACGCCATCTACTTTTTCAAGTTCATCTACAGATTTAAAGCCGCCATTTTTCTTACGGTAATCAATAATGGCTTGCGCTTTCACTGGACCAATGCCGTCAAGGCTTTCAAGCTCTGCTTGTGTAGCAGTGTTCAGGTTAACAGCTGCAAAGGCGCTAAAACTGAATGCCATAGAAGCTAACAATGCTAATAACATTTTTTTCATTTTTAATTCTCCATGTTGTAAAACTGATATAAAACTGGTTGTTTAAAGGAACTTCTTATTATATTAAAAAAGATGCTGCCGCAATCATAGTTAAAATAATCTGCATATTACAAACTGCAGCACGGCAATAAGGTTATCATCATGCCGCATCTAAACTTACAACAAGCTTACAGCGTTAAATTTATAAATCTATATATAAAGGCATTCTGCATTAATTACCTCAAGTGCCTTTAGTGGATTTTCCGCTTGAGTAATCGGTCTCCCAACGACTAAGTAGGTGGCACCCATGCCCAAAGCCTGAGCAGGGGTAACAACGCGTGATTGGTCGTCTTGGTTGACATTAGCAGGACGTATTCCTGGCGTGACCAACAAAAAATCATTCGGCAAGTGCTGCTTTAATAGCTGCGCTTCAAGTGCAGAGCACACCACGCCATGCAAACCTGCTTGCTGTGTCAATCTGGCAAGTTTTAGCACCTGGTTTTCTAGGCTGTTTTCAATACCAACTTCATTCAAACCGGCTTGATTCATGCTGGTAAGCACAGTAACAGCGATTAAGAAGGGTTTATGATTGCTTTTGTTTACGCTTTCAAGCGCCGCTTGCATCATTGCACTGCCGCCACTGGCGTGCACATTTAGCATCCACACACCTAGGTTACTAGCCGCTTGGCAAGCTTTGGATACGGTATTGGGAATGTCGTGAAATTTGAGATCGAGAAAAACCTTAAAGTCCTTTGCAACCAGTTTTTCAACGAACTGCGGGCCAACAGCAGTAAACAGCTCTTTTCCCACTTTGAGTTTGCAGAGGGCGGGATCCAACTGATTCACAAGCGCGAGCGCGCTTGCAGCATCGGCATAATCCAGCGCAACGATTATTTTACTATCTTTATTTTGCATTATTCTTCTTAATAGTCATTTCACGGCTAACCGCCTCAGAAGGCTCGGCTGGTAATGATTCCCAGGCATTGCAGGCAGGGCATTGCCAGTGATATTGCTTAGCGCGGAAGCCGCATTGATTGCAATGGTAAGCTGCTCGGTTGCCAATTGCATTACGTACGGTTTGCTGCATGAGTTGAATATCTTGATTATTTATATCGTCAGCCATAGCGCGCGCCTGCAATAACTGATCAAGCGTTTGCAGGCTTGGCTGACGGATCAGTTCATTTCTAGCGAGTTTGGCGGCTTTTTCTGCACCTTCTTCAACAAGTGTGGCCTCATACAACACCGACATGAGTGAAGGCAATTTGTAGGTCTCTAAATAGGTGTTGAGCTGCGCTAAACCCTCTTTTAGTTTTTTAATAGCGCGATAGCTTTTTAGCATTTTAGCGGCAACCAAGCCCAGGTATTCAGGCTGTTGAAACTCGATGCGTTTCCAATGTGAGATGGCGGCCTGATGTGCGCCGGCATTGACTTCCAGATCACCCAATAGCACATTGGCACGCACACAGTTTTTATTTGCATCTAGGGCCAAGTGCAGATAATTACGCGCAGAATCAGAGTTTTGCGCAATGATGTCATTCATAGCTAATTCGCAATAATATTGCGCGATTTCTTGCCTGAAAGGCACGCCAGATAATCGCTCCAGCTCGGTTGCGGTTTCAATGGCCTGTGTCCATTCGCGTTCGCGCACATAAATTTCCAGCAATGCACGCAGAGCGGGTTGGCGATAGCGAGAGTCATCCAGTCCTTTAAATAACTCTTCGGCACGGTCAAACAATCCCGCTTTTAAGTAATCTTGTGCCAGTTCGGCTTTAACTGCACTTTTTTGATTGGCTGTGAGCTCTTTTTTGTCCAGCAAGTTCAGGTGCATGTTAATTGCACGATCCGTTTCGCCAGTACGTCTAAATAAGCTACCAAGGGCGAAGTGTAATTCGAGTGAGTCGGTATTCGCCTGCACAGCCTCAGAGAAGGCGTCTACTGCTTTATCGTGCTGATCGCTAATCAGAAAGTTTAAGCCTTTGAAATATGCGGCAGGCAGAGCGGTCGATTCAGATAACAGTTGTTTAATATCTACTCGCGCAGCTATCCAGCCCAGCGTGAAAAACAAGGGGAGGATCAGTAGCCACCAGTATTCAAATTCAACGGACATGTGTTTTAGTCAAGAACGATTAGTGGCATTTTACCTAAGCTTGAGCGCACTGGCTAATCATTTAAAGAAAGGAAATAATTGACGGCATAAAAAAACGGCGCTATTGCTAGCGCCGTTTATTAATGCAGAACAAAAGATTAATCGACGGATTTACGAGGCTGAATCAACACGATCGCGTAATTCTTTACCTGCTTTAAAGTGAGGTACATGCTTTGCAGGCACCTGAACTTTGCTGCCGGTTTTTGGATTACGACCTAAACGCGGCGGGCGGTAATTTAAGCTAAAGCTACCAAACCCACGGATTTCGATACGTTCCCCAGTTGATAAGTTATCAGTCATTGCATCTAAAATTGCTTTAACAGATAGCTCAGCATCTTTAACCACCAATTGTGGAAAACGCTCCGCTAATAAATTTATTAATTCAGACTTTGTCATGGCTTATGCTTGCCTTTAGTTTAATTTTAAAAACTATTATTTCTTGCTGTCTAATTTAGCTTTGAGCAATGCGCCAAGGTTGGTTGTACCAGCTGCAGCTGCATTGTCTTCAGCTTTAGTGTCTTCTGCTTTGGTTTTTGCTGATTTGGCTTTTGGTTTTGCTGTTTTTTCTTCTGTAGAAGCAGTTGAAGCACCTGATGGATCTTCAGTCAGCTGTTTAACGCCTAAAGAGATGCGTTCTTTCTCTACATCAATGGCCAAGATAACAGCTTGTAACTCATCACCCTTTTTGAAGTTGCGAATTGCTTCTTCGCCAGTTTGTGTCCAAGAAAGGTCAGACAAATGCACTAAACCGTCAATACCGCCTGGCAAGCCAATAAACACACCAAAGTCTGTGATTGATTTGATTTGACCAGAAACTTTGTCGCCTTTGGCATGGGTGGCTGAGAAGTCATCCCATGGGTTTGGCTTACATTGTTTCATACCAAGTGATAAACGACGACGCTCTTCATCAATCTCTAAAATCATCACTTCAACTTCATCACCCAATTGTGCGATTTTGCCTGGGTGAATGTTTTTGTTGGTCCAATCCATTTCTGAAACGTGTACCAAACCTTCAATGCCTGGCTCCACTTCAACAAACGCACCGTAATCAGTCAGGTTAGACACTTTACCGAATAAGCGTGTGCCAACTGGATAACGACGGGTTAAAGCAACCCATGGATCATCGCCTAGTTGTTTAATGCCAAGTGAAACGCGATTTTTTTCTTGATCGAATTTCAGAATTTTTGCTTCAACTTCTTCGCCAACAGTCAACACCTCAGAAGGATGTTTTACACGACGCCAAGCTAAATCTGTAATGTGAAGCAAGCCATCAATACCGCCTAAATCCACAAATGCACCGTAATCGGTGATATTTTTAACGATACCTTTAACAACTGCGCCTTCTGTCAGTGTGCCCATCAAAGCCTCACGGTCTGCACCAGCTGAAACTTCCATGACAGCACGGCGGGAAACCACGATGTTATTGCGTTTGCGGTCCAGCTTAATAACCTTGAAATCCCATTCTTTGTTTTCGAATGGAGTGGTGTCTTTTACCGGGCGAACATCAACCAATGAGCCAGGCAAGAATGCCATGATGCCATTAACTGAAACGCGCAAACCACCCTTAACACGGCTACTTACAAAGCCTTTAACAACGCGGCCTTCGTTCATTGCGTCTTCCAAATCAAGCCAGGCTTCCATTTTCTTCGCTTTTTCACGAGAAAGTTGGGTTGAGCCAAAACCATCTTCGAGTTTTTCGATACATACTTTTACAAAGTCGCCTACAGCAACTTCAAGCTCGCCTTGAGCATTTTTGAATTCGTTAGCGTCAATCACGCTTTCAGATTTGAGACCAGCGTTAACAATGACGTGGTCATTATCGATTGAAACAACCTCAGCGGTGATTACCTCACCA
This sequence comes from uncultured beta proteobacterium, assembly GCA_963701715.1. Lineage (GTDB taxonomy): Bacteria > Pseudomonadota > Gammaproteobacteria > Burkholderiales > Methylophilaceae > Methylotenera_A. The sequence goes on from CAVPAX010000006.1 coordinate 350,191, forward strand.
GAACGCATTTCTTGGCGCGCTAAACTTTCTTCAAAAAGCGCGGCAAAGGATTCCATTGAAGATGGAGTTGATTTGGAAGTAGAAGCCATTAAATTAAAGATACCCTAAAAGTTACTTAAAATTACTTAAGTATTCCCACCTAGCAGTGGGGCAGTTAATTAAACGTTATGAGTTCTTGGAATTTGAATTAGAAAACATAACACGAACCGTGCATAGTACACAAAAAATAGCTTATGTTCAATGACTTAAAACTATTTTATCTATATTTTTACAAAATATTTCTATAGGCTGCAATGACAAATTCCACAGCTTGCTGAATGTTACGATGGGTGGTGTCTAAAAGCACTGCATCCGGTGTTTGAATCAAAGGGGATGCACTGCGTTGGCTGTCGCGCAAATCGCGTTGCTGTAAATCCTGCAGAATTTGTGTGTAATCAGCAGCTATACCTTTGCCAATAAGCTGCTTATAGCGACGTTCAGCACGGATTTCTACTCTAGCGGTGAGGAAGATTTTGAGTGTTGCATCAGTAAAAACTGCGCTTGCCATATCACGTCCGTCGGCTACCAGGCCTGGTAACTGTCGAAAGCTTTGCTGCAAATCAAATAATGCATCGCGTACTTGTGGATGAACTGCTACTTCGGACGCGCCGCGGCCCATTTCTTCGGAGCGCACAAGTTCGGTAATCAAGGAATTATTTAAGTAAATTTCACCGTTTTTAAATTGAATATGCAGCGATTCTGCCAGTTTTCCAAGTGCCTCGGCATTATTCCAGGCAATACCTTGTTGTTGTGCTGCAAACGCCACAATGCGGTACAGCGCCCCCGAATCAAGATAATGAAAGCCGAGCTTTTCTGCTACCAGTTGTGCGACAGTGCCTTTGCCGCTGGCGGAAGGACCATCAATCGCGATAACGGGAATGGAATTAGCTGACAATTTTTGCAAATTCTTCAAAATAATTAGGAAAGGTTTTTGCTACGCATTTCGGGTCGTTGATGGTAATCGGTACGCCGCCTAATGAAACTAGCGAAAAGCACATCGCCATGCGGTGGTCATCGTAAGTGTCGATCACGGCGTTTGGTATCAATTTGGCTGGCGGTGTGATTTTGATGTAATCCGCACCTTCCTCAACAATTGCGCCTACTTTGCGCAATTCCTTCGCCATGGCGGCGATGCGGTCAGTTTCCTTGACACGCCAGCTAGCGATGTTTCTAAGCGTTGTTGTGCCATCGGCAAATAGTGCCATGATTGCTAAGGTCATAGCAGCGTCTGGAATGTGGTTGCAATCCAGATCAATTGTCTTGATTTTAGAGGCTTTGCATGCCGTGATATGGTTGTCGCCGTACTTGATATCTCCACCCATCATAGCGAGTGCTTCGGTAAAACGCACATCACCTTGAATACTGTTTTTGCCTAAACCTTCAACTTGCACATCGCCAGCAATCGTGCCAGCAGCCAGGAAATATGAGGCACTTGAGGCATCGCCTTCTACAAATATCTGCTTGGGTGATGTGTATTGGCTGTTTGCGGGAATGGTGAAGCGTTGCCAGCCTTCTCGCAGAACGGTTACACCAAATTTTGCCATTAAATTGAGCGTGATTTCAATGTAAGGTTTTGAAATAAGCTCGCCAACCACTTCAATGGCAGTTTTTTGTTTTGTAAGCGGCAATGCCATTAATAAAGCAGTTAAAAACTGGCTAGAGACATCACCACGAATTTTGATTGCATCACTTAGATAAATATTTGCCGGTGAAATTTTTAATGGTGGGAAGCCTTCATTACCCAAATATTCAATCTGTGCTCCGGCTTGGAGTAATGCATCGACCAAATCACCGATTGGACGTTCGTGCATACGTGGCACGCCGCTCAATTGATAATGACCATTCGAAAAGGAAAGCGCCGCCGTAAGCGGCCTGAACGCTGTCCCTGCATTGCCAAGAAATAATTCCGCATTTTTGTTGGGGAAGTTTCCGCCACAGCCCGTGACACGCCATGCGTTCTCGGCAAAGTTTTCCACCTTAACGCGCAATTTATCCAAAGCTTCCAGCATGCGCGCAGTGTCGTCAGACGCTAATAAATCGCGTATTTCAGTCGTGCCGTCTGATAAAGCTGCCAGTAATAGTGTGCGGTTCGAAATGCTTTTTGAGCCGGGAAGGGTAATAGTGCCTTTGGCGTGGCTAACAGCGGGTAGGGTAAGTTGTTCCATTTTTATATATATTTCTATGTATTTTTTATTGCTTATTATTTTTTATTGTTTGCCCAGGCATTGCGGGCAATGCTTGCGCGCTCAAATAAGGCTTGCAAGCCAGCGCCATCATGATTCGTCAGCAATTTTTTCAATTGCTCCAATTCATCCTGGTAAGCAGTTAGTTCGCTCAATAAAGCGGTTTTATTAGCAAGACTAATGTCGCGCCACATTTCGGGATGGCTGCCTGCGATGCGCGTAAAGTCGCGAAACCCGCTGGCTGCGAAGCTGAACAACTGTTCGGCATTAGGGCGCGAGGCGATTTCGTCAACAAGTGCAAAAGCCAGCAAATGCGGCAAGTGGCTCACTGCAGCGAAAATATTGTCATGATTTTCCGCAGTCATTTCGCTGACATTAGCACCACAGCATTGCCATAGTTTTGCAACGCTGGAAACCGCATGGATATTGGTTTCTGGCGTAGGTGTTAAAACAACATTTTTACCTGTAAATAAATCTTCTTTCGCTGCAGAAACACCGCTTTTTTCAGCGCCAGCAATCGGATGGCCGCCTACAAATTGGTTGAATTGCGCGCCTAAAACCGCTTTGGCACAGACTACGACGTCGCCTTTGGTGCTGCCTACATCAGTAATCACCGTTTGCCCGTTCAAGTGCGGTCTGATGCTTTGCAAGATATCTGCAGTCTGCGCGACTGGCGCGGCAATGAGCACTAAATCAGCGTTCCCGAGAGCTGCGTGGATATTGGTCTCCAGAGTATCAATCACGCCTAGCTTTAGCGCTTCATCCAGACTTGCTTTTGTGCGCCCAACGCCCACGATATGCGGCGCATTGCCTGCCTTTTTCAAAGCCAACGCAACCGAGCCGCCAATCAGACCCACGCCGAATATAACGATTTTTTTCAAAAGAAAATGCTAAAAATTTTAGAAACAGAATTGTAGCATTTTTGACAAAAGGCTTTTGCCAGTTTCACGGAACTTTTGCTATTTTAGACATCGTTTGTATGTTTTAACATGGTAAGTATAATTAAACGAACTGAGTTCGATGCGTAACGTGCACTGTTCTTTAGGTCTGTGTTATCTTGAAACAGGATTTGCAGTACTTGGCATATGGAATTTGGAGTATTGTATGTTAGGTTAAACAGAAAGGCACGTATTGACGGCACCACATAATTTGCAAGAGCTACACGCACAGCACAAAGCAGAGATTATTGAGGTGCGTCTGTCTGCGGCCAAGCAGAATAGCTATCTGGGTGATGCCGTCCTAGGTTCAATTGATGGCTGCGTTACTACTTTTGCCGTGGTTGCAGGGACTACGGGAGCGGCCTTACCCGCAGGAGTGGCCATTATTCTTGGCTTGGCCAACTTGATTGCGGATGGATTTAGCATGGCTGCGAGCAACTACCAGCGTGCAAAAAGCGAGCATGAGTTGCTGGAACGTGCACGGGCTGTAGAGGAAATGCATGTGCGTGAGGTTCCGGATGGCGAGCGCGAAGAAGTACGCCAAATCTATGCAGCTAAAGGGTTTGAGGGCGAGCTTCTAGAAGAAATTGTGCGAGTAATCACGCAAGATCGCAAATTATGGGTAGATACCATGCTCACCGAAGAGTTGGGCTTGCGTTTACAGCCGCCCAAGGCTGGCATGGCAGCTGTGGCGACATTTTTGGGTTTCTGTATTGCAGGCATGGTGCCGCTGCTACCTTATTTGTTACCCGGCTTGACTCAATCGCTGGTGTTCCCTGTGAGTGCGGTTTTGGCAGGAGTTACGTTTTTTGCAATCGGCTTGCTCAAAGGTAGAGTGCTACAGCAGCCGTTTCTCAAATCGGGCTTAGACACCCTGATGGTAGGCGGTACTGCGGCAGGGCTGGCTTATCTAGCAGGTGTTCTTTTGCATGGGGTGATGGCTTGATTTCGTTGAATATCCATGAAAAATATTGTGATCGTATTAATTACATCTTGAAATGTGCAAATTGATGCCCCTATTCTGTAAAGCATAAAGCTGCATATTCCTAAACCCACTCACCATCCACCAACTGCTCTTGTGGTCTAAATGCCTGTTTGTACGCCATTTTTTGGCTTTCATTTACCCAGTAACCTAAATACAAGTATGGTAACTCCAGGTTCTTTGCCCAGTCTGTAAGCCACATAATGGAATATGTGCCATAGCTGGCTTTGGTTTCAGACGCATCGTAAAAGGTATAAACAGCCGAAATGCCATCGCGCACCACATCAATGACGCTGACGATTTTTATCTGGTTTTCGGTGTTTCTAAATTCCACCATCAGGCTTTCTACGTTACTTTCGCATAAAAACTGGCGGTATTGCTCAGCATCGTCTTTTGTTTCTGCCTGATTAACTATTTCAGCATCTGCATGACGCAATGCCTGATAGCTGGCATATAGCTCAAAATGTTCTTGGCTGTAACTTACCGGTGTTATACGCACTGTTAAGTTATGATGTTGTTTAAATGCGCGCTTTTGGCTGCGTGTGGGAGCAAATTTATTCAATATTATCCGCACCGGAATACACGCATTACAATTTTCGCAATGCGGCCTGTAGGCAAACTTGCCGCTGCGCCGGAAACCTTGCTGGATTAGCCCGCTATATACTAGAGCGTTTACTAGATGATGTGGAGCGGCAATTAAACTTTGTGCGAGTTTCCCAGGCAGATAGCCACATTTGTACGGCGCGGTGACGTAAAACTGCAGCTTGTGCAGGGGCGGCTCTGAAGGTAATGTCATGCTAAAAGTTTACCAGTTTCATTAGATTTTGCATGAATTCTTCGCGCGGTATTTCACGTCCGCCAAAGCTGGCGAGCAAGGGGGTCTTCATCTGGCAGTCGATCATGCCAACACCTTGATTTTTAAGGTATTCAACCAAGTGCACAAACGCCACTTTTGAGGCGTCGGTAACAAGATGGAACATACTTTCGCCATAAAACATGCGGCCGATTTTAATGCCATAGCAACCCCCGACCAGTTTGCCATTTAGCCAGCCTTCCATACTAATTGCATAGCCAGAATCATGCAGTTTGCAGTAAGCATTAATCATATCCTGTGAAATCCATGTGCCGTTTTGGCGACCTCGCGGTGTCTGGCTGCAAGCTTTGATTACCTCACGAAAAGCGGTATTAAAGCGAATCTCGAACGGCTGTTTTTTGAGCGTTTTTTTGAGCGAATTTGAAATTTTTAACTCGCTGGGGAACAATACCATACGTGGGTTTGGACTCCACCACAAAATTGGCTCATTCTCGTTAAACCATGGAAAGATGCCTTGTTTGTATGCGCTCAGCAGGCGCGCGGCAGACAAATCGCCGCCAATAGCAATCAGCCCGTTAGGTTCTGTGAGTGCGTCTGTTAGTGGCGGGAAAGGGCAATCCCCCTCAATGGCCGCGACACGGCCATTTTCCAGTTCGTAATACCCTATGCTCAAGCTGGATTCCTAAACTTCCGTGCCAATTCGATAATCACCCACGGTATTTAACACAGCATTCAGCGTTTCTATATCAGCTGTTTGGCCTGTAAGTCTTATTTGTTGCGGCTTAAGCGTTACTTCCACAGCATCTGCATAAGGCGCCAAAGTGGCTTTAACTCGGGCAACGCAATGGTCGCAAGATAAACCCGAAATTGAGTATGTTCTTTCTTGTTTCATCGTGATACACTTTCCGATCCGTAGTACAAATAAAGTAGTGCATTAATAACAGCGAAGTTTAGATAATAAATTTTCTAGAAAGTTATTTATTTTATGAACACTATATATAAAAAAACGTTAAAAGGGGTCGAGGAGACCGCACTTCGCAGCCAAGGTTTGCAACTAAAGCTCCGCGAGTACCTGAAACTGGTAGATGGTACAAAATCTGCAGAAGATATACAACGCACACATCCTGAGCTATTCGAGGTAGATGTAGTGCTGACCGTGCTGCAGAGCGATGGGTATATCGAAAGCTTGCAATAGGTTTTTCAAAATAAACTACATAAGTCTTTGTAATTAAAATAAAAAATGCGTAGAATGCGCGCTTTGGTTTTATATGAAACCGTTTTAATCACAAAGCATGGAAGTTTATACCAACAATCTAGCCAAGCCCATTCATAGCTATCGTCCTTATTGGGCGAAGCGCTTTGGCACAGCTCCAATGTTACCGATGACGCGCGCCGAGATGGATGCGCTCGGCTGGGATTCGTGCGATATAATTTTGGTGACAGGTGATGCTTATATCGACCATCCAAGCTTTGGTATGGCGCTGGTTGGGCGTCTGCTTGAAGCGCAAGGTTTCCGTGTCGGTATTATCGCGCAACCGGATTGGCAAAACGCCAGCGCTTTCAAGGCACTTGGCAAACCTAATCTTTACTTTGGCATTACCGCCGGCAATATGGACTCGATGGTCAATCGTTATACTGCCGACCGAAAAATCCGTTCTGACGATGCTTATACGCCTGATGCAGAGCCCAATAAGCGGCCAGATAGAGCGGTTTTAGTGTATTCACAACGTTGCCGCGAAGCTTACTCAAACGTACCGTTGGTGATTGGCAGCATCGAAGCCAGTTTGCGCCGCATTGCGCATTACGACTATTGGAGCGACAAGGTGCGCCGCAGTATTCTGGTGGACTCCAAAGCTGATATGCTCATTTACGGCAATGCTGAGCGTGCGTTGGTAGAGCTAAGCCACCGCATTGCCAAAGGCGAAAAAGTAAGCGAAATTCAAGATATTCGTGGCACAGCATTTTTGCGCAAAAGTATTCCGGAAGATTTTGTCGAGATTGAATCTACGCATCTGGATAGAGCGGGTCCGGTTGATAAGCATATCGACCCATACGAGATGAAAATGGGTAAAGCCGATGCCAGTTGCGCAACGGACGACAGTAAACCCAAATTGACATTGCCCGAAGGCGCAAAAGCCATTGAATTTGTGCGCAAGCCAAAAGCGGATAGAAGCAAGCAAGTTGTGCGTTTACCGGCCTATGAAGAAGTCTCACAAGATCCGGTTTTATATGCCCACGCTTCGCGCGTGCTGCATCTGGAGGCTAATCCGGGCAATGCGCGTGCGCTGGTGCAAAAGCATGGCGACCGCGAGGTGTGGCTCAACCCGCCGCCGATACCACTCACCACCAAAGAGATGGATTATGTGTACGACATGCCGTATGCGCGCAAGCCGCACCCCATCTACAAAAATGCAAAAATTCCCGCGTGGGAGATGATTCGTTTCAGCGTGAACATCATGCGTGGCTGCTTTGGTGGCTGTACGTTTTGCAGCATTACCGAGCACGAAGGCCGCATCATTCAAAGCCGTTCTGAAGAATCGATTTTGAAAGAAGTCGAAGAAATCCGCGACAAAGTCGATGGTTTTACGGGGATTATTTCAGACCTTGGCGGGCCCACAGCCAACATGTACCGCATTGCCTGTAAATCCGAGAAAATCGAACAGGCCTGCCGCAAACTAAGCTGTGTTTACCCGGGCATTTGCGAGAATCTGAACACCGATCATAGCGCACTCATCCATCTGTACCGCAAAGCCCGCGCTATTAAAGGCGTTAAGAAGGTTTTGATTGGGTCTGGCCTGCGTTACGATTTGGCGGTGAAATCGCCGGAATACGTGAAAGAGCTGGTGCAGCATCACGTCGGCGGTTACTTAAAAATCGCGCCTGAGCATAGTGAAGAAAACGTGCTCAGCAAAATGATGAAGCCGGGTATGGGTGCGTATGATGAGTTTAAAGCAATGTTCGAGAAGTTCAGTGCCGAGGCGGGCAAAAAGCAGTATTTGATTCCATATTTTATCGCCGCGCACCCGGGCACCACGGATGAAGACATGCTGAATCTGGCGCTGTGGCTGAAAAAAAACGATTTTCGCCTGGATCAGGTGCAGAACTTTACACCAACACCGATGGCAATGGCGACGGCCATGTATCACAGCGGTAAAAACCCGCTGCGCAAAGTCACGGCAGATTCCGAGAACGTGCCTATCCCCAAGTCTGGCAACGTGCGCAAGCTGCATAAGGCGTTTATTCGCTACCACGACCCTGCAAACTGGCCGATGCTGCGCGAAGCGCTTAAAAGAATGGGCAGAGAAGATTTAATCGGCAACAGCAAAAAGCATTTGGTTCCGGCATTTCAACCGGCGGTGATGGGCGCTGTACGGCAATCGGATGGCAGTGCTTTTATTCCAAAAACAGGCAAGCCGAAAGTGATGCCAAAAGGCTTTAACCAGCTTAAAAATCCGGCAAGGCCTGCAAACATTAAATCGAGTTGCAACAAAATCACGAAAGGGCGTTAATTCAAGTGCTCGGTTGAACTAAACCGCATACCCCAAAGTCTCTACAGCAAGCCCAAACAAGAGAACAATATGCCCAAAATTTCAATCAGGAAAATCTTCATTGGCGCAATCCTTGCGGGTGTTGCGTTTGCAGCCCAAGCCACAGAAAAAGGCCTGTTTTGGAAGCTGGAGTCGCCAAGCGGAATCACCAGCTATCTGTTCGGCACTATTCATACCGATGACAACCGCGTGGCCGATATTAGCCCAAATGTGCAAACCGCGATTAAAAGCGTGGACGCATTTATGATGGAATCTTCCGAGAACCGCGACCCGAGTGTGATGATGCTTAAAGAGGGCAGTTTGGCTTCCCAGCTGACCAATGATGAATTTGAACAAGTGCGAGAGTTGGCAGATTTCCACACGATGCACTTGGGTGCGGCCATGCAGATGAAGCCGTGGCTGCTGGCGGTGGTGTTTGATTTGCCCAAACCACAAACACCGTTTGCGCAAGATAATCTGCTGATGACCAAATCTGAAGAAGCTGCAAAAGAAGTGTTGGGTATTGAAACTGCCGCCGAACATTTCGGCGTGATGGATGACTTTAGCCTGGAAGAACAAATGGTGATGCTGCGTGCGGTTCTCAAGCGTACACAGGCACAAAAAGAGGCGGATTTTGAGCGTCTGATAGCCGCTTATCTAGAGGGGGATAGCGATAAAATAACCGCCTTGGACGAGCAAATCACCAGCGGCATGCTGCCCAAAGAGTTATGGGCAAAAATGCGTGATAGATTGCTGGATAAACGCAACATGGTGATGGCGGAACGCACCATTAAAATCGCTAACGAGAAGCCCGTGTTTGTGGCGGTAGGCGCTTCCCACTTGGCTGGCGATGATGGGTTAATTGCAGCGTTTAAAAATGCAGGCTTTAAACTAAGTGTGATGCCCAAATAGATCAGCAAAAATTCAGTTTAATGCAGCACGTGTCGGCCAGCCTCATATTCCACCTGGTTGGCCTGTTTTACAAATACCAGTTCGTCAGTCGCATAACCCAGCTCTTTCGCCTGAGCCATCAAATGCTGCTTCACAGGGTAATTCAATTGCGGCGTGCGAGAGAGTATCCATAGGTAATCCAGCCCGCCACTCACCAAAGCATAGTTGTAATAGGGCTTGTCCAGCTCGATGATATTATATGCACCATAGAACGGCCCAAAAAACGAGACTTTCAACCGCCCGGTGCGTGTGCCATCTTTGTTTGGCGCATCTACAAACTTAGCCTTGCCAATCGCCTCTTTCCACTCTTTGGTCTTGGTGTTAAAGCCACGGTTTACCACTTTAATACTACCGTCTTTTTCCAGGCTGTAATTTGCCGTCACTTGCTCCAGGCCTTTTTCAAAGCGGTTATCCAGCCGTGCAATCTCATACCAAGTACCTAAGTATTGGTTTGCATCCACGCTTTGCACCACGCTCTCTTTTGCGGCTTGTGGCATTTCTTTGCTGCATGCAGCGGTAAACAGAACAAAAATCAGTAAGCTAAAAATTCTCATAGTTTGCATTCAATAGTGCGCTCTCAAAAGATATAAATGGTTTGCAATTAGAGCATTCGAATTCATTATAGATTCAATCGTGCTGCAAAGTACATCCTGCTTGTCTTTTAGGGCAATGGTTTTGCTAATGAATGCGCGTATATATGAGATGAAATTAAAGTAGGGTGGGTTAGCTCAGTGTAATCCACCGAAATAAAAAACGACATACGGCGCAATATGCATAGCTATTGCGCCCTACGCGGGCTAAAATCTTGAGTCGTTTTCACATGGCAATCCGTCGTGGTCGCCATCCATTTTTGTATTTGGACAGTTTCTTAGAAAGTACTCAGCTTCTGCTCTTGACTGCATTTGGCTGCAATATTCTCTGCCGTCACATGAGAAATTTGCTACAGGCTGAGTAATTGTAGTTGTAGTCGTTTGAAGTGCTTGTGGTTCCGAGTAAGTTTCGCTTTGTGTTGGCGCGATATTCTTTTGATAATAATTCCAGCCAATAGTGGCGACCAATGCATAAATTATTAGTTTTTTCAAAGCCTCGCCTCTTTTCTAACAATACAAAGCCATCATATCACCCTCACTTAACCACCGCCATTCGCCTACTTTCAAATCATCGGGCAATTTTAACTTACCAATTTGGATGCGTTTTAGCGCTTCCACGCGGTTACTGATGGCTGCGACCATGCGTTTCACTTGGTGGTATTTGCCTTCTGCCAGCGTCATGTGGATGACGCGCTCGCTGATTTGTTTTACATCCAGTGCGGCAATTGTTTCGTCTTCATCAATCAATTTAACTCCGCCAAGAAGCGCATGGATATTGGCTTCCAGAACAGGGTGTTTACAAGTCAATTCGTAGACTTTTGGCACTTTGTGTTTGGGTGAACTCATGCGGTGGATAAACTGGCCATCATCCGAAATCAGAATCAAACCCGTGGTATCTTCATCTAACCTGCCAATGCATTGCACGCCGCGCTCTACCAGCGGATGCGGCAGCAGGCTGTAGATGGTGGGGTGGTGCTGGGTTTTGTGCGAGCATTCGTAATTGGCGGGTTTGTGCATCATTAGGTAAGATTTTTCTTTGTATTGCCAAGGCTCGCCTTTTACGGTAAAACTTAAATCTTCCAGCGAGAATTCTGCGTCCGGGTCGTCACACATTTCGCCGTTCACGGTGATTTCTTCGTTGATAATCATAATGCGGCACAGCTTGCGCGAGCCAAAGCCTTGCTTATGCAGAATTCTTTCGAGGTCTAGTGTTTTAGCCATACGGGTATTATAAGGCACAAATAAAAACGCCCACTAAATGTGGGCGTAGTTTTAACAATTGAACAGCTTAATCTTTTTTGGCTACAAAGTTATACACCAGTGCGCCGATGATGCCGCCCAAAATCGGCGCTACCCAGAACAGCCAAAGCTGCTGTAGGTAGATGCCGCCTGCAAACACGGCCTGGCTGGTGCTGCGAGCAGGGTTAACCGAAGTATTGGTCACAGGGATGCTGATCATGTGAATTAAAGCTAAAGTTAAACCAATCGCCAATGGCGCCAACCCAGCAGGCGCACGGCTATCGGTTGCGCCCATGATAATGAACAGGAATACTGCGGTCATCACAACCTCACACACAAATGCTGCGTGCATCGCATAACCGTGCGGTGAGGCTTCACCATAACCATTCGATGCAAAGCCGCCCAGCGTGTAGCCTTCTTGCCCGCAGGCAATGCAATAAATGGTTGCTGCCGCTAAAATACCGCCCAATACTTGCGCGATGATGTAGTGTGGTAATTCGCTAGATTTGAATCTTCCGCCTGCGACTAAGCCAATCGACACGGCCGGGTTGAGATGGCAGCCTGAAATGTGGCCGATTGCGTAGGCCATCGTTACTACCGTTAGACCGAATGCGAGTGAAACGCCTAAATAGCCCAAGCCTAATTCCGGGATTCCCGCAGCTAAGACCGCGCTGCCGCAACCGCCCAACACCAGCCAAAAAGTACCGATTAATTCTGCCAACGAACGTTTTGTTAATGACATTTGAATCCTCTCCCTATAAATTATCGAGTGGTTTTTTGAATATTTTTATAAACTGCAACGTAAATCTACGCTTTAATTGAGGAGAGAACAAGCGGCTTAAGTTAGAATGTGTGTATGAGTTTTAAGCATATTACATCGCGCGACAATCCGATTTTCAAATACTTGAAAAAATTGGCCGAAAATGCGCGCGAGCGTCGCGCAGAAGGCAAAACGCTGCTCGACGGCGTGCATTTGATAGAAAGCTATTTGCAGGCCTTTGGTGAGCCTGAATTAGTGATTATCCCGGAAGGCAAAAGCTCGCTTGAAGCGACCAGTCTGATGCAGCAGCTTGAGCATGTAAATACCATCATGTTCCCAACCTTGATGTTTGCAGAACTGACACCGGTTGCGACTTCAACAGGTATTCTGGCGATGGTTAAGAAACCAAATCTTGCTTCGCCAAGTCAAATTGGTTTTGCGCTGATGCTCGAAGATATTCAGGACCCCGGTAATTTAGGCAGCATGCTGCGATCCGCGCTGGGAGCGGGGGTAGACGCGATTTACCTGTCGAAAGGCTGTACCGATGCCTGGTCACCCAAAGCCTTGCGTGGTGGGCAGGGTGCACAGTTTTACCTGCCGATTATCGAGGGCGTAGATTTAGTAGAAACGATGCAGAATTTTGCAGGTAATACTTATGCGACAACAATGGATGGCGAATCGCTCTATGCGCAGGATTTAACAAAGCCAACTGCATTTGTGATTGGCAATGAAGGTGCCGGATTGAGCCTTGCAGCGCTTCAGGCTGCAGACAAGCAGGTGAGCATTCCCATGCACCATAACCTGGAATCGCTCAATGCTGCTGCGGCAGCTGCGGTTTGTTTGTTTGAACGTGCGCGGCAAGCTTCTTGAATTAAGGATGAATGAAATGACTTATAAACAGGCCGGTTTTTCGGCGATGGAAATGATGGTGGTGGTGGCGATTATCGCGATTCTGGCATTGATTGCGATTCCGTCCAGCATGGGACGTATCATCAAAGAAAATATAGTCGCAGCGTTGCCTTTGGCAGACATTGCAAAAGAACCTATTGCGGCAGCGTGGAAAGCCACCAAGACCTTGCCAGTTGGCAATAATGAAGCCGGTTTGCCTGTGCCGGAAAAAGTGGTGAATAACTTTATTAGTTCTTTAGAAGTGCAAAACGGCGTGATTCATATGACATTTGGCAACAAGGCGCATCCAAGAATCAAAGGAAAAGTACTTTCGCTACGCCCCGCGGTGATTGAGGAATCGCAAGTGGTACCTATTACCTGGGTTTGCGGAAATGCTAAAGCGCCGGATCAAATGACGATAAAAGGTGAAAATAAAACCAATATTCCGGATGAGTATTTACCGATTCTGTGCAGATAGGCTAGTGCTTTGATTTGCCGATATTAATTGTAATTTCATTGGCAAATAATGCAGCCGCATCAACTGCGTCAAATAAGTATTGCTTGTTACAAAAATCGCAGTTTACTTCAATGTTTTCACGCTCGGCCAGGATGCTATCGATTTCATCCTCACCCAGCATGCGCAACATGGCGCTTACTTTTATCTTGCTGCAGCTGCAGTGAAATCTTGTAGGTTTAGCATCAAATAAACGCACCTCTTCTTCAAAAAACAATCTTGTAAGCAATTGCTCTGGCGATAAATTCTGTAATTCATCATTGGTTAGCGTATCGGCGAGATGATTGACGCGATTCCAGGCGTCCTGATCTTGATTGAAATGGTCCTGTTCAAACTGCTCCGGGAGTTTTTGCAGCAGCATGCCGGCGGCATTTTCTCCATCGCAATGCAGCCACAGCGAAGTATCTATCTGCTGCGAGCGCTGCATGTAATTTTCTAGCATCTCTGCAATTGTCTCGCCTTCAATAGGCACGATACCTTGGTAGGCCTCGCCTTGTTTCGGGTCCAGCGTAATCACGAACTGACCGTTATGAATGAGTTCCAAAAAAGACTGGTCGGCAATTTCGCCTGACCATTTGGCCGTTGCGCGCATTTCCAGCGACGAACTGCATTCCACCACTAATAACTTAAGCGCACCTTTGCTTTGCAGCTGCAGCACCATTGCGCCATCCATTTTAAGGGTGGCAGAGAGCAGGGCGCTGGCTGCCATTAACTCCCCAAGCGCCTGTTTCAACACTAAAGGCAGTATTTGATGCTGCAGAACCTGCTGATAAGTATGATTCAGGTGAACAATGTTGCCGCGAATAGGCGTGTTTTCAAATAAAAAGTGCTGGAGGGAATCTGTCATATTGTTCATCGTGCCATTTTAACATCGCAGGCTGATTTTACTTAGCAACCATTATTTGTCGCTGTTTTGGAACCTTGGCTAAATTCCAGTTGGTGATCACCCAATGCCATAATTCATTTAATGTGGCGTTTTTTATTTCTGTTGGCGGCTGTTGTCCTAAAAAGCTGAGAGCATCAAATAATGCATGCCCTGGAATGCCCGTGGATATTGGCGTTGCGAGGGTCTGTTTGCTGAGTTTTTCACCGGCTGCATTGCTGGCGACGGGTACATGTGCGTAGTGCGGAGTTACAAAGCCCAGGAGTTGTTGCAAATAAATCTGACGCGGTGTGGAATTGAGCAAATCCGCCCCGCGTACAATGTGGGTGATGCTTTGCAAGGCATCATCTACGACCACGGCAAGCTGGTAGGCGAATAAACCATCGGCACGTTTTAAAACAAAGTCACCGATATCGTGTGCCAGATTTTGTGAAATTTCACCTTGAATTTCATCAAAAAAAGCAATATTTTTATCTACGGTGAGCGCCCTGTAAGCCGCACTGGTATTAGGTTTTAGGCCATGATTTAAACAGGTTTTAGGATAAATCGCACCATCAATGCCGCTGGCTGTTGCAGAATCCGCAATCTCTTTACGGCTGCAAGTACATGGATAAACAAGCCCTATGTCTTTGAGGCTATTCAGCGCATTTTCGTAATATTCAGCACGCTGGCTTTGATAAACAACTTCGTCATCCCACACAAATCCATATGCTTCTAAGGTATGGAGTATATCGGCGGCGGCCCCTTTTACTTCGCGCGGTTTATCCAAATCCTCCATGCGTACCAGCCATTGACCATCGTTGACTTTAGCGTCACAGTAGCTGGCGACTGCTGCTACGAGTGAACCAAAATGCAGCGGGCCGGTGGGCGATGGCGCAAAACGGCCAATATATTGCATGGCTAGTTAATGGATTGTACGTAAGGCGGAATATGCCAGGTTTGCAGTTGTTTGCCGAGCAACTGCAGGTTGCATTGCATGCGCTCTGCGCCACTGGCGCTGACTTCAAATTCATAAAAGCGCAATAGCTGCGCATGGCCGCGATTATCGCGACCCAGCCGTAACATGTTGCAAGCAACCGTTTCGTCGAGCAGTTGCAGATTGCAGCGGCTTGCCAGCTCGCGACCAAAATGGATGGCGATTTCCCGCTTGGAAATGCTATCTAGCCAAAACCAGGCAGCGAGGATGAGGAGTGCTAGCAAGATGACTTCAAACATGATGATTTACTTTTTTATTTGTGATGTGCACAATATAGCGGTATTGATACTATATGAGAGATTTATTATATTTTTCAATAGATTGTGCAGTAGAATTAAAAATATTATTTAAGTGATTATTACATGACGATTGAACCACGTGAACAACAAGCATTAGAAGTGTATATCAAGCTGCTTACTGCTAAGGGGTTTGGGCCGGATACTTTTGTGCCGCGGATTAATTTCCTGAATAAATTAATGCCATTATTGGCCAATAAGGATCTCAATGGCCATGTATATCGTGATGTCGTCGAAGCGTTGATGGATTCTGTTGAAGAGAACGATTGGCCAGAGAGCCTGGTGATTGCACGCGAATATTATCCATTCTGGATCAATGACTTAAAGGCAGTTGCGTTGATGAGCTCAAATGCCACAAAGGACACTTTGCCTATTGACTGGCAGCCTGCACATATAAACCTGAGCGACCTGTGGCGCAGTGTGGATGGGGA
This sequence comes from uncultured beta proteobacterium, assembly GCA_963701715.1. Classification (GTDB taxonomy): domain Bacteria; phylum Pseudomonadota; class Gammaproteobacteria; order Burkholderiales; family Methylophilaceae; genus Methylotenera_A. The sequence goes on from CAVPAX010000006.1 coordinate 366,202, forward strand.
AAAGTTTGGCACTACTGATAGCTGGGCATTGAAAGGTTACACAAAAGCGTTGCGCGATGAAAATGCAGAGCAAACGCTGATTGATACACGCCTGAAGCTTGCCAAAATCTTGCTGGTGCGCTTAAGAGATGCGCCGGATAAAGACAATAAAGTCTATAGAACTGCAGTTGATGCGACGCTTCCACTTTTTGAGGTGAAGAAAAATCGCCGTTTGTTTTTGGTTGTAGTGCGCGAGTTCTTTCATTTTTGGGCAGGCAATCCGGAAGCGGAGAAATTTGTATTGAATAATCATACCGTGAGCATGCTGTAAAAAAACCTAATTTGCCTCATTAAGGTGCAATGCATTTTTAACTGCACATAAATAGTGCGTTTCTTTGTCTGGCCTTTATAAAAATCCTTTAAAATCAATGACCATGCTAATGGCTTAAATTTTGCTTATTCTGAAAACTGGTTTTTAAGCTAACCATAATAATTAAGTCAAATTTAGTCATGATTTTTTGGGGGAGTGATTTCAATGGAAGCATTAGTTTCTGCTAATGACGTGTTATTTGTGCTGCTTGGCGCCATTATGGTACTGGCCATGCATTCAGGATTCGCGTTTTTAGAACTCGGCACTGTTCGCAGTAAAAACCAGGTCAACGCTTTAGTAAAAATCATGGTCGATTTCTCAATCTCGACCATAGCGTATTTCTTTATCGGTTACAGCATCGCCTATGGTGTTAATTTTTTTAGCGGTGCAGAAGTACTTGCAGCTAAAAATGGTTATGACTTGGTTAAGTTTTTCTTTTTGCTCACATTTGCCGCAGCTATTCCGGCCATTGTTTCTGGCGGCATCGCAGAGCGCGCTAAATTCAATCCCCAGATGGCTGCGACATTTTTACTGGTTGGTTTCGTCTATCCGTTTTTTGAAGGTATCGCTTGGAATAGTCACTACGGCTTTCAAGACTGGCTTAATACCGCTTTTGGCGCTAAGTTTCACGATTTTGCAGGCTCAGTCGTCGTGCATGCCATGGGCGGCTGGATAGCGCTGGCAGCAGTAATTTTGCTAGGTGCACGTAATGGCCGTTACAGCAAAGATGGCCGCTTGCACGCTTATCCTCCTTCTAATATCCCGTTTCTGGCCTTAGGTGCATGGATACTGACTGTTGGCTGGTTTGGTTTTAATGTGATGTCTGCACAAGCGATTCAAGGTATTTCCGGCTTGGTGGCTGTTAACTCGCTGATGGCCTTGGTAGGCGGCACTTTGGCGGCATTAGTATTGGGTAAGAATGACCCGGGTTTTGTGCACAATGGCCCGTTGGCCGGCTTGGTGGCTGTATGTGCCGGTTCAGATGTGATGCATCCGCTTGGTGCACTGGTGACCGGCGCCGTTGCAGGCAGTATATTTGTGTGGGCGTTTACCATGACTCAAAACCGCTTGAAAATTGATGATGTACTTGGTGTGTGGCCATTACATGGATTGTGCGGTGCATGGGGTGGCATTGCGGCTGGCATTTTTGGCGCAAAAAGCATGGGCGGCATCGGTGGTGTCTCCTTTATGTCACAATTGATTGGTACAGGATTGGGCGTAGCTATTGCTTTGGCGGGAGGGGTAGTCGTGTATGGAGTGCTTAAAAAGACAGTAGGCATTCGCATGGATGCTGAAGATGAGTTTGAAGGTGCTGATTTGTCTTTTCATAAAATTCCCGCGCGCTCCGAAGAGTAAGTTTCAATTTTTAGCTTTGAATTTAACGCCATGCTAAACTTATGCATGGCGTTTTTTCATGTAATTATCCCTGCAGCAGGCACCGGCAACCGTATGGCTAATGCCTTACCCAAGCAGTATCTGCCATTGGCCGGCAAGCCGATTATTTCGCACACCATACATGTGTTTTTTAATAATCCTCGCATTGCCAGTATTCACGTGGCCTTGAGCCCGGATGACGCTTTCTGGCGCACTTTGACACTTGATCCCTCAAGCAAACTTAAATTGCAATACACCGGCGGCGAAAGCCGAAGCGAAACAGTGCTGAATACCTTGCAAGCGATTGCGCCGCAGGTGAACGAAGACGATTGGATTCTGGTGCACGATGCCGCACGGCCCGGCTTAACTAATCAGCTGCTTGATGAATTACTCAATACGCTAGAAAACGATGAAGTTGGTGGCTTGCTCGCAATGCCATTAGCTGACACACTCAAGCAGGCTAATCAGGACAACCGTGTGAATAAAACCATTCCAAGAGCCGACTTATGGCAAGCGCAGACGCCGCAAATGTTTCGTTTTTCAACCTTAAAATCCGCTTTAGAAAGTTTTACCGGTACACCAACTGACGAAGCTGAAGCCATTGAGGCGCTTGGCCTTCAGCCAAAACTGGTGCAGGGCGAGCTGCGTAATTTAAAAGTCACTTATCCGCAAGATCTGGCGCTGCTTGAGTTGCTGTTTGCCGTGCAAACAAGTGAGGTGAAAACATGATACGTATTGGGCATGGCTTTGATGTACACGCGCTGGTTAAAGGCCGCAAATGCATCATTGGCGGCGTAGAAATCACCCATGACAAAGGCCTGGATGGCCATTCGGACGCCGATGTATTACTGCACGCCATTTGTGATGCGCTTCTTGGGGCGGCAGCGCTCGGTGATATTGGTAAGCATTTTCCGCCAAGTGACAAAAGCTATAAAGATGCCGATTCACGCGTGCTGTTAAGGCACGTAGTGGGTTTGCTCAACAATAAAGGCTTTACCGTTGGCAATATTGATACAACAGTAATCTGCGAAGCGCCGAAACTCAGTCCCCATACAGCACAAATGTGTGCCAATATCGCGGCCGATTGTAATGTGGATATTTCACAAATCAATGTCAAAGGTACCACTACCGAAAAGCTTGGCTTTACCGGCCGCGGTGAAGGTATCGCAGCCGAAGCTGTCTGTACTATTCTACAAAAATAATCATGTTTAAATGGTTTGAACAGCTTGCCAAGCCTTTTCCTGAAGGCTTGATTACTACACCGCCCAAAAGCTTTTGGGCGTTTGCCTGGGGTTGCACGCAGGGGTTGCGCCCATATTTATTGGGCATGACATTGCTAACCGCCGTAATCGGTGCGTTCGAGGCTTTGCTGTTTGCCATGATGGGTAAAGTGGTAGATTGGCTGGCTAGTATTCCGCCTGCCCAGCTGTGGGAACGCGAAGGTACGCATCTTATCTGGTTGGCCGCTATCTTAATCGCAAGCACCGTGTTTATTGGTTTGCAGACCATGCTTAAACACCAGACGCTGGCAGGTGTTTTCCCGATGCGTATGCGCTGGAATTTCCATCGGCTTATGCTTAATCAAAGCATGAGTTTTTATCAGGATGAATTTGCAGGGCGCGTTGCCGCAAAGGTCATGCAAACTGCACTAGCAGTGCGTGATGTGTGGTTTATTGTGGCGGATATTCTGGTGTTCGTGATGATTTATTTTGCCACGATGGTAACGGTAGTAGGCAGTTTTAACCTATTGATTATCTGGCCATTTTTAACATGGCTTGTATTGTATGCAGGCGCTTTATTTTATTTTGTGCCCAGGTTAAGCAAGGTTTCACAGCAGCAGGCCGATGCGCGCAGCCTTATGACAGGCCGCATTACCGATGCCTACACTAATATCAGTACGGTCAAACTCTTTTCACATGCTGGTCGAGAGGCAGGTTATGCACAAACCGCCATGCATGAGTTTTTGGGCACAGTGCATCAGCAAATGCGCCTCGTGAGTACGGTGGAAACGATCAATCATCTGCTGAATATGCTGCTGATTCTTGGTGCAGGCGGCCTGGCATTGTGGCTATGGAGTTATGGCCAGGTGGGCGTGGGTGGTGTGGCGGCGGTTACGGCCATGTCATTACGTTTAAACGGTATCTCACATTGGGTGATGTGGGAAATGACATCGCTCTATGAACAAGTAGGCACAGTGCAAGATGGCATCAACACGCTCACCACACACAATAAAATTATCGATATGCCAGATGCAAAACCGCTGCAAGTAAGCCAAGGTGAAATCAAGTTTGAAGCGGTTAATTTTAATTATGGCCGTGAAGTTAAAGAAGGGCATAAAGAGCTGTTAAAAACGCTTAATTTGCACATCAAACCGGGTGAAAAAGTCGGGCTTGTAGGGCGTTCCGGCGCGGGTAAATCCACTATAGTAAATCTGCTGCTGCGTTTTTACGAGGTGGAATCCGGCGCTATCTTGATTGATGGTCAAAACATCAATACTGTGACGCAAAACAGCTTGCGCGCGAGCATAGGCATGGTCACACAGGATACATCTTTGCTGCACCGCAGCGTGCGTGACAATATTCTTTATGGCCGCCCGGACGCTAACGAGGCGGAAATGATTGCCGCAGCCAAGCGGGCTGAGGCGCACGAGTTTATTCTCGGATTGCGTGATGCAAAAGGCCGCAGTGGTTACGATGCCCACGTGGGTGAGCGCGGGGTGAAACTCTCGGGCGGGCAGCGCCAGCGCATCGCCATTGCGCGCGTGATGCTGAAAGACGCGCCGATTTTATTATTGGACGAAGCCACCAGTGCGCTGGATAGCGAAGTTGAGGCGGTGATACAAAGCAGTTTGTATCAGCTGATGGAAGGCAAAACCGTGATTGCCATTGCGCATCGGCTTTCCACCATTGCCGCGATGGATAGGCTGATTGTGCTGGATGATGGCAAGATTATCGAAGAAGGTACGCATAAAAAATTACTCGCTAAAAAAGGGCTATACGCAAGCCTTTGGGCGCGCCAAAGCGGCGGTTTTATCGCCGAGGATTAAACCTAAGATTGACAGGAGAAAACGATGAATGCCGAGATTGAAGTTCGCCCGCCCGTGCCACCATTCACGCGTGAAACCGCCATCCAAAAAGTGCGCATGGCGGAAGATGGCTGGAACAGCCGCGATCCGCAGCGTGTTTCATTAGTGTATACGCCAGATTCGCAATGGCGCAACCGCGCGGAGTTTCCTAAAGGTCGCGCGCAGATTGTGGAATTTTTAACGCGCAAATGGGCGAGAGAGCTGGATTACCGCCTGATTAAAGAGCTGTGGGCGTTTATGATAACCGCATCGCCGTGCGCTTTGCCTATGAGTGGCATGATGATGCGGGCAATTGGTTTAGAAGCTACGGTAACGAGAATTGGCAGTTTGACGCCAATGGTTTAATGGAACTGCGCTATGCCAGCATCAACGATTTACCGATTAAAGAAACTGAACGCAAATTCTTTTGGCCACTAGGCCGCCGGCCAGATGACCATGCAAGTTTGAGTGAGTTGGGGCTTTAACGTTTGAGTTAACCGTCTGCGTGCTGTTGGCGCAGGTCCGAGCGGAACGATAAGTCGGAGCGGCTATTTCGAAGCCTGAATGCTCAGCGTCAATCCGCTCAAAAAGTTTGTGCCCAATTATCCCTAAAAATCATCGTAGGCAGTACAGGTCTTATGACAATCTTCGACTTCGTCAGTAGACGCGCTCAATTTTTCGGCGACAAGACCTTGATCGTGTTCTTGCGTTTCCAGGATAAATAAATTGATGTGATCAATATCCGGCCAATGGGTGTTTATAAACCTACGAGCATTAACTGACTGTGCCCACTTTTCTGATTTCGCTACTTATTTGCAACAAGAACGTGGCTCAAAAACATCGTCATACGCGTATTCTAACGCGGATCAACACTTGTCCCTGGCCTCTTTCAGAGTCTCCAAAAGTTGATCAACTCGTGCAGCCAAAACCAACAATAAGTGCTAAAAAGGAATATTACGAAAGTTGGAGCAGGCCTAGTAGGTAATGTTTTCGATATCGCCGAAGGACAGAATAAGTCGGCCGACTAATACCCACTTGCATCTCGATTCTGGTCATGTTATTAGGTTTCAGTTGTCATAGAAGCTTAATAGTTATTATACGGACCCTGGGTCAGTATAATAATAAATTGTAAGTAGTTGAAATTTATGCATGTTATTTTTCTAGGCCTTCAACAACACAATCACTGCGCCGCTACCACCGTCTTCTGGCTTGGCTTGCGCGTAGGCGATGACTTCATCGCGCTGCATCAGCCAACTGCGAAGTTTGTGTTTAAGCACCGGTTCGCGGTTGCGCGAGCCTAAGCCTTTGCCATGCACAATGCGCACACAGCGGATATTGCGTTTTTTGCAGGAGTTTAAAAAATCGGCCACGTACAGGCGCGCTTCGTCGGTAATCAAGCCATGTAAATCGATTTGCGCTTGCACCACCCAAAAGCCGCGGCGCAATTTGCTTAAAATATTGGGGCGATTGCCCTTCGCGCAGGTAAAGCAACTCTTCGCCGCTTTCCAGCTCATGTGCGGGAATGTAGTCGTCGCTGAGTGAGTCGCGCAGCGCTTGCTTTTCATCGCGCAAAAAGTGCTTGGCGACAGGTTTGGGGCGCGCTTTGGGCGTGTGAATAGGTTCAACGTTGAGCGGGCGCGCGTCTTTCACCGCCTCGTGGAAAGAGGTGTAAATCTTCCGGTTCTTTCTCGTCCGCGCTCATGATGTGAGATATTAACCCCGCTTGCCAGAAGGAAAAAGCATCGGCCTGCAGGCCGATAGTTATTGGCTTGCAGGCCGGTTATTTTATGTTATTTCAGACTGGTTAAATAACGTTCTGCATCCAGCGCCGCCATACAGCCGGTACCTGCACTGGTCACGGCTTGGCGATAGATGTGGTCCTGCACGTCGCCCGCGGCAAATACGCCGGGTACGCTTGTGGCAGTGGCGTTGCCTGTACGACCCATTTGCGTGACGATATAGCCACCTTCCATCTCAAGCTGTCCGGCGAAAATGTCGGTATTCGGTTTATGGCCAATGGCAATAAACACGCCTTTAAGCGCGATATCTTTGGTCGCGCCAGTTTGCGTATTTTTAACGCGCATGCCAGTCACGCCGGTATTGTCGCCTAGGACTTCATCCAGCGTGCTGTTGAGTTCCAGCGCAATTTTTCCTTCGGCAACGCGCGCCATCAGTTTATCTACCATAATGGCTTCGGCCTTGAATTTATCGCGGCGGTGCACCAGCGTGACTTTGCTGGCGATATTGGCGAGGTAGAGCGCTTCTTCCACCGCCGTATTGCCGCCACCGACCACTGCAACCTCTTGATTACGGTAGAAAAAACCGTCGCAGGTCGCACAGGCAGATACGCCTTTGCCGCTGAATGCTTCTTCACTTGGTAAACCTAAATATTGTGCCGATGCGCCTGTCGCGATAATCAGCGCGTCGCAGGTGTATTCGCCGTTATCGCCCACCAGACGAATTGGTTTTTCTTTGAGGTGCGCCGTATGAATATGGTCAAAAATCATTTCGGTGTTAAAGCGCTCAGCGTGCTTTTGAAAGCGCTCCATCAGCTCTGGGCCTTGCACGCCATCGGCATCGGCAGGCCAGTTGTCCACCTCGGTGGTGGTCATCAATTGGCCGCCTTGTGCGATGCCGGTGATGAGTACGGGCTTCAGGTTGGCGCGTGCTGCGTAAACCGCCGCAGAATAGCCCGCTGGGCCAGAACCGAGAATGAGAAGATGGGCGTGACGTGTTGCCATGTGAACTACTTTCTAGTGTTTTCTGATTTGTAATTTAAGGTGAGGTTAATTGCTTATTTTTCAAGCAAGCTACGTAACATCCAAGCTGTCTTTTCGTGTATCTGTAAACGTTGAGTCAATAAATCTGCAGTTGCTTCATCGGCTGCTTTTTCCGCCGCAGGAAACACGCTGCGCGCAGTGCGGCAAACCGCCTCATGGCCTGCTACCAGTTCGGCAATCATGTCATTGGCTTTAGGTACGCCTTTGGATTCGTTTATTGAAGTCAGTTTCGCAAATTGGCTATAAGTGCCGGGGGCATAAATATCGAGAGAACGAATGCGTTCTGCCACCAGATCCACCGCTAACGCCAGCTCATTATATTGTGTCTCAAACATCAAGTGTAAGGTGTTGAACATCGGGCCTGTCACGTTCCAATGAAAATAGTGTGTTTTGAGATACAGAGAATATGTGTCTGCCAACAATCTTGATAAACCTTCAGCAATTGCTTTTCTATCTTGTTCTTTAATGCCGATATCCATGATTATTCCTCTTAGGATTTAATTAGCATAATTTTAGTTTTTAGACACACTTTACGCAATTCGATTTTGCTATAATCAACAATTAATTTTAATTGTACGCGACTATTTTTTAAGGTTTGTAACATATTGTTTTTTAATAAAAAATCATCCGCTTTAAACGGCCGTATAGAAGCGCCGCTAAGCCCAACCCAACTGCATGGCGCTAAACTGGTTCGCGAAGCCTGGTGGCTGGGTCAAGTATTAGTTGGCTTGTATCTTGCGACAATCTTAATAACATATGACAAGCAAGACCCTTCATGGTCGCATATGGCGAGTGAGAACGCTGTTATACACAATGCCGGTGGTGCGGTAGGGGCGTGGATTTCCGATATGCTGCTTTACCTGTTCGGATTTTCTGCATGGTGGTGGGTGGTGCTTGCCTTATACAGTGTGTGGCTGATGTATCACCGATTAGAGCTCACCATTTCTGAGCGTCCGTTCTTAGTATTCAATCTGGTTGGTTTCGGCTTGCTGCTAATATCTTCCAGCGCGCTGGAGGCCGGACATCTGATTGGCTTTCCAGCCGCACTGCCGCTCGAGCCGGGAGGTATGCTGGGTAATGCGGTAGACGGTGTTCTGCGTGACATGTTCGGCTTTGCCGGTTCTACCATGCTGTTATTGCTGTTATTCGCTATCGGCTTCAGCCTATTTACAGGCTGGTCGTGGATTATGATGACCGAGAAACTCGGTGCCGGTTTAATTGCCAGTTATCAATGGGCCTATAACAAATACTATGATTGGCAGGATAGAAAAGTTGGTAAGGAAGTCGAACTTAAACGTGAAGAGTTTGTAGAACTTGAGCGCAAACGTATCGAAGACCGTGCGCCGCTTGAGATTAAAGCGCCGCAGACCGAGATAGCAAAAAGCGAGCGCGTGTTAAAGGAAAAACAAACCACGTTATTTGCTTCAGATCCGGACTCTACCTTGCCGCCGTTGCATCTGCTGGACGAAGCGAACAATACGGTAGAACTGCCATCGGATGAAACGCTTGATTTCACTTCGCGGCTGATTGAGCGAAAACTCATGGATTTCGGCATTGAGGTAAAAGTCATTTCAGCCCAGCCCGGCCCAGTGATTACGCGCTTTGAGTTTGAACCGGCAGCAGGCGTAAAAGGCAGCCAAATTACCAATCTGGCACGCGATCTGGCACGTGCGTTGTCGGTCGTCAGTGTCCGTGTGGTAGAAACGATTCCCGGTAAAAGCTGCATGGGTCTGGAAATTCCAAACCCAAAACGCCAAATCGTATTTTTATCAGAAATCATGAGCAGTCAGGTATACGCAGAGATGCACTCACCGATTGCGATTGCAATGGGCAAAGATATCGCCGGCAAACCAGTAGTGGCTGATTTAGCCAAAATGCCGCATGTGCTGGTGGCAGGTACGACTGGCTCAGGCAAATCGGTGGCGATTAATGCGCTGATTTTAAGCTTTCTGTATAAATCGGAAGCCAGCAAGGTCCGCATGATTTTGATTGATCCGAAAATGCTTGAGCTTTCGGTTTACGAAGGTATTCCGCATTTGTTGGCACCGGTAGTGACGGATATGCGCCAAGCGGCTAATGCGCTGAATTGGTGCGTGGCCGAGATGGAGCGCCGCTATAAGCTTATGTCTAGCTTAGGTGTGCGGAACTTGGCTGGGTACAATCAAAAGATCAAAGATGCTGAAAAAGCAGGCGAGAAAATCCCGCATCCATTCAGCCTGACACCGGATGCGCCGGAGCCATTGGAAGAAATGCCGCTGATCGTCGTAGTGATTGATGAACTTGCTGATTTGATGATGGTGGTTGGCAAAAAAGTGGAAGAGCTGATTGCACGTTTGGCACAAAAAGCGCGTGCTTCCGGCATCCATCTGGTATTGGCGACACAGCGCCCTTCGGTTGATGTGATTACCGGCTTGATTAAGGCAAATATCCCAACCCGCGTGGCCTTTCAGGTGTCCAGCAAGATCGATTCGCGCACTATATTAGACCAAATGGGCGCTGAAGCGTTATTAGGCCAGGGCGACATGCTCTATATGCCGCCAGGCAGTGGTTACCCGCAACGGATTCATGGCGCATTCGTGAGCGATCATGAGGTGCACGAGGTGGTGAATTACTTAAAAGCGATGGGTGAACCGAACTATATTGAAGGCATCTTGACCAATGAAACAGAAGGCAGCAGTGAGCTTGGCGAGTTTCGCGATGACGGCGCGGAAAAAGATCCGCTTTACGATGAGGCTGTGGCGATTGTGCTTAAAACGCGGCGCGCGAGCATTTCATCGGTACAGCGCCAACTTCGAATAGGCTACAACCGTGCGGCGCGCTTGATAGAAGATATGGAGCGTGCAGGTTTGGTTTCTGCGATGCAGAGTAATGGGAATCGAGAAGTATTAGCTAAAGGCAGTATGAGTGACGAGTAGAATTTTATTTATTATTTTAAGTATATTTACCAATCTTGCGGCGGCGGATGGTGTTTCCAGCTTGTTGGACTTTTTTAATAACACAAACACCATGCGCGCGCAGTTTCAGCAAGTAGTGAATGACAAACAAGGCCGCAAGGAGCAGGAAGTAGAAGGTACGATGCAGTTGCAACGTCCTAACAAATTTCGCTGGGACTATAAAAAACCATACGAGCAGCAGATTGTGAGCGATGGCAAACAAGTGTTTTTATTTGACATCGAACTGCAGCAAGTGACGATTCGGGAATTGAGCAAAACGCTGGGTTCAAGTCCAGCCGCTATGTTGGCGGGCGGTAAGGGCGTGGAAGAAAGCTTCACTCTAAAAAACGCTGTCCGTAAAGATGGGCTGACCTGGGTGCTGGCCTTGCCTAAGGATAAAGAAAGCGGTTTTGAACGTGTGCTGCTTGGATTTAAGGCAGACAAACTGCGTAAAATGGAACTTTACGACAGTTTTAACCACATTACTCACATTACGTTTAATGAAGTAGAACGTAACCCAGTTTTACAAGACTCGACATTCTTGTTTACGCCGCCCAAAGGTGTTGATGTGGTGGGTGAATAGAATTGATCTGAGAAATTAAGTGAACAGCTTATTTCAACCTGTAATGCCACAAGCGCCACTTGCAGAACAGCTCCGACCTAAAACCTTAGATGAAGTAGTTGGACAATCGCACCTGTTGGGTGAGAATAAGCCATTGCGCCTGGCGTTTGAATCAGGCAAATTGCCCTCTATGATTTTGTGGGGGCCGCCAGGTGTGGGCAAAACTACATTGGCGAGATTAATAGCTAATACTGCCGATGCCGATTTTATCCCTATTTCTGCCGTGCTATCTGGCATCAAGGATATTCGCGATGCAGTAGAGCGTGCAGAGCTTGCCTTGCAGCAGCATGGCCGAAAAACTATCCTATTTGTGGATGAAGTGCACCGTTTCAATAAAGGCCAGCAAGACGCTTTTCTACCTTTCGTGGAAAGCGGGTTGATTACCTTTATTGGGGCAACGACCGAAAACCCTTCATTTGAAGTCAACAGCGCGCTTTTAAGCCGCGCGCAAGTGTTTGTGCTGAATAGTCTGTCGGAGGCGGAGCTGGCCGTGTTGCTAGAGCGGGCGAGGCTGTTGGTTGCTGAGAAACTCACAATAGCGGATGAGGTACGTGAGCAGATATTATCCTATGCTGACGGCGATGCTAGGCGCTTGCTGAATTTTGCCGAGGGCTTATTCAATGCAGCTTCCGGGGCTGGCATCACGCAAATTGACGAAGCCTTTTTACAAACCACGATGGCGGAAAAACTGCGCCGATTTGATAAAGGCGGCGAAGCGTTTTACGACCAGATTTCTGCTTTGCATAAATCGGTACGCGGCAGCAATCCGGATGCAGCGCTTTATTGGTTTTTACGCATGATAGACGGCGGTGCAGATCCGTTGTATTTAGGGCGCCGCATCATACGTATGGCGATAGAAGATATCGGTCTGGCTGACCCGCGTGCGCAGACGATGGCATTGGAAGCCTGCAACATTTACGAGCGATTAGGCTCACCGGAAGGTGAATTGGCGCTTTCAAACGCTGTGATATACATGGCTGTCGCACCCAAGAGCAATGCGGCTTATAACGCCTATAATCAGGCCAAAGCCTTTGTGGGCAATGATAAATCGCGGTCTGTGCCGTTACACTTACGCAATGCACCTACCAAACTGATGAAGGCCTTGGATTACGGAAAAGAATACCGCTATGCCCACAGCGAGCCTGAAGCTTACGCAGCAGGCGAGCAGTATTTTCCAGACGAGATGACTGCGCCGCAATTTTATACACCCACACCACGCGGTTTGGAAGGTAAAATAAGCGGAAAAATTGGCTCATCTTAAAGAGCTTGACCTTAAAGAATTAAACAAAAAAGTAAAGAAATAGGAATCGCATGTTAGATATTCAAGCATTAAGAAATGATTTAGACGGCGTTGTGAGCCAATTAAAAAAACGCGGATTTGAGTTTGATTCAGCGGCATTTTCTGCCTTAGAGCAAGAGCGGAAAATAGTTCAAACGCGTACACAAGAGCTACAAGCCAAGCGCAATAATGCCTCCAAGTAATTGGCATAGCGAAAGCCAAAGGCGAGGATACAAGCGCCATCATGGCGGAAGTCGCTAGGCTTGGGTGAGCAACTTAAGGCAGATGAGGAGCGCTTTGCTATTCTTCAATGGGAATTGCAGAAACTGTTGCTGGATGTACCTAACCTGCCACATGAAAGTGTGCCCAGTGGGTAAATCTGAAGCTGATAACATTGAAGTGCGCAAAGTAGGCGTTCCACGCATATTTGATTTTGAAATCAAAGACCATACCGATGTTGGCGCGCCACTGGGCTTGGATTTTGATACAGGTGCGAAACTTTCTGGCGCACGCTTTACCCTGATGCGCGGGCAGGTGGCCAGGTTACACCGAGCATTAGCGCAATTCATGCTGGATACGCAAACCGAGCAGCATGGCTATACCGAGTGTTATACGCCATACATTGTGAATGCCGAAACGCTACGCGGTACTGGGCAGTTGCCAAAATTTGAGGCAGATTTATTTGCAGCGAAAAAAGGCGGTCAAGAAGGTGAAAGCGAGCCTTTATATCTGATTCCGACCTCTGAAGTGACGCTTACCAACACCGTGCGTGATGAAATCGTGCCGTTGGAAGCCTTGCCGATTAAGCTGACTGCGCATACGCCTTGTTTCCGTTCCGAAGCCGGTTCTTATGGTAAAGATACTAAAGGCATGATACGCCAGCATCAATTCGACAAGGTAGAGATGGTGCAAATTGTGCATCCGAGCAAGAGCTATGAGGCATTAGAGGAAATGGTCGGACATGCCGAGAATATCTTGAAAGCGCTGGAATTGCCTTACCGTGTCGTGAGCTTATGCACAGGCGATATGGGCTTTGGCGCGGCTAAAACTTATGATCTGGAGGTCTGGTTGCCGGCGCAGAATACCTATCGTGAAATCTCTTCAGTTTCTAACTGCGAGGCTTTTCAGGCACGTCGTTTACAAGCGCGTTTCAGAAATGAAAATGGCAAGCCTGAACTCGTACATACACTGAATGGTTCCGGTTTGGCGGTAGGGCGAACACTTGTGGCAGTGTTAGAGAACTATCAGAATGCTGATGGCAGTGTAACGGTGCCGCATATGCTGCGCCCATACATGGGTGGGCTGCAAAAACTGATTGTTAGTTAGCTGCTAGAATTTGATGGACGCGTGCAATCTTGTAATCATCTTGATTAGGATTATGGCTGGGTTGATAGCGTTCTAATATGTTTTGATAGCTACGTATTGATTCTACAAAAATCACTGGCTGACCACAGCTGCAGTAGCCATATTTAGCATTTAAGTAGTAGTCTGGATTGGTGAGCATCATCAAAGTTTTCTTCACATCTGCCCAGCTATCAGGATTTAGCTTTAGACGTTGTGCCAGTACCCGTGCATCTTCTACATGTGCGTAACCAATGTTATAAGCTGCAAGCGCCATATACGTGCGATCTGGTTGCGGAACGCGCTCGGGAATAGTGTCTATAAGTAGATTTATGTATTTTGCGCCGGCCGGGATGCTTTGTTTAGGATCCAGCCTGTCGGTAACACCCATACGGTCGGCCGTCGCTTCTGTCAGCATCATCAGGCCACGCACATTGGTAGGAGAGGTGCTGAAAGTATCCCAATGAGACTCCTGATAACTAATGGCTGCAAGTAGGCGCCAATCGATCCCGGTAATTTCCTGCGCTTGTTTAAACAAATGAATATATTTGGGTAGCAGCCTATTGCTATTGACAAGAAAAGTCTTAATATCCAGCTGGTTAAGTCGTTTTGCATTGCCATGGTAACGGTCAATCAAATTGCGCAGAGTGCCATCTTTTTTAATTTTAGTAAAAAACGCGTTGGTTTTTTCTAGCAACATTGGGTCAGAATCTTTAGAGAGCGCCCACGCGATTTTCTCCGGTTCGCCAATCGCAAAAGCCACGCCTATATTAGGGTAGAAATTTTGCAAAATAGAAACCAGGTGGCTATCGGCAATCGTATATTCAATATCGCCATTGGCCACTTCCACCATCAATTTTTCAGAGTTCGCGTCATCGCGCTCCTCCCACATCAGGCCGGGTTCAGTTTTACGTAGTTTTACAAGTCGCTCAACAAAGCTGGTGCCGCTTGGTACGGCAATGGCTAGACCTACCAAATCTTTCAAGTTTTTGGGAGGTTTCTTATTGGTTTCCTTGTTGTAAACTATCTGTTGCTGAACGTCTTGGTACGAAGTTGTAAAATAGAATTTCTTCTTACGCGCTTCCGTCACGGTGATGTCAGCCGCCGCAATATCCGCCTTGCCATTTAATAAATTTGGTAAAACTTGATCGATATGCTTTTCCACAATAAATTTTAATTGCGTACCGTCGTCCAGCTCCTGAATAAAAAGTTTGGCCAGATCGTACTCAAGCCCGGCAAATTCGTTATTGCTATTAACGAAGTAAGTATTAGGGCTATTCATGGTGACAAAAGTGATAACTTTGTCTTTTTGAGCTGCTACCTCTGAGCCTGTTTGGGGTGTGGGAAGGCCGCTAGGCTTGTCGCAACCAGCAATGAGCAGCAATAAAAAAATTATAATGTTGCGTAATATAAACAAAAATTAGTCTCGAGGGATTTGATTTATTTCCAGCGCTCTTCAACTTTACCATCACCAGAAATCAATATTGCGTTGGCCAATCCACGAAAGATGCCATGCTCGACTACACCCGGCGTATTGTTAATCAGGTGATTGAGCGATTCCTCCGGGATGGATTTATCGAATGCCATATCAAGTATCAAACTACCGTAGGAGCTGATAGACAGGCCATCTTTGGCAACGTTCATTCGTAGCTCGCCTACGCCCCCGGCTGCTTCTAGGCTGCGTTTGGCAGCCTTCCAAGCAAAGGGCATGACTTCAACGGGAATGGCATAATTGGTGCCGATACGATCCACCAACTTACTTTTATCGGCAACCACGATAAATCGCTTAGCTGCCTTGGCAAGCAGTTTCTCCAGCACCAAGTCGTAACCGCGTCCCTTAAGCAACGTCATGTCCGGCGTGATTTCATCTGCACCATCCACGTATAAATCGATTTCTGCAACCTGTGTTAGCGCGATGACATTTAACCCTAAGCTTTGCGCTTTAATCATGCTCATATGTGAACTGGCGAGGGTGGTGACTTTGAGATTTTCTTCCGATTGGCGACGCGCCAGTTCCTCGATGAAGTAGTTAGCCGTTGAACCAGTGCCTAACCCCACCAACATGCCATCTTTGACGTACTTTGCCGCATGAATTGCGACAAGTTGCTTGTCATTCATGATGTCTGTCTCCTCAATGTTTTTTTATTTTTGGCTTAATTGGAATTAAGTTTAATTAAATAGGCTTAATTGATGCGACATGCTTACAGTTATAATAGGTAAAATCCGATTTTAAACCAAGCCATTTTCAAGTTCATTTATGCAGTTATCACCGCCTAAGCTGGGGCAAAAAAGCCGTTTTTCTTATTCTGCCAATGGGTTAGATAGCTTATCTCTTGCTTTACTTGCATGTCGCTTAAAAACAACACCAGAAATTAAACCGGTACCGTTGGTGATTATTACTGCCAGCGCTTTCGAGGCGCAGCGCTTGCTGGATGAAATGCCTTATTTTGCGCCAGATTTGAGCGTGCATTTGCTGCCGGATTGGGAAACTTTACCCTACGATGTGTTCTCTCCGCATCCTGATTTGATCTCCGAACGCTTAGCGACTTTATACAAAATCAGCCAGAGTCAATGCGATGTGGTGATTGTGCCGGTAACTACGGCTTTATTGCGTTTACCGCCAGTGGCTTTTATGTCGGCATATACGTTTATGCTGAAAAAAGGTCAGAACCTCAATTTGGAGGCGCTGCGCCATCAATGCGCGCAAGCGGGTTACCATCATGTCAGTCAGGTGATTTCGCCGGGGGAGTTCAGCGTGCGCGGCGGTTTGGTAGATTTGTTTCCTATGGGTAGCGTGCTGCCTTACCGCATCGATTTGTTTGATGATGAAATAGAAACGATTCGAACATTTGACATTGATACCCAACGCAGTCTATACCCGGTGCCGGAGATCAGACTGTTGCCGGCGCGCGAATTTCCTCTGGATGAAGCGGGCATCAGCAAGTTCAGAAGCAACTTTCGAGAACAGTTTGAAGGCGATCCCCAGCGCGCAACCATATATAAAAACGTGAGCAAAGGCGTGGCTAGTGGCGGCATAGAATGGTATTTGCCGCTATTTTTTGATGAAACCTCAACATTTCTGGATTATTTACCAAATAACGCCAATCTTTGTTTACATGGCAATTTGGATAAAGCCGCACAGCAGTTCTGGATTGATGCAGGCTCAAGATATCGATTATTGGCACACGATGCAGAACGGCCAATCCTGAAGCCAGAAAATTTGTTGATTAAGACCGATGATTTTTTTGCGCAAACGCATGATTATCCAACCTTAATCTTAACGCTTGAAGCAGGCAACCCATTGCCAGCGCTGGAAATTGAGCGGCGGGCTGAGCAGCCTTTGCATAAATTAAAGGCCTTTACCGAATCAACTAATAAACGCGTTTTGATTACTGCTGAAAGTCTTGGTCGCCGTGAGACGATGGCACAATTGTTTACGGAATATGACCTGCCAATGCCAACATGCGAGACCTGGCAGGAGTTTGAGGCTAGCCAGCAATCTTTAATGCTCGGCGTGTCAACTTTACACAGCGGGTTTGTCAATGATGAGTTCGTATTAATCACCGAGTCCGAGCTTTATTCAGGCACGGTACGCCAACAACGTCGTCGAGAAAATGAAAAAGCGCGCAGCACAGAGGGTATGCTCAAGGATTTATCCGAGCTGCATCTGGAAGATCCGATTGTGCATGAACAGCACGGCGTGGGACGTTATAAAGGCTTGGTAAATCTGGATTTTGGTGAAGGTGAAACTGAGTTTCTGCTGCTGGAGTATTATGGCGACGACAAGCTTTATGTGCCAGTTTCACAATTGTTTCTAATTTCTCGTTATTCCGGGGGGCCACCAGAGAGTGCGCCATTGCATAGGCTTGGCAGTGGGCAGTGGGAAAAGGCCAAGAAAAAGGCACTTAAACAAATCCGTGATACTGCAGCGGAATTGCTGAATCTCTATGCTCAGCGTGCCGCACGGCGCGGTCATGCGTTTACCTTGAGTCTAAAAGATTACGAAGCGTTTTGTGAGGGTTTTCCGTTTGAAGAAACGCCAGACCAACTAGAAGCGATAGAGAATGTAATCAAGGACATGCAATCAGGTCGCCCGATGGATAGGCTTGTGTGCGGCGATGTGGGTTTTGGCAAGACAGAAGTGGCTCTACGAGCGGCATTTGTAGCAGTGATGGGTGGCAGGCAGGTGGCGGTGTTGGTACCGACAACATTACTTGCAGAACAACATTATCAAAATTTCTGTGATCGCTTTGCAGAGTGGCCGATTAAAATTGCCGAAATTTCGCGTTTTAGAACGGCCAAAGAGCAAACGCAAGCATTGGCTGATCTGGCAGATGGCAAAGTGGATATTATCATTGGCACGCATCGTCTTATTCAAAAAGACGTGAAATTTAAAAACCTCGGTTTGGTGATTCTGGATGAAGAACATCGCTTCGGAGTGCGCCAAAAAGAACAGCTCAAAGCGATGCGCGCCGAGGTTGATGTGCTCACGCTAACCGCAACGCCGATACCGCGTACGCTAAGTATGGCGATGGAAGGGCTGCGCGAGTTTAGCGTCATCGCCACACCGCCGCAAAAACGGCTGAGCATTAAAACCTTTCATACAGATTACTCCGAAGGCATCATTCGCGAGGCAATGATGCGCGAATTCAAGCGTGGCGGCCAAGTGTACTTTCTGCATAATGAAGTCGACACTATTTTTGTGATGCGTGAGAAACTGGAAAAAATCGCCCCTGAAGCACGAATTGGCATTGCGCATGGGCAACTGCGCGAGCGCGAACTGGAAACGGTGATGCGCGATTTTTACCAGCAACGATTCAATGTGTTGTTATGTACTACCATTATTGAAACAGGCATCGATGTGCCAACCGCTAATACCATCATCATCAATAAGGCAGACATGTTTGGTTTGGCGCAGCTGCACCAACTTAGAGGCAGAGTAGGGCGCAGCCATCATCAGGCGTATGCCTATTTGTTAACAGAGCCGGATCGAAAGATCACAACTCAAGCGCAAAAACGTCTGGATGCTATTCAGTTGCTTGAAGATTTAGGCGCGGGCTTTCACTTGGCAATGCACGATTTAGAGATTCGCGGTGCCGGTGAGTTGTTAGGAGATAGCCAAAGCGGCGAGATGCAGGAAATTGGCTTTAATTTGTATTCTGATATGCTCAACCATGCTGTAAAACAACTTAAGGCAGGCAAAGAACCGGATTTAAACGCACCCCTCGGAATCACGACGGAAATCAATCTACACGTACCTGCATTGCTGACAAACGCCTATTGCCCAGATGTGCATGAGCGCTTAGTGCTATACAAGCGTCTGGCAAATGCTAATACAGACGATGAGCTGGATACGCTACAAGAGGAACTGATTGATCGCTTTGGTTTACTACCGGAGCAGGGTGAAGCATTATTGGCATGTCATAGACTGCGTATTGCTGCTAAACCGCTTGGGATTAACAAAATAGATGCGTCTGATAGCGCAGTGCAATTGCAATTTTCTCAAAATACTGACTTGGATCCGATGAAGCTGATTAATTTACTGCAGCGCGATCGCCGTTGTCGTATGAATGGACCAGATAAATTGCGTGTTACGGTACAATTGGGTAACGTAAGTCACCGAACGGAGTTTGTAAAAATGCTATTGAAAGAGTTTGTTTAGAACCGGGCATCATTTAAAAAACAAGACAGCTAGCACTACCAGCATGACGGTTGCCCAGCCGATACGGTCAACATATTTATGTAAGTTAGCCTCCATGCGCGCCCCGCCCCATTTCATCAAGCCTGCAACAATAAAAAACCGTGAGCCTCGACCGATTAAAGAGGCGATAGTAAACGGCAGAATTGCCATTGAGAGCGCGCCTGCTGCAATGGTGAATACTTTGTAGGGGATGGGTGAAAAGCCTGCGACAAATATTGCCCAGAAGCCCCATTCTTTAAACCAAAGCTCCGCGGTTTGAAAATGCACCCAGTAGCTGCTTGTTTTTAAAAAGGGCTCGATTAAATCAAAAGCTATTGCACCAATCAAGTAACCAAACAAGCCGCCTAATACCGAAGCCATGGTAGTTAAAATGGCAAACCACCACGCTTTAGACGGGTTTGCCAAGCTCATGGGAGCGAGCATTACATCTGGAGGAATTGGAAAGAATGAAGATTCGGCAAAACTTAATGCGCCTAAATACCATTGCGCATTAGGTAGTCTAGACCAAACCATCACTTTTTGATAAAGGAGAGAGAATATTTTCATATAGTTGCGAATTCTACCTGAAGAAACTAAATTTCAATGAGCTTTCCTAAACTTAAGAAAAATACTGCTTGTTTAACTGGTAGTTTTTCATCTGCAAATAAGGCGGCATAGCGCTCCAGTTGTGGCTTGTGAGATTGTGCGGCAATGTGCGCATTGGCTTCGGTGACTTCCAAACCAAATTTGTAATCGATAATCCAGCGTATCTTGGTTTTAGTTAAAGCATCATTTTCCACAAAAGTTAAATCAATACGATGCTCTTGCACTGCATTATCATTTATCGCAGTTATGCTTAATTCAGCTTGGGTGGATGCTCTAGAAGCTAATATCCATGAGCCTTGTGGGCTGTTGATAGTTTGTTTGAGTGCGGCGATAATCTGCGGCACCTGTTTTTCGGCTTCATTTTTAGCGTGACCGCGTTGCATAAGCCAAAAAAGCATGCTCTGGAAGGCAATATCCATGCGGCTTGCAGGCCAGCGCTCCAAGCCTTCATTCGCAATCATTTCCATGTATATATGCGCCAAAGAGCCTGCGTCGGCGGAGAGATTGAGCGATGCTTGCGGCAAGAGTTGGTTGGATTGTGGCTTACTCAATAAGGTTGCGGCGGTTCCTTCCAGTTGGAATGCGGCGGGTATTTGCAGTTGTTTCTGCCGAATTAAATCGGGTACAAAATTGGCGATTTCATCTTCGGTTTCAGTTGAGTTTTCAGGTAATTCCATGGTTTTAAATTGTTGGCTCAGTGCTGGCCATAGTAAATCCAGGTAGCTCTTTTTAATAGGATTTATTTCACCCTTAGCGTTTTGGTTAGCAGTGCCCACCAAGTGCAACTTCCTTTCCGCACGCGTGGCAGCTACATACAATACACGCACCGCTTCATTGGCTTCGCGCTCGTTTTCCAGCATTTGCAGATAATCATAGGCAGTCACACTTTCGTCGCGCAGGCCTTTGGGAATGTATGGTGCAGCGAGCAGTTCATGTTTTTCATTTACAGAAACTTCTTCCCATAAAATCAATGGCTTATCACCATTGTTGCCGCCTGTAGTCGCGCCTAAACCGGGCAAAATCACTGTGTCGAATTCCAGTCCTTTTGATTTGTGTATTGTCATCATTTGCAAATTTTCACCCGTGCTGCCGGCTGTCGCAAAAAGTTTGGTAATTTCGGCTTCCATACGTTCTGGCGAGAATTGGTTGCTGCGATCCAGTGCATCCATACAGCTGAAAAACGCCTGCACATCGACGATGTCGTTTTGCTCCCACAAACAAGCCGCACCGTTTAACATCAGCCAAATGCCGCGAATCCATCGACTATTGTTAATGCGACCCTGTGTGGAAAATGCCTCGGTAAAAATATCGCGCACATGATTTAATCGCGTTTGCCCGTCGGCAGATAAACTATTCACGATCTCGTCTTGCTGCATCAGCGACCAAATCGTGACATGATGGTTGCTGCCTGCCAGTGCGTACAAATCATGCAGGGTGAGGCCGCACCAAGGCGCGCGCAGCACTGCCAGCCAATGCACGCGGTCTGCACGATGATGCAGCGCGTGCGTGAGGCTAAGCAAATCCTGAACGACTTGACGGCCTTCCAGCGCCTCGATTTCTACCGCTTGAAATTGAATTTCTCGGTGATCGCGTCTCAGCTTGGTCACCAAGGCGCCCAAATGTTTTTTGGCGCGCACCAAAACTGCAATTTTCTTCTGAGGATTTTCGGCTTGTTCGCGCTGAATAATGCGGATGATATTTTCTGCTTCCCGTTGTTGCGCGTCGCTGTTTGTTTCGTTATTTAATTTAATAACCGGATGTATTTCTACACCGCTGGAATGCCCATGGATATTGTCCTGCAGGGCAGTTTCTTTTGAACCTGCAATAAAGGCACGGTAACGAATTGCGCCTTGTTTTTCGTCATCATGCGCGGGAAAAATACGGGCAAAGGTTGTGTTAATCCAATCCACAATGGCAGAGCAAGAGCGGTTGTTGCGATAAAGTTGTAGCTCTTCCAGCTTGATGTCTCCAATGCCGTGAGCTGCCGCATCAATAAATAATCCAACGTTGGCTTTGCGAAAGCGATAAATGGATTGCATCGGATCGCCCACACAAAAAAGCGTGCGATTATCGCCTGCCTGCCAGCCAAGTGTAAGTTGCTTCAGCAGCTCAATTTGGCTGGGACTGGTGTCCTGAAACTCATCCACCAGCAAGTGTTGGATTTGATAATCGAGCTTCAACGCTAAATCTGTCGGCTCGCCAAAATCATTCGTGAGCGCCTGTGTTGCACGTTGTGAAATTTCAACAAAATCCACTTCACCTGCGCCCTGGAACACCAGCCACAGTTGCGCCACTGCGAGATTGAGCAATTGAGAAAGCGCAGTGATAATTTGCCAATTCACTTCATCCTTGCCTAAGGTTGGCAACATGCGAACACGGTGCAAAGCACTCACGTTCTCAATTGCAGCAATCGCTTCCACCAATGCCAGTTTTTGCGATTTACCTTCTTCGGTGGGCGGGAAGCCAAATTTCACGTTTAGGCCAGCCTCCTTGCGCGGTTCGCCTTTGTCCGTTAATAATAAACTTGCCAGCGCGCGCCACATCGGCAGCGCTTCCGGCGTTGCCGGAATAGGCGTTTCCCAATCGATGAGCAAAGTGATAGCGTGCTCGCAAGGCAAGTTGGAAGCGGCAAAGCGGGCTATTGGCATTAATAGTTGTTGAAATGCCAGAGGAAGGGCGATGTCATGTAGTTCTTCTTCAACAAGGTGGCGCAAAGTGTTTTGCAGCAATTTTGCGCTCACTTCGTGTTGTGCCTGATGTAGCCACTGATCGCGCATGGCGAGCATTTTTACCAATAAATCAGACAATTTATTCGCGTCATTGTCTACATAACGCAATGCAGCTTTTACCGCATCACCATGTTCGCTATTTTCCAATAAAGCCAGCGTTTGCTCGGCGGCTTGCGTGTATAAGATACTCGCATCGTCTGTCACCTTGGGTTGTGCGCCAAAACGACTCATCAGCGGCATTTGTCGAGCCAGGTGTGCACATAAACTATCAATGGTAAAAATACGCAAGCACGATGGGTTCTCAATGAGTTGCCATTGCTTGGATTGCGCATGTTGTAAGGCTTTCAGGCTCAATTCATAGGTGATGTTTTTATGCGGCTTATCCGGCGGTGTCTGATTGTCAGCGGCGACTAGGCTATCTAAAATACGTAGCCGCATTTCGGCGGCAGCTTTGTTGGTAAAGGTGATGGCGATAATTTCTTCTGGCGCATTAACGGTTTGCAGCAGCTTCAAATAGCGTTGCGTGAGCAGTTCGGTCTTGCCCGCACCGGCTGGCGCCTCGACAATAAAAGAGCGGAGTTCGAGTGCGCGCAGGCGGTTTTTTTCATCGATTTCTAACTTGTCTGTCATTTGTTGCCACTACTTTGAAATCGCTCAAACTGCAATTGCCGTTCTGGTAACCTTAAAAGCGGCAGCACTTCGCAATAAGCCAGCAGGTTTTCATCCTCAAACTTCACAGCAGCTTCACCTGCTTTTATTTCTTGTGCAATTGCTTCTATGCTGGATTTCCAGTGTCTTAGCAGGGTTTGCCAATCAGCAAAGTTTTGAATAAATTTAGGTTTGCCTTTATCTGGTTCAGCTTCAAAATCAACCTCAGAAACACCTTCAAAAGCATGTTCCAGCGTTTTCACCATGCCAAAATGTACGCCTACAATCTGATCTGCATCGGCCCAGAAAGTCGCATAAATAGGTAGTTGCGGCTCGGTGATACGCGTTTCTCCCCAACTTGTCATTTTAGGTAATTGACCGGTTTTGTAGTCAACAAACTCTATGCCGCCGTTTTCTAACCGATGAATTCTGTCGATAATCAAGGATACTTCGATTCCGTAAATATCAATTTTTTTAGAGGCCTCGCAAGCGACGATGCTGAATGCAATATTGCGTTCTTTTTCGTAAGTCAACCAATTGCCAATTAGTTTGTATAACCGATCATGTTCCAGTTCCAACACCGTGTTTGAAATCGCTTTGTTCGCTTCAGAAAAGTCTCGCAATGCATTGCGAACGGCCAAATTCAAAGCTTGTGCGAACTCAGTTTCATTCATATCGCGCAAATCCGCAAATTGGCGATGCTTCTTATCGGGCTGCCAAAACTGCTGCAAAACCGCATGTACCAGTGAGCCGCGCTCCATACTATCCAGACCGCTGCTGGGTGTTTTAAGGGCTTTTGCGCCTAATCGATATTGGTAAAACGCCCATGCTGGGCAAATTGCCTGCGCTTTGAATAAATTTGTGCCGCCAGAAACATGACTGCCCGCGCCTACAGCAGGCGCAACGTGATCATTAATATGCGCTAAATTTGCATTGCCTAGCTGACTTAATTGCTCTGCTAGTGTTTCTGCAAGCGGTGCTTCATCCAGTACAGAGATGTCTTTTATTAAAGGGGAACAACGCAATTGAGTTTCCCCCTCGGTTTTGCTGCTGGAGAAAATAATTTAGCCAGCCGAGTGCAGAATCCGGTTTTGCACTGTTGCCGCAAATGCTGCTTGAACGCTGTTGTCCGCATTCGGCACCCTAGCTGCACGCTGTATAAATGCCGGCAATAGCGGGTTAGGGCGTGCTGGCGGAGGCCAAACATGGTCATTCATACCCATTACCCACATGGCGTCTACAGGCTTGCTTGGTGCTTCCATCATGCCTAAAATTTGTATCGATGGATCACCCTCGGTTTCAGCCTGGAATATCTGTTCGGTGCAAATGAGCTGCATCGCATATATAGCTTCAGACATCAATAAATTGTTGCCAAGCACATCAAGTTTACCTAGTTGCAGTAATGCTTTTTGCCAAGCATTAACAACCTGATACCTCAGGCTGGTTAAACTGCGCTGACCTGGCCAACAAGTGTATTTAGTAAATCGGTGAGTATCTTCGCCCATTGTGAAGCAGCGGTTTTTTTGTTTGAAACGATGGCGTTAGCAGCTTGGATCAGCTAACAAACGACCAATATTCAAACTGTTTTCATTTAGGTTTTTGGCAAAAAGAATTAAATTCGCCATTTAAATTGTGCAGGTAAATGATCACGCATTTTTGCGTCCAGCAATGCCCTTGCATCAGCCTCTTGCTGGTGGGAATACCAAAACGGAGAAAGCAGCATGCTTGAAACCTCCGCTTGCTCTAGCTGATAGCTGCTAAACAGGCGCAGTAAGTTTAAGGCTGCCTGAATGATAAGTTGCTGCGCAAGCGGTGTACCAAGGGAAAAGTTATAGCAGCGCGTATTATCTGCCAAGCCAGGGCGTAGGCTAGCAGGATAAAACACATCATCTAATAAATCCGCCAACTGGTTTCTGATTTCATTAAGCTGTGGCGTGGCTATTGCAAGCTTTGTATTTGGGTTTGCATCTAGCTGCTGCTTTGCCCAAGCTACAGCGGCGCGACATTCGGCTTCTTGATTATCTAAGTCGTATGCAATGTTTGTGCAGACTCTAGGTGTGTTGTCGTATATTAGCTACTTCCACACCATGCTTAGTTAAAGTTTCACGATACGTTGCTCTGCGGCGCGGTTTGGTCAAAGCCGGCAAACTTGATACGCTCTGGTAGCTGGTCAGTTATTAGGCTTAAACAATCCAGCTGCCAATCAATATATCGCACACTTTCAAGCACATTCAGCGCGTTGCAGCGCTCCTGAAACGCACGCTGCCATTGCATAAATTGACGTGATTCCTCAGTTTGATGTTCACGCGGCACACGTAGATGCCAAGCGATTACATAGCGGTTCGCCTCAATCGCCGTACGGGCCAAGCCTGCAACATCAAACAAATCACCAAAAGTATTTTTTTGAAGTGATTTTGTAATAACGTCTTGCCACAATACTTGTTCATTAAATAGGCTTAGCTGACTCATTGGTTCAGCAATTTGGCCTGAAAGTAATCCTTTTTCGATTAAATTATCCAGCCATTGTGACAACGTAAGTACAGGTGTGCTTTCCCATCAAATCTCTTCCGGCCTGCAACTGATGCTTAGCGATATCTTTTTGTATGCTACGCGCAAGCCGGGCAATAGTAGGGAAAAGAATCAAGGTGTTTAACATTGCGTCATTCTATTGGATAATGATTGCTTAGCAAATAAAACACTTAAAACAAGGAAAACAGGATGCTGGCGCAGATTAATAAAATTTTTAAATATTTCATTTGGGTTTTGTTGATTCCAGTTGCATTATTTGTGCTTGCAACACATGGGGCAGCTTTATCCTGGGTATATTCGTCTGGTGAACGCGCCGGATATGTGCAAAAGCTTTCGGAAAAAGGTTGGATATGTAAGACCTATGAGGGCGAGTTGGTGCTGGTCTCCATGCCAGGCACACAGGCGGAAAAGTTTTATTTTACGGTGCGCGATAAAAATGTCGCCAAAAGAATCAATGAAACCGTGGGTAAACGCGTGCGCTTGATATACGAAGAACATAAAGGTATTCCTACGGATTGTTTTGGCGAATCGAGTTATTTTTGTACACGATGTGCAATTGCTAGACAAGCAAGAGTTTGGTAATTAAGGTTAAATGATGGCTGGAGCCTTAGCAATTAATGATGAAAAAAACTACATCACCCCCGAGGGTTTTGCAGCACTGCAGGCAGAGTTTCATCAGCTTTATAAGGTTGAGAGGCCAGAAGTAGTACGCACAGTGGCCTGGGCAGCTAGTAATGGGCGATAGAAGCGAGAACGACGAAAGAGACGTTTACGCCAGATTGATAGCCGCTGCAAGCATCTTATGAAACGCATGGATTTGGCAGAGTATGGTGGATTCCGGCCGCCAGCAGCATTTAGAAAAAATATATTTTGGCGCCAAGGAAACTTTGTTTAATTTAGCTGACGATAGCGAACATGTGTATCGCATAGTTGGCAAAGATGAGCTTGAACCGAGCAAAGGCTACATTAGCTGGGTATCGCCATTAGCAAAAGCCATGCTGGGGAAAGGGTTTGGGCGATACGGTGCGCGTGCAAACGCCTAAAGGCGATGAGGCGTTTGAGGTGACAGATATACGATATCAGGCACCAGTATCGGAATAAATTGAATTTATCTTCTCAATTTAATATCATAGAGTCATGAAGCGGCTAATTTGCTTATTTTTAATGTGCTGGCTACCGTTGTTTATGGGGTCAGCCAGTGCCATGAGTTTGCATATGGCGCTTAAAAATCAATCAATTAATTTAACATCAC
>CAVPAX010000007.1:0-177374 GCA_963701715.1 uncultured beta proteobacterium
TGAACCATCACATTATTAAGGCTTGCATAGTTGCTAGCCTTTTTCATTTCCAATGACATCTTACGACCCCAAAGCGGGCATCGAAAGTTAATGAGATGTAGCTTGAGAGTTGACACTATTAACCACACTTTCATGTATGCTTTGCTCTTTAAATTGAACCTTCAACGAAAGCCTCACTGATTAAATGCTGTTAAGCAACTGTTTTGGCGTCACATTTAAGTAGCCGCGAATGACTAGCCATGCAGCAAGCGGGATTAACACCAGCGCTATTACAAGCACACTAAGCGTTAATAAGAAGTTAAATTGGTACGGAATAATTAACACAAAGCGGCTTAAATAATAACTTAATCCGCTAGCGACCAGCACGGCGACAATAGAGGCCGCTACAGCAATGCTTACAAACTCAGTGAGAATCATCAGCGATACTTGTTTACGCGATGCGCCAAATGCACGCAGCAAGCTAGCCTCTTGTAAACGCTCGCTACGTGTAGCCACCAGAGCGGCATACAGCACAACAACGCCAGCCAGCACACAAAAACCAAATACAAAGCTTACTGCAATGTATAGCTTGCTCATAATATCGCGCACTTGGTTCATCATGCTTGCAACATCAATCACGGTAAAGTTGGGAAACTGTTGCAACATGCGTATTAAGCGCGTTATCTTGACTCTTAGGCAAATAAAATGCAGTCATATAACTGGCACTAAATTTAGCCAAAGTTTCAGGTGGTGTCACAGCAAAAAAGTTAGGCCGCATGCTATCCCACTCAACTTTGCGGATGCTGGTGACGGTAAGTGTGATTTTACTGCCAGCAATATCATAAGTCAGTGTGTCGCCCAGCTTGATATTTAGCGCAGTTGCAATATCTTGTTCTATAGATAATAGTGGTGCAGCGGCTTCATGAGCATGCCACCAGCGGCCTTGCAGCATCTGGTTATCAGCTTGCATTTTAGCGGCTGAAGACAAATTAAACTCACGCGACACCAAGCGTTTTGCACGTTCTTCCGTGAACATTTCAGCACTAATGGGCTGACCATTTTTTTCTACCAACCTGCCACGTATCATAGCGAATATTTGTGGATTTGTTTGGTTAGAAATTTGTTTAATAAAGGTTTTAACTGGATCAACTTGGCTTTCTTGAATATTAATAATAAATCTGTTTGGCGCATCCACTGGTAAAGATGACTGCCAAGATTGCATCAAATCAGTTTTAATCATCACCAGCAGCATTAACACCATAGCACCCAAACTAAAACCAATAATCTGTGCAATGGACAAGCCAAGTCTTCGTTTTAAATTGCCCATACCCAAGCCGATAATATTGGATATAGCTTTATTTTGACTAGCATGATGCATTGCTAACGCCAAGCAATAGGCCAGAACACCAGCGACTAAGCAGATGCCAAAAATACCCGCTAAAAATGCCAGCGCCAATGCTGGCGTTTTAGCTAATAAAAAAATCAGTACAGTAATCACAGTAATCACGGGCAAGTAATTTAGCCAAATCTTGTCAGGATTTAGCACAAAATTCCGTCGCAAAATTTGAATAGTAGGGATATTTTTTAGCGCGCGAATATGCGGCAACATGATGGCAAACAAAATGGCACAGCTTAATAGCAGACCCATTGCTATGGGTGTTAAATTGGGTGCTGGCAAGTTTTCTAGAAATAACTTTCCTGCAAAATGGGCTAACCCAAATTGCACTAAGTAGCCAAGCAAGCAGCCAGCAAGGCCGCCAATTGCGGCCAGCAGCGCTGTTTGAATCAACATAATATTTTCAATATTGGCTTTACTTGCACCAAAGCAGCAAAATAAAGCGGCCGTTTCTTGGCTGCGTGCTAAAAACGGTGCGCTGGCAAGCAGCATAGCCACAATAGCCAGCACCACGCTTACCATCGCGCTTAATCCAAGAAAGATTTCTGCTTTGTCTAGTGCGCTCCGTATCTCTGGCCGTGCGGTTTTTACGTCTTCAATACGCTCGCCACGTTGTAAATTGGGCGTCATTTCCCTGATGAATTGTTTAAGTTTTTCCGCATTGCCCGCTAGTACTAATTGATATTTGACGCGACTGCCAAATTGAATCAGCTCGGTTGCAGGCACATCATGCATATGCATCATCACGCGTGGTGCAAAGCTAAACATATCTCCGCCACGCGATGACTCGCGTAATAAAATACCCGCTACCTTAAGTTTAATAGCCCCCAGCTCCAGTTGGTCGCCCAGTTTCAAATCCAGCGCATTGGCTAAACGTGGCTCTATCCATGCCTCGCCGCTTGCTGGTCCAGCGCGAACATTTTGCACCACTTTTTCTGCCAAAAACTGCACACCAAAATCACCCATCAATGGAAACTTATCATCAATCGCTTTGATTTCGGCCAGTTGATTTTTATCACTATTAATTGCCATGCTCGCAAACTCTAGCGTAGATGAGGCCTGCAGGCCATACTGTTTGGCCTCGGCCCTATATTGCTGTGGAATAGCATGATCTGCAATAATTACCGCATCGCCTCCCAGCAACATGCCGCCTTGGTTATTTAGGTGAGCCGAAATGCGGTTGGTGAAAAAATTAACGGCAGTGATAGAAGTCACCGCCAGCACTAAGGCCAGCACCAGCACGCGCAAATCGCCCGCTTGCCATTGTGAGCGTAATTGCTGCCATGCCAGCTTAAGGTTTAATAGCATATCGCACTCAACTTACCATGTTGTAATGTTAAAGTACGTCCGCAACGCTGCGCCAATTGTCTATCGTGTGTCACCAAAATAAGCGTAGTATTGGCTTGCTGATTTAGGCTAAACAGTAAATCAATAATGCGTTCGCCAGTGGCAATATCCAAATTACCTGTTGGCTCATCTGCAAACAAAATAGCAGGTTGCGGAGCGAAGGCTCTTGCTATTGCCACCCGCTGTTGCTCGCCACCTGACAATTGTTTTGGATAATGATTGATACGCTCGGCCAAACTCACTTTTTCTAACGTCTCTATTGCCAGCTGTTTGGCATCTTTTCTATTAGCTAACTGCATTGGTAGCATCACGTTTTCTAGGGCAGTCATGGTGGGCAATAGTTGAAACGATTGAAACACAAAGCCCATCTGCGCGCCACGCATGGCGGCGCGGGCATCTTCATCTAAGGTGCTAAATGGATTGCCAGCAACTTCTACCACACCGCTAGTTGGCACATCTAACCCTGCCAACAATGCCAACAAGGTGGATTTACCAGAGCCTGAACTCCCGATGATAGCAACACTCTCCCCCTGTGCAACCTGTAAATTCAAGCCATTTAAAATTTCAATTTTATTTGTTCCCTCACCTACGTGCTTGCTTAAGTTTGTAGCTAAAATAGCACTAGTATTTTTAATCAGCGTACTTTTTTTAGGCTGGTGCGTTAAGCTTAGCTTATATTCAGTTTCGGATCCGGATTCGGAAAGTAACATATCATGCCTTCTCGTTTTAATTTATTGTTTAATGTTTTTGCTACACTTAGTCTACTTGTGAGCGCTTTGGTTGCACTGCCCGCCGCCGCCAAACAAACCAACCTGCAAACCATTGTTGTATTTGGCGATAGTCTATCCACCGCATACGGCATACAACAAGATGAGGGCTGGGTGAGCTTATTGCAACAGCGCCTAACGCAACATAAACTTTATTACCAAGTTATTAACGCGAGCATTAGCGGAGAAACCACCAGCGGCGGCTTAAGTCGATTCCCCGACATGGTGAAAACGCAAAAACCAAGCATTGTCATTATTGAGCTGGGGGCCAACGATGGCCTGCGCGGTTTAAGTGCAGTTGAAACTTACAACAATTTAAAGGCGATGATTCAACAAGCCAAAAAATCAAACGCCAAAGTGTTGCTACTTGGCATGAAAATTCCACCCAATTACGGCTTAAAATATAGCCAACAATTTAGCGAAAACTACCAAACCCTTGCAAAAATATACAGAATACAGCTAGTGCCGTTTTTTTTAGAAGGCGTTGCTGGCAACCCAGATTTAATACAAGCTGACGGCTTACACCCAAATGCAGCGGCCCAAGCCAAATTACTAGAAAACGTATTGCCAATACTCACTAAAATGCTAAAGAATTAATATCTTTATAAATAATTGATTAATTAGTAGAGTGTATTATTTAATACTTAAATTATAAGTGTCTAGTGATTTATGGCCACTTTTGGCCGTTATGTGTCAATGATAATAATCCAATTCCAGTTCTCATTTTTGTCTGAGTTGGTGAGCCAAGTTCTAAGCCTTGCAGCAATGCAGGGCTTTTTCATTTTAGTCGGTACAAATCAATTATTTCAATTTAGAGTCTGCATAGAATTTTCAGACTACCTATTATTGTTAATGAGAGTCTGCTTTAAAGCAGTCTAATTTAATAATACTATGCTCGTTACTTTGGCGACACATGAAACACTATATTTCACCGCGTATAAGTGATTGCTACAGGACCATTTTTAGTTGTATCGTCTTTTTGATACTCAAGCAAAATCGTACTGTGATTAAGGTCGTGTGTAAAAGCATAGCGTGTCAGTACATGGCCCGTCTCAAACCAAAGTACACGACCGAAGTCTATTTTGTCACCGTGTGATTTTGAAAGCATATGGTTTGTTGCTAAAGCCTTCATCACGTCGTTTGGGAAGACTCCATTTGTTGATACGCGGCAAGCTTCACCAACCCACTCGATAAGATATGGGTGATTGTCTAAGGTCATCATATAGCCATTATCACCTTGGCCTCTGATCTTATCGTATTTTGCTTGTTCATCATCTGTTCTTTTGGAATTCGAACCATCTAAGGTTTGCGAATTTTCGGATTGCTTGAGACAGTAGTCTTCAAATACTCTCACTAAGCTGCCGCCATCGGCAAATGCCGAAATGGGCATAAGTGTGGATAGTAACGAAATGATGATGGCTTTCTTCATGATGACCTCCATTGAATGGTGATATAAATAAACTTAATATCAATAAATTCCTTACATTCACTACACCTTGGACTAGGCATGCCAGGAATCGTTAATACACACTTTAAGCAAGTAATCTTAAGTGATACTTAACAGATAAATTTCTACAATTAAATAATTGCCTAGGGCTGTATTATTCTGCCCTATCTTTTGATGGTCAATTCATCATGGATGCTGTGAACACCTTCAATACTTCGGACTAATTTGACTATATGATCAAGTTGGTTTTGATTGTCAACAGCACCAGTGAGACGAACATCTCCCTTGAGTGTAACAACAGCAATGTCAAAACTCTTGGCCTGTTCATCATTAAGTAACGCCGTTTTAACCTTCATTGTCACATCAGAGTCACTAATTTCTGTCTTTATAGAGGTGCTTGGTTTTGTTGTATCCGTAGCTTCTTGAGGTTTATTACATCCTACGATCGTCGTCATGCCTACAAGTGTTGCACTTAAAATAAATAATTTAGCGTACGTTTTCATTTTAGAATCTCCTTTTGTTGTCTATCAAAATTGATAGCACCATCAATATAACTGCGAGAACTTAAGGATTTCTTAATTTAATGTACAAGAAATAAATACAAAAAACAGTGGACTCATCCAACTCAATCCATAAAATCACAGCTCCATTGAGGTTTCGATGCTGTATCTAAAGAATTTCGCATACAATTGACTAGAGGCTAAAGTATTGTGAGAAAAACACTTGAAGACAATTCATTTATGGGCTTGTCAGATGATCAAGCTCAGAACCTACTCATCGAAGAAGGCTATAACGACCTTCCATCATCCAAGCCACGCAATGTATTAGCAATAGCCTTTTCTGTTTGTCATGAGCCTATGTTCATACTACTTATAGCCTGCGGCGTTATTTATCTATTGCTGGGGGATCGGCAAGATGCGTTGATGCTTCTTTGTTTTGTGTTTATCGTCATGAGCATCACGTTTTTTCAAGAACGCAAGACCGAGAGAGCTCTGGAAGCTTTGCGTAACCTTTCAAGCCCTCGTGCCTGTGTGATTAGAAATGGCGTAACGAAACGTATCCCGGGGCGAGAAGTGGTGCGTGGCGACACCTTGATACTGGTAGAAGGCGATCGCATTCCAGCAGATGCCATTATTCTTCAATGCACAAGCTTGACAGTTGATGAAGCTTTGCTTACGGGAGAATCTGTCGCTGTGAGAAAACTGGCTGCAGAGAAGTTACAGCAGCTTCTTGAACTTCCTGTAGGCAAACCTGGAGGCGATGACTTGCCTTATGTGTTTTCTGGCACATTGGTGGTGCAAGGCAAGGGCGTCGCGCAGGTGATGTCAATAGGTGAGAATACCGCTATCGGGAGCATTGGCAAGGCGTTATCTTCCATCAAACCAGAAACAACGCATATTAAACTGGAAATTGAACAAGTGGTCAGGCGCGCATCTTGGGCAGGATTTGCACTGGCTGGGTTCGTCGCACTTTGGTATGGTTTTACGCGTGGTGATTGGCTTAGTGGGCTTCTAGCAGGTATCACTTTAGCAATGGCAATCTTGCCAGAGGAGTTGCCAGTAGTGCTAACAATTTTTCTTGGTTTGGGTGCTTGGCGTATAGCGCAGAAAAAAGTATTAACTAGGCATGTTCCTGCTATAGAAATGTTGGGCGCTGCTACCGTGCTGTGCGTAGACAAAACGGGTACTCTTACACAAAATAAAATGGAAGTGGCGCAGCTATGTGCCAGCAATTTAATGTTTGAAGTTGAACAAACGCAAGCGTCAATCCTACCAGAAACATTCCATGCGGTGCTCGAGTTTGCGGTGCTGGCAAGTCATCGTGACCCGTTTGATCCGATGGAAATTGCCATTCGTGAATGTGGATTAACGCTGCTCGCAGGTACCGAGCATTTACACGGCGCTTGGCAACTAGTGGATGATTACCCGCTTACAAAAAAGCTGTTGGCAATGTCGCGTGTATGGAAGTCGCGAAATAATGCACACTACATTATTGCCGCCAAAGGCGCGCCAGAAGCCATTATTGATCTATGCCATCTTGATGCTGAAACGGCACAAAAAATCATTCAGCAAGTAAATATACTCGCAGAAAAAGGCTTGCGTATTTTAGCGATTGCAAAAGCCAAGTTTACCGAACAAGTGCTACCAGAAATTCAACATGATTTTGTTTTTGAGTATTTAGGCCTTATTGCATTAGCTGATCCAATTCGACCTACTGTTACAGCCTCAATTAAAGAGGCGCACAATGCAGGCATACGCGTTGTGATGATTACTGGCGATTACCCTGTAACTGCCATGAATATTGCCCGCCAGATTGGCCTTGAATCACCTGATAGCGTGATTACCGGGCTTGAACTTGACAAGTTAACCGAGGCGGAGCTTCAGATGCACATAAAGACAGTAAATGTGTTTTGCAGAGTGGTGCCAGAGCAAAAGCTCAGACTCGTCAATGCATTTAAAGCGGATGGCGAAATTGTCGCAATGACGGGCGATGGCGTGAACGATGCGCCCGCGCTAAAAGCGGCACATATCGGCATCGCCATGGGCGGACGAGGCACTGATGTCGCGCGTGAATCAGCCTCATTAGTCTTATTAGATGACGATTTTAGTTCCATCGTTACTTCTGTAAAGCTTGGCCGTCGTATTTTTGATAATCTGCGCAAAGCCATTGCCTTTATTGTGGCGGTGCATGTGCCGATTGTTGGTTTGTCGCTGATTCCAGTAATGTTGGGCTGGCCAGCGGTGCTGATGCCAGTGCACATACTTTTTCTGCAACTCATCATAGATCCTGTTTGTTCTATTGTTTTTGAAGCAGAGCCTGAAGAAGCTGATGTAATGCAACGACCGCCACGCCTAAGCAGTGCTCGGTTGTTTGATTTTTCCGTATTAAAACACGGTCTTCTGCAAGGTGGGCTACTGCTAGTAGTTGCGCTAGTGATTTTCGGTTTTACGCTATATCAAGGAATTGGGGCAGATGAAGCGCGCGCACTCACCTTTACAACCCTTGTGCTGGCTAGTATTGGCTTGATTTTTACTAATCGTTCTTGGTCAAAGTCTGCATTGGCTACATTAAAAATACCCAATCCAGCATTATGGTGGATTACTATGAGTGCTATGGCGATCCTTGCATTAGTGCTTTTATTGCCAGAATTAAGTAAATTGTTTTCCTTTAGTCAGCTAGGTGGTGATGCTATTGTGTTTTGTGGATTGATAGGGTTCCTAACATTTTCACTGCTGGAGGTTATTAAGCGGCTTCGAACACGACACAATTAGATTTTTTGTGTCTTATCCTTTTGCCTGGTCTGCCTTGCTAAGGCTAAATTCTGCCTTATTTATGATATTGTTATATTTGACAGAATAATGGAAGAATAGGGCCAAACGTAGTCACTTATAAAAATCAGTGTATCTTATAATTTAGTTTCATTTTAAATTTTTTACTAAAGCCTCTCAAAGCAGTAAAGAGGAGTCTAGTCGTGTTGATTTATACTTTGGCTTGTCACAAGCCACTTTCCACAGTATTTCCTCTGATGCAGCATGCTCTACAGGTTGTCACTACCTGGAATAGCTAATGAAACCCACTACTTTTCCGCTCCCCATAACTCCAAGCATATTGTGAAGCAGCAAGAATCCGATAATATTCATTTACACAATCGTATTCTATTAGCTCCTTTCTAGATTGATATACTCGACCCGAGCTAGTCATTTCTTTATTATAATAATTGTTTAAATGCCGCATCTTCACATTGCTCATACCTTTATTGCGAATCTTGCCAATATCAGCATATACAACTGCTTTAGCATCAAGAGTATTTTCTAGCTTTGTCCATGCAGCCATTACGTTTGTACACATCAATGATGTTCTTCTGAGGTAGAATAGAAACATGACCTCACTCTCTTTGCTGCTCTGGATTGCGTTAGGAATCGTGTTGCAACTGGCAATCTATCTGGGCATAGGCTTATGGCGTAAATGGATGGAATATCAAATTCTGCCTAGACGTGGGGTGGAGTCGGATGTTCCGGCGGGTCAGAACAAGTTGAGTAAAGCGGGTGACAATATCGCCACTACTTGGTTAGGCTTCCGCACATTCAGGGTCGACCGCAAGATCTATGAAGATGCCACCCAATCCATTTGCTCGTTTTACCTAGTACCAGAAGATGGACAACCTCTACCGTCCTTTCTGCCAGGGCAGTTTCTGACTTTTCGCCTTGATGTACCCACTAACGCAGGAGATACCGAACAGATTATTCGCTGCTACTCCTTGTCGGATGCACCTCTTACGGATTACTACCGCGTGTCAATCAAGCGCGTGCCACAACCGATTGGCATTGATGTTCCGCCGGGACGCTCATCCAACTACTTTCATGATCACATCAAAGTTGGTAGCCTTTTGCAGGTGCGCGCGCCTTCTGGACATTTTCATATTGATAAAAGCGATGCCCCAGTAGTCCTGATTGGCGGCGGCATTGGCATCACACCTATGTTGAGTATGCTGAATTGGTGCTTGGCCAATCAGACTGGACGTGAAGTCTGGCTATTCTATGGCGCGCGTAATAGTCAGGAATTAGTGATGAAATTCCTTCTCGAAACCCTGGCCAGCGCACACACAAACTTTCATTTATGGATTTGCTTTAGCAATCCTCTGCCAGAAGACATTGTCAGGCGTGATTATCACCATCAGGGGCGAGTCGATATAAATCTGTTACGCACACAGTTGCCGCTCAAGCCATATCATTTTTACATTTGCGGCCCCACTCCGATGATGGAAAACCTCGTGCCGGCACTGGATGACTGGGGCGTGCCTGATACGCACATCCATTTTGAGGCTTTCGGCCCAGCTACAATCAAACGTCACAACATAACAGCACCGGTTGCCGCACAGACAGAGGAGGCTGATACTGGCACCATCGTGAATTTTGCCCTGACCGGTAAACAGTTGCCATGGCTGCCATCCGCCAACAACCTCCTGGAATTTGCAGAAGCAAATGGCATTAGCGTCAATTCTGGCTGTCGTGCGGGGAGCTGTGGCACCTGCCAAACAACAATTCGTTCAGGCGAGGTAGCTTACCGCCAGCCGCCCGATTTCGATCCCGAGCCCGGCACATGTCTGCTCTGCGTCTGCACACCTAAGACTAATTTGACACTGGATGTATAAATGACAACTTCGCTCTGGCGTGAACATGTTCTACCCTTCAGCATTATTCTTGGTTTACTTGCCGCCATTACACTAGCTAGCGATTATTTCCTGCATCTTTTGAATCTGGTGTGGGTTGGTCGTTATCTGGGCATTCCAGGAACGATCCTTATTATTGGTTCGCTGGTTTATTCACTACGCAAGCGCAAATATATCACATCAGGAAACCCGAAATCTCTGCTGACGCTTCATGAATTCATGGCCTGGCTTGGCTCATTGTTCATATTGATTCATGCCGGCGTACATTTCAATGCCATCCTTCCCTGGTTGGCCACAGTGGCGATGAGTGTGAATGTGGTGAGTGGCATGGTGGGAAAATTTCTGCTGGATCGCTCGCGCCGCCATGTACAGGAGCAACGTCAAGACTTCCAGCAGCGCGGCCTGCATCAGCCGAAGAGGTGGAGCAGGCAGTATTCTGGGATGCCGTTACACTCGATGCCATGACCAAATGGCGGAAAATACATATTCCAATCTTTATTGTTTTTGCTGTACTGGCGTTAGGCCACATCATCAGCATTTTCCTGTTCTGGGGGTGGGTATGAACCGATTTCTCAAGTTCGTTCTTGCCGCCAACCTGATTGCGCTTGCGATTCTGTCTTTCACCTACCCCCACCTGATGGTTGGACCAGGTAAACTGATTCCTGGTCATAAACAATTGAATGCTGATTGCTTTGCCTGCCATTCGCCGCTAATCGGAGCCACCTCCGAACGCTGCATCAGTTGCCACAAACCACGAGACATCGGTCGATTAACAACAAAAGGCCTGCCCATCACAAAACCACTCACTTCAGCCCCCTTCCATCAGCAGTTGATCAGCCAAAACTGCATAGGCTGCCACAGTGATCATGCTGGCGTGAAACGCTACAAACGGCACGGATACTTTAATCATGCCCTGCTGAAACTGGATACGCGCGAGCAATGCCAAGATTGCCATAAATCGCCCGATGACTCGCTACACCGGCAGATCACCGGCAAATGCTCCCAGTGCCACGGCCAGGATAAATGGTTACCGGCAACATTCGACCACAATAAATATTTTGTATTGGATAGTGATCACAACACCCGCTGTGTGACTTGTCATGTGCGCGATGACTACAAACGCTACACCTGCTATGGCTGCCATGAGCACTCGCTATCAAGCATTCGCCGTGAGCATATTGAGGAAGGTATTCGCGATTTCGACAATTGCGTCAAGTGTCACCGCAGTGCCAATGAGGATGACATCCGTGGCGGTGAAGGAAACGTTGAGGGTGATGATTAACCATGCAAACTGACAAGCGACCCTGAACTAACTTATTACAAAATGGGCACGTCCACGCAAAAAATAATATGACACTGGCACAGCGATTTGCGTACGATCATTCTGCTATTTGATTGTTTCAATGGTTGCTTTAGTATTCACATTAAATTCTAAGAAAAATTTTCAGCTTATAATTGAGCCTTAAGTTTTGCTTAAGAAATCTCTGCTTAAATATCTCTGACGTCTTAATTCAGACGCACTACTTAACCAAGGAGATATATTATGAAGAAGTTATTAGTTATTATCGTTACTGCTTTTGCTGCCACAAGTGCCTTTGCTGCTCCGACTTGCGATGTCCCCAAAGAAAAATGGATGAAAGAAGCTGACTTCAAAGCAAAGATAGAAAGCCAAGGCTACAAAATTAAGACGTTCAAAGTGACGAACAAGAACTGTTATGAGATCTACGGCACAGACAAGAATGGCAAGAAGGCAGAAGTTTACTTTGATCCACAGACAGCTGAAGTGCTCTTGGCAAAATAAGTTAATCACAACAAGACAATCGAATTCTGCCTCGGGGTAGATAAAAATTATCCTCCGAGGAAGGAAAGGGTGGTCAGGATGAAACTAAACGTATCCGTTGAATCCATCTATGTATGGGATCGCTTCATACGTGTCTTTCACTGGAGTCTGGTCAGTTGTGTGCTACTTGATTACTTTGTGATAGATGACGGAGAAACTGTCCATCAGTGGTTGGGCTATGCCGCCTGCGTGCTTGTGTTGGCTCGTATAGTGTGGGGTTTCGTAGGCTCAAAATATGCGCGTTATTCTGACTTTTTTCCCACTCCGACCCGAACCATCAAGTACTTGCGTCACATGATTTTTGGTGAGCAGTATATGCATGTCGGCCACAATCCTCTTGGTGCCATGATGATGTTTGCATTGATGGCGCTTGTATTGGCTCTAGGGGTGACGGGCTTCATGCAGGGCCTTGATGCCTACTGGGGTGAGGAATGGCTGATGGATTTGCATGACACACTTGCCGACATTCTAATTGTTCTCGCGGCCATACATGCACTAGCAGCAATAGCCATGAGCCACATCGAACACACTAATCTCATTAAAGCGATGATCACTGGCGTTAAAGTTTTACATTCAACAGCCAAGTCAGATAAAACAACCCAATAGTTGACTGGCTAGTTGTTAGTGAAGTAAGTGGCTCTCACATGCAATGCTGACGATACACACTTCGACAGTTCATTTTTTGGACTCACTATATAGTTTATTTCCAGATGAAAATAAAAGATGTAACTTTGTGTGACAGGCCGCAATGGGTCGTTACTCGTCAATGATAACAATGCAATTCCAGTTACCAGATTCGTCAGACTTAGTGAGCCATCACATTATAAGGCTAGCAAAGTTGCTAGCATTTTCATTTCCAATGATGTCTTACGACCCTTAGCTAAAATTGCTCTTCTTAATTTTGGTGTATGAATTAGTAATTGTCTATGCTCGTGAATAAACTTTCGAGAAATGTAGAAATAACATCTTATTAAAACAAATTATCAATTTTAAGTAGTGTGAGCAAACCCATTAGCGCAAAGATACCTGCTGCGATTGAGTGAACTAATTTCATTGGAATTTTCGCTGCGAACTTGTTTCCGATAAAAACAGCAGGCACATCTGCCAGCAGCATTCCCACTGTTGTCCCTGCAACTACCATGAACGGAGCAGCGTAGTGGGCTGCTAAGGCAACTGTAGCTATCTGGGTTTTGTCACCCATCTCAGCGAGGAAAAAGGTGACCAATGTTGCTCCAAAAACGCCTAAGTGACTAGCAATCTGAGTTTCTTCATCCTCAATCTCATCTGGAATCATCGTCCAAATCGCCATACCAATAAATGATAGTCCTAATACCCAACGCATAACATCTGGACTTATTGCCGTCGTAATCCATGCGCCCAAAGCTCCAGCCAAACCGTGATTGATTAGTGTGGCACATAATATGCCAGCAATGATAGGGAGAGGTTTTTTAAATCTTGCCGCAAGGATAAATGCGAGCAATTGAGTTTTATCACCAATTTCGGCGAGAGCAACAACGCCTGTTGATACTAAAATAGCTTCCATACATACTCCTTGGCCAGACTTAAAGACGATTGATTACAAGACCTCTCTGACCAAAGTAAGGTAATGTAATCAAAGGTCTTGCCAAGTTTGGAACCGCTTGCACCATAATCTTATGATTAAGTATGTTGACGCAAGCCTCTTCTGTACAAAGAGCGGCTACTCCCCAATGATTAGCTAATTATAACGTCATCCATATTCTTCAGGCAATAAACAAAAAATCTTAAATTAGCTGATTTACACGGTATGAAGCATTGATTTGCTCAATAAAAGTAGCATTGGACTTGCTGAAGAAATCGAAATGCGAAATACAAGAGCGACGGCTTTGGGCCTTAAACAGTAGTTCATCTCAAATAGGCGTATGTGTCATATTGGCATTTAGCTGTCAATGATAACAATCCAATTCCAGTTCTCATTTTCGTCTGAGTTGGTGAGTCATTGCATTATAAGGCTAGTATAGTTGCTAGCTTTTTCATTTCCAATGACATCTTACGACCCTAAGAGGACAATCAATTCCTTCTAATTGGAATTGCCTGCAAGCTCTAGCAATCGGTCCACTCCAACTGGCTCATCCTTTAGCATAGGCACTACTGCATAGCGTTTTGAATATTGTTGAGCTACCGAATTAATCTCAACCAATTCATTCAGAGCTCTCTGATGCAGCAGCGATGATGTGGTCTTTGTTGCAGCAACACTGTTATTAATCACCCAAGCCCAAGGTTCAATACCAGCACGATGCAGATCCGCTTGCAAATTGGCTGCTTCTAATACAGGAGTTTTTTCTGCCAGCGTCACGATAAGTATTTTAGTTTGCTTTGGGTCTTGTAACTGCATCATAGGTGTTGTGAAGTGCAAATTAGCTTTATCCATTTGGCGAGCTACTTCACGGTGGTAGGCACCCGTTGCATCTAACAATAACAACGTATGGCCCGTTGGTGCGGTATCCATTACAACGAACTTTTTACCAGCCTCACGAATGATGCGTGAGAATGCTTGGAATACAGCAATTTCTTCCGTACAAGGTGAACGTAGATCTTCTTCCAGCAAAGCGCGGCCGTGTTCATCTAACTTCGCACCTTTTGTTTCCAGAATGTGCTGGCGATAGCGTTCAGTTTCCTCATGAGGGTCGATGCGGCTTACAGTTAAATTATCTAGTGTGCCATTAAGGGTGTCTGATAGATGAGCGGCTGGGTCTGACGTGGTGAGGTGCACAGGTAGCCCGCGATGTGCCAGTTCGACAGCAACTGCAGCTGCTATCGTAGTTTTACCAACCCCTCCCTTACCCATAGTCATGACTAAACCATGACCATCTTCTGCTATGCTATCTACTAATTTAGATAAACTAGGTTTATCCAATTTAACTAGTGAATTGTTCATGCCACTAGTGTGATATGGGGTGTCAACTAAAAGCTTACGTAATGCATCTAATCCGACCAAGTCGAATGGTTTAAGGACAACCTGGTCTTGTGGTAACTCTTTCAATACTGCAGGGATTGCATGGAGCGCTGCTTGTTCACGTTTGTAAATAGCAGCAGCTAGAGGGTCATTTTCTGCCTCGATTTTCGGTAAAATACCGTTGATTACTAGATACTGTTGTTTCAAACCAATGCCAGCGAACTCTTCATGCGTCCTTGCAACTTCACGCAAAGTAGATTGCTGTGCACGAGCGACTAGTATCAGCCGAGTACGTTTCCCATCTGCAAGTGCATCTACCGCCGCCTTATACTGCTCGCGTTGCTTTTCAAGACCGGCCAATGGGCCAAGACAGGAAGCATCGCCTTTGCCTTCTTCTAAAAAGCCACTCCATGCGCCGGGTAACTGTAGTAAGCGTATGGTGTGTCCAGTTGGAGCTGTATCAAAAACAATATGGTCATACTCTGCTGTTAGAGGCGACTCTATAAGAAGTGATGTGAACTCATCAAAGGCTGCGATTTCAGTCGTGCAAGCGCCTGAGAGTTGTTCCTCAATGCCTTTTACTACAGCTTCCGGTAATATTCCACGCACTGGTCCAACGATACGATCCCGATATAACTGAGCTGCTGCTTGAGGGTCTATTTCAAGTGCTGCCAAATTCGCAATTGCTGGCACAGAGGTAATGTTGTTGCCGATAGTAATGCCAAATACCTGTCCAACATTAGAAGCTGGGTCGGTACTCACTAATAATACGCGTTTACCGGTTTCTGCCAATTGGATTGATGTTGCACAGGCAATTGAAGTCTTGCCAACGCCACCCTTGCCAGTAAAAAATAGAAAGCGTGGGGGTTGGTCAAGAAATTGCATGGAGCTTACCTTTGACTAATTGAAAGTATGTTGTGCGATTAACAGCATTTGCCGCCACTACAACACCCTGTGACGGGCTGTATCTCTACCACGCCTGCTATTCCTGCCCAACGCGATAATTCAGAGCGATTGGGGTAACGACCAGCCAAGGCGAATTCCCCATCGACAAGAATTAATGGTAATGCATCTTGGCCTGATCGTTCCAAGAAATCTTTCACTACTTTGTTATTGGCAAAATCCATGGGTTGTTGCGCAAGATTGAAACGTTCAATTTGTGCGCCATTCTTCTTAGCCCAGTCTAAATCGGCAGAAAAGCTTACTAACTGCTGATCAACGTCCGTGCCACATACGCCGCTGCTACAGCACATTGCAGGGTCAAATACTTGTATTGATTTAGTCATCATATTTCCTTTAAATAACGATAGTAGCAATCTTATCCATTTCAACTTTAAGTGCAGTCTTGTCGTGTTGCAGCTTCTCTAATGGCAGTGCAAAAAAAGCTTCAATGCGGGCACGTAATATGCTGTACGCCTTTACAAATGCTGCATCGATCTCTTCATCCGTGCCAGTAGCATGTGCTGGATCTTCAACACCCCAATGAC
Source organism: uncultured beta proteobacterium (assembly GCA_963701715.1). Lineage (GTDB taxonomy): Bacteria > Pseudomonadota > Gammaproteobacteria > Burkholderiales > Methylophilaceae > Methylotenera_A. The sequence goes on from CAVPAX010000007.1 coordinate 16,369, forward strand.
TTCGCAGGACTGGTCCAAGGTAGGCTGGGCAGGTTTCGTTTGCTGCATTACCGCAAACCGAGATAACAATGTCTGGTGTAGCTGGGAGATTCTCCCAAGACTTACTGTGATAGCCTTCAGTTGATATGCCTTCACGAGCTAATAATGCCAGTGAACGCGGATGAACATAACCCGCAGGCTTACTGCCTGCACTCATTGCATGCCAACCAGTTGGAGCTAGATGGTTAAAAGTAGCCTCGCCTAGTATGGAACGGCACGAGTTACCAGTGCATAAAAAAGAGAACATTCATAGTTTAGATCTTTGTTGAATTAGTAGAAATTGGCGGCAATATATCTGTCGGGCATTTTGATACTGCACGCATATCAATGCAATGCTGTGGATTGTCTGAGCAGCACTCTTCTGTAAGATAGGAAATCATGTCTAGCATCAATGGAATGTTCGCTCGATAGCGCTGATAACGGCCTTCCTGTTCGACACTTATCAGGCGAGCTTGTGTCATTGCTTTTAAGTGAAACGACATATTGGTCGATGGCACATCCAGTGTTGAGGCAATATCGCCTGCGACCATACCTTCTAAGCCTTTTTTGACCAATAGGCGAAAGACATCTAACCTAACGCCAGAAGAAAGTGATTCAAAAATAATCGTTGCAGTAAGTTTATCCATTTATCAATACTACAACAATTATTGAATTATTGCATTATTAATTTAAAAATATTAATAACACTTGTTAATTTTGGATTGCATGAGGGTTAATACAAATCAGCTTTTGATAGTTAGCAGTCAATCAGAATAATACAAACCCAGTTACCAGTTTCGTCAGATTTGGTGAGCCAGATACTAAAAAAGGCTAGCGTTTAGACGCCAGCCTTTTTTCATTTATGGAACGAGACAAAGATACCACGTTTTTACCCTCTCTACCGAATTCTATTCTTGATGCGGCAAACTACAGATTTTCAAATAAAAACTAGGACTATGGCCCTCGTTTTTAGTACCAGTATATTATCAATAATCAACTGTAGGAATCATTTATCTTCAAGTGACCCCAGTTTTCCCTGCTAAGGTCTCTTCTGCTGGTGCCGGCGCTTCTGCACCTCGTAATGTTGGCGCACTTCGGGATCTCGAGGCTCGTAACGATAATTCTGCTGCTGAATCTCATATTGCCGCTGTTCCTCTCGAGGGTACTGTTTTCGCGGATATTGCCGTTGATAGTCAGGCAATGGGGCTGGCTTCAGAACTGCTCGGCGATCCACTTTGTCCCAACCGCTTCTATGCTGCTCCCAATCACGTCCCCAATGCTCGCCCCAACGTGGCGGCGCATCTAACTGCCACCCACGGAAGTATGCAGGAGGCTGGCGGTAATAACGTACAGGGAGCTGCAGAATAATCAATGGCACAGCTTCGGGACGCGCATACCACCATGGTCCATTGTACCAAGAGCTTACGTACCAACTATCACCATAGAAAATCCAGTACATACCGTCATAAAAGAAAAAGTTCACTTCAAGCTGTGGTGCATAGTAGACTGGATAGCCTGGCACAACGATAAGTTCAGGATAGTCTGATATGTTAATTCCAACTCTCGCATATGAATATCCGCCCCCCGAACTCACTGGAGTCGCTAGTACAAGCCACTGAAGACAACAGTATTCCTAACAAAATAAATATGTTTCGAATTTTATGCATTCTATAACCTCCATTTTTAATGTCAGGAAAGATATCACGACTGAACGCTACTGACTTTTACGCGATAGATAGTGAGACAAGGGTGCCCGAGAAATGGTTTAGAAAACTGGCTCATCATCATAATCTTGGGTAGAGCCAGGCACTACAGTATCCGGATGTCCATTTTGTTTGTAACTCCCCAATGTGCCTGAGGCTTGAACTGATGAAGCGTTTTTCCCCATAGCAGTTGAATTGGCGCTACTTTTCGAATTGCTATCAATCCTGTTGTCATGGACGCCTGCAACAGTACGGCCGGTGTTGTCACCAAACTTGCTGTTGTGATCTGCAAATGCAGGTAAAGTTAAAACTGCTAAAGTAATACCACTGATAATTGCGGTTAATGTTTTCATATTTGATCTCCTGATTAATGAGTAAAGTTAGTTCGCATCTTTAATTTAAGTAAATCATTGCTTGACCAATAGCCTGTTACTGCTGGATTTGGACCTGATCTTGCGTTTGCTCGCGATCTTGATCGCGGTCTTGCTGTTTTAGCTGAGAGCCGCCCGACCCTTGAGATAACTCCTGATCTCTACTCTGGGTACGATTATGCTCTTCGGTCTGCTCACGTATTTGGGTTTTGTTTTTCTTACCAGATTGAACATCTCCCTTACCTTTAGATTTATGCTGAGCTTGCTCTTGGATACGGTTTTGCTCCTCTATCTGTTCACGTTTCTGCTCAGTAGATTGCTGACCATTAGATTGTGTCGCATTAGGCGAACCTTGACCGTACATTCTATTGCCACCAGCGCCGGCGGAGCCACCCGGACCTTGAGCCAAGGCTAAAGGGCTAAGGCCGAGTGCAACTATAAGTAAACCTGCTGTTAAAGAAATTTTATGCATTTGATACTCCTCTCAGATCGTCAGATCTAGTTAATAAAAAACTGTTCAAGGTTGCGATCGCAATTAGCGACCTCTACCCTGCTTGCCACTAATACCGGCATCACGGCCAATATCAGTACCACCATGCATAGGGTCAGGTCTGGTTTGTTGCAATTGACGTGACTCAAACCCCTGGCCATATATGCTATCTGCTCCAAAGTTTCCATGTATTTGCTCAAAATCAGAACTCTTAGCTTTGTTTCCAGAAGTCACTCGATCGCGACCGTTAACTCCTGTGCTACGCATCAAATCCTGCTCTTGCTGACTCATGTTGCGCATGCGCATTTCAACTTCTTCACGGAAAGCGTTGCTTTCCTGACCATCACTAAGCTTATATTCTTGCATCCAGCTAAAATTTCCTGATTCTGATGCCTTAATTTGCTCTTCCGCCATCAGGCTTCCTGCACAGGCAATGCCTGCGCCAAAAATCGTAAGTTTGAGTAGTTCTTCCACATTACACATATCGTTCACCTACTATATTGATTAATGCCGTTTGTTATCGGCGTTACCGTTTTCTATATGTGATGCATTTTGAACTTCACTTATTGCAAAACTATTTCTCTTAGGCAGAATATGTTTCAATGTGTTACCGACCTGTTTCACACCATAGAACGGTGAACGCAGTTGATGTATAGTGAAAGCATGGAAGAACAAAAAGAGAAAATACTGGTAGTTGACGATGACCTTGGCATACGAGAAATGCTTCAGGAGTATCTCTCTGGAAATGGTTATGACGTTTCGAGTGTTGCAGATGGTATTGAGATGGAGCAATATCTGGTGGACCATGTAGCGGATTTGGTAATTCTTGATCTCATGTTGCCGGGCGAGGATGGTTTGACGCTGGCTCGTAAATTGAAAAGCAGGGGTAAGCAGCCGATTATTATCCTTTCAGCACGTGGTGATGATATTGATCGTATCGTGGGACTGGAAGTAGGTGCTGATGATTACCTTGCAAAACCCTTCAACCCACGCGAGCTGCTAGCCCGCGTGCGTGCTGTATTGCGACGGCAAGACAATTTCACCCCTATCGCGGTCACTTCTCAGCATGATCAGTATCAGTTCAATGGCTTCAAGCTAAATTTTACTTCTCACTGTCTCACCAAAGACGGGCAGGATGTTCAATTAACCAGTGGCGAGTTCAATTTATTACGAATTTTTGCTGAACATCCGAACCGTGTCCTAAACCGGGACTTCATCCTGGAGCTTCTTAAGGGTTATGAGCGTATGCCATTCGACCGCAGCATCGATGTGCGGGTGACAAGATTAAGGCGCAAGATTGAGAATGACCCCAGTACACCGCTATTTATCCGAACGGTATGGGGCGAAGGTTATCTGTTTTCTCCCCAAGGCAAGGCACAGTGAGGCGCAAGCGTCCTTCTTTATTCCGCAACATTGCGACTACGCTGGCGATAGCATTGTTTATATTTCAGGCTATCATTCTTTCGGTGGCTATATACTTTGTCATGGTACCCATGGCGAAGCGTTCAGCTGATGATCTGGCTGCGCTCATTGTTCTTTCTGCCCAGACATGGATGGAGCTCCCCGCCGAAACTCGTGACGACTTTGAACGCGAGTTAGCCAAGAAACATGATCTCTGGTTATTTTCTACCAATAAGCCATTACCAGAAGAGGCCCATTTTCTGCCGTATATATATTTTTTTGAAAATGCGCTAGAAAAACGAACGGGCAAACCTATCAAAATCAAGGTAACTCAGTGGGATCAGCCATGGTACTGGGCAGATATACCGGTAGCTGGTAAGTCGATTCGTATCGGGTTTCCCAAAGACCATATCGGCGTTCGCCCTCCACAGGCGCTTGCGTTAGTGTTAGGCGTGACGATAGTGCTAACCTTGATAGTGTCAATAATATTGGCACGCCGCATTTCCCGCCCACTCTCCAGGTTAGCCAGCGCAGCCAAGCGTGTTGGCGAAGGGGCTTCCCCATTGGAGTTACCCGAAACAGGGACAAAAGAGTTGGCAGACTTGGCACATACGTTTAACCATATGGCACATCAAGTGAAAGAGTTGCTGGATAATCGTACAACATTACTGGCAGGGATTTCACACGATCTGCGCACGCCTTTGGCACGCATGCGTATCGCTGTGGAAATGTTACCTGAGAGCACGAGCCCGAAAATTTCCCAGAGGTTGCAGTATGACATTGAGGAAATGAACCGTCTCATTGGTGAGTTTCTTGAACTCAGTCGTGGTTTAGGTAAAGAGCCGACACAGCAAATAGACCTTCATCAACTACTAGATGAATTGGTAACCGATGCAAGGCATGGCGGTGGCATTATAGAATGGCAATCACAAAGTGTTTGTGAGCGGGCTGTCGCCCCCATAGCACTCAGGCGAGTATTGGCGAATCTTATTGAGAACGCTGTACGTTATAGTGACCGTAAGGCTGTTGCTGTGGTGTGCACTTGCAGTGAGAATGAGGTGGTTTTCAGAGTTCTTGATCGTGGCACTGGAATTCCACCAGATAAACTGGAGCATGTATTTCGCCCTTTTTATCGTTTGGAATCATCACGTAGCAACGTGACTGGCGGTACTGGACTAGGGCTGGCTATAGCGAAACAACTAGCAGATGCAAATGGATGGTCTATTGCGTTACTGCCACGCGAGGGTGGTGGCACTGAGGCGCGCTTAACGATTCCGGCGTAGGTGCAATACTGATCCAGCTGCCACCATCTATAAATGATATGAGCGGGCTGAATCAGTCCATTCATCCGATCGAGATTCTGTCAGCTCTGAAGGATAGTACAAAAAAAACGGCAACCTGAAGTTGCCGTTCGTCATTGAGTATAAATAAACAAGAATTATTGCGGTTCAGTATGGTCGTGAGTGTCGCCGCCTTCAGATTCCTCATGACTGCCTTCATCTTCTTCATGGCCACCTTTTCCGCCGCCCATGTATTTCTTGCCGCCTTTTCCTGACGATCCACCTTTGTGACCTCCATCACCACCGGTAGTATGGCCACCGTCCGAATGGAATACGGTATCTTCTAAGGTTTTGCTACCACCGCCATGAGAAGTTCCACCTTTATGGGCACTGTCACTACTGCCATGGCCTTCGGCACCTCGACCGCCTTTATATTTCGGTCCTTTGCCTTTATGGCTGGAGCCGCCATGACCGCTCTCATGCCCCTCTTCGGCATGTGCCGTTGCGACTAGGCTGATAGTTGATAACTGCACAACTGAAGGCGTAGCCAAAAATGCAAATGCGGCAACTGCAGTGCTTAACACAATCTTTTTAAGATAATTTTGCATTATAAATACTCCTGATTTCATCTTAAATCTAAAAGAAAAGGGCGTATTTAATTAAAACACGCCCTATTTACCACCTAAAAATTAACGTACAGCATTATCATGTATATATTGAATCACGCGCAAAGCATCATTAGCTGCTGCCGCAAAATCATCTGCACCAGCGTCTGATGGGGTCGGATCAACCCAAGTAGAACTGCTGAAAACCGTATCATATACATTTACAGTCGTTGCTACATAAGTAATCCCATCGTCTTGAGGCACTAGAACAGTAGCTGTCACATTTTTATAAGTCGCCTCACGATTATAGTCAGTTGTAAAATCATAATAGGCAGTTACTTTCCCATCCGTCACTGTGTTAATTCCAAGGAAAGAGTTCAGATAAACTACTATATCGACATTAAGAGTACTAGTCTTATCTGCTGCTGCTGCAAGTAGGGAAGATGCAGCCAAGCTAGCTGGCAGTTTTGATGCAACGTCAGCAGGTAAGGTTTTAGTCATAATGGCTTTATATAGTGCAAGATTCTCTAAAGGTGAATCAATAGCCGTACCATCAATCACAACACGCCCTGCAGCATCCAATGTAATAACTGTGCCTGCCGTAATCTTAGAAAGTGCTTCAGTTAATGATTTAGTTAGCACCTTAGATGGTGCGCGCGATACACTCAAACGACTGAATTCAACAGATTGTACAAGTGTAGAATCAATTGGTGCACCTTCAGCATCTAGCGGAACAAGGCTACCATCAGCAGCAATAGGCTGTACAAAACCTGCAGCATTCAGAATTGGCTTACCATCAGCATCGCGTAAGATAACATATAAATCACCATACAAATCACCTTTTTTAGTTCCACCGCCAGCAGGCTTACCTCCAGCTCCAGCTTTACCACCTTTTACGCCAGCCCAAATAGGGCGGTCACTATCCTCGCCTGGGCCGCCTTGGCCTTTCATCATCACGTCTTTTTTACCTTTACCACCCTTAACCGTACCGTGGTCACCGGTTGAACCTTTTTGTGCTTTACCAGACTGTTTCTTACCGCTGCCACCATCTTCTTCAGCATGGGCACTAGAAATAAAACTGAAACCATCTGTTGCAAAATTCTGGTTAGCTAAAGGTGCTGCCAACATTGATACTGTTACAAAACCACCAGCCATGAGCGCAAGCTTTAGTGAACTAATTCTAGTCATATAAATCTCCAATTAATGAACAAACAAAAAATACAAAATTACTAACAAATCTACTAAATCTATAAATCATACTATCAAATATAAATTAATCTTTCATTGATAATTCTCAATAATTTTAAAAAAAATTAATTACCAATAATTAACCTTTCAATATTAATAATTAGCTAAAAACATTAGAACAGCCAAAAAGTCTATTCCTGACTAAAACGCCCCTTACGTCCGCCGCCATCGAATCCCATGCCGTTGCCAAACCCCTTGCCCTGACCAATTTCCGGAGGTTCATCCGGCAATTTGACCCCACGCTCACGCGCCCTTCATTGCATTTTTTTGATGCTCAAGACGATAAGCCTTACGTTCTTGTTGTGTTTTCATATCACGCATCTTAGCGCGGTATTCTGTATGTTCTTGTGCTGTCATGGCTTCCATAAACACGTTCGCGATTACGGACTTGATCTTGAACCTGTGTTTGAACTTGTATTTGCTCCTGGTCAACTGCAAATACAACCGTTCCATAAGTAAAAAATGAACCTGTAACTAAGAGAGCTATTAAATTTTTACTTTTCAATTAAGTCTCATATCATTTTAATACGCGACTAATGTTATTTTAATAAACTTGTAGTAATAAGAAAATTAGGGCAAACACGTAAGTGCATCCCCTTATGGGGAGTGTATTAATAGAAGCGCTTTATTGAAGCGGCTGTTGTTTAATCATTACTAATAGAATTCAAAGCTAAAGCAAAAAAACCCTTTCATATTACTGGAAGGGCTTTGTTAAAGCGAAGAGAGATGTTTAGAAACGCATACCTAGACCTAAACTGAACAGGCTTTCATCATTATCAAAGTTTTCTGTATCTGCATTCGCATGTTCAGTTATGAAGCCGTAATCACCGTAATTAGTCACTGTATAGTCAAATTTCACGAACAAATTACGGTAGGCTGGCACCTCGGCACCTACACCGAAACGGTTGCCTGTTAGGACATCATCACGGTCAACCCAGTTTGCAGCATTATTACCCTTATTGTAGGTAGTGTTGAAACGAGTTCGAACTTGTCCGGCACGCGCATAAAGTAGCGCACCGCTATTGAGAACATAACCAACCTTGGCACTGGCGCCATGGCTGCCTTTCTTACTTACAGAAACATCACGGCCACCGCCACCTGAGTCACGGTCGTTAACTATCTTAGCATCACCGTCTTCTGCTTCTAATTCAAGGCCTAGGTAAACGCGGTTTAATGTAGTGCCATACCCGCCAAAGAAGCCCCAAGTGCCGCCTGCATTAGAAAAGTCGCCTGTGAATGCGCAATTGGTACAACCTGCACCGCCACCATCATTATGAATCGCGTTGAGCTCTGTGCCTACAGTACCATATCCCATCTTGGCACCAACATAAAAACCATTCGCAATCGCAGCATCCACTTCAGACACACGCTGTCCATTGCCGCCAAAGCGCCAGCCCAGGCCCAAACGGAACAGGCTTTCTTTATTATCCATTTGATCCACTGTGAATGTGGTACCAGCACCATTAGCAAAAGATGTCGCATTGTACTTGTCATAGTTGGTGTAGCTATAGTTCATGCGTACAAAAAGGTTTTCGCTCGCAGGTAAATCTAAACCTACACCAAAACGATCGCCATTAACATTTTTATCCTTGCTGTAAGCTCCGATAGCAGCATACTGATTTTCAGTGTCATAGGTATCAAAATTAGTGCGAACAAGACCATAGCTACCGTAAATCAAGCCGCCAGGCAATGCATAACCAAGGCGTAAGCCTATGCCATAGGTCTCGTTTTTATCTATAGTCATAGTACGCGCATCATCTTTGACTTTTTTATGATACCAGCTTGAACTGCTATTCTCCGCCTCGACTTCTACACCGTAGTACCAACTGTTCCACATTTGTCCGTAACCGGCAAACAAGCCTGAAGTATGCCCGCCCATTTTCCCTAGATCCATTTCATCTGAGCTTCCATCCGCACGTCGGCTCGAAATTTCCGTGTTAAAAGCACCATAACCAGTTTGGGCACCGACATAGAAACCAGAATAATCCAACAGCGTATCTGCCAGTATTTCTAGGCCATTCATGTCTGTCGCCGCTACATAGATGCCAGGCAAAGCAGCAGCAACTGGACGTGGTACACGACCAGGTGTGTAACCTACGCTAACGTAGATCTGATTTCTGTCGAAATCAAAAGTATTCTGTGTGCCAGTAGCTGTAACTGTGTTCGCGTCAGTTTCACGCAGCATAAGCCGATAGTCACCAGCCACATAAACATCTTTCGCTATGTAGTATTTGGCTCCAAAACCAGCATCAAGATAGTCTTCATCACGACTTACACCCTGAAATTGACTTTTAGATACTGCAAGACGTCCATTCAAGCTCAAGTCCTGGCTTACATCATGGTCTACTCTGGCTCCGACTGTTGTATCCAGATAGCTCGATGCGCCAGTAATGGTCGTCTCAGCCAGTTCACGATCTATAAACGCACTTACATATGTAGATGGACCGACCGCAAACTTGGCCTCTGCACCGAAATAAGGTTTGCTTACATCCGCAAGTGCAGAATTTTTATAATTCTGTTTTAAATGACCGATGTAGGCTTCTGCCTTGTTATTGCCACCAAAATCAAAACCCATACCTGCTGCAACACGATAGCCGTCAGAATCACGGCCTACACCACTCATGTCGTAACGTCTATCATCTGTAGCCGCTTGAACAAAGGCCTCATATTTTGGAGAAATTTTATAGCTAGCACGACCACCCACAGAGTAAAGCTTGCGGTCACGATCATTCATTACTATAGTACCGCCCCCAATAGCAGAAACATTGTCAAAGTTAAGATGCTCATAGGTAGTGCCAATGCGAAGAGAAGCCGCATCAAACTGATGAAAGGCACCCAAGTGCCCCTTGGTCTCGGTATATCTTGTAGGTTCGTTAGCAAGAGTTGTTCTCAATGGGTCATCAAGATTCGCGCGATCTTCGTGATTGCGACTCACCCCAGCCCCAGCATATACGTTAGTTTTATCAGAAATATCAAATCGGCCTTCACCTTCCAGCCAATGATCGACAACATTTTCATCACTATTCGAGCGGTAAATATCAGCGTCCAGCCCAGCCCAGAAGTTCAAGCTATGCCTAGCCCAGTCAGATTTAACTGAAATCGTTGGTGAGATGATCGAGATCCAGTCTTCGACTTCTTTAACACGTGTGGCGTAGATGTTGTCATCATACATCTCTGTTAAAGAAATCTCCGGGCTCACAACAAAGGAACCAACTCGCAGGCCATCCAGTACAGGCTTAGGTCTGGCTGCTGCTTTCAATGGATCTGATGAGGATAATGGTGATGTTTTAACCGGCTCAGTCGGCTTAGCCATTTCTCTTGCAGCAGGGCCTCCATCGCCTTGTGTTTGCACTGGAGGATTCGCTGGTTGACCAGCAAAGATTGAATTAGGAAATAAAATAGCTAAACTGCTAAGAACGACTAAATATATCTTTGAATGCTGCACAACCACTCCCTTAAATTCAACAGCCACATAATTAACGATGTGATTAATAGAAACAATTTAGAATGGATTATAGCAAATGGTCTCATTGATTTGGTTGAGAATTATCAAATATTAAAACATTATCTAATTGTTGTTGTATAATTTCCACACTTTTTTATTCATTAATATTCAATAGAATATCGAATAATATTTAGGTAATATCTAAATATAAAATATTTCTCCTTACAGCTTTTTAGGCTTCTTAATTCTAAAAAAATTATTTGTGCTTCATAAAAGCAAATCTCGACAGTACATAATCATTTAAATTAACTTTATGAAATCAACAGCATGAAAACTGCTTTAAATAAACCAAAATGTACAGATAAGACTTGGGAAGGTCGTGCCGACTGCGTTCATTGCGCGATACGTAATCAAGTCTTATTTGCTGACATTCCAATAGAAGAACTTGATCATCTAGTAAGCCCTATCAAAAACATAACTTATGCTGCGAATGCCGTTATATATCATTCTGGAGAAAAAAGTGAAGCCATCTACACTATACGCCAGGGGATAATCAAATTAGTTCAATATTTACCCAATGGCTCAGTACGTACCGTGCGCCTTTTAGGACAAAATGACATCGTCGGATTAGAAGGTTTGCTAGCACAGCCTTATCACCATACCGCTATCACCTTGCAAGAGGTTAAATTATGCCGAATTCCACTTGATGTGATTTCTGCGCTTGAAAAAAATCACCCTGAACTGCACCGCCAATTCATGCTGCGCTGGCAGAGAAATCTGGAGGTAGCTGATCAATTTATCACGGAATTCTCAACTGGCACTGCTGAATCTCGAATTGCTAGACTGTTGCTATCTTTAGGAAATCCAGGTAACGGATATTGCTTTAACCACATTGGAAGAGATGATATTGCTTCTATATTAGGGATTACGACGGAAACAGCAAGCCGAGTCATGGCAGATTTGCAGCGACGTGACATAATCAGCTGCATTTCAGGATTACCCTGCAATTGTAAGCCAGACAAACTGCGATTAATTGCAGATTCTTAAAAGTGGCTCTAAATAAAATTTTATGTGATAAGTTGAATTTCTTGTTAACAGATTTTGCCGTTTATTGCCATTTGAAAAAATGTTACACGTGGGTAAAATCATTACGACCCAAAACATACAATTAACATTTAAATTATGGTGTGCTTTCTAATTGTAAACCATCATTAAACTAGTCACTGGCGCCAGCCCTCTCAAATGTTGAATGACACTCCAAATAATATGAATAAATATCAACGATGATGATAATACGGCTGCACGTAGTATGGACTCCAATAAGGATAGTTACACTGGTACTGTCTTTGAATGATGGTCTGTTCGTACTCTTTCTGGATACATTCTCTCCATGAATCCGTGTCATGTTCGAATCCTAGCTTTTCACAAGCAGGCCCATATACCTGAATCTTGTATTCCATTAATTTTGTTGCCCGATTCTGCTCGGCTACGGGGTTTGATGTACACCCTACAATCGATACGATTAGGCTTAATATGTAAATTCCACGAACTTTCATATAGACTCCCTTAACAGGTTGAGTAAAAATTCATTTTTCAGGGCGTAGTAAGCTGGCAAGAAATCATTTCGACTCATCTACCATTTTGATAGTCTTTTCTTCAACTTCTTTGGCAACTTCAGTTATTGCTGCATCTTGCGATAGTGAGGAAAGCATTTGTAATGGCCTGATTAGGCCAAGCATTGTTTTGCCTTTTTCTGTATATACCGAGATACGACATGGTAATGCCATGTTTAGACGCATATCAGTGGATAAAACTTTTGCTGCCTGACCTGGGTTACAGACTTCAAATACTTTACACTCCTCATCAAATGCAATACCTTTATTGCGCAGTGTAGTTCCCAAATCGTGGACATATAATATTCCGAAGCCATTGCGCACAACTGCTGATTCAAGGTCTGTTGATGCTTGGCTAAATGACTTATTGGTTTCTACTATGTAATACATATGATGCCTCGACTAAAGAAATGATGGAACGTACCTGAGTTCAGAATTGGACTTGCTAAGAAATAAGAGTTTTATGGATGCGCCACAGCTTCCTCTATTAGCTTAAAACTGGAATGGCAGGCGATACAGTTTTTCATAAGCAAATCTAATTGCCTTCGGCTATGAGCCGGATCTTTTAATTGCATAGCATCTGCTGCGATTTCATCGAATTTTTTTCTGGTATCAAATCCCAACGCCTTCATGGACAAAGGGATTTTAGATAGCAATGAGCCTGGTGTATTTTTTTCGGCAACCATTCCTGCTTTGGTAGCAAAGCTTGCAACAAGATTCATATCATTGTTGGTGATAGCTTCACTGACCGCTTGTGTACTAATTAGAAAGTTACGCATTTCCTGCAAGATCAGATTCCGCTCGTCTTTACTCAGGACAACAGCCACTCGACTATCCTCAGATGAAGTAACGCTACCTTGTACAAACTTATATCCAATAATTGATAGTAATATCAATAGTACACAAATAATAACCCACAGAATTTTGTAATTTTTCATAATTTACTGAACGAAAAGTTCAAGTATAGAGCCGTTAAGGCTCTATATTAATTATAATCATCGCCCTTACGTCCGCCACCTCCGGGACCCATGCCATTTCCAGGACCCATACCGCCACCCCTTGCTGGCGACTCATCAGGTAACTCGACCCCACGCTCGCGTGCTCTTTCTTGCATTTTTTTGTGATGTTTAAGACGATAAGCCTCACGCTCTTGTTGAGTTTTCATATTACGCATCTTGGCGCGATGCTCGGCACGTTCTTGTGAAGTCATCAACTGACTTCCATAAATCCGCTCACGATCGCGGGTTCGATCTTGAAGTTTGGCACGATCCTGTTCTTGTGTCTGTGTTTGCTGTTGAATTCGATCTTGGGCTTGAGTTTGGGTGTGATCTTGATCTACGGCAAGCGCTACTGTCCCACCTGTTAAGAACAAACTCGCAATTAAAGACGTCATTATATTTCGACTTTTCAATTTGATCTCCAATCACATAAGTACTAGCATCAGTACAATTAATGTCAAATGCTATGTATTACCAGTCTAGTAGACCTAACTAGGTGAGTAAATTAGTGCAAGCACCTAGAAGCATTAATTTAATAAGCATTGGCAATCATTTGAAGTACTCAGCGAATTCAGCTCGCATACAATGATTAAGTGAGAATAAAATAGGATTTATTTATTGATTATTGATTACTGTCTGCTTAGGGATATTCCGAGCGGTAAAATAAGTGTTATTAAAACACTACGTTGTCCGAAATTTTTATTTGGATGATAAACATTTAATATCAACAACAGCCAGTTTTACATTTCTTATTTGGCTTCCACACTTTTAAAAACTCTTCTTTACTCATTGCCTTTACATTCAAATCACTTTGTAATTCACTATCAACAACATTCACTTGATAATGATTAAAATGAGCCAAATATTTATCATAAGCCCTATCAGCCCCCATAAACCCTGTTATCTTTGTCCATAACCATTTTTTAAATTTAAACATAGCAAATCCATCCATTTTTTACTAACTCTTAATTTTTATTAAATATCAGCTCACTATGAGAGTGGTTTGGTTCAATTTGGTTCTAACGCAGCAATAATAGTATGTTATTATTTGAATTGAGAGTCCGCAATTGGCTGTTAGCTGTCAATGATAATAATCCAATTCCAGTTCTCATTTTTGTCTGAGTTGGTGAGCCAAATACATAAAAGGCTAGCGTTCATGCGCCAGCCTTTTTCATTTCAGAATAGACCATGGCCAATTGCTATTCAGTCATAATCATCAGAATCGTGCGAAATTCGTTCGACGGATGACTCCATTGCATCATGCCCAGCATTCTCTAGCTTAATTCTATATTCACACGTTGGAAGGTGGCCTTCTAGCCGGCCATTGATAATTGTTGTCTCCATTTTGCAGTAAACACAGCGATACTTGTGCATTTGGCCTTCAAAAGGCTCTTGAGGGTAATCAATATAGTAAAGTTTTTTCATTTCTTTTATTCCTCCAACATTACTCAATACTAACAACCTATAAATTATATGTTTCTTAAATGAGCTTGGATTGAGAAAAACTATTCTTATTAATTAATTCATTGTCCATACTTAATTAAAAATACAAAAAACACTTACAGCTAAGTTAAGTGCTTATATTCTTTTACACATCAATAATACATATTTATTCTACAAGGTTTGTGATAACCATCGGTTGAGTTTCTTGATCGGCATAAAGACCACGGATTGTTTCAATAAGATGCTTGCTTGGCGGCTTTAGGCAATGCAGGTAGACCTTATAAAGTCCGCCATAACCCATTTCATGGTAACGCGCACTAACCTCCTCGTCCGTTTTTCCTTCTGGAATGCCAAGATGTAGGGTGACCTTACCGCTTTCTAGAGCGAAAAGCGGGGCATCCCAAAAGAATTGAGCAGCACCTGATTTTGGTGGTTTTAAATAAAAATAATTAAAACTACCATCAATGGCTAAAAAGCCTTTCCGACGTCTCTTCCATTCGATTAACCCGGCCCCTGGCCTTGCCAAACTTACCCCGTAATCACAGTAGTCATATCCGTTTTTGATGGCTGATTCAAGCGCGAGATGCAGATTGATAGAATTGACATCTCCCCAACGCTTATAATCAGAAAACACGGTTTCTGGATAACCCAGACGGTTCACATGCCAGTAACGCTTGCCTTGGCGAATATAAAAATTCCCAAAATGGCAACCCACCTTATCTTCACCTTGATATAATAAGTCTAGTCGGCCATATTGTGGTTGTGCAAATTTTCTTACTTCATCAAGATTAAGTTGCGCCGCTCCTAAATCATGACGTGCTGTCGCATATGGCCTAAGCATTTCACGTTCAATGGTATCTATTTTCGCACTATCGTCTACTGTCTCATAGCGATACTCAGACCTTTGTCCAGTGATGGAGCGCCGCAAACTGCGGGAGTAAGTGGCCAGAATGTCATCAACGGTTCGTCCCAACTTGACAATGGTAGTCAAAGTGCATGGTATACACAGTGCGTCTCGCATGGGGAATTCGCTTACAAAGACCTCTCCTGAAGTTGTGCCAGTAGTTTTCGTAACATTATCTGTGTTGCTTTTACTACCAAGCAATGCGATCAATAAAGGTTTTTTTTCCGGTCTACCCAAATAATGAATAGTTGTTAAATTAGTGTCACTTAAGGGAAATTTAAAGGTTTTCCATTTCCAAAAACATAACCCAGATAAAAAACTGAGGGCCCGTCCCTTCTTTTGCTTTACTTCAAATCGAATTGAAGGTGAAACGAGAGATTTTGCTAGGGAGATAACTTGGTTTATCATTTTTGATTAATGTATAAGTTTTTGTAGACAGGGCTGAATTGAAATACTACTTCATAGTGCTTTTAGAATACATGTATATAGTAGCTGAAATAAATGTGAAAAAAACTTCCTCCTATTTAAATTTAGTAAAAAAAACCATATTGCCTAAAAAGAATTAATACCCTATATATATGACAAATCGACTTTTTATATTAACAATATTAATTGCGGCTCTAACTTCGTGTTTTGGTGAAAAGCCATACAATGAATCAGCTGATGCTAAAGCGGACATTAGCAAGGCGCTTGAAGAGGCTAAAGTTGAGAACCTGCCTGTAGTTTTAATTTTTGGTGCAAATTGGTGTCCAGAGTGCCGCGCCTTAAGCAAAGAAATTGGTACAGGGAAGAGTGCCGCAAAGATAGCAAATGAATTTAAAGTGGTGAAAGTTGATGTCGGAAATTTCGATCACAATCTGGATATTGCAAAAACTTACGGCAACCCAATCAATGGCGGGATTCCAGGCGGGACTTTTTTAACTTCGGATAATAAAGTGCTATATGTCACTAAGCGCGGTGAACTAAGCGCTGCTAACAAAAAAGGTGCCGAAGGGATTTACGATTTTCTGAAAAAAGCTTCAGGAAAAAATTAATCTGATTTCTGACTATTCGAATTTTAGCTATAAAATACTGAGTAATTAAGTCAGATATTTTAAGTCGCCTGACGGCTAGAATAAATAAAAAATGGCCCAATTAAGGGCCATTTTTAAGAATTCTATGTTTAGAATCCGTTAGTTTGAATGCAGGTTTAAACCTGCACAGCTATTACGCTTTTTGAATGTTAGAAGCTTGTTTGCCTTTTGGGCCTTCTGTCACGTCAAAACTAACGCGATCATTTTCTTTCAAACTTTTGTAACCGCTATCCACGATAGCTGAAAAATGTGCGAATAAATCGTCACCACCTGCATCAGGAGTAATGAAACCAAAACCTTTAGAGTCATTAAACCACTTTACAATACCTGTTGCCATAATATTACTTTCTTACTTTAAAAAGGGAGGCACCCAAAAAAGTTTCTACTTCCAAAAAAAATGAGTCCTAAGGACCCAATAAATTAAAAATCTAAACGCCTAAGCGTCTTTGTACGGACTATCTGCACATAAGTCAAGCAATATCAACATTTATTTTTAATATTCTCGCAATTGATTGCTTATTCTTGCCCGCAAGACTATACTGCGCCTGCGTTTGGTAGTGTCTATGCGCTTTGTTGTTTTTTCTTCCTACACTATTCCCTTTGCTTGCAATTGCTTCATACGGGTCTCAACTGATAATTGGAGTAGTGTATGGCAAAAGAAGAATTAATTGAAATGAGTGGCGTAGTGGATGAAATTTTACCTGACTCGCGCTACCGCGTAACGTTGGATAACGGCCACAAGCTGGTAGCTTATACAGGCGGTAAGATGAAAAAAAATCATATCCGCATTCTGGCAGGTGATAAGGTGACACTTGAGCTATCGCCTTACGATATTAATAACGGCCGCATTACGTTCAGGCATATCGAAACTAAAACCGCTTATAGCCCACCTAAAAGACGCACGTATTAATTCTTCCGGGAACAAT
The DNA here is from genome assembly GCA_963701715.1 of uncultured beta proteobacterium. Taxonomy (GTDB): domain Bacteria; phylum Pseudomonadota; class Gammaproteobacteria; order Burkholderiales; family Methylophilaceae; genus Methylotenera_A. The sequence goes on from CAVPAX010000007.1 coordinate 33,887, forward strand.
TCACATTGTTCCCAAAACTTTAGCCTCATTTACCGGTCAACCAAGACATAGAAGTAGCCGTTAAATCGGCTAATGCTTATGACCGTCGTTTATTAAAGGAAAAAAATCATGCCTATAAATATCCATAAAAACATTTTGACAGCGTCCGTGTTAGTTGCTTTCACACTAAGCGGTTGTGCCAATATGACAGAAACCCAAAAAGACACTGCGAAAGGCGCTGGCATCGGTGCAGCCGGTGGTGCAGTAATAGGCGCGGTAGCAGGTGGCAAAAAAGGTGCAGTAATAGGCGCCGCTGTTGGCGGTGTGGCTGGCGGTGTGGCAGGCAACGTGTGGTCTAAACGCATGCAGGAGCAGAAGAAACAAATGGAGGAAGCCACTGCCGGCACGGGTGTTACAGTATCCCAAACACCTGATAACCGTCTGAAATTGGATATTCCAAGTGATATTTCTTTTGACGTTAATCGTGCAGATATCAAACCAAACTTCAGAACAGTGCTGGATACCTTTGCCGATGGTTTAAATAAGAATCCGACTGCGACTGTCACAATTATTGGACATACTGACAGTTCTGGCACCGATGCCATTAACAACCCCCTATCTATTAATCGTGCTGCAGCAACGCGCGACTACCTAACCTCAAGAGGTGTTGTTGTAAGCCGTATTGCAATAGATGGCCGTGGATCACGTGAACCATTGGTGGCAAATGACTCGCCTGCCAATAAAGCCAAAAATCGCCGCGTCGAAATATTTGTGGCAGAGCCTGCACCCACACAGCCAGCAGCACCTCAGCAACCTGCGTCTTAAAACCGACGCGGGTGTAGTTTTTTAAAAAGCCAGCATATATGCTGGCTTTTTTGTTATGGAAATGTGCAATGCCATTATAATAACGCCCTTATTTTAGGTACATCAGTATGAAGAATTTAGAAACCGATGTGTTGTTGGTGGGTGGCGGCATTATGAGCGCTACGTTAGGGGTGTTACTGCATCAGTTGAATCCTTCTTTGCATATCACCATGGTCGAGCAGTTGCCTGACGTAGCAATGGAAAGCTCTGACGCCTTAAACAACGCAGGTACAGGCCATGCAGGTTACTGCGAGCTAAACTATACGCCTCAATTAGGCGATGGCAGCATTTCTATCAAACGCGCTTTGGAAATCAATGCGGCATTTGAGGTTTCGCTACAATTCTGGTCACATTTGGTAGAAAGTGGCGCCCTACCTTCACCTGCCAAATTTATCAATAAAACACCGCATTTAAGTTTTGTTTGGGGTGAGCAAAATACCGCGTTTTTAAAACAACGCTACCATTTGTTAAAAGAACATCACCTTTTTACAGAGATGCAATATAGCGAAAGTTTTAAGCAATTGCAGGCTTGGATGCCGCTAATTATGGCAAACAGACAGGCTGATGAAAAACTGGCTGCAACCTTTGTAGCGCATGGTTCTGACGTCGATTTTGGTTCCCTGACTCGGCACATGGTTTCTTATCTTAAAACACAGGCTAACTTTAGTCTGCTAAATAGCACACACGTTAAAACACTTAAAAAAATTAAAAGCACCTGGCACGTCAGCCTATTTAACAAAACCACCAAGCATGCCAGGACCATCAACGCTAAGTTTGTGTTTTTAGGTGCTGGCGGTGGCGCTTTGCCGCTTTTGCAAAAGGCGAACATCCCCGAAAGTCTTGGCTATGGAGGGTTCCCGGTGAGCGGCCAATGGCTTATCTGTAACAACCCGGAAGTCATCAGGCAACATAACACCAAAGTGTACGGCAAAGCCGCAGTGGGCGCACCGCCTATGTCGGTGCCACATCTGGACACACGCATGATTAATGGCAAGCCAGCCCTGCTTTTTGGTCCCTTTGCTGGCTTTACTACTAAATTCCTGAAAAAAGGATCTCTGCTGGATTTGATCAGGTCAGTCAAACCAAACAACCTGAAAGCCATGCTGGGCGTTGGTAAGAACAATACAGACTTAACCAAATACCTGGTTAGTGAAGTATTTCAGACACACAAGCAACGCATTAATGCACTACGCGAGTTTTTACCGCAAGCCAGATCAAAAGATTGGCATTTGGCCAATGCGGGTCAACGTGTGCAGATTATCAAAAACTGTGACCAGCAATGGGGTAAATTAGAGTTTGGGACTGAAATTGTAGCTTCTCAGGACGGCTCGCTCGCGGCGCTATTAGGTGCTTCACCTGGCGCATCCACAAGTGTGCAAGCCATGATTAGCGTACTGGAGCGCTGTTTTAGCAGCCAAATGCAATCTGACGCATGGGTCGAAAAAATGAAGCAATTAGTGCCTTCCTATGGGCAATCACTCATTGATAACGCCCGTCTGCTCAAAGAAGTGCGCAAACGCACGTTGAATACGCTTAAACTGAGCTAACCTTTAACTAAGCTACGCTGCCTTCTAGCTTCATAGAGACATATCCCGCTTGCTACGCTCACGTTCAAGCTTTCTACCGAGCCAAACATGGGAATAGTCACCAAAGCATCACAAGTTTCGGCAGTTAAGCGCCGTATACCCTCACCCTCAGAGCCTAACACAAGTGCAATTGGACCATCCAGTTTACTATTAAGCAAACTAGAAGGTGCATCCATGGTCGTGCCAACTACAAACACACCAGCGTCTTTAAGTTCGCGCAAAGTCCGCGCCAGATTAGTTACAGCGATAAAAGGCACAGTTTCGGCCGCGCCACATGCCACCTTGCGAACAGTAGCATTCAAGCCAACCGCACGGTCTTTAGGCGCTATTACCGCATGCACACCCATTGCATCCGCCACACGCAGGCAAGCGCCAAGATTGTGCGGGTCTTCCACGCCATCCAGCACCAGGAAAAATGGCGGCTCCTTGAGGTCAGACTCTAAAATATCGTGAATGTCTTTATAAGGGATAGGTGTATCTATAACACGCGCAATGACGCCCTGGTGACGACCATTGATACCCGCCATGCCATCCAGCCTGCTACGCTCCACCTGCATGACACGTACGCCTGCGGCTTCTGCCATGTTAAGTAAATCCTTCATGCGCGCATCGATGCGATCGCGATCGATTAACACTTCCTGAATGCTGGAAGCATGCTGTCGCATACGGCTTAATACCGCATGAAAGCCAAATAATATGCGGCTATCGCTCATGATTTACTACTCGATACTTTGTTGCTCATCTTTTTGGTTTGCCTTTGTTTTTCGTATTCTTTGTACGCTGTTTTTGTGGGGGGCTTGCGTGAGTTTTAACTGCTTTTTTCTTACTGCCGGAACGGTCATGTTTAGCCTTCTCTAAAGCACGCGTGCTCATAGGCTTGTAATCTGAGGATACTTTATCTTTTTTAGCACTCAAAGTTCTTTTATTAGCATCGCCAGAAGCCTCATGGATATTGGCCTGCGGGGCATTAATTTTCAAGTGCGACGAATGGCTCACTAAAGTGAAATCGATTTTACTGGTTTCCAGATCGACGCGCACGACCTTCACTGTCAGTCTGTCGCCAAGCCTGAAGCGCGCGCCAGTACGCTCGCCCACCATCTCGTGGCGTGCTTTATCGTAGTTAAAATAATCATTGCCCAATTCTGTCACGTGCAATAAACCTTCAACATACACGCCATCTAACGCCACGAATATACCAAAACTGGTAACGCCAGCCACAGTGCCCTCAAAGACCTCGCCGATTTTATCCTGCATGAAATAGCATTTAAGCCAGTTAGTAACGTCACGTGTAGCATCATCGGCACGACGCTCTGTCATTGAGCAATGTGTCCCCAAATGATGCCAGTCTTTTGCAGTATATTTTTCACCGTTCACAACAGCTTTAATGGCCCGATGAATCAGCAAATCCGGGTAGCGGCGGATGGGTGAGGTAAAGTGTGCGTATGCCTCATAAGCCAAGCCGAAATGGCCGACGTTATCCGGGCTGTAAACCGCCTGCTGCATGGATCTTAGCAGCACGGTTTGCAGCAGCTGTGCGTCTGGCCTATCTTTAATCAGATTCATCAACTTGCAGTAATCTTTTGCATGCGGCTTTTCCCCGCCGCCTACGCCATAACCAACTTCACCCATAAAGATACGTAGCGCCTCCAGTTTTTCGGGCGTCGGGCCTTCATGAATGCGATAGAGCGCTGCATGTTCATTTGTCTTTAAAAAATCTGCTGCACATACATTGGCTGCCAACATACATTCTTCAATGATTTTATGTGCTTCATTACGACCAGCTGGAATGATACGGTCGATTTTGCCGTTTTCGTTAAAGATCATCATGGTTTCGATTGACTCAAACTCGATTGCACCACGCTTTTCACGTTGAGCCAACATCAATTTAAACAGGCTATGCAAATGCTGCACATGCGGCATTAGCCATGCATATTGTTCTGCCAGCTCGCCTTGCGGATTCTGCAACATCTCAAATACCTGAGTATATGTCATGCGTGCTTTTGAGCGCATGACAGATGGATAAAACTTGTATTGCTTGACCACGCCCAAGCCATCAATCTGCATATCACATACCATGCACAATCGTTCTACATCCGGGTTGAGCGAGCATAATCCATTAGAAAGTGCTTCTGGCAGCATAGGGATGACGCGACGCGGGAAGTAGACTGAATTGCCGCGTTCAAATGCATCTTTATCCAGCGCGTCATCCGGTTTCACATAAAAACTCACATCTGCAATCGCTACTATCAGACGCCAGCCCTTGCCTTGCGGTTCGGCATATACTGCATCATCAAAATCGCGCGCAGTTTCGCCATCAATGGTAATCAACGGCAATTCACGCAAATCGATTCGGCCTTTGTAATCTGCAGATTGCACAAGTTTTGGGAAACTCTCAGCCTGCTGAATTGCAACCTGTGAAAACTCATGCGGAAGCTTATGTTTACGTAGCGCAATTTCAATCTCCATGCCACTATCGGCATAGTTGCCTAAAATCTGCACCACTTTACCCATTGGGTGCGCATGCGCAGATGGCTGTTCAGTAAGCTCTACAATCACCACCTGCCCGGGTTTAGCACCCATGTCCAAATGATAGGGAATCAGGATGTCCTGATTGATATGCTTATCTTCAGCAGCCACAATAGTCACGCCTTGGCCATGAATAATACGGCCCACCAGCGTCTTGGTGCCCCGTTCCAGCACCTCGACTATTTTTCCTTCCGGCCGGCCTTTTCTATCGAGGCCAACCATACGCACCATCACACGATCGCCGTGCATCACTTGCGCCATCTCACGCGGCGCAAGATATAAATCCTCCGGATATTTAGCTTTATCGTCAGGAATCAAGAAGCCAAAGCCATCAGGATGGCCCTGCACTGTGCCCGTAATAACATGGATCTTTTCTGTCAGGCATAATGCGCCTTTACGATTGCGCATGATTTGACCATCGCGCTCCATTGCATTAATGCGTTTATCGAAGTTGTCATGCTCGTCAGAAGCAATATCCAGCAATGCATAAACCTGCTCGATACTCAGCGGCACACCTTGTTCTGACAATACTTGCAGAATCAATTCACGACTTGGCAGTGGTTTATCATATTGCGACGCCTCCCTTTTCGCATAAGGATCGCTTTTTCGTTTGCTGGAATGTTGCTTTTTTGTTGACAAGTTATTTGCTTCCTATAAAATTCGGCGCATTATTCAAATTACCAAGAATAATGCCCAGATGGCGGAATTGGTAGACGCGCTAGTTTCAGGTACTAGTATCGAAAGATGTGGAGGTTCGAGTCCTCTTCTGGGCACCATTTATTAATTAAACCAAAACATAAATCAATAGGTTATATTTAACTGTATATTTACTATACTCAAAACTATATCTTAAGTCTCTGCTATAAGTAATTAGCATCCATTTTCTCACACAAAACTAATTTTAGTTTTAATTTAATTCTCCAACTGCTTTCTGACTGCAATTTTCAGATGAATGATAATTGTATTATTACTTTTTTATTACAGCAAAAATCTAATATTCTAAGCCTTGAAACTACTCCTTCTACTATGAAACATGCAATCGATCTATCGCGAGGCACAAGAGCAACTATGCAAAGTCCTACATTAGAAATGACTTGGGCGTCAAATTAAGTCATAATAATTGTCAAAGAAGATTAACAGAACAAAATTAAAGCTAAATGGCATACAGACAAACCAATTCAAAAACGTTGCTGCAAAGACGTAGCAACGTAAGTCAAATATTGCAGCAGCTCCTTGATGGCGCTTCTGTTATAGCAATAACGTTGGGACTTATTAGTCTCCACTACAATGAAATCGGTGGGCAAACTACCCCTTATATCATTATGTTGCTGGCTTTGCTTGGCAATATGGCGATTACCTATGACAAGTTTGCTATATATAGAAGCAATGCTTCCTTCGAGGATAAAGCATTTAACTTGTTAAAGGCATGGACGGTTACATTTTTATTACTTTTGGTATTGGCTTTTTTGACAAAGCAAAGCCAAATATATTCTAGATACTTCATAGGACAACTCTTCGTAATCGGTTATTTCACTCAGTTAATGTCGCATTTGCTGTTCAGGGTTATTTATAAAAAGCTACTTCTGAACTCATCTCAAAATGAAAATGTGTTAATTGTTGGTCAAAGTCGATTAGCCTATTATCTACAAGACAAAATCTCCAGTAACCCCTGGGTAAGTGAGCAAGTTGTAGGGTTTGTAGGGATGAATGGTGACGATATCCCAACCTCAGGGAGAAAAGCGGCTGGAAGAAAACGCGATCCTGACATTTTAGGAAACATTGAAGATTTACCTGCACTGATAGACCAATACAATATTGATACAATATATGTCATTACACCACTCAAATCTGCCAAGGCCCTGGTGAATGTCTACACGAATGTATTAGACAAACATGTCGCAATCCACTGGGTTCCTGATATTTTCTCACTTCGTTTGGTGAATCATAGTGTCAAAGAAATTTCCGGAATTCCAGTAATCACGCTTTCAGAAACTCCGCTCATTGGCATGCGGCTACTTCTTAAGGCGATAGAAGATAGAGTGCTGTCACTATTGATACTGATATTGATTAGTCCGATACTGATCCTCGTTGCCATTGCAATTAAATTGGACAGCCCAGGGCCTGTGTTCTTTAGGCAAAACAGGACTGGATGGAGTGGCAAGACATTCAAGATTTGGAAATTTCGCAGTATGTATGTTCATCAAGAAGAAACTGGAAAGTTAAAACAGGCTGAAAAAAATGATAGCCGAATCACGCGGGTGGGTGCTTTTATTCGAAGAACTAGTCTAGATGAGCTGCCACAGATATTTAATGTGCTTAAAGGAGACATGTCTTTAGTTGGGCCGCGTCCACATGCTGTGCAGCATGATGCAGAATACTCACAAAGAATCTTCGATTACTTTGCACGGCATCATATCAAGCCAGGGATTACTGGCCTAGCTCAGGTTCGTGGATTAAGGGGTGAAACTAAAGATATTAACCAGATGATTCAGCGTATTGAGTCAGATATAGAATATATAAATAAGTGGTCTGTATGGTTGGACATTACCATAATACTACGTACCGTGTTTGCGTTTACTGGCAAGAGTGCCTATTAAGCAAGCTCCACTAAGAAATCAAGCCGTTTCGCTATAGCCTTGCGGGTTCTGAGATTGCCAGCGCCATGTATCACGGCAGATGTCAGCTAAATCACGTTGCGTTTGCCAAGCCAGCTTTTGTTTTGCCAAGGTTGCATCCGCAAAGTACATAGCGATGTCACCGGCCCGCCTTTCAACAATTTTATAGGGGATAGCCTTGCCTGTGACTTCCTGAAAGGTATGAACCAATTCCAAAACGCTGTAACCGTGGCCAGCACCTAGATTGACGGTTAACAACCCACAACGTTTATTCAGCACCTCAACCGCTGCTACATGGCCTAAAGCCAAATCCACCACATGAATGTAATCACGTACACCAGTGCCATCAGCGGTTGGATAATCGTTGCCGAAAATGCTCAACTGTTTTAGCTTGCCAGCAGCCACCTGCGAAACATAAGGCATAAGATTATTCGGGATACCATTAGGATCCTCGCCAATCATGCCGCTTTCATGGGCACCAACTGGATTAAAATAGCGCAATAACGCAATATTCCAAGCAGAGTCTGATACGCTTAGGTCTTCTAAAATTTGCTCCACCATGCGTTTGGTATGACCATAGGGGTTAAATGGTCTTAAAGGCGCAGTTTCAGGTATAGGTTTGGTGTCAGAGAATCCATACACAGTTGCTGATGAGCTAAAGACTAGATTCTTAACGTTAAATTCGGCCATGACTTCGACCAAGGCTAAACTGCCCATGACATTGTTATCGTAGTACCTAAGCGGGTTTGCTACTGACTCTGCTACAGCTTTTAGTCCTGCAAAATGAATAACCGTTTTAATGGGGTGTTGCTTAAAAATAGTTCTTAACGAACTTCTATTGCGAACATCATCTTGTAGGAGGGTAACTGTTTTACCAGTGATTTTTTGAATTCGATTGATAACTTCTGGTTTGCTATTGCAAAAATTATCGACTATTACCACTTTGTAGCCTGCGTTTAATAGCTCAATGCAAGTATGTGAGCCAATATAGCCAGCACCGCCTGTAACCAATATAGTCAAGATAGACCCCTAAACACCTAGCACGCCGAACTCGGCTCTGTCCTTAATCACCTCTCGCACCAAACCAACATCAATCTTGTCTGCATTTGTAGAGTACCCATACACCAATGCGGTATCGCACAGGATATTAATGCTGCGTGGAATGCCTCGCGCTGCTTCTCCGATCAAGCGTGTAGCTGCAGGCGTAAATAGAGGCTCATCACGGCCTGCAACATGTAGCCGGTGTTGGATGTATTTATCAACTTCAAATGACTCTAAAGGCGGAATAAAAAAATCTACCGATACACGCTGAAAAAACTGTTGCAAGTCTGGACGGCGCAGCAAATCTCTAAGCTGCGGCTGCCCTACTAATATGATTTGCAATAATTGGTCTTTGTCCGCATTAATGTTAGAGAGCATGCGCAGCGATTCTAATGCTGCGGGATTTAAATTCTGAGCTTCATCGATAATGAGCACAACACGTTTGCCTTCGGCATAAGACTTAATTAAAAACTGCTGAAAGGCATCAAATAATGCCAAAGGTGATTTGTCTTCATAAGGCTGATTAAACGCCAGCATAATCCAGCTCAATAAGTCATCTATGTGCTGGTGCGTGTTATACACGATACCCACTGTAAGTTCATCGCCAAGATTATTAAGCATATGCCTCACAAGAGTGGTTTTGCCACAGCCAATCTCGCCACAAATCACTGAGAAGCCCGCACGATTTTGTATGCCATACTCTAACATTGCGTACGCCATACTGTGGCGCAAGCCAAAAAATAAAAATTCCGGATCTGGCTGAATTGAAAATGGCTTCTCTTTCAGTCCGTAAAATGCTTCATACATATTTTTAACGCCTTGTTTACATTTCAATTATTCAAGATACATCTTTTTGAAGCAATCAAGCCTCTATTCAACCAAATAAGTCAGTCCGTTCCAATCAAGTAATTTTCTCATACCGGGCTGAATTCCAACAACTTTCAATTGAAAGCCTTGCTTATCAATATGTTTTTTAAGCATTAACAATAAACCGAAAACTCCAAAACTGAGATATTTCGCATCAGCAAGATCAACCAATACATCTTTATTTTGTAAACTAGCCTGCCTAATTAGCGAACGAATATCTTGCGGTACCGGGTCAAGCATAACGCCTGAGAAAATTAGCCTAGAATAACTTTCTTCTTCATTTAATATAACTGTGCTTTTATGTGACACTTCTTCTAGGTGCTTTTTATTTAGCTTTAACCAAATTAGATGAGGAAATATCTTCGTAATTAGAAGTCGCAAAAAAAATCGACCATCATGCCAGTAGCGCCTCCATAAATGCGGCTCCTCTTTAACGCGCCATGCCCATTCCAGTCCAATTTTCTGCATTCTCGCGGGTGCTCTTTTTAACCGTTTCGCTTCAAAATTGATTACCGCGCCAAGATGGCTGACGAGTGGTAACTCGATTCTGTGCAAATTTTTAAGAATCCAAGCCTGTCCTTTTTTCGCACCTAACGCTACAACCAAAAAATCTGCATTGCTCATATTTATGTTATCGATAATCGTTGATTCACTCATTTCCTCTATGGTTCCAAATCCTGGCGAATGATACCCAACACAAGTCAGACCAGTAGATTTTTCGTTAATACGTTTGCTTGCCTCGGCAGCAACACCTCCTGGACCTCCAAAAAAATAAACCGACATCTTTCTGCGCCACTCTTTACCAAGCGCTTCGAATAAAGTAGATCCGGCCACTCTCTCACGAATTGGAATGCCAAGTAGTTTAGCTATCCAGACAACTGGAGCTCCATCAGCAATCACTAGATCGCTATACAACACAGAATTACGAAAGTCTGGGTCGTCCTGTGCTAATGCCAGAAAGTTAAGATTCGGCGTTGTCAAAAAACAAGGGGTTTTATTGTATTTAGCATCTCGTAAACGACTCATCGTTTTTGACAAATCTATTGCATCAAAAGGCAATCCGCCTATACAGTACACATCACGCTCAAAATCGTCCATCAATTAAACCTAATCTCTTTCAGTTTTATTCCAGGATTTTTGTCTTTTAAATAAAAATTTAAAGTAGTGAGGAATTTTTGATATTACATACACAGGCACTAATAGCATCGTTGAGAAAGAAATAATATTTCTACCCCAACCCAGCCATGCCATAGCAATTGCAATGCTCAAGAGAGCAATTCCAGACAGCACAACTTGAAATGCCACATACCCCACATCATACAACATTAGGGTTATTCCTGTTAACACAGTATATCCGAACAAAAGTGTAACCAGCAAAGCAAGTGGAGGCACAGACAAATCAAACGCCATCGCCAACAAATTTATATCACGTTTGCAAATGCCCTGAACAAATAATTTCGGGGCTTCTGAAATGATTGTCGCTAGATGCCCATGCTCCCAACGAGTTCTCTGACCAGATTGAACTTCGGACATTACTGGGAAATAGCTCGTCACCTGCGACCCCAAGTAAAAAATCGGCGGCGTTCCTGCTTTAGATAATTCAATACCCAACTTCATATCTTCAACGATACTACCATTGGCTATATCTGCGTTTGAGATCATATGCCATGGAAAGGCCATTCCCGTGCCCATTAACTGACATGGCAGTCCTAACTTAGCATACCCGAGCGGACGAACCAGATTCTTAACGCACCAGGCAAACTCGGCTATTCTGGACTTAAGGTCAGCACGCTTTGCATACATCAGATCTAATGCCTGAACTGGTCGATCACATTTTAGCGCAAAGGCTGCGAGAGATCTTAATGAGTCTGCTTTCAATATACAATCAGCATCAATAATAACCACGACATCTGGCTGTCTTTGACACAAATGCCGAATACCAAAATCTAACGCAAAACCCTTACCACGGTTACTTAAGTTATGACGCTCTATGACTTCTGCGCCACACATAACAGCAACATCAGCCGTATCGTCACTACAGTTGTCAGCAACCACAAGTAACTGATCATTTGATTTCAACTGAGGCTGAATTGAATTCAACGTTGCGACAATACCAGAAGACTCATTATGTGCTGGGATTAATACAGCAATTCTCGTATCAATAGATGGAATTACGTCGTCGAACTTCTTAGGTAAATAAGCCAATAGCACTTGCACAAATATGACCAGCGAAGGAATTAGTAGCAATATTGCAACTGCTGAAAATAGGATTTCGATGAAAACCATCTATTTGGCACTTTCAAGAAATAGTACTGCCAGCTTCCTTGCCTCGGTATCAATATTATGCCGCTGTGTAACTCTTGTGTAGGCGGCCTCACCCATGTCACTCAACTGCTGTGCTGATGCAGATAACATTTCTTCCATTGCAGTAGAAAGCTCCGATATAGACCCTGCTGGAACCAGCCAGCCATTCCCTCCAGGAACAACTAGTTCAGGTATTCCTGCAACATAGGTACTTATTACCGGTCGCTTAAGCGCCATCGCCTCCATAATAACTACTGGCAAGCCTTCAGCAAAGCTTGGCAACACCATGGCTTGTGATGCCAAAATCTCATCTCGAACTTGCTTGCTGCTAATCCAACCGGTGATTTTTACATTAGCTTCAAGATTGAAAGCTTTAATTGCTCTCTCAACTTCAGGTCGCATTTCCCCATCGCCAGCAAGCACCAACTCAAATTCAAAGCCTTTTTCTTTCAAATCTCGGCATGATTCCAGCAATAAAAGTTGTCCTTTTTGCTCGCATAACCTGCCAACACATACTAGACGAGCCTTATTGGGAATTTGGGTAGGCGCAACATCATAAAAGGATTGCTCAAGCCCGCAATGGACGATTTTTACCTTATGCCAATATTCATGTGCTATCCAGCGATATAACTGGCTCCGCCCGAAAGAACTGATGGCCACAACAAACGAAGATTGACGGATTTTTTCAGCAAGTTTAAGTGTCTGCGGCTTATCAAACTCCTCTGGCCCATGTACTGTAAAACTGTAAGGCGGTCCACCAAGAGAATGCGCCAGCATGACGACCTCTGCCGAATTACTGCCAAAATGGGCATGCACATGTTGTGCACCAAACAACTTCATCCAAATAACAATTTGGCAAGCTTCTGCTAAGTAAATAAGGTGAAAGAATAATGGTCTATCTGCATTCCATCCCAATTTCAACGCCAATTTAAACGTTAGAAAAAATCTTATAGGGTTTAAAAAAAATACTTTAAGTATTGCTAAGAATATCGCTAATGCACCACCCTCAAGCACATATTTTGTATTGGCTCGCTCTTTCAAGTCTTCTTGGTCTACTATTTCACCTTCCCCACCCCTTAGCGCAATACGCTGAACCTCTATTCCAAGACGTTCTAAGGCAAGAATTTCACGTCGTATAAAGCTGTGACTAACTTTAGGATACTGGTTGATAAAATAGGTAACACGCATTAAATCTCACTTAAAATTAATTTTGTCATTATGTTTACTATCGTATCAGTCTAATATTTTGGCAGGAACTCCAGCAGCTGTTTTACCTGCTGGCACATCATGTATCACTACTGCATTGGCTCCTATACATGCATGGTCGCCAATTATCACATTGCCAAGTATCTTGGCACCCGCACCTATATCTACATGCCCTCCTATTTGCGGAGGGCCAGACTGCCCTTTTGTTCCAATGGTTACTTGTTGAAATATTAAGCAATTCGGACCAATTTTCACTCCGGGATGAATGACGATGCCATTCGGGTGTGGAATCAAGAAACCGCCTTCAATTTGACAATTCAAAGGAATATCTGCCCCTGTCACAATGCCCCAAAACCGATGGCGCAGTATGGCTACCTTTTTCAATATAATTTGATTGAAAAGATTAGAAGACACTGAAAATCGCTGATAGTCACGGATACTAGCGATTAATGAGCGTGATGGTTCCCACTTAAAGCAAGCCTTGCTTTCTCGGGACCAGTCAGGTTCGTCGGATGAAACAGTTTCTAAATTACCAATTAATTTACTCATACTTTAATATTTTCTAAACCTTAGACTAAAGATTGCTTTAAATTAAGAATATTCGTTAACAGCTCCAAATGCTCAATTAAAAAATTAAGTAACATTTTCATATTATGTTTAGCACAATTCTTTTATTTAATGGTTTTTAACCATTGATGATTTAAAAAAAGGCCTTCTTTTAACGAAACACTAGGCTGCCATCCAAACATGCTTTTTGCTTTGGAAATATCAAGCGCAATCTCCTGAACATCGAACTTTCTTGATTCAGTATATTCAACATCAGCATCAAACTGCATCTCAGTTTTAATTGATTCTACTAGCTCGTTTAATGACAAAGCTATACCAGACCCCGCATTCACTATTCCAGTACCGTCTTTTTCTATAACTATTCTACAAAGTCTAGCTAAATCTGTAACAAATAAATAATCACGTTTAACAGTTCCGTCTCCCCAAATATTTATATTTTTCTTTGCTAGCATTTGACTCATGAATGTTGCAATTGCACCTTGCACATTATAATGGCCCTGCCTTGGTCCATATGGGTTGGAGGGTCGAATAATCATTGGTCTCAAACCATGCAAATAAGCATACATCCCTAAATACTTCTCAATTGCGACTTTTACAACACCATAAGAACAAATTGGCTCTAGTACATGTGTTTCAGGTACAGGATTAATAAAAGGCACTCCATAAACGGCCCCTCCAGAAGAAAGATATACAATGCGTTTAATATTGCAAGTCAACATTATCTGCAAAAGCCTAATTGTGTTTATTAGATTGCTCTGAATATCAGCTATAGGATCCAGATTAGAGGTACTCGGTGTAGTAGTACTAATCAAGTGAATTACTACATCTACCCCGTGGAGTGCCTCAGCTAATAAAGAAGTATCAGAAAAGTTTCCAAGAAAGTACTTCACCTTGGCAAAAGGAGGGCGCCATACTTCAGGACTTCTATCAAAGACGTTAACATCATAATCAGCTAACAATAACTCATCAACAATATGAGATCCTATAAAGCCGTTACCGCCTAATACCAGCACCTTCATTTATTGTCTATCCCGCTTAATCGGGATAGCAAAAGCTGACTCCGCTTACGCCCGACAGTTGACCATAAATAATCTTTTGCTTTCACATAAGCATTACTGGAGAATCTTTTTCTCAAATCAATATCCTCAGAAATTTTCTTTATTGATTCAATCCAAGTTAGATCGTCATGAGGCTCAATCACAAAACCCTCTTTGTTATGCTCAATAACTCCACCGCCACCCATGGGGCTCACAATGCATGGCAAACCTGCTCCGAGCGCGAGATAGGTAACTAAAGGGCTACCCTCTTCTAGACTTGGTAATAAAAATACATCAGCTTCCTTGTATATCGGCTTCAAGTCTTTTACGTAAGGTACATGTTCAATATCTGATCTTTTCAGATAGGGTTCAATAATATGCTGAACATCCGGCTGTATATCACCAACCAACTTCAGCTTACCTTTCACATTGGATCTGCACCAGTAATCCAGGATGAGATGCGATCCTTTGCGTACACCTATCCTTCCAACAAAAATCGCAGTGATTTCAGTGTCCTGGGAACGGCCGTTCATTTCATGCGCTGGCAGAATATCGCTCTCCTTGAGACCATAAGAGGTTTCGAGAATTTTTCCAGGAGGTACTTTTGCAGCAATCAATGAAGCAGTAACAATTGGGCTGCAAGAAAACACGAAATCCACCAGTTCTAGTTTGGCAGACTCTTCTACCACGTCTTCAGATGTAATACCATGGGTCGGATTTAGCCCCAGCCTTTTATATTCTGCATCTAATATCGATTTGCTGGTCGCCTGGTGTGTATTAACACTCTCCATAATGAGTTTATGTCCACGTGCGTGCAAGCTTTCATATAGACCTAATGATATCCCTGGCCAAAGGTAAGCATACTCAGAATCTTTAAGTGAATGAGAAAATCGAAATTCTGCAATTTTCCTCAGCTGAGGACCCGATAAAAGTCGATATAAAATGGATTTTGACCAGGCGGGTAAAGCATTCTGATAGAATGATTTAGATAAGTCAGAGCCTGAAGCAATTCCCATCAAAGAAACTTCAATATCCTTTGATTGCATTGCTTCAATGATAGAAAGCGCCGCATAAGCTATACCAGCTATATAAAAATAATTAGGGTAAAACGCAGCTATTTTTACCATGAGTTGTTTATGTGTCAGCATTATGATTATTCTAATTCATTTATATTCAATTAACTGCATTGTTCTGCCGAATGCCTGCTGATAGTAAAACCTTAGCTGACCGTACAATTCAGCAAATTTACCCAGTACGCTGAAACCAGCTAGCAGCCATGGGTACGGTTTCAATTCTTTTCTATTTTTCAAGGATAGTCGAAATACCTGTAATGGATAGATTAATGCAATAATCAGGCTGCACTGCCAGCAAAAAAAGCCCGTTAAAATTACAACAAGAGGGATTACCAGCCCCCATATCAAAGAACGCCTGGACTCCTTGACCCAATGCCTTTCTGGCGGTGCTCCATGCAAATAAGCACCCTCAGCGAAAGCATAACCACCGCGAATGTTTCGTTTCCACCATTGGCTGAACTTAGTCATGGCAGCATCATGTAATACCATTTCCACATCCAATCGCCACACTTTCCAACCCATCGAGCGCAATCTAACACAAAGCTCGGGCTCTTCTCCAGCAATCAACTGATTCCTAAACCCACCAGTATCCCGAAAAGCTTTTACTCGCATAAGCGCATTTCCACCGCTAGCTTTTGCATCACCAACTGGTGTATTCCATTCCAAATCACACATTAGATTATAAATTGATTTTTCCGGATGTCTTTCTCGACAATGGCCACTGACTACTGCCACGTTTTGATGTGTATCCAGAAAATCGACACCTTTATTAATCCAATCTGGCATGACTTCGCAGTCGCCATCCACAAATTGAACATATTTTAGATTTGGTGAGATTTGTATAAGATACTGAAACCCGGCGTTTCTTGCCCTTGCGGCCGTAAAGGGAATATTCATATCGAGCGCCAAAGCATTGGCGCCCAACTCAGTTGCCTCATTCATTGAGTCATCGGTTGAACCAGAATCTACATACACGACCACAAATTCTTTTCCTGCCAACGACTGTAGGCAGCGAACCAATCGCTGACCTTCATTTCGGCCAATAACTACAACGCCTACCTCGGTCTGACTAATTAACATTTGTTATTTCTATTCCTGGAAACGCATTCGAAAAACTAAGCAAGCACAACTATATATCTGCATATTTTTAAAGATACAATTCTTTCTAAAAATATTTAACGAATTTTCCATACGCTTCCTGTCAATATCGCTTTAAGATCGCCCCATAAGAGATCAAATGAATAACACTTGGGATCTCTTAATGCGCCTTGTGCGCCCAATCTTAAGAAACGCCGTATGAAAAAAGTCAAACGGCCAAAAGACCAAAGTAAGTCGGCCAAGACAAGTGCTGAAATACCATAATTTTTGACGAAATAACGTCTTCGGGAGTTATACCAATAAGCAGGTCTACGTTTTGTGCTTTTAATTCCAGTAGATGCGCCCTCAATATGCATCACTATTGATTCTGGCACATACCAGGTTTGCCAGCCTGCTTGAGCTGCCCTAAAGAAAAAGTCTACTTCTTCAAAATAGAGAAAATAGCCCTCATCCATAAGGCCAATTTCTTCAATTACTTCGCGCCTGATAATCATGCTTGACCCAGAAACCCAATCGCATAGATGAGCCTCATCTCGCAATGGTGGTGTAACCTCATAATTTGCTAAAAATCGATTAAGGAAGCCCAGTCGAGCTCCTTCAAGTAGCTCACTTAATGGAGAATGAAATTTATGTGCTGAGCATTCTATGCCACCCTCCTCATTTTCAAGCCTACTACCAGCGATTCCTGCCTTTGGGTGCTCATCCATAAACGTGATTAAATTTTTAATTGCACCCTCCCGTGCCACTGAGTCCGGGTTAAGCAACATTAAATAATCCACATGTTCAGCGGACGAAAACGCCTTTGAAAAGCCTATGTTGTTGCCAAAAGCAAAACCACCATTCTTGCTCATCGGCATGATACTTGACCATGACCCCCATCCTTCAGAATCGATTGCTGAAGCAATTTTCCCAGCCGAGCCGTCACCAGAGGCATTGTCAACAATGATAACCTGGCCACCTCCTAGCGCGTCCTTCTGTGAATACATGGCGCGCAGAGACTCAATCACCAAATCAGCAGTGCGATAATTAACTGTAATAATCCAAGTGACGGGCTTCTTACTCAAGCGGCCTCCAAAATTTAATCTTTGGCCTGAAGAAAATTAGCCCATTAAATAATGGCCATATCGTTTTCAATGGCACTTTCCTTGTGACAATTTCCCATGCGTTCTTGAAGAACCATAGCCAAATTCTCGCGATTTTTTTAAAACCTGACTTATTTGACAATCTAATTGAAGCAAAGTGATTCCTTACATAATAGCCATGTTTTAACATATCTATTTTTGAATTGAATGGATCAAAGCTACCCTTTTGATAATGTACGATGATGCTTTTTATCACACAATAACATTTTCTAGAGCGCGCTACCCGGGAGGTATACTCCATATCTTCTTCATACATAAAGAACTCTTCCATGGGTAAGCCAAAGTCTAATATCGACTGGGAAGAAACCAAGCACCCGATCCAAGTAGCTGCGGTGACCGGCACACAACCATCTTGCAAAACTGAGCCATACCATTTATTTGAACCATCAGCGGCCGGCGACATATAGACTTGCCTGTCAGGATTAACCACAACTGCGCCTAAAAACCCAGTTTTGGACGAATCAAAATATTTACAGTTCGTCATCTCTTCTAACGCATTGAGTTCAGGTACCGCATCATCATCAAATAGCCATGACCATTGATGTCCTTTGGTGATGGCCATTTTCATTCCAGTAGTAAAACCGCCCGCACTGCCCACATTACCCTGCTGATGAACAGTAATGTCAGATTGTTGATTTAACCACTCCAAAATTCTGGGGTTGGTTCCCTGAAATATCACTATAATTTCATCAGGCTTCCTTGTCTGATTTTTTAAATTATGAATTACTTTTTTGAGATCATCTTCTCTAGAAAAAGCCAGGACAATCGCTGCCACTGATTCATGCTTTAATTTCACATCATCCATTCCAGTCTCTCCGTAGTTCTATTTTGTCTAAATTTATAGTGAATCAAATTCCAGCTTTAATACTCTCATATGCCAATACGAAAAGTTTCGAGAAACCATATCCCGCTAAAAGTGCCGGTAAAGTAATCAATTCCTTTCTCCAATCAAGCAGACCAAGCCGCCTCATTAAAAACCAAGTCAAGGGGAGTGTGAAAATAATGGCTAATGCAATCACAAACAACGCACCATCCATGCCAAAATGATGGTATGCAGGAATTAGAAAGGCAAATAAAGCTATCAGCTGCAGTACGTTCATCGGAACAGAAAGCTTGGATTTTCCTACCGCCAAATAACATTGTTCAGCAATAACTGTTCTCGAGCCAAGCAACCATAAAGCAAGTATTTCTATCATATGGCCTGCGCTTTCATATCGGTTGTCATAAAGCACCTCAACAATAATATAGCCAGCATTGAATAAAAAACCGCAAAGAAACAGCATTAGCGCATCAAAGGGAAGACGAAATTTATAATACACATTAATCAATTCAGCAGGGCGTTCTCTATGAGCTTTACTCAACACAGGATAAGCAACTGAAGATGACCACTTAGACGCAATCTCTTGTAACGCATTGTTTACAAAGATTGCGATTGTATAGATCCCAAGCAGTTGTGAACTGATCAAACCTGCCAAAATCAATTTATCGGTACTCCTGACAAAATAACCCATGATAGTGGTTATTAAAATCCATTTCCCAAACCCAAACAATTCCTTAAATGCGCGCAATTCCCAAGCAAATTTATTGTTAACTCCTGGAAGTAATAAATGACTCATTAGAGTTTTTGCAACTGTACCGACTAAAGATCCAATAACAAGCGCCCATATTGACTGCTTCACTAACGCAAAAGTAAGCATGGTTAACAAGCTCAAGACTTGGCACGCCAAGTCGATCATCGTCAGTTTTCCAAGAAGCATATGGCGGCCGGCGCTTGCTGATTTGGTAGATTCGAAACCTGAGATTAGCGCTGTAAATGAAAGCACTGCAATAATGGCTGGCAGACTTGAATCGGCATATGCACTGCCAATAGGAATTAAACCTGCCTGATTGGCAAAATAAAGAACTACACTTAAACTTAAAGCCGCAATCCAAATCAACGTGCCGCGTAGTATTTGAATAACCCAGGCTGTATCCAGAAAAATTCTTTCATCACCGCGAGTACTCTGGATGATATTATGTTGAACGCCTAAATAGGAGCATAGTTGCAAACCTACAATCAAGGTATTAGCTACAGCCATGACACCAAACATTTCAGGCACCAGCAATCTCGTCATTATCAAATTACTAGCTAGGCGCAGTAATTGCCCACCAATTTGCCCACCGAAAACCCATGCGCTTGAGCGAATTATGAGATGCCGAACTGATTGATTTACATTATTTTTATTCATTATGTAGGTACGGTAAATGCTTTCTATAGCTTTAATTTTGAAGGGCTTGATGATTGGCTATATTGATGTATTTACAAATAGCTCTTATAGGCTATGGCGCTATGGCATATTAATATTCATTATTAGAATCGTAAATAAATAACGCAAGCATATTAATTAAAGCCTAGTTCGCATAGACAAAGAAAATGTTTAATTAGTAAAGCATTTATCATGCCAACGCAGGAAGCGGCCTCTTGAGAATATAGACAGTCAGTATTATAAATAAACCATACGTGTTTATGTTATATTTAAAACGCTTAATAATGAGAATAAAAATCCGGTCAAAAATAGGGGGGGAAAGTGCTATATAGAGATATTGTTTGGCTTTGGAATACTTCAGCGCGTATTTATCCAGACAAATCACTCATGTCCTTCAAAAATAGGCTTGTGCTTATTGCAATGGCCATCCGTATGTCAGCTTCGCTCCAACCGCTAATACATGCCGCAGAAGGCAGCCTAATCAACAAACTCATCACGCAACGTCCTGAAACGATTGGAGCTGTTGTATGGCCCTATCAATGTCTCACCTGGGATGCCGAGACGCGATTGAACCACATCCGCGAACACTACGCCGTCATCGAAGCTTTAACCCCTAAAATTGATTTCCCTGTTGATGGGGCGCTAAAACTTCTTGACCTTAACGATATCTATGAAGGCTTTCATGTGGTGCTCGATCAGCCTAAATGGTTCATACGAGAAGGTCAGCTTGTTATCAATTTATTCTTGAAAAATGTACGCATTTTATCACTGGCATTTTCGTTTGCATATGAATCAGATAAAGCTGTAGCTTATGTTGGAGCCCTGCAGGGAAGAAACCTCAATTGGTCGCTCGATATCTATCGTGAAATCACTAAAGCCACTTATGGCATACGTCCCAGAGACTTTTTATTCGAGCTCTTTAGAACATTCTGTTGTGCAGTTGGTATATCGAAGATTTATGCAGTCTCAGATTCAAGCAGACATCATCGCAGTAGCTACTTTAACAAAAAAAATTGCAAAGAATTAACAGTCAATTATGACGAGATATGGAAAGAAAGAGGTGGTATCTTAGAAAATTCAGATTTCTATGTGTTTAGTATGAATCGACAAGAAAAGAACCTGGAAGACATAGCTTCTAAAAAACGCTCAATGTATCGTCAAAAATATGAGCTTTTGAAGACTATTGATGCACGGATGCTAGACGTATGCGCCCACCTTGATGATAAGCGATTACTGGAATATCCATTTAATAGCCTGTAGTCTAGCCACGCGAATTACTCTCACTATTTCTGCCAGCCACATTTACTGAACTCAATTCTATACCTGTAGCACATGAATTAATTTTTATTAAACTTTGAAAATTAAACTTGAAAGTTATCGGCTAATGTCTTAATAACTTTGCAAGTAAATCTTCGTAACGAAAGCTTGCTATATAAAAAACATGATTAGCGCCGTATTTACAGCTAATCAGCTACATCACCTTTTGCTTACCTAGACTTGATGTACTGAATAGAGCATAATTAACTTTCTGGTTGAACTGATAGCCAGCCATTCAACTGAATAACTTTAACTGATAAAGAAAACATGCCAGAACACATCAGGGCACTAATCGTCATTCTTAGCATTGTTATAGTAGTGTTTTTTTACGAAAAAAAAGCAATTGCACCACTGCTACCTCCAAATGAATTCAGTCGCTGGCGTAATGCATGGTTTGCAATTACATTGTTTGCTTTTTTATCTCAAGATTTCTGGGTGTTTATTGTCTTCAGTGCAGCCTATCTTTTATATATTACAAAGTCAGAACAAAATAAATTCGCACTTTATTTCACCTTGCTTCTTGCTATCCCATCGTTCTCAGCACGCATTCCCATGCTATTCGATATCAGTTATAAACGCTTACTTGCGCTGATAATTCTCTTACCATTTTTCATTTCATTCAAAGCAAGCCCAGGCGTACCGCGTTTTGGCAGGCCGTTGGCAGAAAAATTGTTTTTGGCGTTCATAGTTCTGAACGCCTTTCTTCTCTTGCGACTCTTCACCTTCACCGACTCTCTACGTTACGCACTTTACAGTTTTCTCGAAATTTTTCTTCCGTTTTATGTTGCTAGCCGTGCAATTAAAGATTTTGATCAACTAAAAAAAGTGATGATCGCATTGGTAATGGCCTGTATGGTCGTAGGTGCCATTGCTATATTTGAATACACCAGATCATGGCTTCTATACAACTCCCTACAAAATGCTTTAAATGTAGAGTGGGATATGGGTGGCTATTTAGGTCGCGCAGACAGCCTTCGCGCAGTTGCCTCCTTTGACCATTCAATCATACTAGGTCTCGTCATGGCAGTGGGGCTGGGGTTCTATCTTTTCCTTGCTCAGTCAATTACAAGCAGCACCCTGCGTCTCATTGGATTTGGCCTGCTAATGGGAGGGCTGTTTGCCTCATTGTCAAGAGGGCCATGGGTGGGCGCAGCAGTTCTGTTTTTGGTATTTATCGCTTTCGGAAAGAAAATTGTCCGGCGTCTTGCCTTGGTAGCCATCGCTGTCATCTTTGCCTTACCCATACTTAACATGATTCCCGGTGGTGACAAAATCATTGATTTGATTCCGTTTGTAGGTGAAGTCGACAAAGAAAATATTGAATATCGAGAAAAATTGATTGATAGATCCATACTTATTGTACAAAGAAATCCATTTTTTGGTGTAGCTGATCCCAGAACAGAGCCCGAGATGGCGGACATGGTGCAAGGTCAGGGCATTGTTGATATCGTGAATTCATATTTAGGCATTGCCCTTGGCAGCGGGCTAATTGGGCTAAGTTTATTTCTCGGATTTTTCACCCTAGTGCTGTTGGGCCTCATCAAAAAAATGAAAAGTATGCCTGATAAAAATAGTGAAGAATATCTCTGTGGACGAAGTCTGCTTGCTACTATGATAGCTGTTCTTGTTATCATTTTTACAGTGAGCGGTATCGGCATCATTCCTACTGTTTACTGGTTGCTTGCAGGCCTGATCTTTAGTTATATTCGCATAGCAAACCGGACAGCGATTACACAAATAGATAAATCGTCAACAGAAAGGCCTGTTTATCCAACATCACGTCTTAAAAGTCATGCTTAATCACACAATAATGATTTTGTTTTCTATGTCCCCTAACAAGACAACTTAATCACTGTTAGCCGCTTTCACAAAGCAATACTATTTTGAGGTTTTTTTGTGTAACCGATTTAAAGGAAGAAATCTAAGGCATTATATTCAAGCGCTTAAGTTGATAATGAGAAATTATCAACTTGACCAACAAAATAATTAAGAACAAAATTCAATCAACAGAAATAATACATTCAAGGAAAATTGTGTTCGATAAAATAACTAAAATAGGTATTGTGGGTACCGGCTTTATCGCTAGTGGATTAGCACACCTGATTAGGAGTTCCAATGACTTTCAGATATCCAAAGTGCTGACACGTCGTCCAATTGATTCCATTTCAGACTTTCCTCATGAAAATCTTACAAACTCTCTACAGGAGCTTATTGATACCTCTGACATTGTGTTTGAATGTTCAGGTGATGTTGTCCATGCTACAGAAGCAGTACTTGCTGCTACTAATGCCAACAAAAAAGTAGTTACCTTAAATGCTGAATTTCATGTCACTACGGGTTCTTTTTTTACACGTAAAGGCGCATACGTTACAGATGCTGATGGTGATCAGCCTGGCTGCCTTGCAAGATTAAAATTAGAAGTAGAGGGCATGGGGTTCAAACCCAGCGCTTATGTAAATATAAAAGGCTTTATCAATCTAAACCCTGAAAGAAAAGACATGGAATACTGGTCTGAACAGCAGGGAATTAGATTAGAACAAGTAGTATCTTTTACCGACGGTACTAAACTTCAGATTGAGCAGGCATTTGTCGCTAATGGGCTAGGTGCAACTATTCCACCGAATGGAATGTTTGGTGCAAGAGTTGAAAGCTTAAATGATATGGATTACTTGATTAGAGCCTCTGAAGAAGCTGGCGCGCCAATTAGTGACTTTGTATTATGCAAGGGAGCGCCTCCTGGAGTGCTTATAGTTGCAAAAAATAAAGAGGCTGACAGACTGGGAAACTACATCGTCGGCCCGCTACGCACTAAAGAAAAACTAGGCTATATTCTTTTAAGACCCTACCACCTATGTCATTTAGAAGCGCTCAATACACTTCGAAGGGTGGTAATGGGGGAACCCATGTTAATCAACAACTCAAAAAATCCACGTCTGACAGTTTCTGCTGTTGCAAAACGAAAAATACTACGTGGAGAGGTCATAGCGCGTGGTGCCGGAGGATTTGATGTAAGGGGTGTTGCTGTTCAATTACACAACCATCTCAACGCAGTACCTATTTGCCTTCTACAAAACACTAAAATCATCAGAAATATTGAGCCAGGGCAAATTGTTCAATTTGATGATGTAGATCTTGCAGAAACAACGGCTTTAGATATTTATCGCAGCTTACTAAAATAAACTAGGGAAGTATGTGCTGCACCATTCTCCACATAGCAATCTCTAGCCTCGCTGTGTTTAAAAGTCTAACATGCCTGCTCAAAAGCCTATTTCTGTGTAAAAATCATTAATAGTAATAAGCTCTGGGTTCTACTTCAGCTCGATTTACCACTACACCTAATATATTAGACTTAGTGAGTAATCGCATGGTCTCAGCAATCTCATGTTCAGTATGCAAGCCATTACCTACAACCACAAGCACACAGTCAACTTGCGGTAACAACACCATTGCATCATCAGCATTCAACAAAGGGGGTAAATCGAAAATTACAATGCGTGAATCGTATCTCTCTTTTAATTCAACGATTAATTCTCGTATTCTATGGGACGACAAAGTTTCAGACGATTGATTTACGGGTCTATTTGTAGGAACTATTGTTAATCGAGGAATTCCTGGATTTACAATAATTTCTGATAATTCGGCATTTCCAGCAAGAAAATTATTAATAGATTTCTCTCGATTAATGCCAAGATACTGGGCGATACTTGGTCTGCGCAAATCAAAATCAACAAGCATTGCAGTTTTTTGTGGCTGTTGAGCAATACTGATTGCCAGGTTAATGGCAACTACAGTCTTCCCCGCTTCCGGCGTTGGGGAAATAATCGCGATTGTGCGCCAATTATTTTCTTCCATTTTTTGTAGAACTTGTGTGCGCAGTGAATCGAATATCGAACTTATAGGGTCGTCATTATTCTGTGCAAAAATGCGATAGTTTTCTAAATGTTTAGGATCAAGATTGACTATACTAGCTTTGTTATAAGCTATAGATTTAAGCTCATCTTCCTTTGATGATTTTCTAAATGTTTTATTTTGGGTCGCAGTTGTTATTGGACGTTCACTACCAGTCTGTTTCTTAGCTTTTTCTAAAGCATCTTTAATTTTTTCCATAAATCACCTTTTCTAAAATCTTGATAGAATCTTGGTCGTTAATACATCAAGCGGCATAAGGAAAAAATGCACCAAAAACAATATGAGAATAACTGTTATCAAAATACTGAACAAAGTATAAATAACTATATATTTTTTTCGCTTCAACTCTGCTTTATTCGTAATATACGGTATTGTTGCCATTGGCTGGATTTTCATAATAGAGGCCAAAACATCTATACCTCTTACCCGCTTATCTAGCGCTTCCATCAAAACAGCCAAACCAACTGCCGCTGCGATTGCGCCTAAAAATCCAGCTAGAATAATCAATAAACGATTAGGCTTTATTGGCTTCTCTGGAAAGATAGGGGCTTCTGTCAATACAAAACGTTCGCCTTTATTTTCCATCTCTATATTTTTAACCAATTTAGAATTGTCTAACTTGGCTTTAATCTCTGCATAAGCAGCTTTAGCATTATCATAATCTCGTAACAACGCGCCGAGCGTGCCTTCCGTTTGGGCACTCTGCATAACAAGCCCTTCAGTTTGACTTATTTTTGCACGAATACTTGCCTCCTCCATCTTCAATGCATTAAGCCGTGCATTCGCTGTATCTATTTGCGCCTGTACCTTAGCCACCATAACAGATTGAGCTGTTACAGATTTGGCAGGGGCTGGGGGAGCGGACTTTTCAAGCGCGTCTATTCGGCGCTGTAACGCACGTACAGATGGATGATTTTCACTATATATGCTGTTTAGTTTTGCTAATTCCGATTTAAGATTCTCTAGCTCAGTAGCGCCTGTGTTTTGGTCACTTTGAGCAATCAAACCAACTCCCGCCTTAGCAGACTCCATACTAACATCTAACGATCGTAATTCGGCTTGAGTAGCGCTGTATTCACGCTGGGTAGCTCTTAGGTCATTTTCAAGGCGCTCCAGACTTGCCACCTTCATGTCCTTGTTTTCAGGAAGGGAATTTGAATGTAGTCGCTTGTAGTTAGTTACTTCTTTCTCTATTCTCTCTAAGACAATCTTTTGTTTTTCTGCTTCTTTACTAAAAAATTCAGCAGTCTCTGTCGCACGCTCTTTGCTAGCCCTGTCGTTCTCATCCAAGAATAACTTGACTAAATCATTCGCTATATTATAAGTATTATCAGCTTTATAGTTTGTGAAAGTAATGTTGAATGCGAACGTCGGTTTAGCACCCCAATCCTCAGCTTCTGCTTTGAGTAAATCTACTTTGATATTAGCACGTAATATTTGCACCAAACCTTCCGGTGCCATGTTGGGCTTTTTATCCAGACCGTACAACTTGTATTTTTTAGCAATTTTGTAAAGGTTATCATTGCTAAGCACAACCTGCTTGAGCGCAGCGAAACGGTCACTAGCATATTTTTCTTTTGCGGAATCTGACTGGACTTGTTGTGACTCAATCAGAATTGTAGCCGTGGATTCATATACTGGCGAAAGCTTAAGTGCAATCGCAGTGGCTGCCAAAAACACAAAAAAGAAAAAACCTATAACATATGGCAATCTTCGCTTAATGATGTTGATATAATCATCTAGTGTCATTTCTCGTTCTATAGCCATTAATTTTTCTAACCTTTTTCTTATTAAAAACTTAATGTGTCATACACAAGCGTCACACCAATGATATTACCTTGGCTTTGAGTGGCTGGGCCATCTATATCCCTGAGGCCTGCAGAAAAGCGACTTTTCCAATGATTGGATAAGTCACGCTCATAAAATGCACCAATATCTTGATAATCTATATTCTCAGTATTGATTGAAGCGTCTTTTCTCGTTTTAGTTATCGAGTAACCTGCGCCCATACGATCAATATTAGAAATATCAAAACTCCATGTAACATCAAGAACGTCTCTTGTTTGAAAACCACCTATTCCACCAGCCCCAAGGCTTCTGGACAATCCTGCAGTATAGGTCATGCGGTCTTGAGCGTAATTAGCTGTTACGCCAGCTTCCCAGCCAGAATCCGACTGCCGGCCTGTAATGTGATAGGGGCCACCATGTACTCCAAGACTAAGTTTTTCTTTTAATTGGTAATTGGCACCAATGTCTAAACGATAAAAATTCGTATTATCATAAAGTTTATCAGGCATATAATGAAAATAACCCACCTGTACATAGGTGTCCAGTTTTTCAGTATTGGCATAAGTTAACTTAGAGTTGAAGTTGCCAAGTTGATAACTTTCAAGGCTACCCGGCAGGGTGAAAGTGACATCACGGTAGGCGCCTTCAGTTAGAACAGACCATTTAGGATCGATATCATGTAACCATTTTGCAGACAGTACTTTAATTTTTTCAGTATTATCAGCCTGAACAAACACGCCAGTCGCTTTTAATTCATCCGCGCGAGCAGAGCTCTCAATATAATCCGCCTTGAGTCCAAACAATCCACGCTCATATGTTCTATCCCAACCAATCGCCACCTTTGGATCTTCGCGATTCACAAGAACTTTCTCGTTTGAGTGTCTTTGAACCAGCAAAGCCGCATCCAAATACCATAGATTGACTCCGCTGGTGGCATCCAGTTTAATTCCGGTGCTATCGTATATATCCACACAGGTTCTTTATTAAATTCAGCCATCGAAGGGTTGGAATCGTGAGTTACTCCCATCCCGACGATGATATCTTTTGTGACCACAGCCGCATTTACTTGCGGCAACATCAAACAAAATGTAAAGCCAATGAGCGCTTGCCATGCGGACTTATTGTAATTCTGATGCCAAATTGGCAATAGATTTTCAATTTTCATTACGGCCTCTGAATATAGAGTTATCAATAGTGGTTATTATACTCTATATTCAGACACTTAAAGCATTATATTCAAGCACTTTAAGCTATGGTACTAAGACGGTATCGCCAGGGTTCAATGTAATATTACTTTCCAGACGTTCTCCACGAATAAGCTGATCATAATATACTGGAATGGCTTTTTGCCCTTGTGGGGTATTGCGCAAAACCTTAATGCCGCCACGGTCTGCAAACTTATCCAACCCGCCCGCCACACTTAATGCGTCCAGAACAGTCATAGGTCCCGCCATTAAAACCTGACCAGGCTTCAATACCTTTCCCATTACATGCGCAACATTACCAGTAATGCTTACAATGACCACCGACACTTGTGGATCAGGAAGATAGGGTTTTAATTTTTCAGCAATTCGTTTTTCTACTTCCGTTGAAGTCAAGCCTACAACCTCCACCCTCCCTGCTAAAGGATAGGTAATGCTCCCATCCGGTAGTACAAGGCTTTCTTTTTGCAATTTATCTTCACCCCAAACTGAAACCTGAATTAAGTCTCCCTGACGTAACTTATAGCTCTGTGAAGTCTCAGCATTCACTATCGAAATTGACATCAAAAATAATTGACTTATTAGCAGCCACAAAAATGTTTTAATTTTCATAATTTATTATTCCTTTCAGGACATGACATTAAAGAAATTACTCTAATAGGATATCACGTTAAGGATGTTTCAATTTTAGAATAATATGAGTTTTACTAATGAATTATTACTAACACTAGTCAAATTAGCGACCTATAGAAAAGCGCTAGATAGACTAACTAAGATAAATTTTTGACTTAAAAATCAGACGCCACTTCTATTGGATAACATCAAAAAGCCAAATAAAGCTACACCTAACAACCATATACTTGGCAACATTGGCTCGTTTCTATTTGTATTCTGGGATACATCTGCAACGCCTTTCTTTTCTTTACTAATGTACACGCCTTGCACTAAGGCCTCTTTATCGCTAGCATTACTTGTAGCCGTC
This sequence comes from uncultured beta proteobacterium, assembly GCA_963701715.1. Taxonomy (GTDB): domain Bacteria; phylum Pseudomonadota; class Gammaproteobacteria; order Burkholderiales; family Methylophilaceae; genus Methylotenera_A. The sequence goes on from CAVPAX010000007.1 coordinate 63,236, forward strand.
AATGAAATTGTTATATCTTTGACGGGCTCGCTACTTTTGGCTGAAACATTGATTGAGCCTATTGAAACCATACTCATGAATATTAAAACTATAATCTTTTTTAGCATTTCATCTATCCTTCGGCGCAAGAAAAACACTTGTTTTTAGTTGGATTCATTCTATGAAGCACGAGACAAATTCACAATAGCCCGTATGGGTCAATGGCAATTGGTCTAGCTAACATTAAGAATTTAATTCTTTTAATTCAAGTAGATACAACAACACGTAGCAATTCCACAGCCTAACCATAAAGCCCTTATGTTACGATATTTGTTAAATTTAATTTATTTACAAGTTATGTTGAGCTAATTAACTTACTCTAATAGATCTTTTGGGCAGAATTGTGACAAGAATGGTGGGATGTTAAGTAAAATACCGGTGAATATTATGAGCAATAAACTTGTCATTAGACATGTTTTACCCAATTTCATAATCAAGTGGGTATTGACATGTTTAAAGTTGGTGTCTGAGCCTATAACTAACAACCTAGATATGATTCCCTCCAGCCAACAGACTTATAAACTCAATAAAAAGCCTTAACTTATAAAACAGTATAAGGCTTTAGTAATTCTAAAGTTACTGTAGCTCTGTTGAGCCTCTAGGGATATATTTAGCAACGGCCTGCGCACGACAAGATACATCTAATTTTTGAAAAATACGTTTAAGGTGATTTTTAACTGTATTAGGACTGATCGATAATATCATGCCAATCTCGAAATTAGTTTTTCCAATTTTAACCCAATGCAAGATTTCATGCTCACGCTCACTCAACCCACCAAGATGCAGTTCCCCCAGTAAATCCTCTTCAACAGCCGGTGTTTCCATGCGCTCCACACGACGTAAAGCGGCATCAACGTGCGGCATAAGAAGCCCAAGTACAGAATGTTGCACTTGAAACTCTCGCGCTTTATCAAAAAACACATAAATACAATCATTTTTGCCACGAGTATCACGTACACCATAAACTAGCAATGAATTCATCCCCACTAATTTACGTGTGAAAGGGGTTGGTGATTGAGTATTAATGCCTTCTGCATCAAAGAAGTTGATTCGAAACCATCTTTCACCATTATCAATCCAGCGCTGATGCAGATTGGACATTAGATATGCAAAAACTCCAGGTGCGTCAATAAGTTTTTGTGTGCGAATGTCTTCGATATTAGACGACACATCGAAGCTAAGATCGCCAGAGGCAAAGTCACCCCACGCAGCCACTAAGACATCATGGGGAAGCACTTCTTTTACACTTCCCTGTAACCACTTGAAAAAATCTACATGCTTTTGAACGGTAAAGGACCGTTGAATAACATTAAATATCTGTTCCCAATTCTGATTTGCTGTATTGTCTTTCATCACTGGCATGCCTCTCACAATTCATATCGACTTAATGAGAATACATTTGCATTTTTAATACCAGCTTTCAAAAAACTTTTTTATACAATTAAATCAATAAGTTAAAATAAACCCGACATTTAACAATTAGATTTAACGTTTAAGCGCCGACACTTGTGTCATCGCTTTGACACTTTTTGACACCAGACAGTTAATTTGACTCTTATTGATTTGGTTTTGCAATAGTCTTACGTAGCTTTAAGAGCATATATTGCAGGTAAATTTCGCCACCAGCCGTAGACGTCCATCCCGCAGCCAAACACGTAGCGCTCCGGCACGATTAGGCCTACATAATCCGCATTCATTGCTTTGTTTTTATTGAGTTGTTTTTCTACCAATACCGCTGACTTTATCTCTTTAGCGCCAAGTAATTTACATTGATCAACGATTGCTTTAAGCGTGATACCTTCATCCAAAATATCATCAAGAATTAATAAGTTTCTATCTTTAACATTTGCCTTAGGCATCACAATCCATTTTAACTCTTTACCTTCAGTGGCATCGTGATAGCGCGTAGCTTGCACAAAATCAAACTCAAGTGGAAACTGCAACTTTGGCAGCAATTGACCAGTAAAATAAACAGCTCCACCCATTACGCAAAGCACAATAGGTGGCTCATTTACATAACATTGGTTTAGCTGCTCAGCCATTATCAAGATGGCTTGGTTCACAGCTTGTTGACTGTGAATAAGCTGAGCTTCCTGTAAATATTGATGCGGATTGACTGTGTTAGCCAACTTCAATCACTTTTTTAGGTTAATTAAATATTCAGAAAAATCTTGCGCGATTTCTGGGTGTTTTAGCGCAAACTCTACATTGGCTTTCATAAAGCCTAGCTTGCTGCCACAATCGAAGCGTTTGCCAGTAAAGCGGTATGCTAAGATGTTTTCAACTCGCATTAAATCGGAAATGCCATCGGTAAGCTGTATTTCACCGCCTTTACCAGGCTTTACTTTTTCCAAGCAATCAAAAATTCTGGGGGTAAGTATATAGCGTCCCACTACTGCCAGCGTCGAAGGCGCATCTTCCGGTTTTGGCTTCTCGATAATGCTTTTTAATTGCAATAAATTTTCTTCAATTTTGAATGCATCTACTATGCCATAACTCGCCGTCTCAGAAGGCAACACATCCTCCACTCCAAGTACAGAGCATTGCTTACGCGCATAAACATCTGCCATCTGCTGCATTGCGGGCGGGTTAGCATCAATCAGATCATCTGCTAAAATCACTGAGAATGGCGCATTGCCTACCACTGGCTTGGCGCATAATACTGCATGTCCTAATCCTAGCGCCTTGGGCTGACGGATAAAAATGCAGGAAACATGCGAGGGTAAAATAGCTTTAAGCGCTTCAAGCATTTCTTTCTTACCGCTCGCCTCAAGCGATGCTTCTAATTCACTGGCATTGTCAAAATGATCTTCAATTGAGCGTTTATTACGTCCGGTAATAAATATCAGCTCTGTAGCGCCGGCTGCAATTGCTTCTTCTGCCGCATATTGAATTAGCGGCTTATCGACTATAGGCAACATTTCCTTAGGGCTGGCCTTGGTTGCGGGTAAAAACCGTGTGCCTAGACCAGCGACGGGGAAAACTGCTTTTGTTATTTTATTCATTTTAATGGCGCCAATATAATTAATGTATTGTATTAGTAGTAAGTAAAGTAGCATTTACATCAGAAACCGTTGAGGGGCTTTCCACATACTCCTCCACCCAAAATGCCAGCTGCTTCTTGATGGCATTCTCATCTGCACCTTGACATGTTTCAATCCATTTTAATAGCTTTTTAACCCAAAGCGCATCCGCCTTTCTTGCAATGGCGATGCGCAATTTGGGATGCGGCGTCGGCTGCGTAAGCTCATCATCGGCTAACAATTCCTCATATAATTTCTCGCCTGGTCGTAAACCAGTATAGTTAATTTTAATTTCATCTTGTTGAAAACCGGATAAGCGAATCATGTCTTTAGCCAACTCGGCAATTTTTACCGGTTCGCCCATATCTAATACAAAAATTTCACCGCCATTACCCATCAATCCAGCCTGCATTACCAGCTGAGCAGCCTCTGGTATCGACATAAAATAACGTGTGATTTCCGGATGCGTTACTGTAACAGGTCCGCCATTAGCAATTTGTTCACGAAATTTTGGAATAACACTACCACTGCTGCCAAGCACATTGCCAAACCGCACTATAACGAAGTGTGTTTTTGATTTAGCACCCCTTTCTAAACTCTGGCACACCATTTCCGCCAAGCGCTTACTTGCACCCATCACATTCGTCGGATTGACCGCTTTATCTGTCGAAATCAGTACAAATTTTTCCACTACTGCTTGTCTGCATGCATTTGCCATTACGTATGTACCTAGCACGTTGTTAGACAAAGCTTCAGCAACATTATGCGTTTCCATCAATGGGACGTGTTTGTAGGCTGCCGCATGAAACACAACTTTAGGCGAATATTTCGACAATAACTGCGCTACTCGCTGTTCATTTTTTACATCTCCTGTCACAAAAACAAGTTCAACAGAATGAAAACCGCGAAGCAACTCTTGCTCCAACTGGTAAAGTGCGTATTCAGAAATATCAAAGCAAATCAATTGAGCAGGCTTGTATTTAAGTATCTGTCTACAAAGCTCTGAGCCTATTGAGCCTCCTGCCCCGCTTACCATCACAGTATGATGCTCGATTAGTTGCTGTAAACCACGATTATCCAGGCTCACCGTTTCCCTACCCAGCAAATCCTCAACTTCAACTTTACGAATTTGCGAAATACTTACCCTGCCGCTCATTAAATCATCCACCGCTGGCACCGTCAGTACAGTTAAATTTCATTCATTGAGCGATACTACTCGCATGTTCGGCGAGATTGACGTGCAACAGATGGCATGGCAACAATCACATGTCTTACATATAAGCGGAAGTCAACATGCTTGTAGATCAGATATTGCCTCCTAATACCTTTACACCAAGCAACTGTCTTCCATGAAGTCGTCTTATCGTCATCCAACATCCCAACAACACGCCATTGGTTGTTTCTTGCCAATCCTTAACCAAGGCAATAGCAGCTTCACCAGCGCCCAGGACAATGACTGGCGTACCTTGTTTAGTCGTTAGTCCATAAAGACGATGCTCTTGCCAGGCACGATATGCAAAGCGACTTCCGCCCATCAACAAAATAAGTAAAATTGGATTAAGAAGCAATACTGAGCGAGGGATAGTAGCAATATTGCTCATGAGCAGTAATGCGGCAATCAATATGGCGGAAGCCAACACTGCAAATACAATGCGTTTTAGATCAGGGATGCTGGCAAAACGCCAAACCCCTTTATACAAATTGAATCGTACAAAAAATATCATCTGGACAGGAACTGCTATTGCCAAAACAGTCCAGAGAGAATCTACAAAAGGGGCCGGGATATTAAAATTAAATCGCAGCTCAAATGCCGCGAACCAAGCGAAACAGGCAACTAGTAAGTCATGTGTTGCAGCGAATAAAGCACGATATCTCACTAGGTTTTTGTAAAAACTCATAGCTTTTAACTAGTCCTGCTCTGAATCAAACCCGCCAGCACTTGTTTAATGTTGCTTGTCATCAAGTCCATTTGTTTACTTGTAATTGTGTGATGCACTAAAAAACAAAACGCATTATCTGAAAAAATTGCCGCATTTGGCAATCTTTCCTTAGGCGCTAGGTTAGCAAATAATTTTTCACGATAAATCTCAGCGCAAGACCCAAAAAAACTTGGTACGCCCGAAGCCACCAATTTATCTATTACAAAATTTCTTAGTGCTTCTCCACATAAACCTGCAATATTCGCATCTGGCCTAACTTTAGCATAAAGCCTATAGTAGGCATTTTGATTACCATCAACTTGTTGCAACGTAGGGACATCAATAAAATCAAACTGTTTAAGGGTATTAATTATTGCTTTGGCATTTGCATTTCTTTGCTCCACCCAGCAAGGTAATTTTTCTAATTGCTTCAATCCAATTGCTGCCTGAAACTCTGTCATTCTAAAATTGGACCCAGCACTTTCCGTTAACCATCGAAAGCCTGCTGAATGCTGCTGGTTGTAAACCGCATCATAGCTACGTCCAATGTCTTTATAAGCCCAGGCTTGCTTATAGGCTGACTCGTCATCTAAAAGCAGCATACCGCCCTCACCGCCTGTAGAAATAATTTTATCCTGGCAAAAACTGAATATAGCAGCATGCCCCCAAGCCCCGACTGGCTTGCCTGCCACATATGCCCCATGTGCCTGTGCACAATCTTCAATTACTTTTATATCATGTTGGCTCGCAAGCGCCATAATTGCCTGCATATCACAAGGCCAGCCACCAACATGCACAGGAATAACTGCTTTAGTTTTTTTTGTAATTAACGGCGCTATAGTTTGCGCGCTAATGTTTCCGCTCTCAACTTCAACATCCGCAAATACAGGCGTGGCACCCACCAACAGAACACAACTGGCTGAAGCCACATAACTTCGACTCGCCACAATCACTTCATCACCCGCTTTCACGCCAAGCACCCTTAAAGCCAGCTCTAAAGCCACAGTACCGTTAGCAAGCGCAATACCATATTGCTTGCCCACATATTTTGCATAATCTACTTCGAACTGTCTGCCTAATTCGCCAGTCCAGTAATTAACCTTACCTGAGCGTAACGTCTGAGTAGCAGCTTCGATTTCGTCTGCCTCATAATAAGGCCATGGGGATATATTGGGATGATTTAACACGGATTTTTGACCAACTGATTATTCAATATACTTTGCCGGATTGCCAACGACGGTCATTCCTTCAGCCACGTTTTTTGTTACAACAGCACCCGCACCAATAACCGCATAATCAGCAATTACTATGCCAGGCAACACCACAGCACCTGTCCCTATTAGTACGCCTTTACCCACTTTTACACCGCCTCCCAAGCTGGATTGGGGTGCAATGTGCGTGTAATCTCCCACGAAACAATCATGATCTACAACAGCAGCATGATTAATAATACAGTGGTTCCCAATTTTGGCGTCTGGTGCAATAACAGACTGTGCAGCTGAAAAAGTACCAAGTCCAATTTGTGCAGTTTTTGCAATGACTGCCGATGGATGAATCACACTAAAATAATTTGCATTATTCAATTGGGCTGCTATTGCTTCTCTTGTTTTGCAGTTGCCAATCGCCAGATGAAAATAAATCGAACTTTCTAACACTAAATCCGACAATTTTAAAACACTTAAACCAGCCCAGTTGGAAATCTCATTATCATCAACAAAACCTATACAATCAATATGTGCAACCTGCATGGCGTCTAATACTACCTTGCCATGACCTCCTGCACCATAAATATAGTTTTGCATTATTCTGAAAGGTTTCCTGTGAATTTTGGCATTGTAGCTTCTCCCTCAGCACTAATGCCATCTCTGAAAAAAACTTTTTTTATTGTTAGAAATATAATTTTAATATCCAACCAAAGTGATTGATGATCAACATACCATACATCTAACCTAAATTTATCCTGCCAGCTAATCGCATTGCGACCATTCACTTGCGCCCACCCTGTTACGCCGGGCTTAACCTCATGCCTGCGCATTTGTACCGCATTGTATAGCGGTACATATTCCATCAATAATGGACGAGGACCCACCAAACTCATCTCACCTTTCAATACATTCCAAAGACTAGGCAACTCGTCTAAACTGGTTGAACGTAACCAGCGACCAAGGTTCGTTAATCGCTCAGCATCAGACAACAGCTCACCATGACTATTTTTCTTATCATTCATAGTGCAAAATTTGTATATATAAAAAGGCTTGGCATGAAAGCCGGGGCGCTGCTGTTTAAAAAGAACAGGGCTACCGATAGCAAAACGAATTATAAATACCAAAATCAAAATGACTGGTAAGAATATCAAGCCAGCAGCACTCGCTAGCAATATATCAAATATTCTTTTACTCATTTCCATTTACATGCTCACGATAAAAATCAACCCATAATTGGGTAATTAAATTACTATCAAACTCCAGAATTGCCCGAGTTCGCGCCTGTTCTCCTAATTTTATTCTTAACGCATTGCTGGTTATCAACTGTTCCATACAAACTTTAATGGCATTGATGTCATGCGACTCATGCAACAACCCCGTTTCGCCATCAACAACGGCATCTGTCAGGCCATAAATACGAGATGCAATCGTTGGTATGCCAACAGCAGCAGCCTCAATCACTACTGTTCCAAAACCTTCACGATAACTGGGCAGACATAGTACATCTGCCGCTGCCATGTAAGATTCCGGCGTATCGGTATGCCCTATAAAATGTACATTGGGATTGTCTTTTCCAGAAATGCAAACGATTTCAGCTTGCATGCCTTGCTCATCCGGACCCACAAAAAGCAAATGCGCACTGCCCTTTTGTAAAGAAATATAAGCCTGAGCCAAATCCAACACACCCTTATCTCGCGTTAAGCGTCCTAAAAATAAAAATAAAATTGCATCAGCACTAATATTTAGCTGCCGCCTAATATCCTTTCTTGCTTGCAGGTTTGGTTTGAATCTTGCAATATCTACGCCCGAGATTGAGCCTTTAGCAAACACAGTGGATTTTGCAGAAGTCGTTACTTTTTCATCTATCAAAAACTGACGTTGAGACGGGCTATCCACAATGTTATAAGTTGTTAAGAATGCAATTAAACAATCTATTTTCTTTAAAAGAAACCGCTTTAGTCCTACTTTAGTCGCCCAGACTTGCCCAGTAAATGTGTGTATTCGCAAAGGCACACGCACCAACCAAGCAGCTAACATCGCTAACAAACCTGCCTTGGGCGTAACAGAATGCACTGCAGAAAAATTTTGTTGCCTAAATATTTTTATTAATTGAATCAAACAACTAAAATCAGAAATTAAATTTATATCGCGAGCAAAAGCCAGTGGAATCACTTTAGCCTTAACGCCGTTCTTTTCTAAAAAATTGAGGTTATTAGTATTTACTATTACTGTAACTTCATAAAAACTAGATAATGCGCTCAGGTGATTAAGTAAAAATGCTTTGACTGCAAAATCAGTAGTTAAAACAAAGCAAATTTTTTTCATATTAAACAAAATCACTTATTCTCATCAAAATGGTACTCCAAGCTAAAAGCTAGAATATTTTAAGATATTTTTGGCTATATTGATTTAAATTTGTATAACATGTAATCGCCAAATATCTCAATTTCGGCAGTTGGTAAGTCAGCCAGAAATTTGTCATTAACATACTCTGGCCAAAGGAGTAAATAGTGAACATCGTACTTTTTGATAAATTCTTGTATCGGGATAACTAGACGTGGAAATACTGGAGACAATCGCTTAAATCCATAACCATGACCACCAAAAGCAACCGGTTTTTTTGCACGATAAGCTACCACATCATGCCAATGTTGAGGCAGGCACATCACGGTCCCTTCTGGTAGCTTCTCGAGGCGGTTAATAGCAGCATCAAGACTTGCATCAATCTTTATCGTGCGACTGGTTTTCAAAGCACGGAAGAAAATAACTAAAGCGAACAAAGATGCTAGCATTGCAGCGATTGTTATAGCGGTCCAATACCATGTGTTGAAGAGTGTCAACCAACTAAGTCCTAACGCAAGGGCCGCTGGAAAGCTGCCGTTATAACCATAGAGGTAGCCTTGCCCAAAGCAGCGTAGTACAGGTACCAGCGTGGTTACAAGTGTAAATAAAAAAGTCACAGCAAGCCAAGCGAAAACCCATGCTTCGAGCAAGGAAAAGTCTTGACCGCTAGACCAAGACAAGACGGCTATGCTAAGCGCAGCTGGCACCCAAGGGTTAAAGCCTACGACAAACTGTAAGCGGCGTAACAATGGCTTCAATCCAGTGCGATAAACCTTGCCCGTAGACTCGTAACCAGACTCCCCATAAATGGGAGACTCGAGCACAGGATTGGATCCAAGCCAACGCCAGTTAAAACTCCAAAACCGGAGTATGTCGATATGCGCACGTATAACGTACAAATAAAAACCACCGCTTAGCAATAAAGCAAAAAGCATTGCCCCTGGCACCAGCAATGCTAAGTGCACATCTAATGTCAAACAGGCTCCAAGCAATGCAGTAAAAACAAAAAGCTGTGATGTCATCTTATGAGTAATCAAAACCAAGCCCGCAAATACAAGTGCGAGGAGCCAGAACACCCAGGAAGCATCACTCACCATGACTGCTATTAAGCATAACCAAGCAGCATCGAGCATTAATGCGCCAAGTCCGCGTGGATTAAGCTGCATATTGTATGTGATGAGTACTGGGGTCATAGCATAAACCGCTCCTGCAACCAAAGCTGCTGCATCAGAATCCGTCAGCAAACGAGTTGCCAGCACCAAAAGCGTTAAACGCATCAAATCTAGAAATACAGCAACATGGCCAGCATATCTCTCAAATAGCCTTGATGGCATATGAGCTAAAAGCCATGGAAATAGCGGCGGGTACCACTGTGCCTCATCAAGGCGAAACTGTGGCAACCTAGGCGGGAATACTTTTTCACGACGGACCGTCTCAACATAGGCACGCCAGAACCATTGATCTACTCCACTGCCATGCGGAGCGAGCAGCACTGGCAATAACCGCAGCATAGCCGCAATTAGAAGGAGTAAAAACATTTCTATCAGCATAATTTCAAGTCTAATTGGCAGTACGGCATAGCAGACGTTTCAGGAATTGCTCAAGAAAATACAAGCGGTCAGGAATAATTGCCGATATCTCCTCATTTGTAAAGAACATTGATTTTCTTGCCCAAGCCAGCATAGCCAAGACTATTGCAAAAGCAATTAGTAAACGAAACAATAACCCATCAATCATAGCAAGTAACAGACCAGAGCCCTGAGCCACTAACAACGTTTTTATGTCATTGCCTCCACAGGTGGTCTTAAGTTGTCGATGCTGGTCGAACACAAATAACCATTGCAACAAGATGTAGGATGCAACCGAACCAACCGCAGAACCTGTGACCCCAAGTATAGGAAGCAACAAAAAAGACAGCACAACATTTAGCAAGCTTTTTGCTCCAAAAAATCCAAAAGTTGAAATGCTGAGCCTTCCTTGCACAAAACATGCCAGACTATATATGTGCTGTATGATAGCTCCAGGCACGGCAATTAATAATATTTGGAGTAAATCGACTGAGACAATGTATTGCTTTCCCAACAACAAAGAAAAAACCGTGGGTAGTACAGCAACCCCAATCAACGAGGCCATAGTCCAGAGCAGAGTAAGCTGCGGCGCTTGATGTAAAACCAGCTTTCGTAAAGCCAAACCCCCATCTTTGTTATTCGCTGCAATAATCTTTGGCAACAAAACTGAGGCAAAAACTGTCGGCAATCCCACCATAATAAGTAGGTATTGATAAGCTGGATGGAAAAGCCCCACTTCATGCATGCTATAAAAATGTCTGATTAGAAAATAATCAGTCCACTCAGCAAGATAACCAATTAGAAAGCCTGGGATTAAGGGTATGGCAAACTTCATTCCACATGTTATCGAATCATATTGCGGAAATCGCCAATTTCGATCAAAGCCGTGCAATTCCCTCGCCATCCATACTAGCCATGTACAAATCGTAGCTAGATACAGAATAATAAAAATAAAGTTCTGATCGAGTCTTATCCCTATTGTCGACAAAGAAATAATAGCAGCAATAACTACGAGAATAACGACATCTGATAACAAAGGCGACCATGCAAGATATTTAAAGCGTTCGCGCACTTGCTGAAGGTTTTGAACTTCTGCCATCAACCAAAAGCCTACAATCGCTGGTAAAACAAACCAGTATGATTGTTCATCTAGCCCGTAAAATTTCTTTGGCCAATCAAAAGGGGTAAATATGAGCAATAAAAGTATGATAAAAAAACCACCAAGAAGTAGTGGCCACCGCATAGCAAAGGTATTATCCAAGCGATGATTGGCATTCCATTCACCAGGCCCGAAACGCTGCGTAATCGATTGGGTCCAATGCAACAATATCTGATTGAAAAACATGCCAGCCGCTAGAATCATTGACCATACACCAAGCCCTTCCGGCTCTAAAATGCGGGCAAGCATAGCAGAAATCAAAAGCCACAGAGGTGCGCGCAGCACCTTGGCGAGAAAGAGATGAGCAACACTTACTGATAGGCGTTTAGCCTCTGATGGATTGTTCATAGAAAACTCAGCGCCTAGTTAAACAACCTAACTATAATGACACACTACTTCAACTGGGAATAACCATCACCTGTAATGGTTGACTTTAACTTTCTTAGGCCCCAAGTAAATTGCCCCATCTTCAATATCGGAAACAACGGTAGCTCCTGCAGCAACAATAGAGTTGTTACCAATTGTTATTCCTTCCAACACCGTTGACCCCGCACCAAGATAGCAATTCTCGCCCACCACTACATTGCCAGAAATGGTAACTGAATTAGAAATTATCGTATAAGCACCAATAATAGCATCATGGGATATCACGGCGTTGTGATAGATGTGGCAATGATTACCTAGCTGTGTATCAGTGGATACTATGCTCCCTGGAAAAATCGTCAAAGCTCGCCCAAGTATAGAACTAGGGTAAACACGTACATCTGATGCAACATAATTTATAAAAGCATCTAAAGGCATTGAATCCAGAATTTTTTTACGCGAGGGCATCGATCGATAGCTACCAAGACCTGAACATAGTTTCGCATTAGAAATATATGCTTCATAGTCAGATATCTTACCAAGTATACGGGGACCACTTTTTGCATCATCAAGAAATCCAAGAACATTAAACTGACTGCTCGCGAGCTCTGCCAGTTCTCTGCCAGTGCCACCGCATGCAAGGATAACAAGATCCGGTTTCATAAGGCTGAAACAGGCAGCGTATTTTTAACTATTGAAACAATATCAGACACTTGGTCGGTAGTCATAGATTCACAGAAAGGTAATGCTAGACCTTGATTAAAAAGCCGAACCGAGTTCCATTCTTTATTGGCCAATCCATATCGCCCCCTGAAGTAAGGCTGAGAAGAAACCGACTGCGCACCCAAATTGGTCTCTATACCAGCCTCTCTTAATTTTGCGATAGCCTGATTTCGGCTTAAGTGTTCTGGAATTACAATCATGTATGTTTGCCAACTGTGACCCAGAATGGCCATGGGGCGACGAATTTCGTTGATACCGCTAAATGCGGAATCATAGACTTGGCTGAGGAATTGTCTCTGCTTGAGCCAACCGTCAAACTTACGAAGCTGTGAACGCCCCATTGCAGCCTGGAAATTTGTAAGTCGATAGTTATACCCAGGTAGCACGAACTCTACCCCTTGCGATGAGCGCAACATGCCATGGCTACGCAGCAAACGGAGACGTTGTGCCAACTGCTCGTCATTCGTACTGATTGCACCGCCTTCTCCTGTTGTCAAAGTCTTTCGCGGATGAAAGGAGAAGCAACCCATTTCGCCGAATGTCCCTACTTTCTTCCCATTATGTACCGCGCCAAAGGCGCAAGCAGCGTCTTCAATCACCTGGATACCATTCTCATTCGCGACAGCCATAATCCCTGTCATATCCGCCGGACATCCAAACTCGTGTACAGGCATGACTGCCTTGATTTTCTCAGGGCCTCGCCAAGAGGAGATTGCTTCTTGCAATGTTTCTGCCGTTAAATTGTAAGTATGAATATCGACATCAACAAAGATTGGCCGGGCGCCCACTAGTTCTACCACGTTTGCTGTAGCAGGAAAAGTAAAGTCTGGCACGATTACCGCATCGCCCGGTCCAATACCTGCAGCAACTAAAGCAAGATGCAAAGCGGCCGTGCCGGAGGAAACAAGAACGACTTCGGCGCACCCTAAGTATGCGGCAAGCTCATCTTCAAAACGTTCACATTCTTCGCCGTGTACAAGCTGCCCGCTGCGTAGCACATCGCCAACCGCCTTAATTTCCTCGTCGCTGATATTTGGAACCGATAATCGAATCATGTTGCGTTCTTGGATTGAAAAATTGCTGGCAGTTCTGGCAACTCATCCATATGATTACGGACCCATTCGACGGTTCTATTAATACCATCCTCCAAATCCACTTTCGCTGTGAACCCTATAATATCTCTTGCTTTATCAATGCTTGGGATTCGTAACTCCACATCAGCCGAGAGTGCATCCTTAAATATAATTCTGGACTTAGAGCCAACTACCCTGCAAACCGCTTCAGCCAGCCCAAAAATAGTAGTAACTGCCCGAGCATTCCCAATATTGAAAGATTCGCCAATCGCTGCAGGATGAGTTAAGGCTTTGAACAGTCCATCGACCATGTCGTCTACGTAACACCAAGCTCGAATTTGACTACCATCTCCGAATATCAAGATATCTTCATTTTTGAGAGCTTTTCTGATAAAGATCTGGATGGCCCCTTCTCCAACTTGGCCAGGGCCATACACATTGAATGGGCGTACAGTTACAGTTGGAAGCTGATATTGGCGATGATACGCATGCACCAGATGCTCCCCGGCAAGTTTACTCACCGCATAAGTCCACCTTGCCTCACCAACAGCTCCTGTGACAGTCTGATCTGTCTCTTCAACTCTAAAAGCACGAGAACCAAACACCTCTGAGGTGGAAAAGTCTAGAAAGCGCTCCACGCTGCCAGCCTTGTGCGCAGCCTCAAGCGCGTTGGCAGTACCAATCATGTTAACTCGCATCGTCTTGACCGGGTTCTTTACCGTGTTGTCAATACCTGCAATCGCTGCCGCATGTATTACAATCTGCGCCCCATCCATTGCCTCTTCAAGAGTTGGCTCATCCAAAACATCACCTTTTATTAGCGTAAGATTCGAATGGCTCGCCCATGGGGTTGACTGTAATGCGTTGCGTTCCATATTGTCATACGCGACGATCTTATTGTCTTCAACGAGTTGTCCAATCAGAGTGCTCGCGATAAAGCCTGCACCACCCGAAATGAATATTCTTTTCCCTTTAATCAAAATTAATCCTTTTATTAATATTTACAGGTTCTATGTAAGAAATGCATTGATTTTATAGGCTATAGTAACATTTATATAAACTTAACAAGCGTTCTTCATCAAATTAAAATACACTGTATATGTAGTGTTTGGAATAATGCCATTAGGTAATACCTATACATTTGGAATTTTGATTATCCATTCATGACATCTATCTAAGAACAGTTAATAACGCACTTACCACTTGATTTACAACAGACTGTGCATCTGCGCTCATTGGTAAACTCATTACTTTTTCTGACGCCGCTTCAGCGATAGGAAAATCACCTATTTTGTACCCTAAACTGGCGAATGCAGGCTGAAGATGAAGGGGTACCGGATAATGCACAGCTGTCGGCACTCCCGCCTCATTGAGTTTCTTGCAAACAAAGTCACGCCCATCGACTAAGATGCTATATTGTGCATAAACGCTTGTATTAAAGGACTCTATGAAAGGTACCGTTACTTTATCTGACACCGCAGATAGCAATTGCGTATACTGTTGCCCTATTACAGCGCGTTGTTCCACTTCCCAATCAAACCTTTGCAGTTTAGCCAGTAGTACTGCAGCCTGAATAGTGTCAAGTCTGCCATTAAGCCCGATTCTAGGGTGATGGTAGCGTCTATCTTGCCCATGCATGCGAATCTCGCGCATAATCTTTGCCAGAGTGTCATCATTGGTAAACAGCGCACCGCCATCCCCATAAGCCCCCAATGGTTTACTAGGGAAAAAGCTGGTAGAGCCGATTGTGCTGAGTGCGCAGGATTTTTTGCCTTTGTAGGTTGCACCAAATGATTGCGCGGCATCTTCAATCACTGGCAAACCATGTTTATCAGCAATTGCGTTAATCGCATCAAAATCTGCACATTGTCCGTAAAGACTCACAGGCATAATAGCTTTGGTTTTTGTGGTGATGGCAGCTTCGATTTTTTTGGGATCGATGTTGTAGGTCCTCGGATCAATATCTACAAAAACCGGTTTTGCGCCCAGCAGGGCAATCATTTCACCTGTTGCAATAAAAGTGAATGGGGTTGTGATCACCTCATCACCAGCACCTATGCCTAATGCCATCATGGCAATCATGAGTGTGTCTGTGCCACTACTCGCACCGATACAGTGCTTTACACCCACATAATCAGCGAGCTTATTTTCAAGCTCAGCAACTTCTGGCCCCATGATATATTGACCATGCTCTAATACTTTATTAATACGAGACTTGATATTATCTTCAAGCACTTTGTACTGACTTTTTAAATCAATAAATGGGATTGTTTCGCTCATTACTTATCCAATAAAAATGCAGTTTCCCGCTGTTAATTTGTATCGCTCGCCAGTCTCAGGGCAGTTAGCTTCGGCATCGCCTTTAAGTGGTAAATTAAGTTTTGCACCATGCCGACTCATCCAGCCGATCTGTTTTGCCGGCACCCCCACCATCAGGGCGTAAGCTGGTATATCCCGATTGACTACAGCGCCTGCACCAACAAAGGCATATTCCCCAATGGTGACACCACATACAATGGTGCAATTAGCCCCTAGTGTGGCACCACGCTTGATATGGGTATTGCGATATTCATCTTTACGCGACACTGCAGAACGTGGGTTGTAAACATTGGTAAACACCATGCTTGGGCCACAAAATACATCATCTTCTAAAGTGACGTTATCATAGACTGAAACGTTGTTTTGTATCTTTACGTTGTTGCCAATGATTACCTTGTTACCCACAAAAACGTTTTGCCCCAAAGAGCAATCATTGCCGATTTGTGCGCCGGAACACACATGTGCCCAGTGCCAAATACGTGAGCCTTCACCGATTTGTGCACCATCATCCACAATGGCTGTTGGGTGTACTGTGACCGTCATACTTAATAATCTAAAGGTAAAGCAACACGCTTGCCGTCACGTGCAGATAAATAAGTTGCGATTAACACTTCGAGAGATTTCAAACCCTCTCTGCCATCAGTTTCAGGGGCTGCAGTGCCGCGCATGACATTAATTACATTTTCATAGTAAAGTGGGTGACCAAAACCATAAACCGAGGTGGTTTGGTAGTTGCTGGCCTTTACTTTTTCATCATCAGGGTCTTTATCGGCAAACTCCCATGTCTCTGAATTTCATTTACCGCCACCCCTCCAACGCGCACTGTGCCTTTTTCACCGATAATGGTAATGCTGCCTTCCAGGTTTTGCGGGTAAGTGAGCATGGTTACATTCATGGAGCCTAACACACCGAACGCCAGCGCACGTTGAGAACACCGGAATCTTCTACCTCAATATTTCGTTCAAGTGTGGCTGTATAGGCGTGCAAGCTTTATTATGGGGCCAATCAGCCAGTCCAGCAAGTCAACATAGTGACTGGCCTGATTCATGAAAGCACCGCCGTCAAACTCCCATTTCCCACGCCAAGCCGCACTGTCGTAATACGACTGCGGGCGTGTCCAAAACACGTTGATATTGACCATGTAAATACGGCCAAAACGCTTTTTATCAACGGCTTGTTTTAAGAGTTGCAAAGTTGCATTACGACGATTCTGTTTTACTACAAATAAGCGCACGCCTGCATCATCACATGCTTTTACCATACGTAAGCCATCGTGCCAGCGTGTTGCCATGGGTTTTTCTGTCATAACGTGACGACCTGTTGCAGCAATTTGTACGGTTTGGTCAGCATGCAACCCACTTGGGGTTGTTAGAATGACCACATCGGCATTAGTGTCTGCTAACAAAGCGTCTAAATTGGCATAGGGTTTCGCGCCTGTATAAACTACAGCCGCTTCTAGCGCATTAGGGTCTATATCACATATACCCACTAGTTCTGCTTGGTCAGCATGTTGCTTAATAGAGTCAAAATGGTTCTTTGCAATACGACCACAACCCACCAAGGCAAAGCGAATTTTTCTATCTAAGATAGGGGCAGGATAAATATGCATACTAAGCCTTCACAATATGGTTTGCTGGTTCTAAAAATTTACCGCGTGAATCAACAATGAGCTTGGAATTGTTTTTGATTAAGTTGTAATCAAATTTGTCATGGTCAGTTGCCAACAACACGCAATCATATTGCGACAAACTTTCTTTGCTAATGCTAACGCTGGATAAATCAAAATGATGTTCACGCATCTTTGGAAATTTGGCAATATGAGGGTCGCTGTATTCAACAGTTGCGCCTAAATCACGCAGTTTTTCCATCAAAAATACTGAAGGTGACTCACGCATGTCGTCAACATTTTTCTTATACGCAATACCTAACACCAGCACTTTACTGCCATTGATAGATTTTTTTTGTTTATTTAATCCTGCAGCCACTTTGGAGACTACATAATCAGGCATGGATGAGTTCACCTCACCCGCCAACTCAATAAAGCGTGTATGCACACCGTATTCACGCGCTTTCCACGTTAAATAAAAGGGATCAATGGGAATGCAATGCCCACCCAAACCGGGGCCTGGATAATACGGAACAAAGCCAAATGGCTTAGTTGAAGCTGCTCGCACCACTTCATGAATATCTATATCCATTTTGTCTGCAACAATTTTCATTTCATTCACCAAGCCGATGTTGACTGCGCGGTGGATGTTTTCAAGCAACTTAGTGAGTTCTGCAGCACGTGTTGAACTTACAGGCACCACTTGATCAATTACTTGCTCATAAAGGGCAATACCCACATCCAAACAGTTGGGGCTGTATCCTCCGCAAACCTTGGGGATAGTACGCGTAGTAAAATTTGGATTGCCTGGATCTTCACGCTCTGGTGAAAATATCAAGAAGATATCTTGCCCAACTTTAAGCCCTGTTGACTCTACCCTAGGCTTAAGTTCCTCATCAGTTGTGCCAGGGTAAGTGGTGCTCTCCAAAGAAAATACTTGACCAGCCCGTAAATATGGCACGAGAGAATCTGTCGTATCTGTCACAAAGCTTAGGTCTGGTTCACGATATTTATTGAGTGGGGTTGGCACGCAAATAATCAGAGCATCCGCCTCTGATGCCTTTCTAAAATCGGTAGTAGCTTCAAAACCCAATTTGAGTGAACCAGCAATTGATTCAGAAGAAATGTGTTGGATATAAGATAACCCTTGATTCAAACTATTAACTTTTACTTTATCAATATCAAAACCAAGTACTTTGTAACCCACCTCTGCATATCGCAATATAAGCGGCAAGCCAACATAACCTAACCCGACAATACCAATAATCGCTGACTTATTATTTAGCTTTTCAATTAAAGACTGTTTTATCATGATTTATAATTATTCATCAATTTTAAAGTTGTGTTCCTGTTTTTTGTCACTTTGCAGTTAACCTTCCATAAGTATCATCAAACCGGATAATATCGTCTTCGCCCACATAATCACCACACTGCACTTCGATAATAGCGAGCGGCTTGTCGCTTTGGTTGGCTAAGCGGTGACGATGTGTTTTTGGAATATATGTCGATTGATTTTCTTGTAATTTATATTCGATTTCATTGTTAGTAATGGTTGCCTCTCCTGAAACCACTACCCAGTGCTCAGACCGGTGTTTGTGCATTTGCATAGAGAGTTTTGCACCCGGGTTCACCACAATACGTTTGATTTTAAAGTTTGCACTCTCTTCAAGCACGGTATAACTGCCCCATGGGCGATATACGGTTTGGTGAATTTCTGTGAGTTCCGGCTTGTATGCTTTTACACGCGCTACCAGGCTTTTAATTTCTTCTGTACGGCTTCTGTCGCAAATCAAAGTGGCATCGGCAGTTTGAATCACCACAATATTATCCAGACCGGCTGTAGCCAGCACACTAGTTTGGCTCCACAACAAACTGTTTGTTGTGTCTTGTGCAAATACTTCGCCATGCATCACATTATTATCCGAGTCTTTTTGGTGGCGCTGGTAAATAGAATCCCAGCTTCCCAAATCGCTCCATGCCATATCCACTGGCACTACAGCTACCTTCTCGGCCTTTTCGGCCAAACCGTAATCTATTGAAACATTCGTAAAATTCGCATAAGTTTCGGCAAAGTTCTGGTCTGTGATATTGCTGATTTGCATTGCCATTTCAGGTTGATATTGCTGCAGCATGTTCATAAAAGCACTGGCTTTAAATACAAACATGCCGCTGTTCCACAAATAACCATCACGCACAAATTGTGCGGCTTTTTCCACATTGGGCTTTTCTACAAACTGGGCGACTTGGTGCACTGGCAATACACCACCATACGATAATTGCTGGCTAGGTTTAATATATCCATAGCCGGTTGCGGGCTCATGCGGCTTGATTCCTAACAATACCAAATATCCATCTTGTGCTGCAATTTCAGCGGTTTGCCATGCATCTAAAAAAGCTTTTTGGTTATCAATAGCGTGGTCTGAAGCAAAGACACCAATAATTGCATCTGCATCCTGCCGGTGTATTTGATTAACCGCCCACGCAATGGCCGGCAAGGTGTTTCGTGCACAAGGCTCCGCTAGTACATTCGCCACTGCTGCCGGAGCGACTTCAGCCAGTTGGCCTTTGACTTCAAACTTATGATCTTCATGCGTAACAGTAAACAAATTGGATGCATCAACATGTTGCAGCAAACGAGTAGCGGTTTGTTGCAACAAGGTATCCTCGCCGTTTAGCGCGAGCAGTTGTTTTGGCCTTAATGTGCGTGAGAGCGGCCATAAGCGTGTGCCGGAGCCGCCACACAGGATTATTGCATAGCGATTCATAGTTGGCTGACCTCTCCTTTTGTTAGCTGAACTGCTTCCCTGCGCAACTCTTTAATTTCAGCCTCTAAATTGGCATATTCCTGCATTTTTATTTTTAAAAATCGGGCTGTAATCACTGATTTTTCCTCTATACCGGTGGGTGTTAGCAAATACATATATGCGAGTTTATTTTGGCTGTTACGAAAATTAGTTGCTTTCAGCAAACCCTTTTCAATCAGCGCTTTTAAACAAAAATTAACGCGGCCCAAACTAATACCAAGCGCACGCGCCAAATCACGCTGGCTAATTTCTGGATTAGCTTCAAGTATTTTGAGTATTTTGTATCGGTATTCGTCTGTTAGCATGCAGTTTTATAGCAACCGTTCAATCATTGAACGCAGTTTATCAACATTTTAGGGAAATGCGCAAGTGCAAATTAGTAAATGCCTGTAAATTTTTTAATATCCCTTAGTTGGCGCTTGGTTGGCCGCCCAGCGCCCCTCTCTCTGACAGCATGGTCTGCTTCACGTGTTACCTTTGCATTCTCCCGCTTAACCTTGCTGCCTTCTGTTTCCGCGTAAAGCAAAGCTGCTTCAGGCGCGCCACGACGAATATTTGATAAACCGGTTACCTGTACTTCGATTTCAAAATCTTTATTGCGGATATAAATAAGCATGCCGATTTTAACTTCCTTGGCCGTTTTGGCACGGTCGCCATCCACGCGCACCTTGCCGCTATCTACCGCATCTGCTGCAATACTGCGGGTTTTAAAGAATCGTGCCGCCCACAACCATTTATCAAGACGACATTTATTATCTTTCTCGTCGCTCATGACTTAAAGAATTTAATATAAATAAAAGTTAGAGCAAGCAATAAATAAGCTATAAAGCTAATCAATAGCAGCAATGCAGACCATCTGGAAGGCCGCGCCCAGCTTGGCAATGCTTTAGCCAGCAAATGATGGTTAAGCAGATACAAAGCTACTGGGAACATGACCGTGCCCGCGAAACCAATTACCGCACTCAATAAAATCAAGCTGCCAGGCGCATCTAAAGACATTGTAAAACTGGTAATTACAGTAAGCAGTGCAAATACCGCAAAGTACCACTGGCGCATGGTGTATGTACGCGCTTTCGGAAAGAGCGTGTGAATAATATCCGCTTGCGTACGGCTTACTGCGTCTGCCGTGGCCAGCCAGGTATCGGCCAAAAAAGCGGCCGCGACAACTAGAAAAAGTGCTTTGCCAAACACGCCCCAGCTCACCTCAAAAAACTGAGCCTGTACCACCGCAATCTCGTATTCTTGCGGGATCAGCCCTTTTGGGTAAAGTAATGCCCAAGCCAGCAAGCACATCATTAGCGTCGTCAATAAATTGCCTAAAATGCCGATTGAAATATCCAGCGTTAAAAATCGATGCCATTTTGCCCACAGAGCAGCATTTTCGACATTATCGGCAGGAACAAATCCTTGTGTGGTTTCAACTTCACTTTTATCGGCGATTGCGCCTGTAATGCGCGGCATATTGGCTGCCATGCCGCTGCCTTTATCACGTAACCAGTAAGAGTAAAACAATATCCAAAAACCGCCTAGACCCGCAAAGGTAATCGCGGTAAGCAACTTAGTGGCATCTTCAACCTGCCAATTATCTGGGAACGAAGATGGCACTTGCAGCAAGCCCTCGGCAAAGCTCGGAAAGGCTTGTATTATTTGGCTTTCAGAGCATGCCCACAGCAACCCGAACACAGTGACAAGCGCCACTATTTTCATAAAGTTTTCGATAAACTTATAAATATGGCGGCTTAAGTATACTGAAACCACAAATAATGCGATGGTCGCATAACCCCAAAATAGCGTTTGTGACTTTGCACTCCAGCCGTCCGGAAAGTGCGTTAATTCAGCCAAAGCCGTGCCGCCTGCACTGGCAAATGCGCCAAACCACAGAAAAGACAACGTCATCAGCAGCCATAAAAATATGCCGAAACTTTTACTGAGCCGAAAAAATCCTTGAAAGATACTTTCACCTGTCAGCAAAGTGTAACGGCCAATCTCAAGACTAATCGGGTATTGCAGCAAGCACGCAGGAATAAGTAGGCTTAAGAAAACCAGGCCATATTTAGCGATCATATATGGCCACCAAATCAGCTCGCCGCTACCTTGTGCCAAGGCCATCCATATCACCCCAGGCCCTAGCGCGGCAAGCCATCCGGGTAAACTGGGTAAATTTTTCTGCGAAAACTTTAAAAAAGGCGAATGCAAAATCAGGTGTATTTTTGTTTAGTTTTTTTGTCGCCGTGGCTGATTGCTCTCTAGCGTTTTACGGTAACTTGCTAAAACACTTTGCGCATGGCCCATTACGGTTTCTGCGGCGTAATTTCCAGCCGCATCCTGCTCACCAGCCCTCACGCCTGTGAGATATTCAATACCTTCCAGCACATGGTTAATGGTAATAATATGAAACTGCCCGTTTTTAACGGCGTCTATCACAGCGTTATCTAACAGTAAATGGCGCTGGTTACGTTTAGGGATAATGACACCTTGTTTGCCATTCAGGCCCAGCGCCTGACAAACCCTGAAATAACCTTCAATTTTCTCGTTCACACCACCAATTGGCATCACTTCGCCAAACTGATTCAGCGCGCCCGTCACCGCAATACCTTGCTGAATCGGTAAATTTGCCATGGCCGACAATAATGCAAACAGCTCTGCGCAGGAAGCAGAATCGCCTTCTACGCCACTATATTCCTGCTCAAAAACCAGCGAAGCATTAAGACTAAGTGGCGCCAAATGTGAAAAACTGGCGCTTAACCAATTTTGCAGAATAAAGACCCCCTTGTCATGTGTCGGGCCGCTCATATTGACTTCACGGTCGATATTAACCAACCCCCTGCCGCCCGGGTAGCAACGTGCAGTAATACGAATCGGTGAGCCAAAGCTAGCATCGCCCAGCTCGATATGCGTGAGGCCATTTACCTGTCCAACCACCTCACCTTGCACTTGAATCAGCAATTCGTTATCAATAATCGAATCACGAATCTGCTCTTCGAAATATCTGTTTCTGGCCAATTTGGCCTGAATCGCCAATTGCACATGCGCCGCCTCGACTACTTTTACATCGCCTGCAAACGCTACACTTTCCAGCATCAGGCGCTCTAAAAATGCAAAATTGGTGCTGATGCGGCTCTGATCTTCTTCCAGTCTCTGAAGCGCGCCGATTAAGGATGCTACAGCCTCATGCGTAAAGTGCACACATTGATGCTGCACACACTTTTGTGCCACAAAACCTGCGATGGCGGCATAATTTTCTGCACTCGACAAAATACGTTCGGCAAATTCCACTTTAATAGGAAAATAATCGAAGAAATCGGGCTGCTCGTTCAGGCACTCATAAAAATCCCCACGTGTGGCAATCAGTACAAGCTTGACTTGCAACGGCAGCAGTGTATTACTTGCTACATAGCCTGCATTTTGCGCGCCGCTACCTATATCTTCTATTTGCAAATTGCCGTTACGCAAAAATCGATGCAATTTTTCGATGATTTGCGCACCGTTTTGCTCATCGCATAACAAATCGCGCAAATGTAATAACAGCATGCCGCCATCAGCTTTGTGCAGATTACCTGCACGTAAGCGTAAGAAGCTTGGCAATGCAGCAGCGTCAGATGCGCTTTCTACCGCACCGAATAGAGAGTGCAGGCTAGGGTCGTTATCATAAATCACTGGCTGGTTAAGGGCCTGCGCAATTGTATTTTGATTGTCTACCAGCAAATTCACACGAAAGCGTGCAAAAAATGCTTCGTTGATTAAACCTTCCAGATTGTTATCTGACTCGTTATTTGACGGCGGCTGCCATGCCTGCAAATAAGCCAAAATCTCTTGCTTAATCAAGTTAATATATTGATTTAATTGAACTTTGCAATCAGCCAACGCGTCTTCCAGCACTGCAACTGCTTTTGTCAGCCATTGTTCCGCTCGCGCCAGCATGTCTTGCTGGTTTGCTGCCGCTGCAAAATTTGGCATTTCCAACATCAATGCCCGCGCGAATCCATCCATCTCGGCGCGCAGCTTTTGACCTGAGCCTACCGGCAGTTTCACTAAGGTTGGCTGGTTCAGTTGCTCAAAATCATAAATCGCCACCAGATCATGTAGTTTGGCATTCGATTTTTGCTTGGCAACTTCATGCATCGCGCTTTGCATCAACGAGCTTCGACCACTGCCCTGCTCACCCAGCACGATGAGATTAAAACCACTTTGACGTAAATTCAAGCCAAACAGAGCAGCTTTTTTAGCCTCGCTTTGCGCTACCCAGCCGTGAATATGCGGCTGATAACCTGTTGAATTACCTAGCAACTCTTCTGTTGTCCTAAACTTGAAATCGTTTAAGGATATAGAAGCATTCAGTTCGTTTGTGTTTAATATTTGCATCAATTATTTATGCCACCGTGCTTTAGCAACATCATCTGAAAGTTTAGCCTCAACCCAGCGCTCGCCGTGATTTGTCGATTCTTTTTTCCAAAATGGTGCGCTGGTTTTTAAAAAATCCATGATGAATTCACAGGCGCTAAACGCTTCACCGCGGTGCGCACTGGTCACAGCAACCAGGACGATTTGATCTAAGGGCTGCAATGTTCCGACACGGTGAATAATGAGACTGTCAATAATATCCCAACGACTTTTTGCTTCCAATTCAATGTCTTGCAATGCTTTCTCCGTCATGCCTGGATAATGTTCTAGCGTCAACATGTTAATTGCGTCTCCGTCGTTCATGTCGCGCACCAAACCTACAAAACTCACAATCGCACCGATACCTTCTTTTTTAGCCTGCCCTGAAAAGCGCATGGATGTTAGCTCCTGGCTTAGGTCAAAATCTTCTGTTTGTACGCGGACGCCCATAAAACATTACCCGCCTGTAACAGGTGGAAAAAACGCCACCTCATCTCCGGCATGTATTACTGCCATGTCGTCTACCAATTGATGGTTAATGGCTGCGCGTACTATTTGTTTGCCGTTAAATATATTTCCCCAGGTTTCGCCACGCTGCGACAAATAATTTTTAAGCGCAGTTACCGTTGAAATGTCGCTCGGCAGGTCAACTTCTTCGGTTGAGTAATTCACCGCTTCTTTAATTCTTGCAAAATATAATACTTTAATATTCATATAGTTAATCTTACTTATCATCAATGTCTTCTAGCAAATCTATCGGTTCATTGCTCAACTCTACGCGCTCGATTTGCGCAAATCGGCGTGATATTTTCTGGCTGGAGACATGCACTTCCTGTGCGTTTTCATGCGCCTGGCGAATATTATCCGCAAGTTTTTTCATGCGGCTGTCAAAACGCTCAAAATCTTTACCCAGCTTACCCAGCTCATCCTTAATGATATGCACCTGCTTGCGCATCTCCACGTCTTTCAGCACGGCGCGCGCAGTATTGAGCACCGCCATCAGCGTGGTGGGCGAAACTACCCACACGCGTTTATTCATGGCGTAGTCGATAATTTCAGGATGGTAAGCGTGAATCTCTGCAAACACAGCCTCCGCGGGAATAAACATCACCGCACCGTCACTCGTCACGTTAGGGATAATGTACTTGCTGGCAATATCATCCACGTGCTTTTTAATATCCAGCTTAAACTGCTTCTCGGCCGCACTCTGTGCGGCTTCAGATAAATTGCTATCAAACATCTTATGATAATTTTCCAGCGGAAATTTACTGTCCACGGCGACGGTTCCTGTTGGTTCCGGCAGAAAGAGTGCACAATCCACGCGCGCACCATTTTCAAATGTATACTGCATTTTAAAACTGTCATTCGGCAACACATTGCGCACCAAACCTTCCAGCTGCACCTCACCGTATGCTCCGCGGCTTTTTTTATCACCCAGCAAGTCTTGCAGGCTGACCATATTCACGGTCAGACCGTCAATTTTCTTCTGCGCCTCGTCAATAGTGGCAAGACGTTCCATTACACTGATAAAGGTCTCGTTGGTTTTCTTAAAGCCTTCTTCCAAACGTTCTGAAACTTTACCGCCAATCTCTTCAAGACGCGCATCAACGATTTTTCCCAGCGCTTCTACGCTTTGGGTCAATGTCGTCGTAGCCTTCAGCATGGTGTCATTAATGAGCGCTTGCTGCGATTTGCCTTGCTCGCTTAAAGTTTTGTGCAGTGTTTCCAGCACGGTTTCGCGGGTTTGTGCCAAACTATTGTTCTGCGCAAGCTGCAAAGCCTGCATGGCATCGCGCGTGGCTTGTAATTCGCTTGAAACTGAATTCTTAAGCATTTCAGAACTGCCCTGCGAGGCAGTATTCATGCGGTCTCCAAGCTTGTTCAAACCGTCATTCAAATCCAGCAGCATAGCACGGTGTTTTTCTTCCAACTGGCTAAGTAGCACACTGTTTTTTGTATTTGCAAACTCGCGCCAAGTAAGCCAAACAAGCAAAATGACCGCTAAAACTAAAAGTAAGACTATAATTTCGTTCATGCTGGTCATTATAAACTACAGTGACATTTTAGCTCTATGATTAAAACGCCTCTATGACTAAACTCAAACTCTTACTTGGCCAATGGTTGGCCAATATTACCCGTAAACTAAAAAACAATTTTTATATTTACTTAGCCACGCTGTTTACTTTGCTGGTTTTGCTGGATGCCGGTGTGTTTCATGTGGGCGAAAATATGCGTGATAAATCCTTTGATTTCATGGTTAAACACCGCGTATTCCAGCCCAAAGCAGACAAGGATATTGTCATTGTAGATATCAACGAAGCCAGCCTGGCAGCCTTTGCAAAAGAATATGGCCGTTGGCCTTGGCCGCGTCAAGTGTTTGGGGAGTTTGTCGAGAATATCCAGACACAAAACCCCAAAGCCATTGTGTTTGATATTGTGTTTTCTGATGCCGACATTTATAACCCCGATAGCGATGCGTATTTTAACGAGGCAATTGCAGGTAGCAAAAATATCTTCTTCCCGATTCTGCGTTTGGATATCACTCAAGACAAGCTGAGTAAACTTAAATTCGAGCAAATCCCGGGCTTGCAAGCCAGTAGTGACGGAGACAAAAACGCTACGATTGCGGCAGTATTGCCTCATTTTGAGGGCGCACTCAAAGCAAATAGGTTAGGCACATACAATGTGTATCCTGATACGGATGGCATTGTTCGCGAATATCGCCTATTTCATGATGATTACGGCTGGCACTTGCCTTCGTTGCCTTTGGTGGTAGCACAATTTTCTGGCGGGGCAAACACAGATAATCTACCTAGGGATATACTGATTAACTGGCGCGGCAAACCATTCACCTACAATTACGTTACGTTTAGCGATGTATTTACAGACTTAGCAAGCAAAAATAAAAAGCGCCCTCAGGACGAATTTACCAACAAAATCGTGATTATCGGCTCCACCGCACCGGGCTTGTTCGATATCAAACCCACCGCAATGGACAAACAGTTTCCCGGAGTCGAAATCATTGCAACTGCCATCGACAATGCCAGACATGGTGATTACCTGAAAGTCTGGCGCGGTAAAATCCCTTATATATTGATGAGCCTACTGTTGATTTGGGCGACGACATTAGCGTTTTACTTCAAGGTGGATCGCGATAAATTCAACTCTGTTTTTACAAGCGGACAAATCGGCTTGCTGGTACTGTCGTATCTTGCAATCAACTTCAGCAACACGTATTTAGACCTCACAGCACCTATTTTATGGGCGGTCGCATTGTTTGGTATCGCCAAAATCTACGCGCTGGCCACAGACCGTGCTCTGCAGCGTTGGCTGGCGTTTGGGGTAAAGGATGATGCAGCTGAACACTCTGTGCTAATGATGCCGGTTTTAGTTGAGGCCAGCGAGCCACTTAGCGATGGGTTACTAAAAAAACTCAAGCGCAGCATTGAACTCGTCAGCCAATCACCCAACAATATCGAAATTCTGCATGGCACTCAGAGCGGAATTTGGGGATTGTTCGGCGACATGGTGGTAGTGAGCTGGATGTATGCCGACAGCAAGGCTGAATATAGTGCGGCAGCAAAACAGGACGCTCAAAATATTATTAGCCAATTGCCAACTTTAATCGAAAACCTGGGTCTACCGATTAACACTGTCACACGTTATGCGCTACATGAAGGTAAATTGAATAATCAAATCGCACTAGCTACATCATTGGCTTCTCAATGGCGTACGCTATTTGCGCAAGCGGTAATTAAGCTGGAACATAATGATTTACTCAAGGATTTAGCATGAAAATTTATTTAAGAAATATATTATTAATCGGACTCGCAAGTCCTATTCTTGCGCTTTCTGGCGAGATTGGCACAGCATTAAAAGCCGACACATTACGTGCAGAGCCATTTGCTGATGCTAAAACTGTAGGCAGCTTAAATAAAAATGATAGTGTTGATATCTTGAATAAAAAAGGTGCTTGGCTGAAAGTAAAAACCAAAAGAACAACTGGATGGGTACGCATACTTTCTGTTAAACGTGGCAGCGCATCAAGTAGCAGCAATGCGAAAGGCGTACTGGATGTAGCGAGCGGCCGCGCTGGTACTGGGCAGGTTGTTTCTACCACTGGCATACGCGGCTTGAGTGCTGAAGATCTGAAATCCGCCAAGTTCAATGAGGATGAAATGAAAAAACTGGAAAGCCATACACTTAGCCCAAGCGAAGGACAGAAATTTGCCAGCGCTGGCGGCCTGACTGCAACAAAAATGGCTTACCTAAAAGGAACAAAATAATGAAACCATTAGCAATGAACAAGTTATTAATTGGCCTATTTTTAGCAACGGACTTATTTGCCACACAAGCGCTTGCATTAGATTTAGGAAAAATGCTTGAAGATGCGGCAAAAGATAAAGTCGAGGAAATTAAAAATGGGGGCGAAACGCCACCAGCAGCAACGCCAGAAAGTACGACTTCTGCACCTGCAAGCACTACATCTGCAGCAACTCCAGAGGCAGCACCAGCAACAGCCCAGCCTGAATTTAACTGGAAAAATCCAAGTAAAGAGGAAGAAATTGCACTGGGCCGGGAAATTACCGGTAGTTTGCTGGGCGCCGCACCATTGGTGAAAGATGAAGCTTTACAAAATTACGTGAATCAAGTCGGTCGTTGGGTAGCAAATCAATGTGAACGTGCAGATTTGCCTTGGAAATTTGGTGTAATAGAAAGTAGTGATATTAATGCCTTTGCTGCTCCGGGAGGCTATGTGCTTATTACTAAAGGTTTATATCAAAAACTACAAAACGAAGCACAACTCGCCGGCGTGCTTGGTCATGAAATCGCGCATGTTGTAAAAAAACACCAACTCAAAGTATTGCAAAAACAGCAATTGCTAAACATCGGTGCAGGCAAACTAAGTGATCTATTAGGGAAAGATGACAAGCTGGCCAAAAAAGTCATAGGCAGCGGTGCAGAGATTAGTGCACGCAGCCTGGATAAAACCGCTGAATTTGAGGCAGATCGCATGGGCATGGTACTGGCTACCCGTGCGGGTTACGATGCCTATGGATTACCTGATGTATTGCAAACTATCGGTCAAACTAACAAAAGCGATAATAGCGTTGCCTTGCTATTTAAAACGCACCCTCACCCTGATGAGCGCCTAACCAAGTTAGGAGATAGCGCCGGCAGCAAGTTTGATAATATAAAATCCGGGAAAACCCTGGAGAATCGATTTTACAAACTGAATTAATCGATTCAATTAATTGTTAAATTAAACTAGATCTCGCGCTCTCAGTTCATTTTTGACGTAGGCATAATAAATGGGTGCTGAAACAATACCCGGCAGACCAAACGCGGCCTCCATGCATAGCATGGCAACCAGCAGCTCCCATGCGTGCGCGCGGATTTGTCCGCCAATAATTCGTGCATTCAAAAAATACTCCAGCTTGTGGATAATCACCAAAAACAGCAATGAACCAATTGCCACGCCCAGCGAATGACTCATACTCACCACCACAATGACCGTATTAGAAATTAAATTGCCAATCACCGGCAGCAGGCCGACGATAAAGGTGATAGCAATTAAGGTCTTAGTAAATGGTAGTTGCACACCCATCAGCGGTAATACTATTCCCAGATAAATACCAGTAAACGTGGCGTTAATTGCTGAAATGCGCACCTGTGCAAATACAATATTTCTAAATGCCTTGCTAAACAAGGTAAAGCGTTCTACCAGCGCCCGAGCAAACGGCTTATACTTGTCGTGACTCATAACCTCGCGTAACGCCAGCATAGCTCCAATAATCATGGCAATCAGCATATGTGCGGCATGACGGCCAGCTTCTTTGCCTGCTAATTGCAAATCGGAAGAATGATCACGCAACCATTGTGTCACTGCCTGCTGCAGCATAACTGCATTTTCTGGCAATCGTTCATCTATCCATGCCGGCAAAATTTTACGCGAATCTTCAATTATCTCCGCCATTTGAGAAATTAACTTGCTCAAACCACCAGAATCCGAGCCAAACAAGGTGGCTAAACCCATGCCGATAAGCGTGAGCAATCCAATCACCAAACTAGCCAGCAATGCCACCGCAACAATTTTTGCGCCTTTACCCGGCAGTTTGCGGGCAATATAGGGTGAAATAATATGAACTAGTTCAAACACCAGCAGGCCAGCCAATAACGCAGGCAGCAAATGGGCTTTTAACACAAAAACCATTGCAAGCCCGATTAACAGCCATGCGGCAATGGTCGGTTTATCTACTACAGACTGGATATTTACCGCAGTTTTCTCTATTTGTTTGGTCAAACGTCTATCCTGTCCTGTTGTTAGGTCACATTAAACTAGCCAAATCGGCTTAATAAAGCTTGGCTTTGCTGTCTGGGTAAATTGATTTTTAAACGTACCTGTTGCTCGAACGATTTCCCCATCACCATACCCTGGTGCTCAGTTACTGCGCGCATGAGCGCATCGAGCTGCTTATATTCTACTGTTAACTCGATTTCCTGCATTTCAACAAAAGTCACTATTTTAGATGCATCCAAAGCCATTTTTGCTGTGCTTCCATAAGCACGTGCCAACCCGCCTGTTCCTAGATTAATACCGCCGTAATAGCGTATCACACCCACTGCAACATTTACTAAATCTCGTCCTTCCAGCATCTGCAATATCGGCTTACCCGCCGTACCGGAAGGCTCGCCAGCATCGGAAAATCTGGGGATAATCCCATCCTCAGTTTTAATACGAAAAGCATATGCCAAGTGACTTGCAGCTTGATGCTGTGCAGCAATTTGCTGCAAAAAATATCCTACCTGTTGCTCGGTTTCACAATGAGCAGCCCAGGCAAAAAAGCGCGATTTATTGATTGTTTGATCAGCAGACCCTGTTGTTTCAATCGTTTGCATTAAGACAAACCCGTAATATTTCCGCAGTTATCCACATTGATGCGCTCACTGGCAGGAGTTTTTGGCAAGCCCGGCATAGTCATGATTTTGCCACAAATAGCCACGATAAAGCCTGCACCACGAGAAAGACGTATTTCATTCACAAACAACTTATGTCCGGTTGGCGCTCCACGTAAGGCAGGATCGGATGAAAATGAATATTGTGTTTTAGCAACACATATGGGGAAATGTGCATACTGTTTTTCGAGCAGAGCCAATTTTTCTGACGCCTTTTCGCTTAACTCTATGCTAGCTGCACCATAGACTTTTTTTGCGATAGTTTCCAATTTTTCTAACAAAGATTGCTCGTCTTTATATAGCAATTTAAATTCTGATTTTTTTTGTTCGGAAGCCATGACCACCTCTTGGGCCAACTCAATCGCACCTGCGCCGCCATCCGCCCAATGTTTGCAGACAATCGCTCTGCTGCCGAGTGCTTCTACAGATGTTTTAAGCGCATCAATTTCGGCTTGCGTATCTTGCGAAAAATGGTTAATTGCTACAATCACCTGCATGCCATATAGTTCGTGTATATTATTAATATGTTTCTTTAAGTTATTGATTCCATTTGTTAAGTAATTTAAGTTTTCTAGATTCAATTCTTTTAAATTTGCGCCGCCGTGATATTTCAATGCACGCACGGTTGCCACAATCACTACCGCATTCGGCCGTAAATTAGCTTTACGACATTTAATGTCAAAAAACTTCTCAGCGCCCAAATCTGCGCCAAACCCTGCTTCTGTTACCACATAATCTGCCAGCTTTAATGCGGTTTTGGTTGCAACGACAGAATTACAACCATGAGCAATATTGGCGAATGGGCCGCCATGTACAATTGCGGGTGTATGTTCAAGTGTTTGTACCAGATTAGGCTGGAATGCATCTTTAAGCAGCGCCACCATTGCACCCTGTGCCTGTAAATCGGTTGCCAGTACGGGCTTTCCGGCTATATCTGTTGCCACTTGAATACCACCTAGACGTCTTTTTAAATCGTCTAGGTTTTCAGCGAGACAAAATACTGCCATCACCTCACTGGCAACAGTAATATCAAAGCCCGTATCGTAACAGTGCGCCTGATTTATTGTGATATTTCGTAGCGCCCGGTCATTCATATCCATACAACGCCGCCATGTAATAGTTTCAATATTCAAACTGTTACCTTGATGAATATGATTATCTATTAAAGCGGCAAGAAGATTATTGGCAGCAGTTATTGCATGGAAATCACCTGTGAAATGCAGATTGATATTTTCCATCGGAACCACCTGCGCATAGCCGCCGCCTGTCGCGCCACCTTTGATACCAAATACCGGACCCAGAGACGGTTCGCGGATGCACACAATTGCTTGCTTGCCAATTTTGTTGAGTGCATCTGCCAGTCCTATGGTAGTAGTAGTTTTCCCCTCACCTGCCGGTGTGGGGCTAATGGCAGTAACGAGGATGAGTTTTCCGCTAGGTTTAGCTTGTAATTTATTTAAACAGGCAGAGCTTAATTTGGCAATCGTATGCCCGAACGGGATTAAGTCTTCGGGAATAATGCTTAATCTATGTGCAATATCGTAAATCGGCTTAAGCTTGGCGGCCTGGGCGATTTCGATATCTGAAAGCATATTAACGGCGTCCTAATATGCTGCCTAGCACACCACGGACAATGCTACGACCAAGCTGGGAGCCGATAGCACGCGCAGCTGATTTCGCAGCGCTTTCTAAAACACTGTCTGAGCGACTGCTTTTTTTACCACCAAGCACGCCACCCCAGTCGAAACCCTTGTCTTCCTCTACGGTTTCTGCAGATTGAGCTGCCCGTGTTTTCAGCACTTCATACGCAGATTCTCTATCCACTTGCTTCTCGTAATAACCGCGCACAATAGAGTTATTAATTACAGCCGCACGCTCAAGATCAGTAGCTGGCCCGATACGACTTTGCGGAGGACAAACAAATGCGCGTTCCACAGGTGCAGGAATGCCTTTCTCATCTAAAAATGAAACTAGAGCTTCTCCTACGCCAAGTTCGGTAATCACAGTAGTTACATCTACTTTTGGGTTGGTTCTGAAGGTTTCGGCTGCAGATTTTACCGCTTTTTGATCACGCGGAGTAAATGCCCGCAAGGCATGCTGAACACGGTTTCCAAGCTGACCGAGCACAATGTCTGGGATATCTAATGGGTTTTGACTGACAAAATACACACCTACGCCTTTGGAGCGGATTAGCCGAATCACTTGCTCGATTTTTTGCATGAGCACCGGCGGCGCATCAGTGAACAACAAATGTGCTTCATCAAAGAAAAACACTAGCTTCGGTTTTTCCAGATCGCCCACTTCAGGCAGTTTTTCAAACAACTCCGAAAGCAGCCATAGCAAGAGCGTGGCATATACACGTGGTGAATTGAAAAGGCGATCAGAAGCCAAAATGTTAATCACGCCTCGACCATGACTGTCTGTCTGCATTAAATCATCTAAATTCAGTGCAGGCTCGCCAAACAATAAGTCACCACCTTCAGTTTCTATCTGTAGCAATGCCCGTTGTAGCGCACCCACACTTGCGGCTGAAATATTGCCATACTCGGTTTGATATTCTGCCGCATTATCCGCTGCATGCTGTGACATGGCACGCAAATCCTTCAAATCTAGCAGCAGCCAGCCCTTATCATCAGCGATTTTGAAAATAGAATTGAGCACACCACCTTGCACATCATTGAGATTGAGCATGCGCGCCAGTAACAGTGGCCCCATCTCGGCAATCGTGGTGCGCACCGGATGACCTTTTTCACCAAATACATCCCAAAATGTGACAGGACTTGCTTGCGGCTTATAATCCGTTAAACCCAGTAATTGAACACGGTCATCAACCTTTGGGTTGCCGCCCCCTGTTTGGCTTATTCCCGATAAATCACCTTTTACATCGGCCATGAATACCGGTACACCAAGCTGTGAAAAACCTTCTGCCAACGTTTGCAATGTCACCGTTTTACCCGTACCCGTCGCACCGGCTATCAAGCCATGCCGATTGGCCATTTTAGGTAGGATGTAAAGAAAGTTTTCAGATTTTGCGATGCGAATTGGGTTCATATTATCCTTAATCACTGTGGTCAACTAGCCTGACATAACTTTCGTAATCTTATTGCGAATTAACTTTTCCGTGTTGTTATCTTTATCTAGAGTTTCACAGCACAAGGAATCTTAATAACTTTCATGAGAATATTTTTTGCCTTATATGTCGCCACGCCTGGCTTTATCCATCAGTTTGATTAACGTGTCTTCTAGCTCCTGTGCTGACCTTTTCGCACGCTCTGATGGGTTTTTAACACTTTTCAAGTCAAAGGTGGGGCGATCCAAAGCCAGAAACAATCTCAGCTTTTTATTAGTATCCAGTTTTTCGTAAACCGCGATGCGACATGGCGCAAAGACTAGAAACTCCGGATGATCCAGTATGATTTCAGTACCCATACTGAGATTACAGAATGAATGCACTTCTTTGATGCCTTGCGGGTCAATACCGCGCAGCTTTAGATGGTCACCAATTGGAAAGTTAGCTGGATTCACGAAATTCATGCCTTCCGAAACCGATTTCAAGCTATCTATCACATCCTGATAACTCACACCGTCATTTACCGGAACTTCATAGATGGCACTGTCCAAATCCAGATTGGGCAATCCATTCGGCATTGCTTGTTGAGCAGCTTGCGGAACGGGTTTGGGAGTGGCACATGCACTCAAAACCAGCATTAAGATAATACTAAAAGTTTTAAGGTACATTTAAATTCAATCTCTAATTAATATGTGCGATGTACCTTCATCGCTTCATCCA
The DNA here is from genome assembly GCA_963701715.1 of uncultured beta proteobacterium. Classification (GTDB taxonomy): domain Bacteria; phylum Pseudomonadota; class Gammaproteobacteria; order Burkholderiales; family Methylophilaceae; genus Methylotenera_A. The sequence goes on from CAVPAX010000007.1 coordinate 98,507, forward strand.
CAGCTTTACGATCGAACTGTGGCGCTAGCAGCTCAATAAAACCGTAGAGATAGCCACGCAGGAAGGCATCTTTACGTATGCCAAGGTAAGTTGTGCTTGGTGGAAACAAATGGCTGCAATCCAGCCGCACTAAATCTTTATCCCGTTCTTCATCATAAGCCATATTGGCTATCAATCCAACGCCTAAACCTAGGCTTACATAAGTTTTAATGACGTCGGCATCAATCGCAGTAAGCACTACATTAGGCATCACTCCTGCATCATGAAATATCTTTGAAACAATGGTGCTGCCAGTAAACGCAAAGTCATATGTAATTAAAGGAAAACTGGCAATTTTAGCCAATGTTAAAGGCACCGCATCAATCAGCCGATGCCCTTTTGGTACCACTATGCAACGATTCCACTCGTAGCACGGCAAACACAGAAGCCTGTCATCCGAACTGATCATCTCAGTCGCAATCCCAATATCTGCCTCACCACTCGCCACCTGAGCGGTTACTTGGCCAGGATTGCCTTGATGGATATTGAGCTTGACATGCGGATACATTTCAATAAATTTCTTGATTGCAGAAGGTAATTTATAACGTGCTTGTGTGTGCGTAGTAGCAATCGTGAGCGTACCTGTTTCAACTTTGCTAAATTCATCTCCTACACGCTTGATATTCTGCATTTCAAGCATTACCGTAGCGGCAAGTTTAACGATATGCCTGCCAGGCTCAGTGATACCTGTTAGGCGCTTACCGTTACGCTGAAAAATCTGCAGCTTCAGTTCATCTTCCAGCATCTGAATCTGTTTGCTTACGCCCGGCTGCGAAGTATGAAGCGCTTCAGCCGCGGCAGAAATGCTCAATCCTTGACGAGCCACCTCATGTATGTATTTCAATTGATGAAGTTTCATGTAAAAACCTCTTTGTGATAAAAATTCTTTATAACTAAATGATATACCAAAATAAGATATTGTTATTAAATAATTATATATATTACTGATATATTACGCGACTTAATATTAAGGATAACCAACAAATGGATTTTTTTTATTATATCTTTGCCGGCTTTGCTGTGGGACTGCTAGTAGGACTCACTGGCGTAGGCGGCGGTTCACTCATGACACCTATATTAATGTTATTTTTTAATGTGAAGGCCGCTGTTGCGGTAGGTACCGATTTACTTTACGCATCCATCACTAAATCTGCAGGTATTTTTGCACATGGAAAATTAGGTAATATTGATTGGAAAATTGTACGCTTGTTGGCCTTTGGCAGCATTCCTGCTGCAATTATCACCACAGTATATTTAAGAAACGCAGGTGTAGCCTCAGACGCCACCGTAGCCAGCATTAAATTCTGGCTCGGCATTGCTTTGCTATTAACTTCTCTGTCCGTATTGTTTCGTAACCAACTCACTAAATTATCTAAAAATGAACATTGGGTTAACCCACAATACGCACCAGCATTAACCCTTTTTCTAGGTTTGATTTTGGGCTTTTTAGTCACACTCACCTCTGTTGGCGCCGGCGCTTTGGGTGTGACCGCTTTACTTATCCTCTACCCTAAGGTGCCAATCACCAAGATTGTAGGTACTGATGTGGCACATGCGGTGCCGTTAACCCTAGTCGCAGGATTGGGCCACGCCAGCCTTGGCACTGTGAATTATCCTTTACTCGGCACTTTGCTCATTGGCTCGATTCCAGGCATTTGGATTGGCAGCCATTTAAGCTCAAAAGTTGCAGAACATTGGGTCCGCACAGTGCTTGCATTGATTTTGGTATATGTTGGTCAAAAACTGGCTTTCCCGCAACTCAATCAATTGCTTGGGATTTCAGTATTATTATTTTTAGTGGCCTACAAACAATTGGGGTTAAGAAAAACCTGAATCATAATTAAGAGTTTTAGATTAAAATATTAGGCTAAGTTTGAGCAAGAGACTTTATGTACAAATACGATGCACTAGACCAGAAATTAATAGATGAGCGCGTAGCGCAGTATCGCGACCAGACACGTCGTTTTTTAGCAGGTGAACTAACCGAAGACGAGTTTCGCCCGCTGCGTCTGCAAAATGGACTGTATATCCAGCGCCATGCGCCCATGCTTCGTATCGCCGTACCTTACGGCATGTTATCAAGTCGCCAGTTGCGCAAGCTGGGAGATATTGCGAAAAAATACGACAAAGGCTACGGCCACTTCAGCACTCGCCAGAACTTGCAATTAAATTGGCCAAAACTTGAAGATACTCCTGACATTCTGGCCGAACTCGCCACAGTTGAGATGCATGCAATTCAAACCTCCGGCAACTGCATTCGCAATATTACTACTGACCAGTTTGCAGGCATTGCGCCTGATGAAATCATTGACCCGCGCACAATGGCAGAAATTTTGCGCCAATGGAGCACATTCCATCCGGAATTTGCACTGCTGCCACGCAAATTTAAAATAGCTGTGAGTGGTACCAAACAAGACCGCGCCATAGTGCAAGCGCATGATATTGGTTTAGAATTCTATGTCGATGCCCAAGGTAAAATGGCGATTAAAGTATGGGTAGGTGGAGGCCTGGGACGCACGCCAATACTGGGCTCGGTAATACGCGAACATTTGGAATGGCAGCATGCGCTTACCTATTGTGAAGCAATCATCCGCGTATACAACTTGCATGGCCGCCGCGATAATATGTATAAAGCGCGCATCAAAATTTTAGTAAAAGCACTGGGTATTGATGAATTCCGCAAACAAGTCGAGACAGAATGGGCGCATCTAAAGGATGCACCAAACACCATTACCGAAACTGAATTGGCGCGCATCGGCAAGCATTTTGCAGCAATGCCTTACGAAACGTTACCTTCTCAAGATGCTAGCTATGATGCAGCAATAGCTAGCAACGCCGCATTTGCCAAATGGGTAAAACGCTGCGTGCATCCACATAAACAGGCGGGTTACCGCGCAGTGACACTATCACTTAAACCACATGGTAAAGCACCGGGCGATGCAACATCTGAACAGATGTGGGCAGTCGCCGATATGGCTGATGCCTATAGTTTTGGCGAATTACGTGTATCTCATGAGCAAAACCTGATTCTGGCCGATGTCAAGTTAAGCGATCTATTCCCGTTATGGGAAAAAGCGCGCACAGCCGGTTTAGCTACACCCAATATCGGGCTGCTCACAGATATTATTTGCTGCCCAGGCGGTGATTTCTGCTCGCTTGCAAACGCCAAGAGCATCCCTATTGCGGAAGCCATCCAAACGCGATTTGATAACTTGGATTACCTATACGATATCGGAGATATCGAACTGAATATTTCAGGCTGCATGAACGCCTGCGGACATCACCATGTCGGTCATATTGGCATTTTGGGTGTGGATAAAGACGGCTCAGAATGGTATCAGGTCACGGTTGGAGGCAAGCAAGGCAACGATGCCAGTATCGGCACAGTCATCGGCCCTTCTTTCTCTGCAGAAGAAATGCCAGTCGTGGTGCAAAAACTCATTGAGGTTTACATTCAGCAACGCACACCAGAAGAACGTTTTATTGATACAGTACGCCGCTTGGGCATCACCCCTTTCAAGGCGAATGTATATGCAAAAGAGGAAGTTGCCGCATGAGTAATTTAGTTAAACTAGATCAAGGCATCGCAAGTGTGGTTGCTGATGAATGGACACTCGTCCAACTTCCAGTTTCCCAGATAGAAGAACGCAAACAGGCCGGCAAGGTGGTGTTATTCAAATTAACCGGTGAAGAAACCGTGACAGATGAGCAAATTGCGAATACCGCGATTCCTGCTGATGGAAAAGTGATCCTGCCCCTGCGTGTTTTTGTCGCCCGCAGGGCAGAATTTGCAAGCCGTATTACGCTGGGTGAAATAGGCGTGTGGCTGGCCACACATGAATTGCTGGAAGACCTGACTCAACATCAAACTAACTTGAATCAGTTACCGATAATAGGAATTTTTGTAGAACGCTTTGCAGATGGCCGCATATTCTCGTTGGGTACATTATTGCGCACACGCTATGGCTTTAAAAATGAGTTGCGCGCGTTTGGCGATGTACTACGTGATCAATTATTTTTCTTGAAACGCAGCGGCTTTAACAGTTTTGCTATCCGCGCCGATCGCTCAGCAGAAGATGCGATAGCAAGTCTGAATGACTTCTCTGCACCCTATCAGGGTGCTGTAGATGAACCACGGCCTGTGTTCAAGCGCTATAACAGGGGCGCCTAATGTCGGGCGAGGTTTCATTTCTAAAGTCTGCAGCGAGCAATCCTGCCACTAAACCAGCATTAACTGATGCACTGGTGGCCACTGTAAACGCTAAAGCAGCCGAAGTGCTCAAGCTATTTAAAAATGCGATCGTCGAATTTGGTGTCAATAACATCACTTTTGCCAATAGCTTTGGTGCAGAGGATATGGTAATTGCTGATATTATCCTTAATAATCAATTAGCGATTGATGTTTTTTCTCTTGATACAGGTCGCCTGCCTATACAGACTTATGATTTAATGGCAGAGGTTGAAAAGCACTACAACACAAGGCTTAACATATATTTTCCGCAATCCACGACAGTTGAATTCTATGTTAAAAATCACGGGATTAACGCGTTTTACGAATCCATAGAACTGCGTAAAAACTGTTGCCACATGCGCAAAGTAGAGCCATTACAGCGCGCGCTCAAAGGCAAAAAGGCATGGGTCACCGGTATGCGTGCAGCACAAGCCACTACCAGAGCCAGTTTACCTGTACGCGAATTTGACGATGCAAACAAACTAGAAAAATTCAACCCGTTAAGTAACTGGAGTGAAATTGAGGTTTGGGCTTATATCCGCATGAATGCAGTGCCTTACAATGCACTGCACGACCAGTTCTACCCTAGTATTGGCTGTGCGCCCTGCACACGTGCAGTCGCAGTTGGCGAAGATATCCGCGCTGGCAGATGGTGGTGGGAAAGCCCAGAAAACAAAGAATGCGGCCTGCATGTAAAGAGTTGATGTCTAAGATTAATTTAACAATATTGAATATAAAATGAAACAACCATTATCCCATTTAGATTGGCTAGAGGCTGAGGCCATTCATATCCTGCGTGAAGTCGCAGGACAGTGTAGTAATCCTGTGCTACTTTTTTCTGGCGGCAAGGATTCATTATGCATCCTGCGCCTTGCCGAAAAAGCTTTTCGTCCCGGCCGCTTCCCCTTTCCGCTTATGCACATCGATACCGGCCACAATTACCAAGAAGTGATTGATTTCCGTGACCAGCGCGCGGCAGAATTGGGTGAACGCTTGATTGTACGTTCAGTGGAAGACTCGATGAAACGCGGCACTGTGGTACTGAAATCGCCGGATGAGCCGCGCAACAAACACCAGTCAGTGACTTTGCTGGAAGCCATTGAAGAATTCGGTTTTGATTGCTGCATTGGCGGCGCCCGGCGCGATGAAGAAAAAGCACGAGCCAAAGAGCGCATCATGAGCTTCCGCGACGAGTTTGGTCAGTGGGATCCAAAAAATCAACGTCCCGAATTATGGAATCTCTACAATGCACGTAGCCACAAAGGTGAGAATATTCGCGCTTTCCCGATTTCCAACTGGACAGAAATGGACGTTTGGCAGTATATCGAGCGAGAAAACCTGGGATTACCTAGCATTTACTTTGCGCACAATCGTCCTGTCGTTATGCGTCAAGGTGCAATTGTTCCGGTGAATGTTCCTTTAGCCAGCGGAGACATGATTAACCCGCCCAAATCCGGTGAAGAAGTGATTAATATGCAAGTGCGCTTCAGAACTGTGGGCGACATTACTTGCACAGCACCGGTGATTAGCGATGCTGATACCGTGTCTAAAATCGTGCTTGAAACTGCAACTACAACCATTACAGAGCGTGGCGCAACCCGCCTGGACGACCAAACCTCAGACGCCTCGATGGAGCAGCGCAAAAAAGAAGGTTATTTCTAATGACAAATACTACTCACAATGACTCGTTACTCCGTTTTATGACTTGCGGCAGCGTAGACGATGGCAAAAGCACTTTAATTGGCCGCTTGCTATATGACACGAAAACTATCCTTGCCGACACTCTCACACAAATTGAGCGCACTTCTAAGAAGCGCGGCATGGAAGCAGTTGATTTATCTCTACTTACAGACGGCCTGCAGGCCGAACGCGAGCAAGGCATTACCATTGATGTCGCCTATCGCTATTTCAGTACCGGCACACGAAAGTACATCATTGCAGATGCACCTGGCCATGAGCAATATACCCGCAATATGGTCACAGCTGCATCTACCGCCAACTTGGCGATTATTTTGATCGATGCGCGTAAAGGCGTGCTCACACAAACCCGCCGCCATAGTTATTTAGCACACTTAGTGGGTATTCCACATATTGTCGTAGCAGTAAATAAAATGGATTTGGTGAATTATGACCAATCTGTGTATGACAAGATTTGTGCAGACTATTTGGCTTTTGCTAAAGAAATTGGCCTGCAAAGAGATAATCACGACATTCGATTTATCCCAATGTCTGCTTTAAACGGCGACATGTTAGTGGATAGACTCGATAACATGCCTTGGTACACAGGCGAAACGCTACTTGAAATGCTCGAAAAAGCACCTGCCGCACATACCGAACAGAATGAGGAATTTCGTTTCCCGGTGCAGTATGTGTGTCGCCCACATGCAAGTGCTGATGCAGATTTGCATGATTTCAGGGGTTTTATGGGTAGAATAGAATCCGGCGATATTGCCGTAGGTGACTCGGTAACAGTATTGCCAAATGGCTACCAATCCAGGGTGAAGTCTATTCAACTAGGCGAAGCACAACTTCAAAGCGCTCAAACTGAGCAAAGTATTACTTTGCTGCTAGAAGACGAAATCGACACCTCTCGTGGTGACATGATTGTAAAAACCGGAAGCAAAATAGAACCCGTAAAACAGATTGAAGCCTTCGTGTGCTGGCTATCAGAAACACCAATGTCCCCGGCACGCACCTATATCATTCGCCACACCACACGTGAATCGAAAGCCAAAGTCGGCGTGATTAGCTACAAAGTTGATGTAAACACGCTAGAACAGCAAACAACAGCGGACTTGAAAATGAACGACATCGCGCGTATCAGCTTTAAGCTCGCACAACCTTTAATGGTGGATAGTTATACACAAAACCGTGCGATTGGCGCGTTTATTATTATTGATGAAAGCACAAACAATACTGTTGGCGCCGGCATGATTGTATGATTTAAATCAATGAAACAAATCGCAAACTTTAACAATTTCAAATAAAATAGCGCTTTTAGCCGCAAGACTTTTTAGAATAAGGACCATACAATGACTTATGTCGTCACCGAAAACTGCATTCAATGTAAATACACTGATTGTGTAGATGTTTGCCCAGTGGATTGTTTTGTAGAAGGCCCGAACTTTCTAGCTATTAATCCAGACGAGTGCATTGATTGCACACTATGTGTTGCAGAATGTCCGGCTGAGGCGATTTTTGCCGAGGATGACGTTCCCGCTAACCAGCAAGAATACATTGCGCTTAATGCACGCTTGGCTAAAATATGGCCTGTAATCACTGCCCGCAAAGAACCGCTTCCAGATGCGGACGCAATGAATGGCGTGCCTGGAAAACTTGATTTGTTAATTGAATAACATAAAATCGCTTGAAATAAATAAAAAAGGAGACTTACGTCTCCTTTTTGTTTTATCAAGTTAAGCTGTAAATCGTCACATTGCGTAAGCAAGAGTACTTTGAACCTGCTTAGGCGCACTGGAATCACCCTTCCAGAAATAATAAAATTCTCTGCCAACCTGTAAAAAGGTGTTATATGCCTCTTCCGATGTAAACAAGGCCAGATTTGCATCCACTGCTTTACGATATGCAACAGGCTGCTTATGGGGTGCGCTTCGTAACATTAACAACAGCAATTTAACCAGTTTTTTGCAGGTTGCCACAAAAAAATCATCTGCACCTTGATCGCGTAAAACACTTTCATATGTCTCTAGTGGCTGACTCTCTGACGTTGTCAAAGCAACTCCGTCCAAAGAGTTCCACATCTGCTTCAGATCCATTTCCACAGGTTTCCAATCCGTTGGACTCGCTTCGAAAGCATTGTCCTGGTTCATTGCGGCAATAGACTTGATGTCGTTAACCCAGAAAGAAAAATAATCTCGAACAATAGGCAAATAAGCTGCCCATTGCGCTTTATCAATTTTCTTAAACATTTCGTCAACAGCAGCTCTAAAAGCCACACCGTCGCTATTGATTTTTTCAATATACGGGATAAGTTTGAGCACAATCACTTCTCGCTGGCGCAGAGACTCTTTTGAGAAGCCTTTACGTTCAAGCAAGTTCAGATACGCACGAAGTGCGACATGTTCACGGTTAATGTTCATTTATTACTCCAATTCAGCATATTACGCCATGTTGTTTAAGGTTGTGCAAAATTCCTCAAAAAAATCAATGTTCCTTACACTATCTATCGGTTAGTTTTTAATAAAACTTGAGATTCTGCACGATATGACTCATTATAATTGGCCAATATGCATTTCAAATAAGGGAACAAAGGCAGCTTATGGATGCAATTTCTAGTTTTGCGCTTGCTAGCGGTTTAAGCTGGGCAAGCGGTCTGAGACTATATCTCACAATACTTTGCATTGGTTTATTGGCTAAATTTAACTATATTCACTTGCCTGCAAGCCTTGACATACTGAGTAATCCTATTGTGCTTAGTGTCGCTGGCATACTCACTATCATCGAGTTTTTCGCGGATAAAGTTCCTTATGTCGATAGCGCATGGGATTCGATTCAAACTTTCATTCGCATCCCCGCTGGTGCGCTGCTGGCGATGGGCGCCATTAACAGCGCCGATCCGATGATTGCAACGCTGGCTGCGCTACTTGGCGGCTCGCTCACTGGCATGACGCATGCCACCAAAGCGGGAAGCCGCGCGCTGATTAACACCTCGCCGGAACCCGTCAGCAACATCGCCACATCGTTTGGTGAAGAAGGCTTGTTACTAGGCGGCGGCTGGCTGGCCTTCGCTCACCCCATGGTGTTTCTGGGCGTATTGGCCGCGTTTATTTTAGTAATGATTTGGCTCATCCCCAAACTATGGCGCGGCATTAAGTCAGTGCTTGGTAATATTGGGAAAGCAACGCGAATTTAGTTTCTTTATAAAAATAGATGCTCCAAAAACCGCATAGTTATTGACTTGCAGGGCTTCTATTTTAATATTTCCAAATCTTGGTTTGTTGTATCGCCAACCAGCTCACCAGCCAAAACACGCACATGGTGACAGCTAACGTTTGCACGCCGCCCCATACCAGCGGTACGACAACGCCAGCAGAAGCGGTAGAAAACAACATCTGCACAAACGCTTGTCCGGAAGCAGCTGTGCCGCGAATTTTGGGATGTCTATCCAGCGCAGCGATGGATATGATCGGCATGACCAAACCCATGCCGATGTTGAATAAAGCGACGGGTAGAATGTTGTAGATAGGCTTTGCGGGTAGCATGTAGCAGATGAGTATGTTCAAGCACACAATCACAAACATCCAAGTATAGGCGACTTTTAGCACTTTTTTAGCCGCGTATTTGCCCGCTGCGCGCTTCGCTAAATACGAGCCAAGCACCATGCCGGAAACTGTGGGAATAAATAAATAGCCGTATTGCTGCGGCGAGAAGCCAAGCAGCTTGCCCAAAAATTGCGGGCTACCGAGCACGTACACAAAGAACGCCGCAAATACCGCGCCCAGAGCCACACACAGCTTGGTGTATTCGGTATCTGAGAATATCGTTTTATAGCTGGTGAGCACGCTCTTGGCAGAAAACGGGATGCGTTTTCCCGCCGGCATGGTTTCCGGCAGATATTTCAATGCCGCCCATAGGCTGACGGCGGCATACAGCGCCAAAAAAATAAAAATGCTTTGCCACTCGAACCCCAACAAAAAGCCGCCGATAATGGGTGCCACAGCAGGCGCAATACCGAATAACATCTGCACCGTGGCCATAACGCGCTGTGCCTGTGCACCTTCAAACAAATCGCGCACCATGGCGCGCGCCACTGTATTGCCCGCGCCACCCGATGCGCCTTGCAGTGCGCGGAAGAACCACAGCGTTTCCACATTCGGCGCAAATGCACATCCAATGGAAGCCAACACAAAAATACCCAAGCCCCATTTGATGGTAGTGATGCGGCCAATGGCGTCCGATATCGCTCCGTGCCACAGCGTCATAATGGCGTAAGGCAGTAAATAAACAGCGAGGCTTTGCTGGATATGTAAATCGGACGCCCCTAAATCAGCCCCCATGGCATGGAAGGCTGGCAAATAGGTGTCGATGGCAAACGGTGCCAATGCTGCCAGCGCGGCGAGGACGTACACTAAAATATTAGAGTTTGTTTTCAAATTTTTCATCTAAAAAATAAAAAGGCGCATCTGAATGCGCCTTTCATTATAACTGACTCTGTATGGCCAATTAAGATTACGGCAAAGCATGGAACTCTTCTAGCCGCTCCTGCAACTCTCCTGCAATAACTCTTTTCGAGTTCTTATCGTTTCTAAATACAATTGGCTGCGCCTGAATTTTTGGGTTCTTGGCATCTTCGATTGCCTGCTCAATCAAATGATGATGAGGTGATTTGCTGCAAACGGGGTCAGCGGCTTCCGCATCACCCGTAAGTAAAAAGGTCTGGCAACGGCAGCCACCTAGGTCTTTCTCTTTTTCAGAGCAGCTGCGGCACGGCTCTTTCATCCAGCCATCTCCACGGTATTGATTAAATGCAGGAGAATCCTTCCAGCTCCAGCCTAGATCGTCATCCCTTATATTTGGAAACTTCATGTTAGGTAAAACACGCGCAGAATGGCATGGCAGCACATCGCCATTGGCCGTCACAATCATAAATACTTCTCCCCAGCCATTCATACACTTTTTAGGCCTATCGGAAAAATAATCCGGCACCACAAAAAAGATTTTCATCTTGCTGCCGGATTTCGCCCTGAACTCATTGGTGATCGCTTCTGCTTCATCCACCTGCTCTTTGGTCGGCATGAGTTGACTACGGTTAATCAATGACCAGCCATAGTATTGTGTATTTGCTAGCTCAATATATTCGGCACCAAGCGCATCCGCCATTTCAAGGATTTCTTTCATGTGGCCAATGTTGTAGCGATGTATCACCACATTCAACACCATCGGGTAACCATGCCCCTTAATCATTGCGGCAACTTTTTTCTTCAACTCAAAGGTTTTTGTATTGGTGATGAAGTTGTTTATTTCTTCAGTAATGTCATGCATGGAAAGCTGAATATGATCCAAGCCACCCTCTTTAAATGCCTGAATACGCTTTTCAGTTAAGCCAACGCCTGATGTAATCAAGTTGCTGTAATAGCCTAGCTTATGAGCCTCAGCCACGATTTCTTCAATATCATCACGCAAGAGTGGCTCTCCGCCAGAAATGCCCAACTGGATGGCTCCGAGCTTGCGTGCATCACGCAAGGTTTGAATCCACTGCTCGGTTGAGAGTTCGTTTTGTGTATGTTTGTCATAATCGGTCGGGTTATAGCAAAATGCACAATGCAAGGGGCAACGATAGGTGATTTCAGCCAATAACCACAGTGGCTGGGTTTTGGTTGCAGAGGCAGCTACGCCATTGTTTACCTGCTGCGCTTGTACAACTTTTTGTACAACCGATTCACCTAATGAGTTTTGTGTCATTTGTTACTCCTTAAACCGTATCTGGCTCAAATTTTTCTAAGCCATGCTTTACTTACAGCCATCTCAAACATACCTATAATGTCATTTTCAATACCCTCTGCATCAGGGAACGCTGCCTTTAACGCTGTTACGATATCACCTACGGTCGCCTTACCATCCACGCGCTTAATAACTTCGCCAGCTCCGCCATGCAATTTGACCATACCTTCAGGAAAAAGTATCACATAACTTTGCTGCGCTTCTTCCCATTGAAAGCGATGGTGAGGTGCAAGTACATAAATATCTGAGTGTTGTATCTGATTTTCCATAATTACTTATTCTTAGCTCACATTCATGACTGGTTGGCGCAGGTAATCACGACCTTCCACTTTAATATCAGTGCTTTGCAACATAATTGCATCTGCCATCACCCACAATACATCTAGCTTAAATTGCAGAATTTCCAGTGCGCGTTCTTGCATGGCGCGACTTTGACTGAAGTAATCTAAAGTCACTGCTAAGCCTTGTTCAACGTCGCGCCTGGCTTGTGTTAAACGATTTTTGAAATATTGCATTCCTTCTTTATTAATCCATGGGTACATATCTGGCCATGAATCAATACGTTGTTGATGGATATGTGGGGCAAATAGTTCAGTTAAACTAGAACATACAGACTCTTGCCATGGACGTTGTTTTGCAAAATTGATATACGCATCCACTGCAAATCTAGTACCTGGGGCAATCAATTTCAGTGACATAATTTCCTCGCGACTTAAACCTACCGCAGCACCTAAATGAATCCAAGCCTCGATACCTCCCTCGCCACCTTCTGCGATGTTGCCACTGCCATCATGGTCAAAAATACGCTGAATCCAACCACGGCGTATCTCACGGTCTGGGCAATTAGAGAGAATCGCTGCATCTTTCATAGGAATTGCAATTTGATAGTAATAGCGATTCGCCACCCATGCCTGCATTTGGGCTTGTGAAAGCTTGCCTTCATACATCAGTACATGAATAGGATGATAGATGTGGTAACCCTTACCTTTTTCACGTAATTTAGCCTCAAACTCTTCTCGTGTCCAAGGTAATTGATTGTTTGTCATTGCATTCATCTGTTTCTCCTAAAGTATGATATCCATGCCGTCATAGGCCACTTCAATGCCGTGGCGGCTAAGCTCTGCACGCTCGGCAGAATCTTCACGCAAAATTGGGTTGGTGTTGTTGATGTGAATCAACACTTTTCTCACACCACCGAATTTGTCCAAATCTTCGATCATGCCATTGGGACCAGATTGCGGGTTATGGCCAATACTGCGCGCGGTTTTAGTCATCAAACCCAAGTCGATCATTTCGGTATCTGTCCAGAATGTACCATCCACCATAATGCAGTCAGCCTGGTTCATCAAAGCAGGCAAATGCGGCTCGATCTCGGCCAAACCTGGAGAATACCAACATTTTTTACCTGTACTAATTTCTTCAATCAGCACACCAATGGTGTCACCAGCTTGCGGATCATTACGGTGCGGCGAGTATGGTGGTGCAGCGCTTTTTAGTGATACGGACGTAAATTTTAAGTTGGGGACATTAGGTATTGTAAAACTGGTCTTGCCATCAATAGGCACATTATGGTGGTTAATACCACAATAATGTCCCAAAATATTCAAAATCTGATTGCCGGACGTCAAATCACCATAAACCATATCGGTACAATAAATCTCGCGCTTTACCGCACCTTCACGCAACATAAATAGGCCTGTTGTATGATCAATCTGCGCATCAATCAACACAATCGCCTGAATACCAGTATCGCGTATTGAGCGGCCCGGCTGCAATGCGGGAAAATCCTGGATTTGCTGAAGCACATCAGGTGAGGCATTAAATAACACCCAGTTTATTCCATCGCTGCTGACGCAGATAGACGACTGTGTACGTTTAGTGGCTTTAATGGTCCCTTTTCGCAATCCATCACAGTTGAAACAATTACAATTCCACTGCGGGAAACCGCCGCCTGCGCCTGCGCCTAATACATGTATGTGCATGAAACTCTACGATTCTAAAAAATTTGTCTGATACTGTTTTATGTAAAAAAAGGCTGTCTTACGGCAGCCTTTTTATATGCGTAATCTCTAATTACTTATTCATTACGTACATTGTAACTTCAAAGCCAAAACGCATTTCAGTAGCTGCTGGTGTTGTCCACATGATCAATCTCCTATTGGGTTGTTTATCAAGCATCAAATGTGATGTGCTTGTATGATTCTCACTATACGCACGTGTTCCACATTCTGCCTGCGAGCTTACATGATAAACAGCTAGTGATTTTCATGATGTGATAATTTAGCTACTAATGAAGTTTATAAATTCTTGCTTTATATTGTATCGTTTAGAAGTTTCTGGCGGCGCGTACGAACCGCTGTAGCCAACAGTTCCAAAAGCTCAACCGTATCTTGCCAGCCCAAACAAGCATCGGTGATGGATTTCCCGTATTCCAGCTTGCAACCCGGCGTATGCTCCTGACGGCCTGCATTGAGATGCGATTCCACCATCACGCCTATAATACGCGCATCGCCATTGGCTAATTGAGAGGCAACATCACGCCCCACTTCCATTTGCCGCTGATAATCCTTACTACTGTTTGCATGGCTGCAATCAATCATCAATCTGGGAGTCAGTCCTGCAGAAGCAAGACTTGCACAAGCAGCATCGACGCTGGCAGCATCATAGTTTGGCATTTTGCCGCCACGTAAAATCACATGGCAATCTTCATTACCTGTTGTAGAGATAATCGCAGAGCGGCCTTCTTTGGTAACCGATAGAAAGTGATGCGGGGTTTCTGCGGTTTTAATCGCATCTATGGCTACCTGCACGCTGCCATCGGTGCCATTTTTGAAGCCTACTGGGCAAGACAAGCCCGATGCAAGCTCACGATGCACTTGCGATTCGGTCGTACGAGCACCAATAGCGCCCCAACTCACCAAATCAGCTGTATATTGCGGAGTGATCGTATCTAAAAACTCTGCGCCCGCAGGCATGCCTAATTCATTTACGTCCAGCAGAAATTTACGTGCAGTCTCTAGCCCTTCATTGATGCGATAACTGCCATCAAGATGCGGATCGTTAATCAGGCCTTTCCAGCCTATTGTTGTGCGCGGTTTTTCAAAATAAACACGCATTACAATCAGCAAATCTGCTGCCAGTTTTTTTCGAACTTCCATCAATCGACGTGCATACTCAATGCCCGCCTCGGTATCATGAATGGAGCAAGGCCCCACAATCACCAGCAAGCGGTCATCTGTCTGATGTAAGACACGGTGAATCGAAGCGCGTGCCGCCAATATATTATGTGTTGTTTCAACGCTCTCTTTAAGTCGTGCCAACAAGACAGATGGTTTTATTAGCTCTTTAATTTCACGAATGCGAACGTCGTCTGTCGCAAGCTTCTCGTAAGCGATTGTTTTATTTGTTAACTTTTCTTTATTGATCATTAGTTACTGCTTATTGATAATGTGTTCTAATACTTCCAAAAATCGTGTGTTTTCACTGAACAATCCTACACTGACTCGCAAATAATCCGGCATTTCATAATTGGCGATTGGCCGCACAATCACACCGTTTTGAAGCAACTCTTGGTTCACAATAGCGGCATCTTGCACCTTAAAAGTCACGAAGTTAGCATACGAAGGAATGTATTCTAACCCTAATCTATGAAAACCCTGTGTCAACTGCAACATGCCAGCCTGATTGGCCGCATAACTACGCGCTACAAAATCATCATCGGCAAGTGAAGCCACTGCTGCCGCTTGCGCCATGCTATTCACGTTAAAAGGCTGGCGGACGCGATTCAGCATATCTGCCACGTCCGCATGCATCAGTCCAAATCCGATTCTTAGGCCAGCTAGACCATACGCCTTTGAAAAAGTGCGAGAAATAATAAGATTTTTAAACTCACTCAACCAATTTATGGCTTCAGATTTATGCTCTGCAGACAAATATTCGTCATAAGCCTCATCCAGCACCACTAAAACATTCTCCGGCACTTGGTCTAAAAAAGTTTTTAACTCGGCTTTTGCAATTAACGTCCCTGTTGGATTATTCGGGTTGGCAATAAAAATCAAACGTGTTTTTGGCGTAATAGCCATTAAAAAACCACCTAAATCATGCGCATAGTTTTTTGCCGGAATCACCACGCCTGTGGCACCCACCGCTTGCGTTACCAATGGATAGACAGCAAATGCATGCTGTGAATAAATAGCCTCGCACCCTGCATTCAGAAATGCTCTGGCGGCAAGCTCCAGGATGTCATTGGAACCATTGCCAAATACAATCTGATTCGGCTTGATACTAAATTTTTTACTTACAGCATCGCGTAGTGCAAAGCTATTGCCATCTGGATAGCGAGCAATGTCAGCTATAGCATCCTCTATCGCCATCTGCGCTTTCGGGCTAATGCCAAGCGGGTTCTCATTAGAAGCCAGCTTTACAATATCCGCCTCGTTCAAACCCATTTCGCGGGCAAGCTCGCTTATTGGCTTACCACCTTGATATGGTGCAATAGCACGAATGTAATCAGGAGCCAAACTAGATAAATTCATAAACAATGAAACTCGAAAGAAAACTTAAATAATGGCCGCAGGGTAGGAACCCAGCACTTTGAGCAAGGATGCGCGCTGTTGACACTCTTGTAGCGCCGCCTTTACTTTGGCATCAGTTTGATGGCCTTCGATATCAACAAAAAACACATAATCCCACAAACCTTGTTTTGAAGGTCGGGATTCCAGTTTGGTCATGCTCACACCATGCCGCGAAAGCGGTTCAAGCAGATTTACCATCGCTCCTGGTTTGTTTTGAGTAACCATAACCAACGATGTTTTATCATTACCCGAAGGCGCCACATCATGGTTACCCAACACCAGAAAGCGTGTGGTATTTTTAGGGTCATCTTCGATATTTTCCGCCAGCACATTCAAGTTAAATAGTTCTGCGGCGCGCCTACTTGCGATAGCCGCCACAAAAGTGTTCTCTGCTGTGACTGCCTCATGTGCTAGCTGAGCAGCGCGCGCATTACTGGTCACTGCTTCACGTGTGGCTTTGGGCATGATGCGATTTAACCATTCATGACATTGTGCAAGTGATTGTGTATGTGACAGGATATGACTAATCTTATTGATATCTGTCTGGGCAGAAAGTAAGCAATGATGTATTGGCAAAGTAATTTCGCCACAGATTTTTAGCGAACTGGATAGCAGCAAATCTAATGTTAGAGCAATAGCACCTTCTGTAGAGTTTTCAACTGGCACCACCCCATAATCAGCCTGATTCGCCCCTACTGTGCGGAACACCTCATCAATGGAACCACACACAATCGCATTGCGACCTTGCCCGAACTGTTTAAGTGCAGCCTCTTCACTATATGTTCCCAAAGGCCCCAAAAATGCAATCGAAAGCTCTTTTTCAAGCGCACGACAATTAGACATTACAGCACGAAAAATATGACTGACTGCCTCATTTGATAACGGTCCCGCATTGTGCTCTTGTAATCGCCGCAAAATTTGCGCTTCACGCTCAGGGCGGTAAATCACGCCATCCTCTTTCAGGCTGCCAATCTGACGCGCAAGCTTTGCTCTCTCGTTGACGAGTTTAAGTACTTGCTCGTCAATCGCATCTATTTCACCACGATGTTTTTTCAATTGGTCGGACATAATTTAATGAGTACGTTCAAATTCTTTCATATAATCAACCAATGCCCGCACGCCTTCCATTGGCATTGCGTTATAAATGCTGGCCCGCATTCCACCCACCATGCGGTGCCCTTTTAACTGCAGCAATCCATGTGCTTCAGCGCCCTTTAAAAATGCCTCATTTAATGATTCATCACGTAATATAAAAGGTATGTTCATTCGCGAACGATTATTGATTGCAATATTATTCGTGTAAAAGTCAGTACTATCAATATATTCATAAAGCAGCTTTGCTTTAGCGATATTTTTTTTCTCTATTTCTGCTACACCACCCTGTGCTATGAGCCACTCAAACACCAATCCTGCAATGTAAATGCTGAATGTAGGCGGGGTATTAATCATTGATTGATGCTCGGCCTGTGTCTTCCAATTAAACACTGCCGGTGTAAGCGGCGAGGCGTGACCAAGCAAATCTTCCCGCACAACCACAATACATAAGCCAGCAGGGCCAATATTCTTTTGTGCACCGGCGTAAATCACACCGTATTGATTTACATCGATCGGGCGTGAAAGTATATGTGATGACATGTCTGCAACGATAGGCACCCCGTTTGTATTGGGAATTCCATCGAACTCGACACCACTCATGGTTTCATTGGTGCAAATATGCAAATAGGCTGCGTCTTTGTTTAATTGCCAAGTGGAAAACTCGGGCACAAATGTATAACCAACCACTTCTGTGCTTGCCACCACATTGATGCTGCCATACGCGCTGGCATCATCCACACTGCGCTTGCTCCAACCACCTGTAACGGCATAATCTGCCGATTTTCCGTTAAGTAAATTTAACGGAATCATCGCATTTTCTGCAAGCGCACCACCTTGTAAAAACAGCACTTTGTAATTACTAGGAATAGCTAAAAGTGTGCGTAAATCGGCTTCGGTCTTTTCTAAAATACTAGTGAACTCTTTGCCACGGTGTGACATTTCCATCACACTCATGCCAGAACCATGCCAATCAAGCATTTCTGCTTGCGCACGCTCCAACACCGGCTTGGGTAAAACTGCAGGGCCTGCTGAAAAATTAAAAATCTGCTTCATCTGTTTAATTACTCTTCTTCGTCAGTTTCAACGATTTTTTCTAGCCCAGATAACTTCTCGCCTTCGCCTAGATTAATTAAAGTGACTCCTTGTGTAGCACGGCCCAATTCACGAATTTCTTTCACACGTGTGCGGATAAGGATGCCGCCCGTCGTAATGAGCATAATCTCGTCTTCTTCATTGACCAGTTTTGCAGCAACAACCAAACCATTGCGCTCACTGATCGCAATAGCCTTCACACCTTGCGTGCCGCGGCCAGAATGACGGAAATCTGCTAAGACTGTACGCTTGCCATAACCGTTCTCAGTTGCCACCAATACGGTTTGCTGGTCATTTTCTGCAATCAGCAGCGAAAGTACTTGTTGCTTAGGTGCCAGTTTCATACCGCGCACACCGCGTGTAGCGCGACCCATAGGCCTGACATCATCTTCGCTAAACCATACAGCCTTGCCACCGTTGGATACCAGTACGATATCATTATGACCATTGGTAATTTCGGCACCGATGAGGTAGTCATCATCATCTAATTTAATTGCGATAATGCCTGATTTGCGCGGATTAGAAAATTCGCTCAGGGCTGTTTTCTTTACCGTACCCTGTGCTGTAGCCATGAAAATAAAATGATTTTCATCAAACTCTTTCACTGAAAGTATAGCGTTGATTTTCTCACCCTCTTCCAGTGGGAACAGATTTACAATTGGTTTTCCGCGCCCGATTCTACTACCTTGTGGCACCTCGTACACTTTCAGCCAATATACCTGACCAAGGCTACTAAAGCACAAAATGTAGTCATGCGTATTCGCCACGAACATCTTGTCGATGAAATCATCCTCTTTGGTTGCTGCAGCTTGTTTACCACGTCCACCACGACGCTGTGCACGATACTCATCCAGAGGCTGCGATTTCACATAACCAGTATGCGAGAGCGTGACCACCACATCTTGCGGTGTGATTAAATCTTCCAATGATAAATCTTGTGCATTTTCTACAATTTCACTGCGGCGTTTATCTCCAAACTGTTTTTTAATTTCTGTCAGTTCATCAGTAATGATGGTAGTTACGCGTGATGCGTTAGCGAGGATATCCAGTAAATCCGCAATTTCATCCATTACTTCTTTATATTCGCTGACAATTTTGTCCTGCTCAAGACCGGTCAACCGTTGCAGGCGCATCTGCAGGATTTCCTGGGCTTGTATGTCACTTAACCTGTAGCCTTTTGGCGTTAGGCCGAAATCAACGCTTAATCCTTCCGGGCGTGACGCTTCCATCGCCGCGCGCTTCAACATTTCCTCCACTACCGGTGATTGCCATGTGCGCGCCATTAAATCTACCTTGGCATCAGGCGGCGTTGGTGCAGCTTTAATCAGCGCGATCATTTCATCAACATTGGCGAGCGCTACGGCTAGACCTTCTAAAACATGACCGCGTGCGCGTGCTTTTTTCAGTTCAAATACGGTGCGGCGTGTTACCACCTCGCGGCGGTGACGTAAAAATGCTTCCAACATTTGTTTCAAATTCAGCAAACGTGGCTGGCCATCAAGCAAAGCCACCATATTCATGCCAAATGTATCTTGCAGCTGTGTTTGCTTATATAGATTGTTTAACACAACCTCAGCAATCTCACCACGCTTCAGTTCAATCACTACGCGCATGCCGGATTTATCCGATTCATCACGCAAATCGGAAATACCCTCGATTTTTTTCTCATTAACCAGCTCGGCGATTTTTTCGATGAGCGTCTTTTTATTTACCTGATACGGCAGCTCATCAATAATAATGGACTGGCGTCCACCTTTATCCATATCCTCGAAATGTGTGCGGCCGCGCATTACAACACGGCCACGCCCGGTACGATAACCCTCTTTTACGCCGGTGGTACCATAGATGATACCTGCTGTAGGAAAATCTGGCGCAGGCACCAAATCAATCAACTCTTCAATGCCAGTATCTGGATTCTTGAGCAATGCGAAACAAGCATCCAGCACCTCATTTAGATTGTGCGGTGGAATATTGGTCGCCATCCCCACTGCAATGCCAGAGCTGCCATTAATGAGCAGGTTTGGAATGCGCGCAGGCATAATGAGAGGCTCATTTTCAGAACCGTCATAGTTCGGGCCAAAATCGACAGTTTCTTTGTCAATATCTGCCAATAATTCATGTGCGATTTTCGCCATGCGGATTTCGGTGTAACGCATAGCAGCTGCATTATCACCATCTACCGAACCAAAGTTACCTTGGCCGTCTACCAACATATAGCGTAAACTAAAATCTTGCGCCATACGCACGATAGTGTCATATACCGCCGTATCTCCGTGCGGATGGTACTTACCAATTACATCGCCGACAATACGCGCAGATTTTTTATAAGGCTTATTGTAATCATTGCTCAACTCGTGCATAGCATATAAAACACGTCTATGCACAGGCTTTAGGCCGTCCCGTACATCTGGCAGTGCGCGTCCCACAATCACGCTCATGGCGTAGTCTAGGTAGGAGCGCCGCATCTCATCTTCTAAACTGATTGGCAGAGTTTCTTTAGCGAATTGATCCATTAATATTTCCGTTTATTTTATTGCTGTTTATATTTCTTTTGGTTTGTCTTTTGGCTGAAAATAAGTGCTTTTGGAGAGCGCATTTCTAGTTGTTTTAACCCGCAAAAGTCTAGCACATTTAGCCATGTAAAACACGCTTATTTGAAGCTTGAAGCAGGGGTTTTACAAATTAAAATTGTTTACATTTTTTATATTCATTCATATACAATATAAATTATCGAATTTATATTTATGATTTATTTTATTTATTAAAATCATTAAAATAATCTATTAGACGCAAATAACATTTGGCGTAGAATTCGATTTATGTACGGGTGTTTTTTAAACCTGCGCATCAGAAAACTAACCAAAAGGAGATCGATATGCAACTTAAAGGATCAAAAACAGAAACCTGCTTGAAGGATGCGTTTGCAGGTGAATCTCAAGCTAACCGTCGTTATCTATACTTCGCAAACAAAGCAGATGTTGAAGGCCAAAATGATGTAGCGGCTCTATTCCGTTCTACTGCTGAAGGCGAAACTGGTCATGCACATGGCCACTTAGAGTTTTTAGAACAATCTGGCGACCCTGCGACCGGCTTACCAATCGGTCCTACCCGCCAAAATCTGGAATCCGCTGTGGCTGGTGAAACACACGAGTACACCGACATGTATCCTGGCATGGCTAAAACAGCGCGCGATGAGGGTTTTGACGAAATCGCCGATTGGTTTGAAACGCTTGCTAAGGCAGAACGCAGTCATGCAAACCGCTATGCAAAAGCACTGGCTGAATTAGTAGATTAATTCAACTTTATCCTTCCTCTTGCGAGGGGGATGATAAGAGCATCCGAAAATGATGCTCTCATCATCCAAGCAATTAAACATACTACAAAAAAACATGAGGTTAAAATGAGTCGAGAAGGCAATCTAGAAGCCCCTACCCGCCATGCATTAGATTGGAAAAATCCTGACTTTTACGATGAAGAGAAGCTTAATCATGAGCTAGAACGTATATTTGACATCTGCCATGGCTGCCGCCGTTGTGTAAGTTTGTGTAACAGTTTTCCCACACTGTTTGATTTAGTCGACAACAGCCCAACTTTAGAAGTTGATGGCGTGGACAAAAAAGATTACATGAAAGTGGTAGATGAATGCTACATGTGTGATTTGTGCTACATGACCAAATGTCCATACACACCGCCTCATGAATGGAATTTAGATTTTCCACACACCATGTTGCGTGCCAAAGCCATTAAGTTTAATAAAGGTGAAGTAGGCCTTAATGAAAAAATACTGGCATCGACTGATGTGCATGGGCAATTCGCCGGAATTCCTATTGTTGTTCAGGTGGTGAATGCCGTGAATAGCACCAAACTTATGCGCAATGTGATGGAAAAAACACTGGGCGTAGATAAAAATGCTTGGATGCCGAGCTTTGCCACAGAAAAGTTTAGGCATGGCGCAGCCAAGAGCGAAGATTTTGTGGTGAAAAATGGTGAGCGCACACCTGGAAAAGTCGCCATTTATTCAACTTGTTACGTTAATTATAACGAACCCGGCATCGGCCACGATTTGCTTAAAGTGCTCGACCACAACGAAATCCCTTATGTACTGGTGGATAAAGAACAATGTTGCGGCATGCCAAAATTAGAACTTGGCGATTTGGAAGCTGTTGCTAAAAGCAAAGAAGCCAATATTCCTCACCTCGCGAAGTACGCCAAAGACGGCTACGCGATTTTGAGCGCAATACCGAGCTGCACACTGATGTTTAAACAAGAAATCCCGCTGATGTTCCCGGATTGTGCCGACACAAAATTGGTGCAAGAAGCGATGTGGGACCCGTTTGAATACTTGGTTGCGCGCCGCAAGGATGGTTTGCTGAAAACCGATTTCAAAAAACCACTCGGAAAAGTAAGCTACCACATTCCATGCCATGGTCGGGTACAGAACATTGGCAAAAAAACCGAAGAGTTTTTGAAGTTAGTTCCCGAGACTACCATCAATACCGTAGAGCGTTGCTCTGGCCATGCGGGCACTTATGGGGTCAAGCTAGGACATCATGCAATGGCTAAAAAAATCGGTAAACCTGTAGCAAAGTTGATGAGTAATAACGAGCCTGACTACATCAGCTCTGACTGCCAATTAGCAGGCCATCATATCGAGCAGATGATGGATGAAAACGGACTGAAGAAATCTACGCTACGTCACCCGTTAAGTCTTGCGCGCATCGCTTACGGCATTGAATAAGCAAGCCTGGAAACCGCATGGATATTGCCTCACAGGGCATATATTTTGAATGATTAAAGGAACAAAATGAGTATTACCCGCGACAACATCATGACGCTGGAAGCGTACAGCAAATACCGCAAAGAGCACAAACCGCAAATCATGGCGCATCGCCAATTGCGCTCCGTGCATTTGGGTGAGCACGTGAACATGCAATTTGAATCCGAACTCACCATGCGCTATCAAATTCAGGAAATGCTGCGGCTTGAAAAAATATTTGAAGAGGAAGCCATTCAAGACGAAATCGACACCTACGCGCCGCTGGTGCCCAATGGCAGCAACTGGAAAGCCACGATGCTGATTGAATACACCGACGTGGAAGAACGAAAAATCGCGCTTAGCCAATTGATTGGCATCGAAGACCGTATGTATATTGAGGTGGAAGGCTTTAAGCGCGTGTACGCGATTTCGGATGAAGATTTAAACCGTGAAAATGAAACCAAAACCAGCGCGGTGCACTTTTGCCGCTTTGAGTTTAATGAAGCCGTGAGAAAAGCCATTAAATATGGTGCGGTTGTTAAGTTAGGCTGCGATCACCCGAATTACAATATGAGCGTGGTGATTCCGCTCAATCAGTTGGAATCATTGCGTGAGGATTTAAACTAAGCACTTAGTACTTTTGACCGCCAATACTCATGCTCTGCAAGGCGCATGTATATTTGGCTGCAGGGCATCTATTTAGAACTTCAAATCTGCTTTCAAATCATCCACATACTCTAGTCCTACCGCAATCCGCACCAAATTATCGTTAATGCCCGCCTCCGCGCGTGCCTCTGCCGTGATGCGGCTGTGCGTGGTGGTGGCCGGGTGCGTAATCGTGCTTTTTGCATCGCCAAGATTCGCAGTAATCGAAATCAGCTCGGTCGCATCAATCAACGACCAGGCGGCTTCCTGCTGCGTTTGGCCAGCCTTTGGTTTCACCTCAAAACTCACAATGCCGCCACCGTTCACTTGCTGCCTCATCGCCAGCGCATGCTGCGGATGCGATTTCAAGCCTGGGTAATACACCCTTGCCACTTGTGGTTGTGCTTCTAGCCAAGTCGCGAGTTCCAGTGCACGCTTGGCATGTGCTTCCATACGCACATGCAGCGTTTCCAGCCCTTTTAAAAATACCCAAGCGTTAAATGCGCTCATCGTCACGCCCGCCGTGCGCAAAAAGCCGTACACTGGCTCCATGAGTGCCTTGCTGCCCAACACTGCGCCACCCAAGCATCTACCTTGCCCGTCAATATACTTAGTTGCAGAGTGAATAATAATATCCGCGCCTAATTTCAACGGTTTTTGAATCGCCGGCGTGCAGAAGCAGTTATCCACCACCAAATGCGCGCCAGCCTTGTGGGCAATGCTCGCCAAGGCCGCAATATCGCACACTTCGGTGAGCGGATTTGATGGTGTCTCCACAAAAAACAGTTTGGTTTTTGGCGTAATTGCGGCTTGCCACGCGTTGGTATCGGTCAAAGACACGAACGTCACCTGCAAACCCCAGCGCGCGAGAATGTTGCTGAACAATTGCACCGACGTGCCAAAAATGCTGCGCGAGGCCACCACATGGTCGCCAGCGCTGCATAAAGCCATCACACAGGCCAATATCGCCGACATGCCAGTGGAAGTCGCCACACATTGCTCTGCACCTTCCAGCGCCGCCAGTTTGTTTTGAAACATGGTGACGGTAGGATTAGTAAAGCGCGAATAAATATTACCCGGCTCCGTGCCGCCAAAGCGCGCTGCAGCTTGCGCTGCGCTGTTAAAGCGGAAACTTGAATTTAAGAACAAGGCTTCAGAATTTTCGCCAAATTCAGTCATCACGCTGCCCGCACGCACGCTCAAGGTTTCAGGATGGTATTTATGCTTATTCATAATAATCTCAAAATTTTCAGGGTATAAAAAAACCCGTGTTAGCAAAGTAGCTAAAACGGGTTTTTAGGGCTCTCGCTTTAGCAGAATTTATTATGCGCTCGCAAGCTGAGTAAGGCTTTGTTTGAAATTGGCCACTCAAATCAGCGCAATTAAATGGTATGCCTATAAAATCCCTACGTCAAGCAACATATTTAAATTATGCCTCCGCTGCTTCTTCAGAGTTTTCATTTTCCTGGCTATCAATTAAGTTCAAGTCCATCTGCGTACTCGCATTGGCCGGTTTTTGCTTTTTATTGGCGTCACCTCGTGCAGCCTCAATGCGATTCAGATAGGCCGCATCCACATCACCCGTCACATATTTACCATCAAAACAGCTGCAGTCAAATACTTTCATCTTCGGGTTAGATTTGGAAATGTCGCGCACTAGAGCATCCAGATCTTGATAAATCAGCGCGTCCGCACCGATTTCTTTGCAAATCTCATCGTCAGTGCGGCCGGTTGCCAACAGCTCGTCACGGCTTGGCATATCAATGCCATACACATTGGGGAAGCGCACCGGCGGTGCTGCTGAGGCAAAAAATACTTTATTGGCGCCGGCATCGCGCGCCATCTGCACGATCTGCTGCGACGTCGTGCCGCGTACGATGGAGTCATCCACGAGCAAAACGTTTTTTCCTTTAAATTCAATGCCTATTGGATTAAGTTTTTGCCTTACAGATTTCTTGCGCAGGGCTTGTCCCGGCATAATGAATGTGCGGCCTATATAGCGGTTTTTGATGAAACCTTCACGGTAATCCAGCCCTAGAGCAATACCAACCTGCAGAGCACTTGGGCGGCTGGTATCAGGAATAGGAATTACCACATCAATTTTCTTGTCAGACCATTCTCGCTTAATTTTTTCAGCCAGGCTGGTGCCCATATCCAGGCGTGTTTGGTATACAGAAACACCATCAATCACCGAATCAGGCCGTGCAAGGTAGACATATTCAAAAATACATGGTGTGAGTGTAGGTTTTTCTGCACATTGTCGACTAAAAAAATTACCTTCCATATCAATAAAAACAGCTTCGCCAGGCTCCACATCGCGTATTAACTTAAAGCCTAATACGTCGAGCGCTACGCTTTCTGATGCAACGATATACTCTGTGCCTTTTTCTGTTTCTTGCTTACCAATCACTAATGGCCTAATACCATGCGGATCGCGAAATGCCAGCAAACCAAAATTAGCAATCATGGCAACTACTGCATACGCGCCTTTGCAGCGTTTGTGCACGCCAGCAACCGCATCAAACGCCATGTCTGTATTCAGCACCGCATTGCGTGAGGTCTTTTCGATTTCATGTGCTAGCACATTCAACAACACTTCAGAATCCGAATTCGTATTGATATGGCGCAAATCCTGACGGAACATTTCTGATTTTAATTGTTCAGAATTCGTTAAATTTCCATTATGTCCCAGCACGATGCCAAACGGCGAATTGACATAGAACGGCTGTGCTTCTGCGGCGCTGGAAGATCCAGCGGTCGGATAGCGCACATGTGCAATACCCACATTGCCGACCAAACTGCGCATGTGACGTGTTTGAAAAACGTCTTTTACCAGCCCGTTATTCTTATGCATAAAAAATGTGTTTCCATCGCATGTCACAATACCTGCAGCATCTTGTCCTCGATGCTGCAACACCAGCAAACCATCGTATAGCAATTGGTTTACCGGGTTCTTACCTACGATACCTAAAATTCCACACATAAATTAATGTCCTGAAGCAATTATGCTATTTAATCAGAATAAAGCTAATCATACTTGATATGTTTCGCCACAGCCTGTGGCACCCATGGCAAGACCGTTTTTACTAAAGCCTCTAATGGTGAGCTAAACATGGCATTTGTCCATCTTGCATCTTTCGGCAAGTTGGTCAAACCTGACAGAAATACCAGAACACACACGATTAGTAACCCGCGTGCAAAGCCAAATAAAGCACCAATAAATCGATTAAACCAGTTAAGACCAATTTTTTTTATTAAACTAGAAAGTGCTATCGTTAATAAACTGGCAATCAGCAGCACACCCAAAAAAAGTATCAAAAATGCAGCAAGTACTTTCAATGGTTCCGTGGGAATATCTTGCGGTAACAAGGGAACAAGCTGTACTGTGTAAGTTTTGGCAATATAAAACGCTGCTATCCAGCCACCGATTGCCAATACCTCCCTTACTGCACCGCGCATCATGCTCACGACAATCGATATGCCTATAATGAGCAGAACTGTATAATCGAAACTAGTCATTCAGTGCTACTTTGCCTATTATAGGCACGCATTATTGACTGACCACCATTCCTGCCAGCCCAGCATCCTTAATGTTTTCCAGCGCAATAGCAGCTTCATTCCTATCGCCAAATACTTGCGTACGTAAACGAATTTTTTGCCCCTTCGCAGTGCTTATTTTTTCTGTTTGCGATTTGTAACCCAAATCGCTCAATTTAGCCTGCAACTGCTTAACATTAGCTTCGTCAGAAAAAACACCAATTTGCACATAGAACTTGTGATTGGCCACATCTTTCGGCTTGGGTGCTTCTTTTGCAGGCGCTTCTTCACTTGTTATTACTGCGGCAGCTTCTGGGTCAGAGCTTGATGTGTCTGAAGACTCTGTTACCTTAGGTGATTCTATAGCAGGCGGTTCAGTTGGTACAATATTAGAATCGAAATCTGAGGGTGCTGCAGGGATAACAGCCTGTTGTTCATTTGGTAATGTAATAGTGATTTTTTCTTGCGGATCAGATGCGATGCGGTCTTTCAGTACCATTGGCAATACAATCACCATCAACAACACCAATGCAATTGCCCCTACAAGACGGCGGCGTGCGCGTTTTTTAAAATTGATTTCCTGATCGCTAGCGGGGGTCTTTTGCATATTAAATGCTTTCAAAAATGCGCTCTCAATTAACTTTTTTGCGCCGACACAAATTTTATGGCATCTGCTACTGTATAAAATGAGCCAAACACGATTATTCTATCATTTTTATCAGCTTCTTTACATGCGGCCGCAAGTGCAGCACCTACCTGTGCATACAATTGCACAGAGAATTTATCTACTTTTTTGATAAGGCTTTTCTGCAATTCCAGTGCTTTTGCACCACGCGCGCTATGAATGTCGGCTAAGTACCACTTTGAAATGTGCGGTACTAGCGCGTTTGTCACTCCTTCAATATCCTTGTCTGCAAGCATGGCAAATACTGCCAGTGTGCGCCCGGAGCAAGGTATTGATTGCAAATTTAGTGCTAGTGACTTTGCTGCATGCGGATTATGCGCAACATCCACGATAATCTCCGGTTTGGATTGAATTATCTGAAACCGACCTGTTAATTCAACCCTCTCTAAAGCTGCATAGATATTGGCCTCTGCCACAGGCAATACAGCACTCAAATACTGTACAGCACATAAAACACAAGCAGCATTGTTCAATTGAAAATCACCAACAAGACCGAGAATTGGCAATTGAAAAGTCTGCCCTCCGGACGAGTATTGCCAACCTTGAGTGGTTTTCTTCACCTGAAAATCACGGTTGATTAATTGCAGATGCGCGCCGATCTGTGAAGCGTAACTCACCAGACTTGTCGGTGGATTTTCATCACCGCATATGGCGAGCTTGTTTTTGCGAAAAATGCCAGCCTTTTCAAAACCAATTTTTTCACGCGATTCGCCAAGATATTCCATGTGGTCTAAATCAACCGTAGTGACAATCGAGCAGGCTGGCTCAAAGATATTCACCGCATCCAGTCTGCCGCCCAAACCCACCTCTAAAATGACGATATCTAAATTTGCACGGCAAAAATACCACATTGCAGCGAGTGTGCCCATTTCAAAATAGGTAAGTGCAACATCACCACGCGCCGACTCAACAGCCTCAAATGCCAAGCATAAGTCTTGGTCGGAGATTTCCTGTTGGTTAACACGCACACGCTCGTTATAGCGAATAAGATGCGGAGATGTATAGCACCCAACGCGATAGCCGGCTTTGCTATATATTTGACTTAAAATCTCACAACTGGAACCTTTACCATTTGTACCGGCAATTGTAATAATTGGAAAATTGTGTGTTAACTGGAGATTGTCTGCAACGGCTTTCACTCTATCTAAACCCATGGCAATGGATTTGGGATGCAAAGCCTCAATATAAGTCAACCACTCTTGTGCAGTGCTTGGCTTTGGTTGAGCGTTAATCACAAGTGGATGAAATCGATAAGCTGAAGTCGATAAATTTATGCTGCTTTTGGAGCTCGCATCAAGCCAGATAAAATATTAGCCAGTTTTTGACGCATTTCACGACGATCCACAATTAAGTCTACTGCGCCATGCTCCACTAGGAACTCTGCGCGCTGAAAACCCTCCGGTAAGGTTTCGCGTACAGTTTGTTCAATCACTCTCGGGCCGGCAAACCCGATCAATGCATTAGGCTCAGCAATGATAATATCGCCAAGCATAGCAAAGCTAGCAGATACTCCACCCATGGTTGGGTCTGTTAATACTGAAATATAAGGCAAACCTGCCTGCGAGAGCTTAGTAAGTGCGGCGCTGGTTTTAGCCATCTGCATCAGAGAAAACAATCCTTCTTGCATGCGAGCACCACCACTGGCTGAAATGCAAATAAAAGGTGCTTTAAGCTTGATAGCCGCTTCAACGCCGCGTGCAAACCGCTCACCCACCACGGAACCCATCGACCCGCCCATAAATTTAAACTCAAACGCGGCCACGACAACATTTAGACCGTGAATTTTACCTTGCATAACGACTAAAGCATCCTTCTCACCGCCTTCTTTTTGTGCCGCTTTCATGCGTTCAGCATAGCTTTTGCTATCCTTGAATTTTAGTGGATCGATAGGTTCTACGTTTGCACCTATTTCTATGCGTTTTTCTTCCGGGTCTAACAGTTGATTTAAACGATCGCGCGCGCCAATACGGTTGTGATATCCACACTTTGGACATACTTCTGAGTTGGCCTCTAAATCAGTTTTATAAAGCACTGTCATGCAAGATGCGCATTTGCTCCACAAACCTTCAGGCACATTTCTTCTCTGCGCTGCGCCAACTACACGTTTAATTTTTTGTGGGATTTTATCTAACCAGCTCATTTTTCACTCCTTAAACATCAAGCATCGACTGCAGCGCGCAATTCCCGCATTAGTTGACTAACATTCGTTAGCAGATTGTCTTCATTTGACTGCTCAATCGCAATCACCATTCGGCTACCTACCACGACAGCATCAGCAATTGCAGCCACTTTTTTGGCTGTAGCCGCGTCCTTTACACCAAATCCTACACCGATTGGCAAATTGGTTTTTTTTCTAATATCCGCAACACGTGCTTTCACTTCTTCAATATCCAAATTAGCCGCACCTGTAACACCCTTTAGTGAAACATAATACAAGAACCCGCTTGCTTGTTTTACGATGAGATCTACACGTGCAGCATCGCTGGTAGGTGATAGCAAAAAGATGCTATCCATACCATTGGTCTGCAACGCGGCAATAAATTCTTTACATTCCTCTGGTGGATAATCTACCGTCAGAACACCATCAACGCCAGCAGCTTTAGCCGACTGAGTAAATTTATCAGCGCCCATCGCCTCAATCGGGTTTGCATAACCCATTAATACAATTGGAGTTTTATCGTCACTCAGACGAAACTCTCGCACCATTTCCAATACTTGGCTTAACCCCACTTTATGCATTAGTGCACGTTCACTAGCACGCTGGATCACAGGGCCGTCTGCCATCGGATCAGAAAATGGAATGCCCAATTCGATCATATCTGCACCGGACTTCACTAATGCATGCATTAGACTTACGGTATATTTAGGATGAGGATCACCAGCTGTGATGTAGGGAATTAGAGCTTTTTTGTTACTTGCTTTAAGGGCAGAAAAAACAGTTTGAATGCGTGACATGAGTTTCTTATAAGGTAATATTTGAGAGTTTTGCGACTGTATTAATATCTTTGTCGCCGCGTCCGGATAAATTCACTAATATGATTTCATCTTTACGCATGGTTTTGGCCATTTTTTCAGCATGTGCAAGCGCGTGACTGGACTCCAGCGCCGGAATAATGCCTTCAGTACGGCATAAATTATGAAATGCAGCCAAAGCCTCATCATCAGTAATGGCAACATATTCAGCACGTTTAATATCTTTTAGCCAAGCATGCTCAGGACCAACCCCAGGATAATCCAAACCTGCAGAGATTGAATGCGTTTCAATAATATTACCATCGCTGTCTTGCATTAAATAAGTGCGGTTGCCATGCAACACGCCAATTGGACTATTTGCAGTTAACGGGGCTGCGTGCATACCCGAATTTAAACCGTATCCAGCAGCCTCTACACCTATCAAGCGCACATTTGGCACATCGATATATGGATAGAAAATACCCATTGCATTTGAACCACCGCCTACACAAGCAACGATAGCGTCTGGCTGACGTCCTACCATCTCCAGCATTTGTTCTTTGGCTTCAACGCCTATCACTGATTGAAAATCACGTACCATCATGGGATAAGGATGCGGGCCTGCCACAGTCCCGATAATATAAAACGTATTGGATATATTGGTTACCCAGTCGCGCATAGCCTCGTTAAGCGCATCCTTTAGCGTTTTAGAGCCACTTTCCACCGGCACTACTGTTGCGCCCAGCAACTTCATTCTAAACACGTTAGGTGCTTGGCGCTTAACATCCTCGCTACCCATATAAACAACACACTCCAAGCCCAGACGCGCGGCAATCGTTGCGGTAGCTACACCATGCTGTCCTGCGCCGGTTTCTGCAATCACCCGTGGCTTACCCATACGCTTCGCTAATAGCGCTTGGCCAATAGTGTTATTTACCTTGTGTGCGCCAGTGTGGTTTAGATCTTCGCGTTTTAAGTAGATTTGTGCGCCACCGACTTTTTTAGTCCAGCGTTCGGCAAAATATATTGGACTCGGACGACCGACAAAATGTTTTAAATCATAGGCAAATTCAGCCAAAAACTCAGGATCATGCCGATATTTTTCATACATGACGCGCAGTTCTTCCAGCGCCTCAACCAAAGTTTCTGCGACAAAAATACCGCCAAATTGTCCAAAATGACCGCGCTCGTCGGGCATATCATAAAGCTGCATTGCTCACTCCTTGCATGAATGCGGCAATTTTTCCCGCATCCTTGATTCCTTTAGTAATTTCCACACCGCCACTCACATCCACTGCATATGGATTTACTTGCCTGATGGCCTTCCCAATATTTTTTGCGTTCAAACCACCTGCCAAAATAATGGGTTTAGGGAAGTTGGCAGGAATTAAATTCCAATCGAATGTCTGTCCTGTGCCGCCCATGGCTACCTCCGAGAACGCGTCCAAAAGCAGTGCTCTTGCAGTATGGTACTGTTGCGCATATTGTACCAAATTTGTGTCCGCTTTGACGCGGATAGCCTTGTAATACGGCAAGTTTATTTGTTCGCAATCATGCGGCAATTCATCTCCATGGAATTGCAAAGTATCCAAATGGACTTGGGATAAGACCGATTCGATTTCTGTTTTAGAAGCATTTACAAATAGACCCACCATACTCACAAAAGGCGGAATTTTGGCCACAATGTATTGCGCCTGAGCGATTGTCACAAAACGTGGGCTTCCTGCATAAAACACCAAGCCAATGGCATCTGCACCAGCATTCACAGCCGCCAACGCATCTTCCACACGCGTAATGCCACAAATCTTTACTCGAGTTCGTTTAATTTTATCCATAATCTGTAAGCGTAACGTAAACGTAACAAACTGTCAGTAAGGGCAGTCATCTAAAACACTATGATTTCACGTTGCGTGTTAGGTAAATTCCATTTTTCATCATACTGAACACCCGTCAAATAGAGGCCATTAGGCGAAAATGTTGGTGGAGACAAAGTGCGGTCTTTTTGTGCCAAAAGTGTTTTCATAATTACGGGGAGGTGCTTTCCGTTCCCCACATACACTAGTGCGCCTATCATATTGCGCACTTGATGTTGCAAAAATGCGTTTGCCGCAAAATTGAAAATTATAAAATCACCATGCGCTTTAATTGACGCGACTTGCAGGTTTCTTACTGGTGATTTTGCCTGGCATTCACTGGCTCTAAAGGCACTAAAGTCATGTTCGCCTTGCAAATAATTTATTGCCTCTTGCATCGCTTCAATATTAAGCGGCAAGTGATACCAGCCCGCTTTTTTAGCATAAATTGCTGGGGCTGTAGGCTGATTGACTAGCAAGTATTGGTAGCTGCGTTGTTTCGCAGAAAAACGTGCGTGAAAATCATCATCAACAGTTTTCGCCCATATTACGCGTATGCTTTCTGGTAAAAAGGCATTCACCCCACGCACCCAGGCACTCTCTGGCCGAGTAGCTATGGAATCAAAATGTACCACCTGCATCAGCGCATGCACACCAGCATCTGTGCGGCCTGCAGCATGGATGCGTACAGCATGCTCTGCAATTTTCGCAATAGCCGTTTCTAAAAAATCCTGTACACCGCAATGGTTAGACTGGCTTTGCCAGCCACAATACGGCGCACCATCGAACTCAACACCTAAGGCAATGCGCATTTATACAAACGCTTTCGTCACAAGCTTTATTAGCAAAAGTATTGAGAATGCTATTAACCCATAATCCATCCAAGAAAACTTTGGCACTTTAAAAACTATTGAAACATCTTCATTCGTTTGATAATTTTTTAACATTGTCAGCGACTTTATCTTGTTAAAAAAATCATCTGCAGATTTTTGTTCGTGTTGCAATTCCACATATTGCAAAGTTAGCCATAATCTTGCGGCAAAGCGCTCTACCTCAAGCCCTAGAATTTTTAATGGTAATAACACGAAATAGAATCCGGATATGAGCTGTTGCCTGGTGTTTGATGCCAAAATTAATGATATGGCTGCAAGCATTATGATGATTCTAAGGATTTGTGTAAAACCTGCTGCAATGCCCTCGTATGTGGGACTAAATTCAAATGGCCAGACTGGCAGATGCTCCCCGGGTGTATTAAATGAAAAAATAGCGATTAGTATTAGAAAAAGCCATTTGAACCGCTTGATGAAATGCAAGAATTGATGAGTTCTAGTCAAAAACAAAATTCCTGTGAAAATGATTGAAACCGATACCAGTAAATTTAAACTTAGCTGGTTAACGACAATTGCAAGTATAAAAAAGCTTAATAATTGGGTAATGATGTTAATTTTAAACATGCAGACATTTTAATATTATTTCCTAATACAAATAAAAAAACCGAGTATGAACTCGGTTTTTTGTAAGATAAGCTAATAAAAGTTAAGCTAATTTCGCTAAAAGATCCTCTGCACGCTTACGTTGATTAGCGCCACCTTCCTTGATAACTTCATCTAAAAGCTCTTTTGCTCCTTCTTTATCATCCATTTCAATATAGGCTGCGACCAAATCCAGCTTGGTTTCAACTTCGATTGGCTCATGTTCAGACAATGTCAACTCAGCAGGTTTAGGTGAGCTATCTTCTATGCTAGCACTAGTACTTGTATCTGTGCTATCACTTAAGTCTAGGTTAATCGTGGTTAAATCAAACGTATTCGTATCAGAAAAGTCTTTATCTTTAAAACTTGATGCTTCAGGCGAGATCGTATTAATCTCAAAATTAAAGTTTTTATCAGTACCTGCCTCAGCATCTGTAAATTGATCACCTGAACCACTTATATCAAGTACTCCAGCTTCCGAAATTGCCGCCTCTTCATGTTCCTGAGGCAAATCAAACCCATCTAGCTTGATTTCACTGATTTCTGGCAAGGTTTCTTTTTGCTCAGCAACTGTTTCAGGCATGAATTGAGGCGCATCGAGAGTAGGTACATCCAAACTTGGCATTGTATGGCCAAATTCCATCGTACTCGTTTGTGTCGGCACTTCAGCAGCAGTATTCAAATCAGCAGAATTAAAGTCACCCAAATCAAAATCCATACCCCCTGCGTCAGTTTTAGCCTCAACTTCAGTATCCTTTTCTATATCGAACGAAAGTGTATTTTCTGCACCTTCCTCCAAACCCGCAGGCATTGCATTTTCAGATTCCTGTCCTAAATCCAAATCAATTTCATTTATTGCAGAATTGTCTGGAGCAGCAAAACTCTGTGTTAGGGATTCATTGTTAAATGTAAAATCTAAATCTTTTTCTGCCGCTAATGGCGAATCAGAAAAATCTGTCGCATCTAATTTATCGTTGGAATCTACAGCATTTTCACTCGAGCCAGTTGGGCTACTGTTTGCTTGATAAAGTGGATTATTCGGCTCCAGTTTAATACCGATTTCAGCCACTTTTGCCCATGTTGGATCTTCTGCTCCCAGCGTGGTATAAAGCTCACCAGCGATGGTTTCAAAAGCGGATAAATTTTTGCTAGCCGCATACATTTCGAGCAATTTAAGATGCAATTCATAACGTTTCGGCTCTTTTGAAATTGCATCTTTCAGGATTTCTTCAGCCTGCGCGTCTCGTCCATAGGCCATGTACACCTCGGCCTCAGCAATCGGGTCAACGTCATTGGTGTCAATCATGCCACCATTGGCACTTTGTGAAAAGTCAGTCAGGAATGAAGTGTCACCAGTATCAACACTCGCGCTTGCCGTATTACCGAACACAGTATTGGCCTTCAAACCACCGGATGTCATAATACCCTGCTCAAAATCAGCCAGACTACGTTCGCGCTTTTTACGCAAATACATCCATCCACCACCTAGCAAAGCCAGCAGGCCACCTGCAGGTAAAAGTGTCGTTAAATCCAGACCACCCAGAATGCCATCCAAAAACCCCGACTCGGCAACTGGTTCTGGTACAGGTTTTGCAGCTGGTTTAGGTTGTGTTGGGGCAGGAGTAGCATCTTTTGCTACTGGGACATCTGCTTTTACAGGTTCTACCGGTTTTACTTCCTCTAAAGGCGCAGCTGCTACAATCTCGGGCGTTTCTTGTGGTTTTTCGGCAGCCGCTTGTGTTTCCGCCTGTTTTTGCAAATCTGCCATTTCACCATTTTTCAGTGCAAGCAATTTCTGCATATCAGCGATTTGCTTTTCAAGCGAAGCAGTTCTTTCTTGCGCTTCTTTTACGCTTCTTTCACGCGCCGTTGCTTCTTCTTGCAGTGCGGTAATTTTATCTTCCAGAGATTTTATATTTTCTGCACTAACCTTTGCTGCAGCTGCATCGCCTGCAGATAGTTTAACCACATCTTTTGGTCCTGCCGCTGTGGGCATCGACTTATCTTCGGCCGCACTTTTGATCTTTCCTCCTGCAGACTGCGTATTTGCTTCCGCTTCGCTTGGCACCGTATCAGCAACGATACCGGCCAATTTATTGCGGTAGGCGTTCCAATTCTCAGTCTGAACTTTTATCTCACTCGAGGCTTCTTTACGCGATATCGCATTCAGCATTGCTTCTGATGGCTGGCGGATAATTTGCCCCACCTTTAGGCGGTTCATATTGTCACCTTGAAACGCATTTGGATTAGTTTGATACAACCCAACCAGCATCTGCTCCAGACTGACGCCTTCCGGCTTCATATCCTGTGCTATTTTTGCCAGAGTATCGCCACGATGTGTGACATATTCCTGACCTTCCGCATCTATAGCGTCCGTTGCAGTTTCAACAGATTTTGTCTTTCTAATACCTTTATTCGTTTTTTTTGAACTAGGCAGCATGCTGGCTGCTGTTTCGCCAGCCACTTGGTCACTTTGTATCTGATTACTCTGGGTTGATCCGCTTGATTTCACCACAGGCATTTGTGCAGTTTGGCTGTCCTGTCCGCTTGAATCTGACTCGCCCGTATAACCCGGCGGGTCAAGTAATACGGTATATTCCCGCAATAAGCGACCCGAAGCCCAATCCACCTGAATAAGCATATCCAGAAACGGCTCACTGATTGGCTGAGTAGATTTCAATTTTAATACATGTGTGCCATTTACATTTTTGGTAATATCAACCTTAATGGTGTTATGAGAAGCAGGCTTTTCGATACCTTGAGTTACATAAGCTTCTTCCGAGGCAATGACCGCCGTCATGCTATTAAGCTCTTCGGCAGTAACCGAGATAAGTTCTATGTCTGCTTTAAGCGGCTCACCCAAGCCGGACATGACATTGAGCTTGCCCAGCCCTGCCGCAAACACAGAAATAGGCACCAAGGCCATGCATAAGGCAACGGTTATTCGCTTTAATTTTGAGTTATGCACTATCCCACCCTTAATTTACTAAAATATTGCAATAACAAAAATAACATCAATTAGTTAGAGATGCAAGCTCATAATACACATTATATTCAGTAGCTATGTGTATGTAAGTCAATATTGTTGTTTTTTTCAATGCTGGCTATTAATTTCATGTAAATTAATGTGCAATTAATATCCGCAACATACGGCGCAGCGGCTCTGCAGCACCCCATAACAGCTGGTCGCCTACGGTAAATGCCGATAGATAATCATTGCCCATATTCAGCTTCCGTAAACGCCCCACCGGGGTAACCAGTTTACCCGTCACCGCTACTGGCGTAAGCTCGCGCATGCTCGCCTGACGCTCGTTAGGAACCACTTTCGCCCATGGATTGGCCTCTGCCAGCATTTGGCTTATTTCATCTAACGGCACATCTTTTGTTAACTTGATAGTAAGTGCTTGGCTATGACAGCGCATCGCACCGATACGCACACACAAGCCATCAATGGGAATCGGATTGCTGCTTAGGCCCAGGATTTTGTTGGTTTCTACGCCGCCTTTCCATTCTTCTTTACTTTGACCGTTGCCCAAATCACTATCAATCCAAGGAATGAGACTGCCTGCCAAAGGCACGCCAAAATGCGCCTTAGGAAACTTTTCATCGCGCAGAGTACCCGCTACCTCACGATCAATATCCAGAATAGCCGATGCAGGGTCTTTCAAAAAAATACTCGCCACCCTGTGTGCTTCACCCATCTGATTTAGCAATTCACGCATATTTTGTGCGCCCGCACCCGAAGCAGCTTGATAGGTCATGGAGGTAATCCATTCTACCAAGTTAGCTTTAAATAGGCCATTCAGCGCCATTAACATCAATGAAACTGTACAATTTCCGCCAACCCAGTTTTTGCCGCCTTTTAGTAATGCATCTTCAATGATATGCATGTTCACGGGATCGAGAACAATCACTGCATCCTTTTCCATGCGTAATGTAGAAGCTGCATCTATCCAATGGCCAGTCCAGCCAGTTTTTCTTAATTGTGGATAAATTTCGCTGGTATAGTCTCCGCCTTGGCATGAAACAATCGCGTCCATCGCTTTTAGCGCGTTGATATCTTTGGCATCTAACAGCGCTGGCGTTTCCTTGCCAACATTTGGTCCGCTGCCACCGACTTGCGAGGTCGTAAAAAATTGCGGCTCGATCGCTGCAAAATCATTTTCTTCCATCATACGCTGCATGAGCACACTACCCACCATGCCACGCCAACCAACGAATCCTACTTTTAACATCTTAATATCCTCATCAATCCATTTTGTGAGCAATTCACTTCGTAGCGTGCTCGCTCAATCCTCGCCTATAACCACATATATCTTCGTTTTTCGCTCCGCGGTTTCTCGCGCCTCATCTCACAATAAAGAATTTCTGAAGATATGTAAGTTAACTATTTAGCAGCTTTTTCAACCGCTTCGCCGGCCTTTTGAATATCCTTGCCCGCGCCCTCAAGCGTGTTGCAAGCACTGAGTACCAAGGCGCATACAATCATAAGCAATAATTTTTGCATGTTTAATCCCTAAAATTACCAAATTTCAACGGAAAGTCCGTCACACTTTTTTTCACAAACGCAATCGCCTCTTGTAAGTTATCGCGCTTAGCACCATTCACACGCACCGTGTCACCCTGAATGCTGGCCTGCACTTTCAAGCCAGAATCTTTAATTAATTTAGTTATACGCTTAGCAAGTTCAGTATCGATACCAGCACGGATTTTCAGCTCCTGTTTCACCTTGTTTCCGCCAATTTTTTGCACGTCTTTGTGTTCCAACCGTTTGGATGAATCGGGCTCTTTTTTCTCCATGCCTGGTAGCAAAATGTCTAAAATTTGACCCAATTGGAAATCATTGTCGCCAAACAAAGTAATCAGGTTATCTTTCTCGTTCAACTCCACCTTGGCCGAAGTGCCTTTGAAATCGTAGCGATTGGTGATTTGCTTGCCAGCAACATCAATCGCATTTTTCAGCGCGACCATATCAACTTCGGACGAAATATCAAATGAAGGCATCTCAAATCCTTTTAAAATTTAATGCAAAACATGCTCTGCAAACCAGTATCTATGATAGCCTGCAGGGCATCATTTTTATTCAAAATGACAGACGTAATCCAACATCTCAATCGTTTCAATATCAAAACTCGAGTTTCCAGGCACGGTAAATTTCTCACCAGCACCATAAGTTTTCCACTCGGTTTCGCCTTTTAAGCGCACTTTGCATTTGCCCAAATTAATTTCCATCAGCTCCGGCGCTTGCGTGTTAAACGTCAAACTACTCGGAAAAATTACACCAATGGTGCTGCGTGTGCCATTGGGGAACATTACTGTGTGGCTCACACATTTACCGTCAAAGTAAACATTGGCCTTCTTTTTAACACTTACATGATCAAATTGCGCCATTTTAAGTCCTCATCTAATTTTCAATATTATAGTAAAGTGAGTACGCGGGATGAAGTGCAAGGCGCACGGCGCGCAGAAACCGGAATGTACTCAGTCGTACATGAGAATTTGAGCACCGCACAACGTAGCAATTCTCCCGTGTAATCACTTTACATCGCCGCGACGATTTGGTCACCCATTTCGCTACAGCTTACGCGCTTCGTACCTTCTTCGTAGATATCACCCGTGCGATAACCCGCGGCCAGCACTTTCTTCACAGCGTTCTCGATGCGGCTTGCCGCAGCTTCGTTATCAAACGTGTAGCGCAGCATCATGGCGGCAGAAAGAATCGTCGCTATCGGGTTCGCCAGGTTCTTGCCCGCGATATCAGGTGCAGAGCCGTGCGACGGCTCGTACAAGCCTTTTTTTGTCTCATTCAACGAAGCTGAAGCCAGCATCCCGATAGAGCCAGTCAACATCGAAGCCTCATCGGACAAGATGTCGCCGAAAATGTTGCCGGTCACCATCACATCAAACTGTTTCGGGTTGCGAATCAACTGCATCGCCGCGTTGTCCACGTACATATGGGAGAGCTCGACTTCCGGGTATTCTTTGGCCACGTCAATCACGATCTCTTTCCAGAATTCGGTCGTTTCGAGCACATTGGCCTTGTCCACAGAACACAGCTTCTTCTTACGCTTCATCGCGATACCGAAAGCCACGTGCGCAATGCGACGTACTTCCGGTTCACTATAAATCATGGTATTGAAACCTTCGCGAATACCTTGTTCATTGGTCCGCATGCCGCGTGGCTGACCAAAATACACGTCACCCGTCAGTTCACGCACAATCATAATATCTAGTCCAGCCACCACTTCCGGTTTCAATGTAGAAGCATTTGCCAATTCAGGATAAAGCACGGCTGGGCGCAAGTTAGCAAACAGGCCCAAGTCTTTGCGAATCGCCAGCAAACCGCGCTCTGGGCGCAACGGCCTATCCAATGTATCATATTGCGGGCCGCCCACAGCGCCCAGCAATACGGCATCCGCTTCACGGCAGATTTTCTGAGTAAATTCCGGATATGGCGCACCAAACTGGTCATAAGCCTGGCCGCCCAAAGGCGCCTCAGTAAACGTCATGCTCAAGCCTTCTTTTTTCAGTACATCCAACACGCGCAAAGCTTGTGCGATGATTTCCGGGCCGATGCCATCACCTGGCAATACTGCTATTTTCATTTAAATTTCCTTTTAATAAATTATGCAAAAAGCCAAGGCTGGTTTTGTTTGTGTTTACTCTCAAACGCCCTAATTTCATCCGCATGCATTAACGTTAAACCAATTTCATCCAAGCCGTTCAACAAACAATGCTTGCGATGCGGCGTAATATCAAAGCTGAATGTCTTGCCTGAAGGCAGTGTTACGGTTTGCGATGGCAAATCAACATTCAGTTTATAACCCTCAGCAGCTGTGCACTCACTAAACAATTGATCTACAGTCGCAGCGTCCGCAACGATAGGCAGAATGCCGTTCTTGTAGCAATTGTTGAAGAAAATATCGGCAAACGACGGCGCAATAATCACGCGGAAACCATAGTCCTCAATCGCCCATGGCGCATGCTCACGACTTG
The DNA here is from genome assembly GCA_963701715.1 of uncultured beta proteobacterium. GTDB lineage: Bacteria > Pseudomonadota > Gammaproteobacteria > Burkholderiales > Methylophilaceae > Methylotenera_A. The sequence continues at coordinate 139,895 of CAVPAX010000007.1, forward strand.
AGCCGCAGCCGAAGTTATCGCGCGCCAATAGCACTTGCGCGCCTTGATAGCGTGGTTGATTGAGTACGAATGAGTTGTTTAATGGACGCGTGCTGCAATCCATACCCGGCTCACCGTAATTGGTATAGCGCCATTCATCGAACAAATACGGGCCAAAGCCGGAGCGTTTAATCGACTTCAAAAACTGTTTTGGAATAATCGCGTCCGTGTCCACGTTAGCGCGGTCCAGCGGGCAAACCAGCCCGTTTAATTGGGTAAATGCTTTCATATGCTTTTAATCCTAAGTCTAATCCTAAAGTCTTCTCTCTTAAATAGTGCGCACGTCAACAAAATGACCTGCAATTGCCGCTGCTGCAGCCATTTCTGGGCTAACCAAATGCGTTCTACCGCCAGGCCCTTGGCGACCTTCAAAGTTACGGTTAGAAGTCGAAGCGCAACGTTCGCCCGGGCTCAGACGGTCGGCATTCATCGCCAAACACATGCTGCATCCTGGCTCGCGCCATTCAAAACCTGCATCAAGGAAAATCTTGTCCAACCCCTCTTCTTCAGCCTGACGCTTGACAATGCCTGAGCCTGGCACAACCATGGCCAAGGTAATATTGCTTGCGACTTTTTTACCTTTGGCAACACTCGCCGCAGCACGCAAATCTTCAATGCGCGAATTGGTGCAAGAGCCGATAAAAATCTTATCTAGCTTAATGTCTTCAATCGGCGTGTTCGCGCTCAACCCCATGTATTTCAAGGCATTTTCGATACTCACACGCTTCGTCGCGTCCGCTTCTTTCACTGGGTCAGGCACACGCCCGCCAATCGGCAACACTTGCTCAGGAGAGGTGCCCCAAGTCACTTGTGGCTCAATGTTGTCGCCATGCAACTCCACCACAGTGTCAAATTGCGCATCCGCATCTGTTTGCAAAGTATTCCAATACGCTACTGCCTTGTCCCAATCCGCACCTTTTGGCGAGTGCTGACGACCTTTTAGATAAGCCACCGTCTTGTCATCTGGTGCTATAATGCCGGCGCGCGCACCAGCCTCAATCGCCATGTTACAAATAGTCATGCGGCCTTCCATCGAAAGCGCGCGAATCACTTCGCCGCCGAACTCAATTGCATAGCCATTGCCGCCCGCCGTACCTATTTTACCAATCACCGCCAACGCCACATCTTTCGCCGTCACGCCTTTGCCAAGCCTGCCATCCACCTTCACCAACATACGCTTCGATTTCTTAGCCACCAATGTTTGTGTAGCCAATACGTGTTCAACTTCCGAAGTACCGATACCGTGCGCCAAAGCGCCAAATGCTCCATGTGTGGAAGTATGCGAGTCGCCGCATACCACGGTCATACCAGGCAAAGTGGTGCCATTTTCAGGCCCAATCACATGGATGATGCCTTGGTGACTATCCTTAAAGGGAAAATACACCAATGCGCCGAACTCCTTGATGTTGCTATCCAGCGTTTCCACTTGTAAACGAGAAATCGGGTCTTCGATGCCTTTTTCCCAATCTTTGGTGGGCGTGTTGTGGTCGGGGTTGGCAACTATGCTACTACTACGCCATGCTCTGCGACCCGACATACGCAAGCCTTCAAAGGCCTGCGGGCTTGTGACTTCATGCACCAGATGACGATCAATGTAAATCAGGCAAGTGCCGTCAGCCTCTTCTCGCACCAAGTGCGATTCCCATAATTTGTCGTATAGCGTTTTTCCTGCCATGGCCTTGCTCCCTCAAAAATCCTTTAATGTTTCTTTTGACTGTCCCGCATCAATTTGTATTCAATTGCATCCAGCATAGCGCGCCAAGACGCATCAATAATATCGGTGGAAACACCCACTGTCGCCCAGCTTTCATGCTGATCCGCTGATTCAATCAGCACGCGCACTTTGGCTGCAGTCGCATTGTCAGAATCCAGCACGCGCACTTTGTAATCAATCAGTTTGACGTCTCTAATCGCTGGATAAAAGCGCTCCAGCGCTTTGCGCACGGCCTTATCCAGCGCGTTCACCGGGCCATCGCCCTCTGCTGTCGTGGTTTCTTCTTGCTCGCCCACCGCAATTTTAATCGTTACCGCCGAATTGACCCCATCGAGCGCAGGCTCATGGATGCTGACTTTGTACTCCTTAAGCACAAAAAATGGCTGATATTTTCCCAACAAACGGTGCACCAGCAAATCGAACGAGTTTTCTGCACTCTCAAACTGGTAACCCTCATGCTCCAGCGCTTTCAGGTGCTCCAACACACGCTTGGTTTCAGCAGAGTCTTTGTTCAGCGTCGCATCCACAGCATTAATCTTGGCCAGTAGCGCCGTGCGGCCAGCAACTTCTGACACCAAAATATGCCTCACATTGCCCACTTTTTCGGGGTTGATATGCTCATATGAAATCGGGTTCTTACTCACCGCGTCAATATGCATACCACCTTTGTGCGAGAACGCGTCATTACCTACATACGGCGCCTTTTCGTTAAAGGGCATGTTGGCGATTTCATTGACATAGCGCGCGGTAGAAGTCAGCTCAGCCATGTTGGCCTGCGGAATGCAGTTCAACCCCAATTTCAACTGCAAATTCGGGATAATCGCACATAAATTCGCATTGCCGCAGCGCTCGCCGATACCGTTGATGGTGCCCTGCACCTGTGTTGCGCCTGCCTGCACAGCTGCGACAGAATTAGCAACTGCCATTTCACAATCGTTATGACAATGAATACCCACTTGCACCCCGAAACGCTTGACTACTTTTTTGGTGATTTCCGATACTTCATCGGGGAATGTTCCGCCGTTAGTATCGCACAAACATAGCACTGTGGCGCCCGCATCCGCAGCCGCTTGCAATGTAGCAAACGCATAACTTTCGTTGGCTTTATAGCCATCGAAAAAATGTTCAGCATCGAACACCACTTCCTTACCCTGACTCACCAAATAAGCCACGGTATCGGCAATCATATTCAGGTTTTCATCCAAATTCGTGCGCAAAATATCGGTGACTTGGTAATCCCAGCTCTTACCGAAAATCGCCACAGCAAATGTATTTGCACTCAATAAGGACTGTAAGTTACGGTCTTCCGCTGCTTTTGTGCCCACCTTGCGCGTGCTGCCGAAGGCGATGATTTTCGCATGTTTTAGCTTAAGCGCGCTCACGCGCTCAAAAAACTCCAAATCTTTTGGATTCGAACCTGGATTGCCGGCTTCAATGTAGCCCACCCCAAGCTCGTCCAGACGCTGCACGATTTTTAGCTTATCCTCTACCGTAAATGAGACACCTTGCGCCTGCGCGCCATCCCGCAGCGTGGAATCATATACAACTACGTGATTCATTGCTGCCTATTTCTTCCTGTTCTTCAGGTTCGCTGCAATACGCATCCGCAGCGCATTGAGCTTAATAAATCCACCCGCGTCTTTTTGATCATAAGCGCCTGCGTCATCTTCAAAAGTCGCAATGGTCGGATCGAATAGCGAATCTGTTTTGCTGTCACGTCCCGCAACAATCACATTGCCTTTATATAGTTTCAAGCGCACCCATCCATTGACTGATTGTTGCGTATGATCAATTAAAGTTTGTAGTGCTAATCTTTCCGGACTCCACCAATAACCGTTATAGATCATGCTGGCGTAGCGCGGCATTAAATCATCTTTTAAATGTGCAACTTCCCTATCCAGAGTGAGCGACTCAATCGCACGATGCGCCTTGAGCATGATGGTGCCACCCGGCGTTTCATAGCAGCCGCGCGATTTCATGCCTACATAGCGGTTTTCAACCAAATCCAGACGGCCGATACCATGCTTTCCGCCAAGTTTATTGAGCTCAGCCAGCAACTCGTGCGGCTCCATTTTTTTGCCATTCAAACCAACCGGATCGCCGTTCTCGTATTCAATATCCAGATACTCAGCTTCATCGGGTGCGTTTTCAGGTGAAACACTCCAGCGCCACATCGATTCTTCCGCTTCTGCAGCTGGATCTTCCAAATGACGGCCTTCATAAGAAATATGGAGCAAATTGGCGTCCATACTATAAGGGCTGCCGCCTTGTTTATGCTTCATATCTACCGGAATACCATGTGTTTCAGCATATGCCATAAGTTTTTCGCGGCTTAGCAAATCCCACTCACGCCATGGCGCAATGATATGAATGTTTGGATTGAGTGCATACGCACCTAACTCAAATCGCACTTGATCGTTGCCTTTGCCTGTTGCGCCATGAGAAATGGCATCCGCCTTGGTTTCACGGGCAATTTCAATCAAACGCTTGGCAATAAGCGGCCGCGCAATTGAAGTACCTAGTAAATATTCACCCTCATACACCGTATTTGCACGAAACATAGGAAATACGAAATCACGAACGAACTCTTCGCGTAGATCGTCAATGTAAATTTCTTTTACACCTGCGGCTTTAGCCTTATTTCGTGCAGGCTCCAACTCTTCACCCTGACCCAAATCCGCTGTAAAAGTCACCACTTCGCATTTGTACTCATCCTGCAGCCATTTCAAGATGACCGAGGTATCTAACCCGCCGGAGTAGGCTAATACAACTTTTTTAATATTGCTCATTGCTTAAACTTTTCCTAATAATAAATATTCCATTAATGCTTTTTGCACATGCAGACGGTTCTCGGCCTCGTCCCACACGACGCTTTGTGCACCATCTATCACTTCTGCTGCAACTTCTTCACCACGGTGTGCGGGAAGGCAATGCATAAACAGCGCGTCTTTATTGGCTGCCCGCATCATGTCGCCATCCACCTGCCAATCAGCAAAGTCTTTTAAGCGCTCTTCATTCTCCGCCTCAAAACCCATGCTCGTCCAAACGTCGGTAGTCACTAAATCAGCGCCATGTACCGCTTGCATCGGATCCGTAAAAGTCTCGTAATGGTCATGCCCGTATAGATTGGCACGTTCTTGCTCCACTTCATAACCGGGCGGTGTAGAGACATGTACGTTGAAATCCAACACCTCTGCGGCTTGCAGCCATGTGTTACATACGTTATTGCTGTCACCAATCCATGCAACAGTTTTTCCTTGAATAGAACCTCTATGTTCTATAAAAGTGAAAATATCCGCCAGAATCTGGCAAGGGTGATATTCATTTGTCAGTCCATTGATCACCGGCACGCGCGAATTCTGTGCGAAGCGCTCAATGATTTCTTGCTCAAAAGTACGAATCATGACGATATCACTCATACGCGAAATCACTTGTGCAGCATCCTCTACCGGCTCTCCACGGCCCAACTGGGAATCACGCGTATTCAAATAAATTGCAGAACCACCCAACTGCTGCATGCCGGCTTCAAATGAAAGCCGGGTGCGCGTGCTGGCTTTTTCAAAAATCATCACCATGGTTCTGTCCTGCAACGGCCAGTATTGCTTGTAGCTTTTAAATTGCCCTTTAATCCATGCAGTGCGTGCAAAGATATGATTTAACTCTTCTGTCGTTAAATCGTTAAATTGTAGAAAATGTTTAATGGCCATAATATATTTTCTATTGGCTTAAAAACTGCTTAATCAACGCGGACAAACGTATTGCCAGCTCATTTGCTTCGGCTTCGTTAATCACTAAAGGCGGCAATAAGCGCACAACTTTCTCGGCAGTGACATTAATCAACAATTTCGTCTCTAATGCCATTTTCACCAAATCGGCACAAGGTCTATCTAATTCAACTCCTATCATCAAACCCGCATTGCGAATCGACACAAGGCCTTGAATATCCGCGAGCGCCATTCTTAATTGTGCAACTATCAAATCGCCCATTTTTTGAGCGTTTTCACACAACTTATCATCTTGTATCACATTTAATGTAGTAAGTCCTGCCATGGTCGCCAACGGATTACCACCAAAGGTGGAACCATGTTTTCCCGGTGTAAATACTTCAGCCGCTGCGCCTTTAGCGACACACGCACCTATCGGCACGCCAGAGCCTAAGCCTTTCGCCAGCGTCATCACGTCAGGCATCATGCCGGTATGCTGGAATGCAAACCAAGTACCGGTGCGACCGATACCGCTCTGCACCTCATCCAACATCAGCAACCATGCGCTATCATTACACACCTTGCGTAAGCCTCGCAAATAGCCGGACATATCAGCAGGGATATGCACGCCGCCCTCGCCCTGAACCGGCTCAACCAGCACTGCCACCACATTGTTTTTCCGGCCGGCAATAGCTTTAACCGCCTCCAAATCATCAAAGGGCACACGAATAAACCCGCTCACAAGCGGTTCAAAACCTGCCTGCGCTTTACGATTTCCGGTGGCCGAAAGTGTTGCCATAGTGCGTCCGTGAAAGGAACGTTCCATTACAATAATTTCAGGATTGCTTATGCCATTATGGTGGCCATGAAGCCGCGCCAGCTTAATTGCAGCTTCGTTCGCCTCACAACCAGAGTTGCAGAAGAACACTTTGTCCATACCGGAAATTTCAGCCAATTTATCTGCCAGGGCCTCCTGTTCGGCAATATGGTAGATATTGGAAACATGAATCAGCTTTGCCGCTTGCTCGCTAATCGCTTTAGTTAACTTTGGATGCGCATGCCCCAAGCCATTCACTGCCACGCCAGCCAGTGCGTCAAAGTATTTATTACCAGCACTGTCCCACAACCATATGCCTTCACCATGCGTGAAAGTCACCGGCTGACGCCCGTATGTGTTCATTAAATGCGACATATTTACTCAAAACCCAAAATAAAAACGGCGGCTAAGGCCGCCGTTATAGCCTTATAATTTATCAGAAACCAAGTACGGCACGATGACTCAAGCCGTTTGCCATGAAAAACAGCATTGGAATCGAAAGCATCACGTTCGTGCGTGATGCCAGCATCGCCACACGGCGCGCCTTAGCTTTTGCTGCGTCATCTGCTGGAACCATGCCCAAAATCTTCTGTTGGTTTGGCCAGATCAGCACCCAAACATTAAATAGCATAATGGTACCCAGCCATGCACCGATGCCAATGGCCTCATAACCATTGCGAAGCATGAATGCGTCACCAAGATTGCCGCCCAGCATGGCCGCGCCTGCCAGCCATGTCACTACAGCCGCCCAGCGGAACCAAAGCAACGCACGTGGCGCCACGTGCTTGCTAATACCTGCCGCCGTGCCATCAGCAGCCGCATCTTTCAATGCAGCCATTTGCACAAAATTAAAATAGTAAAGCAAGCCAATCCAAGTAATGCCTGCAAGAAAGTGTATCCATCGCGCTAACGCCGGTACTAGTTCCATATTACGCCCCTGCTACTAAAAAGTTTTTCAAAAAAAGCACCAACACCACAGTAAGTATCAGTCCTGAAATTATCGTACCTGCTACAGATTCTAATGGGTTTTTCATTGCAATCACTCCTAATTAGTTTTTTTAGTTCAGCTACCCGCGAGATTAACGCAAAAGCCGCAATTTAGCAAGATTTTAGCGCAAAACGTTAGCCTGATTGCAATTTTGTTTTGCTTGCAAAAATGGTTCGATACGCGCTTTTGTATCAGGGTGCGAAGCGATTATTTCAGAGATAGGATCCACATCCTGTTTCGGGCGTGTTTTTTGTGTTGTTTTTTTATCGTCCCTTTCCGCTTGCGCCTGCAGCCGCTGCAAAATATCTGCAAATGCTTTGGGCGGCAAGCATACTTTTTGCAAGGCACTTAGTGCATACATATCAGCCTCTGTCTCATGCTCGCGCGAGTAGCGCATCTGCATCAATACTGCTAGCAAACCTGAACCTATGAAATCAAAGCGCAAGCCGCGATGGCTAGTATTGCGCGCGTTAAAAGTGAGCCGCGCGCAACTAACCTTGGCAATGCTATAAACAACATCAGCAGAAACAAACCTGGCAGTATCGGATTGATATTGGCGCTCAGGCTGTAACCTAGAAAAAAGAACCGCGATAATGCGGCCTTTTAGAATCGCTGTTGGTTTAGCGTGGTAATCAAAACCGACGTTATCGATTAAAGTATTGTTATAAAAGTATTTTTTGCGGCGCACTTAAGCCCAGGCAGAATAAATACCTAATGTAAGCAAGGTAAGAGATAGATTAACTATCCAGATGCCGAAACATTCAGAGACTTTGCCCTCAAAAATAATGGGGGTTGTTTTTTGATCTGCGGTTTCCATGCCCTGATTGATTCCTGATTTTTTATTTTTAAGCTTGCTTAAAGTTTACCCGACTTTACACCATTTGGTATATCGAGAAAAATCTGGCGTACATTCTTTTCAATCCTATCACTTTGAGGCAAAATGCCTCTTTTTTGTAGTAGCTTAAAATTCAACTTGGTTATGTCAACTGTCGCGTTTTCCCGCAAAGAATCCTATATAAACACAGAAGCTCAACTGCCAATAACCTGGTACACGGATGCCAGTATTTATGCACTTGAGAAACAGGTTATTTTTTCAAAATCTCCAAAATATGCAGGGCATCGTTTAATGGTGCCAAATACAGGGGATTACCATGTGCTTGATTGGATGAACAATGCCAAAGCCTTAGTAAATCAAGCAGGTGAAATTTCGTTAATAAGCAACGTTTGTCGGCACAGACAGGCCATTATGCTGGATGGAAAAGGAAATACCCGTCATATTGTTTGCCCATTGCACCGCTGGACTTATGATTTAAATGGCAGGCTTGTCGGCGCACCACATTTTGAGCAAAATCCCTGCTTACATCTAAACAAGACTGCATTGCTCAACTGGCAAGGTCTGTTATTTGAATCTCCGCACAATATTGCGCAAGATTTAAATAGCTTAGGCTGCAAACAAGATTTTGATTTTACCCATTACTGTTTTGATAGCGTTCATATAGAACACTACAATTTCAACTGGAAAACGTTCATTGAAACTTATCTTGAGGATTACCATGTCGGCCCGTTTCATCCTGGATTAAACCAGTTTGTAAATTGCGGCGATTTACATTGGGAGTTCGGTGAAAATTTCAGTGTTCAAACTGTGGGTTACAAGCCCTTACCAGACAAGCACTTATCACCCGCTTACCAACGCTGGCAGCAAGCTGTAACAAACTATCACGGAAACAAGCCGCCTTCTTACGGTGCGATCTGGTTTGCCTATTATCCTTTTCTGATGGTGGAATGGTATCCCAACGTGCTGGTGGTTTCTCATATTGTCCCGACCGGGGTTGATTCTTGCGATAATGTGGTGGAGTTTTATTATCCAGAGGATATTGCATTGTTTGAACGCGAGTATGTTGCTGCACAGCAAGCAGCCTATGAAGAAACCGCCATCGAGGATAAGGAAATCTGCGAACGTATGCACAATGGTCGCAAGAGCTTACATGCTCTAGGTATCGATGAGCGCGGGCCATATCAACACCCAATGGAGACTGGCTTAGAGCATTTTCACTTTTGGTACCGCAAGCAATTGGAGCCACATTTGCCTCAGAACAGCATTCGATGAAACTCCCTAACTTGGGCAGCTTATGGATGCTTGTTGCCGCATTAGGTTTTGCCATTATGGGTACGCTGGTAAAAATTGGGGCAACCAAATTCTCCAGTGCGGAACTGGTTTTTTATCGTTCTGCTTTTGGTTTATTGGCAATTTACGCTTATATTTTTGCAAAAAAATTACCGCTTAAAACACCAGTCATGTCCAAGCAGATATCGCGCGGCCTGGTGGGTTTTGCCTCACTGGTGTTGTTTTTCTATGCCATTGCACACTTACCACTCGCTACGGCAATCACACTAAACTACACCTCACCATTATTTTTGGCGTTGTTTATGCCATTTTTACTGCAAAAAGAGCATAAAAAAAGTTTATCCAAAAAAGGCTTATATGTTGCAGTTGTGCTGGGATTTATTGGCGTAATCCTGCTTTTAAAACCCACATTTCATCGTGAAGACAGCCTGGCAGGCGCGCTAGGATTGCTTTCCGGCATAGGTGCCGCACTAGCTTACGTGCATGTAAAACAGCTTGGCAATGCAAACGAACCCGATTGGCGCACTGTATTTTATTTCACATTGATTTCCACCATTGGCGGTGGCATCTGGATGCTGTTACATCACTTTACGCCAATTAGCTGGCAGGATTTGCCGCTGTTATTGGGTTTGGGCATTTCTGCCACAATCGCACAATTAGCGCTTACCCGCGCCTACCGCACTGGCAACACGCTTACCGTGGCAAGTTTGGCCTATGTGACGGTGGTGCTGGCAAGCTTGTTTGGTGCCTTATTATGGCAAGAGCAGCTTTCATTGCCGGAATGGCTTGCCATCGGTTTAATCATTTTAAGCGGCATTATTAGCGTGCATGCAACACAAACCACAAAATAATGTGGTCACGCACTTTGGTCATCACAAAGCACTAGACATTTCAATTAGTTAGCAGTAATCTGAACTTTCCCCGTTAAAAACGCAGGGTTAGTTTTAATGGTTAACTTCTTTATATTTTTTAGATATATTGCATTGCTGGCAGCCCTCTGCCTGCTAAGTGGTTGCCTGGGCGGCACAGTTGCGCAGCAAATTGCGCGGTCTATTGCCACCAGCATTGCGGATAAAGCCGTAGCAAAGGCGATGGATGTTGATGAAGGCAGCAGCAACCGCGAACCCAAGAGCATTACACTGAAAGACACGCAGCCGGACGATGTCTGGCTTGCAATGGCAACCTCAGGGTTTCCAAGAAGTTAGACCAGTGACTGAGCCATTGCCTCATCAGCAAACCGAAGAAATTGAAACCCCGATTCAAGTGATGCAAAGCAGTAAACTGGTACGCGTCGAATTATTCAACCTGCTCATCGGCGAAGAAAAAGCTGCCGTGTTCGAAAAAGCGCGTTTGATGGGTGCAACAAATTTGCCGCAAAACCCTGAATGGCAACACTGGGCAGTTGCCACCGGCGTAGTTGAAAATGATAATAAAATAATTACTTTCCTGATTCCGCCTGAGTTTGGGAAATTGCCAAGCGGCTCTATTGCTGTCGTGGAGCTGGCAAGCCCAGGTGAACTTAATGTTGCACGCTACAAGGCCACAGAAGCCAAAGCGGTATTTAAGGTTCCAGCAAACCGCTTCGCATCGCAATAAGCGCGATTTCTGCCGAATTATTGGCGTTTAGTTTCTGCTTGATATTATACAAATGCGTACCTACTGTACGCGGGCTTAGAAACAAAGCTTCCGCAATTTCATTGGTAGTTTTACCTCTTGCCAGCGACATGAATACTTCGAATTCGCGCTCGCTTAACACATCCACAGGGCTTTGATCGCCAGACAATTGCTGTATCGCCATTTGTTGCGCTACGCTTGCCTCGAGATACTTTTTGCCGCTCGCAACGATACGAATTGCCTTGATTAGCTCCTCAGCCGCAGATCTTTTGGTTAAATAACCTGTTGCGCCTGCATTCAGCACTCGCTTAGGATGTACGGAATCTTCATGCGCAGAGAGCACCAGGATTTTGGCACTGCTATCCTTGGCCAATATACGCTCAATCGCCTCCAACCCGCCCATGCCTGGCATGGTAATATCCATCACCACTACGTTTGGCTTATGTTCCATGTAAGCTTTAATAGCAGCCTCGCCATTTTCTGCTTCAGCAATCACCTTGATATCCGAAGCACTTTCCAGCAGCATCTTAAAGCCCATACGCACCACAGCGTGGTCATCAACCAGCATTACGTTAATTTGACTCATGTTGACTCACTCTCTATTTTGATGGCCTGCGGAATATTAATATAAATCACCGTGCCGCGCTGCGCAGATGCAGGATTGGTTTCAGAATCCACATTAAAACTGCCGTGCAGCCCTTGTACGCGCTCACGCATGCCAAGCAAGCCGAAATGATTGGTTTGATCGACCGCATTAATATCCATGCCTATGCCATTATCTTTAATTGTAAGCTGCAATGCGCCGGTTTTGGTGGCTGCAAGATTAATATCTACCACCGTCGCCTTAGCATGCTTAATCACGTTGTTAATCGACTCCTGCACTATTCGATAAATATTGATGTTTAAAGTTTCGCCCAAAGCGTCCAGGTTGCCCGACAAGCTTAAATTTATCTTTAAGTCTGGATGCTGGTTTTGGTAAAAATTGACCGCATCGCGCAGGGTTTCACTTAAGCCCAAGTTATCCAGTGCGCCCGGGCGCAACTGGCGGATAATATCGTGCATGCCGTCATAGATATGATTGGCGGCGGCCACAATGGTTTGTGCGCTCGATTCTACTTCCGGCGCTTTTCCTTTGGTTTTATTGGCAATCGCTACTGCAAAGGTTTTAATCGCCGTCACGTATTGCCCTAATTCGTCGTGTAGTTCACGCGCCAGGCTTCTGCGCTCATCTTCAATATGGCTTTGTATCAGCTGCGTTAGCTGGCGGTTTTCTTCCAACTGCCGCTCTATAGCCAGAGATTCTGCCATGCGGTTTAAACTATGCCCAATGCGATCGAATTCCGGCAATTTAAAGGCAGGCAAGCGCGTCGTTAAATCGCCCTGCTCCATACGGTTAATAGATGCCAGAATGCGATTGACCGGCCTGAGCGAATGGCTTAAAAGCGCGTAAACCATACTATTCAGCAATATGAAGAAACCTAAACCAATCCACATCAACTGGCTAACATTAGCCCATGCCTCGCGAACCGAACCTGCCGCACTGGACGAAACTTACCAAATGTTCCATAACGAATTTTCCGCTCTACGGTTTCAGTTTCCGGCACCACCAGTTTTACAAACCAATCAGGCGGACGCACATCGCTACGATAGGTGGATTCCGGTGATTGGTAAATGATGCCGCCACGTATATCATAAAGCACGATATTGCTGCTGCGCACATAGCCGAGCGACTCTAAAAACCGCTGTAAAACAAGTGTGTGCGGGCCCAAATCCGGGTTCATCGCAGAGCTGACAATGACGGTATCCAGCAACTGCACTGTGACGCGACTAGCAGCTTCTACCCGCTCCCGAATCGAGATGCGCGTATCGTTTATCAAAATCGTGCCCACCACCAGAATAAAAGCCAGCGATAGCAAAGTGATCAGTAAATTTAAGCGAAACCTTAAACTCATGCGTTATCCAAAAAATATCCCTGCGAGTTTGACGCACTACATACGAAACCGGCAATTGTAAAAATCATTAAATTTACTAATCCCTAAATTTATCAATCTTTGATTTCTATATTTTTATATTCGGCCGGCACTGGCGGATAAGCCAGCTTCAGGCTTTTAAGCGCATTTAACAAAATTCTTGAAATAAGCAAGTTGCGATTGGTTTTAGAATCTGCAGGCACCACATACCAAGGCGCATATTCAGTAGAAGTCGCAGCCAATGCGCTCTCATAGGCCTGCATATATTTATCCCACAAATCGCGCTCTTTCAAATCGTTCGGGTTAAATTTCCAAGTCTTGGTGGGGTCGTTCAGGCGCTCCTGCATGCGCTTCTTCTGTTCCTCTTTCGAAATATGCAAATAGCACTTGATAATCACCGTACCCGTTTCGGTAAGCATCCGTTCAAAATCGTTAATCTGCGCAAAGCGGCGTTTGCACTCCGCATCATCAATCCAATCATGCACTTTTACAATCAGCACATCTTCATAATGGCTGCGGTTAAAAATCACAATCTCGCCTTTTTTCGGCACTTCGGCATGCACACGCCACAAATAATCATGCGCCAGCTCTTCCGGCGTTGGTGCTTTAAAGTTGGCCAATCGTATACCAAGCGGGTCGCACTCGCTAAACACATGCTTTATCGTACCATCCTTGCCGCTGGCATCCATGCCCTGAATCAGCAGCAGCACCTTGTGCTTGGCCTGCGCGTGCAGTATATCCTGCAAGCGCATTAATCTCTGTCGCCAGCTTTTCAAGCTCCAGTGCGTTCTGTGTTTTATCGCCGGTGCGCTCGGATTTATCGCCAGGATTGAAATCACTTAATGAAAATTTTTTAGGTTTAACGCGATACTGTTCTAAATTGGCCATGGCTTTAACTTTCTAACGAGGTTGCTAATTTAACACATCCAGCGGACTGCTCACGCCGCGTCCGCCTTTATTAAGCACGTGCGTATAAATCATCGTTGTTGCGACATTCTCGTGCCCCAACAGCTCTTGCACGGTGCGGATATCATAACCGCCCTGCAGCAGATGCGTGGCAAAACTATGCCGCAAGGTGTGCGGCGTGGCGGGTTTGGTGATACCCGCACGGCGGCATGCCGCCTTGATGGCGCGCTGAATCGTCTCATCTGCCAGATGGTGGCGCCGCACCTTGCCAGAGCGCGGGTCTGTTGAAAGCGTAGCGGACGGAAACACATACTGCCAGCCCCACTCTTTGCCTGCATTGGGGTATTTTCGCTCAAGCGCATAAGGCAAAAATACCTCGCCGCCGCCACTTGCCAAATCTTGCTCATGCAGATGTTTTACTTGCAACAAATGCCCGCGTAGCGGCTCCACCGTCACTTTTGGCAACATGGTCACACGGTCTTTAAAGCCCTTGCCCTCGCGTACCAGAATCTCGCCGCGCTTCAAATCCACATCTTTCACCCGCATGCGCAAAACTTCCATCAAACGCAAGCCAGAGCCATACAGCAAACTTGCTGCCAGCCAATGCACGCCTCGCAGCTGGCCCAGCAAAGCGCGCACTTCATCGTTATCCAGCACGGTTGGTAATCGGCGCGGCTTTTGCGCCTGCTCTACGTTATCCAGCCATGGCAACTCTTGCCCCAGCACCTGCTTATATAAAAACAACAAAGCGCTACGCGCCTGATTTTGCGTGCTGGCAGAAACATTGCCATCTACCGCAAGATGCGTTAAAAACACCTCTACCTCCAACGCACCCATTTCGCCCGGATGCCGCTTGCCATGAAACAAAATATAACGCTTAACCCACTGTACATAAGCTTCTTCTGTTCTTATGCTATAGTGTTTTAAACGGATTTTGTTACGCACAGAATCTAAAAAAGGAGATTGGGTTGCCATGTGTTATCGACTATAGTTTATACGCTCCCTATTATCAACCTAAGTAAATGATATGACAAGAAAAATGAATAACTTAACGCTCGTTTACACGCCATCATTGGGATGGCTACTTAATAGTTAGGCGCTTATGGATAAAGAGTTAATAGCTATTAGAGATGGTAAGTATGATGAAGCAATTAAGTTAGCAAAAAAGCATCTTGAAGAAAGTCCAGATGAAATAAATAGCCATTTCACTTTAGCTCAAGCTTATGACGCAAAAGGAGCCTCGAAAGAGGCTTTAGAACATGTAGAAAGGTGTCTTAAAGTATTACCAGATTTTTTTGAAGCATTATATCTAGCAGCTATTTCTGCAAAGGGTATTAAAAAATACGATGAGGCATACCAATATGCAATTAAGGCTCTAAAAGATGGACAAGACCCGAACCTACCAAAGGTAGTGCGAATTTTATTAAAAGTGCTATCTTACATCCCAGGCCTTAATGCATTAAGAAATACCAATAAAAGTGTTGTTGGTAGTTATGCAAAGAAAACACAATGGCTACATGAATATGTTGTGTGGTATGAACAACAATCGCCTAACCCCACATTCAAGCGGGACGCCTAACGGCGCCCCTTAATTCAAACGTTAGGAGCTATAGGTAATGAGAAACACACTATGAAATGGATGACTCCCATTACATTGTTCGTGGTCATTGTTGCCGCGAGCATTACTGTCTTTTTCGTGAAATCACTCAAGCCAACCAGCGCTGGTGCGTTCGCGTTTTTCGTTGTCTGGTTGGCTCTACCTTATGTGGTTCTGAGTATTGCACTACTTTTGTCGTGGCGAAAACAAACCGCATCGGTTCATTGGCATGTTGTGGCAGTATTGGTTTCCATTGGCGGCATCGTCTTTTTGACGGATGTTATTTTCTGGCACCCAGATGCACAGGGTGCAATCGCAGTGTTAATGACCCCGATACTTCAGGGTGGTGCACTAGCTATTTTGCTACCAGTAGCTTCATGGTTGTCGCGAAAAACCGCGCAGGCCGGTGAATTCAGACGTTAGCGCACGTACGGAACGATAATATGCAGCAAATTCTCGTCTATTCCGATTCGCTGTCATGGGGCATTATCCCGACCACTCGCCAGCGTCTGCCTTTCGATAAGCGCTGGCCGGGCGTCATGGAAATGTCGCTGAATTCCGCTGACCAGCAGGTTCGTGTTATTGAGGATTGTCTGAACGGTCGGCGCACTGTATGGGATGACCCGTTTAAACCCGGACGAAACGGTTTGGTCGGCTTAGAGCAGAGAATAGAAATTCATTCGCCACTTGCCCTTGTCATCCTGATGCTCGGGACCAATGACTTTCAATCCATGCACCAACACAATGCGTGGCATTCTGCGCAAGGTATTCTCGCGCTCATCACGGCCATCCGCACAGCGCCTATCGAGCCCGGTATGCCTGCGCCTCAAATACTCGTCGTTGCGCCGCCAGCTATACGAACACCGAAAGGACCGATTGCGCCAAAATTTGGGGGGGGCGAAAGAAAGTGTGCTGGGGTGGCATTTGCCTACCGCAATGTGTGCGAAGAAGTTGGTTGCCACTTCTTTGATGCAGGCAGTGTAATCACATCAAGCAACGTGGATGGCGTACATCTTGACCTTGAGCAGCACTTGGTTCTTGGCAAGGAGTTATCCAGAACCGTCAAAGCTCTGCTTACAGAAAATGCGCTCTAACTCGAACGTTAACACCCTACTAAAACCATTGCCCTGCGACCCGCATGGGTATTGCCTTGCAGGGTATTAAATAATTTTTAGCTATTGTGTCTTTTTGGGCTTGCACCCACCCATAAATAAATCTATGCTATTAATAGGTGCTTCAAATAATACTTTGTTCGTCACCGCCTTAGAAAGAACAATGAAGGCTATTATATGGTCTTTGAAATTGACAATGACATCAAGGGTTTAGCTACTCTCTGCAAGAGTAATTTGGCTTGTTTAGAGTCAGATTGCCACACGCTATGCAAAGTGAAAGATTGCATCAATGGAAAAGTGCATTTTATTGAGTGCAAAGACCAGAACATTTGCGATTATAAAAAATCATTCGGGCATGGGCATATTTGCAGCTGCCCTGTCAGAAAAGAAATTTACAATAAATATAAAATTTAACCCCCAAAATTTAAACCGCAAGAATATAAGCCCAAGATCAGACGAATGAAAGATACGCTGAAACCCGGCATCAAATATACGCATAAGTTTGTAGTCCCTTTATCAAAAACCGTTCCTGCGCTCTACCCCGAATCCGATGAGTTTATAGCCATGCCTGAAGTGTTTGCCACAGGCTTTCTGGTGGGTTTTTTAGAATGGGCTTGCATTAAGGCGATTAACCCGCATCTCGATTGGCCGCAAGAGCAAACCGTTGGCACACACATTGATGTAAGTCACGAGGCTGCAACGCCGCCGGGCCTTGAGGTGACGGCAACGGTGGAGCTGATAGAAGTGGATGGAAGAAAACTTGTTTTTGCCGTAGAAGCGCACGATGGTGTGGACCTGATTTCTAAAGGCAGGCATGAGCGTTTTGTGATTAATAAAGAAAAGTTCGATGCCAAGCTTGGCGCTAAAAAAAGCCACGTCTAATCCATCGGCAATGCAGCGCATTCACGGCTTTGCCCCAATAGAAGACAAAAATGCAAAGGTACTTATCCTGGGCAGTATGCCGGGGCAAGCATCGCTGGCAGCTGGCCAATATTATGCGCATAGGCAAAATACTTTTTGGCGTATCATCTCCGAGCTGCTTCATGTTGATGCTGCCGCACCTTACGAGGTAAAGGCTGAAGCGCTAAAATCAGCTAAAATTGCACTTTGGGATGTACTGAAATCATGCATGCGAGAAGGCAGCCTGGATGCAATGATTGCGAGCGACACGCATATCATTAACGACTTTCAGGCATTTTTACAAACACACCAGAAGATTACGCATATATTTTTTAACGGCGCGAAGGCCGAGGAATACTTCATGCGCCACGTGCTGAAAAATATTAACCACAACGCTATCAGCTTCACACGCTTGCCCTCAACAAGCCCCGCGCACGCTTCTATGTCTTTTGCGCAAAAACTTGGTGCCTGGCGCGCCATAATAGCGCCCGCAGTTGTTGCCTCATGATTAACGTGTAGAATTCAGCTCTAGCCGCTTCAAGTAGAAGGAAAGCTATGCTTACCATTGCCAACATTGTCATTGCCATCGTCGCACTGTTGCATATTTATTTTTTAGTGTTAGAGATGTTTTTTTGGGACAAACCGCTTGGCTTAAAAGTGTTTCGCCAAACCAAGGAAGCTGCAGCTGTCAGCAAAGTTTTAGCTGCGAATCAGGGTTTATATAATGGTTTTCTAGCTACCGGCCTGCTGTGGGGATTGAGTTTGGGCGAAGCGGGCAACAGTATTAAAGTGTTCTTTCTCTGCTGCGTTTTAGTGGCGGGCCTGTACGGCGCGGTTACTGTGAGCAGAAAAATACTGTTCATTCAGGCTCTGCCAGCCGCCATTGGATTAGCGCTTCTATTTATATTTTAATAGGCGATCAGACGCATGCAAAAACTTGTTATTTTTCTGTGTTTATTTTTCATTTCACTTTCTGTTATGGCCAAAACCAGGCTGGAAGCCAGATTATCAGGCGACTGGTGCGCAAGCTCAAGTAGTGCGTTTTATGAAGAATTCACTCTGGAAATCGAAGGCGATAAACATAATTTTCGCTCTTATTTACATGGGCGGCCTGCGGAATTCGGCGATTGGCGCATAGAGAAAAAGCAGCTGGTTATCAGCACCTTTAACACCGATAACAAATACAAAATTGTCAAACTTACCTCTAAAAAACTAGTGCTAAAAAACGATGCCGGCCGCAACGAGCCCTATAAGCGATGCAAATAATCAGAATCTTTTGGCGCGCCATGACACGAAAATTCCAGTTCAAATTCCATCAATTTGGTTTTAAACTATCCGCATGAAAACTTCTTTTATTTTATCCTCTGCACTTGCCATACAAAACGCCATTGAAGCACATGAGGCGGATATCGAATCGCTGGACCGCGCGATTGGTGATGGCGATCATTACATCAATATCAAACGGGCAAGCGAAACTATTACAGACATGGCGAGCGAACTTGCACCCCTGCAGCCCGATGAGGTTTTGCAGAAGATCGGCATGAAGCTGTTAAGCACTATCGGCGGGGCTTCAGGCGTGTTATTTGCCAGTTTTTTTTTGCAAATGGCAAAGGCTGCAAAAACACACGGTGTAAATACTAAATTTGAAATTGCAGCTGCGTTTGCCGCTGGTGTAGAAGCAATTGTGCAGCGCGGCAAAGCAGGCGTGGGAGAAAAAACCATGCTGGATGTGCTGATTCCTGTTTCTAATGTATTCACATTGGCTGTTAGCGCTGGCAAAAGCACGACAGAAATCTGCCATGCAGTTACTGAGGCGGCAGATAATGGTTTGGAATCCACCCGCAACCTGCTGGCCACAAAGGGCCGCGCGGCAGGTTTGGGCGAACGTGCCATCGGGCATTTGGATCCGGGTGCGAAAAGTTGCCAGGTGATGATCCATGCTGTCTGTGACTTGATTTTGAAAGAGGCCAATTAAAAAAGGGAAGCTGAATGAAAAAATTTATCAATAGCGTAGACAATGTATTGGTTGAAAGCCTTTCCGGATTTGCCTCAGCACATCATGATTTGGTCAGCTTAAACCTTGAACCCAACTACATTACCCGCAAACACAAAGCCAAAAACAAAGTGGCGATTATTTCCGGCGGCGGTTCCGGGCACGAACCCTTGCATGCTGGCTACGTTGGCTATGGCATGCTGGATGCTGCATGCCCGGGCCATGTATTCAGCTCACCCACACCGGATCAGATGCTGGCTGCTGCCGAAGCTGTGCATGCAAATAAGGGCGTTTTGTTTATCGTTAAAAACTACGCTGGCGACGTAATGAATTTTGAGATGGCCGGCGAAATGCTGGCGGTTGAACATGCCACCGTACTCACCAGTGATGACTGCGCCGTGATTAACAGCACTTATACCACCGGCCGCCGCGGCGTTGCAGGCACGGTGATTGTCGAAAAATGCGTAGGCAGTTTGGCCGAAACAGGCGCAAGTTTACAAGCATGCAAAACACTCGGCGATAAAGTAAACGGGCGTACAGCAAGTATTGGCGTAGCTTTGACAAGCTGTACCGTTCCCGCCGCTGGTCGCCCTACTTTTGATATCGGCGACAACGAGATTGAGATGGGCGTCGGCATTCACGGCGAACCGGGCCGCAGGCGGGAAGCCATGCGTGAGGCGGATGCGATTGTGGCTGATTGTGTTGCCGCCATTGTGGCAGATTTAGAGAATACGTTGAATGCCGATTCCTCCAGAGATATTCTGCTGCTCGTCAATGGCCTAGGTGCGACGCCACTCATGGAGCTATACCTCATCTACAATACCGCTGCAAAATTACTGGGTGATGCGGGCTTAAATATATCGCGTAGTCTGGTAGGCAACTATACGACTGCCATTGACATGTCCGGAGTATCCATCACTGTTTGTCTGCTGGATGATGAAATCAAACAGCATTGGGATAGCCCCATGCATACACCAGCCTTACGCTGGGGAATGTAACTCTTTGCCAAAAACCTGCCTCCAGAGAATTACTACAGCATTTTGATGCTGCTCGACTTCAGTCAATTTAACTTTTGCCGCTTGGTCTTGCAGTTTTGTTGCGTGAATAAGTTTGCGATATGTTCTGTAGGCATCCGCTACATCCAAGCCCAGTTTTTGGTCTATAATTTTTAACTCGCCTAAAACTTTTAATAAGCCGATATTTCCAATATTTTCAGTGAGCTGCGGGTATTGTTTGGCGTGTGCCAGCGCCAGATACTGCACTAAAAATTCCACATCAATAATGCCGCCGAGGCTGTGCTTGATATCAAAGGTGTCTGCTGTAAAGTGCTGTGCCGTTCGCATTTTTTCACGCATGGCAATCACTTCCGCTTTTAATTTTTCCACATCGCGAGGTTGAGTCATTACTTCGATGCGAATCGCATCAAAAGCCTTACCAATATTGACATCGCCTGCCACGAAACGCGCGCGGGTAATCGCCTGATGTTCCCACACCCAGGCTTTATTGAGCTGATAGTCTCGAAACGCAGCGACACTACTTACCAGCAGACCGCTATTTCCATCCGGACGTAATTGCAAATCTGTTTCATACAACAGCCCGGCATTGGTAAGGCTGTTAAACCAGTTGTTGATGCGCTGCGCAAACCGTGCATAATTTTCCGCAGCATCCATGTGTTCATCTTCATACAAAAAGATAATATCCAAATCGGACGTATATCCCAATTCCTTGCCGCCAAGCTTGCCGTAACCTATCACAGCAAACTTGGGTGTTTCGCAATGTTTAAACTTAAGCAGATGCCATATTGTTTGCAAACTGACCTGCAAAATCGTGTCGGCCAAAGCGCTTAAATAATCTGACAACCTCTCCAGCGTCAGCCTGCCGGCGATATCCTGAGCAGCAAAGCGCAAAATGGCGGTGTGCTTAAAATGCCGCATTGCATCCATCTGTGCTTCTGCGTCCCCTTGCAATTGCGACATTTTTTCGCTCAAATCACGATGCATTTTGTCGAAATCGGGCTCCGCATACACATTTCTGGCATCTAAAAGCTCATCCATTAAAACAGGATGTGCCGTGAGATATTGCGCCAGCCAAGGACTGGCAGCGCACAGCTTGATAACCAGATGCAGCGCTTCCGGATACTCCGCCAGCATCGCCAAATAATTCGCGCGGCGGCAAATGTTCTCGAGCAAATTAATCGCACGCAAAAGCGCAACATCTGAATTTTGTTCCTGCCCGGATTGCTTGATGACCAACGGCATCAACCGATCGAAACGCTGACGACTTAATTCCGATAGCTGTTGGTAGCGGCTGCTGGAACGTAACATTTGCAACTGTTGCATGACTTGAGAGGCATCACCAAAACCCGCATGGGATAAGGCTTGCAGAGCATCTTCTTTTGCTAGTCCGCCTTGCCAAATCAACACCTCCTGCGAATCTGCCGCGCTGCCCTGTTTGCTTTCATCCCCGTCGCTAAAAGTCGCGTCAAAATGCTGCTGGACTAGATTGCGATGCCGGTTCAGCTCCTGCAGAAACGCAGGCCAATCCTTAAAGTTCATCGCCAGCGCAATACGCGCCTGCTGCTCTTCTGTTTTTGGCAAATCCTGTGTCTGCTGGTCTTCCACATACATCAGGCGGTGCTCCAGATTGCGCAAAAAAGTATAAGCTTCCGTCAACTCATGCACGGCATTCTCTGGCAGCAGGCCTTTACTTTGCAGCAGCTTCAAGACTTCCAGCGTAGGCTTGATCTGCAGGCTGACATCCTGTCCGCCGCGAATCAGCTGAAACACTTGCGCGATAAATTCAATCTCGCGAATGCCACCACGCCCCAGCTTAATATTGCCTTCTTGCCCTTTTTGCGTCACGTCACGGTGGATTTGCTGTTTTAAACTACGCATGCTGGCAAATGCGTTGTAATCGAGATACTTTCTAAAAACAAATGGCCTAAGAAGCGCATGGATATTGGCCTGAGAGCCAGCTATCACACGGCCTTTTATCCAGGCATAGCGTTCCCATTCGCGTCCGTTATTCTGGTAATACTCTTCGAGGGCATCTAAATTTGAAACCAGTGCGCCTTCGCTGCCAAACGGCCTCAAGCGCATATCCACGCGGAAAACAAAGCCATCTTCGGTCACCTCGTCTATTGCTGATATCAGTTTTTTACCAAGCCGCGTGAAAAAATCCTGATTGCTGATTGGGGTTTCGTTTTGCGTTTCACCTTCGTTTTCATAGGCAAAAA
This sequence comes from uncultured beta proteobacterium, assembly GCA_963701715.1. Classification (GTDB taxonomy): domain Bacteria; phylum Pseudomonadota; class Gammaproteobacteria; order Burkholderiales; family Methylophilaceae; genus Methylotenera_A. Next base: position 162,609 of record CAVPAX010000007.1, read on the forward strand.
TCAAATCTATATCAGACGAAACATTCAGCTCACCGCCACCCAACTTACCCATGCCAATCACGATCAGACACTGAGGATAACCTTGCGCATTAACAGGCTGTCCATAAGCTTCTACCAACCATGTATTAAGATAATCAATCGCTGTGTTAATCGCACATTCGGCTAAGAGTGAGGTTGTACGCATCACTTCTTGCAAACTTGCCAAGCCGGTCAGATCACGCGCGATGATACGTACAAAAACACGCTGTCTGAGCTTTCTTAAAGCTTTTTTTAGCGAAATCTCATCACTTATTTGCTGGGTTGTTAAAAATTGTTGCATTTCTGCTGACTCATACGGAACATATAGATTTTCTAGCAAATCGTTACGTAAATCGGCATCTTTTGCCAACAATCGGCCAGAAAATGGGCTGCAGCTTTCCAGCTTTTTAAAGCATAAAACCTGCTGAGTAGATAATGCTAGGTTTTTGATAATTTCAGACAGTGTTTGCATTAATTTTTAAGGTAATATGGAGTTTGCGAATAAATATAACAACGCTATTGATTGTATATCACTAGACATCTAAAACTATTGGGGGAATCATGTCAATCGAATCAGTTCTTCATGAAAATCGCGTTTTTGAACCCAGCGATGCATTTAAACAAAAAGCAACCGTATCCGGCATGGCAGCTTATAACGCTTTGTGTGCCGAGGCAGCAGCAGATTACGAAGGATTTTGGGCGAAACTTGCGCGGGAGTTATTGATTTGGCACAAACCTTTTACAAAAACCCTCAATGATACCAACGCGCCATTTTACAAATGGTTCGAAGATGGCGAGCTGAATGTCTCAGCCAATTGCCTGGATAGGCATCTCAACACTATTCCCAATAAAACCGCGATTATTTTTGAAGCTGATAACGGCGACACCAAAAACGTCACATACAAAGAACTGTATCACCAGGTATGTCAGTTTGCGAACGGCTTGAAAAAACTCAATCTTAATCTTGGCGACCGTGTCATTATTTATCTGCCAATGGGAATCGAAGCAGTTGTGGCTATGCAGGCGTGCGCGCGCATCGGCCTTATTCACAGCGTGGTATTCGGCGGCTTCTCCTCCAAGAGTTTAAACGAACGCATTATTGATGCAGGCGCAAAGGCCGTCATCACCTCAGATGGTCAATTCCGTGGCGGTAAAACCATGCCCTTAAAAGTAGCAGTGGACGAAGGCATTGCAATGGGCGGGTGTGAGTGCATTGAAAAAGTCGTGGTACTCAAAAAAACCGGACTAGATATCACCTGCAATGCAAATGATATCTGGTGGCATGACCTCGTAGCAGGTGTTGCAGACACCTGTGAACCAGTGATGGTAAATGCAGAGCATCCGCTATTTTTACTTTACACTTCAGGCTCCACTGGCAAGCCAAAAGGCGTACAGCATTGCTCAGCAGGCTATTTGCTGCATGCCATGAACACTATGCGCTGGACGTTTGATATTCAGGCTGATGATATATTCTGGTGTACAGCCGATGTAGGCTGGATTACCGGCCACACATATATAACCTACGGGCCGCTTGCAATGGGCGCGACACAAGTCGTCTTTGAAGGCATCCCCACTTACCCTAATGCTGGCCGTTTTTGGCAAATGATCGAAAAACACAAAGTAACAATTTTCTATACTGCGCCGACAGCGATACGCTCGTTGATTAAGGCCTCCGAAACCACCCCGGAAGTACATCCTAGAAACTACAATTTAACTAGCTTACGCTTATTAGGTTCAGTAGGTGAGCCGATTAACCCTGAAGCCTGGATATGGTACTTTGAAAACGTAGGCGGCAGACGTTGTCCGATTGTTGATACCTTCTGGCAAACAGAAACCGGCGGCCATGTCATCACCCCGCTGCCGGGCGCGACTGCGCTTGTTCCCGGCTCATGCACATTACCCTTCCCTGGCATTGATATCGATGTGGTGGATGAAACCGGCAAAGACGTACCATGGGGCACCGGCGGTTTGCTGGTCATCAAAAAGCCTTGGCCATCAATGATACGAACGATTTATAACGACCCTGAACGTTATGTTAAAAGCTATTATCCTGTCGATTTAGGAGGAAAAACTTATCTCGCGGGCGATGGCGCCGTGCGCGATGCCAAAACCGGCAACTTCACCATTATGGGCCGCATTGATGACGTACTGAATGTTTCCGGTCACCGTCTGGGCACGATGGAAATCGAATCTGCTCTCGTTGCCAACCACTTGGTGGCTGAAGCCGCCGTCGTTGGCAAACCGCACGATGTAAAAGGCGAAGCCGTGGTGGCTTACGTGGTATTAAAAGGCAAACGGCCAGAAGGTGATGAAGCAAAAAAAATCGTGGCAGAACTGCGCGATTGGGTAGGCAAAGAAATCGGCCCAATCGCCAAACCCGATGAAATCCGCTTTGGCGACAACTTGCCCAAAACCCGCTCCGGAAAGATTATGCGCAGGTTGTTACGCAGCCTAGCCAAAGGTGAAGAAATCACATCGGATATCTCCACCTTGGATAACCCTGCAATTTTGGATCAGTTGAAAGAAGTTGTAAGGTAATAGATAACATCCTTTCCGTATAAGCAGGAATGATGAACGTTTGGGTATTTGAGGTAAAATAGCGTTTTACCTCAACCACACCCTGAACATGTCATCCTTGCAAGAAGAAATCTCCCGCCGCCGTACTTTTGCCATTATTTCTCACCCGGATGCGGGTAAAACCACACTGACCGAGAAGCTGTTATGGTTTGGCGGCGCGATTCAGGTTGCAGGTGAAGTACGCGGGCGCAAAGCCGCGCGCCATGCGACTTCTGACTGGATGGAGCTAGAGAAACAACGCGGCATTTCCGTGACTTCCTCCGTGATGCAGTTCCCGTATCGTGAACACATGATTAACCTGCTGGATACGCCAGGCCATGATGACTTTTCGGAAGATACTTATCGCACGCTGACGGCTGTGGATTCTGCCGTGATGGTGATTGACAGCGTCAACGGCGTGGAAGCGCAGACCATCAAGCTGCTCAACGTGTGCCGCATGCGCGATACGCCGATTATCACCTTTATAAACAAGCTGGACCGCGAAAGCCGCCCGCCGATTGAGCTGCTGGACGAAATCGAATCGACTCTCGGCATGGAATGCGCACCGATGACCTGGCCGATCGGCATGGGCAAAAGTTTCCGTGGTGTGTATCACCTTTATAACGATGAGATTTCCTTTTTTGACCCACGCGCGGAAAAAGGCACATCCGAAACCATCAAAGGCTTGGATAGCCCGCGTTTAGACGAACTGCTCGGCCATGTTGCAGATGACTTGCGCGTAGATATCGAGCTGGTGCGCGGTGCTTCGCATACGTTTGATAAAGCACGCTATTTAAGCGGCAAACAAACTCCGGTGTTTTTCGGCTCCGCGATTAACAACTTTGGAGTACAGTCATTATTAGACGCAGTGGTTGACCTCTCACCGCCGCCGCAATCGCGCAACACCGCCACGCGCGAGGTAAAAGCCAATGAGCCGAAATTTAGCGGCTTTGTGTTCAAAATTCAGGCCAATATGGACCCGAAACACCGCGACCGCATCGCGTTTTTGCGCGTATGTTCCGGCCGTTTCGAGCGCGGCATGAAAATCAAGCAAGTCGCCACCGGCAAAACTTTATCCGTCAACAACGCCATCACCTTTATGGCGCAAGACCGCACCACCATGGACGAGGCGTATTCCGGCGACATCATCGGCATCCCCAACCACGGCACGATTAAATTGGGCGATACGTTTACCGAAGGCGAAAACCTTAAATTCATTGGCATCCCCTCTTTCGCCCCAGAGTTCTTCCGCCGCGCACGCATCAAAAACCCGATGAAGATGAAGCAACTGCAAATCGGCCTCAAACAACTTTCGGAAGAAGGTGCTGCGCAACTTTTCCGCCCATTACTTTCAAATGACTTGATTCTAGGCGCAGTAGGTATGCTGCAGTTTGACGTGGTCGCCCACCGTCTAGAGCACGAATACGGCGTAGATATGGTGTTTGAACCTTACGATTGCTACACCGCGCGCTGGTTGAAAGGCAAAGACGCCGATATGAAAGCCATTGCAGACAAATACGGCTTTAATGTGGGCTTGGATGGCGCGGATGATTACGTTTACCTTGCACCAAATCGCGTGAACCTGCAGATGGCACAAGAGCGATATCCTGACATACAATTTGCGGAGACGCGCGAAATCGCTTAGTGCCTATTCAGAATTTTTTTGGTCTATCAATTATTAACTGTAAGCCCGCCAATACAAATATACCCGAATGCACTACGTTCTTTGCAATCTTGATGTGATATGCTTTAACGCATTGTATTATTCTTTCTGCATTCAATGAAAATTATTAATCTTAGCGATTTAGATCCAAGCTGGTGCTGGCTTAAGGATGAGTTTCAAAACAGCAATCTAGAATGGTTGCACTACTCAAGCAAGGCTGTGAAACTTCCAAAAATCCTGCCAAAAAGAGACTCCATTGCTAGGGTTATAGCTGCCATGCGTGCTGTGAATGAAGCCAGAAAAGGACAGTCTGTATTGGTATCGCATGGCCCCAGGCCCGCATTATATGCAGGTAGTTTTGCTAAATTAATGTGTCCAAACGTGCCTCATTTGGTGTATTCATTTAACTTTACAGACTTGCCGCACGGAACACAGCGCAAACTGATGACAAAAGCATTCCAACAAGCCAAACGGTTTGTTACCTACTCCACCCTTGAGCGAAAGCTTTACGCTGATTACTTTGACATCCCTATTGAGTCAATCGACATGCTACACTGGGCAGTACATCATCCTAAAGTGGACTTATCGGAAAGTCCGATTGAAACTGGATCATACATTTGCGCTTTAGGTAGTCAGGGTCGTGACTATAAAACACTATTTGAAGCAATGAAAAAACTACCGCAGATTAAACTGGTAGTTGTTGCTAGCAAAGACAGTATTCAACATCTGAGTATTCCAAATAATGTAAAGGTGTATAGCAATATACCACTTGACCAAGCACATAATATTTTGGCACATAGCCAGTTTATGGTAATACCACTCCGCGACAGCCAAGTTCCATGCGGACAAGTGACTGTTGTCTCCGGTATGTTTTTCAAGAAAGCAATGATTGTTACTGACTCGCGTGGAATACATGACTATATTCAAAATGGCGAAACTGGTATTTTGTGCCAACCTAAGGACGCACCGGATCTGTCGGGCAAGATTGAGCAACTATGGAGCAGCCCCGTGGAAATCGAAAAACTTAGTCAGAAAGCCTACCAGTTTGCCCTCGCTCACTGCACTGAAAGAAAAGTAGTAGATTATTTTACTCATTTCTTAAACAATATCTAATCATTCAACTTGATTACCGATGTCTTGCCTGCATAAATGAACACCAAACCCAAATCCTCTGACAATACATCCACAGACAAAGTCCAAATTGTCATGGCCACCTACAATGGTGAGCGTTATCTGAGAGCACAGATTGAATCAATCATCCACCAAACACATGTCGACTGGCATCTGTTGATACGTGATGATGGTTCGACTGACAATACGATAGATATAATCAAGCAATACGCCGCACAAGACAGCAGAATATCCTTGGTAAGCGACAATATGGGCAACCTTGGGTATATTAAAAATTTCTATCACTTGCTATCAATGACCAGCGAAGATTACATTTGTATTTGTGATCAGGATGACATATGGCATTCCGAAAAGATAGCAACGAGCTTACAGAAACTGAAAGCACTGGAAACCGAGCAACGAATTCCTGCACTTGTACATTCGGATGCTGCTGTTGTTGACAGTAATCTCAATGTTATCAGTGAGCGCTTTATAGGAAACAGGGGTAAAAAAGAAGGTATCAATGGGTTGCTGTTTGCAAATAGTGTGCAAGGTGCATCCGTCATGATTAACTCGGCATTAAGAAACTACGCATTACGACTTATGCCAGACATTCCCTATGACTATCACCTTGCGTTAATTGCAGAGTTAATTGGTCGGCGAGCCTTTATTCCGGAACCTCGCCTTAATTACCGTCAGCATAGTAACAATGTGATCGGCGCAAAGAAAGAAGGGGAAGTTAAGCAGGGTGAAAATAAAATTTCTTCTAGCCTGAAAATTAGTCTGGGTTTATACCCATTCGTTAAAAATGTGTATAGTCATATTGATACATCAGAAATGAATCGACAATATTTGGCAGAATACTGCTACTTGTTTGAAGGTAAAAGCAGGCTAAAAAAAAGCTACATTTTTCTAAAAAACTTTTACCCTTTTTACAGAAGAAAAGATCAACTTACTTGTTTTGCCCTTCTGATCTTGGGTCGCGACTTAAAAGCTCTTTGCCAGTAATTCCTGGTTAATCAGGAAGCTTCAAACGCCTCGCATAATTGGCTCAATAACTGACCAAATAACGGTAGCACTTCTTCTTTGCTGTGCGGGCTATCGTCATCGGTTCCGGCAACTACAAAACTCACTGTGACTTTATCCAGATTCTCGCGGAACTCCATCCAGTGCTCTGCTTCGGCATCGCCTATCAGCTTGAATTTATTGAAACCTGATTCGATAATCTCAATCAACTCCGCCTCAGGCAAACCTGCAAAAAGCGTTTTGGCGATGATAATTTGCGCTGCGGTTAAATCCGGGTTGATATCCTCTTGCGTCAACGGCGCTGTTAAAAACGCAAAAACCAATAGCGCATAGGCTTGATAGACGCTTAACATATCAAAATTATTTTTATGTTCAAACGCAGGCTGCCTATCGGCCACCTGAATCGCCTTGAATGTTAAGTAGCTGGCAAGATAATGTGCGGAATCCAGCGCATCGTATTCATCCAGATTGATATTCGGTTTCGCGCTGTCATCAAAGGTTTCGGCGAGACATAGCGCATGAAGTAAGGTAAGGCGTTTTGAATAATCCATATCGTCTCTTAATAAGTAATTAAATCTAGTTAATCTCAGGCAAGCATTCTAATTGCTCGTGCAGTTCCAGCCAACGCGTTTCTGTCTGGTCGATTAAGTCAGTCAGCTCGGATTGGCGTTTGAGTATGCGTTGGAGTTCTTCCCTGTTCTCTGCCTCGTACAGATTCGATTCACTGACGCGCGCATCCAGTCCGGATTTTTCCTGGTTCAATCTTTCCAGCTGTTTTTCTATCTGTTCGGTTTCTTTTAATAACGGCCGGCGTGCCACAATGCGCGCTTGCCTATCTTGCTTTTGCTGAGTATATACATTCAAATTAGACGCCCTGGAAGCCTCATGGATATTGGTCTGCAGAGCATCATCTTGTGCGGCTTTTTGTCCGCTTTTTTCCGTATTTTTTTGCATTGCTTGTTGTAAGTTCAGCCAGTTTTTATAGTCTTCCAGATCGCCTTCAAACGCTTCCGCTTTACCGTTAGCAACCAGTACAAAATTATCGCAACTGGCACGTAGCAAGGCTCTGTCGTGTGAAACCAGAACCACGCCGCCTTCGTAATCCTGCAACGCCAAAGTAAGCGCGTGGCGCATTTCTAAGTCTAAATGGTTGGTGGGCTCGTCGAGTAAAAGTAGATTCGGCCGCATCCAGATCAACAGCGCCAAGGCGAGACGCGATTTTTCGCCGCCGGAAAAGTTCTCGCAAGGCGAGCGCGCCATATCACCTTTAAAATCGAAACCGCCAAGATAATTCAAATGTTCCTGTTCGCGTGTGGTGGGGTCCAGACGCAGCATATGCTGCAGGGGAGACTCATTGGGGCGAAGCTGCTCAAGCTGGTGTTGTGCAAAATAGCCGATTTTTAAATCTTTACCTTCCACGCGTTTGCCGGCTAACGGTTTTAGTTCGGCAGCAAGCAGTTTAATGAGCGTTGATTTGCCAGCACCGTTTTTACCGAGCAAGCCAATGCGCTCGCCCGGCCGAATAGTCAGCTTGATTTGATTTAAGATTTTTTTATCTGCGTAACCTGCATCCACGTCATCCAGCACCAGCAAAGGATCTGGCGCGCTAGCAGGTGCGCGGAACTCGAAGCTGAACTGTGAATCCACATGCGCTGCAGAAATCATCTCCATACGCTCCAACGCCTTGATTCTGCTCTGCGCCTGGCGTGCTTTGGTGGCCTGCACACGGAAGCGGTCAATATAGCTGTGCAAATGCGCCACTTTGCGCTGCTGCTTTTCATACATGGCCTGCTGCAACGCCAGCTTTTCAGCACGCTGCCGTTCAAAATCACTATAGCCGCCGCGATACAGCGTGATGCGTTGTTGCTCGATATGCAGCATGTTATCAATCACGTTATCTAAAAAATCGCGGTCGTGCGAGATGAGCAAAAGCGTGCCGCGATAATCTCGTAGCCAACTTTCCAGCCAAATCACCGCGTCCAAATCCAGATGATTTGTCGGCTCATCCAGCAATAACAAGTCAGAGCGACACATCAGCGCGCGCGCCAGATTCAAACGCACGCGCCAGCCCCCAGAAAAATCGCTGACAGGTCGCGCTGAATCTGCTTGGCTAAAGCCTAAACCATCCAGCAAGGCCGCAGCACGAGCCTTAGCGGAATAGCCTTCGATATCGCTTAAGCGATGGTGCAACTCTGCGATTTTTTCACCTTCATGTTCCGTTTCAGCCTCAATGAGCGCGTTTTCAATTTCGCGCAACTCAGCATCGCCATCCAGCGTGAATTCAAGCGCAGGCTGATTTAGCGCTGGCGTTTCTTGTGCCACGTGCGCGATTACCCAATTGGGCGGGATTTCAAGATCGCCTTTTTCAGGCTGCAACTCGCCTCGCAATAAAGCAAACAGGCTGGACTTACCGGCGCCATTCGCACCAATCAGACCGACCTTATGGCCTGGGTGTAGCTGAAAAGACGCTGCTTCCAGTAGCACTTTTACACCGCGCGTCAGCGTTAAATTTCTAAATTGAATCAATATACGCCTAAACTAAACATGAACTTTTCGACCAAACGTCAGCCAAATTTTCCAAAAGGCGTTATTCTAAAGTAATCCAGCGCGATTTCTAATCAAATGTTTACTTTTTATTAACAAGTTATTCATATAAATTAAAGTAAAATAAACATTCAGTTAAGAGTGCAGGTTAATTATTAAAAACATCATCAAAACCCACCAAAAAATGACCTCATTTAAAAATTTATCTCGCTGGGTGTTATATTTATTGCTATCGCTGCTGCTGGTCTTTATTCTGGCGGCGCTTGCAGTGCGCTTTGTAGTGTTTCCGAATATTGATCGGTACAAGGATGACCTTGCCAGCTATGCTTCGCAAAGATTAGGCCAAAAAATTAGTATCGGTGACATTAAAACCGGATGGAATGGAATTTCGCCGCATTTCTCACTTAAGAATATCGATTTATTTGACGCAGAAAATCGTGTAGCTTTTCATTTAAACGCTGCAGAAGCTGATATCTCATGGCTGAGCATTCCTATACTGCATCCGCATTTGTCAAACTTAACTGTGCATCAGCCGGAACTTACCATCAGGCGCGAGGCAAATGGCAGTATTTTTTTTGCTGGGATTGATTTGTCGGGGCCAAGCAAGCCTGACTTTGCCAACTGGCTGCTCAGCCAGCGTGAAATTGTTGTCAACAACGCAAAAGTGACTTGGCTGGATGACTTACGCAAGGCACCGCCGCTATCGCTTAAACAGCTAAACCTGACACTTTCTAACCCAACTTGGCGGAGTCTCTTTGGACAACACCAGTTTAAACTCTCGGCATTACCTTCTGTCGGAACGAATCAGCCCATCACAGCCAGCGGGCGCTTCGTGGGGCGCGATATCAGCAAATTTAAAGCTTGGCACGGTGAATTGTCTGCCCAGCTCGAACAAGCTGACCTGGCAGTATGGCGGCCTTGGCTGGATTACCCGGTAGATATAGAGACAGGCACTGGGGATGCGCAAGTTACGCTGGATTTTGCCGATGCCAAAATTGAAAAAATTAAAACACACGCTGCATTAAATAATTTATCGCTTGTCATAAACAAGCAAACTAAGCCATTTATTGCCAGGCAATTCACAGGCGATATTAGCTGGAGCGATTTCAAAAATACACAAACCATACTTGCAGAAAATATCAAGCTCAGCACCAATACTGGCCTAAATATTAACAATGGCCGTGGCTATTATGCAACCAGTACAAAAAACGGTAAACCTTGGATAAAAGAAGATATTAAGCTGGATCAATTTAACCTGGCCACGATCAAACAACTTGTACCATATTTAAACCTTCCGGAAGATGCGAATGCTACCTTAAACGGCTTATCACCCGTCGGTGAGCTGCAGGCACTCGCCTTGAGTTATGAAGGCGGCACAGACAAGCCGGCTACATATAAAATTAATACTGCATTTAAACAGCTTGGTTTTAATGCTTATCAAAAAATTCCCGGATTCACTAATTTAACAGGCAAAATAGAAGCCAATGAAGACGGTGGTGAAGTCACGCTGCAATCACAAAATGCACTGCTTGATATAAAAGATATTTTGCGCTGGCCAATTCCTGCGGATAAATTAACTGGGCAAATCAGCTGGAAAATCAATGGGGACAAGGCAAAAATACAAGCCGAAGATATTTATATCAGCAGCCCGCACATTACCGGTACTGTAAACGCCAGCTACGATATGAATAAGATCAAAGGCGGCTATCTGGATCTGAATGGAAAGTTTAGTAAAGGCAATGCAAAATTTGCGACATTTTACTATCCCATTATATTGGGCAAGCCAACCCTGCAATGGCTGGACACCTCTATTTTGGCTGGTCGCGCGGAGGACGTAAATCTAACAGTTAAAGGTAACCTTGCCGATTTTCCATATGTGAATAGTAAAAATCAGCTTGATAAAAGACTTGGGCTTTTTAGAGTCACTGCCAAAGTCAGCGATGCCCTGTTGGAATATGGCACAGGCTGGCCAACGATTGAAGGTTTAGGGCTGGATATGCTTTTCGAAGGCAAACGTATGGTGCTCAATGCCAACAGAGGCCATATTTTCGGCAATAAGATCATCAAAAGCAGGGCCGAGATTCCGCAATTGGATGCAGACTGGCCCGTGCTCCATATTGTCAGCGAAGTAGAGGGTTCTGTAGCCGATGGTATCAGGTTTGTGAATGAAAGCCCGGTAAAATTGGTGACGCAGGGATTTACAGATGGCTTGAAAACTGCAGGTAGCGGCAAATTGAACCTGGAATTAAAAATCCCCATGCAAGACTTGGATGCTGCGAAGTACAAGGGCAGCTATAAAATCACTAACGGCACCATTTATGCAAATGATGATGCAGGTTTGCCGGAGCTTAGTAAATTAAATGGCGTACTGAACTTTACCGAGAACAGTCTAACCGCACAAAATGTTAACACTGAAATTCTTGGCGGGCCTGCGCAATTTAGCTTGCGCACGGGTAGCGATAAGATATTACGTGTGAACGCCAGCGGTCGTTTTAACGAGGCAGGCATCAAAAAGTTGGCCTCAAATATGCTGACAGAAAATATGCAGGGAAGCGCTGACTGGGCTGGAGAGATTACCATCAAAAAACCGCTGGTCGATGTCAATCTGCGATCAAACCTCGTGGGCATGGCCCTTCAATTGCCGCCGCCTTTTGGCAAAGAAGCCAATCAGGCACTGGCTTTCAGCATCGACAAAAAACAACTGAGCCCGAATAATGACAGTATCAAAATCACTTATGGTAATGCTGTTTCTGCAAAATTATTACGCACTGACCAATCTGGAAAGCTTTCTCTTGAACGTGGTGATATCGGCATTAACATTCCAGCTGAACTGCCTGCACAGGCAGGCTTATCGCTACATGGAAAACTGGATTACGTTGATGCAGATGACTGGCTGGCCCTGTTTAACAAATCCAGCAATAAGGCGGATTCATACTCTTCAATAATTGAAAAAGCAGATGTTGCGATACGTAAATTAGATATTTTTGGCCGCAGTATAAATACGCTCAAGCTGGCTGCACAACCCAGCGCAACAGGCCTAAAAATGTCGATAAGTAGCGAAGAAATTACGGGCAATGCCGAATGGCAAAGCGGCGGTAACGGGAAAATTATCGCGCGCCTGAAAAACTTAACCATCCCACATAGTAATGAACCTGACACCAAAGTCACTGCGAAAAAAGACATTAAAAAACTGGCTAATGGCTATCCAGCGCTGGATGTCATCGCCGAAAACTTTCAGCTGGGCAATAAAAAGCTAGGGAATCTGGAGCTTAATGCCATTGAAAGTAGTGATGACTGGGTGATCCAAAGAGCTAAAATCACTAATCCTGACAGCATCTTATCTGCAGATGGCAACTGGCATAACTGGACCAGCAACCCCAACACAAACCTGAAGTTTTCATTGAGCGTAAGCAATATCGGCAATACGCTCAAACGTTTTGGCCAGCCTGATGTAGTTAAAGGTGGTGAAGCTGAGATCGCTGGTCAGTTGCGATGGGCGGGCAGCCCCCACGAGTTTGAAACAAGTAGCTTAAATGGCAATTTCAAGCTAGAAGCCAGCAAAGGACAGATCCTAAAAGTACAGCCCGGAGTTGGACGTTTGTTCGGCCTATTGAGTTTGCAAAGCCTGCCGCGACGGTTAAGCCTTGATTTTAGAGATTTGTTCAGTGACGGCTTTGCTTTTGACAAAATCAGCGCAAATGCAAAAATTGATAATGGCATTATGCGCAGCGATGATTTTTTTATGACTGGCCCCGCAGCAGAAACAAAAATTAAAGGTGAAACCAACTTAAAAACCGAAACACAAAGATTAAAAGTTAAAGTCACACCGCATGTCAGCGATAGCCTGTCACTGGCTGCGCTAGCAGGAGGTCCGATCGCCGGGGCAGCTGCTTTTGTTGCGCAAAAGATACTAAAGGACCCTTTTAATAAAATTGCCTCTACTGAATATATCATTACCGGTACATGGGATAATCCACAAGAGGTAGAATCTGAGAAAGATGCTGCACAGAAACCAAATAGTGTTTCGCCATTGCATCCATAAATCGAGTAGATTTGTTAGTACAAAATTAAGAATATGAAAGCAATTATGCCAATCACGTCGCGAAATAAAGCAGAAAAACCAGCTAAAGCCGTTGCCGGCGTGGTAAAAGTTGCAGGCATTCAAATGGCCTCTAGCCCACATGTCTCCTCCAACCTTATCGAGGCCGAGCGACTCATTGCCCTTGCTGCCGAACAAGGTGCAAAAATTGTAGTCTTACCAGAATATTTCTGCATTATGGGTGTAAAAGACAGCGACAAAGTACAGGTCAGAGAAAAACCTAATGACGGCCCTATCCAGCGTTTTCTATCCAGAATGGCACGCGAATACAAAATTTGGCTCATCGGCGGAACAGTTCCGTTAGAAAGCAATTTCCCTAACAAAGTGCGCAATAGTTGTCTAGTTTACAATGACAAAGGTGAACAAGTTGCTCGTTATGACAAAATTCACCTCTTCGGTTTGGATTTAGGCACCGAACATTATCACGAAGAAAATACCATCGAATCAGGAGACAGTGTCGTCACAGTCAATACACCTTATGGGAAAATCGGCCTCTCGATTTGCTATGACTTACGCTTTCCGGAACTGTATCGCGCCATGGGTGAAGTGGATATGATAGTGGTGCCATCCGCCTTTACTGAAACCACAGGCAAAGCACATTGGGAGAGCTTAATCCGTGCCCGGGCCATTGAAAACTTGTGTTATGTGATAGCGCCTGCACAAGGCGGCTATCATTTATCAGGACGCGAAACACATGGTAACAGCATGATCGTAGACCCTTGGGGCGTAGTGTTGGACAGACTGCCGCGCGGTTCTGGCGTTGTTATTGCATCGATGAATCGCGATTATCAGGCAAGTCTGCGCAAAAGTTTACCGGCGTTGAAACATAAGACAATTAAAGCAATCTAATCGCTTGAACTAACATATTTCAAGAATATACTTAGCGCCGCTTTTATGTGGTACTGGTATAGTATCTATCTATAGCTAAGCAATTACCCAATGAAAACCGCCGCCAAATTAAACCATTTCGATATAGCACATGATGTGTTGCTTAAACCTACGGGGCTTGATACACAAGCTTTGCAGGGCGTGTTGAGCAATATCATGTCGCACCAAGTAGATTATGCTGACTTATATTTTCAATATAGCCGCAGTGAATCCTGGAGCTTGGAAGAAGGCCAAGTAAAGTCTGGTAATTTCAGTATAGATCAAGGCGTTGGCGTGCGTGCCGTGAGCGGTGAAAAAACTGCTTTTGCATATTCTGATGACATCAACCTACCCGCTTTGCAGCAAGCGGCGAATGCTACAAGATCTATTGCTGCTTTAGGTGCAGAGCAAACAGGTAAAAGTATTATAACGCGCCAGGCGCAGGCACTTTATTTACCGCAAGATCCTATTGCCAGTTTGAGTGCTGATGCAAAAGTAAAATTATTAGAACGCTTAGAACAATTTGCACGCAAAATCGATCCACGTATCACACAAGTTATGGCTTCTATTGCTGGAGAATATGAAGTAGTGATGGTGGCGCGCAGTGATGGTGTTATGGCGGGTGACATACGTCCTTTAGTACGTATCTCAATACAGGTAATAGCAGAGCACAATGGGCGTCGCGAACAGGGTTCGTCGGGTGGTGGCGGTCGCTTTGACTATAATTACTTTTCTGATGAAGTATTGCAAGATTATGCACAAAGGGCTGTACATCAAGCACTGGTGAATCTTGATGCGCGCCCTGCTCCTGCGGGCAGCATGACGGTAGTGCTTGGCGCTGGCTGGCCTGGTATTTTGCTACACGAAGCAATTGGGCATGGCT
>CAVPAX010000008.1:0-75335 GCA_963701715.1 uncultured beta proteobacterium
CCAGGGAAATGGTAGCTCAACCAACGGGATTTAGCTTTATCATCCAATTTAAAAGGCTGCTGACCTGTTTCACGCGCATAAAACGCATTGAAGTGTTCCAGCAATATCAGACTATCTTCACCTAAATCACGCAATGGCGGAACCTTGACGGCAAATACACCTAAGCGATGATATAAATCAGACCTGAAATTACCGGCACGCACTTCTGCACGCAAATCACGGTTGGTCGCGGCCACTACGCGCGCTTTGCTCTTGCGCACCTGTGTTTCGCCAACGCGCGTGTACTCACCGTTTTCTAACACGCGCAATAATTTGGCCTGCATTTCCAGTGGTAATTCGCCTATTTCGTCCAAGAAAAGCGTACCTTCGCCCACCTCTTCAAAATAACCAGCATTGGCAGTATTCGCGCCAGTAAAGGCGCCTTTGGCATGACCAAATAAAATGGACTCCGCCAACATAGGTGAAATAGCCGCGCAGTTAATGGATAAATAAGGCTGTTTTGCGCGCTTGCTAAAGCGGTGAAAATTACTGGCGACACGTTCTTTACCGCTGCCAGATTCACCCTCGATCAACACTGGAAAAGGCGAATCAGCAAATTGGCGAATTTGCGTAATCAATGTTTGCATTGGCAAACTCTCGCCAATCATGCCACCATTTTTATCTTCTGGCTGCTCGGTTAATTCAACACTTTGAACCTTTAAAGAATTGAGTAGCAGCTCTTTTAAACGCTCAACATCACAAGGTTTAGGAATAAAATCGAGCGCACCTAAGGCCAGTGCGTGCTTCACATTTACATCGTCACTCTGGCCAGAAAGCACGTGGATTTTCATGCTGGGCGAGTGCGCCAGCAATTCACCAATCATCTTGAAACCTTCGTCAGGCTTATGCTGCATGGGAGGCAGACCCAAATCAACCAAAGCAAGAGAGGGTGGTTCTTCCAACTGACGCAATAAGCTTTTAGCTTGCGCACGCGAATCTGCCACACACACTTCAAAGTGTTTGCTAAGCACATAGTGCAAAGTATCTGTAATGAGCGGGTCATCATCAATGATGATAAGCACCGGACGAGGCTCAGCCATTGATATATCCTTTTAATTTAAAACGATTATTATTGTTACACATACTATAACCGTTAAAAAGCAGGCTATCAATGGGAAGTATCTTGAAATCGGAATTCCGGGTGGCTTATAAAGCTTAAGAACGCGGCTACTTCAAGTTGAGAGCGATAAGGAATTCGATAGAATTAATACTACGACGGGCCTTTAATATTAATGAAACCCTTAATGAGCGCCAAGCTAAAAACAAAAATTAAAAAATTACAGGGAACATTTTCGACAATATCTCCCCGCCCTTTTCTAACATAAAGTACCTGAATGCTTCTGCTGCTTGAGAAGCATTGCGCTTGGTCAAGGCAACCACATGCCAAGTGCGAATGATTGGCGTGCTTTGAATATCTAAAATAGCTATTTGCTTATTAGTCACTTCGCTGCCTATCGTATGCAATGATACGAACGTGACGCCCAAATCTGCGATTACAGCTTGCTTTATGGTCTCATTACTGGACATTTCCATGCTAACAATTGGTGAGATATTATGTTCGGTGAAATACCTCTCCATAATGAATCTCGTTCCTGAACCTGGCTCTCTAGAAATAAATTCAAATTCATTTAAAGCTTCTGGAGGCAGATTTACTTTTCCTGCTAAAGGATTAAGAGGACTAGCAATAAACACATGTGGATGATTAGCAAACGGCTCTACGCGCGTATCAATTTCTTTAGGGGGCTGCCCCATAATTGCAATATCGATTTCACCATCACGCAGCAATTCTACAAGCTGCTGTCTGTTTCTAACTTCAATCTTGATTTGCAAGTTTGGATTATCTTTTTTAAATTCTGCTAACACTTGAGGTATAAAGTATTTGGCCGTACTTACCAATCCTATTTTGAGAATACTGATTGGAGTGCCACGTAAACGCTCCATCATTGTATTGGCTTCATTTAGAGTACTTGAAACTCGGCGCGCATAAAGTAAAAAATACTCTCCTGCTGTTGTAAGTCCGATCCTTTTGTTCTCCCTTATAAAAAGGCTAACACCCATATCCTCCTCCATTTCCTTAATTTGGAGAGAAACAGCAGGTGCCGTTATGTGTAGCTCTTCTGCTGCGCGTGAAAAACTCATGTGCTTTGTTGCGCTCAAGAAGATTTTTATTTGCCGTATCGTTAGGTTTCGCATAAGTAAAACTTAATTGTAAACAAAGTATTTATTAATATAACTTAACTAAAAACTTTTATACAGTAACGAATCAATGATGCTCGCATGATTTTTTGAATTTATAGTGGAAGGAAAATAATGAGTACGCAAACGGACGGACGAATTACCGATATTAAGGAGCGCTATAAAGGTGGAGTTCTTAAATACAAGCAAATGGGGTATTGGCGCCCAGATTACGAGCCTAAAGACACTGATTTCATCTGTGTATTTCGCATCACGCCGCAAGAGGGTGTTGACCCAGAAGAAGCTGCGGCTGCAGTAGCAGGCGAATCATCGACCGCGACTTGGACGGTAGTATGGACAGATATGCTCACCGCTTATGAGGACTATCAAGGTAAGGCATATCGTATAGACCAAGTACCGGGCACAGGCGCGGGTACTGACAAGGAGGCGCAGTATTTTGCGTATATTGCCTACGACCTTATTCTGTTTGAAGAAGGTTCCATTGCTAACGTAACTGCGTCTTTAATTGGCAATGTATTCAGCTTTAAACCACTCAAAGCCGCACGCTTGGAAGATATTCGCATCCCTGTAGCCTATGTTAAAACTTTTAAAGGGCCGCCTACAGGTATTATCGTTGAGCGCGAACGTCTGGACAAATATGGGCGCCCATTATTAGGGGCAACCATGAAACCAAAACTTGGGCTTTCCGGCAAAAACTACGGTCGTGTGGTATATGAAGGACTTACTGGCGGGCTAGATTTCACTAAAGATGATGAAAATATCAATAGCCAACCATTTATGCACTGGCGTGATCGTTTCTTGTTTTGTATGGAAGCAGTCAATAGAGCGCAAGCGAATAGCGGCGAAATTAAAGGACATTATCTCAACATTACCGCAGCTACTATGGAAGATATGTATGAGCGGGCAGAGTTTGCTAAGGACCTAGGTTCAAATATTATCATGGTTGATTTAATCATCGGCTGGACAGCAATTCAATCTATCAGCAATTGGGCGCGCAAAAACGATATGATTTTGCACATGCATCGTGCTGGTCATGGCACTTATACACGCCAAAAAAATCACGGTGTTTCATTCCGCGTCATGGCTAAATGGTTACGTCTGGCTGGCGTGGATCATCTGCATGCAGGCACGGCTGTAGGCAAATTGGAGGGCGACCCCATGACTGTTCAGGGCTACTACAATGTATGTCGCGATTCTTTCACAAAGCAAGATTTTTCACGTGGACTATTTTTTGATCAGGATTGGGCCGATTTGAAAAAAGTAATGCCTGTAGCATCAGGTGGTATACATGCTGGGCAAATGCATCAATTGTTGCATCTCTTTGGAGATGATGTAGTCCTGCAATTTGGAGGCGGCACAATTGGCCATCCTGCAGGCATACAAGCGGGCGCTACCGCCAACCGTGTGGGCATTGAGTGTATGGTAAAGGCTCGCAACGAGGGTAAAGATATTCTCAATGAAGGGCCGGATATCCTGCGTGCAGCAGCCAAGTGGTGCAAGCCATTAGAACAGGCACTGGAAACTTGGAAAGATGTATCGTTCAACTATTCATCAACCGATACGCCAGATTTTGTTAACACGCCTACAACTTCCAATTAAGCAAAGGAGCTAAATATGCATATTACCCAAGGTCAGTTTTCTTTTTTACCTCCGCTTACTGATGATGAAATCAGAACTCAAGTCGATTATGCGATTAGCAAAGGTTGGGCAGTTTCAGTTGAATGGACAAATGATCCACATCCGCGGAATGTTTATTGGAATATGTGGGAGTTACCCATGTTTGAGATCAAAGATGGCGCAGCAGTGCTTTACGAGTTGCAGAATTGTCGTAAAGCCTGTCCAAATGCCTATATTAAAGTAAATGCGTTTGACAATACCCGTGGTGTTGAATCGATGGTGATGAGCTTTATTGTGAATCGTCCAGAGAGTGAGCCAGGTTTTGCTTTAATCCGTCAAGAAGCTGAAGGCCGCGTGATTCGCTATACTACACGCGCTTATAGCCAAGATACGCCACATGGCTAGTATAGACCTACAGCAGATTCTCAAAGATGCCAATATCGCTGAGGTATTGGATAAGTTGGATCAAGACCTAATAGGACTTGCACCAGTTAAGCAGAGAATCAAAGAAATCGCTGCTTTTCTTGTCGTGTCGCGAGCACGAATGCAGTTGGGTATTGAAAGTTCTCAGCCAAATTTACATATGTGCTTTACAGGTAATCCCGGCACAGGAAAAACTACAGTTGCATTGCGTATGGCAGAAATGTTGCACCGCTTAGGTTATGTGCGCAAAGGTCATGTAGTCAGCGTAACGCGAGATGATTTAGTTGGACAATATATCGGTCACACAGCTCCTAAGACTAAAGAAGTACTCAAAAAGGCAATGGGTGGCGTGCTGTTTATTGATGAAGCATATTATTTGTACCGCCCTGAGAATGAGCGCGATTATGGGCAGGAAGCTATCGAAATATTGCTGCAAGTGATGGAAAACAACCGCGATGATTTGGTAGTGATTCTGGCGGGATATAAAAACAGAATGGATACGTTCTTTCAATCGAATCCAGGCATGTCTTCACGCATCGCACATCACATTGATTTTCCTGATTATTCGCAACTTGAATTGTTAGACATTGCCAGGAAAATGGTTGCTACAATGCATTATCAGTTTGATGAAAAAGCACTGATTGCTATGAGCGAATATATTAAACATAGACAAACACAGCCACACTTTGCCAATGCACGCTCGATTAGAAATGCGCTGGATAGAGCAAGGCTAAGACATGCTAATCGAGTGTTTGAACTTGCCTCAAACACTAACGCAGATGCTTCAATGGAAGATCTATCTACGATTACCGAAGCTGATATTCGCGCTTCTCGTGTGTTTGCTGGTTTAACTAGTAATTGAATATTTAGCCGAGTGAATCTAGAAAAAGAGCCTGAAATATGAATACACATTACATCTCATTAGCTGACTTTTTAGTTGATTCTGGCCAAGACTTGGCGCCAAAAAATCTAGTTACTTTAATATTAACAATCGCAGATATTATTCAAGCGATTTCTGCGCTAACCGAAAAGGGTGATTTGGGTGATATTTATGGCAAATTAGAAAGCCAAAATATTCAAGGCGAAACGCAAATGAAGCTGGATGTTTCGACTAATCAATTATTTATTGACCACTTAACGAGGTGCGGTTTGGTGGCAGGATTGGCATCTGAAGAAATGGACGCACCATTACTAATTGCAGGCGACGGCAACAAAGGTGATTTTTTAGTGATTTTTGATCCATTGGATGGCTCGTCAAATGTGCCAGTTAATGTGTCTATAGGTTCAATATTTTCTATCCTTAATTCGCCAAAAAGCCATACACCAGAGGATAACGATTATCTGCAACCGGGCAACCAACAAGTCGCTGCCGGTTATGCTCTATACGGCCCTTGTACTATGCTGGTGCTGACAACCGGCAAGGGAACACATGGCTTTACGCTAGATCGTGAAAATAATGCATTTTTGCTGACGCATCCGAATATGTCGATACCTGAAGACACTGTGGAATATGCTATTAACGCCAGCAATGAGCGATTTTGGGAGCCGCCGATTAAATCCTATATTGCGGAATGCAAACTAGGGGTAGTGGGTACGCGCGAGAAAGACTTCAATATGCGCTGGGTAGCTAGCATGGTGGCGGATATTCACCGCATCTTATTGCGTGGCGGGATATATCTCTATCCTAAAGACAAAAAAGATCTCACGAAGCCTGGAAGACTACGGCTAATGTACGAAGCGAATCCGATGGCGATGCTGGTTGAACAAGCAGGCGGATTGGCCTCTACAGGAAGGACACGCATCTTAGACATTCAACCAGAAGCCGTTCATCAGCGCATCCCTATCGCTATGGGATCACGTAACGAAGTGTTGCGGGTAGAGCGTTACCATACCGCTTATGACACAGGTGCAGATGAAGCATTGCCGTTGTTTAATGAACGTTCATTTTATAGGTAAAGCATTTAAAGGGTCGACATGTCTAGAAAATATCCAATTATTGCAATAACTGGCTCATCTGGAGCCGGTACTAGCTCTGTGATGGAAAGCTTTGAATACATATTTAGACGAGAAGGTATTAAGGCGCAAACGATTGAGGGTGACTCTATGCATCGCTATGAGCGCAAGGAAATGGACGCAAAATTAAGGAAATACAATAAAATCCCTGGCAGTCATTTTAGCCACTTTAGTCCAGAAGCCAATGAGCTGGCTGTACTTGCCGATAATTTCAAAAAATTTGGTGAAACGGGACAATGTAAAGTTCGTAAATATATCCATACCGATGTTGAAGGAGCGCCTTATAACCAGCCTGCAGGCACATTAACGCCATGGCGCGATAGCGCGCCTGATTCCGATGTCTTGTTTTATGAAGGCTTGCATGGTGGATATGTTGGACCAGATGCCAATGTAGCAAAACATGTTGATTTGCTGGTCGGCGTTGTACCTATTATTAATCTTGAGTGGATACAAAAAATGCATCGAGATCAAAAAGTGCGCGGTTACTCCCATGAGGCTGTCGTAGATACTATTTTGCGTCGCATGCCCGACTATGTACATCATATTTGCCCACAGTTTTCTCGAACGCATGTAAATTTCCAGCGTGTGCCTACAGTTGATACGTCAAATCCTTTTATTGCTAAACATATCCCGAGTGCAGATGAGAGCATGGTAGTCATTCGCTTTGCCCAGCCCAAGGGTATTGATTTCCCATATTTGCTCAACATGCTACATGACTCCATGATGACCAGACCTAATACCTTGGTTGTCCCGGGCGGAAAAATGGGATTGGCAATGCAACTTATTTTCACACCGATGATTCTGCGTTTAATGAATCGCCGAGATTGATTTATTGGCATGTTCTCCATAAGGATATAAATAGTGGCTTTGATTTCACTTAGACAGTTACTAGATCATGCAGCTGAGCATCAGTATGGGCTGCCAGCATTTAATGTTAATAACATGGAACAGATTCATGCGATTTTACAGGCCGCAGATGAAGTAGACAGTCCTGTTATTTTGCAGGCTTCAGCGGGTGCTAGAGGCTATGCAGGAGAACCTTTTTTGCGCAGATTGGTTGAAGCGGCTATTGAACAGTATCCGCATATTCCTTTGTGTATGCATCAAGATCATGGCGCTTCACCATCCGTTTGTCAGGTGGCGATTCGCAGCGGATTTTCCAGTGTTATGATGGACGGCTCGCTAGAAAGTGATGCCAAAACCCCAGCCTCTTTTGACTATAACGTAGATGTAACCCGTCGCGTAGTTGAATCCGCCCATGCCGTAGGGGTTTCTGTAGAAGGCGAGCTTGGCTGTCTAGGTTCGCTGGAAACCGGTCAGGCGGGGGAAGAAGATGGTAGCGGTGCAAAGGGCATTCTTAATCAATCACAATTACTTACCGATCCAGATGAAGCTGCCGAGTTTGTGAAAGCAACACAAGTTGATGCTTTGGCTATTGCGATTGGAACAAGTCATGGTGCTTACAAATTCAGCCGCCCTCCTACTGGAGATATTCTCGCTATCGACAGAATCAAAACCATTCACGCGCGTATTCCTAATACCCATTTGGTAATGCATGGCTCTTCAAGCGTAGAACAAGAATGGCTGCAAATGATTCGCGATTACGGCGGACAGATTAAAGAGACTTATGGAGTGCCGGTTTCTGAAATTGTTGAAGGTATCAAAAACGGTGTGCGCAAAATCAACATTGATACAGATATTAGATTGGCCATGACTGCTACTATGCGAAAAAAAATGGCTGAAAACCCTGAAGAGTTTGATCCGCGTGTATTTCTAAAAGCGGCAACTATTGCAGCCAAAAGTGTCTGTAAAAATCGGTTTGAGGCATTTGGTAGTGCTGGCCATGCTTCAAAAATCAAAGTAATTTCTTTAGAAGCAATGGCGGCTCGATATGCTAAAGGAGAGCTGGTAGCAATCGTTAGATAAATAGTTTTTTCATTTGTTATTTCAAGGTTAAAAATGAGACGCAAGTTAGTAGTAGGCAATTGGAAGATGAACGGCAGTATCGCAAGGAATAAACTGCTATTTGAGGGCGTGATTGCCGGCGTGCGTGATTTACGAAATGCTGATTATGTGTTGTGTGTTCCATACCCATACCTTTGTCAGGCTCAAACTATATTGCAAGGTTCAAATGTGGCTTGGGGTGCACAAAATCTATGTGCTAATGAAGATACTGCACTAACTGGGGCTGTATCCCCTAATATGCTTGTAGATTATGGGTGCACTTATGTAATTGTTGGACACTCCGAACGTCGCATTCAGTTACACGAGACCGACGATACAGCCGCAGCCAGATTTAGCGTAGCGCTAAAGGCTGGATTAATGCCAATATTTTGCATGGGTGAATCGAAAGAAGAACGAGAGTCTGATTGGACGGAATATGTGGTTGGACGACAACTGGATTCAATCATCAGGCGCTTTGACGCAGACTTGCTTAATAAGGCAGTGCTTGCCTATGAACCCCTATGGGCGGTCGGTACTGGCATTCCAGCCACACCAAAACAAGCTCAAGAAGTGCATAAATTTATTCGTGACCGTATTGCCAGATGCGATGCAAAAGTTGCTAAAAATGTACGCATTCTTTACGGAGGCAGCGTACAGCCAAATAATGCAGATGCATTATTTGCGATGCCTGACATTGATGGGGGGTTGGTAGGGCGTTGCTCATTAGATGCTAAGGCTTTTGTGGAAATTTGCAAATCCGCCTGTCGATAAATAATTTTAATTCAAAGACAAAAAATGAAAATTGGCATACTTACTGAAATTAAAAATGATGAGCATCGGGTAGCAGCGACACCGGAAACTGTTAAAAAAATAATCAATCTTGGTTGTCAAGTTGTCATTCAAAAAGGTGCTGGCGAGCGTGCCAGCATTACTGATGAAGCCTACCAAGCCGCAGGTGCCGAACTGGCTTCGGCAACAGAAGCGCTTAAAGCCGAACTGATTTTAAAAGTACGTGCGCCTGACCTTGACGAAATTAAAGCCATGAGGCCTGGCACAGTCTTAATCGGAATGCTGGATCCCGGCAATCAAACTTTATTAAAAATGATTGCAGAACAAGGTATAACTGCTTTCGCTTTAGAAGACTTGCCTAGAAATACCAGAGCACAAAGCATGGATGTGCTTTCGTCCCAGGCCAATGTGGCGGGCTATAAAGCAGTGCTGTTGGCCAGCCATTTTTATCAACGATTTATGCCGATGTTGATGACTTCAGCCGGTACCGTGAAAGCAGCACGTGTGTTGATTTTAGGTGCAGGTGTTGCAGGTTTGCAGGCTATTGCAACGGCAAGGCGCTTAGGCGCGGTGGTGGAAGCCTCGGATGTACGGCCTGAGGTCAAGGAGCAAATTGAATCACTAGGCGCCAAATTTTTAGAGGTCCCTTATGAAACGGAAGAAGAGGCTAAAATTGCTTCTGGGGAATCAGGCTACGCGAGTGCAATGCCAGCATCATGGATGTTGCGCCAAGCTAAATTAGTGACTGAGCGTGCGAAAGAAGCCGACATTGTTATCTCCTCTGCATTAATACCTAATAAAGAGGCACCTACTTTGCTACATGCCGAAACGGTTGCTCAGATGAAGCCTGGCTCGGTAATCATCGACATGGCAGCAGGCTTAGGTAAGAATGGAGCAGGGAATTGTGCTTTGGCAGAGGCGAATCAAGTTGTCGCTAAACATAATGTCACTATCGTTGGCTATACCAACCTGCCAAGCTTAGTGAGCGCAGATGCGTCAGCTTTTTACGCACGCAACATACTGGAATTTTTGAAGTTAGTTGTTTCAAAAGAGGGCAATTTTCAAATTCCAGATGATGATGAATTGGTAACAGCTTGTTTGGTTTGTAAAGATAACAAAATTACAGAAAAATAATGGGAAGGCTCACATGAACGAATTATTAACCATGCAAAATATCACAATTTTTGTGTTGGCAATTTTTGTAGGCTATCACGTAGTTTGGAATGTAACGCCCGCATTGCATACACCGCTAATGTCGGTAACTAACGCGATTTCTGGCATTGTTATTGTTGGTGCAATGCTGCAAACAGTAACCATTGACGGCGAAACCCTTAACTTAACCAGCATTTTAGGGACAATTGCGGTTTTTTTAAGTGCGATTAATATTTTTGGCGGTTTTATGGTGACGCGCAGAATGCTTGAGATGTTTAAAAAGAAAGATAAACATATTCCGGAGCAAAGTAAATGATTGCTGTTAATGCTAACTTAACTTCTTCCGCCTATTTAATATCGGCGGTATTGTTTATTTTCTCATTAAAAGGCTTGGCATCACCCACTAGCGCCAGATTAGGTAATACACTCGGCATGGCGGGCATGGTGCTAGCCATTCTAACCACATTGTTTGTAGGCCATCATCTTATCTATTCATTGGTTGGCTTTGCTATTCTTTCAGGAGCCATTGTAGGGGTTCTTGCTGCAAAACGGGTACCGATGACAAAAATGCCAGAATTAGTCGCCTTAATGCATTCTTTTGTAGGCTTGTCGGCAGTACTTATCGCAATAGCAGCTGTTTATAACACGGCCGAGACACATACTGCCGTGCAACGCATCGAGTTATTTATTGGTGCTTTTATTGGCGCAATCACCTTTACAGCGTCTATTATCGCGTTTGGAAAACTTTCAGGAAAATTCAGCTCTAAACCCATTGTTTTTAATCATCAGCACCTGCTAAATTTAGTTATTGCTCTGTTATTGCTGGGCTTCGGCATAGTTTATTACATTCAAGATAGCCAGTTTGCATTTCTTATTATGTGTGCATTAGCCTTGGTATTAGGTATCACCCTTATTATTCCAATCGGTGGCGCCGATATGCCAGTGGTGATTTCCATGCTTAATAGCTACTCAGGCTGGGCAGCAGCAGGCATTGGTTTTACTTTGAATAACTCAGTATTAATCATAGCAGGCGCCTGTGTGGGCTCATCAGGTGCAATCTTGTCGTACATCATGTGTAAAGCCATGAATCGACATATTCTATCGGTTATGCTTGGTGGTTTTGGCGGTGACTCTGCAATAGATACTGCTGCAAATAGTGCGCAAAAAGCCGTGAAGTCTGGATCTGCTGATGATGTCGCCTTTTTAATGACCAATGCTGACTCTGTAATTATTGTGCCAGGTTACGGTTTGGCGGTATCGCGGGCGCAGCATGCCTTGCAAGAACTTACCAGCAAATTAATCAGCAAGGGTGTGCATGTCAAATATGCAATACACCCCGTTGCTGGGCGTATGCCCGGACATATGAATGTGCTTCTTGCCGAAGCAGATGTGCCTTACGAGCAAGTGGTAGAGATGGAAGATATAAATAATGAATTTGGACATACTGATGTAGTTTTTGTGATTGGCGCTAACGATGTGGTAAACCCCGCTGCAAAAAAACCTGGTACTGCAATTTATGGAATGCCTATTTTAGAAGCCTACAAAGCAAAAACCATTATCGTGAATAAACGCTCAATGGCCGCTGGCTACGCTGGTTTAGATAATGAATTATTTTATTTAGACAAAACCATGATGGTATTTGGCGATGCTAAACACGTTATTGAGGACATCATCAAAGCGATTTAAGCTTCTAAACAACATAATAATCTTGCAGACAGCAAAAAAACTCTGATTATGTCTCCGCCCCATGACAGCTTATTTAATTCGTTAGAATATTGCCATTAATTTAAGAACCACTTCAAATATAACGATATTCTAGAAAATCGTGCCTAATATTTTTACTTAGTTCGCTTAAGTTCTCCTAGTTTCTGCCTTGTTCCCCTGCGTTTCATTAGACATAAAATAGCTATTTTCGACTATCCGCATGTTCCAATTAAACTGCTCAAAATCAATATCTGAAGCCAATCTTTTATAGAATTTCAGCTAATTTGCGACTCGGCTACATCCTAACTGCCGCATTACTGCATAAGATTATTAGCCCGTCCGTCCACTAAATCTTCCCCAGCACACCGCTGGTAGTCTTTTGCTTCAAGTCAGACAACTCATCGCTTGCCTTTTCAATTTTTCACTGCGTATAATCTTTCTAAAAGGGAGATTGAATGGCTGCAGCTAGCTTTCGTGTTGCTCAAGATAACCAAGGTCGACATCATGTCCAGCTTTTTGGTCAGTGGTCATTACGAGTACCTTCAAATGATTTTGCCAAACTTAAAAAATTATTGCAGCCATTTTTTATAGATATTTCCACAAGATGGGATTTAAACGAAATTGAGCAGCTAGACGCAGCCGGCGCCTCTACTCTTTTATCAGGCTGGGGCAACAAACTCGACAGCAATATATCGCTCAGGCCTGAACATGCAGTGCTATTTAATACGCTAATCAATTTAGAAAGGCCACCCGCTAAAAAAACTGGGCGTAACTGGCTCGCACCGCTTAATGGCTTAGGCAAAGGCGTGCTTCATATCATGCACCACTTCACAGAGTTTATTCATTTGTTCGGCTCACTTTTAATAGAAATTGCCTATCTTATTCGCCGTCCACAAGATTTTCCCTGGCGCGAATTCAGCGCCAACATATATAAGAGTGGCGTGAATGCCCTGCCAGTGACGGCGCTGCTAGGCTTTATGATTGGCGTTGTAATGGGTTATTTAATGTCGAAGCAACTGCATACGTTTGGCGCAGACATTTATATTGTGAATATTTTAGGGCTCAGTATTATTCGCGAACTTGGTCCCGTGCTAATGGCGGTGCTGGTTGCGGGTCGATCAGGTTCTGCGATGACGGCGCAAATCGGCGTGATGCGGGTAACCGATGAGATCGACGCACTGACCACAATGGGTATTTCACGTATTTTACGAGTTGTTCTACCAAAGGTGCTGGGACTGACTTTTGTTGCGCCTTTACTCGTGCTATGGACATCAAGCTGGACGCTTGCTGGCGGCGCCTTCGCATCCAATTTAGAGCTAGGTATTAGCTTTCGCTTCTTCTTTGATTATCTGCCATTGGTTGTTCAGCCCGTAAATCTTACGCTCAGTCTAATCAAAGGGCTTATGTTTGGTTTCGTTGTAGCATTGGTCGCCTGCCACTTCGGCTTACGCATCAAGCCAAATACCGAGAGCTTGAGCAACAGCACAACAAGCTCAGTGGTAACAGCGATATCCGGAGTGATTCTAGTCAATGCCTGGTTTGCAATTTTAACGCGCGGTATCGGCGTATGAACGACGACTCCATCGAAAATACCCCACGGGAAAATAGTCCAGATCAGGATGTCATCTGTGACATACAGAATGTTTGCACAGAATTTGGTGACAATATTGTTCACCATAATCTCAACTTAAAGGTTAAGCGTGGTGATATTCTCGCTTTAGTAGGTAGGTCAGGCTGTGGGAAAACTACATTATTGCGCCATATCATAGGGTTGACTAAGCCCCAAAGTGGCAAGGTGCTATTGTTTGGGCAAAATCTGCACGCAATGGAGCGAGTAGCACAACGACGCCTGATGAATCGATTTGGCGTGCTGTTCCAGCAAGGCGCTTTATTTTCAGCGCTTTCCGTATACGACAATATTGCTTTTCCGTTACGTGAATTGAAACAACTGGATGAGTCCACCATCTACCAATTGGTGATGCACAAACTGGCATTGGTTGAGCTTGAGCCGCGCAATGCAGACTTGCTTCCTGCTGAGCTTTCAGGGGGTATGGTGAAACGCGTAGGGTTAGCCCGCGCACTTGCTTTGGAGCCTGAACTGTTGGTACTTGATGAACCCACTGCGGGACTTGACCCTGACCGCAGCCATAATTTTATCGATCTTGTTAAACAGCTCAAAAAATCCTTGGGATTAACTGTGCTTTTTGTTACTCATGATATGGATACTCTGGCATCGCTAGCCGAACGAGTGGCTGTATTAGAAGAGAAACATATTATTGCAGATTGTTCATTACAAGAGCTGGCCGGAATTGATCATCCTTTTGTAATCAATTTCTTCCAAAGTATCCGTAGCAGACTCGAAAGATTATAATTAGCCATGGAAAACCGAGCTTATGCAATCGCAGTTGGTATATTCACCCTGATGCTTGGGATAGGCGTGGCATTTGCCTATTGGTGGATTAGCGGCTCGCAGCAGGCTCGCACAGAATACATTGTAAGCTCTCAATTACCTGTTACCGGCCTAAGCTCAGAAGGCACCGTTAAATTTCGTGGTGTAGATATCGGCAAAGTAACAGAAATTGCACTAGACCCATCCTCGCAAACCACCATCTTGATTAAGATTGCGGTCGCAAAAAACTTAAAGCTCAGTACTGAAGCTTATGCTGAGCTTCGTCGGCAAGGGATAACCGGACTTGCTTATATAGATCTAAATGATGAAAGCAAAAATGCGCCTGCCTTGCCCGTTGGTAGCACTATTCCGCTTCGGCCAACCCTTGTGGATGATTTAATATCCAAAGGCCCGGAACTCTTAGCACAACTACAAGTGCTTTTGAAAAACAGTAGTCAGTTCACTGCATCGGCCAACCGAGTTTTGACAAGTGTTGATGTTCAGAAACTGAATAACGCCATTGCAAATTTAGAAAAGGCCTCTGAGAAAGCTTTGCCAGCAATCAATTCTGCAGCAAATATGTTCAACAATGCTAATAAAATGGTATCCGAGAAAAATCAAGTACAACTCGTAAAGTCATTAGAAAGCGTGCAACAGACTTTTGATGCTACAAGACCGCTCATCAATGAGCTGAGCCTGACCACTAAAAAATTCCACAACACAGCCAATCAAATTGAAATCAGCACCAATCAGCTTACCAGCACACTGTATAATGAAACCTTACCGCAGTTACATTCACTGACTCAAAACATGAATCGAAGTGCCATTCATTTCAACCAGCTCATTGAGGGTTTAGAAGACAATCCGCAAAGCATCATTTTTGGAAAACCAGCGGTCCCGGCAGGCCCTGGTGAAGAAGGCTTTGCCACCAAGCCATGAGGGCCAGAATGCGCACTATCTCTTTACTATTTATCAGCGGCCTGATCGCAAGCACTTTAGCTGCCTGCATTGGCACAAACAAAGCCAAACAAAATACTGCCATTTACGATTTTGGTTTGTCTGTTTCTAGCGAAAGCAATCAACAAATTGCTTCAAAAATATTGTTCGAACAACCGGTTGCAGCAGAATCTCTAAACCATAATAAAATTCGTTACCGACTGAATTATCAAGACCCTTCACGTGTATTTTTCTATGCAGAAAGCCGTTGGGCAGCTACGCCTTCAGAGCTGCTTTATGGCAAGCTGAGCAAGATGGTAAATTTAACAAATAATCCTATGAAATGCAGCTTGGAACTAAAAATAGAAGCTTTTGACCACGTGTTTCAGACCACAACTGCCAGTGAAGGCGTCGTTCAGCTGAGCGCATTACTGATTGAGAAAAAATCCAGGAAAGTCATCTCAACTCAACTTATTACGGAAAGCGCCGCCTCAGCCTCCCCTAATGCGCAAGGCGGAACAGACGCGCTACATCAGGCGAGCGAAAATGCGCTGAAAAAAATAATACAATGGGGAAATTTGATTGCTAGTAACAGCGAATTTTGTCAATAAGCGATTTTAAATGCTGGTTTGGGAGTCGATATTAGCCACTTTAAAACAAGTATTTGGGGTGGCTGATGGGACTCGAACCCACGACAACTGGAATCACAACCTAAGATGCATAATCACGTAACTCTATAGAATATATAGTTATTTTAGAAACTAGTGTCTAATATTTTTGCTTAGTTTGCCTTAGCATAGCTAGTTCCAGCCTTCTTTGTTCTTATTTTATTAGACAGAATCATGATTAGATTCGACCTGAGTGTAACAAATATTTATAGGTCTCAATCGAATCACCTAAGAACGCGAAGATTGTATATCGTGTAAGTCTCGCTTGGATATGTCGTATAACACTGCCAAAAAATATGTTGGGACTCCGAATGTTCTTGCATATATTATTATGCATCCCCATAAACGAGGAAACAGAGATGTTAAGATCAATTAATAAAAATATTCTTACTGGCCTGATCACAATCTTGCCTGTAGCGCTAACGCTTTATCTGCTCTACTGGTTTGTTGTGGCAACAGAGTCCTTTCTTGGGGATACGATCCGAGCTGTGATGTCAGATGAATTGTACAGACCCGGAATGGGTGTAGCAGCTGGTCTGCTGGTGGCCTTTATAGTAGGAATGCTTATGCATACCCTTATTGCACGGCGTTTGTTTTCAAGAGGCGAACAGATTTTCTATCGCCTGCCTTTAATTAAATCGGTATATCTGTCGATTCGTGATCTACTGGATTATTTTTCGTCAGAAAAAAAGAAAGATTTTGAGCAAGTCGTAGCAATTACTTTTGGAGATACTGGCATGCAAGTGGTTGGCCTTGTAACTCAAACCGACATGAAACAAATGCCTGCTGAATTTAGCCAGCAAGACAGTTTGCTGGTTTACGTACCCATGAGTTACGGAATCGGTGGTTTTGCAGTGCTGGTTCCTCGCAGCGCCACACGACCTCTGAATATGAGCATGGAAGATGCAATGCGCTTCACACTCACTGCAGGGGTGACCGCTAGCCCTAGGTCCGAAAGTGATGTCGAGTAAACTGGAGTTTACTTGGAAGGATCGTGTTTTTATGTTTAGCAGCTGGCAGTGTCCTCCTGCGCCATCTGACCTTCATTCTGTTTGCCCTTTTGGACGGGGCAAAGGTGGCTTGGCGACGCATCTCCCAGCTGCCGCTTGGGAGTTCTTTGCTGAGTTCACTGGTTGTGTCTGTCCGCTTTCGCATTTCGAGAACTACTTTCGCATCAAAGTGGGGCTGTCCGGCTGCACATAGAGCTTATGTTTGCCTTAGCATGGCTAGTTCCTGCTTTCTTTGCCCTTATTTAAATAGACAAGATCATGATTGGATTCGGCAAAAACTGTCATTCGATTTCATCGTTTAATGCTCAAAATATCCAACAATTAATGATTTACAATTAAAACGAAACGATTAGGAAACAACAATAAAATTGTCATCGGATCATGTTTTCGTACGTTAATTATGAACAACCAACAATAGGAGATTCCACTTGAAACATTTTCTAATTGCAGCGGCGCTAGCTGTTGCCGCCATTACTACTCCAGCACTCGCTGCAGATGTTGGAGTGTCTGTTAGTATTGGGCAACCAGGCTTTTATGGCAGAATCGATATTGGTGATTACCCTTACCCTTATCCACGAGTAATCTATCGTCAACCAAGAGTCGTTGAGCGCGTATATATTGAACGCGAGCCAATTTATATGCGAGTACCTCCAGGCCATGCTAAAAACTGGCGTAAACACTGTCATAGATACGATGCTTGTGGTGAGCGGGTTTATTTTGTGCAGGATAGCTGGTACCACCATGAGTATGTTCCTTATTATCAGGAATATCATCGTGATCGCCGTGACGAGCGTTGGGAAGACCGTCGTGAGCGCGGAGATGATCGCCGTGACGAGTACAGGGATAATCGTCATGGTGACGATGACCGTGGTAAGGGTCATGGCCATGGTAACAATGGCCGCGGCAAAGATCATTAGGGCATTGTAGTAAGTTATACCATACAGCTGTCGCCTTTCTAATCAACGAAGAGATATGCTATCTCTTCGTCTCAGCTGTTGGCGAAAACGGGCCGTCCTACATAAACTGTCGAACGCCCGCTTTTGGATTATATTAGGCACTTAAAAAGGCTTAAATGGGGTGGCTGATGGGGCTCGAACCCACGACAACTGGAATCACAACCTAGGTTGCATAATCATGTAACCATATAATATATAACGGTATTTACAAAAATGGTGTCTAATATTTTTGCTTAGTTTGCCTTAGAAAGCCTAGTTTCAGCCTTGTATGCCCTCATTTTATTAGACAGAATAATGGCAGAATTAGGCCAAAAGTCGTCAATTAAATCTCAACTTATTTTTATGTTAGACTTGATTTAATATTGAACTAATTGACCGAACTCTCCATGTACGAGCCAATAATACATCCTCCAATTCCTCCCGAACGATTCGTCAGGCGAATGTTACGCCACGCTGCTGCTGCGATTGCTCTGCTGATTCTTTCAATTGTGATTGGAATGGCTGGTTACGAGCATTTTGAGCAACTTTCATGGCGAAGTGCATTTTTGAATTCTGCGATGCTTTTGGGTGGAATGGGGCCTGTAGATGCACCACAAACAGATGGAGGTAAATTGTTTGCTGGGCTTTATGCTCTCTATGCGGGTTTGGTATTTTTAGTTGTTGCTGGTCTGATACTTGCCCCATTGGTACACCGGATCATGCATAAATTTCATTGGGCGCGAGACCAGTAATTTAAATAAATTACTCCTTACTGCTGCGCCATACATCTTGGGATATATCAATGAAAGGCTACTTGAAGCACTTCCTCACTTGACTTCACAAATGTCTTCTAAGGGTCAATATTAGACACTTAAAAAGGCATAAATGGGGTGGCTGATGGGGCTCGAACCCACGACAACCGGAATCACAATCCAGGACTCTACCAGCTGAGCTACAGCCACCATTGAGACTTAAAGATTGGCCTGCCCGACAGGAATCGAACCTGTAACCCCCAGCTTAGAAGGCTGGTGCTCTATCCGGTTGAGCTACGGGCAGATTGAGTTACATGCTACGACAAAGGCAAGACCAAAATAAACTGGTCGGCGTGGAGAGATTCGAACTCCCGACATCCTGCTCCCAAAGCAGGCGCGCTACCAGACTACGCTACACGCCGAAGAGGCAGAAATATAGCGCAAACAAGGCGTTTGGTCAATTCTAATATGTTAAAATGGCACTTTATTTTTAATAATTAGTTGAATTACGCCGCATGACAGCACAAATTATCAATGGAAAAGCCATTGCAGAAAACTTACTCAGCAGCATTAAAACTAAAATTGAAACCCGTACTTTAGCGGGAAAGCGTGCGCCCTGCTTGTCAGTGATTTTAGTAGGAGCGGATCCAGCATCTGCCATTTATGTACGCAATAAACGCCTGGCATGTGAAAAAGTCGGCATTCGCTCTATTGCACATGACTTGCCAGCAAGCACCAGCGAAGCTGAATTAATTGCTTTAATCGATAGCTTAAACAACGACCCCACAGTAGATGGTATTTTGGTGCAATCGCCATTGCCGTCGCAAATTAAAGACGAACACATTATCGAACGAATCAGTGTAGATAAAGATGTTGATGGATTCCATCCTTACAATATTGGCCGCCTTGCAGTACGACAACCTACATTACGGTCTTGTACGCCATTTGGCGTCATTAAAATGCTGGAGGCATCCAACATTGATTTAATGGGCTTAGATGCAGTGATTGTAGGTGTTTCTAACCACGTAGGCCGCCCAATGGCATTAGAACTGCTCTTGGCAGGTTGCACCATCACCAGCTGTCATCGCCATACCAAAGACTTAGCTGAAAAAGTCAAGCATGCTGATTTAATCGTAGCTGCCGCTGGCAAGCCCGGTCTCATTCAGGGTGATTGGATTAAACCGGGGGCGATTGTGATTGATATCGGCATTAATCGATTAGCCAATGGCACTATATGCGGCGATGTCGATTTTAATGCGGCAAAAGAACGCGCTGGCTACATTACACCAGTACCAGGGGGGGTTGGCCCGATGACGGTTGCGACGCTAATGGAAAACACCTTGTTAGCGCTTGAATTAAATGAGAAAAAATAAGCTTTTGCATATCCCATACAATAGGTGTAAACTCGCGCGGTTAAAAATTAATAACCTTTTAATTTACTTTTTTAGTAGTTAGCAGAAAACAACATGGCAGAAACCCTCACCAAAACATTTACGCCTTATCAGGCAAAACCTGATGAGGAATACATGAACAAAAATCAACTTAACCATTTTCGCACTATTTTAAATGACTGGAAATCTGAGCTCAGTCACGATATCGACCGCACTGTTCACACTATGCAAGACGAAGTGACAATGTTTGCAGACCCTAACGATCGTGCTAGCCAGGAATCAGACATGGCGCTAGAGCTACGCAACCGAGACCGTGAGCGTAAACTAATCAAAAAAATTGATGAAACGCTCCGTAGCATTGATGAAAATGAGTATGGCTACTGTGAAGGCTGTGGTGTGGAAATTGGTTTAAAACGTTTAGAAGCACGACCAACCGCAACGCTTTGCATCGATTGTAAAACGCTGGATGAGATGAGAGAAAAGCAGGTTGCCAAATAAAATCCCTATGCTTGTTTTTAGGTCTAGCCTAGACCTTATTAAAAACTAGTCTTTGAATATCAATAATAAAAAAGCCCCAAATATGTACTGCACCCCAAAAGTTGGACACTTTGTCCAACTAATTAAGGTGCAGTTTTTATGTCTAAATATACAAAAGAATTAAAACTCCAGGTCATTCAGGACTACGAATTGTTCAAGCTTGGCTACACAGCTCTATCTAAGAAGCATGATGTCAATCGCTCTTTACTAAAGAAATGGATCTATGGCTACCAGCGCCATGGTGCAGACTATTTTGAGAAACGCACACAAATCTATTCTGCTGAATTTAAGCTTAGCGTTCTACAGCACAGGAAAGACCATCGGATGTCCCTCATGAGGGTGGCAGCACTCTTTGGTATTCCTGCATTTACGACTGTTTTGCAATGGCAAAGACTTTATAATGCAGGTGGGGAAGATGCCCTGATAGCTAAACCGCGCGGACGACCTAAAATGACGAAACCTAAGCCTGAAGTGGATAAACATCCCAAAGAGATGACGCAGGAAGAGTTGCTGGAAGAAGTGCTGAATCTTCGTGCGGAGCGTGATTACTTAAAAAAGTTACAGACCTTAATTCAGGAAAAGCAGTTGGCCGCAAAGACCAAGCCGCATTAATTACTGAGTTAAGGGCCACGCATGGGCTGGACCGTCTATTGAAAGTCACTAATTTATCCAGAAGTACTTATTACTATCACAGCCATCTTCAGGTGGATCGTTATGTAGACGAGAAGCAGCTCATACAGGATGTCTATCACCAACACAAAGGCCGCTACGGCTATCGTCGTATCGGTCTTGCTTTAAAGCGTTTGGGGGTATGGTTAAATCACAAGACCGTACAGAAGCTCATGCAGCAATTGCAGTTGAAGTCCATTGTGAGGGAGAATAAATATCAATCCTACCAAGGACAGGTAGGCAAAGTCGCACCCAATCAGCTAGCGCGTCAGTTCCAGGCATCGGCCCCGAATGAAAAATGGGTCACCGATGTGACGGAGTTTAATATCCTGGGAGAAAAGGTCTATCTCTCGCCCATACTGGATCTGTATAACGGAGAGATTGTGTCCTATGAGGTGGCGCAGCGCCCGCAGTATAGTCTCGTGGATAGTATGCTTCGTCAGGCCATCCGCAGACTCAAGCCGCATGAAGCACCGATGGTGCATTCGGATCAGGGCTGGCAGTATCAGATGGCTTGCTATCAAACAGCATTACAAGAACGGGGTTTAAGCCAAAGCATGTCGAGAAAAGGTAATTGTTTGGATAATGCCGTGATGGAAAACTTCTTTGGCATATTAAAGACCGAGTTTTACTACACCCAGAAATTTAAAGATGTAGCCTCTTTCATCAAGGAGCTAAAAGATTATATTTGGTATTACAATCACGACAGGATTAAGACAAAATTAAAAGGACTGAGTCCTGTAGAGTACAGAAATCAGTCCTTAAGTTTAAACCCAAACTAATGTCCAACCTTTGGGGGTCAGTTCAGATATCGGGCTTTTTTATTTCTAGAAAGCAAATTACTCGTCTGCCTCTGTGCCTGCTTTTTCTTCCTTGGCAGGCGCATCAATCAAGGCTTTCATGCTTAACCGCACTTTGCCTTTATCATCAATTTCAACAACTTTGACTTTAACTACATCGCCTTCTTTAAGATAGTCACTCACTGCCTTAACGCGCTCATGAGCGATTTGTGAGATATGTACCAATCCATCTTTACCTGGCAGCAATGAAACAACTGCACCAAAATCCAGCAGCTTAACCACAGGGCCTTCGTAAATTTGACCCACTTCTACTTCTGCGGTGATTTCTGCAATGCGACGTTGCGCCTCAGCACCCGCTTCGCTACTGGTGCAAGCGATTTTCACGGTACCATCGTCATCGATATCGATGGTAGTGCCAGTTTCTTCAGTCAAGGCACGAATCACTGCGCCACCCTTACCAATCACATCACGGATTTTATCAGGATTGATTTTCATGGTAATAATACGTGGTGCAAATGCTGACATCTCAGTATTGGCGCCGCTCATTGACTGTTTCATAATACCTAAAATATGCGTGCGGCCTTCTTTCGCTTGCGCCAATGCAACTTGCATAATTTGTGCAGTAATGCCAGTAATTTTAATATCCATTTGTAGTGCAGTAATGCCATCTTCGGTACCTGCGACTTTAAAATCCATATCGCCTAGGTGGTCTTCATCGCCTAAAATATCCGTCAACACTGCAACACGGTTGCCTTCTTTAATCAAGCCCATAGCGATGCCTGCAACGTGATTTTTCAAAGGTACACCAGCGTCCATCATGGCAAGTGAACCACCGCAAACAGATGCCATTGAACTTGAACCATTTGACTCAGTAATTTCAGACACAATACGTACGGTATAGCCAAACTCTTCAGGTGTTGGCAATGCAGCTACTAACGCACGCTTGGCTAAACGGCCATGACCGATTTCACGGCGCTTTGGTGTGCCAACACGACCTGTTTCACCCGTCGCAAACGGCGGCATGTTGTAGTGCAACATAAAACGGTCTGAATATTCACCTTGTAGCGCATCAATGATTTGCTCATCGCGGCCAGTCCCCAGCGTTGCGACAACCAAGGCTTGCGTTTCACCGCGTGTAAATAAAGCCGAACCATGTGTACGTGGCAACACGCCTGTACGCACTGTAATCGGACGCACAGTGCGTGTATCACGACCATCGATTCGTGGTTCACCATTTAAAATTTGGCTACGCACGGTTTTAGCTTCTAAATTAAAGAATTCTGTTTTAATTTTATTAGCTTCTTCAGTTGAAGTATTTTCGTTGATTAATTCAGCCATCACACGATTTTTGATTTCTTCTAACTTGGCCGAACGTGCGCCTTTAGCCTTGATTTGGAATGCTGCATTTACATCTGCTGCTGCCAATTTAGCCACTTTTTCAATCAAGACAGTATCAGGTTCTGGTGCCACCCAATCCCAAGCATCCTTACCAGCTTCAGCAGCGAGTTCGTTGATCATTTTAATCACAGCTTGCATTTGCTCATGACCGTACACCACGGCGCCAAGCATCACTTCTTCTGACAATTCTTTCGCTTCAGACTCCACCATCATCACTGCAGTTTCAGTCGCGGCAACCACTAAGTCTAATTGCGTTTCTTCTAATTGCGCTTTGGTTGGATTAAGCACGTATTCATCGTTAATATAGCCCACGCGTGCTGCACCCAAAGGACCAAAGAATGGTATGCCTGAAATCGCCATCGCAGCTGAGGCACCGATAATTGCCGGAATATCCGCATCAATTTCCGGATCCGATGACATCACTGTTGCCACAATTTGCACTTCGTTATAAAAGGCCTCTGGAAACAATGGACGTAATGGGCGATCAATCAAGCGACTTGTAAGCGTTTCTTTTTCTGAAGGACGACCTTCGCGTTTGAAAAATCCGCCCGGGATTTTACCTGCAGCATAGGTTTTTTCCATGTAATCCACAGTCAGCGGAAAGAAGTCTTGACCTTCTTTTACTTCTCTTTTACTCGTTACCGCAACTAATATAACTGTATCACCATAACTCACCATCACTGCACCGTCGGCCTGGCGGGCAATTTCACCTGTTTCTATGGTGAGCTCGTGCGCACCATATTGAATACTTTTTTTCACTTTGTTAAACATTGTTTTTCCTTTATCTATCAATTTGTTGTCATTCACTACCCAATAACAACTTGTAACTTTAATACATCAAATTTACTTCAACTTATTTCTATTATTAAAAACACAAAAGCCGACGCACATCGTTATGCTATCGGCTTTTTACTGCAGTTATAAAAAAGAGCCAAATATTAAAAAACCAGGCACTTTTATATAATTACTTACGTAGGCTCAAACGCTCGATCAGTGTTTGATAGCGACTTGTATCTTTACTTTTTAAATAATCCAGCAAGCGACGGCGCTGGCTCACCAACGCCAACAAACCACGGCGTGAATGATTGTCTTTTTTGTTTGATTTAAAATGCTCAGTCAAATAAGCAATACGGCTGGTCAAAAGTGCTACTTGCACTTCCGGACTAGCGGTATCATTTGGTGCGCGTTGATATTCTTTAATAATTTTTGCGGTGTCTTGTGCTGTAATTGCCATCTCTTTTATCCTTTAGTTAGCGTCAATGCAAAAGCAGGGGATCCGCTAAAGCATTCATTTACAATGAGCCCGTGATTCTAGACTAATCAAGCATCTTTAACAAGTTTTTTAACGATTAATTTTTTGAATCAAGCGCTTAGGTGCAACTTTTCCATCGTCCTGCAAGAAGCCCAGTCCCAGGAACTGGTTATTTTCATCATAAATCCGCAAATCGCCATACGGTATTTTACCGGCTGTCCACACCGCTTGGCCCTGCATCAGAAAATACGCGGCATCAAGGTTTAAAGTTACCTTGGGCATATTGGCTATCGCTGAATCCGGAGGCAATAATTTCAGATCACGCGCTTCTATCGGCATTGCTTCTAACTGCTCAATGCTAATTGCATTCGATAATTGATATCCGGCAGTCGCAGTGCGGCGCAAGCCTACGAGATGCGCACCGCAACCAAGCGTAGCTCCAATATCTTCTGCCAAGGTGCGGATGTAGGTACCTTTGCTGCAAGTCACAGTGATCGTTGCAATATCATTCAAAAAATCATTTACTTCTATATTTTTTATTGTGACTAGTCGTGCCTGACGGGCAATATCCATGCCCTCTCTGGCATATTCATATAGGGCCCTACCTTCATGCTTTAAGGCAGAGTACATTGGCGGTATTTGGCTGATTTCACCTACAAACTGTTTCGCCACTGTCGCAAATTGGCTTTGCGTTACATTAACCGGCTTAACAGATAAAACCCCACCTTCTGCATCGCCCGTTGTCGTGGTTACACCTAACTTAACTCTCGCAACGTAAGTTTTGTCGGCATCGGTCACATATTGTGCAAACTTGGTGGCCTCACCCAAGCAGATTGGCAACAACCCCGTTGCGAGCGGATCTAGCGTGCCCGTATGGCCCGCTTTAGCGGCCTGAAATAACCATTTTACTTTCTGCAAGGCTTGATTAGATGAAAAACCGAGCGGTTTATCGAGTAACAAAACGCCATTGACGTTTCTTTTGACACGTTTGAATTGCAATATGTTAAGTGTTGCCTGATTTGTTATCAGAAGCACGCGCCGCTTCTATGAGTTGTGCCATTT
This sequence comes from uncultured beta proteobacterium, assembly GCA_963701715.1. GTDB lineage: Bacteria > Pseudomonadota > Gammaproteobacteria > Burkholderiales > Methylophilaceae > Methylotenera_A. The sequence goes on from CAVPAX010000008.1 coordinate 25,677, forward strand.
TAATGCCGATATCAATCGATTCGTCATATACAAAATGCAGTTGAGGCACAGTACGCAACAACATGCGATTGGACAGCTGCGTACGTAAAAAACCTGCCGATTTCTCCAAACCTTTTTGAATGCTATCGCTGGCTTTGGCAGCAGTATAGAAAACTTTGGCATGCGCCATATCGCCCGTCACTTCGACTGCTGTAACGGTGACCATGCCCACGCGCGGATCCTTCACCTCGAACTGCAATAAATCAGCCAACTCGCGCTGCATTTGTTCAGCGACACGATTGCTTCTTGAAAACTCCTTAGCCATTAGAGCGTTCTAGCAACCTCTACGACCTCGTAAACTTCTAAGATATCGCCAACTTCAATATCGTTAAAGTTTTTAAGGGATAGTCCGCATTCAAAGTTGTTTTTCACTTCTTTTACATCATCTTTAAAGCGCTTCAGTGAATCCAGCTCGCCAGTATGAATAATCACGTTATTTCGCAACACACGTACTTTAGAGTTACGCCTAATCACACCATCCTGTACATAGCAGCCGGCGATTGCGCCAACTTTAGAAATACGGAACACTTCGCGCACTTCCACTGTGCCGATCATATTTTCTTTTTGTTCTGGAGCAAGCATGCCGCCAAGTGCAGCTTTTACTTCATCCACTGCTTCATAAATAATATTGTAGTAACGTACATCTACACCTAAATTATCAATCAGCTTGCGTGACCCGGCATCAGCACGCACATTAAAACCAATGAGCACGGCATTAGAAGCACTAGCCAAGTTGACATCGGACTCACTAATCGCACCTACACCGGTATGAATAATGTTTACTTTAACTTCTGAAGTTGAAAGTTTTTGCAAACTGGTCGCTAACGCTTCGTACGAACCTTGTACATCAGACTTAATAATCAGGTTGAGCGTTTGCACTTCACCTTCAGCCATTTGGTCAAACATATTTTCAAGCTTAGCGGCCTGCTGTTTTGCCAGTTTAACGTCACGGAACTTGCCAGCACGGAAATTCGCAATCTCACGCGCTTTGCGCTCATCATTAAGCACAATCACCTCTTCGCCCGCACTAGGCACATCAGACAAACCAAGAATCTCGACTGGAATTGAAGGTCCAGCTTCTTTAATTTCTCTGCCAGATTCATCTAACATCGCCCGCACACGCCCAAACGTAGTACCAGCTAAAATCATATCTCCCCGGCGTAATATGCCAGACTGCACCAATATAGTTGAAACCGGGCCGCGTCCTTTATCAAGCCTACCTTCAATTACCAAACCCTTGGCCGGAGTATTTTTAGGTGCTTTAAGTTCTAGAACTTCAGCTTGTAATAACACAGCTTCCAACAACTCATCAATACCTTTGCCAGTTTTAGCCGACACTTCCCTGAACATGGTGTCGCCTCCAAACTCCTCAGGCACCACTTCATGATTGACCAATTCCATTTTTACGCGTTCTGGTTGTGCCTCTGGCTTATCAATTTTGTTAATCGCAACCACCAACGGCACGCCTGCTGCTTTAGCATGATGAATTGCCTCAATCGTTTGTGGCATTACGCCATCATCGGCAGAAACCACCAAAATAACTACGTCAGTCGCTTTTGCACCGCGAGCGCGCATGGCAGTAAATGCCTCGTGGCCTGGCGTATCTAAAAATGTCACCATGCCACGTGGCGTTTCAACGTGATATGCGCCGATGTGCTGCGTAATACCGCCCGCCTCACCTGAAGCTACGCGACTGCGACGAATGTAATCTAACAATGAAGTTTTACCATGATCTACGTGACCCATCACAGTCACTACCGGTGGGCGCTCTTCCATGACCGCTTCTATATGCTCTGCTTCTTCTAGGAATGTTTCAGGGTCATTCGCTGCAGCAGCTTGCGCCTTATGCCCCATCTCTTCAACCAGAATAATTGCAGTTTCCTGATCAAGCACTTGGTTGATTGTCACCATCATGCCCATACCCATTAACACTTTGATAACCTCTGCAGCTTTTACAGACATTTTGTGTGCCAAATCAGCTACTGAAATTGTCTCAGGCACCAACACCTCATGCACAATGGGCTCTGTAGGCGCATTAAAAGCATGTTCTTGCTCATCATCATCTTTATGTGATTTATGCTTGCTCTTTGGCGAACGCCAGCCTTGACCAGCGCTAATATCTCCGCGCGTTTTTAAGCCACGCTTTTTACTTTCTTTGTCGTTCCAGTCTTTATTATCGCCTTTACCTTTTTTCGCATCTTTCACCGCTGGCTTCGCAGCACCTTCTTTAGCAACAGGCTTATGTAACGTGCCTTCCGATAGCTTCGCAGCCTTCGCTTTTGCCGCCTCTGCTTCTGCTATTTTTTTTGCCTCTTCATCAGCACGTCGCTGCGCTAACTCTTGTTTTTTACGTACATCTTCTGCCTGCATGGCAGCCAAAGCAGCATGGCGTTTAGCCTCCTGCTCCCGCAGTGCAATTTGTTCCGGAGTTAGCACCTGTTTTTTAATCGTTGTAGATTTTGCTTCTACGGCCGCAACTACTGGCGCGACAGTTTCTACAGCCTCTACAGCGGCTACTTCTGTCACAGCCACAGGCTCAATCTCTGGCATAGCCGTTTCTATTGACACAACCTCTTCAACCACCAACTCTGGCGGTGGCGCTTCGGACTCTGCCTCGTTGCGCACCAATACCCGCTTTTTACGCACCTCTACCTGAATAGTACGCGCCTTACCCATACTGTCCGTTTTTTTAATTTCGGTACTGGATTTTCGCGTGAGCGTGATTTTATTTTTCGGTGCTTGCGCAGCACCATGCTCTTTTCGTAAATACTCCAGCAATGCTGCCTTGTCTGCTTCTTCTAATTTATCATCAACAGCAGATTTACTAACACCAGCACTTTTAAGTTGGTCTAGTAGCAAAGCGGTTGGCAAACCTAGCTCTGCGGCGAATTGTGCAACGGTTGTTTGTGCCATTTACTGTACCTGTCTTTCCACTTTGATTCTCTTTGCTTTCTCTACTAAAACCTTAGTTTTTTATTTAAACCAAGGCGCACGTGCCGCCATAATCAAGGTCTTAGCACGCTCTGCATCCATATTGGACAACTCTACTAACTCATCTACAGCCAATTCAGCCAAATCTTCCATTGTGGCAATGCCTTTAGAAGCCAATAAATGCGCAGTCTTATCATCCATACCTTCCATTGCAAGCAGATCTTCTGCAGCCTCTTCTACTTTTTCCTCTTTAGCAATCGCTTCTGTAAGCAGGGCAGCACGCGCACGCGAGCGGAGTTCGTTAATCGTTTCTTCGTCAAACGCATCAATCTCAGCCATTTCTGCAAGTGGCACATAAGCAATTTCTTCTAATGTGCTAAAGCCTTCCTGCACCAGGATATCAGCCACCTCTTCATCCACGTCCAGTTTTTCCATAAACAAATGGCTTACGCTGGCATATTCATCCTGGTTTTTCTTGGCAGCTTCTTCTTCAGTCAGAATATTTAAAGTCCATCCTGTGAGCTCAGAAGCTAAACGTACGTTTTGACCACTACGGCCAATTGCTAATGCCAATTGTTCCTCGTTTACCACCACATCCATACTGTGTGCATCTTCGTCCACCACAATACTGGAAACCTCTGCGGGCGCCATCGCATTAATTACAAATTGCGCAGGCTCCATACTCCAAAGCACAATATCTACGCGCTCGCCAGCCAATTCACTGGTCACCGCTTGCACGCGGGAACCACGCATTCCTACACAAGTGCCGACTGGATCCAAGCGCTGGTCATTAGTTTTAACCGCAATCTTTGAACGCAAACCAGGGTCACGTGCTGCTGATTTAATTTCCAGCAAGCCTTCTTCAATTTCCGGCACTTCCAGCTCGAATAAACGCTTCAAAAACTCTGGTGCAATACGTGACAAAATCAATTGCGGGCCACGGCCACTACGCTCAATACGTGACAAATAGGCACGTACGCGATCGCCCACACGTAGATTCTCTTTTGGAATCATTGCTTCTCGTGGCAATAAACATTCGATGCGACCTACTTCAATAAGCGCATTACCTTTTTCCATCCGCTTGATCACGCCCGTAACTAAATTTTCATTGCGTGCTAAAAAGTCCTCTAGAATTTGCTCGCGTTCAGCTTCGCGCACTTTTTGCAGAATCACTTGCTTAGCGGCTTGTGCACCAATACGGCCGAATTCAATGCTTTCTAGCGGCTCCTCGTAATAATCGCCAATTTGGCGGCCTTTGGCACGCTCATCCTCTTCATCAAACTGGTAAGCTGAATTTTCCAGTAAATCGTATTCCACATACTGCCAACGTCTAAACGTTTCATATTCACCGGTTTCACGATTAATCGATACGCGAATATCTGCATTTTCATCATATTTTTTCTTAGTTGCAGAAGCCAATGCAAGCTCTAGTGCAGTAAAAATTACCTCTTTACTCACGTTTTTCTCGTGAGCCAAGGCATCCACCAATAATAAAATTTCACGACTCATTGCAATCTCCAACTATCAATATATATTCTAAACTATCGTTATTATTTCAAACTAAAATACCGGGCTTAAACGTGCTTTATCAATGTTGCTTAGGGCCAATTTGTAGACAACGCCCTCAAATTCCAGCAGCACATTGCCATTTTCCACGCCTTTTAATATACCCAAAAAAGATTTACGCGGTAGCGTTGTATCTGTCGCATTAGCACTTTCATCTTTTATACCCACACGCAACTTAATTTGCGCCCGCTCATCCGTAAACCGCACAAAATCTTTTTCCTTTTTAAGCACCCTATCCATGCCTGCGGAGGACACCTCAAGCCGGTCATAATCCACATCATGCTCCACTGTCAGTACGTTACCTAGCTGGTTGCTTACCAATACGCAGTCGTCAATATTCACGCTATCTTTAGTATCTCTTGGGTTGAGTTTATCGATGAATACGCGAAGTAATTTACCTCGATTCGAAATCTCGAGATCCACCAGCTCGAACCCAAGTTGAGCTACAGTCTTTTCAATTAATCCGTGCAAATCCTGCATTAAAACTAACCTCAAACATAATCTTTGACTCTACATACCGAGCAGAAACAAAAAATGGGCATAAAGCCCATCGAATCATTGGCTTATTATACCAATAAATTCAAGCAATTGAAATGCATGTGAAGTATGCGGTGCAAATTAATAAGCCTCATCACTTTCGTCATGAGGCTTAATAATTTAAATAAAAGCTTGGCGGTGACCTACTTTCGCATGCGAAGAGCATACTATCATTGGCGCTGGTTCGTTTCACGGCCCTGTTCGAGATGGGAAGGGGTGGGTCCAAACCGCTATGGCCGCCAAGCATAACTGGTATCACTGATGCGGTTTCCATCAGCAGAAATGCTGTGTTGCCGTCCCGATTTTCATCGAGGCGTCTGTAACAAACTGGAAGAAGTAAAGATTTATGGTCGGTATTGATTACATTGTCTTGCTTTAGATCTAACCTGGCGTCTTTCGGCTTTTAGGCCTCAAGTCTTAAGGTTATAGGATCAAGCCTCACGGGCAATTAGTATCAGTTAGCTTAACGCATTACTGCGCTTCCACACCTGACCTATCAACGTCCTGGTCTCGAACGACCCTTTAGCGAGCTTAAAGCTCGGGCAAGTCTCATCTTGAGGCGAGTTTCACGCTTAGATGCTTTCAGCGTTTATCTCTTCCACACTTAGCTACCCAGCGATACCATTGGCATGATAACTGGTCCACCAGCGGTGTGTCCACTCCGGTCCTCTCGTACTAGGAGCAGGTCCCCTCAAACTTGCAGCGCCCACGGCAGATAGGGACCAAACTGTCTCACGACGTTTTAAACCCAGCTCACGTACCACTTTAAATGGCGAACAGCCATACCCTTGGGACCGGCTACAGCCCCAGGATGTGATGAGCCGACATCGAGGTGCCAAACTCCCCCGTCGATATGAACTCTTGGGAGGAATCAGCCTGTTATCCCCAGAGTACCTTTTATCCGTTGAGCGATGGCCCTTCCATACAGAACCACCGGATCACTATGACCTGCTTTCGCACCTGCTCGACCTGTCCGTCTCGCAGTCAAGCAACCTTATGCCATTGCACTATCAGTACGATTTCCGACCGTACCTAGGTTACCTTCGCACTCCTCCGTTACTCTTTGGGAGGAGACCGCCCCAGTCAAACTGCCTACCATACACGGTCCCCAGTCCAGATTATGGACCTAGGTTAGAACCTCAACAACATCAGGGTGGTATTTCAAGGTTGACTCCACGACATCTAGCGACGCCGCTTCATAGTCTCCCACCTATCCTACACAAATCTTGTCAAAGTCCAATGTAAAGCTACAGTAAAGGTTCATGGGGTCTTTCCGTCTAGCCGCGGGTAGATTGCATCTTCACAAACATTTCAACTTCGCTGAGTCCCGAGAGGAGACAGTGTGGCCATCGTTACGCCATTCGTGCGGGTCGGAACTTACCCGACAAGGAATTTCGCTACCTTAGGACCGTTATAGTTACGGCCGCCGTTTACTGGGACTTCAATCAAGAGCTTGCACCCCATCATTTAATCTTCCAGCACCGGGCAGGCGTCACACCCTATACGTCCACTTTCGTGTTTGCAGAGTGCTGTGTTTTTATTAAACAGTCGCAGCCACCTTTTCACTGCAACCCCATCACGCTTCTAGAGCAAGTCTATACACGTTACCGGGGCGCACCTTCTCCCGAAGTTACGGTGCTAATTTGCCGAGTTCCTTCTCCCGGGTTCTCTCAAGCGCCTTAGAATTCTCATCCTGCCCACCTGTGTCGGTTTGCGGTACGGTCTTATACAACTGAAGCTTAGTGGCTTTTCTTGGAAGCTTGGTATCAATCACTTCGTGCACAAGTGCACTCGTTATCACGCCTCGTCATTGACCCTCCGGATTTGCCTAAAGGATCTGACTACACGCTTGAACCGGGACATCCAACACCCGGCTGACCTAACCTTCTCCGTCCCCACATCGCATTGTATAGAGGTACAGGAATATTAACCTGTTTCCCATCAGCTACGCATCTCTGCCTCACCTTAGGGGCCGACTCACCCTGCGCCGATGAACGTTGCGCAGGAAACCTTGGGCTTTCGGCGAGGGTGCTTTTCACACCCTTTATCGCTACTCATGTCAGCATTCGCACTTCTGATACCTCCAGCATCCCTCACAGAACACCTTCGCAGGCCTACAGAACGCTCTCCTACCATGCACATGCTCATTTAAATACACTCTGTCTTGCCACTTTCGACTCGACTTTGATGATACGCTTTGACGCGTCATGCACTTGCGTGCCTGTGCGCCAGCTTCATCGAATGCACTTAAAAGAGCATGTGCATCCGAAGCTTCGGTTACGTGCTTAGCCCCGTTACATCTTCCGCGCAGGACGACTCGACCAGTGAGCTATTACGCTTTCTTTAAATGATGGCTGCTTCTAAGCCAACATCCTGGCTGTCTATGCCTTCCCACTTCGTTTTCCACTTAGCACGTCATTTGGGACCTTAGCTGTCGGTCTGGGTTGTTTCCCTCTTGACCACGGACGTTAGCACCCATGGTCTGTCTCCCGTAATTGCATTTCTCAGTATTCGGAGTTTGCAATGAGTTGGTAAGATCTTATGATCCCCCTAGTCATAACAGTGCTCTACCCCCGAGAATGATTTACGAGGCACTACCTAAATAGTTTTCGGAGAGAACCAGCTATTTCCAAGTTTGTTTAGCCTTTCACCCCTATCCACAGCTCATCCCCAAATTTTTCAACATTTGTGGGTTCGGACCTCCAGTACCTGTTACGGCACCTTCATCCTGGCCATGGATAGATCACTTGGTTTCGGGTCTACACCCAGCAACTAGACGCCCTATTCGGACTCGCTTTCGCTACGCCTCCCCTATCGGTTAAGCTTGCTACTGAATGTAAGTCGCTGACCCATTATACAAAAGGTACGCAGTCACCCCTGCTTAATAAACCCTCAAGGGGTTTATTAAGCAGTGCTGCACATCGCTACGCGATGCGTCACCCTACTCTTTCACTCCCCTCTAAAAGTCTTTTGATGCGTCTCGCGCTTCGCGCTCGGGCATCTAAAAAACCTTAAAGGCTCATTAAGCAGGGGCTCCCACTGTTTGTATGCATACGGTTTCAGGATCTATTTCACTCCCCTCCCGGGGTTCTTTTCGCCTTTCCCTCACGGTACTGGTTCACTATCGGTCGATTACGAGTATTTAGCCTTGGAGGATGGTCCCCCCATGTTCAGACAAGGTTTCTCGTGCCCCGCCCTACTTGTCGTTACCCTAGTTCCACACACGGGATTTCGTATAAGGGGCTATCACCCTCTATGGCCGGACTTTCCATTCCGTTCTACTATCGCATGTGCTAAAAATAACAGGCTGTTCCATGTTCGCTCGCCACTACTTACGGAATCTCGGTTGATTTCTTTTCCTCGAGCTACTTAGATGTTTCAGTTCACTCGGTTCGCTACCGTCTCCCTATATATTCAGGAGCGGTTACCCTTGCGGGTGGGTTTCCCCATTCGGACATGTCCGGATCAAAGCTTATTTGCCAGCTCCCCGAACCTTTTCGCAGGCTATCACGTCCTTCATCGCCTGTAATCGCCAAGGCATCCACCATATGCACTTATTCACTTGATCCTATAACGTTAAAACCTGAACCCTTTTAAATCCAGATCTCGCGACGCATGAGACGTCCGCTATAGGTTTTCTAAAGCAACTTCGTGAGCACTGCAAGGTTGTACAGTACTCACTGGTTTATTTCACTTACATTTGTTTTAAGAACTTTCATTCTTGAAACTCATGCGAGCAAAATGTTTCGATTTTGCAATCAATTACTACCCATTTGAACACATCAACCTCATCACAAAGTTGTGTGTTCTCTTTACTTCTTCCATTTTGTTAAAGATCAGTCCAGCTAAAAGCCAGAAGTCAATGTCATCAACATGACATTCACTGCTAACTTCTTACATCAAAGTGGCCCCTTATCCCATATATCTTGTTACCCAAGATAATGGTGGAGGATGACGGGATCGAACCGACGACCCCCTGCTTGCAAAGCAGGTGCTCTCCCAGCTGAGCTAATCCCCCATTGTTTCAGGTGAATCTGGTGGGTCTGGTTGGGCTCGAACCAACGACCCCCGCCTTATCAAGACGGTGCTCTAACCAGCTGAGCTACAGACCCTTAAGGCCAATCTTTGATGTTGCTTCGTGTTAAACGACTGATAAGTGTGAATGTTTGTAGCCAAGAACTGTTCTCTAGAAAGGAGGTGATCCAGCCGCACCTTCCGATACGGCTACCTTGTTACGACTTCACCCCAGTCATGAATACTACCGTGGTAAGCGTCCTCCTTACGGTTAGACTACCTACTTCTGGTAAAACCCACTCCCATGGTGTGACGGGCGGTGTGTACAAGGCCCGGGAACGTATTCACCGCGACATGCTGATCCGCGATTACTAGCGATTCCGACTTCATGAGGTCGAGTTGCAGACCTCAATCCGGACTACGATCGGCTTTCTGGGATTGGCTCCCTCTTGCGAGTTGGCAACCCTCTGTACCGACCATTGTATTACGTGTGAAGCCCTGGCCATAAGGGCCATGAGGACTTGACGTCATCCCCACCTTCCTCCGATTTGTCATCGGCAGTCCCAATAAAGTGCCCAACTAAATGATGGCAATTATTGGCAAGGGTTGCGCTCGTTGCGGGACTTAACCCAACATCTCACGACACGAGCTGACGACAGCCATGCAGCACCTGTGTTACGGTTCTCTTTCGAGCACCAATCCATCTCTGGAAAGTTCCGTACATGTCAAGGCCAGGTAAGGTTTTTCGCGTTGCATCGAATTAATCCACATAATCCACCGCTTGTGCGGGCCCCCGTCAATTCATTTGAGTTTTAATCTTGCGATCGTACTCCCCAGGCGGTCAACTTCACGCGTTAGCTGCGTTACTCATAGATTTTACTCTACCAACAACTAGTTGACATCGTTTAGGGCGTGGACTACCAGGGTATCTAATCCTGTTTGCTCCCCACGCTTTCGTGCATGAGCGTCAATATGATCCCAGGGGGCTGCCTTCGCCATTGATATTCCTCCACATCTCTACGCATTTCACTGCTACACGTGGAATTCTACCCCCCTCTGACCTATTCTAGCTCGATAGTTTCAAACGCAGTTCCCAGGTTGAGCCCGGGGATTTCACATCTGACTTGTCGAACCGCCTGCGCACGCTTTACGCCCAGTAATTCCGATTAACGCTCGCACCCTACGTATTACCGCGGCTGCTGGCACGTAGTTAGCCGGTGCTTCTTATCAAGGTACCGTCATTAACAGTGATTATTCGTCACTATCGTTTCTTCCCTTGCGAAAGAGCTTTACAACCCGAAGGCCTTCTTCACTCACGCGGAATGGCTGGATCAGGCTTGCGCCCATTGTCCAAAATTCCCCACTGCTGCCTCCCGTAGGAGTCTGGACCGTGTCTCAGTTCCAGTGTGGCTGGTCGTCCTCTCAGACCAGCTACTGATCGTCGCCTTGGTGAGCCTTTACCCCACCAACTAGCTAATCAGATATCGGCCGCTCCATTAACGCAAGGCCCGAAGGTCCCCTGCTTTCTCCCGTAGGACGTATGCGGTATTAGCCAACCTTTCGATTAGTTATCCCCCATTATTGGATACGTTCCGATATGTTACTCACCCGTTCGCCACTCGCCACCAGGAGCAAGCTCCCGTGCTGCCGTTCGACTTGCATGTGTAAAGCATTCCGCCAGCGTTCAATCTGAGCCATGATCAAACTCTTCAGTTTAATATGACTATTACTTTTTCCTCTTGCGAGGTGGTATTTCGCTTTGCTTTATTCACCTAATGATAATTAGATGAAGTACTCAAATTCATTTCAAGGTGTGTCTTGTCAATCGCTTTGTTTAACCAAAGCGACCTATTTACATACTTGTCATAAATCTAAGTGTAAGCATTTGTTATCTCGAGTCTTACTTAAACCAAACAACAAAACATTCTCGCTTTCTTAACGAAAGCCAGCATTTGTCGCGTCTAAGTAATGTGTCTCAACCACAAACACCCACACTTATCAGTCGTTCATTTTGTTAAAGAGCAGTACCAAATAATTACTAATAATTTTGGCGAAGCGCGCATTATACAGAGCTTTTTAGGCTGGTCAAGATTAAATTTGAAACATTTTTAATTTAATTCTTAAACCGTAATTGGCTTAACGCTTTTCGCCTGAATTTCAAGCGAAGGCGCGCATTTTACAGAGGTTATGCAATTGGTCAAGCCGAAATTTGAGAATTTACAAAATTGTTACATATGCAAACATTAAAACCGTGCCAAAGTAATCCATTTCGTAGGTTCGCTGAACCGGATCAATCTTTACTGGTGCTAATGCATAGTCAAGTACATATCCTGAATACTACTAATGATTACCTAACTACTTACAAGCACATAGCCCGAAAGGGCCATAGATTCTCGAGCCATAATCTATACAATGTTAGTGCTTAAAAAGTTATTTTTACTTGTCATAAAGTTGCTAAAAAAATAAATGAAGCTAGATTTTGACTTATTCTATATAAAATCATTACTGTTGCTAGCCAGCTTAGTTGCTTGCACTAGCACCATGGCGAATGATAATGAAATCTCGGTGAACACTCAGGAAGATATCGAAAATTCTGGTTCGTTACCCACTGGATCTGCTGTCGCCAGGCAAGATATAAAAGGGTCACTCAAAAATCCTAATGCCTTACTGGTGGCAATGGCGTTCAAGTTCAAAAATACCGAGGGCACTCCTCGCGATTATGCAGAGGTGGCAGCAAATTATTGTCGTGCAGCAAAACTTGGCGATGCTGATGCTCAATATGCACTAGGCTGGATGTACGCAAATGGGCGGGGCGTTCCTGTAGACGAAAAAATCGCTGCACAGCTATTTACCATGGCTGCAGAACAAGGACATACCCTTGCGCAAGAATCACTTGCTAAGATTTCTAATGTCCCTTCACAGCCCCCCTTGCTCGCATGCCTTATACCAGACCCACCCGCATCTGTCGTGAGCGGGTCTGCCATAGAGACAGCTCAAAGTGAACGAAAAGCCATTTCAGACAAAACAGCAGCGCTGTTCTATTCACAAGATCGCATTCTTAAACTAGTAAACAAACTTGCACCACGCTACGAAATAGATGCCAATCTGGCGATGGCATTCATCGCCGTGGAGTCAGGGTTTAATGTGCAAGCAACTTCACCAAAAAATGCACAAGGTTTGATGCAACTCATTCCAGAAACGGCCAAACGTTTTGGTGTAAAAGACGCTTATAAAGCAGAGGATAACATCAAGGGAGGGCTGGCCTACCTGCGGTGGTTGTTGGCTTATTTTAAAGGCGACGTACAGCTAGTGGCGGCCGCCTATAACGCTGGCGAACGTGCAGTTGAGAAATATAAAGGGATACCACCATACGCAGAAACGCAATTGTACGTAAAGAAAATTGCAAGCCTTTACAACAATACAACCCATCCTTATCAAGTTAATTTGGTAAAAACTTCACCTATCCTGTACCTGCCAAATAAAAGAGCAATGTAAAAAACTTGATTGTTTGTTACATAAGCTGACTTTTAAAGAATGGTGATTTTTGCAAACTTACGCTTGCCTACCTGCGCAACCACTGTCACATCTTTATTCAGTTGCAAGTTCTTATCACTTACTTTTTCACTATCAAGCTTAACGCCACCTTGCTCTATTGCTCGATATGCTTCTGAAGTGCTTTCTACCAAGCCGGCAAGTTTGAGTAACTGAGCGATGCCGATAGCTTTGCTATCAATAGTTACATTAACTTCAGGCACTTCATCCGGGATGCCTCCTTTAGCGCGTGTTTGGAAATCATTCAAGGCTTTTTCGGCATCTTGCTGGCTGTGAAAACGCGCAACTATCTCTTGCGCAAAACGCACTTTGATATTACGCGGATTTTCTCCTGCGACTACATCAGCTTTCCATTTGGCGATAGTTTCCATTGATTCAAACGATAGTAACTCGATATATCGCCACATTAAATCATCAGAAATTGACATAATTTTTGCGAAAATAATTTCGGGCGATTCGTTAATTCCAATATAGTTGTTGAGCGATTTCGACATCTTATTGACACCATCCAAACCCTCTAACAATGGCATGGTAAGCACACATTGCTGAGACTGGCCAGCTTGTTTTTGCAGCTCCCGGCCCATCAGCAAATTGAACTTCTGGTCAGTACCTCCCAACTCGACATCGGCTTTCAGCACAACGGAATCGTAACCCTGTAATAAAGGATACATAAACTCGTGTATCGCAATAGGCTGATTGCTCTTGAAGCGTTTAGTAAAATCATCGCGCTCTAGCATGCGCGCCACTGTATAACTTGCAGCAAGCTTAAGCATGCCGGCGGCACCTAAATCGTTAAGCCAGGTTGAATTGAATACAATTTCCGTTTTATTCTTATCCAAGATTTTAAACACCTGGCTTGCATAAGATTTTGCGTTTTCGGCTACTTGTTCTTTGGTTAATGGCGGGCGTGTCACGCTTTTTCCAGTCGGGTCGCCAATCATGCCGGTAAAATCACCAATCAAAAATAAAACGTGATGACCTAAATCCTGAAAGTGACGTAATTTATTGATTAATACAGTATGCCCAAGATGCAGATCCGGCGCGGTAGGGTCAAAGCCTGCCTTGACGCGCAAAGGTGTTTCTTTTTTTAATTTCTCGATAAGCTCTTGCTCGATTAGCAATTCCTCGGCGCCACGTTTAATAATCGCCAATGCCTGATTAATGTCTGTTTTCACAGTCTCTTCCAATAAAATTAGTCTTATGATTTTATAATTCAGTTACTTTTTGTTACGTTAACTTTTCTGTTAACATGCTTTTATATTCAAGCATGTGGACGATTTTGGTCATTTTTATGCTGCAACTTGTACACAAACGAGATAAAAAGCCTAAGTTTTCTATTTTAACGCAAAACCTCAGTCAGGTTGTGGCGCAAAAATATCCTCTTTAAGAAAAACACTTAAATCATGCAATTATTCATTGGCATTATGTCTGGCACCAGCCTGGATGGGGTTGATGTTGCTTTATGCGCGCTTGAACCTATCGGCTGTCAGGTGATCGCTAAGCATTTCATACCCTATCCGGAGGCGCTTAAGCTGGAATTATTGACCCTGCACAAACCCAGTAATAATGAGCTGGAAACCGCAATAGTTATGGGCAACAAACTAGCTGAGATGTATGCAAAAGCTGTCAATGCGCTACTGGCTACTGCTGATAAAGATGCACATGAAATTACAGCCATCGGCTGTCATGGCCAAACCATCCGGCACAGACCTGAACTTGGGTTTACGCTGCAAATCGGTAACGCCGCATTATTGGCTGAACTCACCAATATCACGGTGATTTCAGATTTCAGAAGCCGCGATATTGCTGCAGGCGGCCAAGGCGCACCACTCGTGCCTGCATTTCATAAAGCTATATTTGGTAGCAACCAAATGAATCGCGCTTTAATCAACATCGGTGGCATTGCTAATATTACTTACTTAGCTAAAAATGGCGATGTTCTGGGCTTTGATTCCGGGCCAGGCAATATGCTTTTAGATGCTTGGGCAAAGCTGCGTTTGGGTAAAGCGTATGATGAAAATGGCGCATGGGCTTCTACCGGTGTAGTTCTAGATAGCTTGTTATTTAATATGCTTGCAGAGCCTTATTTTGCCTTGCCACCACCCAAAAGTACCGGCCGCGATTTATTTAACGATGATTGGCTAAAGCAGCATTTGCTCTATCCGCATTTACGCCCGCAGGATGTCGCACGCACGCTAGTAGAATTGACCGCGCGCAGCATACATGATGCAATTAAAAAATGTGGTGATGTTGACGAAGTCTATTTATGCGGCGGCGGTGCACATAACGCACTACTGAAAAACAGCTTGCAGACATTATTGGGTGAAACAAAAGTATTATTAACCGATGACTTGGGTGTGGGTGTTGACTGGGTAGAAGCGGTGGCTTTTGCCTGGCTGGCAAAACAAACGCTGGAAAATAAACCCGGCAATCTGCCAGAAGTCACTGGGGCAAAAGGGTCGCGCGTTTTAGGCGCAATTTATCCAGCTTAAATGCTCTTTCTTGAACCCATGCACCAAGGTGCGCACTCGTTTTGTGCAATAAAAATTAACTAAATTTTAAAGTCTTATATCTTTGCATTGTGTTACATAACATTTCACTAATTCATTGCGTATAATCTCTCTATAAACGTTAATAAAGAATTAGTTATGTCAACAAAACCTACCAAAGCTACTATTACTTTTGACAATGGCGCACAACCTATCGAGTTGCCGGTACTTTCAGGCACATTGGGCAATGACGTCATCGATATCCGCACGCTAGGCAAGCATGACGTATTTACTTACGATCCCGGCTTTATGTCCACCGCCTCGTGCAGCTCGCATATTACCTTTATTGATGGTGAAAAAGGCCTGCTTTATTACCGCGGTTATCCTATCGAGCAACTTGCTGAGCACTGTGATTTTTTAGAAGTCTCTTATTTGTTAATGCATGGCGAACTACCAACCGCCACGCAAAAAGATGGGTTCACCAAAACCATCAGCAGCCATACCATGCTGCACGATCAGCTCAATAATATTTTCCGCGGTTTCAGGCGCGACGCGCACCCCATGGCTGTCATGATTGGCGTTGTGGGCTCCATGTCCGCTTTCTATTTCGATGCGATGGATGTGTACAACCCGCAGCACCGCTTAATTTCGGCTTATCGCTTGCTGGCAAAAGTGCCCACCATAGCGGCTTGGAGCTATAAGTACAATTCTGGTCAGCCGTTCATGTACCCCAAAAACAACCTGAATTATGCTGAAAACTTCATGCACATGATGTTTGCCACGCCGTGCGAGGAATACACGCCAAACCCGGTGCTGGCCAAAGCGTTCGAGAAAATCCTCATTCTGCACGCAGACCATGAGCAGAATGCCTCAACCAGTACCGTGCGCCTGGTCGGCTCCAGCGGGGCCAACCCATTCGCCAGCGTAGCGGCGGGCATCGCATCGCTTTGGGGCCCGGCACACGGTGGCGCCAATGAAGCCACGCTCCAGATGCTGGAAGAAATCGGCGATGTTTCTCGCATTGGCGAATTTATTAAACGCGCGAAAGATAAAACCGACAGTTTCCGCCTGATGGGCTTTGGGCATCGTGTTTACAGAAACATGGACCCGCGCGCCGCCATTATGCGTAAAACCTGCCATGAAGTACTGAACGAGCTTGGCCTGCAGGATGACCCTATGTTTAAGCTGGCAATGGAACTGGAAAAAATCGCACTGGAAGACGAATATTTTGTCAGCCGTAAACTGTACCCGAATGTCGACTTTTACAGCGGCATCGTCATGCGCGCCATGGGCATTCCAAATTCAATGTTCACCGCCATCTTCGCGCTTGCCCGCACCGCAGGCTGGATAGCGCAATGGAGCGAGATGAACGCCGACACTGAACACAAAATCGGCCGCCCAAGACAGCTCTATACTGGTGAAACCAGACGCGAGTTTGTGCCGATTGGGAAGCGGAAGTAAATATTTTTAGATTACTTTAGCTTAGGTGTTATAAAAATGCACTCTGGACAATTCAAGCTAACCCGCGTTCGTGGCACCCCTGTGACCGATGCACAACTTATTGAATATCTTAAGCGGGTTGCCTCACTAATGGGCCGTGACACTGTCAGTCAGCCACAGTACACGTTACACGGCAGTTATGATATGAGAAACTTGTCGCGTCGCTTTGGGGGTTGGAACTCGGCACTCATGGCTGCAGACCTTGCCTCCTTACCATATCAAAACGAGTACACGGACGAACATCTATTCACTAACATTCTTATTATATGGCAATATCTAGGACGCCAACCTCGGCGCGCTGAGTTAGCATTCTCACCCTCAGAAATTTCTCAATCGCCATATAATCGAAGGTTTGGGTCTTGGACAAAAGCGCTAGAGGCTTTCGTCGAATGGGCAAACACTACTGAAACATCCACTGCTCAGCCAACAACTGCACCTAGCGATGCTAGGCGCCGCACTTCACGTGACCCATCACTTAGACTTCGATTTAAGGTTTTACTTCGTGATAGGTTCACGTGCACTGGTTGTGGCAGAAGCCCTGCGACATCATCTGGAATAGTGCTTCACATTGACCACATTAAGCCTTGGAGTAAGGGAGGAGAAACCGTGTTTGAAAATCTCAAAACGTTGTGTTCTCACTGTAACATCGGCAAAAGCAATATATTGTAATATTCCATGTTAGTAGCTCGCGACAGAAAAATAATACCCTACAACCCGCATGGATATTGCCTCTCAGAGCATCTATATTTAGCCTGCAAAGCCCAATTGTTTTAAAGATTCGATCATTTTTTTGCCCACTTCGGCATAGCCTTGCGCATTCGGGTGTATCTGGTCTGCTTTTAAATTTCGCTCCGAAAGCACGTCTGAAAACACATCGGCTATCAGCGGTGTTGCAGTTTCTTTGGCAAGTTTTTCATACAGCGGATGATCGGACAGATTGCCCACCGCAGCCCTTAATGCACTTATTTCTGGAATTGCCACCAGAATGGTCTTAACGCCTTGCGCCTTGGCGAGCGACAAAATGTTTTTAAGGTTACCCACAACCTCGCTTTGCGGCGCCTGATGCAGAAAATCGTTGCCGCCGAGCTCCACAATAAGCAATTTCGGCTGGTGCTGCTCCAGCAAACTCGGCAGCCGCTCTAAGCCGCCCGCAGTGGTATCGCCCGGAATGCCTGCGTTAATAATGTTCCAGCCCGTGCCTTTAGCAAGCAAGGTTGGGTAATCTTCGCCTGTATTTGCGCCATTATTTGCTCCGGTCCCATAGCTTAAACTATCGCCCAGAATAACTACCGTGGCGCCTTTAGGGATTGGCGGATATTTTTCGCCCTGGCTGCAGCCAGCCAGTATTAGAACAAACAGCAAATAGACAAGTTTTTTCATTACCTGAACCTTATTAAAAACCAAACAAAAAGCCAAGCGGATGCTTGGCTTTTTAAATTACTCAGCAAGTTAAGCTGAGAATCCTAAACAGAGAAAGAGCTACCGCAACCGCATGTAGATTGCGCATTCGGGTTGCGAATCACAAATTGCGAGCCTTGCAGGCTATCTGTGTAATCAATCTCTGCGCCCATCAAATATTGCAGGCTCATCGGGTCAATCAGCAAGGTCACGGTATCTTTCATTACTTGTGTGTCGTCTTCGTTTACTTCTTCTTCAAACGTAAAGCCGTACTGAAAACCAGAACAGCCGCCGCCGCTGACAAACACGCGCAGTTTAAGGTCTGGTGTACCTTCCTCTTCAATCAGTTCTTTCACTTTTTTTGCTGCATTTTCAGTAAACACCAAAGGGCTTGGCATTTCTACTTCTGCTACATCCGCTACTGTATTCATTTTTGCTCCTTTAAACCTTTATCGAAAGACCATTCATTTGGCCAATTGTTCAATCTAAAAATTTATTCTGTCTCTTCAGGCACATTATCGCCCATGTAAACAAGCTTTCCTTCAATCACCGCGCCGGTGTGCATTTCGAGCGATTTGTAATATAAATCACCCGTGATGCGCGCCTTGGTTTGCAGCTCGATAAAATGGCTTGACCTTACCGTACCAATCACCTTGCCATTGAGCACGATTTTTGCCGCTGTTACTGCGCCTTCCACACTGCCATGCTCACTGATAATCAAGGTGCTGGGTGTGCCGTTCTGCTCTGTTACATTACCGCGAATCGCGCCATCGACACGCAAACCGCCACTAAAATGCAAATCGCCCTCGATACGTGTATCTGCACCCACTAGGGTATCGATGCGGTTGTCTATTCTGTTTGCTTTTTTAAAAAACATCTACTTTCCTAACCTGGTTTTAGCCAAAATAATTAGCTAAACATATTATTTGGCTCTTTTACCGCTCACCATATTTTTATAGAAGAACAAGTCTTCTTTAATCTTAATGTTCTCATCTTGAACGCTTGCAAGCTCTTTGGCAAGGGTATTATTCGTTGCAAGCTCTACTTGCAGCTCGCGCTGTGCTCCTACTAATTTGGCTTGTAAATCTTTATTTTCAAGTGTTGTTTGCTGCAATTTCTCACGAATGTTTTCGTCGTCGCGCAACATCCAATAAGCTATTGCAAAACCCAGCACTACAAACAAAATAGCTAAAATGAGCTGAAAATACCAAGGGCGCTGTGAGCGCACAGCTACCTGCTTTGCGGTGAGCCCAAAATGGCGGCGAATATTGCGGCGAACTGGCTTCATTTAAACAAGCTCAATTTATGGAAGCAATGGAACAACTTCCAAACCCGTGGTTTCATCAAAGCCAAACATAATATTCATATTTTGCACCGCCTGCCCAGCTGCACCTTTCACTAAATTATCCTGCACTACCAACAGTGTCAAATAGCCGGTATCTGCTTGTTTATGCAGGGCAATCCGCAGATTATTGGAACCACGTACCGAGCGCGTTTCCGGCAGGCTGCCAGGCGGTAAGACATCAACAAAGCGCTCTTGTTCATATCTTTCTTCATATAGCGCCTGCAAATCCGTACTATTACCTTTTGCGGTCAGTTTCACATAAATGGTCGAAAGCATGCCCCGTATCATAGGGATTAGATGCGGCACAAAAATCAAGTCGAGCTTGCCGCCTGCCAACTGTGTGAGCTGTGCGTGAATTTCCGGATGGTGCCTGTGACCCGCCACGCCATAAGCTTTCATATTATCACTCGCTTCGGCAAATAAAGTACCAACTTCGGCTTTTCTGCCCGCTCCGGATACACCAGATTTACTATCTGCCATAATCGGCGCGGAGAAATCAATCAAGCCTTGCTCTAACAATGGGGCGAGGCCAAGAATAACCGTGGTGGGATAACAGCCTGGATTGCCGATAACTTGGGCTGTTTTGATTTTTTGCCGATACAGTTCCGGAATGCCATACACCGCATTCTTGAGAATATCGGGACAGCCGTGTGGCATTTTGTACCATTTTTCAAACACAGCCGTATCCTGCAGCCGAAAATCTGCAGCCAAATCGATAAGCTTCACATCGGCCTTTAGCAAAGCCTCTGCCTGACTCATCGCCACACCATGCGGTGTTGCAAAGAACACCACATCACAGGCATCTAAATTAGCGCTTGCAGGATCAGTGAAAATTAAATCAACATAACCACGCAAGTTTGGAAACATGTCCGCCACTGGCATACCGGCCTCGCCACGTGAAGTAATCGAAGTAAGCTCTACATGCGGATGTATAGCCAACAGACGCAACAGCTCGACACCTGTATACCCAGTGCCGCCAACAATACCAACTTTTATTTTTTTATTTGTCATAAGCCTAATCATAACAAAGTTAATACATTAAATAAAAAAGGCCGCAATCGCGACCTTTTTTATTGCTAGACGCTTTAAATTAGCGTTTAGAGAATTGTTTACGGCGACGTGCTTTGCGTAAGCCCACTTTTTTACGCTCTACTTCACGCGCATCACGCGTTACGAAACCAGCGTGTGACAATGCACTTTTCAAAGCAGCATCGTAATCGATCAAAGCGCGCGTAATGCCGTGACGCACTGCGCCAGCTTGACCAGACTCACCACCACCAACAACGTTTACCATAATGTCGAAACTGGCTGTGTTATTAGTAAGCTCCAATGGCTGACGCAAAATCATACGTGAGGTCACACGTGAGAAATATTCGTCAGCAGGCTTATCGTTCACAACGATATTACCTTTGCCAGATTTTAAAAACACACGCGCCACTGAGCTTTTGCGGCGGCCTGTACCATAATTGTATTTACCAATCATCTTAATTTACCTTAGATAGTCAATGCTTGCGGTTGTTGTGCAGCATGTTCATGCTTGTCGCCAGCATAAACTTTCATTTTTTTAATCATTGCGTAACCCAGTGGGCCTTTTGGAAGCATGCCTTTTACTGCTTTTTCTAAAGCACGGCCTGGAAAACGGTCTTGCATCTTCGAGAATGTCGTTGTGCTGATACCGCCTGGGTAACCAGAGTGACGGTGATATTCCTTATCAGTCGATTTAGCACCGGTTACTTTAATCTTGTCGGCGTTAATTACCACAATATAATCGCCAGTATCCACGTGCGGTGTGTAAATGGTCTTATGTTTACCACGTAAACGGTGCGCACAAGCACTTGCTAATCGACCCAATACCAAATCGGTTGCGTCAATCACAAACCAATCACGTTTTACTTCATGCGTTTTAGCAGAAAAAGTTTTCATATTCAGAACTACCCTGTTACTACACCCAATGTATAGCTTATAAAATCAAGAGGGCGGATTATATGCTTTTGAACAAAGGCTTGTCAATTGCCAAGCACGGATTATTTGTTGATTTTTAATGTAATTAAATTTTAAACGATAATTTTTTTAAGATTTTACTAGGCAGGCCGATATATTATTTAGTTGGCACACCGATTGCTTAGTATCAATGCAATAAATAATACATCGAAGCTGTAATTAAAATAAATTAACAGGTAAGCAATATGCGGAGCAATTATACACTTAAACAAGCGGTTATTACCGCATTGACCATGCTAGCCATCGGCATGCAGAATCAAGCACTGGCACTGGGTTTAGGTAATATTGAGGTTAAATCACACCTCGGACAACCTTTACGCGCAAACATCAAAATTCATGGGGCCAGCGAATTAAAAAATGAGGCTTGCTTTAGGGTTATTAATGATTACAGCGCAGAAAATCAGCTGACGAATGTTTATTTAAAGTTATCTAAAGCTGTCGATGATGTTGCGATTTTGACACTTACCACCAACCAAGCCATCAGCGAGCCAATTGTTAATTTATCTATTATTGCAGAATGTGATGCTACCATGCGTCGCGATTACGTGTTGCTGCTGGATCCGCTTTTAACTGCAGAAGCTGAAGACTCACCTGCTGAATCGCAAAGGAATACTGACGTCAAATCCGGTATCAACACAAATAGCACTGCTGAAACCTCCACACACAAGCAAACCATAAGTACACCTGTAGCCTCTCCTATTAAATCCTCTGGCAAAAAACAGAAAAATAAAAAAATATCCAATAAAAGCATCGTATTAACCGCCGGCTATCATGTTGAAAATTCTTCGAAAACAACCTCTATCAGCAGTGAAAACCGTGCGCCGGAAGAGCACAAACCGCGCTTAAGCATTTCTGGCGGCGATGCTTCCATGATTAATTTGAACAGCACCCAGCTGCGTCTGGATAAAGAGTTGCATTTCACGCCGGAATCCGCACCACAAGCACTTGCAGCTGATATTGAAATACAGGACGAAATCACAGTGATGAATAATCGTCTGGCACATCTTAAACAGCAAATCGACACTTTGGCACAAGCCAACTTAAAGCTTAAAAATGAGAACCAGCTTAAAGCACAACAGCTTAATGAAGCTAACTCATTAAATAATAAGTTAGATTTTATCGGATACATATTAGGCGGCGGGCTGATGATCGCTGGCGTCAATATTACAGACAAATGGCGCCGGCGCCGTCAAATGCAGAAACTTGAAAATGCAGAATTGTCTTGGATTAGCAACAGCCAATCGTCATCCAACTTTGACGGTTTAGAAGAATTTGATACAAATGATGATTTCTTTGAGCAAGACACACATCAGGAATTAAACGTTGCCACTGAAAAACCAACCGAAATTGCCGTTGTTCCCGAGAGTACAAAGAGCGCAGAAACCACTTTTACTGTCGAAGATTTTAATGCCGATCATAATGTTCTGGATCATGCGGATGTATTCCTATCTTATGGTCGAACCAGTCTGGCGATTCAGTTATTGCAAAACCATCTATTGGATTTCCCGAAACAATCGGTCACTATTTGGATGTATCTGCTCGATTTGCTTGCCAAAGAGAATCTAAAAGCCGTTTATGAACAAACCGCGCTTGAGTGCAAAGAACATTTTAATATCAAGATTGCGGAATTTTCCAGAAGTGAAAATGACCTGAATAGCACTTTAGAATCTTATCCTCGCATCACTGCCGGCCTGCAACAGGTTTGGGGTACGCCGGCCGCGCTGACTTACCTGGATGATTTAATTTACAACAGCCGCCTGGAAATTCGCGTAGGTTTCCATAAAAACGTAATCGAAGAACTCCTTTTATTAAGAAGCGTGGCTCAGGAAGAATTAAAAACGGCCGAAGTCATTCAAATGGATGAAAAGAAACTGGCGCTGAAAGAGCTTAAAGAAGCACAGCTTACAGCAAAAAAGGAAGCCAAACTAAAACAAATAGATGAAATTGCGATTAAAGAGGCCGAAAAGCTGGCGCTGGAAGAAAAGGTAACACCTTTAGAAAGATTTGAATTTAATTTAGTCGAGTATAAATAAGCCGGATTTAACGGATGATGTAATACTCTATTGCAAGGCCGATAAATATTACAAGGCCAATCCAGTTATTGTGTAAGAACGCCTTAAAACAATAGGTTTTATTACAGTCTTTTATTAAAACGTATTGCCTACAGACCAATACCAGAGCAGATCCCAAGCCTATGAAATAATACTTTCCATAACCCATGAATTTACCTACATACACAAGCAAACACAGCATGATGGCATAACAAATCATCACGGCGATTACGTCATATTTACCAAAAAATATAGCAGAAGACTTAATGCCGATTTTTAAATCATCGTCCCGATCCACCATCGCATATTCCGTATCATAAGCCATTGCCCAAAACACGTTGGCAGCCAGCAACACCCAAGCCACAGGCGGAATATAATCATTCACAGCGGCAAATGCCATCGGGATGCCAAAGCCAAATGCCACACCTAAATAAGCTTGCGGAATGGCCAAGAAACGTTTGGTAAACGGATAGGTTGCGGCCAAAAATAACGCAGCGAAAGATAGCAAAATCGTGGTTTTATTAAACAGCAGCACCAGCGCGAATGCCACCAGGCATAAGCTGGCAGCCAGTAAATATGCCTCTTTCAAGCTCACTTCTTTTGTGGCTAGCGGACGATTCTTGGTACGCTCAACAAAACCATCAAACTTGCTGTCCGCAATATCATTCATCACGCAGCCGGCACTGCGCATGAGCACGGCGCCTGTCACAAAAATCAGCAAGGTAATCCAATCTGGAATGCCGCGCGAAGCCAGCCATAGCGCCCAAAGCGTGGGCCACAGCAGCAGCAGAATGCCGATGGGTTTATCTAGACGCATCAAGCGTTCATAGACATCTAATTTTTTAGCTATATTTTCTAAATTCATTTCAACAATTCAGGCAGAAATATTTCTGTGACAAGAATTCTAGCGCAATTTAATTGAAACACCGAGCGCCGCGCCCACAACACTTTTGGTACTACTGGCATATGCTCTGCGACCCGCATGGATATTGGATGGTGGCGTGGCAGTTTTTTATATTCCAAGGGTGTGCGCTTTACTTTTGGATTAGCGAACAAAGTCGCGCCGAGTGGTTTATTGCCTAGCCTGCCAAGCCCATTCCATGCGCCTCTCAGACTTGCTCTCGGCAACACACTATGCGCAAACACCACAGGTTGATTGTTACCCATGAGCAGTACTTCGCGAATCAGCGCATGCTGGCTGACCTTCAATCCTAGTAGCGCAGCTTCATCCGTCAGCGCTTTGGCATTTTTTAATAGCACCGGCTGTACTGCAAAATCGCGGTAGCGTGCTTTCAAGCAAGCTGTCAGGGAGCTGTCATCTATTAACCAAGGCCGCAAACTGCCACTTCGTGACGGTTTGGTAAGCCATCCTGACTTTTTGTTATGATGATGTACGCGAATTTGCATTGATTAAACTTTCACCAAGTCGCCAGCGCAACCCATCCATCGTTCCAAATGTTTTTCTACTGCTTGCGGATATTCTTTTATGAGCTTATCAGCCATATTTTTCGCTGCTTCCAGCAAATCTGCGTCGCGCTCCAAATCTGCGATTTTCAGCATCGGTACGCCGCTTTGGCGCGTGCCTAAAAACTCACCCGGCCCGCGTAAATGCAAATCAGCCTGCGCAATGGCAAAACCATCGTTACTTTCATAGATTACCTTAAGGCGTGCCCGCGCAGTTTCCGAAAGCTTGTTTTGGTATAGCAGGATACAGGTGCTTTTAGCCGCACCACGTCCCACTCGTCCGCGCAGCTGATGCAATTGGCTTAGACCTGAGCGCTCGGCATGCTCTATCACCATCAAACTGGCATTGGGCACATCCACACCCACCTCGATTACCGTAGTAGCAACTAGCAATTGAACGTTGCCTGCACTAAATTGTGCCATGACTTCTTGTTTTTCGGCAGGCTTCATGCGGCCGTGCACTAGACCGATCTTGAGCTCGGGGAAAGTCGCCTGCATGTGTGAAAAAGTATCATTTGCAGTTTGCAATTGCAGCGCCTCGCTTTCTTCAATCAGCGGACACACCCAATAAGCCTGACTGCCAGCTATGCATGCCTCGCGCACGCGTTGTAAAACCTCTTTGCGCCGCTCATCTGAAACCAGCTTGGTCACAATCGGCGTGCGGCCAGGGGGCAATTCATCAATCACCGAAACATCCAAATCTGCTAAATAGCTCATGGAAAGCGTGCGCGGAATGGGTGTAGCAGACATCATGAGCTGATGCGGTTCAGGCTCGCCTTTCTTACGTAAAGCCAAACGTTGCTGCACACCAAAACGATGCTGCTCATCAATGATTGCAAGTCCAAGTTTATGGAATTGAACGGCCTCTTGAAACAGGGCATGTGTACCTACGGCAAGTTGCGCATGACCGCTGGCAATATTTACCAAAGCGGCTTCACGCTCTTTTTTGCTTTGGCTGCCGGTAAGCCACGCAATATTCAACTCCAGCGGAGCAAGCCATGTTTCAAATTTTCGATAATGCTGCTCGGCTAAAATTTCAGTAGGTGCCATCAACACCACCTGCCAGCCGTGCTCAATAGCTTGTAACGCTGCCATACAAGCCACAATGGTCTTGCCGCTGCCTACATCACCCTGCAATAAGCGTTGCATAGGATGTGGCTGCATTAAATCTTGACTGATTTCGGCTACTACTTTTTGCTGGGCATGCGTTAAATAAAAGGTAAGTTCTGCAGTAATTTGGCCACTAATATTTTAGATAAGGCCATAGAAGGCGCATCAATACTGCGTCTGTGGGCATAATGCTTACGCATGGAAAGTTGTTGGGCAAGCAACTCGTCAAACGCCAACCTGCGCCATTCTGGTGTGCTACGATTTTCCAGTGCGTTTAAATTGGCCTCTGGCGGCGGATTGTGCAAGGTATTGAGACTTGTTGCAAAGCTTGGCAGGTTTAAGCTTTTATACACACCCGCAGGCATGGTTTCATCCAATAAGTTTTGCTGCATGGCAAACTGGATCGCCTTGCGGATATTGGGTTGCGTAAGGCCGGCTGTGGTGGGATATACCGGTGTCAGCGTTTCTGCAACAGCCGTCTGGCTACCCACGTGTTTGCATTGCGGGTGCACCATTTCGTAACCAAAATAACCGTGCCGCACCTCGCCATATATGCGCAATTTTGTACCTACCTTTAGCGCCGCAATTTGACTTGGATAAAAATGTAGAAAGCGTAATGTTAGCTGCCCGCTGGCATCTTCTAACCTTGCAATTAAAGTTTTGCGCGGCTTATAAGTAACTTCTGCATGCACAATTTCACCCTCTACTTGCGCTGAATCGCCCAGCCGCAAATCACGAATCACAGTGATACGCGTTTCATCAATATAACGCAGAGGTAAATGCAACAATAAGTCCTGAATAGACGAAAGACCAAGCTTATTAAGATTCGCAATTAATGGCTTGCTAAAAACTTTAAATTCGGCAAGTTTACTCAGAAGGTACCTTTATTAAGCTCTATTAAAAAATAATGCAAAATATCGCTATTGGATTTTTTCTTCATTTTGGATACCTTTAACGCGGTTAATACGAACCACATCAGGTATTTTGCGTAAATTGCGCATTAAATCAGCTAAGTGTATGCGGTTGCGCACTTGCACTGTAAAGTTCACATTCGAATATTTACTGCCGTCCGGCTCTTCTACGCTCACATTATCAATATTTGATCCTACATCCGAGATGCCAGCAGCGATTTTAGCCAGCATACCGCGCTCGTTAGCCACTACCATACGTACGTTCACTTTAAACAATTTTTTATTGTCCGCATCCCATTCCACATCCAGCCATTTATCAGGATCCAGCTTAAATTTTCGTATGTTCGGACAATCATGCGTATGAATGATGAGGCCTTTATCTTTGTTAATAAAGCCCAGAATTGGGTCTCCAGGAATTGGCCGGCAGCATTGTGCAAACTGTACGGCCATTCCCTCAGAGCCGGTAATGGTGATGCTATCAAATTTTTTGTGGGCATTTGATTTCGTATTTTCAACCCCATGCAAGTCTGGATTGCCTGCAGTTAGTTGATGCGCCACCATCAGACTCACGCGTTTGCCTAAGCCAATATCAGTCAAAATCTCCGATTTATGCTTAGCACCATAATCGCGCATCACTTTCTGCCACTGTTTATCCTGCACCGCGCTCGGATCAACATGCAAAGCCCTTAACGCCATATTGAGCATGCGCTCGCCCAGATGCGCGGATTCTGTGGCACGTAACGTTTTTAAATAATGTCGTATATGTGAGCGCGCCTTGCCCGTCACAACATAATTGAGCCAGGCAGGGTTGGGCTTTGCCAAAGCAGCAGTAATAATTTCTACATTGTCACCATTGTGCATCTCGGTACGCAAAGGCGCGAGCTCATTATTGATTTTAACTGCAACGCAGCTATTGCCTACATCGGTATGTACGGCATAAGCAAAATCTACTGCCGTAGAACCTCTGGGAAGCGCTAATATATTGCCTTTGGGCGTAAATACATACACTTCATCCGGAAATAGGTCTACTTTAAAATTTTCTAAAAATTCGTAGGAATCGTCACTTTCAGTTTGAATTTCCAGCAAGCGCTGCAACCATTGATGTGTTTGTTGCTGTAATGCTGTGAGGTTGGCATCGGTTGTTTTATACATCCAGTGCGCTGCTACGCCTGCATTGGCAATTTTATGCATTTCTTCGCTACGAATCTGCACTTCAATCGGTGTGCCAAATGGTCCAAATAAAGTGGTATGCAATGACTGATAGCCATTAGCTTTCGGAATCGCAATGTAATCTTTAAACTTCCCTGGTATCGGCTTGTACAATGCATGCAGGCAACCAAGCGCCAAATAACAACTGGCGTTATCTTTTACCACCACCCTAAAACCGTAAATATCATGAACTTGAGCTAGTGCCGTGGCCTTGTTCATCATTTTACGATAAATACTATAGAGATGCTTCTCGCGACCTTTTACATCAGCTTCAATATGAGCGTCAGTCAAACGCTGTTTAATCTCATCCAGAATCTTGCTAATTACTTCTTTACGGTTACCGCGGGCAGCCATAATCGCTTTGGAAATCACACGGTAACGCATGGGATACAAATATTTAAAGCTTAAGTCCTCTAATTCCTGATAGATAATATTAAGGCCTAACCTATTAGCTATCGGTGCATAAATTTCCAGTGTTTCGCGTGCGATACGTTTTTGTTTTTCCGATTTCATCGCTTCTAGCGTTTGCATGTTATGCAATCTGTCGGCCAGCTTCACCAAAATCACGCGTACGTCCTGACTCATGGCCAGCAACATTTTGCGGAAATTTTCAGCCTGTGCCACCGTAGCACTTTGGAACTCGATTTTATCGAGCTTGGTAAGGCCGTCTACCAGTTCACCTACTTGTTTACCGAACTTCTCGGCAATTTCCTCGACTGCAACGCCGGTATCTTCCACCACATCATGCAACAATGCAGCAAGCAAAGTAGGCAAATCCAGATGCAGTTTGGCCAAAATACAGGCAACCGCAACGGGATGCGAAATATAAGGCTCTCCCGTTTTGCGCGTCTGTCCTTCGTGAGCGGCTGCGGCATAACGGTAAGCAGCCCACACTTGTTCGATGTCGGCCTGACTAAAGTATTCTTTAAGTAAAAGCGTGAGCTGCGAGGTTTCGGAATCTGCCGGCAACAAAGGCGGTTCGGCAGATTGGAAGGGTTCCGCTGATGATTTAAGAGCGGTTTTTACCATGATTTTAAATGCGGGGATTACATACTCGAAGCTTGATTAGAAGCTTAAGAATGTGTGCGGTTTAAAATCTCTAAACCCACTTTACCTGCGGCAATTTCGCGCAGCGCCAGCACTGTCGGCTTATCTTTTTGTCCAACGCCATGTACATATGGATCTGAGCCATTCGCCAGTTGGCGCGCACGATATGCTGCTACCAAGGTCAATTGAAATCGGTTAGGTATCTTTTCTAAACAATCATCTACGGTTATACGTGCCATTTTGTGTGCCTTTATGTTAGTTGCTGAATGAGAGTAGCGTAACGCTGTAACTGCGCCTGCAATTTAAGCCTGCTTGCGCGGATAATCGCCATTAGGTCTTGCAAAGCCGCTTCGAAGTTATCGTTAATTGTAACATAATCGAACTCCACTACATGACGCATTTCTTCACGCGCCGCTGCAACACGCTTGGCAATGACTTCCGGACTGTCCTGTCCTCGATTGTTAAGTCTTTCCGCCAGAGTCTCTACCGACGGCGGGAGAATAAAAATGCTGATTGCCTGCGGGTAAAGCGTACGCACCTGTGCCGCACCTTGCCAATCAATCTCCAAAATTACATCAAAGCCGCCCTGTAGGGCAGTATCAACGGCGCTTTGCGAGGTGCCATATTTAGCGCCGTGCACATCTGCGCTTTCTAAAAATCCTCCCGCAGATAAAGTTTCCAGAAACTGGGCTTCATTCACAAAATGATAATGCACACCATTTTCTTCACCACTACGGGGTGATCGCGTCGTGTGCGAGACAGAACGCTTAATTTGCGCATCTCTAGTCAGCAATGCCTCAACAAGACTGGTTTTTCCGGCACCAGAAGCAGCTGTGATAATGTAAAGATTACCTGGGATCATATTGATTAAATACCTTCATGTCTCTCAATCTTTGTTTAATGAATATTACGTAACAACAACATACCATCCATCCCTCGGACAAATTATCGCGCAGAAACTTACTCTTTTGTGTAATTTTTTATGCCCCAATCCATGGGGATATTCCATGGTACTCGTCACTGCACAATATTATTATAAGAACTGACTTTCGGTCTGGTTATTGCTTATTTATTAATGTAAATAAAAAATAATCGTATCGATATCATGGAGTTAGCATATGAGCCCAACTAAATCGCAATATGAACATGCACTAAAAGAGAACATTCGCTATCTTGGACGTGAACTTGGTGCCGCAATTATAGCCAAAGACGGAATTGAAACGTTCAACATCATAGAGAGCATCCGCAAAGCTGCTGTCAAGTTCCACCGAGAAGGTGATCAGGATGCTAATTTAGAGCTGAACAATTTACTAAAATCTCTAACACCTGCTCAGACTATATCTGTTGTGCGAGCCTTCAGTTATTTCAAGCATTTAGTCAATATTGCAGAAGATCTTTACGCGCATCAGCAAACTATACTGGATGAAGATAACTTATCACCCGGCATGCTAGGGTATTCGATTACAAAAATTCTACAAAGAAATTTGAGCTTTAAGGAAGTCAAAGATTTTTTCGAGACGGCCTTAATCTCCCCGGTTCTGACGGCACACCCGACTGAAGTGCAACGTAAAAGTATTTTAAACATTGAACGGTCTCTGTCTGAACTGCTGGCTAAAAGAGCTTTGCTAGCTTCAAAAAAAGAGCTGGAAAGAAACAGCCTCGTTATACAGGGTGCAATTACTGCACTGTGGCAAACGAAGATGCTGAGATTTACCAAACTTAGTGTCACAAATGAAATTGAGAACGCACTGACCTTTTATCAAATGACTTTTTTAGAAGCCATACCAGAGCTTTTGCAGGAGTTTGAATCTGAGCTTAATCAACGTTATGCAGACCAGATTGATGGCGAATATCATCTACCCAGTATTTTAGCTATGGGCAGCTGGATCGGTGGTGACCGTGACGGCAATCCATTTGTTAATGGTACCACGCTTAAATTGGCGATTGATAAACAAGCTACGACAGCTTTTAATTATTACCTAAAAGAAATACATGAATTAAAGCGCGAATTATCAATTTCTACACGCCTAGTGGATGCGAGTCAGAATCTATTAGAGCTTAGTCAAAAAGAACGTGACCAATCACCCCATCAGCAAGATGAAGTTTATCGACTAGCCCTGAATGCAATCGGCAAACGTATCGTCAATTCGGCCAAAGAGATGTCTTTACTAACAGACCTTGTGGAGATTAACGATTATCTACCATATGCCAGCGCCCAAGATTTTCTCACGGATTTGAACATTATCGTAGACTCACTCAAAAAGAATCATGGCACAGCGCTGATTTACCCACGATTGGGAAAACTCATTAAAGCGGTCGAAACATTTGGTTTTCATCTCGCAACAATTGACATCCGGCAATCTTCAGACGTGCATGAAACAGTCATTAATGAACTATTTCTCAAGGCTGGTTATGATTTTAATTATGTTGAACTTTCTGAAGAAGAAAAAATTGAAACCCTGCTTCATGAACTTAAGCAGCCCAGACTACTATTTTCGCCTTTTCAGCATTACTCAGAGCTCGTGCACAAAGAAATAGACGTGCTATACAAAGCGCGGGATATTCGTAAGGGTTATGGTGACAAGGCCATAAGACAGTACATCATTTCTCATACTGAGACTCTATCTGACTTATTAGAAGTCGCTCTCTTGCAGAAAGAAGCTGGCTTAATGAAAGGCATTTGGGGATCACAGAAAATTCAGATGGATCTCAATATTGTGCCGCTATTCGAGACCATCGCAGACTTAAGAAATGCACCTATGATTATGGGGCAATGGTTGAGCTTGCTAGGTATTCGTTACGTATTGCGTAATCAAGGAAACGAACAAGAAATCATGCTAGGTTACTCTGACAGCAATAAAGACGGAGGGTTTTTAACTTCTAATTGGGAGCTCTACAAAGCTGAAATTTCTCTTGTCGAACTATTTAATCAAGCCAAGATTAAACTGCGCCTGTTTCACGGTCGTGGAGGAACGGTGGGACGAGGCGGCGGACCTACCTATGAGGCTATCATGGGGCAGCCGCATGGCACAGTAGACGGACAAATCAGACTCACAGAACAAGGTGAGATCATTGCCAATAAATACTCTGACCCCAAAGTAGGTAAGCGAAACCTGGAAACGCTCATCTCAGCCACTATTGATGCAACCTTGTTCCCACAAGACGAATTAGTGACAAAAAAACGCAGATCTTATGAAATGGTGATGGAGGAATTATCAACTACCGCAATGACCACTTATCGCCGCTTGGTTTATGAAACGCCAGGCTTTGCAGAATATTTTTTCTGTGCCACGCCAATCTCTGAGATTGCTGAACTCAACATCGGTAGCCGTCCCGCTGCTAGAAAAGCCACACAGCGCATAGAGGATTTACGTGCAATCCCTTGGGGATTTTCTTGGGGACAATGCCGCTTAATTTTACCTGGCTGGTTTGGCTTAGGTAGCGCAATACACCAATACCTAGATGTTGATGAGTCAATCAAAGAGTCACGCACCAAGATTCTGCAAGATATGCTTGAAGAGTGGCCCTTATTTACAACGCTTATCTCGAATGTGGACATGGTGCTGGCAAAAACTGATCTTGTAGTCGCCAAACGTTATTCTCAATTAGTAAAAAATGAAAATCTTAGAGAGTCTATTTTCAACAATATCGAGCAAGAATATATACGTACCAATGACGCACTGAATATCATGCTAAAAAGCAAAATACGCCTCAGTTGCAATCAAAGACTGGCCGAGTCTATTAAAAATCGCTTGCCATACCTTGATCCGCTTAATCATTTACAAGTCGAATTGATTAAACGTTTTCGAGAGGGGGATATGGACGAGCGGATCAAACTCGGCATTCACTTAACTATCAACGGAATTGCCGCTGGATTGAGGAACACCGGTTAATCAATAATGATCAACTAACGTTTGCTGGGTGGCCATGTACTGCCAGTCTGGATCAGGCAGGGCGTCGAATACGGCACGTAGGCCTTCACACCAACGACTGCTTATTTGCGAGAAGTAAGGGTCATCTTCAGTGATGTGATGCTGCAAGTCGAGACGCAGACTATCTTGCCTCAGGCTCACCAGATCGATAGGTAAGCCTACAGAAATGTTACTGCGCATGGTGGAATCAAACGAAACCATAGCGCATTTGATGGCATTTTTTAAAGTGGTGTTAGGGTGAATCACGCGATCCAGAATCGGTTTACCATATTTGGTCTCCCCGATTTGGAAGTACGGCGTCTCTTCTGATGCTTCTATAAAGTTGCCTTCTGAATAAATGAGAAACAGCCTGGGTGCCTCACCTCGTACTTGCCCGCCAATAATAAAATTAGCACTCATATCAACACTGCTCTTAGCAAGATAAGATTCATTATGCTTACGAACCTCTCGTAAACAATCCCCCAATAAAGTCGCAATATCAAATATTGACTCGGCATTCCAGACATTTGGCACATCGGCATGACGACCTCGCTGCTCCAGCAAATTGATCGCACTTTGCGTAATAGACAAATTACCCGAACTCATCGTGACGATGACGCGATCACCGTCATTTACAAAAGTGCGCATTTTTTTGAAACAAGCCACTTGATCAACGCCAGCATTAGTTCTAGAGTCGGACGCGAACACCATGCCATCATTCAGTTTTAATGCTAAACAATACGTCATAAAATCTTTCCTACTAAAATCTTCCTTGCGGCTATTGTACTAGATAACCAAAGCGACGTAATGCCACAACATTCAAACAAGCATTGGTTATCTAAACAATTCTTGCAACTATTCAACTAGATGACAATAAATTACTAGTGCACTCCCAACGCAAATCCAGCGTGTAAGGATAAGCTTGGTTAATGCTTTCAATTGGAATTTCCTCCAATTTAGAACTTGGTGTATGCCCATGATTCCAAAAACGGCTTATACGACGACCTTCTGCTTCGTTAGCATTAACGGGTAATGAGTCATAATTGCGCCCTCCAGGATGGCTAACATGATAAGTGCAGCCACCAATCGCCCGCCCGTTCCAAGTGTCAAAAATATCAAACACCAGAGGCGCCTGCACACCTATGCTCGGATGCAGTGCTGACGGCGGATTCCAGGCACGAAACCTTACCCCTGCAACCTGTTCACCTTGGATTACCGTCTGTCTTAGTGGCACACGGCGGCCATTACAGGTGACTATATAACGATCTCCAATGGCACCGCTCAGCTTAACTTGCAAGCGCTCTACAGACGAATCTACGTACCTTGCCATGCCACCACTGGTAATTTCTTCTCCTAATACATGCCATGGTTCAATCGCCGTATGCAAATCAAGCTGTAAATCCCCCACCTGCATATTGCCGCATTTTGGGAAACGAAACTCTAGGAATGGTGCAAACCAGTCGGCTTTAAAAGCATAACCTGCAATTTGCAAGTCTCTTGCAACATCATGAATATCACTGGCAA
Organism: uncultured beta proteobacterium; assembly: GCA_963701715.1. Lineage (GTDB taxonomy): Bacteria > Pseudomonadota > Gammaproteobacteria > Burkholderiales > Methylophilaceae > Methylotenera_A. The sequence goes on from CAVPAX010000008.1 coordinate 60,276, forward strand.
TAAAATGTGGCAGCATGAAACGATCATGCAGTTGAGTACCCCAATTGATTAATGGTTTGGTATAGGGCGTTTTCCAGAACCACGCTACCAATGTTCGCAATAGCAACATTTGCATCAAACTCATCTGTGCATGGGGTGGCATTTCAAATGCGCGCAACTCTAACAAACCGAGCCTGCCGGTATCTGAACCCGGTGCGTAAAGTTTGTCGATACAAAATTCGCTACGATGCGTATTGCCGGTCATGTCTACCAAAAGATTACGCAATAGTCGATCTACCAGCCAAGGGGCTGGCACCTCGCCCATCGGCATCTGCTGGAACGCTATCTCTAATTCGTAAAGACTGTCATTTCTCGCCTCATCTACACGCGGTGCCTGACTGGTGGGTCCGATAAACAATCCTGAGAACAAATAAGACAATGCTGGATGATGTTGCCAATAAGTCACCAAACTGCGGAGTAAATCGGGGCGACGCAGCAAAGGGCTATCTGCTGGCGTCATGCCCCCAAGCGTCACGTGATTGCCGCCGCCTGTGCCGGTATGCCGACCATCCAGCATGAATTTCTCGGTGCCTAAACGAGTAAGGCGTGCCGCCTCGTATAGCGTTGTGGTGTTATGTACCAATTCTTGCCAGCTTGCTGCAGGGTGGATATTGACCTCAATCACACCCGGATCTGGCGTCACTGGCAGTCGCGTCAAGCGCAAGTCATGGGGTGGTTGGTAGCCCTCAATCACTACAGGCATATTGAGTTTGTGACTCGTTGCCTCAACCGAAGCGATAATGTCCAAATAATGCTCCAACTCTGTGGTTGGCGGTACAAAAATGTACAACCTACCATGGCGTGCCTCGACACAGAGTGCAGTATGCGGGGTCCACTCAGGTTTTATTTCACTCTCAGCCGCTTCCATTTCGGTCGGATGTTCGGTTTTTTTGCTTGCCTTACTGTAGCGGCGGCTGATTTCTGAATCAATCTCCGCCAGTGACTCCACTGCCTCAAATAGGCTACGTTCATGCATATGATCCCGCTCCTCATAGGGCACCCAAGGCAAACTACTCAGTGGTAACCTCAGACCCATGGCAGAATCACCAGGTACTAGATACATTTCACCGCGACGGAACTCCCAAGGGCTACTGCTCCAAACTTCATGATGATGTTGATTTTTTTTAACTTGGCGGCGCCAATGTAACGGCAGCACATAACCAACTGGCTCCGCTAAGTCTGCAGATAAAATCTTGACCAACCGCTTGCGCTCAAGATCATCTTTAAAATCAAATTTATCTAGTTCAATATTTTTTGGCAAGATGCCTTCCTGCAACAGGTAATACAATGGATCCTCATAACCGGCAAGAATATATTGACCTTTAAGCCCTAGATGTTTTGCCAGTTCGGCAATGTATCTTTCAGAATCTTTAACCTTAAAACCATAATCTTTGGTTTCATCTGCCTGCAAATTAGGGTTTTTCCAGATTGGTTTACCATCTTTCCTCCAGAAACATGCCAGCTGCCAGCGTGGCAGTTGCTCTCCTGGATACCATTTGCCCTGCCCAAAATACACTAAACCACCTGAAGCAAAAGCATCTTTAAGTTTTCGCACCAGTTCGCCAGCAAGCTTACGTTTTTGCAAACCATCAGCTTCGGTATTCCATTCTGGCGCATCCATATTATCAATCGATACAAAGGTTGGCTCACCGCCCATGGTCAGACGCACATCCATTTTTTTAAGTGCTTTATCAACCTTATGACCAAGCATATCTATAGCTTCCCACTGCTTCTCAGTATAGGGTTTTGTTACACGGGCATCCTCATAAATGCGTCTAACACTATTACTAAACTCAAATTGAGTATTGGCCTGCCCTATATATGCGCCGACGATGGGGGCAGCGCTGACATAATCAGCAGTACAGGCCAATGGAATATGACCTTCTCCGGCAAACAAACCAGAAGTTGGATCTAGTCCTATCCACCCTGCACCGGGAATATAAACCTCTACCCAGGCGTGCAAATCTGTAAAATCGACCTCTGTTCCAGATGGTCCATCTAAGGCCTTAATATCCGCTGTAAGTTGTACCAAGTATCCTGAAACGAATCGAGCTGCCAAACCTAAATGACGTAACAACTGAACAAGTAACCAGCTTGAGTCACGGCAGGAACCTAGTTTTTTTTCTAAGGTTTCTTCGCAAGTTTGTACGCCGGCCTCCATACGAATGCTGTAATTGATAGCTTGATTTATGCGCTGATTGACCTCTACAAGAAAATTAACAATCGTCGTCTTATCTCGCGAGATTGAAGCGATCAATTTTTGCAGTAGCTCCCCATGTTCTTTAATTTCTAAATATGGCATCAGCTCTTTAAGCAACTGTTCCGGATAATTGAAAGGATAATACTCTGCATATTCTTCGACAAAAAAATCAAAAGGATTGATCACCGTCATTTCAGCAATCAGATCAACTTCAATAGAAAGTTCAGTCGATTTTTCCGGAAACACTACCCTCGCCGATAATTGCCGGACGGATCTTGCTGCCAGTTAATAAAGTGATTTTCTGGCTTAATTTTAAGCGAGTAACTGCTCACAGGCGTTCGTGAATGAGTGGCCGGGCCAAGCCGGAATATATGTGGTGTTAACTGAACTGGCTGGTCATAAACGTGCCTAGTTTTATGATTGAGCGCAACTTTAATGGTCATATTTATTACGCACTTTCAGCCTGTAATAGACGAAGGTTTTCTTCTACTCCTGCCGCTTCCGTAAGTTCAGCGACATTTTGCTTGGTAAAGAAACCATCAAAATCTCCAAAGCGCTGCACGTATTCGATAATAAGAGAGGAATGCTCCGAAGCGCTGGAGAAAATCTGCTTGAGGCCTTCCTCACGTGAGCCAATCACGTCCAGAAGGAAATCTTTCCCCTTGGCTCTGATAGCATCTACGACATAGTCAATGTTGATCTGGCCATTGGTTTCGCCATCTGCAACACCAAGCGCAATATGATGCAACCTTGGGCCATAGTTGCGTACAAAGTTCTCAGTAGGTGAAGGCAAGCCCACCAGATGATTCACGAAATACGGGTGATTGGCAGCAGTGAACACCTTGGCAGGGCTGGTACGCTCATCGTCATAATGTACACTTTTGGTGACGTTGGTTGAGGAGTTGGTCAGAAATATCATACGAGCCCCAGTAGTAATAACTGGAAAGCGTCAGTATTCAAGTATTGCTACTTCCCAATTCTGGCTATAGATGCGCGTAGCTAAATGGTCTATCGGCAGAATTAACTTATCCAGACCAAGTTTTGCTTGAGTTTCCTTGGCTTCAATATAACCACGATTCACATCATTGTTGATGACACTGACTCCTAGCACATAAACCCGTATTTCTTCAGGTGGGCGCTCCCAATAACCGACGATGTTATGGGTGTATGGTGACGGCTTTACGATAGCCATATTGCCCGGTAATTCCAGTTTGCGAATTTGATCCTGGTTGAAAAAACGAATATCCCGTGTTTTTTGCAGTTCGACGACTTCATGCAAATTGGTGACACGAAAAATCTCGCCCATGTATCGCGAATTGGGCTTGTGTGCACCAATGGGGTAGACTTCGTTCAGGCTGCGGAAAATGCCGTGTATATTGGGATCACGAACTTCTCGCACCATGATGTCAGGTGAGTTCATGTCAATTCGGAGGATATGTGTCCAGTGCGATTCTGATTCAAGTGTGACTAAGTAATGATAAGGTGTCATCAACGCCAATTCACTAATGTAGGCTACTGAACAGCCTGGCTCAACGGTAATCATCATCGCGTCAATTTCGTGCACCATATCAGTCAAACCGATGCGATCCCGATCTTCTAATAACTTGGGCAAAAATTCTTCAAACCAAGGAGAATTGACTTTGTCTCCGTGGCGGTGGTATTGCAATAAGTTCATTAGGAACTTCCGTAATTAAAATATTTTTTTGTAGTATTTAAGAGTGCAAGCCAAATCAAGTTACTGCTGTATCTGCGACATTTCATGCACTTTAAACTTAATAGACAACTGCTCTTCACCCAAATCTTGCATCACACAGCTAATCGGACAAGCGTCCCGGTAATCCAGTCCTGTGGCAAGTCTAACATGTACGCCGTTTGACAGTACGTTATTAGCTACGTCAAAGCTTTGCCAGCCCTCGCCTACCAGCCAGGCATCCGCCCAACTGTGGTTTTCAAGTTGATGATTGATTGGATTAAAACGATAGCCATGCACAAACCTTGCTGGGACTTTCAATGCCCTACAGCAAGCGATAAATAGGTGCGCAACCCCCCGACTTAACCCTTTGCCACAAGCAAGCACATCAATGGCGGATTGCTGGCTTTCATCAGCATCTTTAGCCCACTTTACTGTTTGGGTGATTCCATTCATTAAAACCATCAACAAGTCTTTATCAGCTATCTGACCTTGCGATAAAAATCTATGAGCGAACTGACGAATTTTTTCATTAACTTGCGTTAGCCTGGTAGTACGAAGGTAGACTGGCAATGCCAAATCATCTGGGCTTATTACATTGTTTGCTGCTAAGTCAAGATCTGTTTCCACCTCGCCGCTCGCAGTAATCACGATTTCCTGATGAGGTGAATCTAGCACCAGCGTGTGCGAAGTATTGCCAAAAGCATCGGTATAAGGTGAGGTTCGACCGCTCACTTTAACATGCCAATTGTTGACACGCTGCCCAAACCCATCTCGTGGTGTAAGGCGCAACTGCTGAATGGTATAGCCTACCGGTTTGTTAAAAGCATAGGTGGTACGCTGCTCAATATTTAACTTCATGGTTATCCTCTCACTCAATTACTTTTAATGTCTAACTTTGGCTCTGAATTAACACTGGCTCTGTCTCATCAGATTCTGATGCTCCGAGATTTGGCGCATTGAGATAAGTACGTTAATTCTTATTCCAAGGCGATTATTGTGTCTAAGAAAGGCCTCTAAAAACTCATGTAGACCACCACAGAAAATCTCTTCTATACGTCCGTAATGCAATCTGGAGTGCATCTCGCCAGCTTTACGCTTACATTCATCACCAGTATTGCCACTCAGTTGATCAAGTACAGCCATTAGCTCATTCATGCAGGCATGTAGTGAGCGTGGTACGTCTTGACGTAAAATCAGAAGTTCAGCGACTCTTAATGGCATAACAGCATCGCGATAAACTTTTAAGTAAGCCTCGTAAGCGCTTGCTGAACGCAACAATGCGCTCCACTCGTAATAGTCGACGGCACCGCGTACGTCGCTGGCTGATGGCAGCAATAGGTGATATTTCACATCCAACAAACGCGCCATATCGTCTGCGCGTTCGATAAAACCACCCAACCGAGTGAAACGAAAACCATCATCGCGCAACATGGTGCCGTAGGTAACACCGCGGAACAGATGCGAACGGGATTTCACCCAGTCACAGAATTCTGACAAACCGCTATCCAGAATCAGTTTTCCATCTGCTGCAATTCCAGCCACGAGCTATTGATATTCTCCCACGTTTCGGAAACATCGCCACTCGCACGCATGGTGAATTTCACGTGCAGCACGCAGACAGTTATAGATGCTGGAAAGATTCCGCTCATCCATTGCAATGTAGTAAATCACATTGCGCGCAGTGACTTCATCGTAAGTCTTATTAAAATCTTCTACAGTGTCTGATATATGCAGGAGTGGCACCCAAAGTGCAGCCTCACTTTGCGCTGCATTTTGTACGAGCGACATGCGATAGGTAACTTCCAGCATACGCGCCATATTTTCGGCACGCTCAATGTAGCGTGCCATCCAGTAGAGGTGATCAGCTGTGCGGCTTAACATTGCAGCACCCATGTATCTTTAGTGCCGCCACCTTGCGATGAATTCACCACTAAAGAGCCTTCGTTCATTGCTACACGGCACAGCGCGCCTGGCACTACAGTGGTGGTTTTTCCAGTCAACACATAAGGACGCAGATCTACATGGCGGGGCGCAACGCCTTGCTCTACCAATGTTGGGCAAGTAGAAAGCGCAAGCGTAGGCTGGGCAATGTAATTGTCTGGATTAGCGAGAATGCGTAAACGAAACTCCTCAATCTGTTTTTTGCTTGAAGTAGGGCCCACCAGCATGCCGTAACCACCAGAACCTTGCACCTCTTTAACAACCAAATCCGCAAGATGATCTAATGCATATTTCCTGTCATCTTCTTTACTCAGCTGGTAGGTGGGCACATTTGACAAAATCGGTTCCTCACCCAAATAAAAGCGGATCATCTCTGGCACGTAGGTATAGGTGGCTTTGTCATCTGCTACACCTGTACCAATGGCATTCGCCAATGCCACGCCGCCGTTGCGATAGACCGAAACTAGGCCTGGTACGCCTAGCATCGAATCTTGCCTGAATGCCAAAGGGTCAATAAAGTCATCATCGATACGGCGATAAATAACGTCAACCCGTTTAGGTCCTTCCGTAGTGCGCATGAATACGGCATTGTCCTTCACGAACATATCGCGCCCTTCCACCAGCTCGATACCCATCTGCTGGGCAAGAAAGGCATGCTCAAAGTAAGCGCTATTGTATGCCCCTGGCGTCATCAATACCACGGTGGGGTTATTTGTTGCTCCACGAGGCGCAACGGCACGCAGGTTTTCCAGCAGCAGCTGAGGGTAATGCTCGACTGGTGAAATCGGATACTGCTTAAAAAGCTCTGGAAACAAACGCATCATCATTCGACGATCTTCCAGCATGTACGAGACTCCAGAAGGCGTACGCAAGTTGTCTTCCAGCACATAGAACGTATCAGCTTCGGTACGTACAATGTCTATACCTGCAATATGCGCATAAACCCCACCCGTCACATCCACACCTTGCATTTCCGGCCGATACATTTCGTTGGTCAGTATGCTTTCAGGCATGATGCCAGACTTGATGATGTCTTGCTTATGGTAGAGATCATTTAAAAACATATTGAGTGCCCGCACGCGCTGACAGGCGCCATCAGACAAGCGTTTCCAATCACTTGCTGCCAAAATACGTGGAATTACGTCAAATGGAATCAAGCGCTCCGCGCCCTCTTCCTCCCCATAAACTGCGAAGGTGATACCTACGCGGCGAAACAATAATTCTGCATCACGAGATTTTTGCGCAAGTTGCGAAAAATCCTTGCCAGCAAGCCAGTCGGCATAAGGAGCGTAAACCTGCCTAACCCCTTTTTGTGAATCAAACGACTCATCAAAGGCCGTTAGTATTTTATTTTGATAATTAATTTTGGCCATAATCATTACTTACCTGCAAGGTGTGTGCCAACTACATGCAAAGAAGCTACCAACTGTATCCAGCAAGCCTCCCAGCCATACTCAAGGCGGGCTCCCATGCATTAATTCATAAAGTCAACCAATCCACATGCAATGATGCACTTGATTGGTGCAAAATTGAAAACGCAAGCCCATTGTTAGCGCGAAAACATTAGGCCCTCCACTTTCTTGGTATAAGATCAGCATCATTTTGCTAGAATTGGCCTATCCGAAAATTTTGCATTTTGTATTTCGGCGGATATCTAATAGACGGGAGCATTCGCCAAGTTTCTCTTGAAATTTTTTCACTCAAATGCATGATGGCACAATTTTTGCGCTGTTAACTATATAGCATCCCAACTTAATCCATAGAAAAAGAGCATTATCTTGACTAAAGTCCGGTCTAACTAACACTGTTATAAAAATAAATAGGAGATAGAATGCTTTGCCTGTCCAAACAAAAGGAAAACAACTGTGTGGCTTCGTACTGGATGTAGCATTACCTTTGACGTAAGTATAGCAACACCTTTTATTCTCATGCTTCGCCCACGTAGTGGGATTCAACAATGGGTAGCCCGCGAGTCATATACATTAAAACCCAGTGTGCCTGTAGTTGAATATACGGATAGTTACGGCAATTTCTGCCAGCGGCTGATTGCTCTACCAGGGGAGTTTTCTATACGCACATCGGCAGAAATCCTAACGGCTGATGGCATCAACGTTAGTCCAGGCGCTCCATTCGAGGATGTGCAGAATTTACCTGATGCAGTGCTTACCTATCTGTTACCCACGCGTTATTGTGAGTCAGATAGATTTATAGACCTTGGTCAGGAAATTGTGGCTGGCGTAGCACCAGGCTACAATCAGGTGGTCGCCATAGAGACTTGGATACGTGACAACATTCACTTCAATCCGAACTCCATCCACTTCCAGTTATCCGCAGTAGAAGTCAATCAGCAGCGCGAAGGTGTGTGCCGTGACTTGGCGCATCTAGGCATTGCGCTATGCCGCGGCCTATGTATCCCAGCACGCATGGTGGTCGGCTATCTGCACGGGTTGGAACCCATGGATTTTCATGCTTGGTTTGAGGCTTACGTAGGTGGTCGTTGGTACACCTTTGATGCCAGCCAGTCACACCCCAAAGGCGGACGTGTTACTGTAGCTTATGGACGTGATGCGGCCGATGTTGCCATATTCAACCAGTTTGGCCCAGCTCTGCATCCAAGAGAAATGTCAGTTTTCGTTGAAATGCTGGATCCAATACCAGAATAAATGTTATGCAGCGACTACGCATTCAACATTTGACGGAATATTTTTTTCCAACCCAGGTGACACTCAACCAACACCGACTATTGCTACGTCCGCGTGAAGGGCATGACGTGCGCATTGAGTCTTCCAAGCTGCAAATTACGCCCACATACAACATCAAATGGCAGCGTGATGTGTTTGACAATTCCCTAGCTATCGTAAATTTTATAGGACTCTCGAACAAGCTTGTCATCGCCAGTGAAGTCGTTATTCAGCATTATGAGCAAGCACCTTTTAATTTCCTGCTTGAAGATTATGCAGTGATTTATCCTTTTACCTATGCGCAGAGCGAACAAGTCGATCTGGCGGCTTTTCAGCAGCCGATTTTTTTCAACGATCAACATATTATCAACAACTGGCTACAACAGATTGGCTTAAACGGCATGGAAACCTTTAGCTTGTTAGTAAAGCTGAATCAGGCCATCAACCGCCAATTTCGCTATCAAATGCGAGAAGAGGCTGGCGTTCAATCTCCTGCCCAAACAATAAACCAAGGCGGCGGCTCCTGCCGCGATTACGCCACACTCTTTATAGAAGCCTGTCGCTGGCTTGGTTTGGCCAGTCGCTTTGTCAGTGGCTATCTGCACGCCCCCGCAACCGAAGCAGGCAACGCCACCACCCACGCCTGGGTGGAAATCTATCTGCCAGGCACAGGCTGGAAAGGTTTTGATCCCACAACAGGGGAAGTCACTGGTAACCGACATATTGCGGTTGCCGTTGCGCGTGACCCAGAAACAGTTCCGCCCATCTCTGGTAGCTTCATCGGGCCTGGTTTGATAACACCAGCGATGCTAGTGAATGTGCAAGTTAACTTACTTGCTTGAAGCTCTATAGGATTTTATTCATATTATAGATAAACTTAATAAAAAGAGTTAAAACACTAAGAAATGAAAAAGCCTTATGGTTAAAGGCTTTTAAGGGTATTGCGATATAAGGCGATGTAAGCTGAAATGCTACTCAATATTTTGTATCTGTTCGCGCATCTGCTCAATCAGCACCTTAAGCTCCATAGAGATTTGTGTAGTTTCAATCGCGACCGACTTTGAACCCAAAGTATTCGCCTCGCGGTTCATTTCCTGCATCAAAAAATCCAGACGTTTGCCCACTGATCCGGTGCCGTTCAAAATACGCCTTACCTCATTGATATGCGTGCTTAACCGTGAGAGCTCTTCATCCACATCGATGCGTTGTGCAAACAATACTATTTCTTGGCGAATACGCTCATCATCATTGCTGATACTCGCTTCGTTGAGTTTGGCGGTGAGTTTTTCCTGATATTGCCTCATTAAAGCGGGCATCATCGGCTTTACTTTTGCCACGTGCTGTTCTATCTGCTGCAGGCGCTCCAAAATAATATCTTTGAGTTTTGCGCCCTCACGTGCCTTAGCCTCGATTAAATCTTGCAGTACCGCATTTAATGTAGTTTTTAGATCGTATTCCAAAACCTCAGTATCTAATGCTTCTGTCGCCATCACGCCAGGCATTTGCAATATTTCTAACATGTTAACTGGTTGCGTATGCGGAAAATATTGTGCTGCAGTTTTTGCATTTTCAGCAATTTGTTGTAAAGCCGTATGATTAAGCTGAGGCAAACCTCCGGCAGCAGTATTGCGTATCATATTCAAACGGCAATCTACTTTCCCTCGCCCTAATTTAGCCTGAATGAGTTCGCGTACAACGGCTTCAAACATGCGTAAATTATCATCCAGCTTAAGTTGCAGTTCGAGATAGCGATGATTCACCGAACGCAATTCAATCATCAAAATACCATTTATTGTGTTGCGTTCTTGCGACGCAAAGCCTGTCATACTGAGTATCATAGCTTGCTTTCTTAAAGTAATTGTTGATAATTGTATCAAACCCCTATGATTTTATGAGAGAATATTCTTAATATGTAACTTTAACGATGATTAATTTTAACCAAACAGATGGCTACCAGTAAAAATCAACCTTTGCCTATTGGCTATATATTACAAGACTACATTATCACCAAAGTCTTGAGTACTGGCGGCTTTAGTTTTGTTTATCTTGCACAAGACCTAAACAAGAATATTGTCGCCATCAAAGAATATATGCCTACAGGCCTCGCGTTGCGCGAAGAAGGCGCCACTGTGCTATTAGGCACAGAGGATGACGCGGCCACTTTTAAGCATGGCCTTAAATGCTTTTTTGAAGAGGGCTTGGCGCTGGCCAAAATCGATCATAAAAACATTGTGCGTGTGATTAATTTTTTTAGAGAAAACAACACAGTTTATATGGTAATGCAGTATGAACGCGGCAAATCGCTGCAAGATTACATACTGTCGCAGTCCGATCCGGTAAACGAAAAATTCGTACGGCGCGTATTTGGTGAGTTGCTCAATGGCCTGCGCGAAGTGCATACGCAAAAACTGCTGCATCTGGATATTAAACCGGCCAATATTTATATTCGCCTGGATGGTTCACCGGTACTGCTGGATTTTGGTTCTGCCAGGCAGACGCTGACTCAAGTACAATCAAAGCTTTCGCCCAGTTATACGCCTGGTTTTGCACCGCCGGAACAATATTTTGAACGTAAACAATTAGGGCCTTGGAGCGATATATACAGCGTGGGCGCAAGTATGTATTCATGCCTGGTGCGGTCTGCACCAATGGCTGCAAATTTACGCGTTAAGGAAGATCTTTTGGTGCCTGCTGTTAAAGTAGGTAAGGGCACTTACACTGAAGAGTTGCTTAAAATTATTGATAATTGTTTAAAACTGGATTATCTCGAAAGACCGCAAAGCGTGTTTTCACTTCAAAAAACGTTACTTGAAAACGTACCGCCCTTAGTAATCAAAAAACCTGGCCTCGTCCACAAGATTAAGCACGTGCTGAATAAGCCGCTATAACTATAAATTTAAGACGTACTCAATGAAATTCACTATTTATCAAAATAGTCGCCAAGGGCCTAGGCAATATAATCAAGACAGATTGGCATATTCTTACAGCAAAGACGCTTTATTACTTGTGCTGGCCGACGGGATGGGCGGTCACCGCAATGGCGAAATCGCGGCACAATTGGCCGTAAAAACACTTACAGATGCATTTCAACGCCTAGCAGTGCCTGCATTGAGCAGCCCAGCAAAATTTCTTACCGATCATATTCAGCAAGTACACGATATGATTGAAAATGTTACGCAGGCTCAGGATCTTATCGAATCACCACGTACCACCATTGTTGCAGCCGTTATCCAGCGTGGTTATTTGTATTGTGCACATGTGGGTGATTCACGGTTATATCATTTTCGTGATGGACATTTGCTATTTCGCACTGAAGATCATTCGGTTGTGCAATCCTTATATAAAAAAGGCATGATCAGCAAAGAAGAAATGGCGACGCATCCTTACAAAAATAAAATATATAATTGTTTGGGCGGTGAAATACCGCCACAGGTTGATCTCTCGGATAGACACGAATTACATGAGGGCGACACAATACTCTTGTGCACAGATGGTGTCTGGGGCGTGCTAAGCGATCAGCAAATCAAGGAAATCATCCAGCAAAATATTACAATTGTCGATGCGACTACCCAATTGATGGATAGCGCCGAATTTGCCAGTGATGAAAAAGGCGATAACATGAGCGCCATTGGCGTGCAGTGGGGCGACCGGTCAATGAGTCAAGCCGCTGTATCAACACAGCTCATGCCGTTAGGTGAAACCACCACCATCATGAACCCTGTTACACATCAAAACATTGAAGGCGCTGACCCACTTGAACTATCTGATGACGATATTGAGAATACCATCGCAGCAATTCAAAATGCTTTAAATAAAACCCAGCAGAAACCCAAAATTTAATATTCGGTTTTAAAATCCCCACAATTTAAAGCCAACTTGCGTAATGCATCGCTTATAATTGGCATTTTGTTTAAAGCCAATGCTATGCAACCTAATACACGCCCCAGTCAACGCGCCAATCATCAACTGCGTGAAATCGAAATTATTCGCCATTACACCAAACATGCTGAGGGCTCCGTTCTAGTAAAATTTGGCGACACGCACGTGCTTTGCACGGCCAGTGTAGAAGAAAAAGTTCCAGGATTTCTCAAAGGTAAAAATCAGGGCTGGGTGACCGCTGAATACGGCATGCTGCCACGCTCCACAGGCAGCCGTATGGACAGGGAAGCCGCTAAAGGCAAACAATCTGGCCGCACGCAAGAAATTCAGCGTCTGATAGGCCGTAGTTTGCGTGCCATTATCGATTTGGAAAAGCTCGGCGAGCGCAGCATACACCTGGATTGCGACGTGATTCAGGCGGATGGCGGCACACGTACCGCCAGCATTACCGGTGCTTATGTCGCCTTGCACGATGCAGTTTCAACATTGTTAAAGAGCGGGAAAATCAGCCAGAACCCACTCAAGCAGGCTGTTGCGGCAATTTCTGTTGGCGTTTACAAAGGCGTACCAGTGCTGGATTTAGACTATATCGAAGACTCTGATTGCGATACAGACATGAATGTGGTCATGACTTCTGATGGTGGTTTTGTAGAAATTCAAGGCACAGCAGAAGGCGAACCGTTTGATAAAGCAGCAATGAATGCGATGCTGGATTTAGCACAAGCGGGCATTAAAGAATTGCTCCATAAACAAATAACAGCGCTGGGTATTTAGGCTGAATCATTCCATGTTTACTCGACTTGTTATCGCCAGCGGCAATACCGGCAAACTAAGAGAAATCCAACAGCTTTTAGCCCCTCTGCATATTGAAGTCTTGCCGCAGTCTGCTTTTAATATTTCCGAGGCCGAAGAGCCGCATTGTACTTTTATCGAGAATGCTCTTGCCAAAGCGCGTCATGCCAGCCTGCATTCAGGTTTGCCTGCTATTGCTGATGATTCCGGTATTTGTCTTAGCGCCCTGCAAGGCAAGCCTGGCGTGCTTTCTGCACGTTTCGGTGGTGAGCCAAAGAATGATGAAAAAAACAATCAAACTTTATTAGATGCGCTTGCAAACGAAAGTGACCGTGGCGCCTATTATTACTGTGCGCTAGTATTGGTTCGCTATTATGATGATCCGCAGCCTTTGATTGCAGAAGGAATTTGGCGCGGCGAAATATTAACTGCCCCTCGTGGCATAGGCGGGTTTGGCTACGACCCATTATTTTTAGATGTAAATTTAAATAAAACGGGTGCAGAATTAACACCGGAAGTTAAAAATAAAATCAGCCATCGCGGACAAGCACTGAGGCAATTGATTGAAAAAATAAAGGTTTTATCCATATGAAAAAGTTACCTGTTTGGGTGCGCAACGATGGAAGCATCGTCTCCTGTACAGAAAAAATCAAAGTGATGCGCGAAAACTTTGAAGAAATCAAACAAATCGCACAAGACGCACTGGAAGATGGTTTACTAATGGAAGTGTCTGAAACACAAATGCGTGAAACCTTGCATCACTTGGTCGATGAGCTTTTGAATCCTTATCAAAAACAAAAAGCAGCGATTGAAAAAAGTTATTCCAATTAAGGCCGAAGCAAGCTTTAATGCGCCTGCAAGGCTAGTCAAGACACATTCGCCGATTTTAGGTGAAACAACGTTATCCGGCCTTACCGCACCGCCACCGTTATCGCTATATATCCATATTCCGTGGTGCGTTAAAAAATGTCCATATTGCGATTTTAATTCGCACGAATCGCGCAGTGAAATTCCTGAAAATCGCTATGTACAAGCGCTTATCAAAGACCTGGAACAATCAGTGCCGCGCATTTGGGGGCGTAAAATTAAAAGCGTATTTTTTGGCGGCGGCACACCAAGCCTGTTCTCACCCGAAGCGATTGATGAAATCTTAAGCGCCGTACGTATGCTCACAGCGCTGGAATATGGCGCAGAAATTACGCTGGAAGCCAATCCCGGCACCGTTGATACAGCGCATTTCGTGGGCTACAAGCAGGCCGGTATAAACCGCGTATCACTCGGTATACAAAGTTTTAATGCGGACCATCTCAAAGCGCTGGGCCGCATTCATGACGATAAACAAGCTGTGCATGCAGCCGAATTGGCACTTTGCACCTTTGAACGGGTGAATTTTGATGTGATGTATGGATTGCCCAGCCAAACACCGGCGCATGCTTTACAAGACGCGTTGCAGGCAGTTGCGCTTCAACCGGATCATTTGTCTTTTTATCATCTGACCCTGGAGCCCAACACGCCATTTTACCGCGCCCCGCCAAGCTTGCCAGATGATGACATAAGCGCAGAAATGCAGGAAAAAATAGAAGCATTGCTTTCTGAAAATGGCTATGAACATTATGAAACCTCCGCTTTTTGCAAACCCAAAAGCCAAGCGCGGCATAACCTGAATTATTGGCAGTTTGGCGATTATTTAGGCATAGGTGCGGGAGCGCATAGCAAACTTAGCTTTCACGATAGAATCACCCGTGAAACACGCCATAAGCACCCTAAAAGTTTTATGGAGAATGCCGAGAGCGGCAATGCAGTCGATAACACGTGGGTCATCGAACAGGAAGATT
>CAVPAX010000009.1:0-161200 GCA_963701715.1 uncultured beta proteobacterium
CCATTGCGCTCCGCATAGGACACCGGGCATCGCTAGATTTCGATTTCTTTTCCAGCGAGCCCGTTGATCCTGACCAGCTGGCACAATCCGTTCCCTACCTGAAAGGGGCAGAGCGTGTGCAAGTGGCTCCCAACATTCTTAGATGTCGTGTGGATCGTGGGGGGCCTGTCCTGGTGTCGTTTTTCGGAGGACTGGCTCTCGGTCGCGTTGCGCCGCGCAACCAAGTGCAGGGGCGAACGCTATATGTGGCTTCGCTCTTGATTTAGCAGGGACGAAAGTTGCCGTGGTGCAAAAGCGCGCCGAAGCGAAGGACTACATCGACATGGATGCCATCATGGGGCATGGTGTTGACCTGCCAACCGCGCTTGCGGCAGGCAAGGTAGTTTATGGCCGCAGTTTTAACCCCCTCATCACGTTGAAGGCCCTCAGTTATTTTGACGATCTGCCGACACTGCCCGTCGAAGTGCGCAAGCGACTCAGCGCCGCCGTCGAGGCGGTTGATCCGACCCGGCTTCCTGTGCTCAAGCCCTGCGGGGAAAGGCCTCAGCCAAACGGACAGACACCATGAAGCCCCTGCCCGCTACACCGGAGTTGATAAACGTGGCCCGCCGTGTTGTATGGTTTAAAGAGCCGGCCGAGGCGTTGGTTGACTCAGCGCATTTCCTTGCTCACGTCATGACCTATGGAACGATAGAGGATTTGATCGCGCTTCAGGGTCTGGTCGGGAAGGAAGAATTTGCTGAAGTACTGGACCATGCCCCCCCCGGTGTCTTTGATGCCCGCTCATGGGCTTATTGGAACCTGAAATGCGGGCGGCAGCCCACGCCGCCTTTGCCAAGGCGGGCCGGGCTTCAGCCGGTTTGCCCAACTCCCTGATCCTTTCCTTGATCCCGCGGACCCGTAACCTGCTGAGGCCCCTCGTAGACCACCAGGTGGATCGGTCGGGTGTGCAAGCAGCAATGTCTTGGGCCAAGCGATCCTAATGGGCCGAGCGGCTTGACCATCCTCTCTTTCAGGGTAATTGTCGAGACCGGAACCCTTTGCACGAAGAAAACCCCTATTCGCCATACCCCACAATGGGGCGGTGACTCCAGCGAGGAGGCCACATCCGTTCCCATCCCGAACACGGTCGTTAAGCTCCTCAGCGCCGATGGACCTGCATGAGCGATTGCGTGGAAGAGTAGGTCGCCGCCGCCCCAATTCCAATACAAAAAAGCCGGTAAGCTCAATGCCTCCCGGCTTTTTTTTTGTTCCGGCGAGCCTCAGGACTGGAGTCGGCCAGCAACTGGCCCCATTGGGACTTGACCTTCCAGGCCCGCTCCTCAATGAGCTTCTGTGACTGAACCAAAGGGCATCAATCGCCCTAATCGCTCGGGGAGCAGTCACAGCGTTCGGATCTTTCGAGCCACGACAAGCAGATGCTGGCCCATGGCTCGAATGACGGGGATCTTCTCCAATGCGGCCTCGATGGGAGCCACGACTTTTCGGATTTGGGTGACATTCCCCCGGGCAAAGAGCTCCACCATGAGGAATGGAAAGACCTCCATCTCAAAGCCTCCCCTCCAGATGACCTCGAAGCCGTTGTCGTGCAACAGACGCTCAAGCTCCCTCCAGGTGAAATTATAATGCATGCCGTAATGCGGTTCGGGCTTCCTCCAGTCGAATTCCCGTTCGGCGTGGAGGTTGTGGTAGGGCGGCAGCACTTCATCTCGGACCAGGCTCAGAATCTTTTCCAGTATAATTAAAGGATTGGTGCTGTAGTTCAGGTTGTGGCGACTGGGCGTCGTGAGGATCAGGATGCCATGCTCACTCAGGAGGCGGTTACAGGCCGCAAGCCCTTCCGAAGGGTTGATCAGGTGTTCCAGGACCTCGGTGGCCAAAATGCAGTGGAAACTTGAGGGCTGAAATGGGGGAAGAGCCGCATCCGCACACACGAACGAGGTGTTCTCCGTTGCGCCTTCTCTCAAGGCGATGCGCCGGGCTTCGCGAAGCTTTATCTCGTTCAGATCCAGGCCGACCGCCATGGGGGCGATTCGATTGGCAATGTGGGCGGTGTGAATGCCGAATCCGCAACCCAGGTCTAGGACCCTTTTCGAGGCCGGGGCGTATTCATCCAGCAAATCCTGCACGCGTTCGTACCGGGCGTGGAAGAAATAACCATCCAGAGGAGGGCGCACGAGAGCCCGCTTTTCAAAGGTATCGTAATCTTGACGGAGCGCATAGGTTCGCTCGATGTCCTTCACATGGGACAGGGTCATTGTCTCCCGAATGTCCCTGGATCGCCGGAAGTTCAGCAAGGCCTCGCGCCTGTACCGGATGTAGCCGGCCGTGAGCGAGAGAAGAGAAATCCAAAAAATCCCTTTCGTTTGCCACCAGAATCCATCCAGAAGCAATGCGGTGAAGAAGGACAGATCAACGAGGCCTTGTTTGAGTCGCTTCGATACCTTCACGTGGCTGTCATTCCGAGAGCTTGAGGAGAATGCCGGTTTTTTTCGAATGGTGCAGGGAATACACCAATGCCGACATGGCCAGGAGCAGATAGAAAACCACGAGGGCGTAGCCCATGAGGAGGGGATTCCCCGTGCTCAGGGGAAATCCGTAAAAGGAGCGAAAGTACTCGAGGAAATGTGTCAGGGGGATCCATGATGCCATGCTCTTCAATGGTTGCGGCAGGATTTCCACCGGATAATAGATGCCGCTGAGCAGAATCAGGACACTCACGATGGATGTCGCACCCACGTGGGCGCGGCCTCCGAAGCGAAAAGCCAGCGCGCAGACCACGATCCCAACCACCGCGGAAGAGAGGATGAGGCCACCGAAGAAGGCCACCAAGGGTCCAAGTCCCTGCTCCAGGAATCGAAAGTCAAATGCGTAGGCACTGAACCCGGAAAGGATTACAAACACAATGGAGGAATGGATCACCCCCATGATCCATGAGCCCGTGACAAGGTGAAACACGTTCACCGGGGCTGCCATTTCGTGCCTCAGGCTTCTGTTCCACATGCTGTACAGGATGACATAGGAGATGTCCAGTTGACCAATCTGCATCCACGCTCAATGCGATCACCCCGATGAGGATGAAGGCGACCATGTTGGAGTGAAGCCCCAGAAAGCGGGTGAGGAGGCCGACAGAGATCAAGCCAATGGCTAGAATGCCGAGAGTGGCAATGCAGTGGATAACACCTGGGTCATCGAACAGGCAGATTTGGGCTTTGAGTTTATGATGAATGCTTTGCGGCTTAACAACGGTTTTGAAACAAGGCTGTTTTCAGAACGCACAGGCATACCTTGGGAGGCAATGTCCATGCGCCTTGCAGAGGCATCAAATAAAGACTTGATTACAATAAATCACGATTGGATTCAACCTACTCTGCGCGGGCGACGTTACCTGAATGAATTACTGCAAATCTTTTTAGACTAATTAATTTCTTTTCTTATATCCAGCAACTCTATCAGCAGCAAAATTTCGTTAAGTACCGCCTCACCAAAACCAGTACGCTCACCGCCGCGGTTATCGGTAATCAGGTTGCGCAAATACAATGTGGCCGCATCATGCGGCCATGTGCTGTAAAGTTTTTCCATAATGTGTGGGAACTCTTCCAAACTTAGCGCCACTACCATGGGAATTTCTGTTTCCTGCCATGTAGGGGCGATGACGTTAAAAGTTTCATGCAAGCCTTCGGCATAACGTTCAAAATCTTGTTGTAAATTAAGTTTTCTAAATATTTCCAATAAGTACAGCCAATGGTTAATCGAGGCTTTCGGATGCGCTTCAATCGTCAACTTAAGGTGTGCGATTGCATCACTTGTGCGATTGATGCCCATCAATAATCTGGCTTCTTCTAAAGTAGTCCCTAACCTGGATTCTTTGTCTTTAGCGGCTTTGGCCAGTGGTGTGGTTTGCGTAATTTCATGCCTGGGCTCTACCCGTGTGTTTTGCCAATGACTGCCAATATCTGCGACGGTTTCCTGCATTTTACTGGTGACCAGACTCATTTTTGCAGCCATATGCCGTCGATATTTTTTAAAGAAATAGATGCTTAAGACCACCAGTAAACTTAAAGCCAGCAGCATTTTGATCAACTCGCTGTTTAAGCTATCAAATAGTGAATTTGTAGCTGGTTTTTCTGGTATTGAAGTTTTCGATTTGTCGATTGCCGGATGATTTAAGTTTTTAAATGTCTTTTTGCTTGGCTGGGCATCAGCCGACAGGTTAAGGGTTTTATCCCAAGCCAGTTTCAATTCGTTTAATTTAGTTTGTAGAAAAGCCAGTTTTTCATTTAGCCTCGCCAGCTCTTCTTTTAAGAAGGCATTTTTACTTAACAAGGAATCATAATCCTGCATTAACTTTGCAGGAATTTTCTCTAAACCGTAACTCATTTTTAATTTTTGTTTTTTTTCTTTCCCGGACCCCGATTTAATCGCACGCGTGCTATTTGAAAGCGATTTCAAGGTAGGAATCACTACCAGTGCAGGTGTGTCGAAGCGTCTAGCTGCCTCAAGCCTTGGCTGAGCATCAGCATTTAAACGCAGTGTTTTAAATACAAACTGGTGTTGCATGGATTGGTCTTTTGGATAAAACAAACGCGCAACATCTTCCAGACTTTCGCCTGGAAGCATCGGCCATGTCATACTGTTTGAATCTGGATCTTGTAACGAATTATCTAAAACCAGTAAATCATTGTTATTGGCAAAGGCATGACTATCTATTATCAGCGCTGTTAAAAAAACTAAAATCGAATTTAGCTTCAAAATAATTGTATGCTAACTGATTATTTTGCGGGCACGCTGAATCGCTTGTTTTACCTGGGCTGGCGCAGTACCGCCAATGTGGTTGCGGCTTGCTACCGAGCCCTCCAGCGTCAGTACGTTATATATATCATCCGCGATCAAGCCGCTAAATTGCCGTAACTCGTTTAACGGCAAATCGGCCAAATCACACTTTTTCTGCACGGCATGTTTCACAGCAAGCGCGACGGCCTCATGCGCATCACGGAATGGCATGCCTTTTTTTACCAAATAATCGGCCAAATCGGTTGCCGTGGCAAATCCTTCTAACGCAGCCTGGCGCATATTGGGTTTGTTCACGCTAATGCCACCCAACATATCTGCGTATATTTCCAATGTGATTAATACAGTATCGGCCGTATCAAACAACGGTTCCTTATCTTCCTGATTGTCTTTGTTATATGCCAGTGGCTGGCCTTTCATTAGAGTCAACAAGCCCACCAAATGCCCATATACGCGTCCTGTTTTGCCGCGCACCAGCTCTGGAACATCGGGATTTTTCTTTTGCGGCATAATCGATGAGCCCGTGCAAAAACGGTCTGCGATATCTATAAATGCAAAACGAGGTGAAGACCACAAAATCAGCTCTTCTGAGAAACGTGATAAATGTGTCATTAATATTGCACTTGCGGCGCTAAACTCGATAGCAAAATCACGATCTGAAACCGCATCGAGTGAATTCTCGCATACGCCGTCAAAGCCCAGCGTTTTTGCCACCATTTCACGGTCAATCGGGTAGCTTGTGCCCGCTAACGCAGCAGCGCCAAGCGGCAGCCTGCTGATACGTTTACGGCAATCGACAAAACGTTCCGCATCTCGCTTGAGCATTTCGAAATACGCCAACAGATGATGTCCAAAAGTCACTGGCTGCGCTACTTGCAAATGCGTGAAGCCTGGCATGATAGTATCCACATGCTGTTCTGCTAAATCCAAAATAGAGCTTTGCAACTTGCTTATACCCGCCAATACAGCGTCACTGGTAGCACGTAACCATAAACGCACATCAGTCGCTACCTGATCATTACGGCTTCTGCCGGTATGTAAGCGCTTACCTGCGTCACCGATTTTATCTGTAAGCCTCTTTTCGATATTCAAATGCACATCTTCTAAATCCAGCAACCATTCAAAATCACCAACTTGGATTTCTGCCAGAATCTCGTTTAACCCTGCTTCAATAGCCACCACATCTTGGTTTGTAATAATACCCTGCACGCCCAACATTTGCGCATGCGCAATTGAACCCTGAATATCAAATTCAGCCAAGCGTTTATCAAAACCCACAGAAGCGGTATATTGTTTGACCAGCTCGGCGACCGGTTCATTAAATCGACCTGACCAGCTTTGTGCTTTTTTATCTAAAGAGTTTTTTGACACGCTTAATCGCTTTATTCACTTGGTTTATATTTTTTAGCTTTATTGTAAAAATTACTTTAATAATAATATACTTATCGCAACATTATAACTAAGTATTCGCTGTGCGCAAAAATAGTCGCTTACCTAATCTGCATAATCTTGGCATTCACTTGCGAATCTTGCTTATCGTGAACCTATTGGCGGCGATGGCGGCGATTCTGCTAAGTAAGCAGCTTAGTGATTTTTTGCCCTTATTGGCGGAATTGTCGACTGTAGTACAACCTGTATTGCTGCTGAGCATGCTGGGCCTGTATATACTTTATCCCTTTTTGGACAAACTTAAATACTGGCAAGGTACTACTGCAATCATGTTGCTGGAAATTGCTTTTACCAGCTTCGTTTTTATTGCTGCAAATCGCTTTTTTGCGTTTGACTCAATCCCCGAAACAGGCCGCGCCTGCTTGCTCGCCGCGATAGTCACGGCTATTGTGCTGTATTATTTTTATCTGCAGGAACGCGCCTATTCGCCCGCCATTGCCGAGGCGCGCTTGCAGGCTTTACAAGCACGCATACGACCACATTTCTTATTTAACAGCATCAACGCGGTACTGTCACTCATCCGTAGCCAGCCCAAACAAGCTGAGACTGCGCTAGAAGACATGGCCGATTTATTTCGCGTGCTGATGAGTGAAAATCGAGACTTAGTGCCACTCGCTCAAGAAATTAGCCTATGTCACCAATATCTCGATTTGGAAAAATTGCGCCTAGAAGATCGCCTGAAGATCACCTGGCAAATAGACGACATGCCATCAGACGCCATGATCCCTCCCCTTATTATGCAACCCTTGCTAGAAAACGCTGTTTATCACGGTATTGAGCCGATGCCAGAAGGGGGAGAAATTATTGTCAAAATCTACACTAAGTTTAAGGAACTGCACATCGTTATCAACAATCCTTACTCCCCTCAAAATAACCATCATACTGGCAATAAGATGGCGCTGAAGAACATCAAGGAGCGCCTGAAACTGCATTTTGATTTGGAAAGCTCGCTTAAAGCCGAGGCCAGAAATAATCGCTATGAAGTACACATTCGCATACCAGAAAAAATTTGAATCATGCCGCAAACACTTAAAATTTTAATTGCTGACGATGAAGCACCTGCCAGAAGCAGGATACGCGATTTACTTGAGGATATTGAAGGCATCATCATTGTTGCTGAAGCAAAAAACGGTAAAGAGGCCATAGAGTTAGCGCAAACAACCAAACCCGATGTCATGCTACTGGATATTCGCATGCCGTTGATGGACGGCATTGAAGCAGCGCAGCATGCACAAAAGCTGGAACCTAAACCAACCATTATTTTCACTACTGCCTTTGATGCCTATGCAATCAAAGCTTTCGATATAAATGCCGTAGATTATTTGTTGAAACCGATTCGGCTAGAACGCTTGCAAATCGCAATAGATAAGGCACATGCGCTAAAACCCTTGCCCATGGAAGCACTTAAGCCGCTGCAAAAAATGCGCAGCCATCTGAGCATTCACGAACGCGGCCGCGTGCTGTTGGTGCCCATTGATACGGTTATTTATCTGCGTGCCGAGCTAAAATACATCACCGTGCGTACCGCTGAACGCGAATATTTGATAGAAGAATCGCTCACCCATCTTGAGGCCGAATTCGGCGAGCGATTTTTGCGTCTACATCGCAATTGCCTAGCTGCCGCAGATTATATTGCCGGATACGAAAAACGTCTAAACGAAGCCAATGAAGCGCAATGGGTCGCCTTGCTGAAAGGCATCCCAGAAACTATTGCCATTAGCCGCCGCCAGCAACATTTGGTACGAGAAACCTAGTAAAACTATTGATGCTTATTTCTATCGAAATCCTCGATGACCTTGGCGGCCCAATCTTTGCCTCCCAGACCAAAAGCAATTGCCAAAGCCAAGAAAAACGCCCCAAATACAATTACAAATAATGAATATATCAGCTGCATGCCCACGCCCAGCTGCTCCAGCGCCACAAAAACAGCTAAAATCTGTATGCCATATTCAGCCGAAGTGCTTACTGCTAATGCATGGGTAAACTTAATGCTATAAAGCCACGCAAACACTAGGCGATTTACAAAGCGCGCCAGCAACGTACCAAAAATCACCACCAGAATCGCTACAATGATGTGCGGTAAATAGCTTGCTAGTTGTTGTAGCAATCCTGCCACTTCGTTTAAACCCAATGAATTTGCACCAGTGATAATAAATAAAGTAATCACTAACCAGTACACGACCTGGCTGATAATGCCGCTTAAAGTTAGACTGAAATTTCCGTGGCTCATAAAAGCCTCAAGCCCGGATCTTTGTGCGAATTTGTCAAAATGTGCCAGCTCCAACCCGCGCTTTACCGCTTTTCTGGCAAGCTTGGCTATGACCCAGCCAAAAAATAAAATAACAATGACCGCCAATAATTTAGGCACAAAATTTACAAGTTGTAACCAGAATTGATTTAATGAATCGACGAAAATATCGAGTTGATATTGCATATAAATCTCCTAAAAACAGAGTTAAAACATGTGGTTAAATAAAAATAACCATCTGAAACCGGTTATTTTGCACCTAAGAAACTTTAGCTTAACCTAAAAAAGCACACATTTTTGTAACAGTTTGTAAACCCGCCTGCAAAAGCACGCTGTGCTAGAATTTAACTTATGAAAAATATACCTGAAAAACTTGTCATTGCCTCTCGCGAGAGCGCGCTCGCCATGTGGCAAGCCAAACATATTCAAGCAAAATTACAAGCGCTATATCCAAGCTGCGAAGTCACTATTTTAGGCATGACCACCACCGGTGACCAAATTCTGGATTCGCCCTTGGCACGCATTGGCGGCAAAGGCTTATTTGTAAAAGAGCTGGAAACCGCGCTTGCTATCGGCAGTGCCGATTTAGCTGTGCATAGCATGAAAGATGTGCCAATGAACCTTCCGCAAGGCTTCGCCATGGCTGCAACTGGTGAGCGCGAAGACCCGCGCGATGCATTTGTTTCAAACAAATTTTCAAGTTTTGAAGATTTACCGCACGGGAGTATTGTTGGCACTTCCAGCTTGCGCCGCCAAAGCCAATTGCAAGCACGATTCCCTCACCTCAAAATTGAATCATTGCGTGGCAATTTGCAAACACGCTTGCGTAAATTGGATGAAGGCCAATATGCTGCGATTATTTTCGCTGCTGCCGGGTTAATACGGCTTGGTTTAGGCGACAGAGTTCGCCAGTTTATTGCACCTGAAGAAAGCATCCCGCCGTTGGACAAGGCGCACTGGGTATAGAGATTAATGCGGATAGAGCGGATTTATTAGAGATACTCGCACCATTAAATCATATTGATACACAGCTTTGCGTTGAGGCAGAGCGCGGAATGAGCCGCGCGCTGGCAGGCAGCTGCACGGTGCCGCTAGGCGCTTATGCAGTGCGCGAAGGCGATGAAATCAATATTACCGGCTTTGTCTCCAGCGTAGATGGTAAACAAATGTTACGCGAAACCTTTCGCGGTTCGATTAACAATGCCGAAGCAGTTGGCAGAACCTTGGCAGACAAGCTAATTTCCAAAGGTGCAGATAAAATCCTGGCTGAGCTGGACCATATCAAATAATATGAATGAAAAGCCATTAGCGGGCATCACCATCGCTGTTACCCGCCCGATTGATCAGGCAGAAGCACTGTGTGAGGCTATTACCCACCTCGGTGGCAAGGCGGTTTTGTTTCCCCTGCTGGCTATCGCGCCCTTGCAGGATTATCATGCGTTTGAGCGGCAACTGGCTCAACTTGAAACGACCGATTGGGCGATTTTTATCAGCTCTAATGCTGTTAATTACGCCATGCCACGGATACTTAGGCATTATGGCAATGTTCCGGATAACTTGAAGTTTGCCGCAATTGGCCACCAAACCGCCAAAGAGCTTGCACATTATGGTGTGCACAATGTGCTCACACCGCACACACGCTTTGACAGTGAAACCTTGCTGGCACTGCCGGAAATGCATGATGTCGCCAACATTAAAATCGTCATTTTCCGCGGCGTGGGCGGGCGCGAGCTGATGGCAGAAACACTCACCGCACGCGGTGCCAATGTTTATTTTGCAGAATGTTACCAACGTATTAACCCTCAAACCGATGCAAATTTACTGAGTGAGCTATGGCAAAAAGGTGAACTTCAAGCGATTATCGTTACCAGCAGCGAAGCTATGCGCTATCTGCTGGATTTGGCAGGCGCATCTGAATGGATACGCCATGTGATCCTGTGCGTCAACCACGCCAGAATCGCCGAATTGCCCTTACAGTTTGGCTTAAAAGTGTTGGTAGCAGAAGAGCCTGGGGATGATTCAGTGCTGAAAAAATTACTTGAGAATTTACGCTAAAAATAATTATTTATTTTTTTACACTACTACAGGTTTTGGTACCGGATTGGCAAATGTAAACGCATCCGAGAAAAACTCGTCTTCTGGCAATCCATGTTGCTGAAAAGCTTTGTGCGCAACATCCACCATTACGGGTGCGCCGCACACATAAGCTTGAAAAGCGCTTAAATCAGGACAGTCATCCAAGACCGCTTGGTGTACCAAACCAGTTCTGCCTTGCCAGTTATCTTCGGGTTGCGGCTCTGACAGAACGGGAACATAGGTGATTTGGTTGTGTTCCGCCGCCCATTTTTCGCAAATGTCGTTCATGTACAAATCCTGCAGACTGCGCACACCACGATATAGTTTGATTGGGCGGGTGTTTTCGGTATGAAGCATATGCTCGATAATACCTTTAACCGGCGCGAATCCTGTACCGCCTGCCACTAAAATAACCGGTTTATCAGAATCTTCGCGCAGGAAAAAGCTTCCAAATGGTGCCTCAATGCGCAAAATGGCTTTCTCCGGCATTTCGTTAAATACGTATTCGGTAAACTGGCCACCCGGGACAAGGCGCAAATGCAGCTCCATCACCATGTCATCATGTGGCGCATTGGCAATAGAAAATGCACGGCGTTTGCCATCTTTCAGGATAAACTCAATATATTGCCCCGCCAGAAATTGTAAGCGCTCACTACTCGGCAGTTGCAGATACAGCGCAATGACATCATGTGTGAGCTTGTCCTTTCTTTGCACCCGTGCAGGCAAAATGCGCGGTCTGATGCCATTTAAACTATCGACTTCGCGGCATTCAATCACCAAATCTTCCAGCGGACGCGCACAGCAAAATAACGAATTGCCAGCAGCTAATTCTTCATCCGTCAGCGCGCTGTTTTGGTAATCATCATGCACGACTTTGCCGCTGATGATTTTACCCTTGCAGGCACCGCAGGCACCGTTGCGGCAACCATAAGGCAAATTAACCCCTGCTTCAATGGCTGCTTCTAGCACGGTTTGGCTTGGGCGCACCTCAAACTGGTGTCCTGTTGATTGGATAGTAACTTGATGACTCATTATTTTTTCTCTGGTTCTTCTTTTATTTCGATATATTCGCCTTCTATCACATCATCATTGGCGGCTTGTGTTTGGTATTGGGTATTAGTCGCGGCATTCAGGTTTGGCTTACTAATAGGAATGAGCAATAAAACCACTGCAATAATATCAGTAATAATGCCTGGAATAATCAATAGCACTCCAGCGGCCATATTCCGCGCGCTTCCGAGCATGGATTTCATGGGGCTGCCGCCTGCGCTTATGCTTTGCATCATTTTGGCAGACATGAGTAATTTTTCACCCCGTATGAGTTGTAAGCCCAAGTAGCCAATCACGACTAAATAAAACAGCACCCACCAACCGTAACGATGTGCGAGGTCGACCAGCAGAAATATCTCGACGAATGGAAAAGCGAGTAAAATTAAGCCTATTAAAAATCGCATACTAAGAACTTTCTAAGAAATTTTTCCTCATTTAGATGGGGTTTCATTTATGTATTTACAATCGTCAGCACGAGCATTTTAATACGGAGCAGCATTTGAAAAGCATTTTTTACTGGCCAGGCATAATTGTAGTGTGTTTATTGGCAACTTTCACTTCGCCTGTATCACACGCAGATGAAAGTAGCGGCATAGGTAAAAGCTTGTTTACCGAAGAAAGTCCAGCCGAAATGCAGGAAGAGGAGTTTTTATCTCCAGACGCAGCTTTTCAGCTTGATTTAGCAGCAAAAGATACCCTTAACTTAGTAGCAAATTTTAAAATAGCTCCTGGATATTACCTTTACAAACAACGCATTAAGTTTGTCATAAAAGATACCGCGACAGGCGAAATCGAAGCGATTGATTTGCCTGCGGGTGATATCAAAGATGACCCGAATTTTGGCAAGCAGGAAGTATATCATCATGATTTTTCGGCCAACATCAAACTTGCTTCTGCCAATAATCCGGTTGTTCAGGCCACCTACCAAGGCTGTAGCGAAAAAGGCTTATGCTATGCGCCGCAAACCAAAACAATTAATATTTCCCTAAAGAGCACTGGTCTACAGGCCAATATTGATGAGCCTTCTGGAGCATCTTCAGATGATGATGAAACTACGCTTGCTTTAAAATCTGGCAATCTGTGGCTAGTGATTGCCGGCTTTTTTGCTGCAGGCCTGCTGCTTTCGTTTACACCGTGCGTGTTACCGATGATCCCTATTTTATCCAGTATTATCGTCGGCAGCCAAAGCAAACAAAAACACCCTTCTAGACTACACGCATTTGGTTTATCAGTAGCTTATGTGCTGGGCATGGCGCTTAGCTATACACTGGCTGGCGTAGCAGCAGGTTTATCCGGCAATCTACTTAGTCAGTCGCTACAAAACCCTTGGGTATTGGGGGCTACTGCTTTACTGTTTGTAGTATTGGCATTCTCGATGTTCGGGTTTTATGAATTGAAATTACCTGCTGTTTTTGAACATAAAATCCTGAACCTGAGCAACAAGCTTAAAGGCGGAAAATTCTTTGGTGTATTTGTGATGGGCGCACTTTCAGCTTTGATTGTGAGCCCTTGCGTGGCGGCACCATTGGCTGGGGCACTCATTTATATCGGCCAATCACATAATGTGTTGCTGGGTGGCGTAGGCTTATTCGCTCTGGCCATCGGCATGGGAGTGCCATTGTTGCTGATAGGCGCATCCGCCGGCAGTTTGCTGCCAAAAGCTGGCAGTTGGATGACTATCGTACGCAACTTTTTCGGCGTGCTGATGCTGGCAATGGCAGCTTATATCGTATGGCCGGTGTTGCCCAGCCATATTACAGCGCCTGTAAACAAACTGATCGGTTTAGATAATACCGTGCATCATTTACCGTTTACTCGCATAAAATCCTTGGCCGATTTAGATGCGGCTATTCAATCTGCCAAGGGCAAAATCGTGATGCTGGATTTTTATGCAGACTGGTGCACGTCCTGCAAAGAAATGGAAAAATATACTTTTAGCGATGAAACCGTAAAAACCGCTTTAAAAAATGCCGTGTTATTGCAAGCAGACGTCACAGAAAATAACGATGATGACAAAGCGCTACTCAAGCGTTTTAATTTATTTGGCCCGCCTGGCATTATCTTTTTTGATAAAGCAGGCAATGAATTAAGCATCCGGGTAATTGGCTATAAAAATGCCGTAGATTTTACAGAAATAATAAATAATAAAGTGGCTCAATAAGCATGTTCAAAAAATTAGATCATCCCATTGTTTACCTGATGCTGATTATCACGCTTGGCTTTGGTATTCGTTATTTTTTTCTAGGTACACAAGCCGAAAATGGTGGAAATCAATCAACGGAGTCTTTATTTGCAGCCACCTTTCCTGATGAAAAAGGCCAACCTCAAGCGCTAAAAAAATATGCGGGGAAAGTCGTAGTACTGAACTTTTGGGCAACCTGGTGCGAGCCGTGTCGAGAAGAAATGCCTGAACTATCAAAACTGCATAACACCTATCAAAACCAAAACCTGGTTGTTTTGGGTATTGCAGTTGATGATGTGCCCGCAATTAGCGATTTCACCAAAGAAACCAAAGTAAGCTACCC
This sequence comes from uncultured beta proteobacterium, assembly GCA_963701715.1. Taxonomy (GTDB): domain Bacteria; phylum Pseudomonadota; class Gammaproteobacteria; order Burkholderiales; family Methylophilaceae; genus Methylotenera_A. The sequence continues at coordinate 14,140 of CAVPAX010000009.1, forward strand.
CATATTTGCCGCTGATATGCAAGGTATGGAAATTGCCGCTAGCTTGGGCAACAACAAGCGTGTGTTACCTTATACTGTGATTATTAAAGCCGATGGCAGTATAGCCAAAACCTATTTTGGCCGCGTCACTATGCAATTATTAGAAAAAACACTAAAAACACTGATTTAAAATGATGTAAAGATAATTATAAGAAATTATTTTTCTATTCAAGTACTTAGGTTTACTCCCTTTTGTAACTTCGCCTAATTTCAGTGAATTTGCTGGACAAAAACTTGTAAGTTCGGCAAACTTGCAATTATGAATGTTTGCAATAAACCTACAAAAAAACTGGTAGTAGAGATTCGTCATGGCCACTAAGTCTATATTAGTGTTACATGGCCCGAATCTTAATCTACTTGGCGTACGCGAGCCCGAGCACTATGGTAGTTTGACATTAGCAGATATTGATAGCCATCTGCATACGCTAGCTAAACAAGCCAATATTGCATTAGAGACATATCAAAGTAATTCTGAAGCTGAAATCGTAGCCAAGATCCAATCTCTGGCAATCAACAAGGTTGATTTTGTTATTATCAACCCAGCAGCATTTACACATACTTCTATTGCGATTCGCGATGCCATTTCTGCAGTAAAAATCCCATTTATCGAAGTGCATTTATCCAATGTTTATGCACGCGAAAGCTTTAGGCATCACTCCTATTTCAGCGATATCGCTGTTGGTGTAATCAGCGGCTTAGGCGCAGAGGGTTACAATGCTGCTTTTAATTTTGCTGTCAATGCATTAAAAAATAACTGATTAAATATTTATATTAAATTTAAAGTATCCCGAGGTCATTATGGATTTACGTAAACTTAAAAAACTGATTGATCTAGTCGAAGAATCCGGCATTTCAGAGCTAGAACTTACTGAAGGTGAAGAAAAAGTCCGCATTAGCCGTGCTTTAATGCATGGCGCCGCGCCCGTAGCCCACTATATGGCACCTGTGCCGCAAGCACAGCAAGCACCACAAACAGCTCCCGCGCCAGTAACTGCCGCACCTGCTGTTACAGAGATTGAGGGCCACATTATTAAGTCTCCCATGGTTGGCACGTTTTATCGCTCATCTTCACCAGATGCCAAACCTTTTATAGATGTGGGCTCTACAGTTGCGGTAGGCGATACGCTATGCATTATTGAGGCAATGAAACTGCTCAACGAAATCGAGTGCGATTTTGCCGGCGTAATTAAGAAAATATTGGTCGAAAACGGTCAGCCTGTTGAATATGGTGAGCCTTTATTTGTGATTGGTTAATTAAGCATGTTTGAAAAAATACTCATAGCCAATCGCGGCGAAATCGCTTTACGTGTGCAACGCGCCTGCCGTGAATTGGGCATTAAAACTGTTGCCGTGCATTCTGAGGCGGACAGAGATACAAAATACGTTAAACTCGCCGACGAATCAGTTTGCATTGGTCCTGCGCAATCTAACTTAAGTTATTTGAATATTCCCGCTGTTATCAGTGCAGCAGAAGTAACTGACGCACAAGCGATTCACCCGGGTTATGGTTTTTTATCTGAAAATGCCGATTTTGCAGAGCGAGTAGAACAAAGCGGCTTTGTGTTTATTGGCCCGCGTGCCGAGACAATTCGCCTAATGGGTGATAAAGTTTCTGCCAAAGATGCGATGAAAAAGGCCGGTGTACCTTGTGTGCCAGGCTCTGATGGTGCGCTATCTGACGATTCTGCGGAAATAATTAAAACTGCCAAAAAAATTGGTTATCCCGTCATTATCAAAGCGGCAGGTGGCGGTGGCGGACGAGGTATGCGCGTCGTGCATACCGAAGCAGCGCTTATCAATGCAGTATTAATGACCAAAGCTGAAGCGCAAGCAGCTTTTGGCAATCCTATGGTCTATATGGAGAAATTTTTAGAAAATCCGCGCCATATTGAAATACAAATTTTGGCAGACCAGCACGGCAATGCAGTGTTTCTAGGTGACCGAGATTGCTCCATGCAGCGCCGACATCAAAAAATTATTGAAGAAGCGCCTTCACCACTATTAAATTCTCGACTACGCGACAAAATTGGTGAACGCTGTGCAGAAGCTTGCCGCAAAATTAGATATCGTGGCGCCGGTACTTTTGAGTTTCTGTATGAAAATGGCGAGTTTTATTTCATAGAAATGAACACACGTCTTCAGGTTGAGCATACTGTCACCGAGATGATCACTGGTCTTGATCTTGTACAGCAGCAAATTTTTGTAGCAGCGGGCGAGAAATTAAAATTTCGTCAAAAAGATATTGTGTTGCGCGGCCATGCCATTGAATGCCGCATTAATGCAGAAGACCCTTATAACTTTGTGCCGTCGCCTGGTAAGTTAACCACATTCCATATGCCAGGTGGTCCAGGCGTGCGCATTGATACACACGCTTATGCAGGCTACACGGTGCCGCCACATTATGATTCGATGATAGGCAAACTAATTACATACGGCGCTACGCGCGATCAAGCCATTGCCCGAATGCGCATTGCGCTTTCTGAAATGCTAGTGGACGGCATCAAGACCAATATTCCGCTCCATTCGGATTTAATGGCAGATAACGCTTTTCATTTGGGTGGAACAAGCATTCACTACCTTGAGCAGAAACTAGGTATCGGCCATAAATAATTAATGGCATGGCTGTTACTTAAAATTCAAGCCGATGAGCAGAATGCTGATGCGATTAGCGATGCATTAATGAATATAGGCGCACTTTCTGTCAGTATCGAAGATGCGAATGCAGAAACAGTGGCTGAGCAGGCAATTTTTGGTGAGCCGGGCGATCCACCCCCTGGTATTTGGCAGCAAAATATAGTCACTGCAATGTTTGATGAAGATGTCGATACTGGCCAAATCATCAACGCTCTTGTAAGCGAAACTGCAATACCAAATTTTCAATACAGCACCGAAATAATTGCTGAGCAGGACTGGGTACGCGCCACGCAAGCACAGTTCGATCCTATTAGAATCACTGATAATTTATGGATTGTGCCAACTTGGCATGAGGCGCCAAATCATAACGCCATCAATATTATTTTAGACCCTGGTTTAGCTTTTGGTACGGGCAGCCACCCAACGACAAGCTTGTGTTTAGAATGGCTTACGCGGCAAAGTGGTATGGATAATTTACTGGATTATGGCTGTGGTTCCGGTATTTTGGCGATTGCGGCTAAGAAATTAGGCGCAAAGCATGTGGTTGGCGTAGATATTGATGAGCAGGCCATTATCGCGAGTGATTACAATGCTAAACAAAATCAAGTAGATATTGATTTTTTTGACGCAAATTCGTTTACCCACCAAACATTTGATATTGTTGTAGCAAATATTCTTTCTAGCGCTTTAATGGTGCTTGCCCCGGCGTTAGCAAAATATTGCAAAACTGGCGGTAAAATAGCATTATCGGGTATATTAGAAAGCCAGAAAGAAGCATTGACTGCACGCTACAGCGAATGGTTTGAAATGGATACACCCAGACAAAAAGACGCTTGGATATTGCTAACTGGCACTAGAAAATGAACTACATCACCTCCTGTCCGGCTTGTGGAACGCAATTTTTGCTTAATAAAGAACATCTAAAAGCACGTCGCGGCAAGGTACAGTGCGGTCACTGCGAACATATTTTCAACGCAAAAAATCGTCTTACCGAAATTTCTGATGAAATTCATAGTCCGGCGGAATACAACGCAAGTCTTGAAGTACAGGCTCAGGATGAGAAACCAATCAGCGAAGTTTTAAATGTAGTATTGGAATCTGTTCCAAATTTAGAGAATTTAGAATCAAGCCATGAAGCCAGCAATCCATACATTAGCGAAACTATTATTAAATCTGATTCGGGAGTTTCTGAAAATTACATCGCTGATCAAATACAAACACCAATTACGATTGAAGATTTAACTGTTAATCCAAAATTTCACAAACCAAAAACAAAATTAAATATATGGATGATGACGTCAAGTTTATTGTTGGCTGTATTAGCAGGTATACAACTCATTTATTTTTCACGCAGTAAAATTGCCGCTGATTATCCGCAATTCAAGCCCTACTTAGTTCAAGCTTGTGTAGCGCTTAACTGTAAAGTTGATTTACCAAAAAACCTAGATTTGCTCACCATCGATGATTCTGATATGCAAGAAGACGAGCAATATAAGGATGTGATTCGATTTTCCAGTTTACTTATTAATAATGCAAGCTATCCTCAAGCCTATCCTAATATCGAACTTACGCTTACCGATACATCGGAGCAGCCTGTCTTAAGAAGGCTCATCAAACCAAGCGACTATTTAGCAGCCAATACCCATGTTGCTTCTGGCATAGAGTCACGTGAAGAGGTGCGTATCAACCTTGCCATCAGCGTGAAAGAGATTGCCGTCGCAGGCTATCGAGTTTTACTCGTCTACTAGTTTTCTAATGATTTTCATTAGTTGTTTTTAATAACATCACATAAGCTTTACTTTCAACCAATCTGTAATATATCAATCATAGATTGCGTAGTTAATTTTGATTAACCTTTTAGGAGATTCACCATGTGGACAAAACCAGCTGCTACTGAAATGCGTTTCGGTTTCGAAGTAACAATGTACGTAATGAATAAATAGTTTCAAACAAGTAATACTAAGGGTAATAAAAAAGGCGCACTAGGCGCCTTTTTTATTACCCACAATTTATTAACTTACAATTTTCATATAGTCTGAATTAATAGCTTTAATCGCTTCCGCTATCTTTTCTATCGCCTCTAACCTCACAAAGCTCTTACGCCAAGCAATCGCAATACGTCTCACCGGCGCAGGTTTTACAAATGGGATCACTTTAATCAACGGGTTGTGATAACGCTCAGCCGTAGCCGAACATGGCAATACGGTAATCCCCAAATTTGATGCCACCATATTGCGTATCGTTTCCAATGAATTGCCCTGCAAAACTTCACCTTTGCGCGAAAGTTCCGGGCACGCCTGCGTGACCTGGTTACTAAAGCAATGACCAGTATTTAATAACAATACTTTTTCATCCGCTAACTCTTCCGGTTTAATATGTTTACGGTGTGCCCAATGATGGTTGCAAGGCACAACAACATCAAACTCTTCATCGTACAAAGCACGATACTGCAGGCCCGGCACATCGAATGGCAACGCGATAATCGCTGCATCAATCACGCCGTTGCGCAGCTGTGTTTCTAAATTCGCCGTTAGATTCTCCTCTATTTCTAACGGCATATCGGGCGCGCTCTTGCGCAATATCGGGATAATTTCCGGCAAGAGATATGGGCCCACAGAATGAATCATGCCCAGCTTTAACGCACCTACCAACTGATTTTTACCCAGCTCGGCCAGCTGTTTAATTCGTGCAGTTTCTTCCAGCACTTTCGATGCCTGCTCAACTATTTTCTCACCGATTTCTGTCATTGTGACATCGGTACGGCTACGCTCAAAAATAATGATATTCAGCTCTTCTTCAAGTTTTTTAATCGCCAAGCTAAGTGCAGGCTGGCTGACAAAGCACTTTTCAGCCGCACGCCGGAAATTGCGCTCCTGCGCCACCGCTACGATAAATCTCAATTCTGTCAGGCTCATATGAATAAATAGCTCATAAATTACGTATATCATACATTGATAAATATTATTTATCAACAATATCAGAACATACAATTATACAAATCGAATTATGCACTCTAGAATGCACGTCATGCATCAAAAATGATGACGGTTTAGGAGACCAGCATGCTTAACACTATGTTTGAAACCGCTAGCCAAATACTCATTGAGTTGCTGGCTGACTACGTTTGGAATTTTTATTAGCTACTAATGGAGAAATCTATGACAATTAAATCAAAAGAACAGTTATCTACTTTAAGGAGAAAGGATCTTTACCATGGAAAATAAACCATCGACTTCAACTGGGAAATGTCCAGTGATGCACGGCGGCAATACCGCAGCGGGAAATTCAAATATGGAGTGGTGGCCTAAAGCTCTGAACTTTGACATTCTGCATCAGCACGATACCAAGACCAATCCGCTTGGAGCAGACTTCAATTATCGGGAAGAGGTCAAGAAGCTCGATTTCGCAGCCCTCAAGAAAGACCTTCATGCCCTGATGACTGACAGCCAAGATTGGTGGCCAGCAGATTGGGGTCACTATGGTGGCTTGATGATTCGTATGGCTTGGCATGCGGCCGGTACCTATCGTACCGCCGACGGTCGTGGCGGTGCCGGCACTGGTAACCAGCGCTTCGCTCCGCTCAATTCCTGGCCAGACAACGCCAATCTGGACAAAGCGCGCCGCTTGCTCTGGCCGATTAAGAAGAAATATGGCAACAAAATCAGTTGGGCTGATCTGATCATCCTCGCTGGCAATATCGCCTATGAGTCCATGGGCCTCAAGACCTTTGGCTTCGGCTTTGGTCGCGAGGATATCTGGCATCCTGAAAAAGACATTTACTGGGGTTCAGAAAAAGAATGGCTGGCGCCAAGTGATAATCCCAACAGCCGCTACTCCGGCGAGCGGGATCTGGATAACCCGCTGGCAGCTGTGATGATGGGACTGATCTATGTCAACCCGGAAGGCGTGGATGGCAAGCCCGACCCGCTAAAAACTGCCAAGGATGTGCGCGTGACCTTTGCCCGCATGGCGATGAACGACGAAGAAACGGTCGCACTGGCCGCCGGCGGCCACACCGTGGGCAAATGCCACGGTAACGGCAGCGCAGCCAATCTAGGCCCTGCACCAGAAGGTGCTGATTTGGAAGAGCAAGGCTTAGGCTGGATGAACCACACCAGCCGCGGCATTGGCCGCGACACTGTGACCAGCGGCATCGAGGGCGCCTGGACTACCCATCCGACCAAATGGGACAACGGCTACTTCGACCTCTTACTAGGATACGATTGGTGGCTGCAAAAGTCCCCAGCCGGGGCTTGGCAGTGGGAGCCAGTCAATATCAGGGAAGAAGACATGCCTGTCGATGTAGAAGATCCATCGATTCGCCGCAAGCCGATCATGACCGATGCCGACATGGCGTTCAAGTTCGACCCCGAGTATCGCAAGATTGCGGAACGGTTCCACAAGGATCCGGCCTACTTCACCGAAGTCTTCGCCCGCGCCTGGTTTAAGCTGACTCATCGCGACATGGGGCCGAAAACCCGTTACATCGGCCCGGACGTGCCGAAGGAAGACCTGATCTGGCAGGATCCGGTGCCCGCAGGCCGCAAGGACTATGACGTTGCAGCGGTCAAAACGAAGATTGCGGCGAGCGGCCTCAGCATCAGCGACATGGTTGCCACCGCATGGGATAGCGCACGCACCTTCCGCGGCTCTGACATGCGCGGCGGCGCCAACGGAGCACGCATTCGCTTAGCCCCACAGAAGGACTGGGAAGGTAACGAGCCTGCCCGCCTAAGCAAGGTATTGGCGGTGTTGGAAAAAATCGCTGCCGAAAGCGGCGCAAGCGTAGCGGATGTCATCGTGCTGGCCGGTAACGTCGGTATCGAGCAGGCAGCCAAGGCTGGTGGCTTTGCAGTAACCGTGCCGTTTGCTCCGGGACGTGGCGACGCCAACAGGCACAAACCGACGTCGAGTCGTTCGAAGTGCTGGAACCTTTGGCAGATGGTTTCCGCAACTGGCTGAAGAAGGACTATGTCGTCACTGCCGAAGAGTTGCTATTGGATCGCACTCAACTGTTGGGTCTAACTGCGTGTGAAATGACTGCACTGGTCGGCGGCATGCGTGTTATCGGCACTAACCATGGTGGCACAAAACATGGTGTGTTCACCGATCAGGTCGGTGCGCTGACCAACGACTTCTTCGTCAACCTGACTGACATGGCCTATACCTGGAAGCCAACAGGCAGTAACCTTTATGAAATCCGTTGCCGCAAGACTGGCACAGTGAAGTGGACAGCAACTAGAGCTGATCTGGTATTTGGTTCAAACTCTATCCTTCGTTCTTATGCTGAAGTTTATGCACAAGATGACTCAAAGGAAAAGTTTGTCAAAGACTTTGTTGCTGCATGGACGAAAGTGATGAATGCAGATCGTTTTGATTTGAAATAATCATTGCTGAACTAAACGGATGCTTTGGATAACCCGAGCATCCGTTTTTTTATTATCGCATTAGGAGTAAGCTAACTCATGTTTAGCTAATTTAAGGAATTGCAGATGAAAACCTGGATATGCGTAGTATGCGGTTTGATTTATGAAGAAGAAAAAGGCTGGCCGGAAGACGGTATTCCGCCCGGTACGCGTTGGGAAGATGTGCCTGCAGACTGGAAATGCCCGGAATGCGGCGCGAGTAAAGCCGAATTTGAAATGGTAGAGTTTTAAGACTTTTTTAATTTAAAACAATTAAATTAAACATAAACACATGCCCTAAAGCCAATATCCATGCGGCTCACAGGGCATTGTTTTTAGGTTTTATTTGGCTTAAAAGTGAAACATCGCCAGCGCTGCTTTGCCAAAATACCACAGCATAAAAAAGAACGCGCCGAAATAAACGACGGTAAAGATGAGCCAGAAAAACGCGATGTAAAACATCAAGCCATCATCTTCCAGCTCGCCAATGCAATAAAACAATATCGCCAAGCCCGGCAGCATATTGTTAAACGGTAATACGCCGAATGGAATGGCCATCAATCCGCCGCCTGCCAATAATATAAAGCCGCCGATTTTTTGCCCGCGCTTACCGTTGACCAATGACAAATGGCGCGGCTTAGTAAACTTTCTGCAAAAGCCCTAGAATTTTAAGGCAAACGTTGACCAGAATTTGCCATGTATGCTCAGAAAACTCCAGCGTGCGTAATTTTTCTGGCAATACGGGTGATTCATGGCCATGAAACAATTGCCAGCCCAGGGTTGCAAAAGCAATGCCGCCTAGCACCGTTATTGGCCCCAGCGGCAAAGGCTGCAAAAATGGCAACACCAAGATAATCGCAATAAACGCATAACCCGCCTCATCCAAAGTATCCAGCGCCTCGCCTAAAGTGAGCGGCTTATGCTTGGATTGCTCGGCAAACTGCTGCAAAGTTTTAACCAGCGTATCGTAATCACACATGAAATAAACAACCTTAATAATTTGAATGACTATCGCCTAGATGATTAGGCCGTGCGATGACATGTTGTGGAATTGGTACCGCGCAGCGGGCAAAGCTGAATTTGAAGATGGGTGCGTTTTAAAACTTTTTTAATTTAAAACAGCTCAATTAAAAATAACACAGATGCCCTGCAAGGCAATATCCATGCGGGTCGCAGAGCGTATTTTAAGAGTTTTGTAGGACGCATTAGTGAAACGTAATGCGCGCATGAGCATGTTTTTTTCAGCGGAATACGCTTTGCTATTCCGCCCTACGTAAGTTTGGTCTTCAATCAGTTTTCACCTAGTTTTTGTAGAGCAGTCTCGATAGACGGAAGAAAACTCTTGTAAATTCCCGCGGCTGTCTTGCTATGAGGCGCTTTAATAAATATGTAACCTGGCTTATCGTATGATGGATCATGTCCGGACGAAAGCAGTCTGAGGCGAGTTGGAAGTTCGTCTACTAGAGTATATGCCTTAATAACAGCTGATACCTCTTCCGCTGATAGTAGGCCAAGTTTTCCAAATAAAATTTTTATAGATATTGGTATACGTTTCTACTGGAAAGAACGCATCACTTTCTTCTAGATCGGATACAGATTTATCGGAAAATGACCTTCGAACTAATTCCATGTTCTGCACGCAGTGCAGTTTTTAACACCTCGCGGTCATGCTTGACGCTTCGCTCATGTTGCTCTCGTGATAAATGAGAGGTCATTCGCAAGGTATAGATTACGCCTGAAAAACCTAGCACTCCAACAATAAGCGTTTGAAAGTCTTTCGCAACTTGATATATACAATCTAACACCTTTTTTAAATATCCAGATTACTTGCACCCAGCGCATTGCTTTCAATAAACGCGCGGCGTGGCTCGACGTTATCGCCCATCAACGTGGTGAAGATTTCATCGGCGGCAATCGCGTCATCAATCTGCACTTTCAGCAAGCGGCGCACTTTCGGGTCCATGGTGGTTTCCCACAGTTGTTCCGGGTTCATCTCGCCCAGGCCTTTGTAGCGTTGAATATTCAGCGTGTTTTTCGCCTCGCCAACAGCCAATCCAGCGCTTGTTTGAAGGTAGCTACGGCCTGCTCTTTCTCGTTACGTTTAATTACCGCACCCGCGCCGATTAAGCCATGCAACATGGTGGATACTTTTAGAATCTGGCGATAATCGCCGCTGCTTAAGAACTCGGCATCTATCACGCAGCATTGCAGATTGCCATGCACGTATTTGTTCACTTCCAGCCTATAGGTATTGGTTTCTGCATCAAAGCCCACAATCACCTCGCTGCCAATTGCGCCTAAAATGGGGCGCAATTGCTCGGCCACTTTATTGGCGTTGGCTTCGCTGCTTAAATCGATTTCGCCCACGTCTTGAATCGCACGCAGCACGCTTTCGTCATACAGCGCGGCGATGCGACGAATCACCGCTTCGGTCAGTACCATTTGCTTGGCGATTTCGCCCAAGGGCTCGCCCGTGATAATGCCCGCATTGGTTTTGGTATCTAGCTCCGCGCCTTTAAGTGCGGAATTGAGCAGGTAAATATCCAGCTCCTGCTGGTCTTTTAAATAACGCTCGTCTTTGCCCTGCTTCACTTTATAAAGCGGCGGTTGTGCGATGTAAATATGGCCGCGCTCGACCAGCTCCGTCATTTGGCGATAGAAGAAAGTGAGCAATAGGGTGCGGATGTGCGCACCGTCTACGTCAGCATCGGTCATGATGATAATGCGGTGATAGCGCAATTTCTCGGCGCTGAAATCATCTTTGCCGATACTGGTGCCCAGCGCGGTAATCAGTGTGGCGATTTCCTGGCTGCCCAATAATTTATCAAAACGTGCTTTTTCTACGTTTAGAATTTTACCTTTTAGCGGCAAAATGGCCTGGTTTTTACGGTCGCGCCCTTGTTTGGCAGAGCCGCCTGCAGAGTCACCCTCGACCAGGTAAAGCTCGCATAATGCCGGGTCTTTTTCCTGGCAATCGGCCAGTTTACCAGGTAAACCCAGCGTATCCATCACGCCTTTGCGGCGGGTGATTTCACGCGCTTTACGCGCTGCTTCGCGCGCACGTGCAGCATCCACAATTTTGCCGCAGATGATTTTTGCATCGGCCGGATTCTCGGCCAAAAAGTCGGCTAACTTTTGTGAAACCACTTCTGAAACCACTGGTTGCACCTCAGATGAAACCAGTTTGTCTTTGGTTTGTGATGAGAATTTAGGGTCCGGCACTTTTACCGAAAGCACGCAGGTAATGCCTTCGCGCATGTCGTCGCCCGTGGTTTCCACTTTGGCTTTTTTCGCCAGCTCGCTTTGTTCGATATATTGGTTCAGCGTGCGTGTCATGGCAGTACGCAGGCCGGTTAAGTGTGTGCCGCCATCGCGCTGCGGAATGTTATTGGTAAAACATTGCACCGTTTCTGAATAACTATCGTTCCACTGCATAGCCACTTCAACCGTCATGCCGTCTTTTTCGCCAATGGCGTAGAAAACTTTAGGATGCAACACTGTCTTCGTGCGGTTCATGTATTCCACAAAACCTTTAATTCCACCGGAATAAGCAAAATTTTCTGATTTGCCATTACGTTGATCGATAAGCTCGATTTTGACGCCATTATTAAGAAACGAAAGTTCGCGAATACGCTTGGCCAGGATTTCAAAGTGATACTCGACCAGAACGAACGTTTCGACCGAAGCTAAAAAATGCACCTCGGTACCTTTTTTATCGGTTTTTCCTGTTAGCGCAAGCGGCGCGACTGGTACACCGCGACGGAATTCCATTTGATGCACTTGGCCATTACGATAAATTTTAAGGCGCAACCAATCGGAAAGCGCATTCACCACAGAAACGCCCACACCATGCAAACCACCAGAAACCTTGTATGAGTTTTGATCGAACTTGCCACCAGCGTGCAGCTCGGTCATCACGATTTCGGCTGCAGAACGTTTTGGATCATGCTTATCATCATCTTTGATGTCGGTAGGAATGCCCCTGCCGTTGTCTGAGACGCTAATTGAGTTATCAGGGTGGATGATGACCTTAATATCGTCACAATGTCCTGCCAGCGCCTCGTCAATAGCGTTATCGAGCACCTCAAACACCATATGATGCAAGCCGGAACCATCACTTGTGTCGCCGATGTACATGCCCGGGCGTTTGCGGACTGCATCAAGGCCTTCTAAAATTTTGATACTGTCTGAGTTATATTCTTGCTGCGGTGCTTTTGCCATATTCGTTTCTTTTAAATAATTTTAGGTTTTGTTAATTGTTAAACAAGGTTAAATACGCATCGGCATGACTACATATTTGTAATTTTCATCATTGGGTACAGTAATCAAGCAGCTACTATTAGCGTCGGCAAATGAAAAATTAATATTTTCATCACTGACGTTGTTTAGCACATCGATTAAGTAAGTCACGTTAAAACCGATATCCAGCGCATCTTTCGCATACTCGATTTCGAGCTCTTCTTCTGCTTCTTCTTGCTCGGTATTGGTGCTGATGAGTTTCAGATTGTTTTGGCTCAACACCATGCGGATTCCGCGGTATTTTTCATTTGAGAGTATCGATGCGCGCTGCATAGCTGTAAGTATGCTTAACCGATTGGTAGTAAACGTATTTTGGTGGCCACTCGGAATCACACGGTTGTAATCAGGGAATTTGCCGTCGATAACTTTTGAAATTAACCGGATATCGCCAAATGTAAAGTTTACCTGGCCAGCATTAATTTCAATACTGACCTCTTCTTCACTGTCGTTAAGAAGCTTGATCAGCTCTATCACGGTTTTGCGGGGCAAGATAACTTCGGTTTTTTCATAGCTTTGGTTAAGCGTGGTTGAAGTAAAACTTAAGCGGTGTCCATCTGTGCCCACAACATTGAGCTTGTTCTCATTCACTTCCAGCAACAAGCCATTCAGGTAATAGCGAATATCTTGCTGAGCCATTGCAAATTCAACCTGTTTAAGTAATTTTTTGAAAGCAATTTGGCTAATATTAACAAGAGTTCCTTCTCCTGCTACTTTAGTCATTATCGGATAATCTGCCGCTGGCAATGTCTGTAAATTAAAACGGCTTTTCCCCGCCTTAACCGTTATGCGGCTATCGTTACTGACCATATCAATATCCACACCCTCCGGCAAAGAGCGACAGATATCTAATAATTTTTTTGCAGAAATAGTGGTCGATAATTCTCCATTGAACGTACTTTCAATATTCAGTGAAATTTGCATCTCCAGATCAGTTGCAGTGAGCTGTATGTTATTTTTTTTTGCTTCCAACAATAAATTTGAAAGGATTGGAAGTGTATGACGACGTTCAACAATACTGCTGACACTTGTAAGTGGTTTCAATAAGACTTCACGATTAATTTTTATTTGCATGGTTAAGTTTTCCCAATGTACTTAAATATTTTAAGTTTTATGTATTTAATGGTTTTGTTTAATTATATGTTTAATATGTATTTAAAAAATAATAGTAATAATAATGTGTACTTTTTCTGTTAATAACTTTATTAAGCTTAAATAAATCAATGAGTTGTTATAATTATTTAGCTTGTTAAAAATAAACTTTTAAGTTGCGGATTAAATGTGCACAAAAATACAGTTAATTAAAACTTAATGTTTTAATCATATTTAATCCACAAGTTGTTTCTACTTTAATCACAATATTTTTTTATGGCCTAATCCCTTATTACTTGAGTCAAAAATCCGATATCTCTCGCAATTGCTTGATCATTTAAACGTAATTGCTCTATTTCTTCACATGCATGCATCACGGTTGTATGATGACGGCTGCCAAAAGCTTCGCCTATCTCTGGAAAGCTGTGGTTAGTAAGTTCTCGTGCCAGACTCATCGCGATTTGACGAGGACGCGCAAAGTTGCGCGAACGTTTTTTACTGTGCATTTCGCTCACCTTGATTTTGTAATAATCTGCGACAGTTTTCTGAATATTTTCGATAGTAATTTGACGACCGCGAACCGCGATTAAATCGCGCAGTGCATCTTTCGCTAGGTGGATATCTATGGCATGTCCGGTAAAGTTGGCCATGGCTATAATACGATTTAATGCGCCTTCCAGCTCGCGTACACTGGAGCGAATTTGCTTAGCGACAAAAAAAGCTACATCTTCATGCAGGTTGATTTTGGATTCTTCGGCTTTTTTAAGCAAAATGGCCACGCGCATTTCTAGTTCCGGCGGTTCTACGGCAACGGTTAAACCCCAGCTAAAGCGTGTACGCAAGCGTTCATCAACATCAATAATTTCTTTAGGATAAGTGTCGCAAGTAATCACAATTTGTTTTTTTTCTTCAATCAAAGTGTTGAAGGCATAAAAAAACTCTTCTTGTGTACGAGTTTTTTTAGCAAAAAATTGAATATCGTCTATTAGCAATAAATCCAACGAATGATATTGACGCTTAAACTCATCAAAAGCTTTATTTTCATAAGCTTTAACTACATCAGAAACGTAGCGTTCCGCATGCAGATAACGAATATTGGCATCAGGGTTATGTTGTCTTAATTGGTTACCTATAGCTTGCAACAAATGTGTTTTACCTAACCCTACACCACCATAAATAAATAGCGGGTTATAGGCTTGACCCGGATTGTCCGCTACTTGAATTGCAGCAGCTCGCGCTAACTGGTTGGCACGTCCGGTGACATAATTATCAAAATTGAAACTGGTATTCAAGCCGGAAGCGCGTTCGCCTGTGCGGCGATTAACAGGAGGCTGAGCTGTTGTGACAATGCTTGGCGCCTGGATGTTTTCTAATAGAAACGTTTTTTTATTAGCGTTGCCATTAATTGTTTTGCTGGGAGCAGCTTTTTCATTAATCAATAACTCAATAACCGTATTTTGCGGCAATAACTCAGCCGCAATGGTTTCGATCTTGCCTAGAAAACGATCCTTTACCCACTGCTGCACAAATTTATTAGGGGCAAGTAAGCGAATAGAACCATCCCCAACTTCCATCTGTAAGGGCTTAATCCAAGTATTATATTGTTGCGCAGACAGCTCTTGTTCAAAGCGATTAAGGCAGGTAGACCAAAAATTTTCCATCGGTTGCCCGAAACCTCTTGCAGTTGTTAAGTTAATGATTTTATTATATTATTTTATTAAACAAGCACAAACAAAATTAGTTTAAACACATATAATTTATCCAGCTATTCTAGCTGGTTTAATTGGACTTATCCACAGGCAATTACATATTTATTAAACTAAATATAGATTGACAAAATAGGGGTTTATCGGGTTTAATGTACGGCTTTGTAGCATTTGCTAGTTGGAGATTTCAATGAAACGTACTTATCAACCTTCTAAAACTCGCCGCGCACGTACGCATGGCTTTTTAGTTCGCATGAAAACCAAAGGTGGTCGTGCTGTGATTGCCGCACGCCGCGCTAAGGGTCGCACGCGTTTAGGTCTTTAATACTTAGATTGACTATTATCTAGTTTTGACAATAGTCAAAGTTTTAACCTAAAAAGATTATCAATTGGCATCGTTTAGATTTACTAAACAAGCCAAGATTGTAAAAACGGATGATTTTTCATCCGTTTTTAATTTGCGCAAACGCATCGCAGAAAAACATTTAGTAATGCGTTATTGTTCAAATGAAGCCAACACTGTACGCTTGGGTTTGATAGTGAGTAAAAAAACGGCGAAACTTGCAGTACAGCGCAATTATATGCGACGAGTGTTAAGGGAGTTGTTTAGATTAAACCAGCACCGTTTACCAGCTGTTGATCTTGTTATCCAAGTGCAGAAAGCTTTTGAAAAGCCAGAGTTTATTGCGATAAAACAAGAATTTGAATATTTAATGCAAAAACTAGTTACAAAATTATCGACAAACAAAAACGATTCAATTTCTAGTTGAGGGATGTAGAAAATGTCACGTATTTTGATTGTACTCATTAAAGCGTATCAAATTGCGTTAAGTCCTTTTTTTGGTCAACAGTGTCGATTTACCCCAACCTGTTCAGAATATGCAATTGAAAGCATAAAAAAACATGGTGCTTTTAAAGGTTTTTTGCTTACAATAAAGCGATTATCACATTGTCATCCCTGGCATGTTGGTGGCCATGATCCTGTACCATAATGTTTGTGCCAGAGTTTTACAAAAATTAATATAACTTACTGTTTATAAAGAATCTATGGATACACGCCGTTTAATTTTATTTGTTATTTTTTCATTTTCTATCTTGATGCTGTGGGATTCATGGCAACAAAAAAATAACCCAATAGTATCTGGCCAGCTTGAAGTGGTACAAGAGGCAAATTCGCCAGTACCCGCAGCTACCGTAAAAACTGATGCCGCTACAGTTAACAATGTGGCAAGTGTGGATGGTTTTAAGCTTGAGCAAGGCCAGCGCATCAAAGTCACCACTGATTTATTCCAAGCCGAAATTGATACGGTTGGCGGAGATTTACGTCATTTAGCACTTAACAAGCATCGCGCAACGGAGGCCAAAGAAGACACTTTTGTGTTAATGGATGACGCACAAAAGCCAATGCTGTACGTGGCGCAAACGGGTTTAATAGGCGGTGATTTACCAAATCATAAATCGTTGTTTACCAGCTCGGCCAGCAGTTATACATTGGCTGCTGGTGCAGCAAGTCAAGAAGTGCGCCTGTCTTGGGCTGGCAATGGGATTAGCGTTGATAAGGTTTATACATTTCACCGTGGTAGCTACGTGATTGACGTAACTTACTATATCCATAATGGTAGTACAGCAGTTATCACGCCATCTGTTTATTATCAAATAGTACATGATAATCAATCTAAGCAAGGTTCAGCGATGATGCCAACATTTACAGGCGGGGCATATTTTACTGAGGCTGATAAATTTACGAAAATTAATTTCGGCGATATGGAGGAAAATAATCTTTCAAAAACCACTAAAGATGGCTGGATTGGATTGGTTGAGCACTATTTTGCGAGTGCATGGATTCCCAAAGCTGGTGTAACGCGGGAGTTTTATACCAAACAATTATCAGAACACATTTTTGCACTTGGAGTTGTTACGCCAAACGCAAACATTGCCGCAGGAACAAAAACGGAAATTAGTGCAAAATTATTTGCAGGACCACAGACAGAAAAAGACTTAGCTGCAGCTGCTCCAGGATTAGAATATGCAGTAGATTATGGTTGGCTTACAGTCGTTGCGAAGCCTCTATTTTGGGTGCTTTCAAAAATTCACACTTTGGTGCAAAACTGGGGAGTGGCGATCATTTTATTAACGGTTCTCATTAAAGCGTTATTTTTCCCACTTTCTGCAGCAAGTTATAAATCGATGGCACAAATGCGAGAATTGGCACCGCGTCTGCAGTCGATGAAAGAAAAATTCGGTGACGATAAGCAAAAAATGCAACAAGCCATGATGGAGCTTTATCGCACAGAAAAAATTAACCCAATGGGAGGTTGCTTGCCAATTCTAGTACAAATCCCTGTTTTTATTGCACTTTATTGGGTGTTGTTAGGTTCTGTGGAGTTGCGCCACGCTCCGTTTTTTGGTTGGATACAGGATTTGTCAGCTATTGACCCATGGTATGTGCTACCAATTTTAATGGGCGCGACAATGATTATCCAAACCTATTTGAACCCAGCGCCCACTGATCCAATGCAGGCAAAAATCATGAAAATAATGCCGGTCGTATTCAGTGTATTTTTCTTCTTTTTCCCAGCAGGCTTGGTATTATATTGGTTGGTAAACAATATCTTATCAATCTGGCAGCAATGGTATGTGAACAGAGTTATCCATGCTGCAGCATTAGCTAAAAAAGGTAATGCAAAAAAATAAGTTAGATACCATTGCCGCGATTGCTACAGCCTGTGGAGCGGGCGGCATAGGAGTGGTGCGTGTTTCTGGACCTCAAAGTCGGGGCATTGCAATTCAAATACTGGATCACTGCCCTGCCCCACGATATGCGGCATATTTACCTTTCTACGATACGAATCATCAATTAATAGATCGCGGCATCGCGATTTATTATCAAAATCCAAACTCATACACGGGAGAGGATGTACTTGAGTTGCAAGCACATGGCGGTACGGCGCTCATGCAAATCGTGTTAGCACGCTGTATAGAGCTAGGAGCACGCCAAGCAGAGCCTGGGGAGTTTACCCGACGTGCTTATTTAAACGATAAAATTGATTTGGCTCAGGCTGAGGCCGTGGCTGATGTGATTAATGCTTCAACTATAGAGGCCGCACGAAGTGCGGTTCGCTCTTTATCGGGGGAGTTTTCAAATAACATTAATCAGGTATTAGCCAAGTTGATTAATTTGCGTATGTATGTTGAAGCTTGTTTAGACTTTCCGGAAGAAGAGATTGATTTCATTTCGCAAGGCAAAGTCGCTGAAAAATTAGAGTCAATAAAATTCGAGCTGAATTCAGTATTTGTAAAAGCTAAACAAGGTAGTTTATTGCGCGAAGGCATGCAAATCGTGTTGGTGGGTCAGCCCAATGTTGGAAAATCTAGCTTGATGAATCGGTTGAGTGGGGAAGAAGTTGCAATTGTGACCCCGATTGCTGGAACAACTAGGGATGCAATAAAAAGTTCTATACAAATCAATGGCGTGCCTTTGCATATTGTAGATACGGCAGGTTTGCGTGATACAAAAGACGAAGTAGAAAAAATCGGCATTTCCCGAACATATCAAGCCCTAGAAAACGCACAGGTCGCATTATTATTGATAGATGCAGCTCATGGTATTGGCGATACAGAAAAATCGATTTTAACGCGCTTGCCGCAAGAAATTACTAAAATATGGGTACATAATAAAATAGATGCCACGAATGAAATGGCCAAAATTGTAGAAAAAACCGGTGAAACGCATATTTATCTTTCCGCGAAAACGGGCGACGGTATTGACCGGCTAAAACAACATTTATTGAACATTGCGGGCTACCAGCAAAATGCAGAAGGTGTTTTTATGGCACGTGCACGACATTTAGAAGCGCTAAAGCAAGTGGATGAACATTTGCAATTAGCATACAACAATATCAGCCAGGCAGAATTAATCGCAGAAGAGCTGAGTTTGGCACAAGATGCGTTAAGTAGTATTACCGGTGAATTTACACCAGATGATTTGCTGGGCGAGATATTTTCTAAATTTTGCATTGGTAAGTAACCTTGAATGTAAAGCAAATAAAAAAGGCGCATCAATGCGCCTTTTTTAATGAGAAAATTTAATTAAGCAGACAAATCTACCACTTCAGCATCTGGCGCATTTTTTTTCACAGATTCAATACCATTGTCACGCCCAGCTTCCGATTCATATTGCTGGCTTTGGCCAATCACTTGATGATTACCTGCTTTAATCACAAAGTAAGGTTTGCCGGATTTTGATACCAAACGTTCATAACGCTCTTCCATGCCTGCATTTTTTTTGATTGATTCGATACCATTTAATGCGCTGGCCTTGGTTTCATACATTTCGGATTGCAAAATAATTTGGCCATTACCTGCCAAAAGATTGAAGTGCGTTTGTCCGCTTTTTGCTGTTTTTACTTCAAATTTACCTGCCATACCATTCTCCTCATTTTTGCGTCGGTGAAAGCGCCATTAGTCGCTATTGATACTATAGGCGCGCAATGTCAGATTCGTCAAGAGCCAAAATATGTAAATTATTTTAAATAGTGTTTCACGTGAAACATCTTTGATATTTTGGATTTGTTTTCTTAGGCGATGTTTTGCCTGGCTTGCTTTTCACCTTTTCTGGTTACGCGCTTGCAGCCAGTAATCATGGCTAAAATCAAATTGTCTTTATGTAAAATACTTTCCGTCACCACGCCTACCACATGCATGATAACTAGAGCTAACCAGCCCCATGTTGAATATTTGTGTAGAGCCTGTAAAAGGTCGGGCTGGTCTATAAGCCAGCCTTCATTGTATACCAGCCAACCGGAGCCTACAGCGGTGAGCCCTGTGGCTAGCATGGCGTAAATGACCAAAGATCCAGCCGGATTGTGTCCAATATAACGCTTTGCATTACCTTTTAGCACATGATAAATGTGCCGGATTGCATGTTTGGGATCAAAGGGAAAAGAACAAAAGCAGGCATAGCCCGTCTTTGTTAAGCCCCAAATAATACGGGCAAGCAGCAAGCAGCCTGCTGCGTAGCCTGCCCAGACATGGGTAAGACGATCCCACTCGGACGCGTGTGTGTAGAACGCCACAACAAAAGCAACTACCAACGCCCAGTGGAAAACTCTTACAAAGGGATCCCAAACATATTGCATGTATTGATACTAGCGATTATTTCTTTGCCGAAGGTGTTTTTTCTGTCAATAAATAAGCAATAAAGTTGGCTTTCTCTTCAGGCAAACAATCGGTACCAACAACATCTTTGCAGTGCTCAGTGAATTTATCTTCGACTTTATCTCGGTCATTAAAGCGTTTGCTGTTGACTGCGGGTGATAGCGGGCGAATTGCTTTGCCAGTTACGATGTGTTTGCCTTCATCTGCTGGGTTGGCAGTATGGCAAGAGGCGCAAGCAACTTCTTTATCGTGGGCACCTTTGATTTTGCGGTTAAAAAATATTTTACCAGCAATCGCAGAAGGGCCTTCGTATCCTGTGTTCACTATTTTAGCAATCGTAGCGTATTTTTGCGCCAACATCTCGGCATTGGCGACATCTGCTTGTGCAGAGATTGCGCTTAAGCCTAACGCCATTGCTATAACAATATTTAATTTCTTCATTCTATACTCCATGTTTAAAGTTAATAAAAGAATTGCATTATATTATATTTTAACGCGATTAAATCTAAACCGCTTTGATATTGGTCAAGCGAATTATATGCCAATTTTGTTAAGCAATTATGTCAAAAGCGTAAACGATATGTAGTTTCACGTGAAACAAATGCAAAATATCAGTAAAAACATGCTTTTACATGACTTAAGGATAGGTTTACAGTAAAATCTACTTCTTCGAAATATGATTAATAACCATGAAATTTCCTGACATTTTTGATGTGATTGTGGTAGGCGGCGGGCATGCGGGCACCGAAGCGGCGCTTGCTAGCGCCAGAATGGGGCAAAAAACTTTGTTGCTTTCACACAATATCGAAACTTTGGGGCAAATGTCTTGCAACCCTAGTATTGGCGGTATCGGCAAGGGGCATTTGGTTAAAGAGGTGGATGCGCTGGGTGGTGCAATGGCAGCCGCAACAGACGAAGGCGGCATTCAGTTTCGCATTTTAAATTCCAGTAAAGGCCCGGCGGTACGCGCAACACGTGCTCAGGCTGACCGCGTCTTATACAAGGCCGCTATTAGAAAGCGCTTAGAGAATCAACCGAACCTATGGCTGTTTCAACAGGCTGTGGATGATATTATTCTTGAGGGTGTGCGTGTTGTTGGGGTTGTTACACAAATCGGGTTGCAGTTTAGGGCGAAGTCGGTTGTGCTCACTGCGGGTACTTTCTTGGGTGGTTTGGTGCATGTGGGTTTGCAAAACTACAGTGCGGGCCGCGCCGGAGACCCGTCCTCAATCTCGCTGGCCGCGCGATTGCGCGAGTTGGGTTTGCCCGTTGGTCGCCTAAAAACAGGTACACCGCCACGTATAGATGGCCGCACAATTGATTATTCGGTGATGACGGAGCAGCCAGGTGACAGTCCTGTGCCTGTGTTTTCTTTTTTGGGTAGTGCGGCTCATCATCCTGCTCAACTCCCATGCTGGATTACGTATACCAACGAACGTACACATGAAATTATTCGCAGCGGTTTAGATCGCTCACCGATGTACACAGGCGTGATTGAGGGTGTTGGGCCCCGTTATTGCCCGAGTGTAGAAGATAAGATTCACCGTTTTGCTGATAAAGAAAGCCATCAGGTTTTTTTAGAGCCGGAAGGCCTTAATACGAATGAGATTTACCCTAACGGTATTTCAACCAGCTTACCATTTGACATTCAACTAGCGCTGGTGCGCTCGATGAAGGGGTTGGAGAATGCACATATACTTCGCCCAGGATACGCGATTGAATATGATTACTATGATCCACGCGGATTAAAGGCTAGCCTAGAAACGAAGGCTGTAAAGGGCTTGTTTTTCGCCGGACAAATCAACGGTACTACGGGTTATGAAGAGGCGGCGGCGCAAGGGTTGTTGGCTGGCGCAAATGCAGCCTTGTATGCGCAAGAAAAGGAAAGCTGGTGCCCGTCGCGTGATGAGGCCTATTTGGGAGTGTTGGTGGATGATCTGATCACAAGTGGCGTTACTGAGCCTTATCGCATGTTCACTAGCCGAGCAGAATATCGATTGCAGCTGCGCGAAGATAATGCCGATATGCGATTAACCGCGAAGGGTCGCGAATTGGGCTTGGTGGATGATGTGCGCTGGGAGGCATTTAGCCGAAAGCAAGAGGCTGTAATGCGTGAGCAGGAAAGATTAAAGCGTACATATGTGCAGCCTAACAATGTTTCACGTGAAACACAATTAAATATACTAGGTAAAGAGCTGGAGCATGAATATAGTTTGTTTGAATTGCTGCGCCGTCCTGAGGTGAGTTATGAGGGGCTATTAAGTTTGATGCCGGTAGCTGAGAGTTTGGCAGATGAAGTGAAAGAACAAGTTGAAATAGCTGCTAAATATCAAGGCTATATTGACCGCCAAAAAGACGAAATTGCCAAACAAAAAGGGAGCGAGAATATCAGATTGGGCGCAGAGATGGATTACGCACGTGTGCACGGCTTGAGTATAGAGGCACGCCAGAAGCTCTTGGCGCACATGCCGGAAACGATTGGCCAGGCTGGCCGGATTTCGGGCATTACCCCGGCAACAATCTCATTGTTGCTGGTGTATTTAAAGCGCAAGCATAAAAAACAATCTAATCAGGCCAATATAGAAGCGGCATGACGCAAGCAGAGTTACTGGCTGCGGGTATCGCGGAAATGGGTTTGGGTGTATCCTTGGGTGCTCAGCAGAAGTTGTTAAGTTATATCGGGTTGCTGCAAAAGTGGAACAAGGTATATAACATAACAGCAGTGCGTGAACCGCTAGAAATGGTGACATTGCATTTGCTTGATAGTTTGAGTGTGTTGCCCTATGTTAATGTTAAAAGCCTGCTTGATGTAGGAAGTGGCGGCGGATTGCCGGGTATTGTATTGGCGATCTGTTTGCCGCAACTGAAGGTAACGACGATTGATGCAGTGCAGAAGAAAGTGATTTTTATGCGCCAAGTAAAAGGTGAGCTGGGTCTGGAAAACTTGGAAGTGGTGCATGCTCGGGTAGAAGCTTATCAACCTGCTGAAAAGTTTGATGCAATTATTTCGCGTGCCTTTTCTGAAATCGGCCAGTTTGTTGGGCTAACAAAGCATCTGATAAAAGAAAATGGTCAGTGGTTAGCGATGAAAGGCCGCGCGCCACTTGATGAACTTAAAGGATTAACCGAAAAACCAATAGAAATTATTCCGCTTAAAGTTGCAGGTTTAAAAGCGGAACGGCACTTAGTTGTTATAGAGAATAATTGATGAAAATATTAGCGATTACCAATCAAAAAGGCGGCGTGGGCAAAACTACTACGTGTGTGAACTTAGCTGCGAGTTTGGCTGCTAACTATAAAAAAGTTTTGCTGGTGGATTTAGATCCGCAAGGCAATGCCAGTACTGGTAGCGGCGTTGATAAGGCGCATTTAAAGCATAGTATTTACGATGTGCTGATCGGTAAAAAGTCTTTGAACGAAGTAATTGTGACCAGCGAAAAAGGAGGTTATCACATCGCGCCCTCTAATCGAGAGTTGGCTGGTGCCGAGGTTGAACTGGTGAACGAGTTTGCGCGCGAGGCCCGCCTAAAACAGGCGATTGCAAAACTAGATGGTGAATATGACTATATATTGTTAGATTGCCCTCCTGCCCTCAATTTAGTCACGGTAAACGCGCTTACAGCCGCTAATAGCGTGATGATCCCGATGCAATGCGAATATTACGCCTTGGAAGGCTTATCCGACCTAGTTAACACCATTAAGAAGGTACGGACGAATTTAAATGCGACCTTAGAAATCGAAGGTTTACTGCGCACGATGTTTGATGCCCGCAACATGCTGGCGCAACAAGTTTCGGCACAGTTGGTCAGCCATTTCGGAGATAAAGTGTATAACACAGTCATTCCTCGCAATATTCGTTTGGCAGAAGCGCCAAGTTATGGTTTGCCAGTTCTGGTTTACGATAAAACATCTAAAGGTGCTACAGCGTATTTAGAGTTGGCGAAAGAAATAATATTTAAAAATCAACAAGTTAAAAATAATAATGTAGATAAAGGTGTTCACAATGGTTAAACCAAAAGGCTTAGGGCGCGGCTTAGATGCTTTATTGGCTAACGATATTGAAGAGGCAAGTGGTGCTGATGCGTTACGCATGTTGAATGTGGTGCAGTTGCAGCCTGGCAAGTATCAACCGCGCTCCTATATGGACGATGCTGCATTACAAACCTTGGCTGATTCGATTAGATTGCAAGGCATCATGCAGCCAATTTTGGTCAGGGAAATTTCGCCGGAAAAATTTGAGATTATTGCTGGCGAGCGCCGCTGGCGGGCTAGCCAAATCGCAGGTTTGGAGCAGGTACCGGTCATGGTCCGCGAAATTGCAGATGAATCGGCGCTGGCCATGGCGCTTATTGAAAATATCCAGCGTGAAAATCTAAACCCATTAGAGGAAGCGCAAGGCATTAAACGTCTAATCGATGAGTTTGCCATGACGCATGAAATGGCCGCAGAGTCGGTTGGACGCTCGCGTACGGCGGTTTCTAATTTATTGCGATTGCTTAGTTTGAGTATACCGGTGCAAGATTTGCTTATGCAATCCAAGCTGGATATGGGTCATGCGCGTGCGCTGATTGGTTTG
Source organism: uncultured beta proteobacterium (assembly GCA_963701715.1). Lineage (GTDB taxonomy): Bacteria > Pseudomonadota > Gammaproteobacteria > Burkholderiales > Methylophilaceae > Methylotenera_A. Next base: position 39,045 of record CAVPAX010000009.1, read on the forward strand.
GATGCGGCACAGCAGATTATGCTGGCTAATAAAATAGTGCAGCAAAACCTATCAGTTCGTGAAGTTGAAAAGTTTGTACAACAATTGACGCAGCAAAATCAATCGACGAAAAATAAAACAGTAAAAACAAGCAACAAGGATTTACAGCGGCTTCAAGAAACCATTTCGGAGCAGCTAGGAATGAACGTGTATATACAGCATCAGGAAAACGGTAAAGGCAAGCTAGTTATTCAGTATCAGAATTTGGATGAGTTGGATCACGTATTCAAGCGCATGGGTGTCAAGTTTGAAAATTAACCTGCTAACTTTTAGGCGACCTGTTGTTTGACAACTAAGTAATCTATTGTTATGATTCGAGGCTTTACTTGCGCAGCAATATAAATCAAGGCTTAAATGCAATGCAGGTAGTAGTATGGCAAATTGCTGTACTCGTTGTTTTAGTGTTTGTGCTTTATTTTGTAAATAAAGCTGGCTGGATATCTGCATTAGCCTGGGGCGGCTTTTGCGGTTTAGTAAATGTGTTGCTAACCAGCTGGTATGCTTATAAAAAAATAAAGCATGTTGAGGCGGCTAGACAATTAAGAATTATGTACCGTTCAGTTCTGGAACGGTTTTTTATTGTAATAGGCTTGATTTTTTTTGGCTTAGTAAAGCTGCATTTGGCACCGATGGCAATTTTTTTAGGGTTCATAAGTTGCCAGTTTGTGTATGTAGTGGCTAGTGTGTTAACAAAAAGTAACAGTGCATGATTAATTTTAAAGCATAAAAATGAATACTGAAACAATCACCTCATCAGAATATATTAAGCATCATTTACAAAATCTTACCTGCGCCATTAAAGATGGGCATGTGCACTGTGCGCATACAGCGGAAGAAGCCAAAGAAATGGGATTCTGGGCATTGAATGTTGACACTTTTTTTATGTCACTTATTTTGGGTTTGCTGTTTTTGTGGGTGTTTCGTGGTGTTGCTAAGCGTGCATCTTCTGGCATCCCGGTTGGTATTCAAAACTTCGTAGAATGGGTAGTGGATTTTATCGATGGAAGTGTTAAAGGCTCATTTTCTGGCAAAAATACCTTGGTAGCACCATTAGCTTTAACCATTTTTGCCTGGATATTCCTGATGAATTTCATGGATTTAATCCCAATTGATTTTTTACCTAAAGTCGCAGAATGGCTAGGGTTTGGCCACTTTAAAGTAGTGCCTTCAACTGATCCAAATGCCACATTCGGTATGTCTTTTGTAGTGTTTTTTTTGGTTATTTACTACAGTCTCAAGAAAAAAGGTTTGGGCGGTTTTGCGGCCGAGCTTTCTATGATGCCGTTCCAAAGTAAAAATCCAATTGTTCAGGCCTTATTTGTGCCAATCAATTTAATCCTTGAAGGCGTTAACCTTATCGCTAAACCAGTATCGTTAGCTTTGCGTTTGTTTGGCAACATGTACGCGGGTGAAATGATATTTATCTTGATAGCAATTATGGGTAGTACCTGGGCTGGCTTTACTGTTGCCAGCGTTACTCTTTTTGGGTCACAAATTTTTCTCTCGCTTGGCTGGGCAATTTTCCATATTCTGATCATTACTTTGCAAGCGTTTATTTTTATGACGCTAACCATTGTTTATTTGGATATGGCACATCAAGAGCATCATTAATTTTTTTAGTTGTTTAGTTTTTAATTGGTTTTTTCATAGGAGCTTAGGAAATAAAATGGAACACGCATTATTATATATCGCAGGTGCAATTATGATGGGTTTGGGCGCACTGGGTGCCGCAGTTGGTATTGGTATCTTAGGTGGCCGTTTCTTGGAAGGTGCAGCGCGCCAGCCAGAGTTAATTCCAATGTTGCGTACACAATTCTTTATCGTGATGGGTCTAGTTGACGCGGTACCGATGATTGCTGTTGGTTTGGCAATGTACATTCTGTTCGCAGTTGCAGGTTAGTTTGCATTCTAAATTTAAGAATAGGAAGGTATTTGCATGAACATTAATGCAACCCTTATTGCACAAGCAATTATGTTTGCGCTCTTCTTTTGGTTTTGCAAAAGCTTCGTATGGACGCCGATTATCAATGCGCTAGCAGCTCGCCAAAAGCAAATTGCGGATGGTTTAGCAGCAGCTGCTGATGGCAAAAATGCGTTGGAAGTTGCAGCGAAACAATCAGCAGAGACGCTTAATCAAGCAAAAATAAAAGCCTCAGAAATTATTGCACAAGCCGAAAAGCGCGCAAGTCTAATTGTTGATGAAGCTAAAGGCAATGCTAAGGTTGAGGGTGAACGTATTCTAATTGGTGCTAAAGCGGATATAGAACAAGAAGTTAACCGTGCTAAAGAGAGTTTACGTAGCCAGGTATCCGCACTTGCAGTAGCTGGCGCAGAGAAAATCTTACGTAAAGAGATTGATGCCAAGGCGCATAGCGAAATGCTTGCTAAACTAGCGGCGGAGCTATAAGGACAAACCATGGCTGAAATATCCACCATTGCACGACCATACGCCGTCGCAATTTTCAACTTAGGCAAAGAGAAAAAAACACTTGCTAAATGGTCTGAAATGTTGAGTTTTGTAACTGCAGTATCACAGGATGTTGCTATGCAAGCTTATATAGCAGACCCTAAAATAGCGAGCGGCGATTTAGAAGCCTCTTTTCTTAAAGTGTGCGGCGATAAGTTGGATGCGCAAGGTCAAAATCTCATTAAAACTTTGGTTGAGTATGGCCGGCTTTCTATTTTGCCTGCAATTTCACATGCCTTCGAAGAACTTAAAGCGCATGATGAAGGCGTGCTTGAGGCTCAAATTATTGCGGCAGCTAAGCCTAGTGCAGCAGAAGTAAAAGATTTAGTGAAACGCTTGGAAGCTAAATTTGGTAATAAAATCGAAGCCACTGTTTCTGTAGATCCAGAAATTATTGGCGGCATTAAAATTGTTGTCGGTGATACCGTGATAGATGCCTCTGTTAAAGGCCAATTACAAAATTTAGCTTATTCGCTAGCGGCATAAGCGCTGGTAAAGAAAACATTAGGAGTTAGTTACTATGCAGTTATCAACATCAGAAATCAGTGAACTGATTAAAAGCAAATTAGAGAATTTTTCAACTAGCAGTGAAGCGCGTACACAAGGTACGGTTATTTCTGTAACCGACGGCATTGTGCGTATTCACGGCTTATCCAACGTGATGTCTGGTGAAATGATAGAGTTTCCGGGTAACACATTTGGTTTGGCGCTTAACTTGGAGCGTGATTCAGTGGGTGCTGTGGTTCTGGGTGATTACGAGCACATTACCGAAGGCGATACTGTTAAGTGTACCGGTCGTATATTGGAAGTACCAGTTGGTCCAGAGTTAATTGGCCGGGTGGTGAATGCACTAGGTCAGCCGATTGATGGTAAAGGCCCGGTCAATGCCAAGATGACTGACAAAATTGAAAAAGTAGCACCAGGTGTAATTGCACGTAAATCTGTGTCACAGCCAGTACAAACAGGTTTGAAATCTGTGGACTCCATGGTGCCAGTTGGCCGTGGTCAACGTGAACTGATTATTGGTGACCGTCAAACAGGTAAAACAGCTGTTGCTGTGGATGCGATCATTAACCAAAAAGGTCAAAACATGACCTGCGTGTATGTAGCGATTGGTCAAAAGGCTTCAACAGTTGCAAACGTAGTGCGCAAATTAGAAGAGAACGGCGCGATGGCTTACACCATAGTGGTTGCCGCTACTGCTTCAGACTCGGCCGCTTTGCAATTCTTAGCACCATATGCGGGTTGTACGATGGGTGAGTATTTCCGTGACCGCGGTGAAGATGCTTTGATTGTGTATGATGATTTGACGAAACAAGCGATTGCCTATCGTCAAATTTCATTGTTATTACGCCGACCACCAGGCCGTGAAGCTTATCCAGGTGACGTGTTCTACATTCACTCACGTTTATTAGAGCGTGCTGCTCGCGTGAACGAAGAGTATGTTGAGAATTTCACAAAGGGTGCGGTTAAAGGTAAAACAGGCTCGTTGACCGCTTTGCCTGTGATTGAAACTGCGGCTGGTGACGTTTCTGCATTCGTTCCAACCAACGTGATTTCTATTACTGACGGTCAAATCTTCTTAGAAACTGACTTGTTCAATGCTGGTATTCGTCCTGCTATCAACGCTGGTATTTCAGTGTCACGTGTCGGTGGCGCTGCTCAAACTAAAGTCATTAAAAAACTTGGCGGCGGCGTGCGTTTAGCGCTAGCGCAATACCGCGAGTTGGCTGCGTTCGCGCAGTTCGCATCAGATTTGGACGAAGCAACACGTAAACAATTGGATCGCGGTCGTATGTTTACTGAATTGATGAAACAAGCACAATATGCACCTTTAAGTGTATCAAACATGGCAATTAGTTTGTTAGCTGCGAACAAAGGTTATTTAGACGACGTGCCTACAAACATGGTTTTGGTTTTTGAAAGCGCTTTGCATGGCTTCATGAATTCAAAATATAAAAAACTCATGGATGGCATTGAATCAAGTAAAGACTTAGCCGGTGAAAATGAAAAAGCAGTAGAAGCGGCGATTCAAGATTTTAAAGCTACTAACGCGTATTAATTTTTGCTATCAATAATATAGGTAACTAAAAATGGCTGGTAGTAAAGAGATTAGAACCAAGATCAAGAGTGTAGAAAATACACGCAAGATCACCAAAGCAATGGAGATGGTAGCAGCTTCTAAAATGCGTAAAGCGCAAGATAGAATGCGTGCCTCACGTCCGTACGCTGAAAAAATTCGTAATGTGGCAGCACATCTCTCATTTGCGCAATCAGAGTATAAACATGCGTTTTTAGTTAAACGTGAAGTTGTAAAAAATGTAGGTTTGATTGTGGTGAGCTCTGATAAAGGCTTATGCGGCGGCTTGAATACCAACATGTTGCGTTTATCTGTAAATCAGATGAAAGCTTGGGAAACAGAAGGCAAAAAAATTGCTGTAAGTGCAATTGGTAACAAAGGTTATAGTTTTATGACTCGAGTAGGTGCGGATGTTAAATCGCACATTACTGGTTTAGGCGATGTACCGCACCTTGAAAAACTGATTGGCACCATTAAAGTAATGTTAGATGCTTATGCGGCGGGTGAAATTGATCAGCTGTTTATCTGTTATACCAAGTTTATCAATACTATGAAGCAAGAGCCTACGATTCAACAATTATTGCCATTAAGTGGTGAGCAACTGGGTAGCGCAACGGGTCATTGGGATTATATCTATGAGCCTGATGCTAAGCCTGTGGTAGATGAGTTGATGGTGCGCTATATTGAATCATTGATATATAACGCGGTGTCTGAAAATATGGCTTCAGAGCAATCGTCTCGTATGGTGGCAATGAAATCAGCTTCTGACAATGCGAAAAACGTGATTGGCGAATTGAAATTAGTGTACAACAAGGCACGTCAAGCAGCGATTACTAAAGAGATTTCTGAAATCGTCGGCGGCGCAGCGGCAGTTTCTTAATATTGAATTTAATTAAATCTGACTAAAAAGAAGTTAGGAATAGAAATGGCAAAAGCAAATCAAGTAAATGTTGGTAAAGTGGTGCAATGTATTGGCGCTGTGGTGGACGTTGAGTTTCCACGTGATCAAATGCCAAAAGTGTTTGATGCATTGATTATTGATGACGCCAGCTCACAAGCTGAAGCAGGTTTGACATTGGAAGTGCAGCAACAACTAGGTGACGGCATTGTGCGTACTATCGCGATGGGCTCATCTGACGGTCTTGCACGTGGTACATCATTTAAATCTACCGGCAGTCAAATTACCGTTCCAGTTGGAACAGGTACATTGGGTCGTATTATGGATGTATTGGGTCGTCCAATTGATGAATTGGGCCCAATCGATTCTAATGAACGTCGTTCAATTCACCAAAAAGCACCAACTTTTGAAGAGTTATCCCCTTCTGTTGACTTGTTAGAAACAGGTATTAAGGTGATTGACTTGGTTTGCCCATTCGCTAAGGGTGGTAAAGTAGGTCTATTCGGCGGTGCGGGTGTGGGTAAAACCGTAAACATGCTTGAGTTGATTAACAACATTGCAAAACAACACTCAGGTTTATCAGTGTTTGCAGGTGTGGGTGAGCGTACTCGTGAAGGTAACGACTTCTACCATGAAATGGCGGAAGCTGGCGTTATTAAGCTAGATGACATGAAAGAATCAAAAGTAGCGATGGTGTTCGGTCAAATGAATGAACCACCAGGCAACCGTTTGCGCGTTGCGTTGTCAGGTTTGACTATGGCGGAAAAATTCCGTGACGAAGGCCGCGATGTATTGTTCTTCGTTGATAACATCTACCGTTACACACTGGCTGGTACTGAAGTATCAGCGTTGTTAGGTCGTATGCCATCAGCTGTAGGTTATCAGCCTACTCTAGCAGACGAAATGGGCCGTTTACAAGAGCGTATTACGTCAACAAAAACAGGTTCTATTACTTCTATTCAAGCAGTTTACGTGCCTGCGGATGACTTAACAGACCCATCACCAGCGACAACTTTCCAACATTTGGACTCAACAGTTGTATTATCACGTGACATTGCTTCACTCGGTATTTATCCAGCGGTTGATCCACTCGATTCAACATCACGTCAATTAGACCCTTTGGTAGTTGGTGAAGAGCATTACAACGTAGCACGTAGCGTTCAACAAACATTACAACGTTATAAAGAGCTACGTGACATTATTGCGATTTTGGGTATGGATGAGTTATCTCCAGAAGACAAATTGGCTGTTGGCCGTGCGCGTAAAATTCAACGTTTCTTGTCCCAACCATTCCACGTGGCTGAGGTGTTTACCGGCTCACCAGGTAAGTATGTACCTTTAAAAGAAACCATCAAAGGCTTTAAAGCAATTGTTGCTGGCGAATATGATCACTTGCCAGAACAGGCTTTCTATATGGTAGGCGGTATTGAAGAGGCAGTTGAAAAGGCCAAAACTTTAAACTAATTTAAAGACTAAAGGTAAAGTTAAGTATGGCACATTCTATTCATATCGACGTAGTCAGCGCAGAAGAAAGTATTTTCTCTGGCGATGCTGAGTTCGTGATTGCGCCTGCCAGTCAGGGCGAAGTGGGTATTTACCCAAATCATGCGCCGTTGATTACTACTATCAAGCCTGGCGCATTACGGGTGAAAATTGCTGGCGAAGAAGAAGAGCAAATCATCTTTATCTCTGGTGGCATTTTAGAAGTACAGCCAAGCGTAATCACAGTGTTGGCTGATACGGCAACACGTGGACATGATTTAGACGAAGCTAAAGCGGTTGCTGCGAAAGAAGCTGCCGAAGAAGCAATGAAAAATAGAACTTCTGAAATTGACTTTGCTACCGCCCAAGCTGAATTGTCTGAAGCGCTTGCACAAATTCAAACGATTGAGCGTTTACGCAAAAGAACGCATTAAGCAATTTTATGCTTCTACAAAGGCAGCCTGTGGCTGCCTTTTTTGTTTATACTTTCGGTATTAAGTAAATTAAAGAAACTATGAATAAACTGAATATTGTCATCCTCGCTGCCGGTAAAGGCACGCGTATGTACTCCAATAAACCCAAGGTGTTGCACGAAGTCGCGGGTAAACCTATTCTGGGGCATGTAATCGATTGCGCAAAGCAGCTTCAGCCTCAAAAAATCATTGTGGTGTATGGATTTGGCGGTGAAATAGTACGCCAGTCTTTCGTTAATGAAAACATTACCTGGGTGAATCAAGCCGAGCAGTTAGGTACGGGACATGCTGTACAGCAGGCTGCACCATATTTGGATGATGATGGAGAGACCCTGATTTTATTGGGCGATGTACCCTTGGTAGATGCAGACGACTGTAAAAGTTTGAGTGGGAAAGCTAATGGTAAGCTGGCAATTCTATCGTTTAATAAGCCGGATCCCACAGGTTACGGCCGGATTGTGCGTGCACCTTCCGGCAATGTAATAGCAATTGTGGAACATAAGGATGCGACCGAGCAGCAACGTACCATTAAAGAAGTAAATACAGGCATTATGTCCATGCCCAACAACAAGCTTAAAAACTGGTTAAGCCGTTTGAGCAACAACAACGCGCAAAAAGAATATTATCTCACCGACATTATCGAGTTTGCCGTTAAAGATGGTGTTGACGTGGTTGCTGATATTACCTCAGATGAATGGACTGTTACCGGCATCAATTCAAAAACAGATTTAGCGCAAATCGAGCGGGTCTATCAAAATCGTTTTGCACAGAAATTACTAACCCAAGGTGTAACGCTTAAAGACCCTGCCCGTCTGGATGTACGTGGTAACCTTGTCTGTGGGCACGATGTTGAAATTGATGTGAATTGTGTGTTCGAAGGCGAAGTGAGTTTGGGCGATAACGTTAAAATTGCCGCGAACTGTGTGATTAAAAATGCCGTTATTGCGGCAGGCACACAAATTGCTGCTTATTCACATATAGATGACGCAAAAATTGGTGAAAATAGTCGTATCGGACCATATGCACGTTTGCGCCCAGGCACTACACTGGCGGCAGAGACGCATATTGGCAATTTTGTCGAGCTTAAGAATGCCCAAGTTGATGTAGGCAGCAAAATTAATCACTTGAGTTATGTTGGTGACAGTTCGGTGGGCAAAAATGTCAATATTGGTGCAGGCACTATTACCTGCAATTATGATGGCGCTAATAAATTTAGAACGGTGATTGAAGATGATGTTTTTGTTGGATCCGACACGCAATTAGTCGCACCAGTAACAATAGGCAAAGGCGCCACTATCGCTGCTGGTTCAACCATTACTAAAGATGCACCGGCTAATCAACTTACTTTGTGTCGCGCTAAGGAACAGAAATCCATCGCAGGTTGGAAACGGCCGCAAAAGATTAAAAAATAGCAATTAAAGCAATATAAAATCAGGAAAGAAATCATGTTATGTGTGGCATAGTTGGCGCAGTTGCAAATAGAAACGTCGTTTCAACCTTAATCGAAGGCTTGAGCCGTCTTGAATATCGCGGCTATGATTCTGCCGGCGTTGCCGTGTTAAACAGCAACGGCATTGAGCGCGTGCGTGCAGTGGGCCGCGTATCGGCCATGATAGAAAAAACCATCGAAGCAAATTTGACTGGCCTCGTTGGCATCGGCCATACACGCTGGGCTACACATGGCGGCGTGACTGAGAGCAATGCACATCCGCATGTTTCAAAAGGCGAAATTGCCGTAGTGCATAACGGCATTATCGAGAATCACGACGAGCAGCGCACCCGCTTAAAAGCATTGGGTTACGAGTTTACCTCGCAAACCGATACAGAAGTGATTGCTCACTTAATTCACTATTACCACCAGGATTTAGCGCTTTTAGCCGCAACACAAAAGGCAGTGGCAGAGCTTACAGGTGCGTTTGCCATTAGCGTGATTTCAGTCAAAGAGCCGGATCACATGATTACTGCGCGCCTGGGTTGCCCATTGTTGATAGGCTTGGGCGAAGACGAAAACTTCATCGCATCTGATGTTTCAGCCGTGCTTTCAGTCACTCGCAAAGTGATTTATCTTGAGGATGGCGATGTCGCCGATATCCGCCGTGATGGCGTGACTATTTTTGGGCGCGATGGCGAAATTGTTACGCGCAAAATCCACATGAGCGATGTATCGCTCGCAAGCATGGAGCTTGGTCCTTATGCACACTTCATGCAAAAGGAAATTCACGAGCAGCCACGCGCACTGACAGATACGATAGAAGCCTTGATTGACAATAACAGCTTCTCGGCAGAGTTGTTTGGCAAGGTTGCCGGTGATGTTTTCAAGCAGGTGAATAGCATCCTGATTCTTGCCGCAGGCACCAGCTATTACGCCGCGCTCACGGCCAAATACTGGCTAGAGAGCATTGCAAAACTGCCGACCAATGTTGAAATCGCCAGTGAATACCGCTATCGCGTATCGGTGCCTAACCCTAAGCAGCTCATCGTCACTATTTCGCAATCAGGCGAAACGCTGGACACGATGGAGGCCCTGAAACACGCAAAATCATTGGGACAAAATCTTACGCTAGCCATTTGTAACGTGCAGGAAAGCGCCATTCCGCGCGCCTCGCAGCTGGTCTTTTACACACGTGCCGGGGCAGAAATCGGTGTGGCTTCCACTAAAGCCTTCACCACACAACTGGTGGCATTATTTACATTGGCAGCTACGCTGGCAAAACAGCGCGGTTTATTAAGTGCCACGCAAGAGCAGGAGTATCTTTCAGCCTTGCGCCAATTGGCTGGTAGCGTGCAATATGCGCTTAATCTAGAGCCGCAAATCCGCGAATGGGCAAAACGCTTTGCAGATAAGGAACACGCCCTATTCCTGGGCCGTGGCGTGCACTACCCTATTGCGCTGGAAGGCGCGCTTAAACTTAAAGAGATATCCTACATCCATGCCGAGGCTTACCCCGCAGGTGAGCTTAAACATGGCCCGCTGGCGCTGGTAGATAACAATATGCCGGTGGTGGTGATTGCTCCGAACGATGCCTTGCTGGAAAAAGTAAAATCCAATATGCAAGAGGTGCGCGCGCGCGGTGGCGAGCTATTTGTATTTGCCGATGCTGACAGCCACTTTACCGAATCTGAAGGTGTGCATGTGATCCGCACCCCGCGCCATGTGGGTGTGCTCTCCCCTATTTTGCATACTATTCCTGTGCAAATATTGGCGTACCATGCGGCCTTGTTAAAGGGGACGGATGTGGATAAACCGAGAAACTTAGCAAAGAGCGTGACGGTAGAGTGACCTTATACTTTTATGCATGCCCTGTAACCCGCATGGATATTGGTCTGCAGGGCACAATTTTGCGTCTAAAAACGTTTTGAAATTATCTAATAAACAGCCACCAGCCTGCCCATGTGGCCGCAACTTGTACGATTAAGCCCGGCAGGACTTTGTCTGAAAATTCCTTTCCGCCGCTGATTAACGCGATGACAGCTTTTGCAGTGGAATTGACAGAAAAAGCGAACAGTATCGGTATCACGGCGCTTTCCGGGCCCAATTTGCCAGCGCCGGCAAGCGAGGCAACCGAGATGGTGGCGGCATGTACATCTGCCATGCCTGCCACGCCGGAGCCCACTACCAGCCCTGCCTGACCAAACCACGCTTTTAGCGCTGCCGATGTCACCAGCACGACTGCAATCACCGCTGCCATCGTGAGCGCAGTTTTTACGCTAAAAGTTTCAGTGGGTTTGGTTGCCTCAGCTCCATTTTTAGGGAAGGAATTTAAGGTCACTACCAGGCCGTAAATCGCAATTGAGACCCCGCCAAAGACAAGCGGCCACAAAAGCGCGTGTAGTGTGGGTGGGTGAATTGCCGCGAGCAGCATCGCGATCTGCATAATGGTCGCCAGGCTTGATAACAATGCGCCTGCCACAGCGGCACCCATTAGCGTAGGCATCTCCTTCGCGCGCTCCCCCATAGCCCCCACAGTTGCTATGCTGGAAATAAAACCTGACACCAGCCCAACCAGCGGCAAACCGATGCGCCCGCCCAGCCAGCGTAGTGCCAAGTGGCCAAGCGCGCTAATCGTCATCACCAGAATGACAATCAGCCAGAGATTGCGCGGGTTGATGGCTTCGAACGGGCCGATAAATTCGTTAGGTACTAACGGCAGGATGATGAGCGTTGCAGCGGCCAGAATGAGAAAATCATTGAGTTCTTCTTTGGTGACTACGCCAAGCACAAAGCCGTGTATGGGTTCTTTTGCTGCCAGCAGTATGGCGACGCTTACAGCCAGCGCGGCAGCCAGAGAGGTGTTGCTCATGGCCAAGCCGCCCAGAATTACCGTGAACACCAGCGTGATTTCTGTGGTGAGGCCAGGATCTTTGCTATGTTTGGCAAAGTAGGAAGTGGCGGCGAAAATCATCACGCATAAAATGGAGACGACCAGCAACCAGAAATTGAACACTATGCTCACCGCGCCTAATAGTGATGCGATGGTGAACGTGCGAATGCCGGCGGCCGAGCGTTCAGGCCCGGTGCCTTTGCTGCGCTCACGCTCAGCGCCAATCAGCAGGCCTATACCCAAGGCAACCGCCAGATTAAGCCAAAGTGTGTTATCTACGACCATTCTCTTTGCCTCATTACACCAAAATGATAAATCATTATCCTACTTTATGCGCTCCATTTGTGCTTGCCGACGCATCCTTATTAACGCAAAAACAGAATTAAGCCTATATTTCAGCTCTATTCTACAAAGTGTTTTGGCAGGTACAGGTTTAAGATGAACCCGATAGCAAAGTTTAAATGGCGTAATTGTGAGCATTGAGAGCAGGGAATATGGAAAATCAGGCATTTATCGGGCGTCAGCCCATTATGGATTCAAAACAGCACATTATCGGCTATGAGCTATTCTTCAGGCACAGTTCAAGTGCAGAAGCTGCGGTGTATGAAGATGATTTTAAGGCTTGCGCTAATGTATTGGTGAACACTGTCGGCATGGATATGCAGTGGCTGCTGGGCGATAAACTGGCCTTCATTAACGTAAATGAAGAGATGCTGAAAAGCGAGCTTTTAGAGTTAATGCCGCCTAAACGTACCGTGCTTGAAATATTAAAGAGCATAACGCCTAGTGATGAAATTGTTATACGTTGCCAGGCTTTGCGCACGCTAGGCTATAAGATTGCATTGGATAACCCGCATTTATGCAAGGGTTCCGAGCTTTTGCAGCAATGTGCTGATTTTGTCAAAATTGATATTCAGACTGTCGACACCACAGAGCTTGGTAAAATCTTTATGCGATTCAACGCACCTTGTGTAACAATGATTGCAGAAAAAGTTGAAACTGAAAGGGAGTTTAATGCAGTCCAAAGTATCGGCTTTCAACATTTCCAAGGGTTTTATTTTGCCCGCCCAGAAACATTTACTGCAACAGTAATCAACCCATCATTTGATAGCGTATTGAATATTCTGAACAAGGTGAATCAGGATGCTGACAATGAGGTTATTGAAGCCGGGTTCAAGCAGGATTCCGCATTATCATTCAAGCTGCTGCGTTACATTAACTCCGTAGGCTTCGGGCTTTCGTGCGAGGTTCAGTCAATCAAGCATGCCATGACGATTTTAGGCAGGAACCAGCTTACCCGCTGGCTTACATTGCTCATGGTCACTGCGGGGGAAAATTCTACACCACCGGCATTGATGAAAACTTCTATTACACGTGGACGTTTAACTGAGTTGCTAGGTGAAGGTTATTTTGAGAAAAAAGACCGCGATAATCTGTTTATCGTTGGCGCGTTTTCATTGCTGGATGCCATATTGAAAATGCCAATTGACCAGGTACTTGAAAAAATTCAATTGTCAGAACCGGTGGCTGAAGCATTGCTTAATCGGGAAGGGATTTATGGCCCGTTTTTACAGTTGACGGAAGCTTGTGAAGATTCTGACGATGCGCGCATTTTAGAGCTGGCAGAGTTGTTGCAGTTGGATTCTGCCAAGGTGAATAAATGTCATCTTTCTGCCTTGGCCTGGACAGAGGCTTTGGGGATTTAGTCAGTGTTTTTAGGTGCACTCTTTTAAGATGATCGGGCTGATATCTAAGCTACCAGTATCGTGACTTAGTAAAATTTGACCGTCTTGAATAGTACAGCTGATGTTCATGCTGCGTGTTGCAATATCCGCTAGCGCTTGTGTATTGGGCAAGTTAACAACGGTTAAGTTGTTGTTCTTTAATAGCGCTTTGCTGTTTTGATCCCACCACATATCTGCAATTCTTCCGCCATAAAGCATCACCACGACTTGTTTTGCTCTGCCGCAGGCTTTGCGAATTTCTTTTTCAGTGGGCAAGCCAACATCAATCCATAATTCAATAGCGCCTGTTAAATCTTTTTGCCATAAGTCAGGTTCTTCATCATCACTTAAGCCTTTGCCAAATATAAGCGCTTCACTGGAATAAAGTGTAAATGCGATTAAGCGCACCATCACGCGTTCATCGGTTTCAGATGGGTGTTTAGCCAGCGTAAGGCTATGCTGCCCATAATAATTGCGATCCATATTCGCAATGTTCAGGTCGATTTTATAAATAGTGGATTTGAGTGCCATGGCGCATTATACCTACTTAACAAGGCAGCCCTGCTTTCTGTTAAGCTTTCATTCTTTTCAAAAAAGATAAATTCAATGGCCCAATATGTAATGTCCATGCTCCATGTGAGCAAAATCGTGCCGCCAAAACGGCAAATCATCAAAGATATTTCACTGTCGTTTTTCCCAGGCGCCAAAATTGGCTTGCTGGGATTGAACGGCTCAGGTAAATCCACCGTGCTGCGTATTATGGCAGGTGTGGATAAAGAGTTTGAAGGTGAAGTGCAGTGGCAGCCTGGTATTTCTATTGGCTATCTACCGCAGGAACCGCACCTGGATCCGGATAAAACCGTACGTGAAGAGGTTGAATCCGGCATGGGTGAGGTGATGGAGGCGCAAGCCAAGCTGGAAGAGGTTTATGCGGCCTACGCCGAGCCGGATGCTGATTTTGAAAAATTGGCAGAAGAGCAGGCCAAGTGGGAGAATGTTATTGCCGCGAGCGGCAGTGATCTAAGTACACAGTTGGAGATTGCTGCAGACGCGCTGCGTTTACCGCCTTGGGATGCGAAAATCGGCCCGCTTTCTGGCGGAGAAAAACGTCGCGTGGCGCTCTGCAAATTGTTGCTTTCAAAGCCTGACATGCTGCTGCTGGATGAGCCAACCAACCATTTGGATGCGGAATCTGTCGAGTGGCTAGAGCAGTTCTTGGTACGTTTCCCGGGCACCGTGGTGGCGGTGACGCATGATAGATACTTCCTCGATAACGCAGCAGAATGGATTTTAGAGTTAGACCGCGGCCATGGTATTCCATGGAAAGGCAATTACTCAAGTTGGTTAGAGCAAAAAGAAGAGCGGTTAAAACAAGAAGAATCTGCCGAATCTGCCCGTCGCAAGGCATTGCATACCGAGTTGGAATGGGTGCGCCAAAACCCGAAAGCGCGGCAGGCAAAAAGTAAATCAAGAATTGCCCGCTATGAAGAACTTGCAAGTGCCGAATATCAAAAACGCAATGAAACGCAGGAGATTTTTATTCCTGCAGGTGAGCGTTTAGGCGACCAGGTGATAGAGTTCAACGGTGTGAGCAAAGCTTTTAAAGACCGCTTACTGATTGATAATTTAAGTTTTAGCATTCCGGCTGGCGCCATTGTCGGTATCATTGGCCCGAATGGCGCGGGTAAATCGACGCTGTTCAAAATGATTACAGGCAAAGAGCAGCCTGATAACGGCGAAGTGAAAATCGGCTCAACCGTCAAACTGGCGTATGTAGACCAAAGCCGTGATAGCTTAAGTGATAATAAGACCGTATTTGATGAAATCTCTGGCGGCTCAGATATTCTTACGGTAGGTCGCTATGAAACGCCTAGCCGAGCTTATATTGGCCGTTTTAACTTTAAAGGCGGTGATCAGCAAAAGATAGTAGGTCAACTTTCCGGTGGTGAACGTGGCCGTTTGCACTTGGCTAAAACGCTGATTTTCGGTGGTAATGTATTACTGTTGGATGAACCTTCTAATGACTTGGATGTGGAAACTTTACGTGCGCTGGAAGACGCACTGCTGGAATTTGCAGGTTGTGTATTAGTAATTTCGCATGACAGGTGGTTTTTGGACCGAATTGCAACACATATTTTGGCAGCTGAGGGTGATTCGCACTGGACATTCTTTAATGGCAATTATCAAGAGTACGAAGCCGATAAGCGCAAGCGTTTAGGGGAAGAAGGCGCGAAACCAAAACGGATTCGCTACAAGCCAATTACGAGATAAACGACTTAAAGCCAATCCCAATCCAAGCGCTTCTTATGAGGCGCTTTTTTCATCGCCCAATCCCACAAAATTGACGGGATAAAGCGTATGAGCCTAGACACTATGTCCATTTGCCATGGAATTACCACAAAGCGGCGTTTGCTTTCCACAGCATTGGCAAATTTGCGTGCGAACACATCAACGTCCATTAGAAATGGCATTTTATAGGTGTTGATGTCTGTCATGGGGGTGCGAATATAACCTGGAGCGATGGTGGCGACGGTAATGTTGTCGCGCGCCATTTCCACACGCAGGCTTTCTAAATAGCTAATCACGGCAGCTTTGCTGGCGCTGTAAGCTCCCGCGCCGGGCAGGCCGCGTATGCCGGCTACGCTGGCAACACCTACCAGCTGGCCCTGTCCCGCCTGCCTCATAGCTGCAATAAACGGCTGAAAAGTATGCACCATGCCCATTACATTAATATCCAATACCGCTTGAAAAGCGGGAATGTCTTCTTTGCATTCGGTAAGCGTACCTCGGCTGACACCAGCATTGGCAATAACAATGTCGGGCGCGCCAAAGCGAGCGATAAAATCTTGCGCAGCAGCTTCCAGCGCTGCACTATCGCGAACATCCAGTGCGTATATCGCGCAATTTACACCGTATTGTCTTTGCAACGTTTCTGCAAGCAGATGTAAGTGCTCACTACGTCTAGCAACCAAGCCTATACATCCCGAACTGATGTTCTGCGAGGCAGTATCCACGCGGCTTCCAGAGCATCGTTTTGCGTATTCGTGTGCAAGCGCTTCGCCGATTCCGCTGGATGTACCTGTTATAAATATATTCATAGCTAAAAGTATAGCGCAGTGAGCCTCAAAAAAATTAACCCGCAGAATTTCTTCAGCGGGTTAATTGGGCCTATTTAATTTTTTTAGGCAGAGCTACTTTTTTTGTAGCCGCTACCTTGTTTACTTTTTTGCAGCAGCGGCTTTGTCCTTGCGAATATTGTTGATAATGTAGTCAGCTGTTTGTAGAGCTTGCTCGTTTCCGCCGCTCATGGTGCTGGAAGTAATATATTTACCATCAATCACCAGGCTTGGCACCCCGGTAGCGCCAGAATTGCGGAACATTTGCGCGGCACGATTTAAGTTGGTATTGATGGTGAATGATTTAAACGCCTGCTCAACTTTTAATTTATCCAAGCCGCTTTGCTTGGTTACCCAATCAATCGCAGCTTTTTCATCTGTAGGATTAAGTGTTTTTTGTTTGTGGATAGCCTCAAATAAAGGTGTATGCAGTTTTTCCGCAACGCCTAAAGTTTCCATCGCATAAAAGGCTTTGGCCATTGGTGCCCAGCTTGGGTTGGGCAAACCTGGCAGGCGTTTAAAATAAACATCTCCAGGCAATTTTTTTACCCATGCGCTTAGCGGGGTTTCCATTTGATAACAATGAATACAGCCGTACCAAAAAATCTCCATTACTTCAATTTTGGCGGGATTTTCTGTTGAAATAGGTTGCGCGACAGCATCAAATTGTTCGCCTAATTTTGGTGCATCTGCTAGGGCTAAATTGCTCATCGCTAAAGTACCTAGCGCAAACATACAAACAGCAAATAATTTCCTCATTATTTTTTCCTTAATTTTTCTAAAAAAACAAATCCATAAAACCACGATTCAAGCTACTAACGTCAATTGACTATAAAAGATGACAACCAATTTTCATTTATTCCGGTTTTGTTTCCGTATGTACTTTAATCAGGTCTGTATTAAATCCGCTGGTGGTGAGTTCACTTCGGATTTTATTGATTTGTGCAATATCGCTCAGCGGCCCGACGCGCACGCGATGCCACACACCCTTTTCAGGAATGGTTGCCGTTTGTACAACGGCTTCAAAGCCTTGCAGAGCCAGCTTGGCTTTCATGTTATCCGCATCAGCTTCGTTTGAGAACGCACCTACCTGTAAGAAATAATTATCTTTTTTAACTACCTGTGAATTGTTTTTGATCTCTTGTTCAGTTACGGTACTTTCCGTTTCGGGCAGAATCGTATAAAAATCAAACTTATTATCATCAGCCTTGGCTGTGTTATCCGGTCCTTCTTGTTGTGGCAAGGCACTTTCCGTGGCAATTTTCTCTTTGTCCAGTTTTTCGCTGTGTTTTTCTAAAATGGGTTTGTTAACTTTATTGTCTGAAAATGGGTTATCACTTCCTTTGATAAACATCGCTAGCCCAACCGATAAACCGACACCTAGCAATAGCCCTACCAGTAAGCCTGATAAGAATGGACTGCCTCTACTTTTGGTGGATTTTTGTGGCGCAGGTTTGTAATCTCTACTCATCTCTCATCCTTGCTCTACATTTTTTGCGGTGCACTTACGCCCAGCAAGTTCAAGCCATTTTTCAGCACCTGCTGCGTTGCAGCAATTAACGCCATACGTGCCAATTTGGTTGGCTCATCATCTACTAAAAATTTTGTGTCATTGTAATAGCTGTGTAAATCGCTTGCACATTCTTTTAAATAATTGGCGATCGCATGCGGTGCTAAATCTTCCGCAGCACTGCTAACAACTTCGGGGTATTCACTTAAACGCTGCATTAATTTTGCCTCGTTTGGCATGTTGAGCGGGTTTAAGTTCACTGTTTTTAAGCTATTCACGTCGCCACCCCATTGGTTTAGTACACTACAAATTCGGGCGTGGGCGTATTGAATGTAATACACCGGATTGTCATTAGTTTGTGCACGAGCAAGGTCAATATCGAACACCAATTGCGAATCGGCGCGTCTAGCTGCCAGAAAATAACGCGTGGCATCGCAACCGACTTCATCAATTAAGTCACGCAAGGTTACGTAACTGCCCGCGCGCTTGGAAAGCTTTACTTCCTCGCCGCTGCGCATGACAGTAACCATCTGGTGCAATACGTAGTCGGGCCAGCCTTTCGGGATGCCGATAGCAAGTGCCTGCAAGCCAGCGCGGACGCGGGTGATGGTACTATGGTGATCGGCGCCCTGCTCGTTAATCACTCGGACAAAGCCACGTTCCCATTTTTCTGCATGATAAGCAACATCTGGTACAAAATAGGTGTAGCCGCCCTCGCTTTTGCGCATTACACGGTCTTTATCATCGCCAAAGTCCGTGGTTTTAAGCCAAAGTGCATTGAGGTGTTCGTAAGTATGGCCGCTTTTAATCAGCGCCTGCACAGTTTCTTCAACTCTGCCATTTGCATACAGCGCACTTTCTAGCGAGAACACGTCAAACTTAATTTGAAACGCTTTTAGGTCTAAATCTTGCTCATGGCGTAAATACGCAACGGCAAAGGTACGTATAGATTCAATATCGTCAATGTCGCCGCTTGCGGTTACTTCCATATCATCTGCAACTACGGTATGTTTCGTCAAATAGGCAGCAGCAATATCATTGATATATTCGCCACGGTAGCCATCTTCAGGAAAGCTGCTATCGTCGGTTGAGATGCCTTTGCATCGGGCCAGAACAGAAATAGTGAGGTTGTCGATTTGTGAGCCGGCGTCATTGTAATAAAACTCTCGGGTCACATTCCAACCGGTGGCTTCCAGTAGGCGCGCCAAACAATCGCCTACTGCCGCACCACGCCCGTGGCCTACGTGAAGCGGTCCGGTCGGGTTGGCTGATACAAATTCCACCTGAACTTTTTTGTTTTTACCGCTATTGTTGCGCCCAAATTGGGAGCCTTGCTGCAAAATATCGGTCACAATAGTTTGTTTGGATTGCGCGTTTAAAAAGAAATTGATAAAGCCGGCCCCCGCAATTTCTACTTTTGCGATATATTCGCTTTGTGGTAGCGCTTTGATTAAACTTGCAGCAATCTCGCGGGGGTTTTTCTGCAATGGCTTGGCAAGCATCATGGCTAGATTGGTAGCAAAATCGCCATGTTCTGCAGATTTTGGGCGCTCAAGTACAATTTTCGTTTGTGAAACATTTGCGCCCATGTTATTAGCGGCGCGAATGAGTAAATCGGTAATGTGAGCTTTCAAAATAATCGTCATTATTACAAAAGCAGTATTTTAACCCATTTTAGAGGTTCCTTAGGCAGGCACTAGACTCACCTATAACTTTTTTATGTCACTAAATTTATCTCCGGTCATTTTCAATATCGCGCTCGACGTACCGCTTAATCGGACATTCGATTATCTCAGCGGCGGTTTTGTTGCGCATATCGGTAGCCGTGTTGTGGTGCCGTTTGCGGGTAGGAATTTGGTGGGCATATTGTTGGAAGTTAAACAAACGTCAGATTACCCAGTCGAAAAATTAAAGCCGGTCAGCCATGTATTTGAAGACGTGGCGTTTGATAAGGACACTTTCAAATTACTGAAATTTTGTGCCGATTATTATCATTATCCGCTTGGGCAGGCCCTGATTTCTTCACTGCCATTGCGTTTGCGCCAGCTTAAGCCGGCAGTTTCGCGCAAAGCATTTGCCTATTCATTACTTCCAAATGCAGATATCAGCAAAATCCCTGCAAAAAAAGTGCTTTTGCATCGAATTATCACTGCCCTGCAAGCCACGCCGGTATTGGCTTCTGGCGATCTTGCTTTTGTTTCTTCCGGATGGCGAAAAGCGATTCTGGAACTCAAAAATCTAGGCTTGGTCGATGAGCAGGAAGTGGTTGCAGTAAAAGGATCATTGCCAACATCATCAATAGCGCCACAACTGAATGACGAGCAAAATCAGGCGATAGAAAGCGTGTTAGCACTTACTCACCAATTTAAACCATGGTTGTTATACGGCATTACCGGCAGCGGTAAAACTGAAGTGTATATCCAAATCATACAGAAAATTTTGCAAGAAAAAAATGCGCAAGTTTTAGTATTGGTGCCGGAAATCAATCTGACACCACAGCTGGAGGCGCGTTTTAGAAGTCGCCTAAGCCAATATCCATTAGTCACATTGCACAGCAATTTAAGTGAAAGTGAGCGCTTACAAAACTGGCAAGCTGCCAGCACGGGTGCGGCCAGAATTGTGATTGGCACACGGCTGAGCGTGTTTACACCCATGCCGCATCTAAAATTAATCGTGATGGACGAAGAGCACGACGGCTCTTATAAGCAACAGGACGGTATGCGTTATCATGCGCGCGATGTGGCGATGGTGCGCGCCAAGCAGCTCAATATCCCCATTGTGTTGGGTAGTGCAACGCCATCTTTAGAGACCTGGTTTAATGCAACAAATAGTCATAATGCACACAAGCAGCAATACGGTTTGCTTAGTCTTACCCAGCGCGCAGTTGAAAACGCGGCATTGCCCAATATCTTTTGTATCGATACGGCAAAGTCACCCACAGAAAATGGCCTATCTCCTTTGCTGGTGAATGCATTGCGCGAGCGCTTGAAGCGCGGTGAGCAAAGCCTATTGTTTATCAATCGCCGGGGCTACGCGCCAGTGTTGCATTGTGGTGCGTGCCAGTGGATAGCGTCTTGTAGTCGCTGTTCGGCGCGCTTGGTGGTGCATTTAAGGCAAAGACGGCTTAAGTGCCATCATTGTGGGCACGAGCAAAAAATCCCCCTGCAATGCCCCAGCTGCGGCAATACGGATTTGTATCCTACAGGGCAAGCCACACAGCGTTTAGAGCAAACGCTTCAATCGATATTTCCAACTGCCCGAATCGCTCGAGTAGACCGCGACAGTATGCGTAGCAAAGATGCGCTAAATGATTTGTTAACCAAAGTGCATCACCAAGAAATCGATATTTTGGTAGGCACACAGATGCTAGCTAAAGGTCATGATTTCCCGCATCTTACTTTGGTTGGCGTGATTGACACCGATAGCGCCTTATACAGCCCTGATTTTCGAGCCAGTGAACGCTTATTCGCACAATTGATGCAGGTATCAGGCCGGGCCGGACGTGCCGAAAAGGCTGGCGAAGTACTGATACAAACGGCTTTTCCGCAACATGCCTTATTTCAAGCGCTTCGCAGTCAGGATTATGTAAGCTTTGCCAATGAGCTGTTGCAAGAGCGCGCTACAATGCAATTTCCACCGATGAGTTTCTTTGCTTTACTGCGGGCCGAGGCGAATGATTTTAACCAGGTACAGCAATTTTTAAATAAAGCTGGGAATTCGGCGCGCGAGCTGCTTACAAATTATTTAAAACCTGATGTCATGATTTATGACCCGGTGCGCCCGCAAATGGAGCGTCTGAAAGGCATGGAGCGCGGGCAGTTGTTGCTGCAGGCCAATAGTAGAGCTGCTTTACAACGACTACTTAAGTTATGGATGCCAAAATGCCGCGAATTGCCA
Source organism: uncultured beta proteobacterium (assembly GCA_963701715.1). GTDB lineage: Bacteria > Pseudomonadota > Gammaproteobacteria > Burkholderiales > Methylophilaceae > Methylotenera_A. The sequence goes on from CAVPAX010000009.1 coordinate 61,053, forward strand.
GTAGCCTCTAAAATTCGCTGGAGCTTAGATATTGACCCGCTTGAGTTTTAAATATTGAGATAGTTTTTGCTATGCGACCCCTGCCCAAGTAAAATAGCGTTTTAGTCAAATGCAGATGAATTGCGGGTGTAGTTCAATGGTAGAACGCTAGCTTCCCAAGCTCGATACGCGGGTTCGATTCCCGTCACCCGCTCCAAAAAATCAATTTTAGAAAGAAACGCATGACACAAACACCGCCAACCGTTCTCACTTTTGCTGCTACAGATCCTAGCGGCGGCGCAGGTTTGCAGGCCGATATTCTGACATTGGCCAGTATCGGCTGCCATCCGCTTTCTGTGGTGACGGGAGTTACTGTGCAAGATACCGTGGGTGTGGAAAGCGTGATGGCGCTTGATGCTGACTGGATTAACGAACAAGCGCGTACCATTTTAGAGGATGTGCAGGTATCTGCCTTTAAGCTGGGGTTGCTAGGCAGTATAGAAAACGTGGCGGTGATAGCAGAGATTATGGCTGATTACCCTGATGTGCCATTGTTGATAGACCCTATTTTAACGTCTGGCCGAGGCGATGAACTGGCGAATGAAGAAATGCAGGCTGCGTTATGCGATTTACTGTTTCCGCAAGCCACTCTGATTACACCGAATAGCCTGGAAGCGCGCCGCTTGGCATTTTATGATGAAGGTGACGAGATTCAGCATACATCGCTTGATGAGGCGGCGATGCGTTTGCTGGAAATGGGTACCGAATATGTGTTGGTTACAGGCACACATGAGCGTTCAACCGATGTAGTGAACTCACTATATGGAACGCTTTCTTCCGGTGCCAGCGGTCTCATTAAGGCTTATCATTGGGAGCGGCTTGCAGGAAGTTACCATGGATCCGGCTGCACGCTCACCAGCGCGATTGCGGCATGCCTGGCGCATGGATTGAGTATGGAAGAGGCGATTCAGGAGGCGCAGGAATATACCTGGCAAACATTAAAAAATGCTTTCCGCCCAGGTATGGGGCAATATATCCCTGACCGTTTTTTTTGGGCGCGCGATGAAGATGATATTGATGAATCAACCAGTGAAAAAGTCTCCCCCATTCAGCATTAATGGTTTATATGCGGTTACGCCGGATGAATTCGGCACAGATCTGCTATGCAAGCAAGTAGAGGCCGCAATACGAGGCGGTGCAAAACTGGTGCAGTATCGCAACAAAATGGCTGATGCCAACTTACGACTTAGGCAGGCGAGCGCGCTGCTGGCGTTATGTCGCAGTTTCGGGGTGCCGCTGGTGATTAATGATCACCTGGATTTATGTGCGAAAATTGATGCAGATGGTTTGCATTTGGGCATGACGGATTGTGATCTGGGGGCAGCCAGGCGTCTGCTCGGTGATGATAAAATCATTGGCGCTTCTTGTTACAATCAACTCGACCTTGCGGTAAAAGCCGAGCAAGCAGGTGCTAGTTATGTGGCGTTTGGTGCATGTTTCGGTTCAGGTACAAAACCTAACGCTACACAAACACCCCTGAGCATATTTACTGAGGCCAAACAAAAAATCGCCATTCCACTAGTCGCCATAGGCGGTATTACTTTAGAGAATGCATCAAGTGTATTACAAGCTGGCGCGGATGCGATAGCGGTGGTTGGTGCACTTTTCAATGCAAGTGATACTGCAGAAACCAGCCTGCAGTTTACACATTTATTTTAACTACATTTATTTAAGCCTACATCATGACTTCACAAAATCAAATTCTGTTTGAAAAATCACAGCAACTTATTCCTGGCGGCGTAAATTCTCCAGTGCGTGCGTTTCGTAGTGTAGGCGGTACGCCGATATTCTTCAAAAAGGGATTGGGCAGTAAGCTTTGGGATGCCGATGGTAAGCAGTACATTGATTACATAAACTCTTGGGGTCCGATGATTGTTGGCCATGCACACCCAGAGGTTATTTCGGCTGTGCAAGCGGTTGCAGCCAATAGTTTGTCATTTGGCGCGCCGACAGGTTTAGAGCTGGAGATGGCGGAAGCGATCAATAAGCTAGTGCCCAGCATGGAGCAGCTGCGGCTGGTGAGTAGCGGCACCGAGGCCACCATGAGCGCTATCCGTGTGGCGAGGGGATTTACAGGGCGCAATAAAATCGTGAAGTTTGAGGGTTGTTACCATGGCCATTCGGACGCGCTATTGGTAAAGGCGGGCTCTGGTTTGCTGACATTTAATGATTCAAATTCTAAAGGTGTGCCCAGTTCAGCCGGCGTACCGGCGGAAGTGGTTGCGGATACGCTCACCCTGGAATACAACAATACGCAAACGCTTAAAGATTTATTCAGCCAGATTGGTGGTCAAATTGCATGTGTGATTATTGAGCCGGTCGTTGGCAATATGAATTTAATTGTGCCGAAGATGGAATTTTTGCAGACATTGCGTGAGCTTTGTACCCAACACGGCACGGTGCTGATTTTTGATGAGGTGATGACAGGTTTTCGTGTGGCATTGGGCGGCGCGCAAGCGCTCTATAACATCAAGCCGGACATGACGACATTGGGCAAAGTCATCGGTGGCGGCTTGCCAGTGGGCGCGTTTGGTGGACGCAGAGACATCATGAGTTGTCTTGCTCCATTGGGTCCGGTCTATCAGGCAGGTACTTTGTCAGGCAATCCTGTCGCTGTGACAGCGGGGTTAGTGACGCTCAAATTGATCCAAGAAAGGGGCTTTCATGAAAAACTTACCCTGCAAACTAAAAAGCTAATGGACGGATTGGTACAGGCAGCTATAGACGCGGGAGTGACCTTCAGTGCACAGAGCGTGGGCGGTATGTTTGGGTTATATTTTATGCAGAGTTGCCCTACTTCTTATGCTGAGATGATGCAATCTGACAAAGAAGCATTTAATAAGTTTTTCCACAGCATGCTTGATAACGGTGTTTATCTTGGGCCGTCTGCGTTTGAAGCAGGGTTTGTTTCAGCTGCGCATACAGATGAAGACATTGCATTTACGATTGAAGTTGCAAAAAAAGCATTCTCAGCAATTTGAAGCATTATTTTCTCCTATGTAATTGATAGCTAGACGTTTTAACGGTATTATTGAAGGTTCCGCTAAATGTTTTGAAATTAGATTACTTTAAAATAAGATAAGATCACTAGGCAATGAATATGTCAGTCGTGTCAGCACCAGAAAATCAGGGTTTATATAATAAACGAAACGAAAAAGATGCCTGTGGCGTTGGTTTTGTAGCGCATATCAAGGGCAAAAAAAGCCACGAGATTGTTCAGCAAGGCTTGACGCTTTTAACCAATTTAACGCACCGCGGTGCTACGGGCTATGACCCGAAATTGGGCGATGGCGCTGGCTTGCTTATGCAGATGCCGGATGCATTTATGCGTAACGAGGCGGTCAAAGCTGAATATCAACCTGCCAGAGGCAGGAAAATACGCAGTAGGCAATTTGTTTTTGCCCCAAGATCGCAAAGAATCGCGCCACCTGTGAGGCGATAATTGCAAAAATTATTTCTGAAGAGAATCAAACACTGCTTGGTTGGCGCGATGTGCCGGTGGATAATAGCAATATTGCGGATGCCGCCCGCGATGTAGAACCTTGCATGCGTCAGGTGTTTATTGGCAGAACGCTGTCAGACCAAAATACCTTTGAACGTAAATGTTTTGTAATTCGCAAACGTGTTGAGCATGCAGTTCGTGCGCTAAATCTAAAAGACAAAGCAGCGTTTTATGTGCCTTCGCTTTCAAGTAGAACGATTGTGTACAAGGGTATGCTATTAGCCAACGAAGTGGGTGTTTACTACCGTGATTTGGCTGATAAAAGCGTGGTATCAGCGCTTGCATTGGTGCATCAGCGCTTCTCTACCAATACCTTCCCAGCATGGGATTTGGCGCATCCTTTCCGCATGATTGCACATAATGGTGAAATTAATACGGTTCAAGGCAATGTGAATTGGATGGCAGCGCGTCATGAAACCATGAAATCTGCAGTAATTGGCGAAGACTTAGACAAGTTATGGCCATTGATTGCTGAAGGCCAGTCGGATTCGGCCTGCTTTGATAATTGCTTGGAATTGCTGGTGGCGGGCGGGTACAGCTTACCGCATGCCATGATGATGTTGATCCCAGAAGCCTGGAATAACAATGCGCTGATGGATGAAGAGCGTCGTGCGTTTTACGAATATCATGCTGCCTTGATGGAGCCATGGGATGGCCCTGCTGCAGTAGCTTTTACTGATGGCAACATGATTGGTGCGACATTAGATCGCAATGGCTTGCGTCCCGCACGCTATTTAGTGACTGACGAAGACATTGTGATGATGGCGTCCGAGATGGGTGTGCTGACTTTCCCCCAAGAAAAAATTATCAAGAAATGGCGCTTACAGCCAGGAAAAATGTTGTTGATAGACACCCAGCAGGGCAGGATTATTGACGATGCCGAAGTGAAAAGTGAATTAGCATCGGCTAGACCTTATAAAAAATGGATCGAACAATCACGTTATTTCTTGGGTGATTTGCCAAAGATCGAAAGCCAATTGGAAATGGCGGAAAGCTTACTGGATACGCAGCAGGCTTTTGGTTATAGCCAGGAAGATATCAAATTTGTATTACAGCCGATGATTGCTAATGGCGAAGAAGGTGCTGGCTCAATGGGTAATGATGCGGCTTTGCCCGTCTTATCCAATAAAGCAAAATCGCTTTATAACTATTTCAAACAGTTATTTGCGCAAGTGACCAACCCGCCGATTGACCCAATTCGTGAAGAACTGGTCATGTCCTTGGTGACGTTTATCGGCCCTAAACCTAATTTGCTGAGCGTGGATGAAACGAATCCGCCACTACGTTTAGAAGCCAGCCAGCCTGTACTTACTTTAAGTGAATTAGAACAATTAAAGAATATTGGTGTTTCGACTAAAGGCCAATTTAAATCATTAGTGTTAGATATTACTTATGATGCCAAATTAGGTAAAGCAGGCATGGGTAATGCGATTGCCAATTTAAATAAAGCAGCAGAAAAAGCAGTACATGATGGTTTTAATGTATTAATTTTGTCAGATAGAGCAATTTCGAAAAATCGCATGGCCATTCCAGCATTGCTGGCATGTTCCGCCACGCATGGATATCTAGTGAAAACTGGATTGCGAACCAGTACAGGCTTGGTGATAGACACCGGTTCTGCGCGTGAGGTACATCATTTTGCTTTGTTGGCCGGTTACGGGGCTGAGGCAGTTTGTCCTTGGCTTGCATTGGAAACCATCAGCCACCTTGCCAGTGATCATTATATAGCTGGTAAAAATTTCGTTAAGGCAATAGGTAAAGGTTTATATAAAGTCATGTCCAAAATGGGCATCTCAACATATCAATCTTACTGCGGTGCACAAATTTTTGAAGCTATAGGCTTGAATTCAGCTTTTATCAGCAAATATTTCACAGGCACAGCCTCGCAGATTGAAGGTATTGGACTGGAAGAAGTGGCAGAAGAAGCATTGCGATTGCATAATCAAGCTTTTGGTAACGATCCTGTGCTGATGAATCAGTTGGATGCCGGTGGTGAATATGCTTTCCGTGTACGTGGTGAAGAGCATATGTGGACGCCGGAAACCATTGCCAAGTTGCAAAATGCAACGCGCACCAACAAGTTTGATACTTACAAAGAGTACGCTAAATTAATTAACGACCAAACACGCCACTATAAAACCTTACGCGGTTTATTTGAGATTAAACAGGCAGGTAGCGCAATTCCGCTCGACAGCGTAGAACCAGCTAAAGAAATCGTAAAACGCTTTGCCACAGGCGCGATGTCGTTAGGATCTATATCAACGGAAGCGCATACAACTTTAGCTATTGCTATGAATCGTATCGGTGGTAAATCTAACACCGGCGAAGGCGGTGAGGATGCCAAGCGTTTTGTTCCTGTAACTGCAGACACTAGTGTGGCAGCGGTAATTGGCAAAGATTTAATTGAGGCCGATATTCCACTTAAAGCAGGAGATTCGATGCGTTCGCGCATCAAACAAGTGGCTTCGGGGCGTTTTGGTGTGACAGCAGATTATCTTGCTTCAGCCGATCAAATCCAAATAAAAATGGCACAAGGCGCTAAACCAGGTGAAGGTGGTCAGTTACCCGGTCATAAGGTGAGCCCATACATCGCCAAGCTGCGATTCAGCGTACCCGGTGTAGGCCTGATTTCACCACCGCCACATCATGACATATATTCAATAGAAGACTTGGCGCAGCTGATCCATGATCTGAAAAATGCCAATCCTAAGGCATCTATTTCTGTGAAACTGGTTTCAGAGACAGGTGTTGGCACAGTAGCGGCAGGTGTGGCAAAAGCGAAATCTGATCATATTGTGATTGCCGGGCATGATGGTGGCACCGGCGCATCGCCTATTTCATCTATTAAGCATGCAGGTACGCCGTGGGAGCTGGGCTTGGCAGAGACACAGCAGACGCTTGTGCTGAATCAATTGCGCGGTCGTGTGATTGTACAAGTGGATGGCCAAATGAAAACAGGCCGTGATGTATTGATTGGCGCATTGTTAGGCGCAGATGAGTTTGGTTTTGCCACCGCACCATTGGTGGTAGAGGGCTGTATTATGATGCGTAAATGTCACCTCAACACGTGCCCTGTGGGCGTGGCCACGCAAGACCCGGTGTTGCGCAAGAAGTTTACTGGTCAGCCTGAACATGTGGTGAATTTCTTTTTCTTTATTGCGGAAGAGGTACGTGAGTTGATGGCAAGCATTGGTATTGCAAAATTCGATGATTTAATTGGACGCAGTGATTTGCTCGATACGAAGGCGGGTATCGATCACTGGAAAATTCATGGTTTGGACTTCAGCAAAATTTTCCACCAGCCGAATATGCCCACCAGCGTTGCCCGCAAAAACAATGATATGCAGGATCATGGCTTGGCAAATGCGCTGGATAACAAGCTTATTGAAATGGCAAAACCTGCTCTGGAAAAAGGCAAAAAAGTGATGATTGATTTGCCGATTACCAATACTAATCGCACGGTTGGTACCATGCTCTCTAATCAGGTGGCTGTGCGCTACGGCAATGTCGGCCTTGCGGATGACACGATTCATGTGAAATTTACAGGCACCTCAGGCCAAAGTTTCGCGGCATTTTTAGCCAAAGGTGTAACTTTTGATTTGACAGGCGAAGGCAATGACTATGTAGGTAAGGGCTTATGTGGCGGTCGTATTATTATTAAGCCACCGACAGCATTTAGAGGTATCCCACATGAAAATATTATTATCGGTAATACAGTAATGTATGGCGCAACCACAGGTGAAGCCTTCTTTAACGGTGTGGCAGGTGAGCGTTTCTGTGTGCGTAACTCAGGTGCCAGTGCCGTAGTTGAGGGTGTAGGGAATCACGGTTGTGAATACATGACAGGTGGCACGGTTGTGGTGCTTGGACTAACCGGGCAGAACTTTGCCGCCGGGATGAGTGGCGGTGTAGCCTTTGTATATGACGAGGACGGCTTGTTTGCCAAACGCTGTAATATGAACATGGTGTCATTGGAAAGAGTAATGCATGTCGATCAAGTGCCTGCAGATGCAGTGCATCACCTTGATCAGCCCGATGAAGTGACTTTGCTATCCTTAATTAAACAACATATTAATTACACTGATAGTGTGCGTGCTAAGGCGATACTCGCCGATTGGGAAAACGCACGTGACAAATTTATCAAAGTCATGCCTAACGAATATAAACGCGCATTAATTGAACTCGCTGAAGATAAAGTACTGGTGGCCGCATAATGGGTAAAGCAACAGGTTTTATGGAATTTGAAAGACTGTCCGAGGCAAGTTTGCCGGTGCAGGACCGCATCAAAAATTACAAAGAATTCGTGCTGCATTTAACAGACGACCAAGCCAAGCAACAAGGCGCACGCTGCATGGACTGCGGTATACCTTTCTGTACGACGGGTTGCCCGATCAACAACATCATTCCTGACTGGAACGATTTGGTGTATCACCAGGATTGGCGCGGCGCGATTGATGTACTGCATTCAACCAATAACTTCCCGGAGTTTACAGGTCGCGTTTGTCCAGCACCATGTGAAGCTGCATGTACTTTAAATATTAATAATGATGCAGTGGGGATAAAATCTATCGAGCATGCCATTATTGATAAAGCATGGGAAAAAGATTGGGTAAAACCACAAATCAATCCTAATAAAACAGGCAAAAGAATAGCGATAGTAGGTTCTGGCCCTGCAGGTTTAGCTGCAGCACAGCAGCTTGCACGTGCCGGTCACAGCGTTACAGTGGTAGAAAAAAATGACCGCATTGGTGGCTTGCTGCGTTATGGTATTCCTGATTTTAAAATGGAAAAGTCTCACATCGATCGCCGTATGGTACAAATGCAAGCCGAGGGCGTAGAGTTCAAAGTGAATCAGCATGTAGGTCAGAATGTGAACGCGAATGATTTGCTCAAACAATATGACGCTGTCATTTTGGCCGGTGGTGCAGAGCAGCCCCGTGATTTGCCGGTGCCGGGTCGCGAACTAGGCGGCGTGATGTTTGCGATGGACTTTTTACCCGCACAAAATAAGGTGGTTGCAGGTGATGCTGTACCTAATCAGGTGAAGGCTACTAACAAGCATGTGGTTGTGATTGGTGGTGGTGATACCGGCTCAGATTGTGTAGGCACATCAAACCGTCATGGTGCTTTGAGCGTTACGCAGTTCGAATTGATGCCGCGTCCTCCAGAAAAAGAAAATAAAGAACTGGTATGGCCAAACTGGCCGCTCAAACTTCGTACCTCTAGCAGCCATGAAGAAGGCGCCAATCGTGATTGGTCGGTAACAACCAAAGAGCTCATTGGCGAAAATGGTAAAGTGACTGCATTAAAAGGCGCGCGTGTTGAGTGGAAAGATGGCAAGATGAGCGAGATTGCGGGTTCTGAGTTTATTATCAAAGCAGACCTCGTGTTATTGGCAATGGGCTTTGTATCGCCTGTGCAAAAAGTGCTTGAAGCCTTTGGCGTAGAAAAAGATGCGCGAGGCAATGCCAAAGCTACAATCGATGGAGATGGCTGTTACAAAACCAATGTAAATAAAGTATTTGCTGCTGGAGATATGCGCCGCGGCCAATCACTGGTAGTGTGGGCAATTCGCGAAGGCCGTCAATGTGCGAGGGAAGTTGATGCATTCTTGATGGGTTCATCGACATTGCCCCGTTAATGTTAAAACGGAATCAAAACTAAGGATGCAAAATAAGATTGTTTTGCATCCTTTTTTATTAGGTAAATAAAATGACTCAACTGAAAAACGATACTTTTCTGCGCGCCTTAATGCGTCAACCTACTGAATATACTCCAGTATGGATGATGCGTCAGGCTGGACGATATTTGCCTGAGTATCGCGAAAGCCGCAAAAAAGCAGGCAGTTTTCTGCAGTTGTGTAAAAGCAAAGAATTTGCCACCGAAGTGACGATTCAACCGCTGGATCGCTACCCTCTTTTGGATGCGTCTATTTTGTTTTCAGATATTCTTACTGTGCCAGATGCGATGGGTCTAGGGCTCTATTTTGAAGAAGGTGAAGGTCCAAAATTTGAGCGTACCTTGCAACAGGAAGCTGATATTCAAAAATTAACTGTACCGGATATGGCCAAATTGCAATATGTGTTTGATGCGGTGAGCAGCATCCGTAAAGCGCTTAACGGACGTGTGCCCTTGATTGGTTTTTCAGGTAGCCCGTGGACACTTGCGACTTACATGGTGGAAGGTAAAGGCGGCACAGACTTTTTAACCACTAAAAAAATGGCCTATGCGCGTCCGGATCTATTGCACCATATTTTAGAGACTACGGCACAAGCAGTCATTCAGTACCTGAACGCACAAATCGCGGCAGGTGCCCAAGCGGTAATGATATTTGACTCATGGGGCGGCGCACTTTCGCATAATGCGTATGTAGAGTTTTCACTGAATTACATGCAAAAAATTGTGGAAGGTTTAACTAAAGACAGTGAAGGCCGCAAAGTGCCCAGTATCGTTTTTACCAAGGGCGGTGCACTATGGTTAGAGGCACAAGCTGAAATTGGTTCTGATGCACTAGGTTTGGATTGGACGATAGAGATTGGGCAAGCCCGCAAACGTGTGGGTGATAAAGTTGCATTACAAGGTAATCTTGATCCAGCTATTTTATTATCAACCCCAGATGCAATCGAGAAGGAAGTTGCCAGCATTCTGGCTAGCTATGGTCATGGCAATGGGCATGTGTTTAATCTAGGCCATGGCATTACTCAGTGGACGCCACCTGACAACGCTGCGGTGATGCTTAATGCTGTGCGGGAATATAGTAAACAATATCACCAATAATAAAAAAGCCAGAAATTTCTGGCTTTTTTATTATTTCAGTGACATTCGCTTCATGGTGTCATCTTTATCAATTAACTTGTGTTTTAGTGCACCCACAATATGAATAATAATGATTAGAAGTAAGATTGCACCGATGGTTTCGTGCACTTCCTTGAATACTTCACGCAAGTTTTTGTTATCTAACCCGCCTATAAAATCGATACCGAACCACATCACGCCATATTTGCTATTAATCGCCATCACAAGACCGCTTAGAGGCATGGCTATCATGAGCAGATAAAGTAGATGGTGAGCGCCTGTGGCAAGTTTTTTTTCCCACGCTTTATACGAGCTTAGCATGGCGGGTGGACGATGAGTGATGCGCCAGAAGACGCGGAAGACGATTAAAGCCAACAGTGTTATACCGATAGATTTATGCAAATTAAAATAAAATGTTCTGGGGCTGACTGCCTCGGTGAGATTCCAGGTGTAGATGCCTAAATCGAATACATCGAACGCCATTTGTTTAGCGGCATCTTTAGGAATCTCGTGCATGTACCAGCCAAGACCGAACATGAAAAAGATGCCAAGTGCTATGAGGCCATGCAAAATAATAGCCGTTTTAGTGTAATGTATTGATACCTGATTCATAGTAATATGGTTTCCGAAATAAGATAATAGCTATGTGACACTCGTCACAATAGATTGTTGCATCTAAGGGCAGTATTCTAAACGCTTAGTTAAGCTAAAGGAAAGAATCATGCGAATTCTAATGATAATCATGAGTATATTTGCGCTTACGGGCTGTGCGCATAGCCAGGCAGGAGGTGATGTCTATACAGTCGAAAATGTGGGTGGCGGTGTCTATGTACATCATGGTATGCATTTGGATATCGATGATGGTTACCAAGGTGATATTTGTAATACGAGTTTTATCGTTGGCAGCAAAGGTGTTGCGGTAATAGATACAGGCGGCAGTCTAAAAGTGGGCAAACAGCTGCGTGAAGCCATTCGTAAGATAACGCCGCTGCCCGTGCTGTACGTCATAAATACGCATGTGCATCCAGACCATATTTATGGAAATGCAGCTTTTTTGGCTGATAAACCGGAATTTATTGGCCATGATAAATTAGCAACGGTAATGGAGTTACGTCGCGAGCAATACGCAAAACTCAATGCAAGGCTGCTGGGAGAAGACGCCAAGGGAAGTGAGCTGGTTAAACCCACAATCGCTGTCAAGACAACACTGGAGCTGGATTTGGGTGATAGAAAGCTCATGTTAACAGCACACCCTGTCGCACACACGAATACCGATTTGTCCGCCATGGATAGCAAAAGCAGCACATTATTTACGGGCGATTTGCTGTTTATCGAGCGCACGCCGACGCTGGAAGGCGACATCAAAGGTTTAATTGCTGAGCTGGAGAAACTAAAATCCAGTCCTGCAAAGCAGATTGTGCCAGGCCATGGACCAGTGGCTAAAGATTGGATTGCGGCGCTTAACGATGAGCAGCGGTATTTGAATGCGCTATTGACAGACATTCGTGCCAGCATCAAAAAAGGTGAAAGTATGGAAAAAGCTATGGATACTGCAGCAGCAAACGAAAAGGACAAATGGAAACTATTTAATATTGCGAACAGACGTAATGTGAATACAGTTTATCCGGCACTTGAATGGGAATAAAGTGACGCCCTGTAAGCCTGCATAGATATTGGCCTGCAGGGCATTGTTTTTTTCCAGAACTTTTGTTTTTAGGCTTTATTTTTCTTGAGATTATCCAGGCTGCAAGCGGTTTCAGAATGCAAATACAGCAGCAGCAAACCACCGGAGACGGCCAAATACTGCAATACTGGCAATTTAAGCAAGAACGAAATAATCACCGCATAGATGGCCATAAATATTGCAAAAAATTTGGTTTTAAAGCCAAAAAATAAGCCCAACCCGCCAACTAGCTGAATTAATATAATAAGCGGGGCGAATATACCAGGCAAGCCTAAACTACCCAAACCCATTTGGTACTCTTGATAGCCACTCGGGTTGGAAAAAAAACTGTAAATTAACATGATAATCTGCAATAAGAAAATCTGCGCAAGTAAAATACGCGCAAGCGCAGTTAAATAACGTTGCATAAGCTTAGCCTTTTATAATGGAGTTGATATAAATAATAGCCTGCATAATGCACTGAACAAGCCAAATCCGCAAGTATGCCGCCTTTAAGTCCAGCTATGAAACCATCATTATCAAAAGTAAAAATTTCACAAGCCACTTGGCGCAAAGCTGAAAACCATTTGCGTGAAGTAAGAACAAAAGTTTTTATTGAAGAACAGTTGGTGACGCCTGATTTTGAGTGGGATGACATTGATGAAAGCGCAGTACATTTGCTGGCGATGTTAAGTAACCAGCCTATTGCCTGCCTGCGCATTATTGATTATCAAAAAATTGGTCGCATGGCCGTACTTAAGCATTGGCGGGGTATGGGGCTGGGAACCGCACTGCTTCATGAGGCGATTAAAATTTGTAAATTACACGGCAGTAAAAATATTCGTTTATCAGCACAAACACACGCCATTCATTTTTATCAGCAAGCGGGTTTTAAGCAGACGAGTGGTGAATATTGTGATGTGCATATCCCGCACGTGGATATGCAGCTAGAGTTGTAATTAAATTGAAACTACGACAAAGCATTTGGTAAAATAATAGTTTAATTTTTTTAACCAAGAGAATTCCAAGAGAACATTATGTCAAAAATCATTTTCAAAGCTGGTGAAGCAACCGTTTATTCTGAAGGTAAAGATGTCACTGCAGCCATGCCGGAAATTTTAATCGGCGCTGTGGATGGTCCGGTCGGTCAGGCGTTTGCCAATTTAATGGCACAAAGCAAAGGTCACACAGCCATGTTTGCGGTACGTGATATCAACCAATTAGTACGTCCAGTGTGCATGACAGTGCCGAAAGTAACGCTAAAAGGTAGCACCGATGTCGGCTTGTTTGGCGGCGTTGTACAGGCAGCTACGGCGGATGCGATTTTGGATTGCGTGATTGAAGGCATTATCCCTAAAAGCCAAGTGAACGATCTGTGCATTATCAGCTTGGTGTGGATAGACCCGGGCTGCATCGCTTTAGAAAAAGAAGGTAAGTTAGACAAAGCCGATATGTACAAAAACAACTACGATGCGACCAAATTGGCAATTAAACGTGCATTAAATGATGAGCCAAGCATTGATGAACTGATTGCTAACCGCCATAAAATTAAGCACTGTATGTGGGAAGATAGCTGGGATCAAAAATAAGCTAGAAACAAAAGTAACATAATTCTTGCCAAAGTGCTCAAAGGTTTTTACTATAATCTAATAAGATAAAACCTGGAGGGCATATGGCAGAGCGTAATGTGTGCATGGAAGCGTTCGAACGGCTTTGCGAGGACGTGAATGCTGACAAGAAATCAGCAATTGACGAGTCGGATTACTGGCTGTTTGAGCTGGGGTTTCGATCCGCAATAGAAGAGCTGTTGAGTATTGCAGACTCAGGCGCGCAAAGTAGAAAATTTGTATCGCCGCGTTTTCAAATGTTGGCCGATAGAATATTGCAGTCTCGACTGCATTAACAAAAAAGGCAGCTCAAGCTGCTTTTTTTGTTTTTAAATTCAATAGAATTTTTCTGACAGGTGTTGGAATCGCTGCATCAATGGCTTCATCCAGCCCTATCCATAGCGTGTTAGGAGCACCTTTCTGCTTATCTGCCCAAATTATCACAGGCTGAATATGTAACTTAAAGTGTGTGAATGTATGAGTAAACTTGGGCAGTATTTGCGCATTATTCGGCATGGCTTCAACTTCCGGAAAACTCCATAGCCCACCCCAAATCCCAGTATTGGCACGCTTCTCGAGCATAACTTCATTTGCGTTCATGTATAGCAGCATGGTTGTGCTACGCTCTGGCAGGGTTTTGCGTGGTTTAGGCGTAGGTAATGCTTGTGTTTGTTGTTGTGCATATGCCTGGCAGGTAGCTACTAGCGGACATGAGGTACAACGTGGGCGTGAACGTATGCATAGCGTTGCACCTAAATCCATCAGTCCCTGTGTGTAAACGGCTGCATCATTATTCGGATTTTCGTGCAGGGCAATTTGCCACATTTCCTTTTCAATAATAGGCAAACCTGGCCAGCCTTTGATCAGAAAATACCGAGCAAAAACACGCTTTACGTTCCCGTCCAAAATCGGCATTGGCTGATTGTATGCAAAAGTGGAAATGGCGGCAGCCGTGGAACGACCAATACCGGGCAAACTTAAAATGTCATCGAAGCTTCTAGGAAAATTTCCAGAAAATTCATCCACAATTCTTTGTGCGGCATTATGCAAATTGCGTGCACGCGAGTAATAACCTAAACCGCTCCAGTATTGTAAGACATCTTCTTGGGTGGAAGCCGCAAGCGCTGCGATGGTAGGAAAGCGTAGCATAAATTTAGCATAGTAGCCAATAACGGCAACCACTTGCGTTTGTTGCAACATGATTTCCGATACCCAAATTGCATAAGCATCGGTGGTGTTTTGCCAAGGTAAATCATGGCGTCCGTGTAGCTTTTGCCAAGCAATAATTTCGTCTGCAAAAACTGCCATATGTTATTAAAACTTAAGTAATTTTTTAAGTTTTTTCTCAGCCTTTTCTTTAGCAATTTCCTCGGCAGATTTTGCTTGTTCTGCCGGCGCGGTAGGTTGCGCCGGTGCTGTCTCTGTGCCTGTTTCTGTAGATGGTGCAGGGGCTTCGGCAGCCTTTTTCTTGCCTAATAAGCCTTTAAGCGCTTCCACTTTATCGCCCCCTCCAATTAACTCTTTAACAGCAGCGCCTTTTTCGCCCCCTACTTTATCCAGCAGTTTTGATTGTGCCAAACCAGAAGCTATTGCAGTAAAATCCATACCATATTTAGGGTTTGCAAATGTACCGCTGATTTTAATTGGAATGGCTATACCACTCAGTTCATCAAGATCTGCTCCGCCTTGGCCTTTAAGAGATTTTACAACTGTAGGTTTTGCAGTGTAGTTGATTTTTTCATTGCCTATGTCAATGTCGCCACGGCTATCACCTTTAGCCAAGCGCAATATTGGTGCTTTCATCGCTAAATCTTCATTATGCGCCACGCCATTTTTAATATCGAAGGTTGCGGTTAGCTCACTAAAGTCGGTTTTCTTAGTTTTATCAGCGTCTACTTCTTTGGTTTTAAAAACATTCACTTTATTTTTAAGTTCGCGAATGCTGCCTGCAATATCCACACCCTTTAATGCGCCATCCGCCAAGCTGAGAGAGGCATTGCCAAGCAAAGCTTTTTTGAGTGCGCCAACGCTGTTGCCTTGCGTTGACACGTCAATATTCACGGTGCCGGTGCCAGAAAGCATGTCGTTATTAATTGCATCTACCATCAGCGGCCCGATAGAGACATTATTCATGTTTTGTTTAAAAGTGATATTGGGGGTAGCACGCGCGTCTACTTTGAGCATGCCGCTCATGTTGCCTTGGTAAAGATTGGCGGAAAATGGTGAAACCGTCACCAGTCCGTTATCAGCTTTAAGCCCGATGTTGACGTTTTGTGTTGTAACATTGGCAAGTTTCAGCCAGCCGATTTTCGCGTCGCCAGACGCGTTAAGCTTTTTTAGAGCACTCAAATCAATCGGAGTATCGCCAGTATTTTTTTCGGCCGGTTTTTCACTTTTTGTGATGTACCTGTCAGCATCTAATTTATCAACGTTTACATTAAAGCTATAAACCGGGTCATTAAAACGTGAGATACCAACACTTGCATTAATTTGGCTGTCATCTACTTTGGCAGCAAGGGGGCTTAGGTTTAACTTCTGGCCGTCTGCTTTTAAATCAATACGGATATTGGATGCTTTTGTCTTCCCATACTTAAGGTTGCCAATGCGAATTGATCCGTCTGCATTGAGAGCTTTAAGCGCGCTTAAATCAAGAGGCTTGTCAGCGTCTTTTTTGGCATTTGCGTCTGCTACAACATATTTATCGACATCCACGTGATCAATGTCTAAATCAAAAGTGTAAAGTGGTTTTGCGAAATGAGAGATGCCAAGACTTCCTTTAATATGGCTGTCGTCTACCTTAACATTTAGGCCACTCAAAGCAAGCTTTTCACCATCTGCTTTAATGCTGACATTTAGGCCTGAAACGTGATATTTGTCATATGCAATGCTACCTACATTCACTTTTCCGTCTAGAAGTAAGTTTTTAAGCGCAGACAGGTCGTTCGATTTTTCATTGGCAGGCTTGTCGCTAGGTTTGGCTGACGTAGTAGATTTACCCAAGAGCTTATTTAAATCCAGCTTGTCTGCATTCAGGTTAAATTTAATATGGGGCCTTTTAAAGCTGGCAACATCTACGTCGCCGTTAAGCTTGGTTTCAGCAATGTTTAAATTAAACTTGCTATTGGCGGCCTCATTTTTAATATCCGCATGAACGCCCAAACTAAATGTGCCTTTCATGCTGCCATTGGGTAAGCTTGGGTCTTTTATCTCTAAACCACCCACAAGCTTAGGCAAGTCAAACACTAAGTTTTCGATGTTGCCGCTAAAAGGTGAAGAGAACGTACTGTTTACAGTGCGTTTACCTTGCACAGCAGACAAATCGCCTGTAATGCCACTACTTTGTAACGCTTTTGGAGAACCTTTCATATCGGCCAATACCATGTTGGCCTTGAAAGTTTCGCCCGATTTTTCTTGAGAAAAACTTACTGTGATTTTTTTGCTGGTTACCTCATCTTTTTGAATAACGACTGTTGGCGCACTTAAATCGATAGTTTCTCTGGCACCATCGAATTTGCCAGATGCCGCAAACTTCAAGTCATCCACTAAAAATTCCATGAGCTCCGGCTTAGCATCTACATTACCGCTGGCCTTAATATCCATTTCCTTGCCGCTTAGCATATCGCCTACGATATGGCTATCCAAGCCCTTAACCTTAAAGTGCTTGGTTTCAGGGTCAACCAAGAAATTGCCTTTAAGATTAATGTTGGCCGCTGTTTCTGGTTTGTTTGAGGTAAGCGTGAAGTTTGTGTCCAAATCAACAGGTTCTGCTAGAGCGATATGGCCGGATTTCATGTTGAATTTGGTGATGTTATATTTAGAGTCTGTGGCCTCATCGGTATACCTGACTTCAGAGTTGGTAACATTAACGCCGTCAATATCAAATTTAATTTTGGTTTCTTCTTCGTCCTTGCTCAACAAGTCATCGAAGTTTGTAGTTCCATCTTTGTATTTAACAATATTGGCTTTTGCGCCATCCACATAAACGGTGTCTACCACCAGTTCTTTTTTAAGCAATGGTATTACTGCAAGTGCAACTTTTACGCTGTTAACCGATGCGAATTCTTTGTCAGACTTGTGTTCAGAGAGAGATAATTTGCCGAGGTCAGCACCGATCTTTGGCCAGAAATTTAACTTGATGTCGCCATCAATGTGCAATGTGCGTTCTTTTTTATCTTTGACTAATTTAACAATCTCGTCTTTGTAGTCATTGGGGTTAAACGTAGCCGCAAAATAGCCTGCAATTAGTAAGGCTAGCAGCACGATGCCGCCAATGCCATACAACACATATTTGATTATTTTATTCATCGCTGTCTCACTTAACTTGCTGAAATATTTTTGAGTCTAGCTTAAGGAAATAGTTTACCAATAATACGCCAGCACTGCCAAACCAAAGACAATTCGGTACCATGCAAACACCGTAAAATCATGGTTAGCCACGAAGCGAATAAGCATGCGGATGACGAGCAAGGCCGAAACGAATGCGGTGACAAAACCGATAATGAAAATAGGCAGATCTGCCGCACTTAAAAACTGGTAACTTTTTAGCAAATCAAAGCTAGATGCTGCAAACATAATTGGGATCGCCAAAAAGAACGAGAATTCAGTAGCCGCGTGGCGGTTCAAACCAGCCGCAATACCGCCCAAAATGGTCGCGCCGGCGCGTGATACGCCCGGCACTAGCGATAGTGTTTGCGCGAGGCCGATTTTAAGCGCTTGTGCAGGTGTCATGGCCTCCACGCTTTTGGTTTCACCATGTTCCAGATACTTTTCTATCAACAAAATCGCTATACCGCCAACAATCAGCGCGCAAGCTACGGTGAACGGCGAGAACAGGTAGAGTTTAATTTGTTTGTGGAACAGCAAACCAACAAACGCGGCAGGGAAAAAGGCAATGGCCAAATTGATAAAGAACCCGCGCGATGACGCTTGATCGCGCAGATGCGTGACCTTGTCAATTAGGCGCTGGCGATATTCCCAGCACACCGCCAAAATGGCGCCAAGCTGGATGATGATTTCGAATACATCGCGTTTCTGTTTGTTTAAAAATCCCAGCAAATCACCCGCGATAATAAGGTGGCCGGTGCTGCTGATAGGCAGGAACTCGGTCGCGCCTTCCACCAAGCCCATAATAATTGTTTTTATGATTAGCAAAATATCCATGGGTGCATTTTATCAGCTTTAGAAGTCATATTTTTGACACAATGAAAAAAGGACGCAATTGCGTCCCTTTAAGTAGTTGAGCCGATATTTATTTCAGCATGCCCAAAACAGTGCTTAGCAAGTTACCAGAGCCTTCGTTTACTTCACCGTCTGGTGTCATTTTGTCGATGACGGTTGGCAAGTGTTCTGCAATTTGTGCGCTTAATGTTTCGGGTGAAATGCCGAATTTTGCCGCCATGCCAGCAATCGCATCGCTACCTAAAACGCCGGAAAGCTGCTCTGCAGAAATAGGCATATTCTCGCCCTTGCTCACCCAGGAGGCCGCTTGCTCGGCCAAGCCACCTTCTTTAAATTTATCTAAAATGCCGCTCAAACCGCCGTTTTGGTTAAACATATCCAGCGCAATTTGCGCCATGCCGCCTTTGTCGCCCATCATTTTGCCTAAAACCGCACCTGCTACATTGTCAAACAAACCCATTTTTTATCCTTAAGTTAAAATTATTTTACTAAAAACGCTCATGCGCTCTTAGATAACGCCACTGCCCCACCGGAAGTTTACCTAAATTTACACTGCCAATACGTACGCGCTTTAAACCCACCACATGCAAACCTACCATTTCACACATGCGGCGGATTTGCCGTTTTTTGCCTTCGCGTAATACAAAGCGCAATTGGTCTTCATTTTGCCAACTCACCTTGGCGGGTTTCAGTTGCTCACCATCCAAACTCAAACCGTGATTTAAGCGTTTCAAGTCTGCGTCACTTAACGTGCCTTCTACCCGCACCAAATATTCTTTTTCTACACTCGAATCTTCACCTATCAAATGGCGCGCTATGCGGCCATCCTGTGTGAGTACTAACAAACCTGTAGAGTCAATATCCAGGCGGCCTGCAGGGGCAAGGCCATGCAAAAATCCGCGCTGGAATTCTTTTGGCTCGCGCAAGTCCGGGTCGTCCAGCCACTCGTTATCGGGGTGTATCAGCACAATTGCCGGTTGGTAGCCATCTTCTGCCTGCCCGCTTACATAGCCCACCGGTTTGTGCAGCAAAATCGTCACTTGCTCCGCTTGGTGCTCTTTGGCATAGCCGCTAATCACAATCTCGGCATCCGGCTTAATGCGCGTGCCTAATGTGTCGATAATCACGCCATCCACCTTCACCCAGCCGTTGATAATCCATTCGTCTGCTTCGCGGCGCGAGCACAAACCGCGCTCCGCCATCACTTTAGAGAGTCTGGGCAAATCATCACTTACGGGCGAAGATTTATACGCTGCTTTTGCTGCTGCGCCATATTGCGGCGTAGTAGCTGCATCGTAGCCATCGCGCACCTTGCCGCCACGGCGCGGCGCCTGGCGATATTGTGGCTCGTTTTTATCCGGCCGCGGCGTGGAGCGGGTGTCTATGCCTGTAGGCTTTGGACCAGCGGGCTTATGTTGTTTAGGCGGGCTAGTTTGTTCGGCTCTTAGCTCACTTCTCAAAGGCCTATTTTCAGTAGATTTATTTTCAAATGCTGCATCGCGCGGTTTGCCGTCAAAGCGATGGTTACGCTGCCGCGTACTTTCAGGTTTTTTTGTCTGCCCGTCATTCCCGCGCAGGCGGGAATCCATTTTGGGGTTTTCAGCGCTAGGTTTTGCCTCTTGCTCGCGAACCACAGGCTTTGGTGGCGGCTTTGTTCTATCGCGTTTGGCTGGGTCTGCTCGGCGCACAGGCGCCCTACTCGCCTTATTCGGTGCGGCTTCTAGGGCAGGTTTATTGAGTTTTATGGTGGTCAAAATAAGGCTAACACGTTTTGATAAGACGGTCATTTTAACAAAATTATGTTGCAAACTCTTAATTATTCATGCTTAGCCATGCCAAAAGTACGAGCCCTATCTGGCGAACCGTACAAGGCTCGAACTCAATAAATAAGCCAGCTAATGCTGGCTTATTTATTGGCTGAAAATATCGAAAGCAGATTAAACTTTTTGATAAACTTCGCTGCCTTTTTTCACAAACTCAATTGCTTTTTCTTGCATGCCTTTTTCTAGGGCTTCTTTTTCATCCACGCCGAGCTTGTCTGCGTAGTCGCGCACGTCTTGTGTAATTTTCATGGAGCAAAAATGCGGGCCGCACATGCTACAGAAGTGCGCTTGTTTTGCGCCTTCTTGCGGCAAGGTTTCATCGTGGAATTCTTTGGCTTTTTCCGGGTCTAGGCCTAGGTTAAATTGGTCTTCCCAGCGGAATTCAAAGCGCGCTTTACTTAATGCGTTGTCACGAATTTGCGCACCCGGATGGCCTTTGGCTAAATCTGCCGCATGTGCCGCGATTTTGTAGGTGATAATTCCCACACGCACATCTTCTTTGTCTGGCAAGCCTAGGTGTTCTTTTGGCGTAACGTAACAAAGCATTGCACAGCCATACCAGCCTATCATCGCAGCGCCAATGCCGCTTGTGATGTGGTCATAACCCGGGGCGATGTCCGTAGTCAATGGTCCTAGTGTGTAGAATGGGGCTTCACCGCAGTGCTCCAGTTGCAAATCCATGTTCTCTTTAATCAGGTGCATCGGCACATGGCCTGGGCCTTCAATCATGCATTGCACGTCATGCTTCCAAGCGATTTGTGTGAGTTCACCCAATGTTTTCAGCTCGGCAAATTGCGCTTCGTCGTTGGCATCGTAGATTGAGCCCGGGCGTAAGCCATCACCAAGTGAGAAGCTCACGTCGTAGGCTTTCATGATTTCGCAGATGTCTTCAAAATGTTCGTACAGGAAACTTTCTTTATGATGTGCTAAGCACCATTTCGCCATAATCGAGCCGCCGCGCGACACAATACCCGTCATGCGTTTTGCTGTCATGGGGATGTAAGCCAAGCGCACGCCTGCGTGGATGGTAAAGTAATCCACGCCTTGTTCAGCTTGCTCAATCAAGGTATCGCGGAAGATTTCCCAAGTTAAATCTTCGGCCTTGCCGTTTACTTTTTCCAGAGCTTGGTAAATCGGCACGGTACCAATCGGCACTGGACTGTTGCGGATAATCCACTCGCGCGTTTCGTGAATGTTTTTACCTGTGGAGAGGTCCATCACCGTATCGCCGCCCCAGCGGGTGCCCCACACCATTTTTTCAACTTCTTCGGTAATGCTTGAACCCAAAGCTGAGTTACCGATGTTTGCGTTGATCTTTACCAAGAAGTTACGGCCGATAATCATCGGTTCGATTTCCGGGTGGTTGATGTTAGCGGGGATAATGGCACGACCACGTGCTACTTCGTCACGCACAAACTCTGCGGTGATGACTTTAGGAATGCTCGCGCCGAAATCGTGGCCTTTATGTTGCGTTTGCAGCAACTCACTCATGTTCTCGCGGCGCTGATTTTCGCGGATGGCGATAAATTCCATCTCTGGTGTGATGATGCCTTTACGTGCATAGTGCATTTGGCTCACGTTCATGCCGGCTTTAGCGCGCAATGGTTTGCGGTGCAGGTTAAAGCGCATTTCTGCAAGTTCTGGGTCGGTTAAACGCTCTTGACCAAACTTAGAGCTTGGGCCATCCAACTGTTCAACGTCGTTGCGTTCAGCGATCCAGCCAGCGCGCAGCGCAGGTAAGCCATTGCGAATATCAATTTGGACTGAAGGATCAGTGTAAGGGCCAGAAGTATCATAAACCACAACAGGAGGATTTTTTTCTGCACCAAACGCGGAAGGAGTGTCACTCAGGCTAATTTCACGAAATGGCACGCGAATATCCGGCCGCGAGCCTTCTATATATATTTTTCTGGATTTGGCGAAAGGTTTAGTGGCGCCTTCGTCTACTGAAGCGTTTGCGCTAACAAATTTGGTAAGATTTTTATCAATGGCATTCATGGGTTGCATCCTTGCAGTATTAACGTAGGATGCAGTCTGCCTGCATTCCCTACGGCGGCATGACCCGCATCAGGTTCAAAGGGTGATTCTCACTGTTTTATTAGAAAAAACGCTTGATAAAACAGACCCCTAGCAATCCATTGAATTTACGCGAAAACGGCTTAAAAGGCAAGAAACCATTTTGAAGAGCAGAGAGAGTAGGATGTAAAAAATCTTAAAATTTTAGGATTTTTTGGTAAAAAATGTTATAAATACATTAATTACACAAATATGGCATAGGGTTAATTATGGTACTTATTGCAATTTATTACGCATTAGCTATTGCAGTACTCACCCTTCATTTCACAGGCCATCTTGAGCGCTGGAATATGGAGTGGCTGGTGTTTGTGTTTGCCTTGACTGTTTTCCCGGCGGTGCTCTATTTATAGCTAAGCTTGATTTATAGCTAATCCTGTTTGGCAAACGGCGCAGCAAGCGCCGTTTGTTTTTTCAGACCAATATTCACTGCTTTCGGCAGCACGCCATTCAGCCAGGCGAAAAATGTTTGCGGCTGACCAATAAATACTTCCTGTTTTTCTTTTTCCAGCGCATTGACGACAATCCGGGCGACAGTCTCAGGCGCATCCATCTGGTTGCCCGATTTTTCCCACATGGCCACTGTTTTTGCGTCATTCATTGGCGTTTTAATCCCGCGTGGTGCGACGTAAGTCACGCCAATATCGGTATCAACAAGTTCACGGCGTAATGCTTGAGAAAAACCGTGTACAGCGAATTTGCTGGCACAGTAGGTTGAAAAATGCGGGAAGCCAAGAGAGCCAAATATGGATCCGATGAACAAAAAATGCCCTTGGTTTTTAGCTAAAAACGTAGGAATGATGGCGCGCGCGAGCTGGATTGGCGCGGTGACATTGGTATTAATCATTTGTGCAATGCGCGCTTCGCTTTGGTCTTGGAACTGAATAAAATCAAGCACGCCGGCATTATTGATAAGAATGTCGATATCCCCTAGTTTTTGCCTGGCTTCATCTGCAACGCGCTGCGCGGTGCCTGCAACATCAAAGTCCGCCTGAATGAAAACGGCTTTACCGCCCGCTTTTTCGATATGGGCTCTAAGTGCTTCGAGTTTTGATGTGTCGCGTCCAACCAGAGCTAGAATTGCCCCCTTTTGCGCAAGTAGCATCGCAATGTGATTACCAACCCCACCGGTTGCACCGGTGAGTAATATACGTTTATTAGCAAGGTTCATATTGATTCCTTATTGCATGGTGCGTGCTTCGATGTCCCTAAATATATCACCATATAGCTTATAAAAGTTTTTGGCGCTATGTATCAGCATTGCCTGGTCGTCAGCATCGGTAATCTGGTTGACCAGGCTTTCATAAAACGACACGTGGCTAATATCAAGCGAGCCGTGAGATAACAAATAACTAAAGGCCTTTTTGGGTAAATTCAGGCTTTGCATCAGTTTTTCACCTGCCTGTGTGGCAACCGCTGTGCTGGTGCCTTCCAGCACCAATACCATGCCAAAAAAACCAATGGGATTCACACGATGAATCATATCGTAAGCATAAGCCACCATCAGCTCAGTAGCCTGGCTTGGCGACTCGGCAGCCGTTTTGCTTGCGCGCACGGCTTCTTTATCCCCGCCACAAGTCGCGATGTCATCCAGCACCCATTCCTGATGTCCCATTTCCTCTTCAATATATTCGCCAATCGCAGTACGTAACCATTCGTATTTGGCAGGCAGGCAGCCACCACATGTCATTAGCAGGGGTGTGGTATGTTTTACGTGGTGATAAGCCTGAGTTAAAAATGCTATATATGTTTCTAGTGAGACTTTGCCCTCAGCACCTTGTGTAATCAGCGGCAAGCTTAATAGTTCTTTGCGTTCTGCTTCTGTTGCTTTGAGGAGTTCATCGTAAAATGTCATAGGGTTTAATCCTTATAAATAAAGTACGTTAATTTTGTTCTGGTAATGTTGCCATATGATGTCGCGTTTTAAGCGGCCATTGGGGGTTAGCTGGTTGTTTGCAACATTAAAAGGGGTTTCTGTGCGCAGCCATTTACCAACGCGGGCATAATCGGGCAGGGTTTGATTAATCGCTTTAATAGCAGCATTAATATCATCATCGGTGGCGTTAGATTTTGGTGTAACAAGCACTGTATTCCAGGGCTTTGCTTCGCCAAACAAACAGGCCTGCGCTATCTGCGGTGTGCTGGTGAGTTCGCGTTCTACCCATTCCGGAGAAACATTGCGACCAAAGGAGGTGATGAAAATATTCTTTTTGCGGCCATTAATAAATAAATAACCATCTTCATCCAGATAGCCAATGTCGCCTGTATGGATAAAATCGTTTTCTTTTTCTACCGTGCTTTCATTTGTGTAAGCTAATAAGCTGGCACCTTTCACCAAGATTTCATTTTCATCAGAAAAACGGATAGAAACATGCGGCAAGGGCTTGCCTACGCTGCCAATTTTATGATGTTGCTCGGTATTTAACGCGACAACAGATGCGCTTTCAGATAAACCATAACCTTCAAACACAGGAAGTTTAAGTTTGGCAGCACGCTGCAATAGTGCCGGTGCTACATGTGCCCCGCCCACTGCTAAAAAGCGTAAGTGCGGCAGTTGGCTGGCCCCCGCCTCGCAAGCTGATACCAGTGCATAAAGCAGCTCGGGAATGAAAATTGCTGTACTGGCTTTGGTTTGGCGGAGCGCCGCATGCAGTTTGCTTACATCTAAGCTGCTGCCACTTAATCCAATTGTTTCGCTTGGCAGCAAGTGTGCAGTTGCGCCTGCAATCAGCGTTACATAAACACCAGCCACGTTTTCCAGGAGAGTAGAAAGTGGCAAAACGCAGAGATGCTGATCGTCACGTCTTAAATTGGCGACTGTTTTAATTGAATTCGCAACTTTCAACATGGCATCTTTACTTAAGCATACGCCCTTGGGTTGACCTGTAGTACCAGAGGTGTAGGTGATTTTTGCAGTGCCTTTGGCAAGTTTTTTTGACGGAGTCGATAAGTTAAATTGCGTGAGTGTTTTGTTGGCAATTTGCAGCGTAGAAGTGCTCACTATCAAATCGCCCAGCAAGGCGGTAAATCGTTGAGGATTATCTGTAATGAGCGCATCGACACCTGCATCAGTAATCGCATGCAGCAGTTGCGCGGATGAAAAGAAAAGTGGCAATGGCACTAGGGGAATATTGCATGCCATTGCCGCTAAATCGACGACTACCCATGCAGGATGATTATCTGCTGCAATAGCCAGTGTGGGATATGAACGGTTTTGATTAAGGTGCGGTTGCAATTGATGGATTTCAGCCAATAAGTCACCATAAGACAGCGCCATATCGCTGCCCCGCAAAGCAATACCCATGCGCCTTTCAAGCCCATACTTGGCAAGTGTTTCAATCACCATAAGTAAATATTATAAAACTATTCGGCAATACCGCGTATCGCCACTACTTGCGGGGTGTGCTTGTAATAGCTGCCCCACTTAGCTTGCTCTTCTGGTGATAATCTGGCCTTGTCCGCAGGGGAAAGCGGGTACACATCGCGCCCAGCCTTAACCAAGCCGTTCTGAAGGCTGTGGTGCGCAGTAGCTACACACCATTCAATACCCATATTCAAGCTGTGCCGAATGATATGTGCAATGAGTACGCCCGCATTACGTGGGTTAGCCACAGCCAAATTACCAATTTTAGTAATTTGATCGCGTGTAATCTGTTTACCGATGTGTTTGGAAATCAGTGATTCGATGGGTTCGTCTAAATACTGCTCTAAAAATAAAGGGCTATCAGATGCTTTTTTCCAGCCGAATGCTGCCATTAGCACGCCATTGCTATCGCGCAACGCTACTAAATGCGGCATAAAAAGTGTAATTTCTGCATTATAAGCACGCTTAAAAACCGCATGGATAAAAGCCTCCACTTCTGCACGAGCTGGGTCGCCAATATTAACAGTGCTAGCAGTGATTTCACTGATCTGATAACACTTGGTTTTCACAAATTCTCTCAGTTGATAAGCTGCTTCAGCTCGATATATGGGTTGATGTTGAATATGGTAATTAAGCATGTATTCGTCCAAATAGTTTTTACTGTTTGGATATATGCAATCAATATGCCAAAAAAATACTTAAACAAATTCAATCACTTATTTTAAGGCGGTATACAAAAGCCTGCAATTTATACATACAAAGAGTAACAATCGTGCAAAATTTGCAGTGTTTAAAGGTGGTTTACAAGATAAAATTTTTTATCAACATTTAAAAAATCTATATAAAACAGTAGATTATCAAATTTTCGAGCATCAATTTCCAATTTGGCATTGAAGTTGCAAATAAATCTGTAATTAAAATTTGTAAATACTAGTCAATGCCTTCGTTTGATCAAAGCTTCACCTTACAACATGTCGGGAAAAACTTTTATTTACTAAATATTATTGGCCTATTGTTAAGTGCCTATTTTTTAATGTTTATCTATCCAGTAACCGGCTTAGATAAATTTTTAATCGCACCTTATTTTGATGTCGCCACACAAAGCTTTCCGCTAAAGCACCAAGCTTTTTTAGAAAACTTCATGCACTCAGGCTTGAAATATTGCATGATATTTATCGCACTAGCCTCTTTATTGGCGGGCTTGCAGGCCAATACCCATGCGGATTCCAGAGCATCTATTTTTAATAAACTCATCGGTCGTCATCAAAAACAATTTATTTGGGCGTTCGTTGGTATGGTGGTTTCTACCAGTGTGGTTTCATTTTTAAAAAGTGACAGTATGCACGGCTGCCCAAATGATTTGACCATTTACGGCGGTAATTTACCCTTATTTGCCCTGTTTGAGCATTTACCAAAAGGCGTTGCGGCCGGGCATTGTTTTCCTGCAGGGCATGCCAGTGGCGGTTTTGCGCTGATGGCATTTAGTTTTTCATTTCGTGATGAAAAACCTAAGTTTGCAGTTGCGATGTTGATGCTTGCTTTGGTTTTGGGCTTTAGCATGGGTTGGGCACAAATGATGCGCGGCGAACATTTTTTGTCGCATAACTTGTGGTCAGCTTGGGTAGTTTGGCTGGTGTTATTTGTGTTGTATGTAATTAAAAAAGCAATTGAGAAAAATTAAATATGTTTTTAGCTAATGTTTTGCAGAAATTAGTTTCGCCTTTTAAGCAATCATCCAATCAAACGCGCGGTATTCTGCTGGTGACAGTTTTTATTATGTTGACTGGTAATTTGGCGCTGTTTGGCAGAATTTTAGGAATATACCCGCCTCAGTTACATAATTTGCCATTTTTATTATCTTTGGCTTTATTTTTTAGCATATTAACGGCAATTTTCTTTTTGTCGATATGCCATGGCAAAGCGACGCGCTGGGTTTTGGCGCTGTTTTTAGTGGTTGCCGCGTCGGCTGCTTATTATATGGATCACTACAAAGTGATTGTTGATGTTGTGATGATAGACAATATCATTCACACTGATTCAAAAGAACTGGCTGGCGTACTAAGCTTAGGTTTGCTGTTCAGAGCTTTATTTTTTGGCATTATCCCCGCTTGGCTGGTGATTAAGTACTTTCCAAAAAATGAAAATATACGTTCGGAGTTAAAATCTAGATTACCTATATTGGGTATATTGGTGCTATCAATTGTTTTGCTCGTTGTGCCATTTACAGCAAGCTATGCATCGTTTTGGCGCGAGCATAAAATCACGCGTTATTATGCAAATCCCACCTATACGGCTTATTCGATGGTGAAATATGCTGGCCAACAATTAAGTGTAGCCAAGCTGGGGCCATTAAAGGCGATGGCGCAAGATGCCAAGCCGCTTGGGCAGAAGATTGGCAACAACCTGGTGATTTTGGTGGTGGGCGAAACCGCACGTTACGATCGTTTCTCGCTCAATGGGTATCATAGAGAAACCAACCCATTATTGGCTAAACAGGATGTGATTAGCTTAAGCAATGTCAGTTCGTGCGGCACGTCAACCGGCGTTTCCGTGCCTTGCATGTTTTCATCTCTGGGCAGAAAAGATTACGACAAAGACACGGCACTTGGTCAAGAAAATGCGCTGGATGTGCTGTTTAAGCATGATGTGGAAATTTTGTGGCGCGATAACAATTCGGATTCCAAAGGTGTGGCGACGCGCATGAAATATGAGGATTTTAAAAGCCCGACTTTAAACCCAGTGTGCGAAGGGGAATGCCGCGATATCGGCATGCTGAGTGGGCTTGATAAGTACATTGAAGCCAGAAAAGGCAAGGATATCTTGATTGTGCTGCACCAAATGGGCAACCACGGGCCTGAATACTACCGACGCTACCCAAAAGAATTTGAGAAGTATAAACCCATGTGCATGACAGGTGAGTTACGAGATTGCAGCCAAGAAGAAATTGATAACAGCTACGATAACGCTATTTTGTATACGGATTATTTTTTGTCAGAAACAATTAATTTTTTAAAGAAATATGATGGTGATTATTCAACTGCAATGTTATATGTGAGTGACCATGGCGAGTCGTTAGGTGAGCATGGTTTTTATTTACATGCGGCCCCGTATATGATTGCACCTAAAGAGCAAACCCACGTTCCTGCAATTGTATGGATGGGTAAGCATTTTGATTACAAATTAGACCAACTCATGCCCTACAAGGATTATCCGCTAAGTCATGATGATGTGTTCTGTGCCTTACTTGTGGCATTTGAGCTGGATTCGAAAACCTGCGAAGCCAAGCGCGATTGGTTGATGCAGAATTTGGAAATTAAAGCTGCCATCGCGGATAAAGTACACAGTTAGAACAAAGCTGATTTTGGCTAATTGCCAATAATCAATATACAATAAACGCATGGAACGCTGGGTTTTATACGCGATTATTTCGATGCTGTTTGCAGGTTTAACCGCTGTGGTCGCCAAGCAAGGTTTGGCGGGCATTTCCGCCGAATTAGGCCTCACCGTACGCACTATTTTTGTGTGCGGTTTCGTGTTGGTATTCGCGGCGATTTCAGTTGACTCTGCAGAAATAAGATTGCTGCAAAAATCCAATTACATCTGGTTGGCGCTCTCTGCAATCGCCACGGCAGGCTCGTGGATTTTTTACTACAAAGCGCTCAAAATGGGTGATGTTGCGACCGTGGCGCTGATTGACAAGGGTAGCGTGGTCATTGCAATTTTATTGGCTTGGTGGCTGCTAAAAGAAGCGATTACTTTACGCATTGCAATCGGTGCTTTGTTGATTGTGGCGGGTCTGTTTGTGATTGCAAAAAAATGATCAGTCTTGGAGATTGCTGTTACAGGTCAATTTTTCGGGTGCATTCATACGAATGGTCTCATCACTTATCCATAACACAGCCTTTACACGTTCATCTACTGCGCATGCATCCACATAGCCGATAGCATAGGGTGTTTGGGCTATGTAGCGCAACACCGCTTCTTCGGAATTTACGCTGTGAGGTGGCTGTATACCGTTAAAATATAGGCCGTTCCAGTAATCGATTTGTTGTTTAGGCAAGCTGCCTAGCACGCTTTGCGAAAACTGGCTTCGTATTGAATGCTCTGTATAAAGGTTGACTGGAAAAATACGCTTGCCGTTGGGCCAATACAGTTGTTTGCGTAAGTAAATCAGTTTGAGGCTGTTAGGCGAAAGTTTCAAGTTGTCTGAATTTTGTTGAGCGGAAACCACTACTGCCAATATAGGTGTATGTTCTTCCGCATGTGCCAGCAGGGCACTACAGATGGTGAGCAAAGATGCTATTTTTAGTATTTTCATTTTAAGAAATCGTTAAAACAAAAATGCATAGCTTGCAATAAAGCCACGGGGTGCTTCAGGTTGGTTGCCGCTACCTCCGGCAAATTCCAGCTTAAGCAGTTGGGTCGGTTTTACGCGCCAGGTGGCACCGGTTAGCCAGCGTTCCGAGCTTTGTTCTTTTGGGCGATGTAAAGTTTCTAGTCGAGTAAGCCAAAACCAATTGTTTAATCCCAAGGCGTTCAGTGGAACGGCTGTTTGCAGATATGCGCCACTACCGCCATCGTTCCCGCTTTGTGTGAAACGGGCAAAGGCCTCCCCGCTTAATTCGACTTCCCCGAATTGCTTGATAAAATCAAGCCCCAGCATGCGATAGGTTTTATCCTGCCCGTCCAAAGCTTCAATATCTTTTTCGTCAAAGGATAGCAGTGAAACGCCAAAATTCCATTGCTTGCTTAAAGCGACGCGTGCACCACGGACATGTTCAAACGGTAAATCGAAACTGTCATCCTCTTGGTCTTCCAGCACTTCAGTAAACAGCATGTAATCAATCGCAAAATCATTTACTGGCATACTGCCATGCAGCATTAGCCCATTGGTGGCGGTGGGGAAAAGCCGATAGGTTGCCAGTGGTCGTGTACTAGTCCATACCAATGGACTGGCATGTAATAAATTCCAGCGGCTGTTAGGTGTTAAAAAGCGACCCAGGCGCAGGTTCATGGCTTCTGAAAGGTTGTAATCGAGATAAAGTCGTTCTAGGTCGAGATGTGATTCTTTGCTGTGAAATTTACGGTCATCGTTCCATGATAATGGTCGCTCAAGCTCGAGCTCACCAAAAAAACTCCAGCGGCTGTCGCCATTCCATGTTAACAATAAGCTTACTTCATTAACGGCAGCTTCGGCATTTTCATCTCTATGCAACGTAACGCTTGCGCTAGAATAGCCGCCCAAACTGAATCCGCTCCAAAAATTGGCGGCGGATGCCTCTTCAGCAAATACTGGCTTGCACAGTGCGAATAGGCTGGTTACACTGGCAATTGCAATGATTATTTTTTTCATATACACCTCGAATCCTCAAGCTCTAACGCACTCTAGAGCGCTAGCGATGACGTTGCTCAGCTAGATTGTCGCATCTATTACTTGATGTTAAAACAATTATCTATTCGACAACTACTCTTGCTTGCATTCTTGCTGGCGGGGCTTTTGCCAGCGATGCTGGTGAGTTTTTTAAGTTTCTATCAGGCCAGAGAGGCGCTCAAGAAAGAAATTAGCCATGATATACAGGCGCTTAGCGGCACCGTTGCTAATGACATTGAACGGATGATGTTAGAACGTGCTCAAAATGTACACTCATGGAGCCGTCTGGCTGTGATGCAGGATATACAAATTGGCGATATTGACAAGCGAGTTTCAAATTTGTTGCAGGAATTACAGTCAAGTTATGGCAATGTGTATCAGTCTATATATGTGGTGAATATGCAGGGCCAAGTTGTAGCATCCAGTAATGCCCAAAATATCGGCAAACAAATGTTGCCGGCAAAAGAGTGGATTCAAATTAATTTGGCAACTAGCGTTGTTAGTTTTGCACCGATTCAACTAGACCTGCTTCCGATTTCTCAGCAAATTATCGACATCAATACCAATCTGCCAATTGGAGTTTTGGTGGCTGAGTTTAACTGGCAATTGGTGCAGGATTTATTAAATAAATCTGTTAATAACTCTGCTGCCGCTGCGTTGTTAGATGGGCATCATAATTTGTTAGCCACAACGGCAGATTGGGTCAAAATTCAGGCGGGACATGAAATGCAAGCGAATGCGCATTTAAGCAGAAAAATATCCTTGCAGGATTGGCAAGTACAAATCAAAAAACTACATTCGGTTGCGGTGGCACCTGTGCATCGCTTGGGGTATGTGTTTTTAGCCTTGTTGATTACCACCTTGGTTTTAGCAGCTTTGCTGGTGACGCCTATTGCACAAGCGATTACGCAACCATTGTACAAATTAACTCAATTTGTACGTGGATTTACAGAGAATCAGATTGCACTACCGCCAAAATCTGGCCCGCCGGAAGTAAAAGAATTGGGCGTGGCTTTCGAAAAAATGATGCAAGACTTGGCGATGTCGCAGGCGAATCTCACTCGCGCGGCAAAACTGGCCGTGGTAGGTGAAATGGCGGCTGCAATGAGTCATGAAGTTCGGACGCCATTAGGTATATTGCGTTCTTCGGCCGATCTGTTATTGCGTGAGCCAAAGCTTTCAAAGGAAGGTCGCGAAGTGCTGGGATTTATTATCAGCGAGACTGAAAGGCTGAATAAATTAGTGTCCAGCTTGATAGATGCAGCGCGGCCACGATTGCCAGTACTTACAAATCTTAATTTGACAGAGGTGGTTTCTAATACAATTGCGCTCCTGATGAGTCAAGCTAAGGTTAAAAATGTCAGCTTGATTTTTAACCAGAAGGAGACAGTGGAGATTCTCGCAGATCGAGATCAAATGACACAGGTGCTGATGAATTTGTTGATAAATGCGATACAAATTTTGCCTAATAATGGCAAAATACAGGTGGCTTTGCAGGACACTAAAGGTAGCGTGACTTTAGTCGTCATGGATGATGGGCCGGGAATACTGGCCGAAAATCAGGCGCAAATATTCGAGCCGTTTTTTACGCAACGTGCTGGCGGTGTAGGCCTGGGCTTGGCGGTAGTGCGGCAGATTGTGCAAGCGCACAAAGGCGATATTAGCTACCAAACCAGCCCATGGGGCGGCGCTCAATTTACGATTACATTACCTAAAGCCGATTAATATGGAAAAACAAAAGACAATTCTGGCGGTAGATGATGAACCACATATGCTGCGACTGCTAGAAATCAGTTTGCGCCAGGCAGGCTATAGACCTGTGGTTGCAACCAATGGCCATGAAGCGCTACAGGCAATTAAAAAGCACACGATCGATCTGGTGGTGAGTGATTTGCACATGCCAAGTATGAATGGTTTGGATTTGCTGAAAAATCTTCGGCAAGATAACGAGAATTTACCGTTTATTATGGTGACCGCACAAGGAGAAATTAAAACGGCGGTAGAAGCAATGAAGTTGGGCGCGGCAGATTATATTCTGCGCCCATTTGATTTGGAAACGCTGGAAATCGCTATTGCCAAAGCATTGTCGGTAAAACAACTTAAATTAGAAAATGCTTATCTAAAATCTAGTACCAACCCTATTGATGGTGATCTTGTTGGGCGGAGTGCGCCAATGCTAGCGCTGAAGGAGCTTATTGGCCAAGTGGCGCCAGAAAAAGCAACAGTACTGATTACCGGCGAAACGGGCACTGGTAAAGAACTTGTGGCAAAGGCGATTCATCAAGCTTCTAATAGGAATAATGCACTTTTTGTGGCGGTGAACTGTGCTGCAATACCAAGTGAAATGTTAGAGTCCGAACTTTTTGGTCATGAAAAAGGTGCTTTTACCGGTGCGGTAAAAGAACGTATCGGTAAATTTGAACTTGCAGATGGTGGAACACTATTTTTGGATGAAATTACAGAAATGCCGATTCATCTGCAGGCTAAGCTCTTACGTGTATTGCAAGAAGGAGTGGTGGAGAAACTGGGCGGGAACCGTCATATTGATTTAGATATTCGTGTGATTGCTGCCACCAATCTTGACCCCATGCAAGCAGTTAAAGACGGTAAACTTCGCGAAGATTTATATTACAGACTAAATGTATTCCAGTTGAGTGTAGCGCCTCTGCGCGAGCGTGCTGAAGATATTGAGCTGTTAGCAAGGTATTTTCTGGAAAAACGCCATGCAGAAATATCAGCAGAAGCCTTGCAAAAGTTACAAACCTATACTTGGCCAGGCAATGTACGCGAGCTGGAAAATGTGTTAGAGCGCGCATCAATATTGGCAGGCAGACAGCCTGTTTCAGCAAAACATTTGCCTGCGGATATCTCAGGGGCACAAACTCCAAATCCACAGGACGTTGAGTCTATCAATCAATTTTCAATTCCCAAAATAACAGAGCAGATCGAGAAAAAATTGATTTTGGAGGCGATTGCTAAGTGTAATGGCAATAAATCAAAAGCAGCCAAACTACTGGAAATCAGTGAGCGCTCTCTCTGGTATAAGATTGAACAGTATCAATTAAAATAATCCGTAATAAAAGTTAGAAAAGTATGTATTGACAGTATGACTTAACGTTGTTAAATTAACGTTGTTAATAATGGTGTGGTTGGGTTGTATAGAATAAAGCTCCAGGAGGATGTGGAATTGGACAATAGTTACTTATGGCTTAAAACGTTACATCTTTTGGGAGTGATATTGTTTTTAGGAAATATCATTATTACTGGCTGGTGGAAAAATATGGCGGATAGAACGCGAAATCCGCAGATTATCGCATTTGCACAGCGCCAAGTTACTCTAACCGATTTTGTCTTTACAGCTGGAGGTGCAGGCATTCTATTTGCTGCGGGTGCTGTAAATGTGGCAATACACCATTTGGATTATTCGTCAAAATGGCTCACCCAAGGGGTGTCATTGTTTTTATTGTCAGGCCTGATCTGGGTGACGATTTTAATCCCTGCACAAATGAAACAGGCCAAAATGGCTAGAGAGTTTGCAAATACGGGCATAATCCCTGACCAATATTGGAAGCTATGCACTGTTTGGAACATATTCGGCGTGGTTGCTACTATATTGCCGTTGGCTAACCTTTACTGGATGGTTTTTAAGCTAGTCTAGTTATTTATGCCACCCAAACCCAAAACTGAAGCTGAACGTCAGCAATTGCGTACACTGATCATTGATGCGGCGCGTGAACTGTTTGTGTCGCGCGGTGTTGAAGCAGTAACTATGCGCGAAATCGCCAAGCGTATCGGTTACTCTGCTACCAGTATTTATCTGCATTTTGCAGATAAAGATGCCGTGTTGCGGGCGGTGTGTGATGCAGATTTTTTAGCGTTGGCAACTTCGCTGAAAAATATCATGCAAATTACAGACCCGGTTACGCGCATGCAGGCACTAGGTCAGGGTTACGCAGCCTTTGCTTTGACGCATCCGAATCATTATCGTTTGATGTTTATGGATGCATCTGTGCCACATGATCCGACAGATTCGAGCTTGCAGAAAAACAGCGCAGAGCAGGATGCCTATTTTCAATTAAAAACCGTAGTAAGTGATGTGCATGCGGCAGGCTATTTTAGGGCTGAGTTACAAGATGTAGACTTAATTGCTCAAACGATTTGGGCTGGTGTACATGGAGTGTGCTCGTTGCAAATTAGCATGGCATGCGATAAATGGGTGAACTGGAGCGAAATCTCGGCTCGACTGCAGCTCATGCAGGAAGTGATGATGCGCGGACTTTTGCGAAAAGATGATATGAAAGATCCAACATGAAAAAAATAACAATTCTTTTAATATTGAGTTTCTCACTATCAGCCTGCGAAAAGCCGGTAGAACCACCTCCGCCACCACGCCCAGCTTTGGTCACAATTGCGGGTAAAACATCCGCCAATAATGCAATGATATTGGTGGGTGAAGTGAAATCACGTTATGAATCTAACCAGGGTTTCAGAATTAACGGCAAAATTATTGAACGCAAGGTTGATGTGGGAGATTTTGTCAAAAAAGGACAAATTCTTGCGCGGCTAGATGCTGCGGATACTAACTTGAGTGCTGCTGCCACACGGGCAGACGTACTTTCTGCGGAGGCAAATTATGCCTTGGCGAAAGCAGAAGTTGAACGGCAGCGGCAGCTAGTCGATAAAAAGTTTATTTCACAGTCGGCGTTGGATAAATATGAAGCGGAGCTTAAAACCGCGAATGCGCGGGTAAGCCAAGCCAAAGCGCAGGCAGCGGTTTCGGCTAACCAATCGCACTATACGGCACTGATAGCTGATCGTGATGGTGTTATCACGCAAATCCGCGCCGAACCCGGCCAAGTGGTAGAAGCTGGGGAAATGATTGCACAGATTGCCGATACCAAGCAAATTGAAGTGCTGGTGGCAGTACCTGAATCACGGATGGCTAATTTAAAGGTTGGCGATAACGTAGGAGTTAAGCTATGGGCAAGCCAGGCGACAAACCCCGAAAAAACGTATGTAGGAAAAGTACGGGAAATAGCACCGGCAGCCACATCCACTACACGCGCGTTTGATGTGCGGGTGGCAATGATAGATGCTGACGAAGCGGTAAAGTTTGGTATGACGGCAGGTGTGCGATTTGCACAAAATACAACGGATGAAATCGTAATTCCATCGTCTGCGCTGACTCAAATCAATGGAAAAAATGCCGTTTGGGTGATTGATAGGAATGGTATCGCCAATCCGCGTGAAGTAACTGCCGGCCAATATACTGAAAATGGCGTGACGATTACAAGTGGTCTGCAAGCCAATGAAATGGTCGCGATTGCAGGCGTACATACACTGCTTAAAGGCCAAAAAGTACAACCGAAGATGGAGGTTGCTCCATGATTGAAGAGCGGTCTCAATCAGACCAGTCGCCATTGGAAAAGTCACGTTTTAACCTTTCTGAATGGGCGCTGAACCATCAGACACTGGTGCTGTATTTAATGTTGATGTTGACCATAGCAGGCTTTTTGGCCTACACCAAACTTGGTCAATCAGAAGATCCGCCCTTTACTTTTAAAGTGATGCTGGTGCGCACCAGCTGGCCCGGAGCAAGTGCTATCGAAGTTGAGCAGCAAATCACCGATAAGTTAGAGAAAAAAATTCAAGAAGTACCGAATATAGATTACTCCAGCAGTTATTCGCGGCCGGGAGAATCAATGATATTCATCGTGATTAAAGATGACACCTTTTCAAAAGAAATCCCTGAGATTTGGTATCAGGTGCGAAAAAAAGTGGGAGATATCCGACATACCCTTCCCAGCAACATTGAAAGCCTTACCTTTAATGATGAGTTTAGTGATGTCTATGGCAGTATGTACGCCCTCACGGGCGATGGGTTCGACAATTTTGCCTTAAAAAAACAAGCTGAAATTATTCGCGCGGATCTCTTAAAAACGCCGGATGTGGCCAAAGTAGATTTTTTTGGCGAGCAAAAACAGCGCATTTATATCGAGCTTTCAAACGCCAAGCTTGCAACCATAGGCATAAGCACGGCAACACTGATTAATATTTTGCAAACGCAAAACGCCGTGGTGAGGGGCGGCACATTTGAGTCGCCCAATGAGCGCATCCGTATTGAGGTTTCCGGCAGATATGGTTCTTTAGAGGATTTGCGAGAAATCAGATTGCGTGCGAACAAGCAGGATTTCAAGCTTGGCGACGTAGCGAGGATTTATCGGGGGTATGAAGATCCTCCGCGCGACACGGTGAGATATGACGGTAAGGAAACTTTGCTGCTAGGCGTAAGTATGCGTGAGGGTGGAGATGTGATTGCGCTTGGCCATGCACTGGATGCAAAAATAGCCAAAATCCGGCAACGCCTGCCAATAGGCCTGAGTTTTGACACTGTCACCTCGCAACCAAAAATTGTAGCGAATTCGGTAAACGATTTTGTACATTCGCTGGCTGAGGCATTGGTGATCGTGCTAGGTGTAAGCTTGCTGTCTCTGGGTTTGCGTACTGGTATAGTGGTGGCAATATCAATACCAGTTGTGTTGGCAGCTACTTTTTTAGTGATGCATTTTTTTGATATTGGGTTGCACAAAATCTCGCTTGGGGCGTTAATACTTGCGCTGGGCTTGCTGGTGGACGATGCTATTATTGCAGTCGAAATGATGTCATCTAAAATGGAGCAGGGCTGGAGTAGACTGAAAGCAGCTTCATATGCCTATAGTTCAACGGCCATGCCCATGCTGACAGGTACATTGGTAACGGTTGCCGGGTTTCTGCCAATTGCCACGGCGACTTCTTCTACCGGCGAATATACGCGTTCTATTTTTCAGGTATCAGCAATCGCATTGATTATTTCGTGGTTTGCCGCAGTAATATTTGTACCCTATTTAGGATACCATCTGTTGCCAGACTATGCCCGTGCACCACAACCCTCAAAAATCATGTTGTGGCTAAGAATCAAGCTGGGTTTAATGAATAAGGCAGAGGTTAACCACCACCACGATATATATAACACCAGGTTTTATCGCGCATTTCGCCAAGTTGTCACTGCCTGCGTACGCTATCGTAAGACCGTGATAGCAATCACTTTAATCATGTTTACATTGTCTATTGTCGGTTTTGGCAAAGTACAACAACAGTTTTTCCCGGATTCTACACGGCTGGAATTGATGGTCGATTTGCGTCTGGCTGAAGGCGCTTCTTACCATGCAACCAATGCCGAGGTAAAAAAACTTGAAAACTGGTTGCGAACCTGGAATAAGCAACATCATGGCATTGAAAATTTTGTAGCGTATATTGGCATAGGAAGCCCACGCTATTATTTGCCATTGGATATTCAATTAGCGCATAGAGGTTTCGCTCAGTTTGTAATTTTAAGTAAAGACTTAAATGCACGCGAAGTTTTACGAAGCGACCTTCTCCGTTTGTTTGAAAACGATTTCCCTGGTTTACGCGCCTCAGTAATGCGGCTGGAAAATGGTCCGCCAGTTGGTTTTCCTGTGCAATTTCGTGTAGATGGTAGTGATATACCCAAAATTCGTGAAATATCACACAAAATTGCCGATGTTATGCGCGCCAATCCAAATCTGGCAAATGTGCAACTGGGTTGGGAAGAGCCAAGCAAGGTTATGAAAGTGTCCATAGATCAAGCCAAAGCACGTCTGCTGGGGGTGAGTTCGGTGGATATTGCCAATATTCTGAATGGTGCGATGAGTGAGCTGTATATTACTGAATTTAGAGAAGGTAACGAGCGGATTGATTTGGTCGTGCGAGGTGCCGAATTTGAACGTACAAAACTGTCACGCCTGCCCAACCTGATGATTACTACTCCAAATGCCACCAGCATCCCGCTGTCACAGATCGCCACCATTTCTTCAGAATTCGAGGAAGGCGTGATATGGCGGCGTAACCGCGTGCCATCCATTACGGTAAAAGCCCATTTGCGAGGTAGTATGCAAGCTCCCGTGGTGTCCGCACAAATTGAAGAAAAATTAGGTGAAATCAAAGCCAATTTGCCATTGGGTATTTCAATTGAAACAGGGGGTGCAACCGAAGAGTCTGCCAAAGGCGGCGCCTCAGTTGCTAAAGGTGCGCCACTGTTTTTCGTGGTGGTGCTCACATTATTGATACTGCAGCTACAAAGTTTTTCACGTACCTTTTTGGTGTTGCTGACCGCACCTTTGGGTTTAATTGGTGTCACAGCTGCGTTGCTTGTGTTTGATAAGCCGTTTGGATTTGTTGCCATGCTTGGCACTATTGCGCTCTCCGGCATGATTATGCGCAACTCTGTGATCTTGGTGGATCAAATCGATCAAGATAAATCGAGCGGACTGGAGGATTGGCAGGCGATAGTAGAATCCACCATACGTCGCTTCAGGCCAATAGTATTAACGGCGGCAGCGGCTATTCTAGCTATGATACCACTCACACGCAGTGTGTTTTTTGGCCCGATGGCGGTGGCGATTATGGGCGGTTTGGCGGTGGCGACTTTGCTGACGGTGTTATTTTTGCCAGCGTTATATGCGGCCTGGTTTAGGGTAAAAGTCCCGCAAACCACCTAGAAGTAAGCATTAAAAGCTTGTTTAATTTATGTTTATACAACAAGTGCATACGCTATAATTGTTGTAATGATAAGGAACGAAATCGTGATGACACAAACAATACAAAACGACATAACCCGCGAAACCGCGAGATTCAATATGATAGAACAGCAGATCCGCACCTGGGAGGTGCTTGATCCAACCGTGCTGCAGCTGCTAAATGATGTACCGCGCGAAAATTTTGTACCCGCCGAATACCAAGGCCTTGCCTTTGCAGATATCGAAATCCCGCTTGGGCATGGGCAAACCATGCTTAGCCCAAAACTGGAGGGCCGTATTTTGCAGGCACTCAGTGTGCAAAAGAATCATACCGTATTGCATATTGGCACTGGTAGTGGTTATTTTGCTGCCCTGCTGGCTAGCCTTGCCAAACACGTTATTTCTGTAGATATTTATGCGGAGTTAAGCGCAAAGGCTTCTAAAAATTTAGCGGCCCAAAATATTCAGAATGTCACTCTGGAGGTGGCAGATGGAATTTCAGGCATGGCTGCACATAAACCCTACGATCTGATTGTGTATACAGGCTCTTCACCGATAGAACCAGTGGGCGTACGCGAGCAATTACAAATTGGAGGCTCCATGTTTATCGTACTGGGACAGTCGCCTGTGATGCAGGCCACCTTGATACACCGTGTTTCCAAAACAGGTTTTAGAGAAGATGTGTTGTTTGAAACCTGCATTCCTGAATTAATTAATGCACCGCAGGCGCAGCAATTTGAGTTTTAATATGACCATCAACCGGTTTATTTTTTTTGCGGTTTTATTCCCTGCCAGTTTGCTGGCAGCAGAAGGCATATCACTACAGGCAAAACCACAGTCGCTACTGGATACATATCATAAAGCGCTGGCACATGACCCAACCTTGGCTTCTGCTTTAAGTGCCAACAAGGCGGCACAAGAGATCATTGAACAGGGTAAGGCGCTGTATCGGCCCACCGTTAATTTTAGCGCCGATGCCAGCACTTCACGCACACACATACGATACCTGGAGTCGAACGTACCCAATGGCAATTCTAGCTTTGAGAATTTAAAAGCTGGTGTTGAGGCGCGCCAACCGATTTACCGTAAACAAAATTTGGTACAAATAGAGCAATCTAAAACGCAAGTTAGCCAGGCTGATAAACAATATCATTTGAGCCAGCAACAACTGATTTTGCGCACAACTCAAGCTTATTTTGATGTACTGATTGCACAGGATAAGATTGATTTAATCACGGCGCAAAAAGCGGCAATTTTAAGTCAGCTCGATCAGGCAAAAGCCACGTTTGAGGTGGGAATGGCAACAATTACCGATGTAAATGAGACACAAGCGCGTTATGACTTGGTTCTGGCGCAAGAAATAGCCGCAGTGAACGAGCATGAAATTGCCAAGCGTTCAGTAGAGGCCATTACAGGTGAAATTCCCGCCAAACTGGCAACTGTAAAACCAGATATTCAAGTTGCCGCACTCGCCCAGACCATGCAGGATTGGCAGCAAGTGGCGCTGCAGAATAATTTGAATATTCAGATTCAGCAAGATGCGCTTAAGCTTGCCGAGCAAGATGTGGAGTATGCCAATGCAGGCCATCTACCTACTTTGGATGCCGTTGCCAGCGTTTCAGATAGCTATGCAAACGGCAGTCCTTCGGTGTTCAGTGCTGGAAACGAGCTGAGAAGTGCTGCTATTGGCTTGCAGCTCGATATTCCGTTGTACCAGGGTGGCGCCATCAGCTCGCGAGCACGTCAGGCGGTGCTGAATAAACAAAAAGCACTTGATGATGTAGAAATTGTACGTCGTCAAACTGATTTAGAAACCCAGCGCGCCTATTTGAATTTGGGCACGACCATCGCCCAGATAAAAGCGCTTGAGCAGGCGTTGATTTCTAGTCAAAGCCAGCTCGATTCGACTAAGTTAGGTTACGAGGTGGGCGTACGCACCAGTGTGGACGTGCTAAATGCACAGCAACAGCTTTTCTCCGCCAAACGCGAATTATTGCAAGCCCGTTACAATTATCTGGTGAATATCATCCGCCTGAAAGCTGCTTCCGGCTTGGTTGCCGAGGCTGATTTGCAGGATATTAATCAGCAACTGGTTTCGGATGCACATTAATGGCTAATCTGGCTGCAGACCCGTCATTCAGCCAGCTTGTGATGATTGATATGCAAGTAAAGCTGGCGTCTGTTATGCCTGCAGACGCGCTACAGGGTGTGGTTAGAAATTGCAGTGTTTTAGCGCAGGCTGCACATTTATTAGCTGTGCCAACGATTCTCACTGAGCAATATCCGCAAGGCCTGGGCGAAACCTTGCCGGAAATTAAACAGTATTTATCAGACAGCAAACCTATATCCAAAACGGCATTCTCAGCCTGTGGCGAGCCCAAGTTTAATCAGCGACTGCATCGCGATAAACCGCAAATCATTCTGACGGGAATGGAGACGCATATTTGCGTACTGCAAACTGCGCTTGATTTAACAAAAGCCAACAAGCAGGTTTTTGTGGTAGAAGATGCCGTTATTTCGCGTAGTCCTGCCAATAAAGCCAATGCATTGGCAAGGCTGCGGGATGCTGGCTGTGTGATTAGCAATACCGAATCGGTCGTGTTTGAATGGCTGGGTGACGCTAACCACGAGGCGTTTAAGGCAATTTCTAAACTGATTAGGTAATAAACACCAGCGTGAATTGGAAATTCATATTCATTGCCACTCTTGTCAGCTATGGCGCATATCAGCATTTTTCGCATCGTCCCGTCACACACGGCAATGGCGTAATTGCCAGCCAGCAGCCCACACAAAGTTCAACCAGTCACACGGATTTCCAGCTCAACGGTTATAGCATTACACCTTTAAAGTCTTTTGAGATTGAGGCGCGGGTGTTGTCCTCCAAATCTTATTCTGTTGGGCGAGAGGCTGATCTGTCGCCTGTAGATTTGGCGCTGGGCTGGGGGCCAATGTCAGATGAAGCTATTCTCAATAAAGTGGATATCAGCCAAAGCCATCGTTTTTATTATTGGCATGTGGATGAGTTTCCAATCCCGCGTAGAGAGATCGAAACTCATAGCGCCAACATGCACATGATTCCCGCTGATGATCGAATTGAAAAAATGCTGAAATCGGTGCGGCCAGGCGAAGTGGTCAAATTAAGCGGCTATCTGGTGCAGGTAAACGCCAGCGATGGCTGGCATTGGAAAAGTTCGCTTACCCGTGAGGATACAGGCAACGGCGCATGTGAAGTAGTCTATGTAAAAGAACTTGTGGTGAGTTAGTGCAAAAACGTTTTAATTAATTTCATCATGCGCAATGTTGCGCCTGTGGATGCCTCACTAAAGCGCAGTGCAGCCTGCTGCATTTTTTCGCGTTTTTGGGGGTTGTTTAGCAAGTATTGAATCCTGTCGCGTAATTCTTCGGTATCTTTTATGCGGATCGCAGCTTCTGCCTCAACCGCATTTTTTGTAGCATCGGCAAAGTTGTAGGTGTGCATACCAATCAAAATCGGCTTGCCCATACTCGCAGCCTCAATTAAATTTTGACCACCATATTCCAGCAAACTGCCGCCGATAAACGTAAAATCGCAAGCTGCATAATACGTAAAAAGTTCGCCCATGCTGTCACCCAAAACAACCTGGATGCTATTATCAATTGGGCCAGTCAGATTGCTGCGACGCTGATAAGTAAAGCCAGCATTCTGGATAATGCCTTCTACCTCGTTAAAGCGTTGCGGGTGACGCGGCACGATGATTGTTAAAAGCCCCAGGCCTTTTACCGCCTCCAGAATGTGCTTTTCCTCTCCGTCGCGCGTGCTGGCCGCAAGAAAGACAGTACGTTCAGGGCCAAGCAGTTTGCGTAGCTGCAAGCCTTTATCTACGCTATCCG
This sequence comes from uncultured beta proteobacterium, assembly GCA_963701715.1. Classification (GTDB taxonomy): domain Bacteria; phylum Pseudomonadota; class Gammaproteobacteria; order Burkholderiales; family Methylophilaceae; genus Methylotenera_A. Next base: position 104,914 of record CAVPAX010000009.1, read on the forward strand.
CGGGCGGTTTGACATCAAACTTTAAGTTGCCTGCAACGCTGATATTGTTTGCACCCAAAACCTGTAATCTTGCAAAGTCATCTGCTGTTTGTGCGGCAATCGCGTCAAGGCTCTGCAAGCCTTCAGCAGCCAGTTTGCCAAGCTTGGCATAACCTTTAGCCGATTTTTCTGAAAGCCGTGCGTTTAATAGCAGCAAAGGAATCTTGCGGCGTTTGCATGCGGCAATCAGGTTAAACCAGAGCTCGGTTTCCATCAGCAAGCCGATAGCTGGCTTAAAATGGCTTAGGAAATGATTGACTGCAAATGGCAAGTCATAGGGCAAATAAACACGTTGCACCTTATCGCCAAACAAAGCTTCGCTCGCCTCGCGTCCGGTAGGCGTGGTGTGGGAGATTAAAATTTGATGGTTCGGATATTGCTGCTGCAACTCTTTTACCAAAGGCACGGCAGCGCGGGTTTCGCCGACTGAAACACAATGCAGCCAAATGACTGGCTTATTTACAGGCGTTATGTAAAAACCAAAGCGCTCCCCCCAGTGTTTCAAATAATCGGGTTGTTTGCTACCACGCCAAAGCAGTTTAACCGGCACAAAAGGCAGCGCTAGATAAAGTAAGAGTGAATACGAAAAACGGTTCATCGCGCCATTTTCTCACAAAATCGAAGCGGATGTTTTTGTCGCGCAGGCGCAAACATAAACCATGAAATTTTGCTAGGAATATATATTTTAAAATTTATTTTTTATGTAAGTGATCGCCCACCCTTACGCAACCCAAATACTGGCCTTGTTTTTCACAAAAACTCACCAAATTAGTGCAGAAATACATTAAAAAATAGGGTTGACGCACACAAAATAAAGGCATAAATTTCTGCATCTGGCACAACATCTTGTGTTTATGTAAGGTTTTTTTCACAAAAACAAGTGATTGTTAATATAAATCACATAGTTAGCAAAAACGTAAGCAGTAAGGCAAAGTTTAGGACGTTAATAATAAGGGGGGTAAGGCATGCTAAAAGCAGTTGAAACAGCTATGAAATCAAAAGAGAGTAACGAGGTTGAAATTCCGATTCAGTCAGTGTCGCTGGATATTTGGGATAAAAAATACCGCCTGAAAACTAAAACAGGCGAACATGTCGATAAAGACATGGATGACTCTTACTCTCGCGTAGCGCGTGCTTTGGCTGATGTTGAAACGACTGAGGAAAAACGTCAGGAATGGCATGAAAAGTTTCTATGGGCACTGCGCCATGGTGCAATCCCGGCTGGCCGCATTACTTCTAATGCGGGTGCGTTAGAACATAAACCGGCCACTTCTACCATCAATTGCACCGTTTCAGGCGTGGTAGAAGACAGCATGGACAATATTCTTGGCAAAGTACACGAGGCTGGCTTAACCCTTAAAGCCGGCTGCGGTATTGGTTACGAGTTTTCAACGCTGCGTCCAAAAGGCGCATTCGTAGCAGGTGCAGGCGCATACACCAGCGGCCCATTAAGCTTTATGGATATCTACGACAAGATGTGTTTTACCGTATCATCTGCTGGCGGCCGCCGCGGTGCGCAAATGGCGACGTTTGATATTTCCCACCCCGACATTACCGACTTTATCAAAGCCAAGCGCGAAGCCGGCCGTCTGCGCCAGTTCAATCTTTCCTGCCTGATTACCAAAGAATTCATGGAAGCGGTGAAAGCCGATGCGGAATGGAAGCTCGCTTTCCCAGTGACTGAAAAAGAAGCCATTGTCGATGGCCTCAACGTGAATGACGAAAGCCAGGTGGTATGGCGCGAGTGGCCGGTGAAAGGCAAATACCTCACCAAGATGGATGGCGTGGATGCTGGAAAAGTGGCCTGCCGCGTGTATAAAACCATCAAGGCGCGCCGTTTGTGGGATGTGATCATGTCCAGCACGTACGATTTTGCCGAACCGGGTTTTATCCTGATAGACCGTGTAAACGAGATGAACAACAACTGGTTCTGCGAGAACATCCGCGCTACCAACCCATGCGGCGAGCAGCCTTTGCCGCCTTATGGCGCCTGCCTGCTGGGCTCGGTCAACCTCACCAAATTCGTGAAAAAACCGTTCACCGATGAAGCCTATTTTGACTGGAAAGAATACCGCGAAGTCGTGGGTATTTTCACCCGCATGCTGGATAACGTGGTGGAAATCAACGGCCTGCCATTACAGCAGCAGCGTGATGAAATCATGCGTAAACGCCGCCATGGCATGGGCTATTTGGGCTTGGGCTCTGCGCTCACCATGATGAAAATGAAATACGGCGAAGAAGATTCAATTAAATTCACCGAAGAAGTTACCCGCGTGATGGCCGAAGAAGGCTGGAATGTGGGCGTGCAGCTGGCCGAAGAAAAAGGCCCTGCCCCGATTATGGATGAAAAATTTGAAGTCACTGCCGACATGCTGGCAAAACGTCCGGAAATGGCGGCGGACGGCATTAAAGTGGGCGACAAAGTGGCGGGTAGAGTGCTGATGGGTAAATACAGCCGCTATATGCAGCAGTTCCCCGAAGGTTTGCGCAACCAGATTGCCAGCAAGGGTGTGCGCTTTACGCACCACAGCTCTATCGCGCCAACCGGCACCATTTCACTTTCGCTGGCTAACAACGCCAGCAACGGCATCGAGCCATCATTCGCGCACCACTACGCCCGCAACGTGATTCGCGAAGGCAAAAAATCGAAAGAGAAAGTCGATGTATTCTCTTTCGAGCTGCTGGCCTACCGCGAGCTGATTAACCCGAACGCCATGCCGTTTAGCGACAAACCGGATGAAAAGCTGCCGGATTACTTTATGGATTCATCCACCATCAAGGCCAAAGCCCACGTGGATATTCAGGCCGCGTCACAAAAATGGATTGACAGCTCAATCTCAAAAACCATCAACGTGCCGACCGATTATGATTTTGAAGACTTTAAAAACATCTACCTTTACGCTTACGACAAAGGCCTGAAAGGCTGCACCACATTCAGGTTTAACCCGGAGGCTTTCCAGGGCGTGCTGGTCACAGAGAAAGATCTGGAAAACACCACCTACAAATTCACGCTGGAAGACGGCACCGAAATTGAGGCTAAAGGTAACGAAGAGATTGAATACGATGGCGAGATTCACAGCGCTGCGAATTTGTACGACGCTTTAAAAGAAGGGTATTACGGCAAATTTTAATCAATTAATTCGGGGAGAACGACAATGCAAGTTGCAACTCAAAACCACATTCAAATGATTAAAACATGGTTTGCAAATTGGTTAGCAGAATTTAAGCCCGTGCAAGAGTTACAGTATTTAGGAGAGAAATTATGGCAATTAAAATAGATAAAAAAATCGTGCGCTACGCGCTGGTGAATGAAGAAGAAAAAGCAGCCAAAGCGGCCGAGGCTCAAGCCGCGAAAGAAAACACAAAAGTCGTGCAGCTTGGCGAGCCGCTGGACAGGCCGGAGAAAATCACCGGCAGCACCTACAAGGTAAAAACGCCGGTCACCGAGCATGCGCTTTACATCACCATTAACGATGTGGTGATGAACGAAGGCACGCCGCAAGAGCACCGTCGCCCGTTCGAGATATTCATCAACTCCAAAAACATGGATCACTTTCAATGGATAGTCGCTCTCACCCGCGTCATGTCTGCCGTGTTCCGCAAAGGCGGCGACGTGACATTTTTGGTGGAAGAGCTTAAAAGCGTGTTCGAGCCAAGCGGCGGCTACTTTAAAAAAGGCGGCAGGTTTGTGCCAAGTTTAGTGGCAGAGATTGGCGATGTGGTAGAGCAGCACCTGCAAAACATCGGCATGCTTAAAAAACATGGCCTGGATGAACACCAGCAAAAACTGGTGGATGAAAAACGCAGCGAGTATATGGAAAAACATGCCAAACCGGAAGAAGAGATGAACGCAGAGGGCTTTCCTAAAGGTGCGCAGCTGTGTGCCAAGTGTTCAACCAAAGCCATGATTGTGATGGATGGTTGTTTGACGTGCTTGAATTGTGGGGAAAGTAAGTGTGGTTAAATTAAAAAAAGAGCTTTTTTTTAGTGCTTGCTTTCTCTGATGTTGAGCACGACTAGCGGATGTGAGGCAGAATAATTTGTTGATGCAACTAAGACGAGTACATTGTCTTAACGGATAAAAGCGCTTAAACATTCAACCAATTACTATTGGCTCATCCGCAAGAAATTCACCTTTACATAGACGATCAATTTCACTTAGAACTGACTGCTCCGCACTCAAACCAAGTACAGATCACTATACAGCAACTGCAACATGTGCCAAAGCTATAATGTGCCGTCAAAATTCAGACTGCCCCCCTAGTCATTCATGCCAAATGAATACGGCTTTCGATTTTGGAACCTGTAAACCAAGCAGCTAGTAGTACGGATAGTTTAATCTACTGCCCTAATTTACGAATTAAACAAATCATCCAGCGGGTTTTTGCCACTACTGGCTGGTTTGGCTGGAACGCGTTTGGCGGTTAGTTGTTCTTCAATATTATCGTGGTAAAAGCTCCATTGCGCTCCGGAGTTTTTGAAGTTGCGCCAGATGCTCTCGCCCACACCTGCGTATTCCAGCGCGCTGCCGTCATCCAGCTCTACCCGCAAGGTGCGGGTTTTGGGCTCGTAGCCGATAGCGCGCAGTTTGCCCGCGCTGATTTTGGTCATTTCCATGCGTGGATTGTATAGCGCTTTGTTCGGCGGTTCAACCCGCTAAAAAAGATGCTCTGCAGCCCAATATCCATGAGCCTTACGGTCGCATAGGGTGCAATAACTGTAAGGCATGGCGCCGCATGAAAATCTTTACTCCATTCGACTGCAAGAATAAACATGCAAAATAAACTCCCTAACTTTTGCCATCGGCCTATGATGGATAAGCAGCATTTTTAAGGAGCAATATCATGGCAAAAGGTCAGCAGCGTAAAAACAAAGAAGAGAAAAAACCCAAGCAGGATAAAAAAGTGGTGGTGCCGGCAGGTACGTTTATTGCGCCGCCCAAGCCTGCGTTACCACACAAACAAAAGCACTAAACCCCTGCCCTGCAAGCCAATATCCATGCGCCTTGCAGGCCTGCACTCGAATGCTTTAATCGGGTGGCATCTATTTTAGCGTTTTAGATTTTCCTTTTCGTTAGTCATTTGCCGGCTTGGCGTGATGTGCCTCCCACTCTTTAGCTTTGGCGATGGCGATTCGGATACTCCCTCTGGCACGTTAGTTGCATCATGCAAACCATGCTTACTTCCATAAATGATATCCATGCTGTCTCTGAGGCGATTCGCGATGCGGTTGCGCCTGTGTTTTTGCTCACCGGCATCGGCTCGATACTGGGCGTGCTGATTGGCCGCCTGGGCCGTTCTATAGACCGTGCAAGGCTGTTGAACGAGCTGCCAGCCGATAGGCGTGCAAGCGTTCAGGATGAGCTTAGAATAATTGTAAGACGCACCAAATGGTTGCGGCGGGCGATTGGTTTTGCGACTTTGGCTGCACTATGTGTGTGCATTTCTATCGCCACCATGTTCGTTTCGGTGGAGACGGGCTTTAAAACACCGCATATCGTGGCGATGACATTCATCTCTTCGATGGGCTCGCTGATTATCGGGCTGCTGTGTTTTTTGCGCGAGATTGTGCTGGCATCGCGCGAGGTGATTGTGCCTTTCAAGCACGATGTCAATTAAGTCTCACGTGCGCGTTCATTATTAAAACCCCTGCCCTGCAAGCCAATATCCATGAGCCTTGCAGGCCTGCACTCGAATGCTTTAATCGGGTGGCATATGTTTTATAGCGGTTTTACCGCGCCACAGCTTGCATTAATCCATTTACCGTTAATATCCGCCCGCTCATTCACCGGGTTGCCTTGGGCTTCGCCATTAAAATTAGTCTGCCCTGTAAAGGCCTCCGGGCTTGTAATGGCGCCCTCTGCTGTTCCATTGCCTTTAAGGTCTGGGCTGGCACAAACAAAGTCTATTTTGTAGTTGTTGCCGCTACGGGTCGAATTTTTAGATGTGCAGCCTAATTGCGGTTGATAAAAATTGGGCAGCGTTTTTTGATTCGCCATTTCTTGTGTGATGCATGTTTGGGAGATTGCAGCGCCGTTTTCGATTTGCGGCATATCAAGCCCATAATCTTTTGCTAAATCTTTAATGTTTTGCATTTGCTCTGGCGGCAGGTGCGGCGCAAACAGCAATAAATCAGAGGTGGTTGTGATCTGCCATAATCCAGGCCGCATGTTCATCTCTGCGGCATTTGCAGCGGGTGCTAATAATGGGGAAATTAAACTAAAATTAAGCAAAGTTAAACCAATTAGAATTTTGCGCATTAAATCTCCTAAAACTAATGTGAAGAATACGCATTTTTAGAGGTCATTTGGCTAAGCTTAGTTCAGCGCAATTAAATTATAGGGGAAATACCACGATCATTACCTGCCCTGCAAGTCAATACCCATGCGGCTCTCAGAGCATCAGTTAAGACATGCTAACTTTCGTTAGTTATTTGCTGGCTTGGCGTGATGCATTGCCCACTCTTTGCCTTTAGCGATTGCGATGCGAATCGCCTTGCCTTCGTCCATACCTTCTTCCAGCAGGGCATTGGCTATCTCAATCGCTTTCGTGCGGGCGATTGGGCTAAGGTGTTTCATCGATGCTGGGTAGTGTTCTTCGTTCCAAGGCATATGCTATATTAACCCCTGCTAATAGGGGGCAGTGGCCACTCCTGAAGTATCCGGTAGCGCGAACCTTGGTCTGTCACGACTGACTCCGCCAGTACAAACGATTCCACCCACCAATCAATGGGCTGAATTGCCTGCGGTGCCAAAATATTCTCGACATTGCGCAACAATGTGACATGCGGAATAAATTCATAGTTTTCAAATACAAGATCCGCTGCGGTCAGTTGCTGTTTTAGCGCTGCGACCAACTGACCCAATGCCGGCACATCTGCCGCCAATGTAGTACAAGCAATCCGGCTTTGCGGCCAGAATGAAAGGCTCTCTAATTTAAACCCAAAAGGCGGCACCGAGATATTGCCTGCGGCTTGCATCAATTGCGGCAGGCGTGTGCGCTCTACCCCTCCCATGAACAGCAATGTCATATGCAGGTTATCAGCATCTATAGCGCGCGCTTTGCACCGCGGCGCATATTCCGTTGCTAACGTATGTAAGGCCTGCCGTACCGATGCCTCGGGCCACAAGGCAAAAAATACGCGTGCTGCATTTGAATTATTTTCTTCAGAATTTCGCATTTTATATGCCCCCATTTTTTAACATTAACTTAATTATAGTGCTTGGCAAATTACAAGGTTTGATAGACCACTAAAAAATGTTTATTACAGTTTAGTTGTAACCCATAAAAAAAGGCCAGCGAAGCCGGCCTTTTTGTGCTGCAGAGAAACAGGTAATTATTGCTCTACACCGATCTGATATATTTCTTGTTCAGGATTTTCTTCCAGCTTGCCAGTCACTGCATCAACTTCCACTTCCCATCCCTTGCCATCTTTACCCTTAATGTCGAATTCGTACTGGGCTTTACCATCGCTGATTTCCGCTTCAAGTGTATGCACTTCGCCTGGCTGCTTTGCCCAATATTGCGATTGCCGACAAATTCACTGCTAAAGCAGGTGAGCCGGGCTTATGTGTTGCTTGGCAAGATTATTAATTTAAAGCGTTCCAAATCTTACGTTTTTGATTATAAGAGCAATAAGCGCCATCACATCAAATTTTACTGAGTAAAAGTCTAAAAGTGGTTGTAATGAACAACCAGTTGGCTGTATATAACCAATATTAGCTTTCAATTAACCATGCTGCTTTTATAAGTTATTGATTATATTTCAAAAAAATAGATGGCTTGAAACGTGCATTTAATCCTCACGGCTTGTTTATTAGACGCGGCACTTGGTAAATGCAGCACATTGCAGCACATTGCTAAAGTTAGCGTTTTTGAACACGTTTAATTATTTTATTTGCTAGTTTTTGTCTATTTCTCAACCAACTATCCGTACATTTTTAAGAATGATGATGAATTTTAAAAAAATATTCGACTGCACAATTTCAGCCAATACCAGCCTTAAGATTGCAGGCTTGATGTTTTTGATCCCGTTCATAGCTTTGTATCATCGTCAGCCTATTCCATCATTTTACCCAGAATGGCTGGCAGCGATTTTAGGTTTAATGGCATTAATCACTTTGCTTAAAAAAGAAACTTGGCCAGCAGTAAAGATACCACAAATAGCCTTGATCATGCCGGGCCTGGCGGCAATTCTTGGTATGCAGTGGCTATTAAATATGCTGCATTCCACACAGTATGCGCTCTTGGTATTTTCTTACATGGCTCTGATGTTTTTCTTGATGGTGCTTGGTAGTTATTTGCGCCGTGAGTTTGGGTGGGAGAAGATCATCATCATGCTTGCATGGTATGGTCATTGGCGGCGGCATCAATGTTGTGGTTGTTTTGTTGCAGATGGCAATGCGTGCCGGTATCGTTAGCCAATTTATGTCAGATTACAGCAGCTACGGCGCGATTTCTCAAGCGAATCATTTTGCCGATTACATGGCGCTGGCAATAGTATCGCTGCTATATCTTTACTCTAAAGAAAAAATATCAGTAAAAACGTTTTTCATCATATTGATTTCATTTTTGCTGTTGCTGGCATCATCAGGTTCTCGTAGCACATGGTTGTATTTAGCATCAACCACAATCTTGGCAATTTTTATGCAAGTTGTTGCGATGAAACAAAGCACAGGGTCAACTGCTAAGCGTAATTTGTTGCGAGTTAGTTTGTTGCTGCTGCCTTTGTACGTGTTAGCGCATTTTGCCATAGATTATTTGCTACCCGATGCATTGGTTAAGCTGCCAACTGAGCGCATAGCTGAATTAGCAAGCCCAACTACGGTGTCAGCACGCTTGCATATTTGGTACGACAGTTTGCGTTTATTCTGGCAATCGCCTTGGCTGGGTATAGGCGCGGGAGCGATCAGGTCGCAATCTTTTCTGTTGGCAGACATGCCGACTGCGTTGGCAAGTAAACGCATTTTTGAAAATGCGCACAATCTCTTTTTGCATTTACTTGCAGAGATGGGGATTGGTGGGTTTTTACTGGTTTTTGTTGGTCTTTTTGCATGGGTGCGCGGTTTTAAGTGGCGCGAGTTGGATTTGGAAAAGTGGTGTTTAATCGCGCTGCTGGCAGTGCTTGGCATCCATAGCATGCTGGAATATCCGCTTTGGTTTGCCTATTTTTCGTGTGTTGTGGCTTTCTTGCTGGGTGCTGGTGATGAAAAACATTTGAGCACTAAGCTGCCAAAGCTTGGAAAAGTAGTAAGCCCTGCTTTAGCGCGTACTGTAATGGGTGTATTTATTGTATTAGGCGCAGTGAATTTAGGCACCTTGCTCATTGCCAACTTAAAATTAGAAAAGGTGGTGATGGGCGTGGTGGGTCAAGAATCTAGTGAACAAGACCAGCAGCTTAACTGGATACACAGCTATTCTTTACTTTCACCTTATGCTGAGCTGATGTATACGCTTTCTATGGCGATAGACCCTAGCCACATTGAGGATAAATTATGGCTGAGTGAATCTGCCATGAAATTTAAACCGATACGTCGTGTGGCTTATCAGCATGTATTGTTACTAAAACTCAATGGTGACGATGCCGCAGCCGTCGCGCATTTAAACCGAACCTTGATTGTGCATCCGGGCAATTTTAAAGGCGAGCTCGAAGCCATGCCATTTAAATATTGGCAAGATTATCTAGATGTTTTAAGCATGGCGCGACCCATTAAGAAAAGAATCCCGCAAAAATAAAGGCTGGTAAACGATTTGCGCAGATTTAAAGACATTCTTCAAATGCGCGCCGGTCGCGATATGGCAATTGCCGTTGTTATATCAATTTTAGCCTGTTGGGGGCTGGTTGGATTTAATGCACACGAGCGTTTCACGGCATTTTCCGCCCGTTACGAGCAATGGCAATTAGACGAAATGTTGCTGCTGCTACTCGTTGCATACACGATGACGGCATCTATTGCTATCTCAACTGCACCTACTTTCGTCAGCAAAGACATCAACCCAAGTGTGAACTATGCCCGTTACATCGCATTGTTCCATGTAGGTGCTGACACAGTATCTCCAGTAGATAACAACATTTCAGATGCTGAGCTGTTTGAAACACCACGTTTGATTGCGGTTGTGGATACAGAAGGTCATATGATCGATGAAAACATCGCTGATATGAATCCTCAGTAATCGAGTAATTCCGAGTAATTTGATGTAAATCACAAGGTGGAACCGAGGTTTGGTTCCACCTTGCAAATTTAAAGTTAATACTTAAAGTGGTTTCTCAAGTGGTGGTTGTATACAACAAATTGGTTGTAAACAGCAATTAGTCGAGCAATTTATTTTGTGGGAAAAACATCTAAAAAATGCGGGAAAGTTTCATTAAATATCTTTAAATACAATTAGTTACAAGGTTGTTACAAATTATTAAAAAACAGTTGGCACGGTAGTTGCGAATACCTCTGTACGGCAGGCTGGCTTATCTACTGTAATTAAGTTACAAAAAAGGGTGGTAAGTCAGTAGTGCCTAAGACAAGCCCGATGCCGGCAAAACCAAAAGCTTAAAGCTGGGTTGGACGTTGTCGTGAGGAGGTGGTTATTAAAAAAGAAAGTAAACGATTTGCAAGCTCCCCAGCCTCAAATCGTTTACTTAAAGATTGATAACTGCTTTTTAATTATTTTAATAGTTTATCAGAAAGCTTTAGGAGAAATCATGAAACAAACTAAATTTCAAAAACAAAACAAAAGGGTTTCACCCTTTTAGAATTGCTAGTCGTTATTACATTACTTGCAATTTTATCAGTAGGTGCGTTAGTAGCGTACGAAGGCATTGGCGATAATGCACAAGCCGTCGCAACCGCTAACAACACTTCAGGTGCAGACCGCGCCATTCGTAACTTCCGTGCTGTGACACAAAACTACCCTGACCAATGGGATAGCTTGGTAACAACAGCTGGTGCAGCTCCTGCATTCTTGGCAGCAGAGACTACCGCCGCATTCTCAAACTTGCCATTAGCAGTTTCAGCTGCGCCTGGTGATTTCCGTGATTTGTTAGATCAAGCATTTGAAGGTGTAGGTGTAGGCGAGCTTCAAATTCGTACGGTTGCAACTACAACTGCAGGTATTGAGCCAAACTTGCAACATAACGAAGGCGCTGCTTTAACTGATGCTGCAGAGACTGACATTGATGCAGCCACCAACTTTGCTGTATTGCCGACATTTGGTACAGCTGCTTGTTCAGTGAATGGTGCTGCAATGGCAGTAACTAAACTTGATGGTGCTACAGCGGTTGCTGCTGCTGATGGCGAACGTCAAAACATCATCAATGACTCTTTAGAGTCTACCCAATGTAACTTGGTAATTGCTTTGGGCTTCGGTCACGATGCGGCGCATAGCACTAGCGGTTCTTCAGTAGCTATCTCGACAGCACCGACTTTTGTCAGCAAAACCATCAATCCGAATGTGAACTATGCACGTTACATCGCTTTGTTCCACGTAGGTTCTAAACTCTTGTATCCCCAGTAGATAACAACGTTTCGGAGCCGAGCTGTTCGAAAAACCACGTCTATTGGCTGTTGTTGATACAGCAGGTCGTATGATCGACGAAAGCATTGCTGACATGAACCCAGCTAACTAATTAACCTAAGCCATTAAGGCAAAGGTTAGTAAGTCAATAATAATAAGTAAGAGGCGGCGTCAGCAATGGCGCTGTCTCTTTACCAATTTACTTGGCCAAAAGTAGTCAGGTAAGAAAATATAGCTATAACAAAATGATTGTATAAAAAAGATGTTTGTGATGTTTGATTTAAAGCCAAATGCAAACCGTGTCGCCCTACCGCGTCATAGTTTTTTGCGTTTTTTGGCTTTACATGAGCCATCCCCCTCGATAAAACCCAAACGCCATAAATCAGCCGGCTTTACCATGCTGGAACTGCTGGTGGTGATTGCCTTGCTAGGTGTATTGACATTAGCAGGAACAACCCTCTTGATAGATGACGGCGATTGGAAGCGCCAAGATGAAACAGAGGCGCGCTGGGATGCTATACGCAAAGCCATCATTGGCGAGCCTAATTTAAATTTAAATGGCTCCCCTTATGTGGCTGGCTTTGTGGCAGATATGGGGCGGTTGCCGCAGAGCATTTCTGAGTTGATTGAACAAAATGTTAGTTTTGATAGCGACGGTGATTTTCTCGATGATAGCGTAAATTTGACGCATGATAATAACGCGGCACAGCAGTTATTACCATTACCAACAACCAAGTTTTACGGGGTTGAATTGCAAATTACACACCTAATGCAGGCTTCACCAATACTGTAAGTGGCGGCTGGCACGGGCCATACCTTTATACCGCAGGCAGTAGTTTTTATGGCGACGGTTGGTTTAACCAGAACACGGGCGACCCTTGTGATTTTGATTGGGTTGTAAACACAACGCCAGTCAATGTTGCAAACGTGTTTCCAGATATTTCTGATTTACGTATTAAAAGTTTAGGTAGTGATAAAGACCTAGGGGGTGCGGAACATGCAGAAGATTACCCCTTAAGCAATTTAAACATGGTAAACGAGAATGAATGGACGTTAGGCGTTGCGCCAATTACGTTTAATATCCAATTTAATAGGGCGGTGACAGATGGTACAGGCGGAACGCACGATGATATTCCTGATGAAGTGGCTGCTTCTCCACATCAACTTCAAGTTTTCATCTACCGTTATATAGATCGACGGCGATGCTGCAGCTAGTTTTCCGACAGATGTTGATATCACACCTGCAAATACGACGTTCTCTCTATCGAACGGCTTGACACTAGCGCCAGCTCAAACCGTTACACTAACAGGGCTTCCCATAGGTCGCTTCACTGCGGTGATTTGGTGCACGAATAACACGCCTGCTGATACCACCGATGACGTTGTTTATGACGGTGATTGTAACGGAGGTAATATTGACCACAATCCAGTTTACTTTAGCCTTACTCATAACACCTCTCAAGTAACAATTGTTTGGAACTTACCTTAGGAACACCTCTGCATGCATTTAAATGATTTGCTCGAAAAACTGCCGTTAAATCAACGTGCTAGCTCTGTACTGGTGTGCGAGGCCGATTACAACGGCCTCCGCGCAGCAGTAGTCGCGCGAAATGGCGACAATGTTGCGGTGACGATGGAAACCAGTTCGGATAATCAGGATTTTAAGGTGGCAGTGGCCGAGGTGGTTGCTTACATGCGTAAGAAGGGCTGGACAGGTAAGCTGGCCGTGTTGCTTACCCCTTCGGTCATGATGACGATGATTGATTTACCTATTGCGCCTAAAAACAAGCAGGCGCCGGCACAGTTGGCAGAATCTGTGAGTTGGGAGTTAGAGCCGCTGGTCTCACAACATTTGAGCACGCTGGCTTTGGGTAAGTTTTTTGTCTTGCTGGGTTACTTGACAGCGGAGCAGGTTGAGGATGTTGTCAGTCAGCAATCTTTTATCAATAGCAGTGCGAATCAATCCGAAACCTTTGCGTACAAGCGTTTTGGTGAAGTTGCGGTTGATATGAAGTATGTGACGCAGGCGCAACTGCAAAGAGGTTTGGAAAAGCTGAGCTGGTTTCAGGCACTGGGAGACGAGATTAAGTGCGGGTGGGCTCCGCAGGCGGCGAGTGTTGCCGGAGATAAAGGCGACAATGCACAATATCAATGGCTGGCTTGTGCGATGAATCAAACCTTATTACGGCAGTGGCAGGCCGCATTTACGGCGCAAGGGCTTGAGCTGGAAAATCTTTATCCACTTGCCGGCTATGCCGCCGCCAATATAGATGTTGCACATAAAACCAGCAAACATCATCTGTTGCTTGAAGTGCATGACTCGGTAATGGCTGGCGTACATATTGCGGGCAACCATATTAAGAACTTGTATGTGCGAGCGAACACGCTACATGACACTTCGCCAATTTGACGAAATCTACCATACGCTTGAAGAGGCCGAGTTTGACACGATTTGGTATGTGGATGCAAGCACCCATAATGAGATTGAGGGTAGTCAAATCATCTCAAACTTTGAGCGAGTTGCTCAGCAACCGGTTAAAACGCTTACTAAACCTGCGCACTTAACCAGCTTGGGCATGCTGGGCGCGGCACGTCATGTCATGCGCATGAAAGGCGCACAAATGCTTGCAGGTGTTCCGGTAAGCAACCCGCAACCGAGCCTGACGCAGCGGCTGGGCGTGCGTGCAGTATTGGCTGGGGTTGCTTTGTTGTTGGCTATAGGCCTTGCAGAACTGGTCTTGCAGGTGCGCCACAACATGATTAAATCTGAAAATGAAAAAGTCACAAAGGAGCTTAAAACAATCAATGACGCAATCGCAAGATTGCAAGCCAAAGTGGATGAGGTGAACAAAACCAAAGACGCGATTAAAGAACTTCAGGAAGATAAAAAAGAAGGCGAATCAGCAGTAAGTTTGTTATCGGTTGATTTGCCGAAGCGCAACCAAACCATTTTGTCGTTTTTAAGCGAGTTGGCGCGTTCGGTATCCGATGATGTCGTGATTGACCGCATCGCGGAAGATCCCATCTATGGGTTTACGATTAATGCTTGGTCTTTGAATGAGAAGTCCGCGCAGGAGTTTATTAAGGTTTTTCAGGTGGCGGTACATCCACTCGGTTATAACGGAAAAGATATCACTGTGGCTACACAAACAGGTAGGCTAGGTTTGCTTGGTTATTCAATTAATTTTAACGCTACAGCGCTAGATGAAGCAGCCTGGAATGCGAACAACAATCAAAAATCCAACTGCTCCAGTAAGTGCAGCCACCAACCCAGTGGGAGCAAAATAATGGCGATAGATAAAATAAGTAATCGTGAACAGGTGTTGATTTTTATTGTCGCCGCCACGTTGTCGGCGGCAGCTACGCCTTGTTTAGATTTGTACCCCAGCTTAAAAATTTGGCTGCAGTGCAAGAAACCATAGCAAAAAATCAAGAAAAGGTTAAAAACCCTGTTTTTCCGGAAGAACCTAACGAAGAATCGGCGAGTTAAAAGAGAAACTGCAGTTGGAAAGCAAATCGACAGAAAGCGTTTTGGCTAATCTGGCTGAGTTGGAAAAAAATCTGGCACCCACAGGCAGTCAGGAGATGGTGCTAAAAATATCCGAAGCGGCGCAGGCGGCTGGGTGCGAATGATTGAAAGCGTGCATATTTGGTACAGAAAAATGACGGGGTGGCAACAAAACAGCCGGTTAAGTCCGGGCTTACAAAGAGACAGCAAAGACAAGCCGATAGAGAGGCCAGGAAAAAAGCGCGCAAAAGTGGCGGAACATTATGGGGCGGGAAAATAATCAGCGGCACTATTCCAAAAGAAGGTGAACTGATTTACCGTTTGGTGAATGATTTGGACACTCCGCGTCCATTTCAACGTATCAGCGTTGAGGGCGATTTTATCGATTTACAAAAATTTATTGCAGTCACTGCGCAGCCATACCCTGGCAAGCTACCATAGTGAAACTGGATATCGATGTCTCGATTCAATCGCCCCCGCAGGGCGTGCCCAGCCGATTCTGGCAAAAATGATAGTGGCGATTTAGCGGTATGGCATTGGGCGCAGAGCAGCTGATTGAAGCAGCATTAAAGCAAAAACTGATTGAGGCGGATACGCTCAACCATTTGCGCACCGATGCGCGCCGCAAGCGTATTGATTTGCTGGATGCCGTGACAGCGCACTATCGATTTCCTGTGGCATCGCTATACCGTGCGGCTGCCGAGATGCGCGGCTTAAAGTTTGTCGATTATGCACAAATAACCCCAGATACCGAATTGCTGAAAAAAATCCCTCAAACTTTAGTCAGGCGTAAGGGGGTACTCCCTATCGCGCTTGAGAGCAATCTGGTGCAGCATTGGCAATATCCGACCCTGATGATCGCGCTAATCTCGAAGCTATCAGGCGCATGCTGGGTATGCCGACTGCAAGTGGTTGTGGCCGAACCGGGCACGTTGAACGCCGCGATTAACCGCGCCTACAACGATCAAACGCAAGCCCCGACCGGCAGCGCCAAGCGCCGCTGCCGAGGTGGATTTGGTGGCATTGCTGGATAGTATTTTCAAAGAAGCTTTTTTACGCAGAGCTTCCGATATTCATCTGATGCAAGATGAAGCCGGTTTAAGAGTGAGGTTGCGCATAGATGGTGAACTCCAGGACTACATTACCGATAGCGCGCATGACGAGGCTGTAGCCAACGGACTCATTTCGCGCATTAAAGTGTTGGCCAATTTAGACATTGCTGAGCAACGCGAACCACAGGATGGCGGGATGTCTTACTACTTGCCGCCGCCGATTGATTTAGAATTTAACGTACGTGTTGCTACAGCCCCCACCAGGATTGGGTGAGCGTATTACTATGCGTGTGTTGGGCCAGGATGCGCAAGATTTAACTTTAGAGAAAATCGGCATGTCGGAATCCGACATGGTGATGTTTAGCCAAGCCATCCGCAAACCATTTGGCATGATACTACTGACAGGGCCGACTGGAAGCGGAAAATCTACCACCTTGTTTGCAGCTTTGCGCGAAATCAATTCGCCGGAAATTAACATCATGACCGTTGAAAACCCTATGGAATACGTGATAGAAGGCGTATCTCAAATTCAAACGGGCGCAAAAGTGACATTTGCCAGCGCGCTTGCGCTCTTTGTTGCGGCATGACCCGGATGTACTGATGGTGGGGGAGATTCGTGACGAAGAAACAGCGGATGTAGCCTTAAGGCCGCCATGACAGGGCATTTGGTGTTTTCCACACTGCATACCAACACAGCGGCAGGCACAGTTTCTCGCTTGATAGACATTGGTTGCGAGCCATTTTTGATTGGCTCTACGATGAATGCGGTCATCGCGCAGCGATTGGTGCGCCGATTATGCCCGCACTGCAAAGCAGGCTACACAGCCAATGACGTGAGATAAAAGTTTACTCGATGCGCCGCCAAATATAGATGTACAATTATTCAAACCTAGCGGTTGCGCATTTTGCCAAGGCACAGGCTATCGTGGACGTCTAGGCGTATTTGAGACACTTTGGTTTGATGAAGAGTTAAGTAAATTGTGGCAAAAGGCTGTTCAGAAGAAGAGCTGGAGGCGCGGGCGGGGCCGCGCCTTAAATCAATGTGGGCGGATGGTGCCTGTTAAAGTTTTGGCTGGTATCACCACGCTCGCAGAACTGCAACTGGTGGCAGTGAAACGGCACTGACGATGGCTAAATTTAAATACATGCGCTCAATAATGACGGTAGAGAAAGAAAAGGCAGCATTCAAACCCTGGATGCCAATATGGCGATTGCTACGTTAAAACAACAAGGGCTTTTCGTTGTTAAAATTAACGATGCAGATAGCCCGGACAGCAAGGGCTTGGGGAAAGAGTTTAATTTATCCAGCCTAAATAAATATCGCTCTGTCTCTAAAACGCAGCTGGTCTTTTTCTTTAAGCAGCTTTCGTTTATGTTGCGTGCTGGCCTCCCCGTTTTGCAAGCTCTGCAACTTTCTCAAACGCAGGTATCCAGTGGGCGATTGAAGTTGGTCATTGGTGAAATGATTGCTGACATTGAAAATGGTAGTCAGCTATCCAAGGCCATGGAAAAGCATAGTGACGTATTTCCCGTGATTGCCGTGAATTTGATGGTGGCAGGTGAAAATACAGGTTCTCTGGATGCTGTGGCGAATCGTCTGGCAACACACCTTGAGAAAAAAGCCGCATTAAAATCACAAACGATTAATGCCTTGATTTACCCCTCTGTGGTCATATTGGTGGCTATCGGCGTGGTGATTTTTCTCGTGGTTAAGATTATCCCTACCTTTGCCAAGTTTCTATTGGGCAGAGGCAAAAAACTTCCATCATCCACCCAGTTTTTAATTGACGCTTCGGATTTTGCACTCAAGTACGGTTTGTTTTTTTTGGCAGGATTTATTTTGGCCATCGTTATGCTGGTGCTTGCCTACAATACACCACAAGGGCGTTTAACGCTTGATACCATCATTCTAAAAATTCCTGTCATTGGCAAATTGCTTTCACATGCTGCTATGGCAGAACTGAACTGGTCACTTTCCATGATGCTGCGTAGCGGCCTAACTGCCTATGATGGACTTAAGATTTGCGGCAAGGTGATTAGTAACCGCCTAATTTCAACCAAACTTTCCAGGCAGCTGATCAGATTTTAGCTGGACGTGATCTGGCATCCAGTTTAAAGCATCGTGCTATTCCAGAGTTAGTGACGCAAATGACGGCTGTTGGCGAAAAAACAGGGACATTAGACTCGGTGTTACAAGAAGTGGGCGCGTTCTACGAAGAGCAATTGCAAACAGGCGTAAAACGCATGAGCGCCATGATAGAGCCTGCACTTATTTTAATTATTGGCGGCATTGTAGGTTTTGTTTATTACGCATTTTTTCAGGCCATGTTTTCTTTGGTATCGAAAGGTTAAATATCTTGAAATTCATCAGCATTATCGTGTTTAGTTTTAACTTGTAACTTGCTTGCTTTTTTAGCTTTCAATACTGCCTTTGCCGCAGATGCGTTTTCTGGCTATTACGGCGGCAACGGTCAAGGCAGACCAAATGGCGTGCCTCAGCGGGATCCATTTACTACCAGTGACAAAATGTATGGTGAGGTGGGCATTCAATCAGCGCAAAAAGCCAGCACGCAGCAAGGATTTGTACCAGGCTATGGTGTACAAGCAGTACCGAAAATGCGAGTGAAAGGCTTTGTAAATAAAGGTGTAAAGAAAGCAGTGGCTTTGTTGGAGATTGAAGGTGCGGGTGTGTATTTGGTGAGCGAGGGTGAAGAGATTGGCTTGCAGGCGCTTGGGCAAAACACCGTGCTGAAAATTTTGAAGGTGGATTCGAATTCGGTCAAAGTTCAGTCCGGTCAGATAAATCAAGTAATTATCGTGCGATAGCGATGGGCTATGCATTTTTGTAATTTTAAGGTGGAAGTGTATGAAACAACGCATAACTTTTAGCAAGATAATTTGCAATGTACTGCTTGCATTGCCATTGCTGGCAATATCTGCCGAGGATGCATCAAAACTCAAAGAGACGCTTTTGGGGAATGAGTCTGTCATTCCATCCTCAGGAGAAAGCATTAAAAAAACTGACCTAGAAAAACCTACAGGCGCAAAAAAGGCTGCCAAGCCAAGCTTAAAGCCTGTAGCCAATAAAGAAGATGCGATGATAGGAAAGCTTGATTTTAAAAGCACAAGAATGGGAGATGTCATTCGCGCCCTGTCTGATGTTTCTAATGTAAACATCATTGCGACTGAAGCGGCCAGTCAAAAACAAATCTCAGTGTTTTTGCAAGATGTTTCGGTGAAGGAAGCCTTAGAACTGGTGTGTAAAACGGCTGGTTTATGGTTTCGCCAAGATAAAACAAACGGCACTTATCGGGTCATGACCACAGAAGAATATCAAGGTGATTTAGTCATTTATCGAGACGATGTCATCAAGGTGTTTAATATCTTGCATCCCAATCCTATTATTGTCGCAACCGCCATCAGAGACCTGTATGGCAACCGTGTCAGGTTAACGCTGGGGGTGGAAGATGACACCACCATGGGTACTTTTGGTGCGGCCGGGGCAGCTAGCGCGACAACAAGAAATATCGGAGGCAATACCACAGGCTTAAATGCGACTAGGCGCGCGAATCGTCAACTAAATAGCAGCCGAGGCGGTAGTGGCCGTAGTGATGAGCAGAATGAAGGGATTGTTGAGATTACAGAAAAATTGTCCTCAGAACAATTATCCAAATTAGATTCTAGAATGACTGAGAAAGGGAATGAGGGCACGCTATCTGCAGAGGCGCTTAAGGGGTTCTCACAATCTGAACAGCCAATCTACCTCACCGTTAATCGCGAGCATAACTTGATTATCGTGCGCACCAGTGACACTTTGGCGGTAAAAGACATCGGAGATTTGATAGAAGACATGGACAGACCGACACCGCAAGTGCTGTTGGAGATGAAGATCTTATCTCTGGAAATCGGTGATAAATATCGACAGTCGTTTGATTTGGATTATGTTCCGAATGCTAACCGAGTAGTAGGCCCTCCTACAGATCAGGATAGGAACCCTTTACTTACTTCAGCACCAATCAACGTAACTTCAACTAATACATTCACTACAAGTACGGGCGCGGAGGTAACTGAAACACAATCAGGGAGCTATACCACTGGCGTTAGAAATATTTTAGGTTTAGGTAACTTTGCTCTCGAAGGCGGCACTTTTGTTTATCAATTCATGAACGATAAAATCCGTGCCAGAATCCAATTGCTGCAAGAAGATAATAAGATTAACACTTTAAGCTCACCCATTTTACTGGCAACCAATAACAAGCCAGCGCGCGTGTTTGTGGGTACGGAACAGGTCATCACCACAGGTTTCGATGCAGTCGCTGGCGCGACCAACGGCATCGCGGTCGGTGCCCCAGCCATTATCCCAGTAACGGAAATTCGAAATATCGGTAATACCTTGCAAATTCTACCTAAAATAAATGCCGACAAAACCATTACGCTACTGATTCAGCAGGATTCCTCAACGCTGCGCAAAAACTCTAGTTCTATTCCCGTTCCTGTGGGTGCCACTGTAACTAATCTTAATGTAGATTCGGTACAGACTTCAAATATTCAAGGCACCGTGGTAGCAAAAGATGGCTTAACTATTGCCATTGGCGGCTTGATAGACCACAGCGCCAGCTATACCGAGCAAAAGGTGCCGTTGTTAGGGGATATTCCTTTGCTGGGCGAGCTATTTAAACGAAAGGCTGAAGATAAAACTAAGCGGGAACTCATTTTGTTGGTAACCCCGCATATCGTCACTGCGCCGGCCGAAGCTGAAGATGTCACGCTAGATGCAGTTGAGGCTATTTCAGATGTAGTAAATGAATAATCATTTAATCTTAAAGGAAAAATGTATGAGATTAACCGCATATCTATTGATTTTATCTGCTTCGCTAATGGTGGGTTGCGCTACTGCAATTCCTCAGGCAGAAAACTTTCCTCCAGCACAACAGAAAAAAGCCATGGCTGCGCAGCATTGGGGTTTTATTGCTAATGATGCAGTAGCGCAAACCAAGTTTGCATTAAGTAAGCAAAGCCAGTTGAGGGATAAGCCGCTCTATATCTCAGAAAACACCACCTCGGAATTTAGTCGCGCATTTCGTAAGTATATGATTGCAGAGCTTATTGATGCGGACTTTACAGTTTCGACTAAAAAAGAAGGGGCGATTGAGCTTAGTTACGAAGCGCAAGTCATTCGTCACGCATCTTCATTTGATCCTTCAGCATTTGGCTATAAGCCTGGCATGGCGACGGCAGGTGTGGCAGGGTTTTGGGTGCTGCGTGATGCATTAAAATCATTTTCATTTTCCTCTGCCGGTGTTGGCACGCTTGCAGCGGCTGGCGCCTACGATGTTTACAGTGCGCAGAACCCAGGTGAAACAGGCATAGAGCTGTTAATCAGCACCTCGATTATTCATGAAGATCGATATGTCATGTTAAATGCAGATGCGTACTACATAGAACAAGGCGAGTCTGGTTTATTTGAAGAGTGCAAAGGCAAATCTCGCCGCCGTTGTCGTTGATTAATAAAGCCTGAATCAGGCTGGTAATTATGGGAGGGTAAAGTAAAGCTTGAAGACTTGTTTCATCGTTAAAGATTTTAAGTAATTTGCCGATAGTTAATTTATTGCTGTCTCTATCGTAGTGATAATATTTAAAGGTCTTTTATGCGTAAACAAAAAGGTATCTCAAGCTTGGAACTGCTATGTACGTTAACGATCATTTCATCAATAACCGCATACACACTAGAAATGTCTGAAGAGGTAGAGACAGCGATTAGTCAGTACCAAGAAACTACGGACGTGAAGAAGTTGAGAGCTAAAATTCAAACCGCGCACCACAAAGTAATTGGCAGTGAATAATGATTGTTTGTCTTATAGTTTAACGATTATCAACAATTCTTAACTTTTATAAAGTTTTTTTCAACGTAAAAATGTTGGTTGCAAGAATAACGAAGTTTTGAAATTTATTTAATTCTTCACGAGATTCTTAAGCAGAAAAATAGTAAAACAGGCGCCGCTAAGCGCCTGTTTTACTTTTGCAGATGCAAATTAACAAAATTAAGTTGGAAGTCTATCCCGTTCATCATACACACAACCCTTAAAATTATGTAATAATGAAGGTCCTAGTGATAGATCTTCCAGGTTTAGTTAATGCAATATGCATGCCTAAACTTAAAAAATATAGCAAGCTTTTGATTTTGTTGATTATTTATGATTAATGAAGTTAAAGGCTTGTTTTGTTTTATAGGGTCATATCAACCAATATGGTTGATTACAGCCACCAGCAAGCTATATTAAGCGCTTAAGATTTGGTCTGCTTGATGTAAGAAAACGCTTCTTAATCGTTTAATCCCTAAGGTTATTTCCTCTAAATCTAGGTGTGCAAAGCCTAAGCGTAAGCCAGAAATATATTGTTGATGTTCAGAGAAAACACTGGGTGACATTAGCTTGACTTTTTCTTTTTCGGCATCGTGCAGTAATAGGTCAATATCAATATTGGCAGCAATGGTTAACCATAAACCAAAACCTGAAATTGGTACTGTATGGGTCGTGAATTCATTTAATTCCAGCTTAATTAGATTGCTAATATAGTATCTGCGCTCAGCATAAATTTTCTTTGCGCGTAAAATATGTCGCTTAATTTCCCCAGTTAGCAACAATTCAGCAAGTGCAAGCTCTATTATTGTATTGCCCTGACGATCTATTATGCTGATGTCACTTGCAAAGTGTTGGATAACATGTACTGGTGCGACTATATAGCCGATTCTAAAGCCAGGTGCCAACACTTTTGAAAATGATCCAATATAAATCACGCGTCCACTTGTATCTAAACTGGCTATAGGGAAGGTAATGCCTTGCGTATGATTAAATTCATAATTACTGTCATCTTCTATAATTACAAAATCATAACAATCTGCGAGTTTTAATAATTTCTTCCTATCTTCTATTGACATGTTTGTGCCGGTAGGAATCTGGTGATTTGGAGTGACGTAAATAGCACGTACCTTGTAACTAAGACAAAGGCTTTCTAATGCATTTAAATCAATTCCAGATTCAATATGAGAAACTGTCAATATACTTGCAGCACAATTTTTAAAAGCCTCACGTGCAGCCGGGTTGCTGAGTTGTTCAACTACTATGAAATCACCTGCCTCGATTAAAACTCTAGCTGCAAGCCAAATACCCATTTGGCTGCCACGTACAATGCAGATATTATCTAGATTAGTGTTCAGGCCTCTTTCCATGTTGAGCATTTGCACAATGGCTTCTCGTAAAATTTTGACGCCTCTTGGGTCGCTGTAATGTAGTTTGTTGTTTCTTACTGATGAAATAAGCGCATGGCGCATAGCGCGTGATAGTACTTCAAATGGAACTAATCTAGAGTCAGGTAAATCTTCGCAAAAGTTAATACAGTCTGCAGACTGTCTATTATTTTGTGGATGGATTAATTTATCAGAGATTCGATGCTTTTTCCCTGAAACCTTAATTGCTGAAATTTTGGCTGGTTTCGCATAGTGGCTTGCTGTCAGGATGCGCGAAGAAACAAATGTTCCACGTTTATTTTCAGTGGTGAGCCATCCCTGTGCAATTAACTCATCATAAGCTTGCACGACGGTTTTGCGATTAACTCTGAGTTTATTGGAAAGCTCTCGGGTACCAGGCAATGCCTCGCCAGGTTTAAAGCGCTCCCGTTCAATTTCTTCAATAATTATTTTGGCGATTTGAACATGAATCGGAGTGCCTGAATTCCGCACGATATTCACGTTAAGTTCCCATGGTCTTAACATTCAATTCCTTCATCAGAGCACTTTTTGAACCCTTTACTTAATAAACTTAAGTTAAATCAATAACTGAAGGTTACATTTAAGTTCAAGAGCAGTATTTACTTGATGGAAATCTAGGCTAAATCCATACCGCAGATAATAACAAATTTTTTTAAGATGCAAAAACTATATATCTGGACCCTGTGGATATAAAAAACTGGATGGCTTAATTGATGTGTTTTTTATATAAAGTTACATTCGTTTACAAGTTGAAACAATTATATATAAAGCTTAAGTTTAGGCTTTCATATGTACTATTGATTCAATAGGCTGGTTTCCTAGTGTCAGTTTTGATGTAAGCAAGGTGAATATTTTTACTTTCATTCTCAAATTTATCTTTGGAGATTACTATGTTTACAAAAAAACGCGTTATGGGCGTTGCAGCAAGTGTAGCAATGGCTTTACCAGCATTTGCAATTGCCGCAGCAGACCAAGAAGCAGCAATGAAGGATGCTAATAACTGGGTGCATCCTCGTGGTCAGCATAACAATCAAGGCTACAGCACACTTGCACAAATCAATAAAGGCAACGTAAAAAACCTTAAAGCTGCCTGGACATTCGCAACCGGTGTAAACCGTGGTCACGAAGGTTCACCAGTGGTTGTTGGCAACATGATGTATGTACATACAGCATTCCCAAACAACATATACGCACTTGATTTAAACGACAATCAAAAAATCGTTTGGTCATATTTCCCTAAACAAGACCCATCAGTACAAGCTGTATTGTGCTGCGACAACGTAAACCGTGGTCTTGGTTTCGGGGACGGTAAGATTTTCTTACAACAAAACGATGGTAACTTGGTTGCTTTGGACGCAAAAACCGGTGCTAAAGTATGGTCTGTACTCAACACAGATCCAAAAGTTGGCGCTACTAACACCAATGCGGCTCACGTTATCAAAGACAAAGTCTTAACAGGTTGTTCAGGTGCTGAATTCGGTGTTCGCTGCTTTATCGCTGCTTACAACATTAAAGACGGTTCATTGGCATGGAAAGCTTACTCAACAGGCCCGGATGCTGAAGTATTGATTGGTGCTGATTTTAATAAAGATAATCCATCATATAGCGCACTATCAGTGTATGAAGATGTCAATGGCGGCAACAAGCAAGGCGGTTCATTTAAAGCGTTGCCTGCTGACCAATTAAAAATCGGTGAAAAAGAACTTGGTACACGTACATGGTTGAAACCACAAGCAGTTAAAGATGGTTGGCAACATGGCGGTGGCTCTGTATGGGGCTGGTGGCCATATGATTCACGCACAAACTTAGTGTACTACGGTACAGGTAACCCATCTGTTTGGAACCCAGACGTACGTCCAGGCGACAACAAATGGTCTATGACAGTGTTTGCACGTGATTTAGACACTGGCGTGGCTAAATGGGGTATGCAAATGACCCCACACGATGAGTGGGATTATGACGGTGTTAATGACGTGATCTTGTTCGACAAAGGCGGCAAAACATACGCATGGCACCATGACCGTAACGGATACGCATATACTTGGAATGCGCATACTGGTACATTGATTGCTGCTGAGAAAGTACACCCATTTGTAAACTGGTCAACCCATGTGGATTTAAAAACAGGCGTGCCAGCTAAAACTCCAAATGCATCAACGCACCAAGACTACAATGCTAAAGGCATTTGCCCAGCGGCATTGGGTACTAAAGACCAACAACCAGCTGCATACTCACCAAAAACTGGTTTGATGTATTCACCACTTAACCACGTATGTATGACATACGAGCCAGTTGAGTCTAAATACACTGCCGGTCAACCATGGGTGGGTGCTACATTGACCATGTTCCCAGGTCCAGACGGCGTGATGGGTGGCTTCGGTGCTTATGATCCAATGACCAACAAAAAAGTATGGTACAACAAAGAGAAATTCTCTGCTTGGGGCGGTGTTTTAACAACTGCATCAAACCTGGTGTTCTACGGTACTTTAGATCGCTGGTTTAAAGCATTGGATGCACAATCAGGTAAAGAACTCTGGAAATTCCAAGTAGGTTCTGGCGTGATTGGTAATGCATTCACATACGGTAACAAAGGTAAACAACACGTTGGCGTGCTATCAGGTATCGGTGGCTGGGCTGGCGTTGCGATGAACCTTGGTATGACTAACCCAACAGACGCACTGGGTGCTGCTGGCGGTTATGCTGAACTGACTAAATACAACGCTGCTCCTGGCGGCGGTGCATTGACAGTATTCAAACTATAATCTAGATTCAATCTAGTAGTAGTTAGATACAAGTCAGTACCAAAATAAACACCCCACTTCGGTGGGGTGTTTTTATTTATATTTCAGAGATAAATAAAAGCTAATATATATCAGTTAGAGTCTTACATTTTTTCATCAGTCTGACCTCGTTCAAAAGAGTCGATTGGTTTAAGTTTGATATAGGGCGCAAGATTTTGCATGATGTCTTTTAACAACCGGGGCAGAGTTTCTCTTTCATATTTAAAGATTTTGTTTTGCAAGATTGAGTAAAAGTAATAGGCAGGAATCGCAATAATGAGTCCCCACATTGTGGTGATGAGAGATTTATCAATTGCCGATACAAGTGCAGACATATCCCTTTTTCCAACGACTGCGAATTGTTCAAATGTTCCCATGATACCGATTGTGGTGCCTAGAACACCAAGCAGCGGGCCGATAATGTAAGCAGTAGAAATAGGAGATAGAGACTGATAGAGTTTATCGGTCACATCTTCGATAGGGATTAGATTCACTTCAGGGTTAACTGGCTCACCACGTTCTCCAGCCTCAATGTAGGCCAGAATAATTTTGGCTAAGGGAGAGGACTGAGTATGCAATTCAGCAACAAACAAATCGAAGGAATCTTGATTTGAAATAGCTTTTGCGCGAGTTGCCAGCGTTTCTGGTAGTGCACGGGTTGCACGTAATTCAATGAATCTTTGCAATACGATGCCGAAGGTATAAATGGATAACGGCACCAGTCCCAGCATGGTAAGTCCGCCTTGAAGTACATACTCGTCAAGATAATTTTCGCTGAATAACATAATTCACTTTCATTTGGTAAAGTTAGTTTGAAGGTTTTTCTGTTTCGACTTTAACATTCTCAATATTAGCTACTCTGCAGGCTGCTAATACATCAACTAAAGCTTGTAAGTTGCTATTAAGATCTCCCCTGACAATCACTCCAGTGAATGTGGCGTCGGTCTTTTTTTTCTGGATTAGAATGTTGGCAAGTTGCTCAATCGCCACTTTTGTACCATCAACGAGGTATTGATTGTCTTTTGTAATAAAGACGATAAAAGTCCGTTTTTGTGTGGATGAAGTTTCTGAATATTCTGTCACCGGCACTGCAACATCAATGGCATCAAAAACGGCCAGTTCAGTAGCAAATACAAAAAACAGCAAGATGTTAAGAATTAAATCCAGGAATGAATTCAGATTAATATCTGGCTGTTTTTTTGCATAGGAAGATCGCCTAGATCGACCTCTCATGATAACCCTTCAAACATATGGACTTTGTTAGAGCCGGAGGCATAAAATAAAAAACACAACTATCACTAAATCTGGAAACCAATGACTTCATTAGTGTTTTACAATAATGCTTTCTTAGCTGGCTAACCAATTGCTGTGTTGCATACATATAAAACTAATGATGCGAATCTAGGACTTCGCATCTCAATTATACTGCATGCAATATTTGTTTGCATCTTGGCCTTGATGCGGCATAACATTCCATCCGATACCATGCCAAAGCAATATGTGGAGGTTGCCAGTCTTATATTGAAGCCAGCTTCCAAAAGTGATATTTTTTCCCGTCCCAATCAGCCGGAGAATACGGTACCACCTATACCGAAGAGAGAAAAAATACAGCCTCGCCCTGAAGATGATCCTAAAATAAATCAAACTCCCGATTTGTCAGATTCTTCAAGCGATAATTTAGGTCCAATATTGAAAGCAGGAGATTCTGACTCTGGGCCAGGCGAGGGTAGCTCCGAATTCGGAACAGGACCCGTTGGGGGCAGGCTTGGCTCAGGAAATGGCACAGGAACTGCGGTTGCAGGTTCAGGTGATGGTGCTGGTACAGATGGATTGAGTTCAGGAGGCTACGGAGAGGGCGGTGTTGGTCCGGGCGATGATGGCTTGTGGAATGAATATGGCCGCAAACTGCTAAGCGTTTGTGAGCGCTTCAAGCGTTATCCCCCAGTGGCAATAAGGCGTGGATGGCAAGGTACGGCGGAAGTGTTAATCCATTTTTCCTCAGATGGCAAAACAATTAGCGTGACTATAGATAAATCATCGGGTCATAATGTGCTCGATGAGCAAGCGATTGAAATGGTTAGAAAAGGCGTAGATGAGCTTCCTTTACCCAGTAATTATCAAGGCAGAGATGTGAAGCTAATCATACCGATTGATTTTAAACTTGAATAAATTCAAGCTTAACATTCATGGCCATAGAGTCCACATAGGTTAGTTATCTTCATCAAAGGCAAAGATTGCAAAGAGTAAAACTAAAGCAATTTTCTGCCTTCAGAACTTTAGTTTCAAAAATTAACCACAAAAAAAGGCACCCTTACAGAGTGCCTTTTGTGCTGAAGTGATTTGTAATTACTGTTCTACACCAATCTGATATATTTCTTGTTCAGGATTTTCCTCCAGTTTGCCAGTCACTGCGTCCACTTCTACTTCCCATTTCCTTGCCATCGGCAGTTTTGATGTCGAATTCATAGGAAGGGTTGCCATTAGCTTCGATAGAAAACTCTGAATCTACAACTTCACCTGCGTATTTAGCCAGTGCGGTCTTTCTAGCTTCATCCTGAGTGATTTTGGCCTTACTCTTAAATGCAGGGTCATCCGCGTTAGCAACTTCCTGCTCTTCCTCAATGACTTTGCCGGATTTAGCCAGGCATTCAACTTCCCATTCCTTACCATCTTTACCCTTAATGTCGAATTCGTACTGGGCTTTACCCTCGCTGATTTCAGCCTCAAGTGTAAGCACCTCACCTGGATGTTTTGCCAAAGCCGCTTTCATACAGGTTTCCATTTTTCCTGAATGTGCATGCCCGCCAGCGTAAACAAGCGTGCTTGAAAACGTAGAAACTAACGCTAGTAATACTAATTTCTTGTTCATTTGAATCTCCTTATATCTAACAAAAAAACCTATTATCGATAATGCATGATATAGCGATATTTTATAAAAATCGTTGATGCAAATCAATAAACTATTGATTTATATAGATAAAGTGGTTGTATACAGCCAATTGGGGTGGGTGTGTACAACCAATATTTCATGCTAAATCGCAAATTGAGCAAATGCGAATATTTTGTTATCTCGTTCGCAGGGCGTTATCACTTAAAGGTGCTGCGCCACATCAAGCAATCTTTCATTCAGCCCCATTTTTTAACGTTAACTTAGTATAATGTTTTGTAAATTACAAGATTTGATGGGTCACTAAAACATGCATAAAATGGGCCAATCCAGCGTACATCTTAACGGTCATGCTATTTCGTTTCGCTGCTGACGGAGTGCTCCTGCTCCATCTGGCCTTCATTCTGTTTGCCCTTTTGGGCGGCATAATGGCAGCATGGCGCCGCTGGACCTTCTTAATCCATCTTCCAGCTGCCGCTTGGGGGTTCTTTGTTGAGTTCACTGGCCGCCTCTGCCCGCTTACACATTTAGAGAACTACTTTCGCATCAAAGCGGGGTTGTCCGGCTACACAGAGAGCTTTGTTGAGCACTATTTGCTGGACGTCATCTATCCTTCCGGCCTTACACGAGAGATTCAGTTCGCGCTTGCCGGAATAGTCGTTATCGTTAATATCGCAATCTATAGTTGGCTCTTCTTTCGTCGGCGTGTTGGGTACGTAAGAGATGCATAATCTTTCCACATGATGACAATCTCGCCACATAAAAAGCTGCGCCTCGCGATTTACGGCCGTGTACAGGGTGTGTTTTTCCGTAATTCGATGTGTCATGAAGCCCGTAAATTAGGGGTTAGCGGTTGGGTAAGAAACCGTAGCGATGGCTCGGTAGAAGCAGCAGTGCATGGCAGCTCAGTTGCCGTAGATGCTCTTGTGCGTTGGGCGCAACATGGCCCTGAGCTTGCATATGTGGAACGGGTCGAAATCGGGTTGGATGATGGCAACTTTAACGGCTTCGAAGTTATTGGGTAGCGGCCGTTGACCAACAAGTGAATCAATAGCAAGATTCAGCCAAAAAACGAAGCCTTCGTTTTCCATATCCAAATCTATATTTTATAATTCCAGGGAATACGCTATGAATGTCATGCCTAGATTCTTATGTGACGAAATGCTTGGCCGGCTATGCCACTATCTGCGTGCTGCCGGTTATGATGCGCTGCTCGCGCGAGATGGCGCAAGTGACGCAGAGCTGCTGCAGCAATGTCATACTGAAGGGCGCTATTTCCTAACACAGGATATGCTGGTGCGAGAACACAAGGCAGCGCGCGATGTGGCGCTGATTCTGCCGCCCGTAGATCTGAATCACTTGGCTGCATTATTGACTGAATACTACCATCTGGATTGGCTGGGCCATGCTTTCACGCGGTGCCTAGTGGATAACACCCGACTGGAAATCGCGGATGACGCTGCGTTGGCGCATGCGCCGGCCGATGTGCTCAGGTCAGGGGGGCCGCTATTTCACTGTCCAACATGCGGGCGAATCTACTGGCACGGTTCGCACTATAAACGCATGCATGCCAAGCTGGTTGCTTGGCAAACAGCTAGAAAAACTCCATCGACTTATTCCTCTGTAGAGGTTTGAACCGCTGTATTATTGAGTGGCGTACTCTCGAAGTTGTCGCCTTTTAACACTTTGATTGTTCTAAGCTGCTTGAACCCAGCTCAAATCCATCAACTGCCCTGCAATCTAATATCCATGTGCCTCGCAGGGCATTAATTATTGGCCTGTTCCGGCCTTATCTTGCCTGCTTTCTGGTTAAAAGCCTTCGTCTTCAACCGCATTAATTGTGTAGTAACTTTCTTCGCGGCTTTCGTTCAGTTTGGCAACCTCTTCTACAGCTACTTCATAGTTAAGATATGCATACTCTAATTGGTTTTGTTTGTTGATCACTTGGTAAATTGTCATTTTTCGCTCCTTAACACATCGTTAAATTAACTACATCACAGTGTGTATTGAGCAAGTACTAAGCCAGCAATCGATTTATTATAATTATATTATATATTTCAATAGGTTACAATAAATCCTCTGGCAAAATTGATAATAAATCAAGGTGAATTTTAGAGAAAAGTTGTTTGAGGATTCGTCAACACTGTGCAAATATTGACGATTATATTAAATGCATGTTCGGATCGCGCGATTAGCAGGCCTAAAAGCCAATATCCATAAGGCCTGCAGGGCAAGTGCCTTAGGTAGGTTGCTGATTCAAATCAAGCGTTTTTCAGTTAATCATCTTCCAGCTCCAGCACATTCACAAAAAAGTAATGGTCTTCGCGGCTTTCATTCAGCATCTCGACTTCTTCCGCAGCATTTTCATAGGTTAGAAATGCATATAGCGGAAGGTTTTGCTCGTTGACTACCTGATAAATCATCATTTTGTACCCCCTTAGCACTTAGGTTGATCAATGGTGTGTTACATCTGGTGTTCAGCAAAAATCAGGCCAAAAAACACAATTGATTCAATAAGTTAATAAAATTCCCCTATGAATTATTATTCATCAGGTTATTCATTTTATTTAAGGTAAATTCTAGATAGGCTGCAAGGCGGTGATGCATCAAGTTTGTGCAAATGTACGCAGGGCGCAATCAGTTTAATGCGTTGCGCCGTATAAATTACGTTTGAAAATTATGGAATGCCAATAACTTTAAGGTATTCTTCAAGCGTGAGGGCGAGTTTTTGAAGGGAGCCAGTGACTTCATCTAACTGGGTGTTTGAATCCAGATGCAGTTTCTCAAGTAAAGCTTTGTGTTTTTCAACGGCATCCACATGCTCTTTAAATTTTGCGTCTTTTAAATCCTGTTTAGTCATTGCCAATTTCTCCATCGGTAAGTATTCACTATAGCACTCGTTTGAGTGCGTGGGTATTACAAAATATCGAAATTCGACGTAATTTCACGTATTTCTATCATGCCTGCAAGGCAATATCCATGCGGTCTGCAGTGCATAACGTTTTGTAATGTAAAGCTATTGAATTAAATCTCTTAACGCCACTCATAGTATATGGTGTTATATAATTTTTAACAAGTCAGGAGCAATCTAGTGTGGTTACGTATAATGTTAGTATGTTGTTTCTTCACCTTATTTGGAACACAAGCCGCTATGGCGATTGAGGAACCAAAATACACGGTAACCGAAAAATCGAATGATTTTGAGTTGCGCGCTTATAGCCCGATGATTGTTGCGGAAACCTTGGTAGAAGGTGATCTGGATAAAGCCTCAAACAGCGGGTTTAAGGTAATTGCAGATTATATTTTTGGTAATAACACATCGCGCAATGGCGCTAGTGAGAAGATTAGTATGACTGCGCCAGTAACCATGGAACCTAAAAGTGAGAAAATCAGCATGACCGCGCCAGTGAGCATGCAAGAGATGGCGGGTAAATGGCGCATGCATTTTGTAATGCCTAGCCAATACACACTTGAAACCTTGCCCGTGCCTAATAATAAAGCGGTGATGCTGCGTGAACTACCTGCCAAAAATTTTGCGGTGGTACGCTTTTCCGGTTTGGCGGGCGAGGCTAAAACAGCTAAAAAAACCGAGGAATTGCTGGCTTGGCTTGCTGCAAAGAAAATTAAACCTATCGGCACGCCTGAACTGGCGCGCTATAACCCGCCGTGGACTTTGCCATTTTTAAGGCGCAATGAGGTGATGGTGGAGTATTAAGTGTTAGTTTATATGCTCTGTAAGCCAATATCCATGCGGCTAGCAGAGCATGAAATTTAGATGGCTTTGGTTTCGCTTTTAATCACGTTGATTAATGCTGCAAAAATCATGATGT
The DNA here is from genome assembly GCA_963701715.1 of uncultured beta proteobacterium. Taxonomy (GTDB): domain Bacteria; phylum Pseudomonadota; class Gammaproteobacteria; order Burkholderiales; family Methylophilaceae; genus Methylotenera_A. The sequence goes on from CAVPAX010000009.1 coordinate 137,784, forward strand.
ACTCTATGATAAGCAGTATAAACAGTTTTTCTTCCGGCACGCCAGCCAGCGCTGTGAATGCAAGCATGAGTGCATTGGTGAAAATGCTGATTACGATAAAAAGGCCGATCAGTTTAGTTCTTAGGCCAAAAAGATAAAACTGTGCGACAAAGCTTAAGCCGACCACTGTTTCAAGGTTGATGCCGCCGTTAAGGTTTTTATTGGCGAGATTAAGCGCGATATACAATGCTGCCAGTACAAATGCTGCAGGAAGCCTTACCGGCATGCCGGTGCCATCGTGCCTTAGCCTTAATGCCAGCCAGGCATGGATTAATATTGCAGTAATCAGTTTCATTTCGTGTTCCTAAAACTAAATCGGTAACAGCGGACCGTGCTTTATGTTATGCATAAATCAGGCCAAAAATTCAATGCTTTTGGTATTCTTAATCAGACGGCCAATCCGATTCCGATTCCAGTTCTTCCACATGGTAGTAGTGGCTTGTATCCCACATGGTGAACGTCTGCGCGCTTTGCATGGCTTTTTGCAAATCCATAAATTCGCAATACACCTGGTTTTCTTCATCCAGCACTTGATAGATTGTCATCACATACCTCATTTGTTAACTGAGCAGTATTAAAAGTTACATCGGCATGTTTGCAGCAAACTTTAAGAAAAATGCAGCCTCGTTTGTTTTAAAAATCGACGAGTTTGTTGCTACATTCAGACAATGTTAATAATTCACAATACATAACCACCCTATGTTATTGACGCAATAAGGTATTCGTGCGAGTATAAAAGGCCAAACTAATGTAGTGTTATGGGTATATAAAGCTGTTTTTTTCACTGGTTTAGGTATATGGAAAAAATAGCGTTCGTTTGCAAGGAGAACAGAACTTGAAAATGACGATACAGCAAAATATTAAGGAATTTAATCAACCTTTGTGCTTAGCACTATCTGGCAGCGTACTTTAAGATTACATGCAAAAAATGGTGGATTTATCTGTCGTTTACAGTAAAACAGCCAAGGGCTTACGTGCACGTACTTCCCTGATAGGCGGCTTGTCATCACAATTGATGAAAGTGCTAACACACATCGATGGCAAGTCAGAGGCCGAAACAATACTGTCTAAATTCATTCAGCTGAGCGAGCAAGAGCTGGCTTCGGCGTTAGCCCAGCTTGAAAGCGAGGGCTATATTAAGCCTATCGCGGTTCGTACAGCTGATGACTGGGCGCCTACCAGCAACTTTACGCCCATGATTGTTGAAGAATTTCTCGATGAAGACGAGGTGGAAACCAAGGCGCGTGCTATGACTGAAGAGCTGGCGCGGCTGGATGCGGAGCGCAAGGCCAAGGCAGATAAAGAGGCGCGTTTAGAGGCGGAGCGCAAGGCTAAGGAAGCTGAAGAAAAAGCCAAATTAGAGGCTGAACAGGCGCGTGCCAAAGCGAAAGAAAAAGCTGAGGCGAAAGTGAAAGCGCAACTTGAAATCGAGCGCATTGCCCGCGAGGCCGAAGAAAAAGCCAAACTAGAGGCTGAGAAAGCGCGTGCAAAAGCAGAAGCCGAAGAAAAAGCCAGAATAGAGGCGGAGCGCAAGGCCAAGGCCGCAGAAGAAGCGCGTTTAGAGGCGGAGCGCAAGGCTAAGGAAGCTGAAGAAAAAGCCAAACTAGAGGCTGAGAAAGCGCGTGCCAAAGCGGAAGCCGAAGCCCAGGAGAATGCGCGTCGTGAAATCGAACGTATTGCCCGGGAAGCGGAAGAAGCGCAAAAAAAAGCCGAGGCGGAAGCCCGTGCCAAGGCTGCAGAAGAAGCACGACTAGAAGCGGAACGTAAAGCCAAGGCCGCAGAAGAGGCTTTGCTGGAGGCAGAGCGTATAGCTAAGGCAGAGAAAGAGGCGCGCTTGGAAGTAGAACGCAAAGCGCAGCATGAAGTAGAACAGGCACGCGCTAAAGCAGAAGCGGAAGAGAAGGCCAGAATTGAAGCAGAAGAGAAAGCGCGCCGCGAGATAGAACACATTGCCCGTGAAGCTGAAGTAGCGCGAAAGAAAGCCGAGGCAGACGCCCGTAGCAAGGCTAAAGAGGCTGAGAGGTTAGAAAAAGAACGCAAGGCTAAAGCAGAGGAAGATGCTCGCCTTGAAGCGGAGCGTATCGCTCGTGAAGCTGAAGAAAAAGAAAAGTTAGAGGCAGACCAGGCGCGCGCTAAAGCAGAAGCGGAAGAGAAGGCCAGAATTGAAGCAGAAGAGAATACTCGCCTCGAGATGAAGCGCATTATCCGCGAAGCCGAAGAAGAGCGAAAAAAATCTGAGGCCATGGCCAAAGCAGCGAGACAGGAGACCAAGCGCAAAGCCAAAGCAGAGGAAGATGCGCGCCTAAAAGCCGAGCGCAGGGCACAGCAGGAAGCTGAGCAGATGCGCCACGAAGCAATAGCTGAGGAAAAGGCCATAGCAGAAGCGAAAGAAAATGTGCGCCTTGAAATGGAGCGTATATCTCAAGAGGCGGAGAAAGAACGAGAAATATCCAAAACCGAGGCGCTTGCCAAAGACGCAGACCAAGCCAAATTAGAAATTGAAAATAAGGCCAAGATAGAGCAGGAATCTGAGCAGGCGCTTAAAGCTGAAGCTGATATGGAAATTAATGCAGAGGCGCAAGTAAAAGCGCATCTTGAAGCGAAGAGTATGGCCCGCGAGGCTGAAGCAGCAAGGATTCAATTTGAAGATGATGACCGCGCCTTGTCAGAAGAAGATTTGCGCGAATTGGCTGAAGAAGAGGCCGAGTATGAAGCCAAACGTACGAACAAAGCTGAAGTAGTAGATTTAGTGGAGCCTGAGGTTGAGGAAAAGGCTCGGCAGGATGCTGAGAATCTGGCACGTGAGGAAGTTAAACGCATTGCTAAAGAAGAAGCGAAGGCCGAAGCGAGACTTAAAGCGCAGGCTAAAACCCAGGCCATGCTGATGGTAGCCACAACAAGTGCTAAAAAATGGATTAAGCGTGGCACGAAGGCGACATTGGTTGGTCTGCCGATACTGATTCTGCTGTTTATTGTTCTGTTGCCTTATATCAACCTTGGCATGCTGGTTGATCCCATTGAAAAACTTGCCTCAGAGAGCACAGGCGAGCCGGTAACAGTTAAGGATGTTCATGCATCGCTATGGCCAGAGCCGAACTTGGTGATTGGGGATGTGACGGTTGGCGCTAATGCAAGCCATAATATTCAGGCTGTTCATATTCTGCTAGACGCTTCGACCTTGTTTGAACAGGTGAAAGTAGTGAAATCACTTGAGATTGAAGGATTGAAAATTGAACGGGAGAATTTTGGGCAGTCGCTGCAATGGATTAGCAGAACCGGCAAAGCTGAGCGCCTGAAGATTGGGCAGATTAATCTTAAAAATCTGTCGCTAAAAATTCGTGATTTAGAGATTGGGCCTTTTGAAGGAAGAGTCGGACGCACAGAGTCAAATGAGTTAAGCAATATTGAGCTGAATAGTACCGACCATGCACTTTCAGTTCAAATACTTCCGCAAGGCGGCACGTATGAGGTTGTACTTACTGCCGCCAATTGGCCTTTGCCAGTAAATCCTAAAATCGTGTTTGATACACTCAAAGCTAGAGGCGTGCTAAATCAGAATCAGATTAATTTCAGCCAGTTCAAAGGCGAGATTTATGGCGGCAGCTTAATGGCCAATGTGCTTGTCGATTGGAGTAATCAATGGAGCGCATCGGGTAGCTTTAACCTCACCAAAGCGAACGTGCTGGAGATGCTGAAGGCATTTAACAGTGCTGCTTCCGTTGATGGAAAACTTGATCTGGCAGGAAATTTTGCTTGCAAATCGGTAGTAGCTGCCAAGCTGACAGATACTCCGGATATCACCGCCAATTTTGATATTGGTAATGGCAGTCTCAATGATGTTGAGCTTACCCGTGCAGTGCTATCAAGAGAAAGCCAGTCTTTGGCTGGTGAGTCCACACACTTCGATAAGCTTAGCGGTAGCCTGCAGACGAAGAGCGGGATTTATCAGTATAGAAAACTTACACTGGATAGCGATCAATTTCATGCAAAAGGTAATTTCGATGTGCAACCTAATCAGGATATTTCAGGAAAAATAAGTGCTAATCTTGCAGCGCAATCGCGCCGCCTGTATGCTAACTTTGGCCTGACCGGCAAGATCAACGATGTGAAACGGCAATAGACTGACTTTAATAATAAGCTAGTCTTTAGGACCCAGATAATCCGCTTTACCAAGCCCTACCCCATTATGGCGTAAGATATTGTAGGCCGTGGTTACGTGGAAATATACATTTGGCAGTACCCATTTTAGCAGATAGGCCTGACCTTTAAATTCCAGCGGCCTGCTGCGCACGATTACCGTAATATCACGTGCTTCACTGCCTTCCATTTGCACAGGCTTGACACTGTCGATAAACGAGATAGTTTTAGCAATGCGCGCTTGCAGTTCCTGAAAAGTCGTTTCTGAATCTTCATACTTGGGCACTTCTGTCCCCGATAGTCGAGCGGCTGCACCTTTGCTCATGTCAGTGGCGATTTGCACTTGCCGAATAAGTGGATACATATCAGGAAAAAGCCGCGCATTTAGTAAAGCTGCATGTTCTATATTTTTTGTATCAGCATAATCTTCACCCTTTTTTAGAATGGCAGAAAGATTGCTTAGTGAGCGCTTTAGCGGTGGAATGGCAATATCGTACATGGAAAGCATAATGAATAATCCTTTAAAAACCTGGGGCGATTGAAATGCGATTATCATACTCTTAAAATATACTGCAAGCCTGTTCTAGTAATGCTGGTTTACGGCTGATTCGGCTTGGTTTATTGCAATATTATTGATTAAAATCAAAGTGTCCGGTTGACTTAACCTTATCATTAGGTTTCTTATAGGTAAGTCGGTGGTTTTTGCCGATATTGATAGGAGAACTGTATGACTTTTTTAGGGTGGCAAGGAATTTATACATTAATTGGCGTGCTCGCCGTTATTATTCTGATTTTGGTGGGATTTGCCAAGTTAGCAAATAAATAGTTAAAACTTCGGGTTGTCTGTTGTGGGCTGTGACATTGTTGCCACTGTCTTTTTATTCCCTGCTTCATCGATATTCTTTTTTAAAATAATTTACCTTATATTTCTCTCTCTTAGTTGACCTTAGCGGGCTGAGGTCAGCATTTTCCTTGTGCTTTACCAAGGTTGTGCGTAAGCTGACAGTGTATATTCTGTTTATGGCGCTGGTACAAATTCAAATTAACAAACCCAAGCAAGAAACCGCGAAAAAACTTGCATTATTCAATCTTGGGTTTCGCCCTTTCTTTTTAGGGGCAGCTGTTTTTGCTATTGTTTCAATAGCATCATGGATGCTTATTTATTTTTTTCAGGGTTCAGTAAGCATTTCACATATATCAATTAGCCAATGGCATGCGCATGAGATGTTATATGGTTACGGCATGGCCGTGGTTGCTGGCTTCCTGCTTACTGCGGTAAAAAACTGGACCGGGATCCAAACGCTTTATGGCAGGCCGTTAATAGCATTATTTATGCTGTGGTGTGTGGCTAGAGTGCTGTTCCTATTTGGTACGGCATTTTTACCATGGGCGGCAGTGGCAGATATGTTGTTTGGCATTTTTCTGATTGGCGCCATTACCAAGCCGATTATCCAGGCGAAGCAATGGAAGCAGCTTGCCGTGGTGAGCAAGGTGATTTTGCTGTGGGTAGGAAATCTGGTTTTTTACCTAGGCTGCTATGGGATATTAACCAGCGGCATGCTGTATGCAATTAATGGTGCGGTACTTTTGTTTGTCAGCCTCATTTTGATGATCGGGCGGCGAGTCATCCCGTTTTTTATCGAACGTGGCGTAGAAACAAAAATCCAGCTTAAGCAATATAAATGGCTGGATATCAGCATTCTGGTTGTATTCATCGCTTTATTCATAAATACAATTTTTATACAAATTTCCGATGCGACATCATTGCTGGCATGGATTCTATTTACTTTGAATAGCTACCGTTTGTGTAATTGGCATAGTGTTGGCATATGGCGCGTGCCTTTGCTATGGAGCCTCTATTTATCGGCTTGGTTGATTAATGTTGGTTTTCTTTTTTATGGGTTACAAGTCCAATATAACAACCTGTCCATTTTAAGCTTACATCTTTTTACAATAGGCGGTATAGGGCTGATGACCCTCGGGATGATGTCGCGTGTGGCATTGGGGCATACTGGGCGTGATATCAGAAAGCCTTCTTTCTGGATGGGGCCTGTTTTTGCGGGAATTGTTGTAAGTGTGGTATTTCGTTCATTGGTGCCCATGTTGAGTACACAACATTATGCTAATTGGGTATTGATATCCGGGGTTTTATGGATATTGAGTTTCGCAGGTTTTGTGGTGGTTTACGCACCGATACTATTAAGGCCAAGAATAGACGGGGCTTTTGGTTAGTCTGGCATTAGGAATCGCTTTTTTTTTCATTTCTTGCCTTAACCATCTTTCCAACACAACCACCACGTAAGCTTGTTCTTCCAGCGAAAGTTCGCGTCCTTGCGGGATTTGATGCCATTTTTGCAAGCAGCCGCGGCAACAGCAGGCTGTGGCATGTTGTGCAACAAATACTGGGTGTCCGCGCATGGGTGTTTGTTTGCCATCGTTAATGATTTCGGCAGGCGCCAAGCGTTTTATGACAAAGTCTTCAGCGTGGGTGAGTACTAACTCCAAGCCTTTTTCGAGCAGGTAGGTGATATCCTTACCTCGCAACTGAAAACCGCTTCGGAAAGGTGATTTTGCGAGTGCGGCAAAGAGTTCGTCTAAATCTCTCATTTTAATCAATCAATAAAATGCCCATCATAGCTAGTATGATGGGCAAGAGAGAAACTTATAGTTAAGTTTATTCGCGAATGGCTGGAGGGCCTTTAAAGCGCTTTTTCTCACCAAATGCAAACCAGAATACCGCCATTACAACTAACATAGCAATTGTTACATAGAGAACCTTTTCGTTGGGTGGTTGTACGCCGACAACTACTAAGAATCCGCCACCGAGTACTGCCAACACGGCAATAGGTTTAGATAAGCCGCCAAGATCAAAAGGGCCTTTATGCTTCCATGTTTTGCCTTCAGCCAAGATGCCAGCAGCGGTTGGCATGATGTAAGAAATATAAAGGAATACTGCACAACCTACGGCGAGCACACTAAACGCATCAGCATATAAGGTAGCCACAATTGCTAAAATAGCCGACGCCCAAACTGCCGCAACAGGTGTTTTTAGTGTTGGACTAACTTTACGTAACAATTTTGATGCTGGTAACCCGCCATCACGGGCAAAAGCAAACATCATGCGTGAACAAGAGGTTAAACAAGCCAAACCACACAAAAAGTTGACCAAGAATATACCAAGTCCTAATATGGATTTTAAAACTGGAGGTAATGTATTTAAAAGGGCATCAAAAAATCCAAAGCCTTGCTTAACACCAGTCGTAATATCTGGCATGACCAATACGAACGTACAAATCATAATATAACCAAAAATTACTGAGTAAACCACTGAACTTACAATGCCTTTAGGAACGGCTACTGCTGCATTGCGCGTTTCTTCAGAAGTATGTGCAGAGGCATCAAAACCAGTAATAGTGTAAACGGCTAGCAATAGCCCAAGAAGGAACGGAAAGACCATGCCTTCACTTGCTGGCCAAACACTGCCTTCAGTGCCTGTAAAATTGGTGAATGTAAAAAGTCTTGAATAATCTAGTGGTGTTTGGTTGTATGCTAGTAAAGACATGGTAAGAATACCACCTATAGCCATAATCAAATATCCTGACAAGTCTGTGATTTTAGTCGTAAATTTAGGAAAGCGATAAATTAAGACTGCTTGAATAGCAGTGAATAGCGCTATGTAAAAGGTTTGATGTGCATAGCCAAATCCTGACACATCAATACCCAGAATGGGTAATGCTAGTCCTTTAAAAAAGAAGTCATACACTCCAAAGTTAACTGACGCCACTACAAAAATTAAGCCTAGCAAATTAAACCAAGCGGTGCACCAGCCATAACCCTTGCCACCTAAAATAGAACCCCAGTGGTATAGGCCGCCCGCTGTAGGATAGCTTGATGAAATTTGTGCCATTGCCAAGGCTACAATGGCTGCAAATAAGCCGCCTACCAACCATCCGATACCAATAGACGCGCCGCCTGCTCCCCCTAAAGCTAATGGAAACGCGGTTATGCCACCTGCCAGAATACAAATAATAGAAAATGAAATAGCGAAATTTGAAAAGCCACCCATGTGCCGCTGCAACTCTTGCTCATAGCCCATTTTTTTTAGTTCTGCGGCATCATGATCCAATGCCTGATTCGTCTCACTCATTTTATTACCCCTTATAAAGTTTAAATGCAAATAGAAACTACTAGATACAAATTTTAAAACTTAGAAACAGGAAATTCTGAAGCTATTTTTATTATTTCTAGACAAAGTGCGTTTTCAGTATAGATTTAAAATTAACAAAAGCAAGTACCATTTAATGAGAACTATCGATACCATTTGCGGCATGCTTAAATAATGTCGCATAATGCAAACATTCAGGGGTAGGTTATTCAGGAGCAGGAATGCATGATGACATATCGTTATAGTGCGGGTGCGCAAACCTATCAGTTTGCAGATTTAAAAGAGGTGCTTGCAAAGGCAACACCGGCGCGCTCAGGCGACTATCTCGCAGGCGTTGCAGCCGACACGTACGCTGAACGCATGGCGGCCAGAATGTGTCTGGCGGAAATTCCACTCAAGCGTTTTCTCGAAGAACTTATCATCCCTTATGAAACCGATGAAGTGACTCGGCTAATTGTCGATACGCACGATAAGCAAGCATTTGTTGAAATTAGCCACTTAACAGTGGGTGATTTCCGCGATTGGCTGCTTTCCGATAGCGCTGATTCAAAAACTTTAAAACTTGTGGCGCCCGGCATTACGCCGGAAATGGCGGCAGCTGTAAGCAAATTGATGCGTAATCAGGACTTGATTCTGGTGGCAAAGAAGTGCCATGTCACAACATCATTCCGCAACACCATCGGCCTGCCAGGCCACATTTCAGTGCGTTTGCAACCTAATCACCCGACCGATGACATGCGCGGCATCGCTGCTTCAATGCTGGATGGTCTATTGTATGGGACGGGTGATGCGGTCATCGGTATTAACCCCGCCACAGATAGCATTCCAGCATTGATGGACTTATATTATTTAGTGGATGAAGTGATTAACCAATACGAAATCCCCACGCAGTCTTGCATTCTCACGCACGTCACCAACCAGATTCAGTTGATTGAAAAAGGCGCGCCTGTCGATTTGGTATTCCAGTCGATCGCAGGCACAGAAAAAGCCAACAAAAGCTTTGGTATCAATATCGCGTTACTCGAGGAAGCTCAATCGGCTGCGCATTCGCTCAAGCGAGGTACGGTAGGCAATAATGTGATGTATTTTGAGACTGGTCAAGGTTCAGCACTTTCTGCAAACGCCAATTTTGGTGTTGATCAGCAAACCTGTGAAGCGCGCGCCTATGCGGTTGCAAGGCATTTATCGCCACTGCTAACCAATACGGTGGTAGGTTTTATCGGGCCTGAATATTTGTATGATGGCAAACAGATTATCCGGGCAGGCTTGGAAGACCATTTCTGCGGCAAACTGCTGGGCGTGCCTTTAGGTTGTGATGTGTGCTATACCAACCATGCCGAGGCAGACCAGGATGATATGGATACCCTGATGACCTTACTTGCAACTGCGGGACTCACATTTATTATGGGCATTCCAGGCGCAGACGATATCATGCTGAACTACCAGACCACTTCATTTCATGATGCGTTGTATTTGCGCAAAGTGCTGGGCCTGAGAGCCGCGCCGGAGTTCGAGACGTGGCTTAAGAAAATGCATATTATGGACGCGAACGGACAGGTTCAACCGCTCGACCAGGCGCATCATATGCTGCAAAATATGCCTAAACATTTACTGAGTGCGGCATGAGCCAATCGGACAAACCTAGTTTGCAACAAGATCCATGGAAGCAGCTGAAAAACTTTACCCGCGCGCGCATTGCACTTGGTCGTGTGGGAAGCAGTCTGCCGACTAAAGAGGTGCTTGATTTCGGCTTAAGCCATGCGATGGCGCGCGATGCTGTACATTTGGCTCTGGATATTGATGCGCTTGAATCGGACATTCAAAACCAGAAATTTTCCACCATTCGCGTTAAAAGCATGGCGCCAGACCGTGCCAGTTATCTATTGCGCCCGGACTGGGGCCGCAGGTTAAGCGAAAAAAGTATGGAAGATTTAAACAACATGAATCAAGCCAAGCTGATTGATTTTTTAATCGTGGTGGGCGATGGCTTGTCGTCACTGGCAGTGGCGCGCCATGTAGTGCCTTTACTGGCGGAAATGCGGCATTATTTACCTAAAGACTGGAATGCAGACCACGTCGTGATTGCCTCGCAGGCCCGTGTGGCATTGGGCGATGAGATTGGTCAGTCATTGGGTGCTCGCATGGTAGCCATGCTCATTGGTGAGCGACCCGGCTTGAGTTCGCCTGATAGTTTGGGCATTTATCTTACATATAATCCAAAGCTTGGCTTATCTGACGCGGATAGAAATTGTATTTCCAATGTTCGGCCCGAAGGCTTGCAGTACGATGCCGCTGCAAAAAAATTAGTTTGGTTGGCCAAAGAAGCGATGCGATTAAAACTATCCGGTGTGGGGCTGAAGGATGAAAGTGATGTGCAGGAGATCGGTATGCAAACAGCAGTCGGCTTAAAAAAGACCTAGGTTAAAATCAGTGCAATTGATGTAGTTCTAAATTTCGTAATTTAGGTGCAAATTTGGCTGTAACTCCTACAACTGCCAATGTCATTACCCCGCCAAAAATCACGGAGGGCACTAAGCCCAGTAGGCGCGCAGCCACTCCGGACTCAAATGCGCCCAATTCATTCGATGAGCCAATAAAAACGCCGTTAATGGCAGAAACGCGTCCGCGTATTGCATCGGGCGTGGCGAGTTGCAAAATAGTTTGCCGCATGACAACAGAAATCCCATCAAAAATACCTGAAAGGAATAACAGAAGAGCAGCTATCCAGAATGTTGTGCTTAAACCAAAGCCGATGATACAAAAACCAAAACCTGCAACTGCACATAGCAGCCAGCGTCCAGCATGAAAATCGATAGGATGACGCGTGAGCCAAAGCCCTGTGATAATTGCTCCTGTCGCGGGTGCGGCACGCATAATACCCAAGCCTTCTGGGCCCATGTGATACACATCCTGAATAAAGGCAGGAAGCATGGCAACAGCGCCGCCAAACAGCACTGCAAACATATCTAACGAAAGGGCGCCAAGTACAATTTGGTTGCTAAATACAAAACGTAAGCCTTGGCCAATACTTTCAAATACAGGCGTGTTTTCGGATTTCTCAGGTTCTTTCACCTTGAGTAATAACATTGCTGACGCGGCACCAAAGCACAACAGAGCGGCGACCCCATAAGCGATGGTTTTGCTGGCAAAGCCTACCAATAAACCACCTAGTGCCGGACCCATGACTAAGCCTGTTTGAAATACTGCACTGCCAATACCAGCGGCACGGATATAATCATCCCGAGGTAAAATAATGGCAAATAACGTGGTGTAGCTTGGCGAGATAAAAGCGCGGGCAATGCCCGTAAATGCTATCGAACCATATATCCAAAAGGCTGCATCGCTGCCAATCCAGTCCAGAGCAATGGCGGTAAGTGTGGCTGCGTTAATGAGTAGCAATGCCGCTGCCAGCACACCAAATGCCCGGCGTGAATAATAATGATCTACTGCATGACCTGCAAAAAGTGCTGAAGCAAAATAAGGAACCACTTCTGCCAAACCGATTAAACCCAAAGCTAAGGTGTCGTGTGTGATTTCATAAATATGCCAGCCGACTGTAACCGCCATGATTTGATAAGCGAGCACAAGCTGGATGCGAAACGCGAGCAGCTTGAGAAATGCGTAATTGTGGTATTTAAAAATGTGCATAGATGGCATTATAAAATCAAACGGGTCAAAGAATTCGGTGCGGTATAATTAACATGGTTAGTGCAGTGAATAAGGCAGTAAGCAGGAGGTGACTTTACAATTGCCTAGTGCCGATGAGTCGTCGTTGACCTAGTGTGACTCTGCCGACATAGATTAGGCGCACTAACTTTTTAAAATTCCAGAATTAGTTTTTTAAAAATTCCCAAATAAGCCCAGAATATTTTCAGAAACAAACCAAGGCCTGTAAGGCGCCAGCAGGTTTGCTGATAATTTTATGCCTCTTTGCAATCAAGTTCTTTGAATAATTGCCGATAAGAGTTTATGCAAATCAATAACTTTTTGGTGGGTAAAACATTGAGATCTTCAGCTCTGTGCTTAAATGCCGGGTTATGCCTAGCTTTTGTCGCTATTCTGACGCAGCTGTCTCTGTTTTCTGGCCTCAACGTTGCGTTGTTTATGGTCGCAATTTTTGCGCTATGGTATAGATCGTTACTCCTACAAGAAAAAGCCAGAAAAATCGAAGAGCGCTGGCAGTTCGCGATTGAAGGAAGCAACCAGGGGCTATGGGATTGGGATGTACAGGCAAACAGGAGATTCATCTCTCATCGCTGGAAAGAAATGCTGGGTTATGCCGATGACGAAATAAACGATAGTCCTGACGAGTGGGATAGGCTTATCCATCCAGAAGACAAAGCATTGGTATACGATGCAATTGATAAGCACTTTTCCAGTTTAATGACCAGCTACGAATCCGAGCATAGAGTGCGATGCAAAGACGGCAGCTATCTTTGGGTTCTTGATCGTGGAAAAGTAACGAATCGGGACCAAGATGGCAAGCCGCTACGCATGCTGGGCACTCAAACTGACATCAGCAAACGCAAGACTGCCGAACTGGCGGTCATGGAACAGAAACAACAATTCCAGCAATTTATTGAGAACCAGAGCGTTGCTACCTTCATGATCGATTCGCAGCATCGTGTACTGCATTGGAATCGTGCCTGCGAAGTTCTCACCGGCGTGGCCGCCAAAGATATTGTTGGCACGACGGAGTCCTGGCGTGGATTTTATCCCGTCCCACGTCCGTGCTTGGCTAATCTGGTACTTGACGCAAAAAAAGATCTGGCCGGAAACTATTACCCTGTGCAGGGGCAATCTACCCTGTTGGAAACCGGCTGGCATGCCGAAGCCTGGTTTGACGATATTGGCGGCAAACGCCGTTATGTGATTTTTGATGCAGCACCCATTTTTGATATGAATGGGCAGATCACCACTGTCATCGAAACCTTGCAGGACGTGACCGAGAACAAACTAATAGAGCAGGCGCTGGCGGAAGAAAAATCGGTTGCACATCAGGCATTGATGTCCTTAGAGCAGCAGAAATACGCACTGGATCAGCATGCCATTGTTGCCACAACCGACGTGCAGGGTCGTATTATTTACGCCAATGACAAATTCTGTGCTATCAGCGGATATTCACGCGAGGAATTAATGGGACAAGATCACGCCCTGCTTAACTCCAGCCATCATCCCAAAGGCTTTTTTAAGGAGATGTATCGCACTGTGGCAAATGGCAGAGTCTGGCATGGTGAGGTCTGCAATCGAAATAAAAATGGTGATTTATACTGGGTGGATACCACCATCGTGCCTTTCATGGGCGATGACGGTAAACCGCAGGAATATATTGCCATCCGCGCTGACATCACCGAAAGAAAACGAGCTGAAGAGGAAATCAGAAACCTTGCGTTTTACGATGCGCTCACAGGGCTTCCTAACCGCCGTTTACTGCTGGATCGCGCGCATCAAGCTTTAGCCGCCAGCACTCGCAGCAAGAACTACGGCGCATTAATGTTCATTGATCTTGATCGCTTCAAGGCATTAAACGATACCATGGGTCATGATGTGGGTGATTTGTTACTTCAGCAAGTTGCCAACCGGCTGAAATCCTGCTTGCGTGAGGCTGATACCGTGGCGCGCCTGGGCGGCGATGAGTTTGTGGTGATGTTAGAGAGTTTGAGTAGGAGTTCGTCGGAAGCTAAGGATCAAGCTATATACCTCAGCCAAAAGATTTTTCAGACACTTACACGGCCTTATGACCTGGCCGGATATATTCATCGTAGCACACCAAGTATTGGCACGGCCTTGCTACATAGCAGCTGCGGTAGTATAGATGAAATACTTAAACAAGCTGACGTTGCCATGTACCAATCCAAGGCGGCGGGCCGCAGTATCCAAAACATTGTTGACTCTGGTCGTATCCAGCGCGTTCTGAATTAAGGGGCTATTTAGGCATACGCCACAAATACCAGCTGGCGATGGTGCGATACGGACTCCATGCCTTGCCGATTTCTGCAATTTCTTTACTTTTAGGCGCAACTCCCAGTTTTTTAAGACGTTTGTAGCCTTCCACTATACCAAAATCATCGGCAGGTAGAATGTCCATGCGTTTTAGCGTAAACATCAACATCATTTCTACCGTCCATTGGCCAATACCTTTAAGCGTGACTAAGTGTTCAATGAGCTCTTCATCACTCATTTTTTCAGCATCGAATCTGGATGGCACAAGGCCACTGAGAGCGCCCTCTGCAATGCCTTTAATGGTTTCAATTTTTCTGGCGGAGAAACCGCAGGCACGTAACTCATCAAATTTGGCAGCAATTAATTGTTCGGGTTTAGGAATTTTCCCATCAGAGTCTTGGCCAAAATGTCTTTTGAATTTTGCAAAGATCGCATCGCCAGCTTTACCGTTAAGTTGCTGATAAGCAACTGCCTGAACTAGCGCTTCGTAAGGATTAAGCTCGGGCTCGGCTTCTGTATCGAAAGTACAAGCCCCTACAGTTTCTATTAGCCAAGCCCAGTCAGCATCTAATCGAGATAGAAAATCCATTGCCTGTTGATATTGTGCGTTCATGATGTAATGATAGCCTCTAGGAAAAGATAAAGTAAGTGCAAAGCGCGCCGTGCAAAATATGGAAAAAGCGGATTTGTTTGATAACCTGCCTGAGACAACCCGAGTGCCTCTGGCAGAAGACGCAGTGTTTTTGCGAGGCTTTGCGTTACAGTACGAAGCGCTATTATTAAATGACTTAAAATCTATTATTACGCAATCCCCTTTTCGCCATATGGTTACGCCGGGTGGCTTTACAATGTCGGTCGCTATGACTAATTGCGGAAAACTAGGT
This sequence comes from uncultured beta proteobacterium, assembly GCA_963701715.1. GTDB lineage: Bacteria > Pseudomonadota > Gammaproteobacteria > Burkholderiales > Methylophilaceae > Methylotenera_A. The sequence continues at coordinate 152,952 of CAVPAX010000009.1, forward strand.
TGGGTTACGGATAGAAAAGGTTATCGTTATGATGCGCTGGATTTTAATACAGGTAAGCCTTGGCCTGTAATGCCTGCGAGCTTTTCGGCACTCGGAACGCAGGCTGCGCTGGAGGCAGGCTTTACTGATTTTGTGCCAGATGCTTGCTTGATAAATCAGTACAAAACAGGTGCACGCATGAGCTTGCACCAAGATAAAGACGAGCGTGATTTTAATCAGCCGATAGTTTCCGTTTCGCTCGGCGTGCCGGCTACTTTTCTATTTGGCGGATTTGAGCGTACAGATAGAACCATCAAAATTCTATTAAATCATGGCGATGTTATCGTTTGGGGCGGCAAGTCTAGAATGCGTTATCACGGCGTATCACCGCTTAAGACAGAACATCACCCGGTATTTGGATCATGTCGAATTAATCTGACATTTCGTAAAGCTGGATGATTTAGTCTTACAAAACTATAACTTTAATGCCAGTTTAACGCGACGATAAATGCGACCAATCAATGTACCATCAAGCTGGTAATGCTTGCGTAAAGGTTTTTTTACTTCCCATTTGACGGTCATTCCAGCAGGAAAAATCACTAAATCACCTTTGCCAAAAGTTACAGCATTGCCTCCAGTGGGCGTTGTGACGCATTCACCTTCTAAAATATAGGCGATTTCCTGCTCCGGAAATGTCCAATCAAATACTGAAACTTCTTTCTGCCAAGTTGGCCATTTACTTACGTCCAGTGCATTTAAACGCGTTTGGTCGGGATTATTTTCTACTATAATTTGGCTCATATTATTCCTTTTTAAAAGCGGCTATTTTAGCGTAAGCCAAGTGAATATTAGGCAACTATCGCCAGTTAATTTTGTCTGATTTTTAAATATAAATCTTTTAATGAGAAGCTCATTTATAAGTCTTTTTAACGCTCTGAGTAGAGCTTGAGAATGGAAAGGTAAGACTATCATGAAAACGCTAAAAATTAACAAAGTGTTAGTTGGTGAAGCGCTGGTGGGTGAGGGTAATGAGGTTGCGCATGTGGATTTGATTATGGGTCCACGAGGTAGTGCTGTAGAAACAGCTTTTTGCTTAACACTTACAAATCAAAAGCGTGGCGATAACGCCTTGCTAGCCGTAATAGCTCCAAACCTTATGACTAAACCACCTACTGTAATGTACAACAAGGTGGATATTAAAAATGCGAAGCAAGCCGTGCAGATGTTTGGCGCTGCACAATGCGGAATTGCGGAAGCTGTAGCCGATTCGGTCAAAGAAGGCCTGATACCGATTGATGAAGCCGATGATGTGTTTATTTGCGTTGGAGTTTTTATCCACTGGGATGCCGAAGATAATTCCAAAATCCAGGATTGGAATTACGAGGCAACCAAATTGGCCATAAAACGTGCGGTAGAAGGATCGCCGACTCCAGCAGAGGTAGCTGCGCAGGAGTTTGCTGTAAAGCATCCGCTGGCCGCACATGCTTATTTTGCAAATGCGGATAAAAAGAAAGTTATATAAAACAGCATGATGGTTTGCTTACAAGGTAGTAAAATAAAGCTTTTACCGTTTGTAAGTATGTTATGCAGGTTAATTTGGCTCAGGCAGTAGCGCTGCTAAAAAGTGGTGGAGTTGTAGCGATTCCAACCGAGACGGTCTATGGTTTGGCGGCAGATGCAAGTAATGAAGCGGCGTTGCTACAAGTGTACGCAATCAAGCAGCGTCCGGCAGATAATCCTTTAATTGTGCATATCGCTGATGCTGATCAAGTAAGTCATTGGGCTGCAGAATTTCCAGCACTCGCAAAAAAGTTGGCACAAGCATTCTGGCCCGGGCCTTTTACATTAGTATTACCTGCAAAAGAACATGTTTCCAGAATAGTACGTGGTAATCAACCTACTATAGCTTTGCGAATACCAAATCATCCGGTGGCATTGCAATTACTAAAACAAAGTGGTTTGGCTTTAGCTGCACCCTCGGCCAATAAATTTACGCAATTAAGCCCTACGACTGCAGCACACGTTACGGCCGGCTTGGGCGATGCTATCGCTGTGTTAGATGGTGGTGCGTGCAAGGTGGGAATAGAATCGACTATTGTCAGTGTGGAAGATAGTGACTGGCGTATGTTGCGGCTGGGTATGATAAGCGAGGCAGCGATTGAAGCAGTCGCTGGTAAGCCTGCAATAAAAAATCAACAAAATCTACCTAAAGCACCTGGACAGCATGTGCTGCATTATTCACCCAGAACCCCGATGAAATTGTTTGCCGCACGCAAAGATCTGATGGATTTTGCTAAAACATCACAAAGTTGTGCAGCTTTATTAATTGGCGAAAATGGCAATAATCCTAAGTTGCCACACTGCAGTTTCGTATATTTGCCCAAAGAAGCTGCGCAGGCGGCTGAGCAGCTTTACAGCATGTTACATACAATGGATGCCTTAAATGTAGAGTGGCTGTTAATTGAAGCGCCACCAGATGCACCGGAATGGGTGGCGATTTTGGATAGATTGGACCGTGCTGCCTACCAATAATAAACCACTTGTTTTAATGTAAAAAAGCGAGTAGTTTTACAATATCATAAAATTGATTCTATGCGCGATCCAAACATATTTGAAGGAGTTAACCATGGACAATAAATACGGTTTAGGTAGCAGCAAAGTAGCAACAGAGCATCACGAGACGCATCATAAATCTCATGTGGTTTATCCCGAATACTGTAAATTTTGCAATAGCAAAAGCCTTACCCTTAGCCCCACCATGCACGATCATCGTTGCAACGATTGCGGTGAATGGCAAAACGACGTCCCGCTAGGCTATTCAACAGGCAGAAGCAGCGACTATTAGTTTGCAGCCGGCTTCGCTTTGTTTTAGTGCTTCAGTAAATTCCTCATCCAGTTCGTCGTCAATAGTTTTTAGTGCAACGCGCACTTTCTCTACTTCTTCAGGTTTGCCGGCTTGATTAGCCATTATGCCAAGCTCAATTAACGTAGCAGGATGTTGTGTGTGCAAAGTAAGTGTTTTTTGAAAATATTGATTCGCTTTGTTTAAATCACCCAAATTTTTCTCTGCAATACCTGCGTAATAAAAAGCTTCAGCGTCCGTTGGTTCTTTAGAAATCCACTCTTGTGCAACAGCTTTGAGTTCTGCCCAATGACCATTTTGATAAGGCAATACCACGCGCATAAAAAAAGGACGTTGAGTTTCTAGTGCATCCCAAAATGGTGATATATCTGTCTTAAGTGACTCGGTTTCAGGGACATTCAATAAAGCCTTTATCCATTTTACGGGAACATTGTAGAAATAAGCACCGCGCCCGGGGCTTTTAAAGGTGCTAATGGCAACGAGCTTACCTTCACTATCAAACACAGGGCTACCGCTTGCGCCCATTACAAAGGACGCATCGGTGCGTACGATTTGACTGTCATCATAAGGGTATAAGGCTTTAATTTTGCCGTAGGTCACTTGCGGCTTTGGCGGGCCGCCTGGGAAGCCGATTGAAAATATCGCCTGCTCATATTTTAAAACTTCAGAATCGCCTAATTCCACAGGCGTAAGATCAAGATATTGCAAGCGCAAAATACACAAGTCGTGCTTCCAATCCGCTTTCACCGCATCCGGAGTAAAGCTATCGCCGAATTTGGTAATCTTGACTCCTACGGCATTAGCTAATACATGGCAATTTGTTGCTACCAAGTCTTTGCCTACTGCCACACCGGTACCTACACCATGTCCGCCATTCGAGGTGGCGACATGTACTTTGACGACAGAAGCTTTAAGCTTATATGCAAGCGCGTGATTTGGTTCTGCACATAAAGTATTTTGAACAAAACTCAGACCTAAAAAAGCAACCAAACAACATATCTTTGAACGCATAAGGCTCACCTTGAATAGCATTACTTAATAGATGACAGTTGTTGCAATAAATAATTTTTTATTAAAATTACTAAATGCGAACATACCATAAAATTTAAGGTGAAAGTCACAATAAAGCTATGTAAAATCATAACTATTAACATCATTAATAGTTTGGAAGAATTTCATGTTAACGCAATCACATTTTGTTGATTTACCCACGCCAACTGGAGTGATGCGTACTTATGTACATCGACCAACAGGTGATAAGTCATATCCGGCTATATTGTTTTATTCTGAAATATTTCAGCAAACAGGTCCGATTGAGCGTGCGGCCCGCTTTATGGCTGGCCAAGGGTATGCGGTTTTGGTGCCAGAGGTGTTTCATGAACTTAATCTTATTGGCACGGTGTTAGGCTACGATGATGCCGGGCGCGACAAGGGTAACGCAGATAAGGCAGCCAAAGACGTGCAGGGCTACGATAGTGACAATCGTGCGATGATTGAATATCTGGACAAGCAGGATTGGCATAACGGCAATATAGGTGCGATGGGCTACTGCATTGGTGGGCATCTGGCATTTCGCGCCGCTTTACAACCGGAAATAAAAGCAACTGCATGTTTTTATGCGACCGATCTACATACAAATACGATCCCTAATAAACCTAATCAACACAGCATGGAAAGATTGGCTGATATTCAAGGCGAGTTGATGATGATTTGGGGTAAGCAAGATAACCATATCCCTGTTTCGGGGCGGGTGTTGGTCTATCACAAATTGCTTGAAGCAAATTTGAATTTTACCTGGCATGAATTCAATGCGCAGCATGCGTTCATGCGCGATGAAGATTCACGTTTTGATTCTGAATTAGCAATCGCATGCTACCAGCTTGCCATACAAATGTTTGCTAGAACTTTATAGATGACCAGTATAGATTTATACTTATGCTTTTTAGAATTGACTTAATTTCTAAGCAGTAAATTAAGCCGTATTTTTTCACCTTATCATCCATTCACAGCGCAAATTAACACTGTAATATTGTTTAATACCATTAAAAGAGAATTTTATGACCACAAAAAATGCTGATATTGGCCTAGTTGGCCTAGCCGTAATGGGGCAGAATCTAGCCCTCAATATTGCCGACCATGGCTATACCATTGCGGTTTATAACCGCGACCCCAAAAAAACCCTTAACTTTATTGAAGAATGTAAAAAAAATGAGCCATCTCATGAGCGCGTGGTGGGACATACTGATCTGGCATCATTTGTATTAAGTATTAAACGACCACGTAAAATAGTATTGTTGGTAAAAGCAGGCAGCGCGACCGATGTGACCATTAATGCTTTAATGCCTTTTTTGGAGCAAGGCGATATCATTATTGACGGCGGAAATTCATTGTGGACAGACACGATTCGTCGCGAAAAAGAGCTTGCCGTTAAAGGTATTGATTTTATAGGTTCAGGTGTTTCTGGCGGCGAAACTGGCGCACGTTTTGGCCCAAGTTTAATGCCATCTGGCACTCGCAAAGCCTGGGCTTCTCTAGAACCGATTTGGCGCGATATCGCTGCTAAAGTGGATCCCGTGACAGGTGAGCCTTTAGAAGGTGGAAAGCCTGGGAAACCAGTTGAGGGCGGGTTCTCATGCGCCGAATATATTGGCCCAGATGGTGCTGGCCACTATGTAAAAATGGTGCATAACGGCATCGAATATATTGATATGCAGTTGATTTGCGAAGCTTATTGGTTGATGAAAAATTTGTTGGGCATGCCGGCAGATGAAATTGGCAAGGTATTCCAAGAATGGAATAAGGGTGAGTTATCAAGCTTCCTGATTGAGATTACAGGTGATATCTTGCAGCAAAAAGACCCGGAAGGCCCTGGCTTCTTGGTAGATAAAGTGATGGATGCCGCTGGTCAGAAAGGCACAGGACAATGGACTGCGGCCAATGCGTTAGAGCTTGGCGCACCTGCCAATGCAATTGCGGCTGCGGTATATGCGCGTGCACTTTCAAGTATCAAGGAAGAGCGTGTTGAAGCCAGCAAGATTCTGAAGGGCCCAGTAATTAAGCAGGAAAGCGATAAGAAAGAAATTATTGAGGCCATCAGAAATGCGCTGTATTGCTCCAAAATTTGTGCCTATGCGCAAGGCTTTCAGCTTATTGATAAGGCGCAAGTAGCTTATAACTGGAAACTTAACTTTGGTGAGATTGCACAGATATGGCGTGGTGGCTGCATTATACGTGCGCGTTTCTTGCAAAAAATTACCAATGCCTATGCATTGAATTCTCGCCTGAAGAACCTGATGCTTGATCCGTATTTCACTAATGCAATGAATGATGGACAAGCAGGTTGGCGCAAGGTCATTGCTCTGGCAGTCACTAATGGTATTCCTGCACAAGGTTTCAGTGCAGCACTGGCTTATTATGATGGTTATCGTAGTGCTGTGCTGCCGGCGAATCTATTGCAGGCGCAGCGCGACTACTTTGGCGCACATACCTATGAGCGTGTAGACCACCCACGTGGCGAATTCTTCCATTTGGATTGGCCAGATCCAAAACGTCCGCAGTTAAAAGTTGAGTAGATACCATATATATCTGAATTAATGTTAATTCAAATTCAGAAAGTGGGCTGGCGAAATCGCGGCCCACTTTTTGTTCAACCTACTGCTTGACTCACTTTAAGTTTAGTTTTGTATTTAAGCTAAACGCAGTCGCTGTAAGCTTCTAATGTACGATTAAGATTTGTCTGTTTCTGTAAATCTACAACATTGGATTTTTGCACTTTTGACTTATCGGTTTTTTGATTAAGTGCAGGTTCGTAAATTTCATCAATCAGTTCTGTTTCTACAGCTTTCTTAACATTTGTTACTTGCATCATATTTTCCTTTTGGGAGTTAAAAAACTACAGGAATTGTGTTCCTGTAGCATGTGAGTTAAATTTATCAGATAAATTCATCTTTTTCATGAAATTTAGTCGATAAAACATCAAAATCATTACATCGTGGTATATAACGTCTATAGTCTGTTGCGGAATACACAAAAATTACAATTTTTTATTACATTTGATTGGAAGCAATAGCCATACCAGTAATCGGTTAAGTAAATTAAGTTATTAAAAATACGCAAAAAACCTAGTAATCATCTTAAAATAACACTCTTTCACGTGGTTTAGAGCGTATGGAAATTTATATAAATGGCAATATCAGAAAATTTGATAGCGGGAACATGACAATTTCTGCACTAATAGTGACATTAAATTTAACTGGCAAACGGTTAGCAATTGAAAAAAATGGAGAAATAGTGCCACGCAGTCAATTTTCAGAAGAAAAATTGCAAGATGGGGATAAGTTGGAAATTGTAGGTGCGGTAGGTGGCGGATAAGTGAGTAGTGGAAAATTATGAATGAACAATTAATGATTGCAGGCAAACCTTATTATTCGCGTTTGCTGGTAGGAACAGGAAAATACAAGGATTTTACCGAAACACGTGCTGCAATTGACGCAAGTGGCGCGCAGATTGTCACAGTGGCTATACGCCGAACCAATATTGGTCAAACTGCCGGTGAACCTTCGTTGCTGGAATATTTGCCGCCGGAAGAGTTTACTTATTTACCCAATACCGCAGGTTGTTATTCTGCCGATGATGCAATACGTACTTTACGATTGGCGCGCGAGTTACTGGATGGTCATAAGCTGGTGAAACTGGAGGTGTTGGGCGACCCAAAAACCTTGTATCCCAATGTGATTGAAACAATTGCTGCTGCCAAAGTACTGGTAAAAGATGGCTTTGACGTGATGGTATACACCTCCGATGACCCTATTATTGCCAAGCAACTCGAAGATATAGGCTGCTGTGCGGTAATGCCGCTAGCTTCTCTCATCGGCTCCGGCATGGGGATTCTGAATCCATGGAATTTGCAGATTATCATCGAAAACTCAAATATTCCCGTACTGGTAGATGCGGGTGTAGGTTGCGCTGCGGACGCGGCCATTGCTATGGAGCTTGGTTGTGACGGCGTACTTATGAACACAGCAATAGCTGCCGCGCGTGACCCTGTGTTGATGGCATCAGCCATGAAAAAGGCCATTGAGGCTGGCCGCGAGTCTTTTCTTGCAGGACGCATGCCTAAGAAGTTGTACTCAGCTAGCCCGAGCTCGCCTACAAGCGGCATGATCGGGTGAAATGACTACAACAGATAAAAAGTATATGTTTTCGGTGAGCGTGAATACTGCTTATCTACCTGACCAATCAAATCCAGATGATAATAAATATGCCTTTGCTTACACGGTTACTATTAACAACGTTGGCAGCGTGGCAGCACAATTAATTAGCCGTCATTGGGTTATTACTGATGCAAATAATCATGTACAGGAAGTTAAAGGTTTGGGCGTGATTGGCGCACAGCCTTTATTGCAGC